>JBEULC010000001.1:0-996816 GCA_045504435.1 Candidatus Hepatincolaceae symbiont of Richtersius coronifer
TGCAATTTTATGCTAATTTAATAAAAATAAACATAAAATTATAAAATTAAATAACTCTATGTCTCATATTCAATACCATACAATCTTCTTATTCCTTTTAACCCATAATAATTAAGCAATAATAAAAAGAGGAATTTAGATGGACTAAATTCCTCTTTTTACTCTACTAAAATAAACATTACATTAAAAACATTTTTCTACTTTAATGAGATAAATAATTTTTTGCAATTTCCGTAAATTCTTTTACTTGCTGATTTTGCCAAGTAATATCTTTATTCAAGTGCTTAGCCATTATTTCTGCTACTTTAGGTGCTGCTTCTACGGCGTACCTGCTATTTAAAAATAAAGCCCTGGTTCTACGAGCTAAGACATCATCTACCGTTCTAGCTTGCTCACTTTCCACTGCATAAACAATTTGGGAAATATTATAAGGTAATAAGGGATGAATTTTTTCTGAAAATCCCTCCTTTGTTTCTAATTTTGCTAAATTGCTACCGTAAACCATTAAATGCTCAGGAATTTTATTAACTTCTGATCGTGATAAGTAACCCGCTAGTTTTAAATCTTTGGTTTTAGAAGGAGCATCTGGTAAAAGCTTTTTCCCAATCATAAAATCTATAACTTTTTCTGACATTCTACGATAAGATGTCCATTTACCTCCAATTACACTTACTAAATTTGAATCAGAAATTGTGGTTCTTTCTTCTCGGGAAATTTTAGCAGTATTTGTAGTTTCTTCCTTAATTAATGGCCTTATACCTGCATAAACAGTTTGAATATCCTCTTTACCAATAGGCTTTTCTAAATATTTATTAATATTACTAATAATAAAATCAATTTCAGCTTCTAAGGCTACAGGTTCAATTGTAGCTTCTGAAACTAAGGTATCTGTAGTACCAATAATTACGTTCTCATGCCAAGGCACAGTAAATAATACTCTACCATCTGAAGTCTTGGGAATAAGTAAGGCTTGTTCAGAAGAAATACATGATTTGTTTACTACAATGTGTACTCCTTGGGCTTTTTCCACCGTAATTTTATGCTCCCCTGTATCTAATTTTCTTACCTCATCAGAAAATATACCCGTAGCATTTAAGACACACTGAGATTTAATTACATATTCTTCCGCAGTTTCTGTATTTTTTATTTTAACCCCTATAATTTTTCCGTTATCTTTTTCTAAAGTTACTGCTTCATGATAATTAAGAGCAAAACTCCCATTAACTGAAATAGTATCAGCTAAAGAAAGTGCTAACCTGGCATCATCAAAGATCCCATCGTGATAAATTATACCTCCTATTAAACCTTTTTGTTTAATTCTGGGATACCTTTTAATAATCTGTTGTTTGCTAATAAAAGAACTACTATGACCTTTAGGGTAACCCGCCAGAACATCATATACAAATAATCCAGCCCTATAAAATCCTAAATCAAAAAGACTATAACAAGGTATAATAAATTCACAATCTTTAGTTAAATGAGGCGCATTATTATACAATCTTTCTTTTTCTTTAAGAGAATCCCTTACTAGATGAAAGTTTAATTGAGCTAAATATCTCACCCCTCCATGTAAAAGCTTAGTAGAACGTGAAGAGGTCCCTTTAGCGAAATCAAATTTTTCAATAACTAAAGTTTTATAACCTCTAGCGCTTGCATCAACTCCTGCACCTAACCCTACCGCACCCCCTCCTATAATTATCACATCAAAATTAGGATTGCTCTTTACTGCAGAAATAATTTCTTCTCTTTTTATCATCACCTGTAATCCATTGTTTTAAACTAACTAACATAAGGTTATTTTGTTTAGCTATAAGTTAAATAAAATATATAAAAATTAATATCTTTTAAAGCTGCTTTAATAAATTGAGCGTCTCTTAAAATTTAAAAGGCGCTCAATTTAAAATTTATCTAATAATACTATGATTATTAGATTTATGCAATCTTATCTTTGGATACGTTATGAGCTATCCAATCTTTTGATCTGCCTACAGCTTTATTCCATTGCTCAAGAATTTCATCTCTTTTTGAGGCTTTCATTTTTGGTTCAAAAGACACATCTTTTTGCCATAAAGAAACAATTTCATCAGCACTTTGCCAAAACCCAACGGCTAATCCTGCTAAGTAAGCTGCTCCTAAAGCTGTAGTTTCAACGATTTTAGGTCTTACAATATTAACATCTAAAATATCTGCTTGAAATTGCATTAAAGCGTTATTACGACTTGCACCACCATCCACTCTTAATTCCTTAATTTTAATACCTGAAGCACGCTCCATGGTAAATAAAATATCAGAAGTTTGCAAAGCAATACTATCTAAAGCGGCTCTAGCTATATGAGCTTTAGAAGTATTTCTGGTGATCCCAATCATAGTGCCCCGAGCATAAGAATCCCAATGAGGTGCACCTAATCCCACAAAGGCAGGCACCAAATAAACTCCTCCACTATCTTCAACTGTTGCAGCTAAAGGCTCTACGTCTTCACTTTTTCTAATAATTTCTAAGCCATCTCTCAACCATTGTACTACGGCACCTCCTATAAACACACTACCTTCTAAAGCGTAAGTTACTGTATCTTTCCTTGACCATGCAATGGTTGTTAATAATTTATCAGGAGTAATAATTGCTTGCTTACCAATATTTAAAAGCATAAAGCAACCAGTACCATACGTATTTTTAACCATACCCGTTTCTAAACACGCTTGGCCAAAAGTAGCCGCATGCTGATCACCTGCTACCCCAGCTATAGAGATCTCTGCACCTAAATGGCTTTTATCCATTACCCCATAAAGTTCAGAACTTTGTTTAACTTCAGGAAGGATAGATTTAGGAATATCTAAAATGCTTAGCAATTCTTCATCCCATTCGGATTTAATTATATTATATAATAAGGTTCTGCTAGCATTAGTTTTATCAGTAGCATGAACTTTACCACCTGTAAGTTTATAAATCAACCAACTATCTACCGTACCAAAAGCTAGTTCGCCTTTATTAGCCTTTTCCCTTGCCCCTTTAACATTATCTAAAATCCATTTAATTTTTGTACCACTAAAATAAGCATCTAATACTAAACCAGTTTTCTTTAAGAAAATCTGATCCTTACCTGAGGTTTTAAGCTCATCACAATATTGTGCTGTTCTTCTATCTTGCCAAACAATGGCGTTATAAATGGCTTGCCCTGTGGTTTTATCCCATACTATCGTGGTTTCTCTTTGGTTAGTAATACCTAGTGCGGCAATTTCAGAAGGTTTAACTCCTGATTGCGCTAAAACTTCAGTCATCACCCCTAATTGGCTAGACCAAATTTCATTAGGATCATGCTCAACCCAAGCATTTTGCGGATAATATTGCGTAAATTCTTTTTGGGAAACCCCCTTTACGTTAGCTTGCTTATCAAATAATATAGATCTAGAGCTGGTTGTTCCCTGGTCTAGCGACAATATATATTTAGCCATCTATTTAATCCTTATTTATTTTATTATCAATTATTTATCAAAGTATGATTTTTCTTTAGCATATCTATAATATCAAAGAATAATCAAAAAAATTAAATATAAAAACCTGGTAAATAAATTATCTTATTATTTACACTAAAGTATCTTATATCGTATTTCTGATTATTCTTTGATAGCTTCCTTAGAGCAACTTTTTATCTATAAGTGTTTTATTTATAGGCTTTAGATCTTAGCATTTTTCCTATAGTATTATCATAAATTAAAGCTCCTAATATGCCGCCAATAATTGGTCCTACAATCGGTACTATCCAAATGGAATTTTCAAAACCCGTGTTTTTAAAACCTGCCACTAAGGCAAATAATCTTGGGCCAAAATCTCTAGCAGGATTAACGGCATAACCATGCATGCCACCAAAGGAAGCGCCTATCGCCATAATCAATAACCCTATAAATAAAGGAGTAAGATATTTAGGATTGTTTGCACTTTCAGGATCAGTAATTGCTAAAATTATAAATACCAGCAAAAAAGTACCTACTACTTGATCAATTAAGCCTGAATAAAAATCATTAACCGCAGGAAAAGTAGCAAATACCCCAGCCGTTTTTACAAACATAGGATCAAATTGTACCCACTTAGAATAATAAACTATAAAAACTATCATAGCACCAAAAAAAGCGCCAGCAAGTTGAGCTATAATGTAAGGTGCTACATTATTCCAAGGCAATCGTTTAGTAATTGCCATTCCTAAGGTTACCGCCGGATTTAAGTGAGCTCCTGAGATTGTACCTGATACATAAATGCCTAACATAACTGCAAATCCCCAACCTAATACCACATTAGTAAATCCCCCATTTACTAATGCATTAGAATCAGGCGTTGCAAATAACACTACCATAGCCACAACTCCACAACCAAATAATATTAAAACACATGTGCCAATAAATTCAGCTAGATATTTTGCTTTATTTGAATACATTTCCTACTCCTTATAATTAAAATTATCACCTACACAACCTTTTAGTGTATAGGTGCGCGTGTATTACTTTAACAACATTCAACAAATTTTGTCATAGTATAAATTATTATAATACTATTCCCTATACATAACAATATATTTGATGTAAAAGTCTTTACAAAACTAAGTAATAATCAAGTCTTATAGTCATTAATTATTTGTAGGCAGTTTAGCTAATTAATAATTTTGATAACATTAGATAACTTAATATAAAAAACTTTAATAATTGTTATATTAGTAGGTTTAGCTTATAAATAATTAATTACAGATATATAATTATCTTTCTATATGCTATTTAAAAAGCTTGTTCTAAAAGAATAAGCAGCATTAAGCTTACTGAAGCTCCTGCTAAAATATTAGTTTTACTACTTAGGGTTACTAAAAATTAATAATAGATTTCAAGATTTACCCTTTTAAGCTAAGGATTATAATTAATTTAGTAATTATAATTAAAGGGTATAGTACTTGTTAAAATTTAAAATATTTAATAAGTACGTATACTAATAGATTCAATTAGCTGCTTATAAAGTAAGCTCTGTTTTTTATAATACTCTTTTTTATAATCATCTGTGGCTTGAGTTAACGCTTGTTCATAAGAGGTAATTTTATTGTTAATTTCCCCAATATCAACTTTATCTAGATTATAAATTTCCAATTCAGTATCAACCACTAGCTTATCTTCATTAGCTTCAAATCTGCCCATCAAAATAAAATAACGTGCACTTACTTTGCCATCAGTAAATAGATAAATGATGCCAGGCTTTAATAAATAAACAAAATCTCTTATGCCTGCAATAATACCAATATCACCCTTTAACCCAGGGATAACTACCATATCTACTTGCTCTTTAGCTAAAATAGCTGATCCGGAAAGAATACTAAAATTCAATTTTGTCATTTTATCAACCTTATAACTTTTTAGATCCTTTATTTCTTACCTAATCTTCTAGCTCCTTAGTAAATTCTAAAAGATTATTTATTTTATTAAGATGCTGCCTGTAGTTTTTTAGCTTTTTCTTTAACTTCTGCTAAATTTCCTACTAAAAAGAAGGCTTCTTCAGGTAGATTATCCACTTCCCCGTCGCAAATTGCTTTAACTCCTGAGATTGTATCTTCTATACTTACAATAACCCCTTTAATCCCGCTAAATACCTCAGCCACAAAAAAAGGTTGGCTAAAAAATCTTTGTAATTTTCTTGCACGAGTTACAGTTAATTTGTCAGCATCAGATAGCTCATCCATCCCTAAAATTGCAATAATATCTTGTAAATCCTTATACTTTTGCAACATTCTTTGGGCCCTTAAGGCAACTTCATAGTGCTCTTGACCAATTATTTTAGGATCTAAAGCCCGAGAATTTGATTCCAAGGGGTCAACAGCAGGGTAAATTCCTAAAGCTGCAATATCTCTTGATAATACTGTAATTGCATCTAAGTGAGCAAAAGAAGTAGCAGGAGCTGGATCTGTAACATCATCTGCAGGAACATAAATAGCCTGAACAGAAGTAATAGATCCTTTAAGGGTGGATGTGATACGCTCTTGCAATTCTCCCATTTCCGTCGCCAACGTAGATTGATATCCTACTGCGGAAGGTATCCTGCCTAATAAGGCTGATACTTCAGAACCTGCTTGGGTAAATCTAAAAATATTATCAATAAATAATAATACGTCTTTTCCTTCTTCATCCCTAAAATGTTCTGCAACTGTTAAGCCACTTAACGCTACCCTTGATCTTGCTCCAGGAGGCTCATTCATCTGTCCATAGATTAAAGCGCAACGAGATTTTGTAAGATCATCTTTATTAATAACCCCTGATTCAATCATTTCGTTATATAAATCATTACCTTCTCTGGTCCTTTCGCCTACTCCTGTGAACACCGAATATCCATTATAAGATTTAGCAATATTGTTAATTAATTCCATAATTATCACTGTTTTGCCTACACCTGCACCTCCAAATAAACCAATTTTGCCTCCCTTTAAGTAAGGAGTCATTAAATCTATAATCTTAATGCCCGTATAAAGTAGTTCAGATGCTGTGGATTGATGGATAAAATCTGGAGCAGAACGATGAATAGGTAAATAACTAGTAGTCTCAATTGGCCCTAATCCATCAATTGGCGCCCCAATAACGTTCATAATTCTTCCTAATACCGCATGGCCTACTGGCACGTGAATACAGCCGCCTAAATCAACTGCAGTATCTCCTCTGGTCACCCCATCGGTTGTATCCATAGCGATAGTTCTTACCCTGCCATCCCCTAAATGCAAAACCACCTCTAGGATTAGCTTTCTGCCTTCAATTTGCACCTCTAAGGCGTTATATATTTCTGGAATTTTATTTTTTTCCATAAAATCCACATCAACTATAGCCCCCATAATTTGAGATACTCTTCCTACTGTTTTTTCTGCCATTTGGCCTCCAAGTATATATTTATTAAAATTATAATATTATTGTTCTTTTGTTTAAAGAGCTTCACTACCGGCAATGATTTCTATAAGCTCTTTGGTGATTATATCTTGGCGAGTACGGTTGTACTTTAATTTTAAAACATGTTTTAAATCGGTGGAATTAGTATGAGCATTTTCCATAGCATTTAATCTGCTTAAGTGCTCTGCCACCATTGCCTCACTAATTTTACTATATATGTTAAAAGTTATATACTGCTTAAATAATTCTGCTAAAGAGTCAGCAAAATCTTTATCATCAGTTATTTTATTATTCATAAAATAACCACTTTGCTTATCTCCATTACCTAAAACATCCGTTTCATCTTTTTCTTTACCTGTAACCTTAGGATTATTCTTATTTTTTTCTACCAGCTGCCCATTAGCTCCTTGATTTTTGTCTGTAGCTGACAATCCTTCATTTGCGTTTTCTAATTTAAAATTTAAATTAAAAGGTAGTAGATCTTCCTCTTTAACTTCTTGTACTACAGCAGATACAGAACCAGTATAAATTACTTTAATTGCCGTAACTTTTTGGCTTTTTACTAAGTTATAAATATGATCTGCCATTCCTAGCAGATCATGCATTTTAATCTTTTTTAAATCAGAAGATAAATCTAAATCAATAAGATGTTCAGATAGCTGTTCAAAGGACTGCTCAGAAAATATTTTTTTAGCATAATTGCTGGACTTAAGACCAATAGGTAATAATAGAAAATCCTGCGAATCCGCTTTAATATTTTTTCCTACATGTTTCATAACCAAAGAATTATAAGAGCCAGCTAAACCGCGATCAGAGGCAATAAAAATAAACAAGGTTTTTTCTTGATGCTTTGCCTTAGTTACGCCTAGATTCTCATTGTTTTCTTGAGCTTTTTCTTTATTTAGGCTAAGTCTGTTAAAATTAAGAGGATCTTCAATTTTCTGTGACTTGTTATTCTCTACTTCTTTAGAGGCTTCTTCATGCACTTTATTTTGATTTATTTGCCTTCGTAAATTAACTTTTCCAAATAAAGCATCATAAACGGGATCATTATTAGAATTTCCTCTTTCTAAGTGAAATAACATTAAAGCATTAAAAATAGATAGAGAACTTGAAAAATATTCTCTATTTGCCTGTCTATTAGCTTTAGTGTTATTTAACCTGGCTGAAGATATTACTTTCATAGATTGAGCTATTTTTTCTATGATTGTAATATTAGCAATTCTTTTTTTAATATGGCGTAAATTTGACATGCCGACTCAATAACCTGTTATTTTAAATTTTCTATAAAATTATTGGTAAATTCCTTTAGAAATTTTGATAAAGTTTCTAAATTTTCTGCGGTTAAATCATTATTATTTTTAATATCTTCTAAAACTGCAGAGATTTTATCCTTAGCTTCTGTTTGCAATTGGGTTTCATAGTCGCGGATATCACTAATATTAATCTTATCCAAAAATCCCCTACCTGCGGCAAATAAACTAAGCACTTCTTCTGCTAAATTTAAAGGCTGACTATGCGGTTGTTTTAAAATCTCAGTCCACCTTTTTCCTCTTTCTAATAATCTGGTAGTTGTGGCATCTAAATCAGAGGCAAATTGGCTAAATTTTACTACTTCTCTATATTGGGCAAGTTCTAATTTGATAGGACCTGTAACTTTCTTCATTGCTTTAGTTTGAGCAGCTCCACCTACGCGACTTACTGAATTACCTACATTAATAGCTGGCCTAATCCCTTGGAAAAATAGATCACTTTCTAAAAAGATTTGGCCATCGGTAATAGAAATCACATTAGTTGGAATATAAGCCGATATATCTCCTGCTTGAGTTTCAATTACAGGAAGAGCTGTTAAAGACCCCCCACCTTTGTCAGCACTTAATTTGGCCGCTCTTTCTAATAAACGGGAATGTAAATAAAATATATCCCCCGGATAAGCTTCTCGCCCTGGAGGTCGTCTTAACAACAAAGAAACCTGACGGTAAGCCACTGCTTGCTTAGAGAGATCATCATAAAAAATTACCGCATGCATACCATTATCACGAAAATATTCAGCTATAGTACAGCCCACATAAGGCGCAATATACTGAATAGATGCAGAATCTGAGGCAGTTGCTACTACCACACAACTATATTCCATTGCCCCATTATCTTCTAAAGTTTTAACCAACTGTACCACTGAGGACATTTTTTGTCCAATGGCTACATAAACACAAAACATTTTTTCTGAATCACTTTTAGCTTTATCGTTAATTCTTTTTTGATTTAATATAGAATCTACGATAAGCGCAGTTTTTCCGGTTTGTCTATCCCCAATAATTAATTCTCTTTGGCCTTTCCCAATAGGAACAAGGGCATCTATAGATTTAATTCCGGTTTGAAATGGCTCTGATACTGATTGTCTTGAAATAATATCAGGAGCCTTAACCTCCACTAGATTAGTTTTTTCACTTTTAACTGGCCCTTTACCATCAATGGGATTACCCAAACCATCTACCACACGTCCTAATAGTTCTTTACCAATTTTAACCTCTAGCTGTCTGCCTAATCTTTTAACCGATTGACCGCTTTCAATACTTTGATCTTCTCCTAACACAATGATACCCGTGTTATCTTCTTCTAAGTTAAAGCAAAGCCCTTGCACTCCACTTTGAAACTCTACTACCTCTCCTATAGAGGCTTTTTCTAAACCATACACTCTACATACCCCATCACCAACAGATAAAACTATGCCTGACTCTTGCAGATCTACGCCAACTTCTAAGGCTTCTAACTGTCTTTTAATGATTTCGGTTAATTCTTTATTATTATTGCTCATATCTTTATTCCTATTAACGTCTATTTTTTTGATTAGCCTTTGATACTATTGGTAATTCTATAAAGTTTACTTTTAAGACTGTCATCATAAGCTTGGTTTTGCAAGTATAAGATCAAGCCTCCTAAAATTTCATCATTAATCTCTTGAATAAGATAAAAATTATTTCCTATTTTAGATCTTATTATTTTTTTAATTCTCGATAATTGATCCTCATTTAAAGGAACCGCTGACACCGCCTTAACTTTTATGAATCCTTTGTATTCTAAATAGATTTCCTCCCAATAGGTGGCGATATAATCTAGTATCTGCAATTGATTATTATTAATCAAAAGTATAATAAGATTTTTCACTAAGGCTTCTAGCCGAAAGTTTTGAATAATATTAGACATTATTTCTAATTGATTTTTTTTAGATAATGCTAATAACCTTTTACTATAGCTTAAAGAAGAATTAGCTGCAACTTGGTTAGTTTTAAGTTCGGTAAAAAAGCCTTTTAGCTTCAGCATATCAGCTGCTAATTTGGTTTCTAAATTGCGCTGGATAGCTAAGTCTAAAAGAGCTTGGCTATATTTTTTAATAGATCTTTCTTGGGATATTTGCATTGAGGCATGACTTAATAAGTAAAGTTTGAGTTATCTTGAGCTAATTATAAACTATTTTTTCATAAAAACTCAAGTAATCATTTATATTTTTATTAAGAAAAATGTAAATCCCTTAATTCAGTTAAGCTTAGATCAGCTTGGATTAAGGGGAAATAGGTAAAATTTTTATATTATACCAACTGCTCAACTACATAGGATGTTTAAACTTATTATTACCCCTATTAACGCCTAAGGGTTCTCTCTTAATATTTCATACTATTAATTAATACTGACAAAAAGTGTTAATATAAGCATTCTTATTGTGTAAGCTTCTAACCACTTAGTAAGACATTATCTAACTTAATTTTTTCTTTATTTTTTCTTTATTAAGGTCACCTAGTTAAAAAGGTAAGCCTTATATAATTTAATAAAAGCTTATAGGATCTACGTCAATTTGTAATTTAATATTTGATGGTGCTTTATGTCGCAAAAGCCAACTTTTTACAAATTTTTGTAAGTTAATACCTAAAGCAGCTTTGACTAAAAACCTTTTACGGTAAAAGTTTCTTAACAAATAAATGGGGGCAGGAGTTGGACCTAAAATCTCTACCCCTTCTAAAGAGGGCTGTAAACTTACTATATATTGACAATATTCTTCTAAAAATTCCTGATTTTTAGAAGATACAATAATTCCTACCAATTTACCAAAGGGGGGAAATCCCAACCTTTTCCGCAGCTCTTTTTCTTTTTCTACAAATAATTTGTAATCTAACATAGCTAATGATTGAAGTAAGGAGTTATTGGGGGTATAACTTTGTAAAAATACCTTTCCTTCCGTTACATCCCTTCCTGATCTACCTGAAACCTGATAAAGCATTTGCCAGGCTTTTTCATTAGCTTTTAAATCTAAAGAATACATAAAATCCCCATCTATAATTCCTACCAAAGTTAATTTAGCAAAATTATAGCCTTTGGAAATAATTTGAGTACCAATTAAAATATTGTATTTTAAAGCATGAATATTATTAATAATTTCCTGGGCTTTTTTTTGCGAACTCATAGTATCACTTGAAAGCATAACCACATTTTTATCACTAAATTTTTTTGAAACTTCCTCAAAGATTTTTTCTATACCCATTCCTAAAGAGATTAATACGTTTTCTTCACTACAGCTTTTACATTTATTAATAAAGTTCATAATATAACCGCAGTGATGGCAAACCAAGGTCTTTTTATTTTTATGCTCTACTAAATTTACCGAACAATTTTTACACAAATACTTCTCGCCACAGCTTTTACATAATACACAACTGGCGTAACCTCTTTTATTAACAAATAAAAGTACTTGTTCCCCTTTTTGTAAAGTTTGCTGCATGGCTTTTACTAAGGTAGGAGATAGAAAATCTCCTTTTTTCAAATCCTCTAGTTTCATATCAATAATATTTATGTTAGGCATAACCATTTGGTTAGAACGATTATAAAGATTAATTAGGTGGTAGCCTTTTTTCTCTACATTATTTAACGTCTCAATAGAAGGAGTGGCTGAGGATAATATAATAGGTATTTTATGAATTTTTGCTCTAATTATTGCCATATCCCTGGCGTTGTAAATTACCCCTTCTTCTTGCTTATAAGAGCTATCGTGTTCTTCATCTACTATAATTAAGCCAAGGTTTTTAAAAGGCATAAATAAAGCTGATCTTGCTCCAATAATTACTTTAAGTTCACCTGTGCTCGCTGCTATCCAAGTTTTCTTTTTATCTTTTTGCGAAGTATCAGAATGCCAAATGTAAGGCTCAATGCCAAAGCGTTCTTTAAATCTTTCCACAATTTGGGTGCTTAAAGCGATTTCAGGTAGCATGATTAAAATTTGCTTTCCTTCTTGCAAGATTTTATTCACCACCTCAAAATAAACTTCGGTTTTTCCTGATCCAGGCACTCCTTGCAGTACTGCAACCATAAACTGTAAAGGGTTAAATAAAACTATAAGCTTATCCACAGCTTCCATTTGTTCATCATAAAGCTTTAAAGGAGTATAGTTAAAATCTTCTTGAGAAAAGCTGCGTTTATTATGATTACTTACTAACAAAAATCCCTTTTTGATCAAACTATTGACCACGGCATAGCTAACTTGTGCTTTAGCAATAAGCGCTTTTTTTTCCAAAGATTTGGTTTGTTCCAAAAGAGCAATGATCTTTTTGCGAGGTTCTGTTAATTTTAATTGATTAATAAGGGGGAAGTTAAGTCGTAAAATTTCTTCATAATGGTTAAAATCAAAGCCAGCGATAGAGATTGCCATTTTTAATACGGCACCAAAATTAGCTAAATTATACCCTGCAATAAACTGTAAAAAATCTATAGTTTCAGCAGTTAAAGCCGGTATATTTTCTACTTTTTGAATAACCTCTTTAAGTTTTGCTTTATCAAAATTAATTATATCTTGTATATCATAGACGATCCCATAAACCTCTTGATTACGCAAGGGTACTAATACTACATCACCCTTTTGTAGTTGTAAGCCCTCAGGTACGAGGTAGCTGTAGCTAGTATCTAGTTTTAAAGGAATGTAAATAGCTACAATATCACCAAATTTATATAGAGTTTTTGGTTGCACATCGTCTAAGGTAGTTTTAATTAAATTTGCCATAATAGTGTGTTTTAATTGCTCATTAAATTATTAAAATATAGCATTTTTGCAGCAACTATTTTACTATAATGATTTTTTATAATACTATACTAATAACACTAAGCAAAACCTAAGAGAAGTTATGGAAAAAATATATAATAAAATTAATAGCATTAATTGCGAGCCTGAAATTAAAACTTATCTTAAAGAATTTTTAGATAGCTTACTACTACAGCAAAGAAAAGCTAAAAATACTGGTATCGCCTACGCTAATGATTTAGCTGACTTTATGGGTTTTTTAAGTAAATATTTAGGTTTTAAAATCGGTTTAAATGAATTAATCAATTTAAATGTTTATGATTTTAGGGCCTATTTAGCTGACTTGCATTACCTTAACCTAAGTAGAACCTCTATAGCTCGTAAATTATCAGCTATCCGTACTTTTTTTAATTATTTACAAGATAGCAAAATTATTTCTTCCCAAAGCCCTGGTATTAAAAATTTACAAATTATTGATTTAAAAAAATCGCCAAAAAAAATTACTCGCTCTTTGCCTGAAAATATTGCCTTACAAGTAATAGAAATTAGCAAAACCTTAGGCAAGCAGCCTTGGTTAAAATTGCGAAATCAGGCCGCCTTATGTTTAATATATGGTTGTGGATTGCGGATTGCCGAGGCCTTAGAAATAAAAATTAAGGATATTCCCACTGACATATCTAGTACTACTTTGCTTATACATGGTAAAGGAGATAAGCAGCGCCTTGTGCCCTTATTACCTAATGTTTTAGCTATTATAAATCTATATATAGATTGCATACCCAGCTCTTTATTAGCAAAAATTCAAGTTTTTGCTAATAAAGGCAGCAAAAAAGCCAGTAGTCAAAATGATAATTATTTATTTATCGGGGAACGTGGTGAAAAATTAAATCCTCGCATCATCCAAAGAATTGTAGAAACTATTAGAGGTGAGCTTAATTTAGATGAAACTTTTACCCCGCATGCCTTGCGTCATTCATTTGCCACACATTTGCTTAATAAAGGAGTAGATCTAAGAACCATCCAGGAACTTTTAGGACACGCCTCTTTATCAGCCACCCAACGCTATTTAAAAACTGATTTAAGGGAACTTAAAAATACTCAAATAAATTTTCATCCCCGTGGGAAGAGCTAAGCAAAATAAGACTCAGAAGAGCTTAAATGTTTTAATAATGTCTTAAGTATAGCTTGGCAACAAGCATTGGGAAATCAATATAAAACCTCTAAAGGATTTTTTTAGAAAACTGATAACTATTTTAAATTTAACAAGCTTCGTAATCCGCAATTTTTACTTTAATTAGTAATGCTTTTCATATAAAAGATGATAAACTGTATATTGCTAAAAACAAGCTCTATTTATTAGTAAACATTGTGCTAATAGATATTTGATCTATCTTTGTGTTCACGCTAAAATTGCGGTTAAACCTACTATTAACAAAACTATTGGAATTGAGTTAGGGTTAACTGATTTTATAGTAATCAGTGCTGGGTTAAAATTAAACCTATAAAATTTTTAGCAAAGCAGCAAAAGAAGCTAACTAGGTTGCAAAGGGGGTTAAGTAAAAAGGTAAAGATTAATAATAACCGGAATAAATCTAGACTAAAGATACAGAATTAAATAATAAATTAACAGGTATCAGGAATGAGTGGCTACATAGATTATCTTCAAGAAGGATTAACGAAAACCAAGTGATTAGCCTTGAAGATCTAAATGTTAAGATGATGATAAAAAATCACAAACTAAGTAAATCAATTTGTGCTGCTATTTGGAGTAACTTCACCAGGATAGTAGATTACAAGGCTAAATGATATGATAGGCGTCCAAAAGACAGATAGATTTTACCCTAGTCCGTAACTATGTTTTATATGTGACATAAATAGTAGTAAGAAGGCTTTAAATATAAGATAATGTTTTGCCAATGTGAAGTAAAGCATGATTGTGATATAAATGCTGCAATAAATATAAATACCGAAATTAATAATAGCTTAAAGTATAATATAAACTAAAACCATTAAGCTTTAAACTTAATAACTTCTTCGGCAATTTGGATAGCATTTAAAGCTGCACCTTTGCGGAGATTATCAGCTACTACCCACATACTTAATCCATTTTTCACCGTTTTATCCCTACGCAATCTACTTACATAGACATCATCTTCACCAGCAGCTTCAAAAGGAGTAACATAACCTTCATCAGCCCGATGATCTACTACCACTACTCCTGGAGCTTTATCTAAAACTTCCCTTACTTGCTTTTCAGTAATATCATTTACAAATTCCACATTTAAAGCCACACTATGACCAATAAAAACGGGCACTCTTACACAAGTAGCACTTACTAAAATGTTAGAAGCTAATATTTTTTGGGTTTCAAGCACAATTTTTTGCTCTTCTTTAGTAAAACCATCTTCTAAAAATTCATCAATATGAGGAATTAAATTAAAAGCTATTTGTTTAGTAAAAACTCTATCTTTTTCAAGTGCATAATTTATATTAACGTTACTATAAATGTTTTTCGTTTGATTAAAAAGCTCATCTAAACCCTCATTACCCGCTCCTGAAACCGATTGGTAAGTAGATGCAACTATACGCTTAATTTTAAATGTTTTATGTAAAGGAGCTAAAGCTAGCAATATTTGAATAGTAGTACAATTGGGATTAGAAATAATACCTTTAGTTTTATAATTACTTAACTGATCTAAATTAATTTCTGGAATTATTAAAGGAATCAAAGGATCATTACGAAAATAACTAGTATTATCTATTACCAATGCACCTTGTTTTACTGCTCTTTCAGCAAATTCAGCAGAGATTTCAGCACCTGCAGTAGATAAAACTATATCTATACCGGAAAAATCAAATCCTTCTAGTTTTTGTACAATCACAGTTGTGGTTTCATCAAATTTAATTCTTTTACCTGCAGAACTGTCGCTGGCAATTGCATATAATTTTGAGATAGGGAAATTTCTTTCCTTTAAAATGCTGATCATTTCTGAACCAACACGCCCTGTGGCTCCCACAACAGCAACTTTATACATAATTATTTACTCAAAGATTAGGTTAATATTAAAAAATCATTTATTAGTTTAAATAAGTAATAAATTAATTATTTTTATCTTCTTTTTTACCTACTTTAACTTTATGACCAAAAGTTTCTTCAGGTATTTTAGCAGATTTACCTATTCTATCTTTTAAGTAATATAATTTAGCTCTTCTTACTCTACCTTTTTTAATGACTACAATTGAATCAACGTTAGGAGAATAGTAAGGAAACACTCTTTCTACGCCTTCTCCATAAGAAAGCTTACGCACCGTAAAAGCAGAATTAAGGCCTCTATTTTTCATTGCAATACAAGTACCTTCATAATTTTGGAAACGATCTCCAATTTTTACTTTTACACTAATAGTGTCCCCTGGTCCAAAATCAGGATATTTTTTATTGGCAGATAATTTTTCCATCTGCTCTTTTTCAAAATTGGCTAATACTACGCTCATTGTAAATTTCCTACCTTATTAAATTTTATATTATTAATTTTTAACTATTTATCTTAATTTTCCTTTAAGTATACCTTTGCATTTTAGCTAAAGATACTCTTTATATTTAGAAAAATACAAAAGATAAGCAATAAAATTAGGTTTATTTTTTTCTATAAAGCTCCCATAAATCAGGGCGAATCTGCTGGGTTTTTTTTTCTGCTTGATTCGTGCGCCATAATTTTATTTCCTTATGATTCCCTGATAATAAAATTTCGGGAACCCCAAGATTTTCCCAAACCTTTGGCTTGGTATATTGAGGATACTCTAAAAGATTTTCAGCAAAACTTTCCTCTCTTATACATTCCTCAGAATTTAACACATTTGGAAGCCATCGTAAAGCACAATCTATAATCACCATAGCAGATAATTCTCCGCCTGATAAAATATAATCCCCAATTGAAATTTCTAAAGGTTTATATTTCTCTATAAAACGCTCATCTATGCCTTCAAAATGTCCACAAATAAAGGTTAATCCATCATTTTTATCACTAATGCTTGATTCATTAGTAAGAGGATTTTTTGCAAAATTAGTAGAGTTTTTTATAAAATTTTCTTTAAAAAATTCTGCCTGAAAAATTATAGGATTAAATACTAAATCCTTGGCAAGGTTTTGGTCAAGCATATGGCCTTTGGGGCTTGGATAAATTAAATTAGTAGAAGCTCCATTGTTAAAAGCATACTCAAGTGCCCAAGCTAAAACATCAGGCTTTAATAATAAACCCTTACCACCGCCAAAAACCTTATCATCAACTTTTTTATGTTTATCTAGAGCAAAATCTCTAATATTAATAGTTTTTAATGACCATAAGGATTTTTCCATAGCTTTTTTAGCTAAAGCATGGCCTAAATAGCCAGGGAAAGCCTCAGGATATAAAGTTAAAATTGTGATTTTAAAGCAATTTTGCATTATTTAATTTTTTTATCCCTCTAATTTTAATCTCAAATAGATCTATTGCAAGGCACTATTAACTTAATTAATAACTTTAAATTAAATAAAAATAAGGTAATATGATTTAATTGTTTGATTGCGGCTTTTTTACCTTAGGAGTTGGATTTTGATCTAATTCTTGCGCCAATTCTTCTACATCTAAATTGATTTTTAAATATCTATCCTTAAGGTTAACCTCAGGTATAGATTTTTTATTAAAATTAACCATAAAGCTAGATTTATCTAGCTTTATAATTTCTAAAATATCACTTGCACCAAAATTATATATTCCTGAAACAAAGCCTATTACTTCATGAGTTTGATTTAAAACTTTAAGCCCTTCTAAATCAACATAATAATAATTTTCTTCTTCTAAATGGGGTAAATCCCTTTTTGCAATATATAAATCTCTGCCCACTAATTTTTGGGCAGCTTCTAGGGTATCTATATTCTCAAATTTTACCACCATAATATTAGAAGAGCCATTTGCTTTATGAGGATAAGCGCTTTTTATTTGATAAGAAGCATTTTCATCAAATAGATCATAATCTAAGATATTAAAAATATCCGCAGTAAAGCTTTTAACTTTAATCTCACCTTTTAATCCTTTGGTAGATAGCACTTTACCCACTAAGACTTTTTCCAATAAATTTTTGTCCAATAAAATCTGGTCTATTTTTGAGATTTTGTCCATATGGGTGGCTCTATATTCAAATAATTTATACTAAAGGTAAGCTTAATTACTCATTAAGTATCTATTAACACTTAAGCTTGGGGAGCAGCCTCAATATTTTTTGCTTCTAAAGCTTTTAATCTTTCTTGAGCTTTAGCTTTTGGTAAAGATTTTTTAGTTTTTACAGTATATGCTTTTTTAGCTACTAATCCTGCTTTAGCAAAAATATTATGCACCTTATCTGTAGGAATAGCCCCTACTGATAGCCAATGTTTAATTCTTTCTTCTTTTAAGACAATATTTTTACCTTCTTCTGAGGGCAACATAGGATTATATTTACCTACAGTCTCAAGATATTTACCATCTCGTGGTGATCTAGAATCAGAGGCCACGATATGATAATAAGGATTTTTTCTCGCTCCCCAACGAGCTAAACGCAATTTAACAGCCATTAACCATTACTCCTATTTTTATAATTTGCCAAATTTAATTAGCTTTGTTTAGCTAATACAGTTGCATTAGCCTATTAATTTAATTTGCAAACAGTAAGTTTGCTATAATTTCCATAACAATACCTATAGTAACCATATCTATTATAGTAAATTATATTATAGTAGATATTATAATAAACCCAACAGATATTTTTAACGACTTTACTGTATCTTAAAAAGTTAATTCTATTACATCTTCTTAGTGCCTACTTTATTACTTTTAAAATAATAGTAATAATTAAAAGCTACCACCTAGATTTTTAAGCATATCTTTAAGGCCTTTCATCCCCGTATTACGAAATTTTTTCATCATTTTAGCAGTATTTTCGTACTGTTTTAATAAGATATTAATATCTTGCAATGTTGTACCTGAGCCTTTAGCTATACGTTTTTTTCTAGAAAAATTAAGAATCTCAGGTTTTCTTCGTTCTAATTTAGTCATCGAATCAATAATAGCTACGTTCTTTTTAATTATATTATCTTTCAAAACCACATTAGATACTTTATCTTTCAAAGCTGCCATTCCTGGTATCATAGCCATTGCGCCGCCTATTCCACCCATTTTATCCATTTTTAAAAGCTGCTTTTTAAGATCCACCATAGTAAAAATGCCTTTTTCTAGGTTTTTTTGCTCTTCTTCATCAAGCTCTTCTTGGATATCTTTAATTTTTTCTACTAAAGATAAAATATCTCCTTGATCCAAGAGCCTATCAACGATTTTCTTAGGAGAAAATGCCTCAAGCTTATCAATTTTTTCTCCCGTACCAATAAATTTAATTGGCACTGCAGTTACATATTTAGCTGAGATGATTGCTCCACCTCTACTATCAGCATCTGCTTTAGATACTATCATACCGCTTAAAGGTACTTTATTAGAAAATGCTTTAGCTACTCCAAAAGATATTTGCCCTACCATAGAATCCATTACTAAGAGTACTTCTTTAGGCTTTGCCACCTCGTAAATATGTTGCATTTCGCTCATTAATTCTTCATCAATAGATAATCTACCTGCAGTATCTAAAATAACCACATCATAATAATTCTTAGCGGCATATTGTTTTACATCAGATAAAATTAAATCTAAATCTTTTGTGGCATATTCAAAAAAATCTAAATTATTAGCTTTAGCCAAAGTAAATAGTTGTTCATAAGCTGCTGCTCTATTTAAATCTAAGCTTACTAAAAGAGCCTTCTTATTTAATGAATTTTTTAAGTAATAGGCTAATTTAGCTGCGGTAGTAGTTTTTCCACTACCTTGTAAGCCCACAAGCATTTGATAAGTAATTGGGCTATTAAATAATTTTGCTTCTTCAGGTGTAGTTGCTAATAGGTCTATTAAATTATCATATAAAGATTTAAAAATCACCGCTTTAGGGGAAATGCTTCTGTAGATTTCTTTTCCTAAGAGGTCTTCTCTCATTTTAGCTACTAAAATCTTAGTTAGTTCTAAAGCAACATCTGCCTCTAATAAAACTAGCCTAACCTCTTTTAAGATTTCATCTAAATCTTTTTCGGTAATGGATGGCTTTTTACCTAAAGAGGTAAATACATCTTTAAACCTTGAAGTAATATTTTCAAACATTTTGCTCTAGGGGTTTTATGGGATTAAGTATAAAATTTTTGTAATCCTTACTATAATATAATATTATTGCTTAAATCCATATATTAATTTTATATCTAGCTTATAACTATTATTATAATGATAAAAAATTCTAAAAGGTCAAACTAACATGGCAACAATATAGAGATAGATGATGGAGATAGCGTTTATAAAAATGCAGGCCTTAAATAATGATTTTATTATTATTGATAAAAAGTTTTTTATCAACTTACCTGCAAGCCAAATTAAACAAAACATTATTTTTTTAGCTAACCGCACATCGGGTATTGGTGCTGATCAAATAATTCTTTATGAACACTCTTTAAGGCCTTCAAATTTTCCTGAGATTAATATTGAAATTTTTAACCAAGATGGCAGCACAACCAACGCCTGTGGCAATGCTTTTAGATGTTTGGGATTACATTTTATGATAAGATATAACTCCCAAGGGCTTTATATTAATATTTTTAATAATAATATAAAAAATCAAACTGTTTTTTGCTTTAAAAATACTGCTAAAATAACTGATAACTTATCCTCTGCTTACCTTTTTAACCATCATATCTCTGTAAATATGGGAATTCCACGTTTTGCAGGTAAAGATATACCTTGCAAATTCCCAAATAACATTGCTAAACCTTTTGATCCGCAAAACATATCACTTACAACGTTGTTAAAACATTTACCTTTTTATTTAGACCCTTCCTTAAGGCAAAACAATGTTAATGATGCAAAAAGCAGGGAAGATATCACTAAAGAGATTTTAAATTTTGCTAACTATTTTGATAATCCCTATGCTCTTAATATTGGTAATCCTCATCTAGTCTTTTTTAAAAAAGCCAATTTCAAGGATAGTTCTTTAGATGAAGAGGTGATTTCAAATGAGCGATTGAAAATATTAGGCCCCCAATTAGAAAATCATAGCTTTTTCCCAGAAAAAGTGAATATAGAATTTGCGCAAGTGATAGCTAATAATACTATTAAGATGAAAGTTTGGGAGCGTGGTGCCGGACATACTCTTGCTTGTGGAACTGGGGCCTGTGCTACTTTTATTGCCGCCTTTTATAAAAAATTAATACTTGCAAAATGCCAAATAATTATGGAAGGCGGAAGTTTAGAGGTTGAATTAGCACCAAATAATTCTATAATCATGACAGGGGAAGCAAATTTTGTCTTTTCTGGAAATATTAGCTTATAAAATATATTATTTATTAGTAGCTATTTCCCCTTTTATTGCTATTTTGCAATATTTATACCTAACTGGAGGTTAGAATTGTTTAGTTTTTTTAAAAAGAATACTTTAGATCAGCAATTAATAGAAGATATCGAAGAAGAGTTAATTAAAGCTGATATAGGTTTAATTACTACCAAAGATATTATGCAAAAATTAAAAAAAGCAAAATTAGATAAAGAAATCACAGCTAAGGAGCTTAAAGAATTTATTCAACAACGTTTAGAAGAAAGTTTATACCCATTTTTATCTGAAAAAACTATCAGTTTTACCGTTAAACCCTTTGTAATACTTATATCAGGAACCAATGGTAGTGGTAAAACTACTACCATTGCTAAATTAACCCATATGTTTAAACAGCAAGGGAAAAAAATATTATTGGCACCTTGCGATACTTTCCGCGCTGGAGCCACTGAACAATTACATAAATGGAGTAACGCGTTAGGAGCACATATTTTCCAAGAGCTCAATATAAAAGACCCATCAGCCATTGCTTATAAAGCCTTTGGGCAAGCAAGAGCAGAAGATTTTGATATTTTAATTATAGATACCGCGGGGCGATTAGATAATAATAATAGTTTAATGGATGAATTAAAAAAAATTGAAGCAACTATAAAGAAAATTGATCCCTTGGCTCCTCATGAAAGTATTTTAATTGTGGATGGCACAGTAGGAAATACAGGGCTCCCGCAAGCCCAAGGCTTTGCCAAGGCTATTTCCCTTAGTGGAATTATAATTACTAAGCTTGATTCCCAAGCCAAAGGCGGTTATTTAGTAAATATTATTAAAAATTTACAAATCCCTGTTTATTACATAGGAATTGGTGAAACTCGAGAAGACTTAATTCCCTTTAATTTAAAAGATTATATAAAAAACCTACTTATTGAGTATTAATTTCTGAGCCTAAGCTTTATAATAACCTTTGTATTTAAATCTAGATATTTTTTTCAATGGAGATTCAAGATGAAAAAAATTACATTTGCCTTAGTGTTTTTAATCATTTTTACTGTAAATATCTTAAGTAAAGAGGTCTTAGCTAAAGAAGGTTTTTATATTTCACTTGGTTTAGGAGGAATAACTGCTAAAAATAGGAACGTAGAGAGAAGCAAGCTCATTATATTATCTTCTTCACTTCCCTCCACTTCTTATGCGACTTCTAAGGATTATAAGCCTGATGGATTAGGAGCTTCTTATTCTTTAGCGTTGGGCTATAATTTTGGTAGATTTGCTTTGGAGCTTGCAGGAGGTCAAAGCAAAAATGAATTTAAAGAAGTTACCCGTGCTACAAATTATTATGATAGTTCTATCAATTTTCCAGATAGTTTAGCTCTATCAACCACTAATTTTATGCTTAATGGCTATTTTAAGATTTTTCACCGTGCTATTATTAATCCTTATTTTGGTGCAGGAGTTGGAATGAGCATTATTAAAGATAATGTCCCTGATAAATCAATAGATTACTTTTATAAAGGAGTTGCAGCTTCTTCAGCCGTAACCGGCGCCTTAAGAGCAGGCATACAGGTCCCATTAGATCCTTCAGGAAGGATTGACTTTATATCAAATGTAACTTTAGCTTTAGAATATAGTTTTCTTTTTAATTTAGCTCTTAATCAAAATGTGCATCAATGGAGTGATTATCAATATATCCCACAAAATAATAATTTAAAAATAAATTTTAATAATATATTAAATAGCACTACCAATCATGCTATTATCTTTAAGCTTAATTATAATTTCTAATTTAATTAAAATTGGCCTGGGCAGCTAAAAGCCTCAAGGAAATAGGCTAAATTACTATCTGTTAAACCTCTTAAGGTTAAAGCAAGAATAATTTTTTTAAATCAATGACATGTCCAATAGTGCGTTGAAATGATTAATTTTATAAGGTTATCTCGTGCTCATTTCCTTACTTGAGCCATATCATATATAAACTAATTTATCACAATTTCCTTATTTAATTACTTATTTGACCTTATTATTTACTAATCTAGCTTTTAGAAGATTAGTTGTAATGTATATTTTTGCCTCAGTAATAAGGGTGTATTGAACAAATAATGGAAAGTTTCTGGAGAGATTTAGAAAAACAAAAGCCTCATAATTAAAGCATAATAGAAAAAACTAAAAGGCTTAGATTTCATTTTATTTGCCTTACATCTGCAACCTTATTATAAGGGAAAGAAATTTATTAGTTTATTATCTTAATCCTATATAACCCTTTGGAATTTTACCAATTTAGCTAATTCTTATAATGATGAAAAGTAGCTAAGACAATAATTTTATTAAGATGTACATCAATTACAAACGTAAATGTGCTAGTATTGATATAAATAATATCTTTTATATATCAATACCTCATCAGGCAAACATTTATCTTTAAAATAAAGATTGACTTTAATTATCTTCCCCTAAAATACTAGATAATTCAAGGCTTGTAAAATCTAATAATACTATAAAATGGTGCCCCCAAAGGGATTTGAACCCCCACTCCCTTGCGAGAAGTAGATTTTGAGTCTACCGCGTCTACCGTTCCACCATAGGGGCCTAGAAAACTTCCTAAAAATACTATCAGTAATAAAATTAGTTTCTATTTTATTTATTACTTTATTTTTTGATAAATTTCAATAGATATTATAAATACTATAAGATTATCCTCTACTTTTATTTAAGATTTTATATTTAGTTTCCATAATTTTAAGGTAAGATTCATTAATTTTATCTATAGAAAGTTCACCTTTTGCTATCGCCTTTTTTATAATTTCCACCGCATCTTTTACAAAGGTTGGATTATATTCTCCAATATTATTACCATAAATTAACATATCACTGCCTGCGTTAATTGCTAAAATAAGTGTGTCTTTTAAAGAATAATGTCTAGTAATTGCTCCCATTTTCAAATCATCAGTAATGATTAATCCTTTAAATCCCAATTTGTTTTTAAGGAGCCCTGTAATAATATTATAAGATAAGCTAGCTGGATATTTATCATCCATATGCTTATTAAAAATGTGAGATATCATAATAGGATTATCATAGCCAGAGTTAATAAGAATTTTATAAGGTTCAAGTTCAATATCCTCTTGGTAAGTATTTGTAACCTCCGTAAAGCCTAAATGACTATCCTCTTTTGAACTACCGTGCCCTGGAAAATGTTTAATTACGGGAATAATTTCTGCATCCTTTTGGGCCTTAATAAAGATGGCTGCTTTGCTAGCTACCTCTAAAGGGTTAGCAGAAAAGCTACGTTCTAATTTACCAATCACAGGATTTTCAAAATTTACATTAACATCCACCACGGGAGCAAACTTTATATCAAAGCCTAAGCTTTTCAGCTCTTTTGCCATACTATATATGCTTTGATATAAATAAGAATTATCATATTGAGCTAATTGTTGGTGAGAAGGTAGCCTAAGATTTGAAAAACCATTATTTTTATTTAATTTAGCTACTTTCCCTCCCTCTTGATCTAAAGATATAAGTAGAGAGATTGATGATAAGTTTTTAAGCTCCTTAATTAACTTTATAAGTTGATTTGACGAAGTAATATTAGATTCACGAAACTGACTTTTATTAGAAAATAAAATAACTCCCCCTATCTTATAATCTTGAATATAAGATTTAACTTCCAAGGAGATAATATCTCCAGAAAATCCCACAATCAACATCTGAGCTATTTTTTCTTCTAAAGGGATTAACGCAGAATTTTCAATATATAAATGGTGAAAATCAGATTTAGATTTAGCAAGTAATGGATTAAATTCATCAATAGCTAACATTACAGTAACGGTAAATAGCAAATTCATTATATTTCTTATAAACATTAAGCTTCCTTTTAGTTTGCTATTTTAGCAAAAATCCTATCGTTTAGATATAATTTTTGTTACACTTATCATTGTAGAGTTATAGATAAATTGGATTAAAAATATTTATGCCAAACAAAAACTTTAAGCAGCCTTTTAATAATATTAATATAAACGCTCAAAATTCAGGATCTTTAAACTCTATTTTGCAGCGCTTATATAGATGGTTACAAAATTATAGTAATAGTAAATATGCGGTAGTAATCTTATTTTTAGTAGCTTTCAGTGAAAGCTCGTTTTTTCCTATACCTCCTGATTTATTATTAATTCCTATGGTGTTTGCTATACCAAAAAAAGCTTTTTATTATGCTTTTATAACTAGTTTAGCTTCAGTTTTAGGGGGAGTATTTGGATATTTTATTGGGTATTTATTTTATCAAGGATTTTTAGAAAGTTTAATTGTAAATTTTGGTTATCAAGAACACTTTAATTATTTTAAAAATTTTTATAGCCAGTATGGTCTTGCAGCAATTTTTATAGCTGGATTTACACCTATTCCTTATAAAATAGCGACCATAGCCAGCGGAGTATTTAAAGCAAATTTATTGGGCTTTATAATTATGTCTTTACTTTCAAGGGGATTAAGATTTTTCCTTTTAGCTGGGATTGCGGCCTTATATCAAAAACAAGGAGCGCAAATTGTTAAAAGGCATTTTAAGATAATTTTTTTACTTATAAGCGTTTTAGTTTTCATAGGTGCTGCTGTTTACTTAATATATAAATTCTATTTTTCTTAGGCCAATTACCTAAATTTCAGATTTAACAAAAATTTTCCTAAATAACCTTTCAGCTTACCTAGCCATTTGCCTAATTATTATAAATCTTTTAAATTTAATACTTAAAGATTGTAATTTGTTGAAAAAACTGTATTTATTATTATAATAAAATTTAGTAAAGCTTACTCAAATTAAAGTGATTATTAGAATACAAATTTTTTAAAAGTACCTAAACTTATAAGTTAAACCAATAAAAAAATATATTTATGTTAAAATTATGTTATTATGTAAGTTATAATATTAAGTATTAAGGAAAATCGAGGATAAAACTATGAAAGACGAGAGAAAAGATTATCTAGAAAAACAAACTACTACTATAACTCCTGAAAAAGAAGTACATGAGTCAGAAATAAAATCTACTAATCAAGAATCTATTGATAAAGAAAAAAGCCTCTTTAAAGTAGAAAAGCAATTACAAGAAACCCAATCAGATATGAAATCTCAAGAAAGAGATTACAAAGAAAAACTTGAAAGAGAACAAAGAGAATATAAAGAAAAACTAGATAAAGAACAACGAGAATTTAAGGAAAAGATAGAAAAAGAACAAATCATGAAAAAAGCCGAAAAACAAGTTTATGAAGGCGAAATAGACATGGTTAATAAGGAAAGAAAATTAGACGAAAAAGCTAGAGATTTAGATCAAAAAGAAAGAGAAATTAAGCTAATGGCTGCTGCTAAAGCTAAGGGTGCTATTATAGTTATCCAGATTGCCGCTACTTTAATATTATTTGCTGTTACTTTTGTACAATTTTTCTATAAAACTCTCCCTATTGATCTTGCGGTTGTGCAAAGGTTAGCATGGGTAATTTTATTACTTATAACTTTTATAGCTCCATCTAAAATTTTAATGGTTTTAGTATTATTAGCTAATGGTTTAGTATCTTTATATCAACTTGGCAGAGAATTTGGTTGGGTAGATACTGGTTGTAACAAAGCGCAAGAATTAGTTGGCGGTGTAATTGATGCTTGTACAGTGGCTGATTTCACTGTATTTGGCTTAAGTTTAGCAGCTTACAACTTAATTGCTTCGGTAATCTTATTACTTTACATTAACAAGGTGTACAAAAAATAAATTATAAAATTAATATATAGTAGTATTTATAACTTATCCTTTTCTTAAGCCTGAACCTTGGGTTGATTATAAAAAATCAACCCAAGGTAAATGGTTATATCAGCTTAAATAATAATTTTACAGTTATTACTCAGATACTTATTAATCCTAATCTGCTCAATATTCACCCAAAAATCTAAAGTAAATATAAATTCTAATTTAATAAAGATATATCAGAGCAAAATATGCTATAGCATTTAAATAAAAAACTTATCTAAAAAACTATATTATTTTTATGTTTAAGACCTTTTATAACCTAAACTTAACTAGTATATTTCTAGATTATTAAATACATTTTTCAGCTTAATTACAATTTTTTAATTAGTTTTTATTTTGTAATAGATCTTTTATATAATTATTTTGTTTAGTAAACTTAAGTTATAGAAACTTAAAGTAATCTAGTAGTAATTTTTTTATAAGCGTGTAATTTAACTTTTATATCTCCTTATATTAAAATTAGTTAAATTATCAGCTTCTTTAATTTACTCTCTCTAAAACTTTTGTTTAAACATATATGATAGCCTGGTTAGTATAACGTTACTTTATCGGATTTATTTTTAATATTATTTGTGCTATAATTTAATATGAAAGTATTAGACATTTTAATTTTGTTTGTGGTTGTTTTGCTGATCGCTGCTTCATTAATTTTGATAACTATCCTCAATAATCCCCAAGCCTTACAACTTCTTAATAGTTTAGGCATAATTGATCATACTGCTGAAAGCTTAAAAAGTTTAATTATTATTATTATGTATATGTGCATAATAGCTTTTATTTTGGTAATTATTGTTATTGTAAGAGTAATATACCGCTTATTTTTTAATAGTAAATATAATTAATTTAAGCAATAATTTATAACTAATTTTAAAAATAGCCTATTAAATTGAAGCAACAGATTAAAAAAACGACGAGCTTGGTATTGAAATGTTCTCCTCATGCCATTTACCCTGTACTTTTATCCTTACAAATAATTATCACTTTTGTTTTAATTAGCGCCATGCTTGTTCAAATTTACTTTAAGGTTATTCCTTGTGAATTATGTATGTTTCAACGCATATGTTGGATGCTTATATTACTAATTACCTTTATATATCCTAAGAAAATACTTATTCTAGCAGGCTTAATAGCTAATGCTGGTGTTGCAATTTACCAAATCAGTTTAGAGCAAGCCTGGCTTACTAAAATATGTAGTATTGATCCCAGAGACATTCCTTGTGATGTAGTAACTTTTTCCCTATTTGGCCTTAGCTTGGCTTCTTACAATTTAATAATTATTTTATTGTTAATCTTATATATTTTGATATATTATAAAAAACTATCTGTTTACAATAACTATTAAAGTGTGATTATGTTAGAATCGTATTTGAAGCACCGATCCTTAAAATTAAGTTATAATTGTGGAGTATATATTTTATTAATCCTTGAACCCCTTATTATCTATAGTATTTATAAACAACAATATATATTAACTATTTTATTAATAGTGGGATATTTTACTTTCCATCTGCCTTTAAACTTAGCTAAATATAAACAAAAAGGTATGTCTTTTCATATTCAACGTGGCGTATTTATTGTGATTGATGGAATTTACAAACGCAAAGTTATTATGAACTTCTATCTTCTTATTATACTTTTATCTTACTTAAGTATGTTTTATCTAATTGCTATTCATAGCTACTTAGGATTTTTGGTATTTGGATTGATTTACCTAGGTAAAGTATTATTGTATCATTTCTTATGTTATAATTTTTCAAAAGAGACCAACAATTATGCAAATTTTGATCAAAGATTTCTAACAAATAAAAACTCCTAAAAGCTACAATTACTAATCTTTTCAATCCTTAAAGGGATCTAAGCAACTTACTATTCTTGTTTGGCTGGAATTTGCCCAGGTAAAACAGCTTTTTTAGGTATCTTAAGCGTAGGAAGTACTACAGAAAATTCTGGGTATTTTTTAGGATCGGTAATTTATTTTCAAGAAGATATTTATAATACCATAGATGTGCCCCAATTGTTGATAATTGATAACTAGCAAAGACTTACTACGACATGTTTAGATATATTAGCATTATCTGAAGTTTTAAAAGATAATCAAACAAACATAAAAATAATTAGGTTAAAGCTTAAGAATTATTATTTACTAAATTTAGAAGAAAGTAGTAATTTAAAATATAAATTATTATCAAAAAAAGATAGAAAAGCCTATCCCCAATCACCCAATGGTCTCCTTTTACCTCCACATTATTCGCACAGGATAATATAAAATTACACCTATTTTAAATAGAATCTTAATTTTAGTAATGTAGGCCATTTTATAATGGCCTTATGCGCCTTTTTATTATAGAGGTTACTTTGAAAAAAATTAAGGATAATCCCCAATTAATTTTTAAAAGTATAAAATCCCCTGGCTTAGATTTATCTCAAGGAGATTTAATGAGAAACTACCTTTTAATGTAAGAGCCTGAAAATCAAAAAGATTTATATGAAAACTATTGATTACCTATGGAGCAAATCTATTGAAATAATTATGCACAATTATATGAAAAAATTGCCATTAGTAAAAAAGAAGATAAGGAGTTAAAAAGACCTTTAGAGATATGGTTTTTTAATAATAGAGGTTGCTTATCTATTTATATTAGCTGCTTATAATAATTACTCAAAAGGAGTTATAAATAAGCTTACTTTTTACAATCTTAAATAGAAAATCATATTTTTAGAAGAGCAATTTGCAGTATTCTTAGAAATAGTTTGAATAAAACCTATTTACCTTTTTACAAATCCATAAAGCAAAGCAATTACCTTGAAAGCTTTATTGCAGCTTTACAATTATTTAAAGGGCATAAAAAATCTTCTACTGGTCTTGAATTTTATAAAGGCTATTTAAATAAAAAATTTGTATATCTTTAATTTAAAAGGTTATTTATTAAGCAAGCTTTAAAATCACAACCGTAAAGAAATAATAAGTATTATTGATTACACCATAAAACATATTTATATACTTTAGGCAACCTTAATTTAACAGGATATAATTATAAATTATGAGACCGTTCTTTTATAGATAAAAAACTATGATATGAGGTTTTGATGCTTCTCCTTTAAATTTAAATTATCATTTAAAAACTTTTGCTAAATGGGATGAAGAACCAATTTAGCAAGAGCTCATCAATTAGCTATTATTGCCTTTTTAGTTTATCATTCTCCTAATATTGATCAGAAGATTTTAAAAAAATAAAAGCAGCTACAGTAGTCTTAATTAAAAGAAGCCAATAACTTATTATTTACTTTTATCTTTAAATAACATTTTATTCATGCCGATTAATGTTTTCACTTCTTGTTCGGTTAATTGAGCTTTGGCATATAAACTCCTTAAATTATTAATAGTAAATTGTTTACGATTATTATTAGAAAAAAAATCTCTTTGTTCTAATTTACTAATTAAATCATTCATAAAATATTCTACTTCTTTGTAAGGAGCCAATGTACTTGGCTGAGTTCTTTTGTTTTTATGAATATTTATATTTAACTGATTACATGAGGCTTTGTTGCCTAGATTTTTAATAGTCTCTTCATCTAGCTTATTTTTAGCAGTTATATAGGCATTTTGTTCCTTAATAAAATTATGATATTCATAGCAAAATAAGCCTACTGCTTGGGATAAATTTAAAGAAGAAAAATTAGGATTGCAATCTATATTAACTACTAAATTAGATATGGCTACATCTTCATTACACAGCCCATTATTTTCCTGGCCAAAAAGTACACCAATTCTTGGGTGCTTTATTTTAGAAGTTTTAACTACAGATCTACTTGTATAACTTATCGATTTTAAATGGTTAAATAATTGCTTTAAATCATAAATTTCCTTATTTAAATTCCTTACTCGGGCACTAAAAGCGATTAGGATTTCATACTCTTGTAAAGCTTGTGATACCTTAGGAAAAACCTTAAGATTGAGCTTCTCAAACGCTCCACAAGAAGCAGATTGCGCTTTTATCATAAAATCTTTTTCTCTAGGATTTATTATTACAAGGTTTAAAATTTCAAAATTTAGCATGGCTCTGGCCACCATGCCAATATTTTCGGGTAATTGAGGGTTAACTAAAATAATATCCATAATTAAGCTTTTAAAAGTTTACTATAAAATTAATAAAGCCTAGAAGCAAGCTAGCTAAATAAGATCTATCATATAAATTCTGTTATATAAGTTTTGTTATCAAGGCCTAAATAGTACTAAAAAGCTTATGCTTTACTGCTGTAATTATCAGGTGATAGGTTATTAGGTAGTATTTTATTAAGTTTTAGGGATATTAGAGCTTATAGATTTACTAAGCAGATAGCTAAAGCTTTTTAGTGAATCAATTTGGTCAGCATCTATATTATAATAAATAGGTTGCCCGCCTTGAGCTAGCGAAGATAGAGCATGGGGCTGGATTCCCATTTTAATTTGATAAATCCAATAATCTGTCATCACACTTTTTACATAATTTCTTGTTTCATAAAAAGGTATACTTTCAATAAAAAATAAAGGATCTTTTGCCGACCGATGTTCAGCAGCCTTCCAATTTCTTACATTATGAAATCCGCCATTATAACCTGCTAACACATAAATTAGGTTAGCTTCTGAATCTTTATTGGTTAATAAAGTATTAATATATTTTTGTCCTAAGCTAATGTTGGTACGGGGTATGTTAAGAGCATATTTATTATCATAAGGTACTTTATATTGCTCTACCACCTTGCTGGCTGTGGCAGGCATAATTTGCATTAAACCCATTGCCCCAGGGCTACTTTGGGCACCACTAAAAAATAAAGATTCCTTGCGCATTACTGCTAATAATAAAGCAGGATCAACACTATAACCATCTTCAAGATCTATAAAAAATACAGGATAACTAAGATGGGATAATCCATAATAGATTCCTTGTGGGCCTGCCAATTTAAAGCTTAAAGCTGGCATAGGAACGCTTTGGGCCATATAGATAAGCCCATTAAGCAGCTTATTTTCATCTTTTTTATTTCTTCTGGCAGAATCATAAGTTGCTAAAAAAGTTAACTCTTGCTCTGCCCAATCTCCTAAGCCAAATTGCAATAATGCAAAGGCTCTTTGGCCATATACGCTATCTAATAAGAATTCCACAGACTCCTCTGGAAAAGTTAAATAATTCCATACATATTGTGGCTTTACCCCTAGTTCCTCAGAGGCTAAAATTCCGTAAAAATTATAAACATATTTAGCAGCTACCTTTAAGCCTGCATAATAATTATCTAAATTACCCAACTCTAAATTTACACGCGCATACCAATAGGCCCCTTTTGCGATAATATCTGAGGTAAAATAATTACTATTTTTACTTAAGTAATAAAAATATTCAGAAGCTTGCTTATATTCTTTAAGACTGTAATAAGATAACGCCAAGGTGAAAGAGGCTTCTGGAATTAACTTTGGGTTTCTTTTAATTGCTTTTTTCCCCCATACTATAGCTTGTGGGTATTCACCATCTAAAAAATAAGATTTTGCTAAAACTGAAGCATAATAATCATAAGTATTTTTATCTAAGCTATTGATAGTTTTACGCTCCAAAAGTAAATTTTTGGCGTTTAAAGTTTTGCCTTTTTTCAAAAAAGCGGTTATTTTAGCAGTAGTAGCATTTTTAACAATATTGACATTATTGTTGGTTACGGGTTTAAGCGTGGGAACCACATCTTCAAATAAATCATGCCTTACATAAATGGGTAAAAAGCTTTCATAAAAGCTATTTGGAGCCTTTAAACTTTTCTTGTTCATAGGTAAGGCCTTAGCCATACTGTAAACTGAAGAAGCCACGGCGGTATCTGAATATTTATCTAACCAATTTTTTAACTCTTTATAAGTAGGCTTGTATCCTTTATTGGTGTACCTTAAATAATATAAATAAGGCAATAAAATATCATTGTTTAAGGTTTTGATAATGGCATCAGCAGTTTTAAAATCTTTTTGTTTTTGCGCTGTATAAATAGCATGATATTTTTTAATATCCTCATTATTTAGCACTTTAGGCAAAGCATCATAAATTTCCACATAGTGCGACCTATCAAAATAGTAAGGATTAAACAAACTAGCCCCTAATTTTGCAGGATTTTGCTTATGGGGCACTAAGGAAAACTCTGGGGTGAGAGAAAATTGACTATTTTGTGAAATCAAATCAGTTAAAGAATCCTGCGCTTTAACGGGAGCTTTAAATAAAAAAATTGCGAAAAGTAAACCTATTACTACAAACTTTTTCATTAATGACCTTTATATATTATTTACCCTAAATTTTACTATAATTTAATAAAGTCCCAAAACTATAAATCATTTTGCTTAAATTAAAGCAATTACTTACTATAGTTAAAGGCTAACACATTATTAGAATCTCTATAAAGTTTAAGGGATTTTTAAAATCTTATTTTTAATTTCTACTAAATCTTGCCATAAAATTTTTTTTTGACTGGGATTACGTAAAAGATAGGCGGGATGAAAAATAACCCTTGCTACTATCTCTTTTGGCTGAACATTATCTACTGTATCAATTAAATAACTAACGTCATGCCATTTATTTCTTAATTTACTAATGGAAGCATCTATTTGTAAAATTGTTTGAGTAGAAATCTTACCTACAAGCACAATTACAGAAGGCTTAATAATTTCTATCATCTTTTTTAGAAAAGGATAGCACATGCTAATTTCTTCAAAAGTAGGGTTTCTATTACCAGGTGGCCTCCAAAAAACCGTATTAGTAATAAATATATCCTCGCGTAAAATGTTAACACTTGCTAAAGCTTTGATAAGCAAAGCACCACTTCTACCCACAAAAGGTTCTCCTTTTTCATCTTCTTCTGCTCCTGGTGCTTCCCCTATCAACATAACTTTAGCCCCAACGTTACCTGAGCCAAATACGGTATTAATAGCAGTTTTTTTCAAAGAACATTTATCAAATTTTAAGAGTTTTTCTTTTAAATCCACTAAGTTAGTAATATCATCTAGATTTATCCTTGGCTCAATTTTACTTACTATCATATTGGCTCCATTAGCCACTTCTGCGGTATTTGTAAGGGTTGTGTTCTTGAGGATTTTTTTGCTTATATCTTCCAGAGATGTATTGATATTTAAAGGGTTATGTTGTTCTTTATTATTTGTTTGATTTAAATTTCTACTACTTTGGCTATAAATACTGAGATTAAATAAATTATTATCTACGATATTTCTTAGAGGCTTTATATCAGGTGGAGAGTCTCCATTTAAGCCATTATTCAATTTAGTTTGCTTGAATTTTAAATTAATAGGTTCTATAATATGATCAATACCAAAGCTTTTATATAAATCTAATATAGCAAATAATTTTTCTAAAGGCATTTTAATTTAAAACGTTAATTTTACTTATATTTTTATATGTAAATTATTATATTATGGGCTTATATAATTTATAATTTATTTATAAGTATATAAAAAATAAATTAATAAATTTTAAACAAATGGTAGTGTATATTTTATAATATATTACCATTTAATAATATGATTTAGATAAAAACTTTTAGAGCAAAAATTTCACGGGTAATTAAATGCAAACTAACTTACTAACCAAGCCTTCTTTATACCTTTTTAATTTTTTGCTTCTATTATGTTTAAGCATTACCTCTTTGTTAGCGGCAAATCAGCAAAATTTAGCCCCTAATTCTAAAAATATTGTGTTAAACTACGTAACCCAAGCACGTCAAGCCAACTCTTTTTTTGAGTATAAACAGGCTAACAATTTTTATAAAAAAGCCTTAAGTGCAGATAGAAATAATTCTGATATTTTAGAAGAATATCTATTATTTAAAGTAGGCCAGCAAGAGCTATCAGCAGCAATTGGCTTAGCTCAGCAAATTATTTCAAAATCTCCTGATCATTTTTTAGCAAACCTTATTTCAACTATTAATAGTATTAAAAAAGGCAATTTAGAAGAAGCTATTAATAATCTAAATAAAACCAACCCTGATCCTGATTCATTAAGCGGTATTATTTTAACCTTATTAAAAGGAGGTAATTATTATCGAAGTGATCAAAGCGAAAAATTTGTGGAAATTGCTGAATATTTAAAAGATAGCATTCCAGAAATTTATTATAATGAGATTGCCTTACTCCGTTTATTAAATGGCAATAAGGAGCAAGCTCAACAAGATTTAGCTTACTTAAATGATAATTATCCTACGGTGGATGGCGTAATGTATTATGCTAAATTGCTTTATCAGAAAGACAAAGCAGAAGGAATATTTTATTTTAATGAATATTTAAGTGACAACTTTTTAACCCCCAAACAGACCGAAAAATACTTAATAAACCAAAAACCAATAACGTTAAATTACGTATTTTCTGATGCCATTTATCGCATTGCTTTATTAATGTCTAATGAAATCAATAATACTTATTTAACTTCTGATAGGTTTATTTTATTAAATGCGGCGTTAATGCTAGATCAGAATAACTCCTTAGCTAAAATTTCTTTGGGCAGCTTTTATGAAGGTATCGGTAATTATGATTTAGCTATTAAAACTTATAAATCTATTCCAAAAAACAATTTTTATCATCGCTTAATATCTTCACGTATTGTGGAAATTTATAATGAATTAGGAAAGGCCCAAGAATCGTTAAAGTTCTTACAATCTACAGTACTTATAGATAAGGATAATCCTGTACCATTTTTAGAACAAGGCCACATTCATCATAAAAATAAGGATTACAAACAAGCAATTACATCTTATACTAAAGCTTTAACAATTTCTGAGAGCAACAATTATCAATTAGGAATTTGGTTATCTCATTATTTTAGAGGTATTTCTTATGATAAATCAGGAAAATGGGATCAAGCAGAGAAAGATTTATTATTTGCGAGCTCAATTAATGATCAAGATCCTTTATTAGTAAATTATCTAGCTTACTCTTGGATTGATAGGAATTATAATATTGAAAAATCTTTATCAATGCTTGAAAAAGCATTAGATATAGCACCTGATAATGCCAATATTTTAGATAGCTATGCTTGGGGGCTTTTCAAAATTAAAAAATATGATAAAGCTTTAAGATTTGCTTATCAAGCAGCTTCTTTAAACCCTTATGATGCTACAATCTCTAATCATTTAGGGGATATCTTGGCTACACTTGGCGAGCCAGCTAAGGCCCTTAGCTATTGGAAATCCTCTTTAAATCTTAGTTCAGATCCTAAAGAGATTTCTGCTATAACCAAAAAAATTAATGAAACTACGACTAGTTATGTAAGCGCTTCTATAAGCTCTGCTTTTGATAATACCTCTATTAGTAGCCTGATAAATTAGCCTAATTATCATTTAAAAATATATAATTTAATCCTTTACTATAAATAATTATGGTAAGGGATTATTGCAAGAGAGCTAGTTTGCAAGTAAGTTATAAAGCTAAGGCTAAAATTAATCTTTTTTTAAAAGTTTTAGATAAATTACCCAATAATTATCATGATCTTCAAAGTTTAGTAGCTTTTGCTGAAGTTTATGATTATTTGGAATTTTCTTATAGTGATATTAATATTATGGAAAGCTCTGGGAGATTTGCTAACTTATTACCTAAAGATAATAGTAATTTGATTTTTAAGGTTTTATCCTACTTTCAAGAGTTTTTTTTAATTAAGCAAAATGTAAAGATCTACTTAACTAAAAATTTACCTATAGGTGGAGGAATTGGAGGAGGATCTTCTGATTGTGCTATGACTATCTTGGCTCTTAATAAATTATTTAAATTAAACCTAACCTTTACTGATCTTTTAAAGATTGCTATAAAATTTGGTGCTGATGTCCCGATGTGTTTGTACCAAATTCATCAACAACAGGCCTTATTTATCCAAGGAGTTGGTGAAAAAATTCAACCCTTTAACTTAATTAGAAAATTCCCTATTCTTTTGATTACTCCCCTCCAACCAGTTTCAACGGGCTTATGTTTTAATAAATTTGATGAACTTAAAAATAAGATCTTAAACTCTGATAAATTTAATTCTACTATGCCAACCTCATTCATAGAACCTATAAAATATAGTGATATTCCTTATAACGAGGATTTATTCTTAGATTTTATTAATTTACAATCTAATGATCTTACAGCTTCGGCCTGTTTTTTTGTGCCCGTAATAAAAGAAATTTTAGATCAGCTAGCAGCAACTAAGCCTTTAGTGCATAAAATGAGCGGCAGCGGTAGTACATGCTTTGCAATTTATAACAATTTGGATCAAGCCCAACAGGCATTTTTGGCATTAAAAAAGATATTTCCTGGTTTTTATAAGGTAGTAAGCCAGCTTAATTAGTTCAATTAAATTAGAAAAGCTTATAAAAAAGTTTATTTAGCGTTGCCAAAATTTTAGATTAAATAATACCACTACTCCTAATATGTCTAACCTCCCTAAAATCATTGCCGCGCTAAGTGTCCATTTGCCTAAATCAGATATTCCAGAAAAATTGCCATAATATCCTAGATCCTCATTTAATCCTACGCTCACGTTAGCTAAAGAACTGCCGGCAATGCTAAAGGCAGCAATAAAATCTACTCCCAAAGCAGATAAAATCAAGGCTACTATAATTAAAGCGATAAAAAATATAAAAAAGTAAGCAAATATAGCAAAAACAAAATCTTCCTTTAACATGTTACGGTTATAAATGGGAATAGAAATATGTTTTTTTAGAAACAATTTTTCTATAGAATGTTTAATTAAAATATAGGCAACTTGAATCCTAAATATCTTAACTCCTGATGCGGTTGACCCATGACACCCACCTATAATCATGATTAAAAATCCCACTATAGAAAACAAGGCGCCAAACCTTGAAGGGTCCATAAAGGTGAAGCCTGCACCTGTAAGGTTAGCAATAATGGAAAATGCTGCGTATCTTAAAGCCACAAAAATGTTAAAGCCATTATTAAAAGTTAACCATAAAGTAGCCAATATAATTAAAATTAAGATTAATTTAATATATCCCCTAACCTCTGCATCTTGCAAAAGCGTTTTGCGTCTTAAAAAAAACAAATAGTATAGTAAAATATAAGGCAATCCTCCAATAAACATAGCTAATAGTAAAATAAATTCTGCCATAGGATTATCAACCCAACTATTAAATCCAGCTTTATTTATAAATCCTGTAGTGGATATGGCGCTAAAACTATGAATAGTAGCCTCAAAAAGATCTAATTTAGCAATAAAAACTAGCATAAATATTGTGATAACTGTGATCATGATATAAACGATGCTAATCCCAAAAATAATTTTTTTTATTTTTTCACTAAATAAGGACGCAGAATCTAAATTAAACATTTTTTGCATTCCCCCAATTACTGAGCCCAAAAGCAAACTGGTAATAATAATGGCTAAGCCTCCACTCCATTGTAAAGAAGCACGGTAAAAATGCATTCCTAAAGATAAATCTTCTAAATTTACAATAGTAGTTGAACCTGTAGTAGTAATGGCAGACATTGCCTCGAAATAAGAATCAGCATAATCTAGATTTACATAGCTAAATTTGAAAGGTAAGGCCAGTACCCCTGCAAGAATTACCCAAGACAAGAAAATTAAAATTAATAAATCTTTTTTTGAAAAATTTTTATTATTAAAACTGTTATTAGCTAAAAATCCTAATACTCCCATAAAAAATACTATTAAAAATAATAAGAAGAACACAAATTTATTAGTTTTCAAGGTAAAATAATCAATTAGTCCTGGCAAAATAATAAGCACAGCACTAAAGGCTACTAAAGAACCCAACCAGGATAAAATCAATCTGTAATTAATGTCCATTTAAACCTAATTTTTCCAAAATCTTCTAGTAAAAATTACTAGCACCACTAAAATTTCTAGCCTACCTAATAACATTAAAGAAATTAATGTCCATTTTCCTAAATCAGGAATCATGAAATAATTACCTGAAGGACCTACTAATGGCCCAATTCCTGGCCCCGTATTACTTAAAGTAGCAATAGATGCGGATATAGCCGTAGAAAGATCTAAATTTAAAGCAGTTAATATTACAGAAGAAAAGGCTAAACAAATAAAATATAAACTACAATAAGTAAAAATACTAACCGCAATGTCATAGCTTACTACTCTTTTATTATATAAAATAACGTTAGGAGTTTTTTGCAAAAATATTTTGCGTAACATAAAAGCACATATGGCATAAGCAACTTGTATTCTATAAATCTTAAGGCCAGCAGATTTTGAACCTGAACAACTCCCTATAGTCATTGCAATAACCAATAAAACGCTAGAAAAACCTCCCCATAAGGAATAATCTGCCGTGGTGAGTCCCGTACCTGTGATTAAGCTAATAGCTGTAAAAATTCCATAACGGCTTGCTTGAGAAAAATCTATACCATTATTAAGATAAAGCCAAGCTATTAACAAAATGATAATAATTAATACAAGCTTTATATACCCCCTTACCTGATGATCTTTAAAGATAGTACCTTTTCTTAAAAAAATTAGATAATAAAGTAATATGTAAGGCAATCCTCCGCTAAACATAGCTAAACTTATAATAATTTCTGCAGAAATGCTATTAAATTCTAGTAATGAGGAATTTTTGTTAGAAAAGCCAGTAGTTGAAACAGCTGAAAAAGCATGGACCAGTGCATCAAAAAAATTAAAATTAGAGATAAACAATAAAGTAAATAAAGTTAAAAGGCTAATAAGAATATAAACCACGATAATACCAATAGCCATCCTTTTAGCTTTATCAAAAGCGCTATCAAAACTATCAAAGGATTCTACTTTAAATATTTGCATTCCTGGCTGCATAGATGGAATTAATACCATGCCAGTTACAATTATCCCAATTCCCCCTATCCATCCCATAAATATTCGCCAAAAATTAAGGCCATAAGATAATTGGCTTAAATCTTCTAGTGTTGTGGCTCCTGTGGTAGTTAAACCTGACATTACCTCAAAATAAGCATCTGTATAGCTTAAGTTTAAATAACTGAATTTAAAAGGCAAGGCACAAACAGCTGCTAATACTATCCAAGATAATACTGTTAATAAAAATCCTTCTTTAAGAGAAAGCGGTACTTTATACTCATTTTTATTAGCAAAAGCTAAAGAAAAACCTATAAAGGTTACTATTAAAGAAAGGAAAAAAAAAGTTTCAAAGCCCTTCTGATTGGTTATATAATCAATTATGGCAGGAACTATCATTGCTCCACCACTTGAGGCTATTAAATATCCTAATAAAGAGACTACTAAACGAAAATTTACATTCATTGATAATTTATAAATTTATTGTGCATTTATAGATATTACCATTTTTTAAATGCTACTTACCGCGAAATTAACATAGATAATTTAATATGTATTCTATATAATTGTATTTTTAACCATTTTTATTTGGATACATTTTTATTTGGATACATTTTTATAAAATGACTATAAAAAACATATTACATCATAAAAATTTTAAATTTTTAGCCTTTACATTAGGTAGCGGCAGTGCACTAATAATAATTACATTAGTCTATTTATTTTCTAATTTAAATAGTTTTAACATTACAAAAAATAGGCTAATCCTTATTGAGCTTACTCGTATAAGTTATAAAAAAAGTATAACTTGGGAGAAAAAAGGTAATATTTTAATTGGTAACTTAATTTTAAAAAATGGTAGTCAAATCCAATACCAATTAAGTTCTAAAGAAATTTCTTATCAATTACAATTGTTAAAAAATCATAAAGATATTAATTTGTTACCTTGTATGGATCTTTTGCCTTTATTAAATAAAAAACAATTAAAAAATATTTATAATATTTTGTTTAAAGGTAGTAATTTTTCCTCTCCTCAGGAATTAATTAAACTTAATGATAGTTTATTTCTTGGTTATGAGTATGAAGAAGATGATACCCTTATCAAAATATCTTGTAGAATTTTTTATGATTAAACCACTTATTAACTATTAATCTTTTATCCTTTAAGAGTAAATAATTTATCACGCTATTTACCAATATAAATTTTATTAATATTTATAAGGCTATTATAATGTCTAGCAATTCCCCATCATTTTCTTTAAGCCAATATGCTACTATTATCAAGCAAACCCCTAATCAAACCGATAACAAAGTTTATTTAGAAAGTATGATTCAAAAAATCAAAGCTAACAATAAACCTTTAATTTCTGCTAAAAAAGTAAAATAAAGTAATCCCTAAAGCTCACTTTTATTATCTTAACTATAAAATTGCTAAAGACAATTATCATTCTTGGTTCTTTAGCATAAAATGAGATTGCTATATGGCTTGTAGATACTATTAAAGTTTAAAAAAGCAGCAAGTGGTATTTAAAGCAATATGATATTAATTGTATTGCTTTTTTTGCCTTAAATTATGTAAATAATATTATAAGTATATTATAATATTAAGATAACTTATAAAGTTTTATTTTATAAGTTAAATCATTAAATTAAGGTTTAAAGTGGTTACCTATAAAGCAAAAAAGTTACTTTTTCAGTTTACTAAATTTTATACCACGGGCCTAATAGGCAATATTGTGAACTATAGTATATTTTATTTGCTGTTAAAAGTATTTGGAGTTAATTACTTAGTAGCTTCAACCTGTGGCTTTGTTTTAGCAGTTTTGGCAGGCTACCCTTTAGATATGATTTGGACTTTTGAAAGAGCAAGAAGAATGGATTTAATCAGCTTAGTTCAATATTTTTCTGTTTACATTGGCTCTTTGATTCTTGGTCTTATTTTGTTAACTATTGCGGTTGAAATATTAAATATGAACATCCCAATAGCTAATCTCATTATAATTATTTTACTTCCCATAACTGATTTTTTAGCTGTAAGTTATGTGGTTAAAAGGGGAAAAAAATCTGTAAAATCTGTGGTGCCTTTAAAGCAATAATTGCTTTAAGGAAAATTATAGCTTATCAAGTAATGAATTAAATAAAAATAAATATTAGATAGGTTGAGAATAAATTAGTTAGTTAGAAAAATTATGATTAAAGAATGATAAAAGAGCGCTTTTTACTTGCGCACCTAATTACCTAATCAGCTAACTAAGGCTCAACTATAATGATTTAAATTTAATGTCTATTTAATGGCTGGGGCGGAAGGATTCGAACCCACGAATGGCTGGATCAAAACCAGCTGCCTTACCACTTGGCGACGCCCCATTAAACAAAATAAAAAATAAGAGTGATTTCAGCAAACTCTTATTTAAAAGAATTCTAATAAAAATTTAATATAATATCAAGCTAAATTAGAAGGTTTAAATTAAAAAATAGTCTTATCTAATTAGTTCTTAACTTTATAGCCTGTATGCCACATGGTGAAAGCTACGGAATAGCAAATTATATTACAAGCTAGCAAAACTAATATTCCTATTTTAATATTACCATCACTAACTCCTATAAAAGAGTATCTAAAGCCATCAATCATATAAAAGAAAGGGTTATAATGAGAAAAGTTTTGTACCATGCTTGGAAGTTTATTAATTGAATAAAACGTGCCTGATAAAAAGGAAAAAGGCGTTACCACCAATGTAGTAAAATTAGCAATTTGATCAAATTTTGCACAAAGAATACCTCCAATAATTCCTAATAAGCCCAATAAGGCTGAGGCTGAAATTACAAAATAAAGCATCAAAAATATATTATGAAATTTTAAAGGTGAAAAAATCATAATATAAAGCATAATTATAATAGCTATTAATACTCCTCTTGTGATTGCTCCTAATAAATAGCCTAAAATGATCTGATTAGTGCTTAAAGGTGCCATCATCAAATCTATTAAATTTCCACTGATTTTAGATATAATAATTGAGCTTGAGGTATTACTAAAAGCATTTTGAATCACTGCCATCATAATTAAGCCAGGAGCTAAAAATTGCACATAAGTGTGTTGGGCTGAACTATGGTAAGGTCCTACGGAAATCACAAAAACTAAGAGATATAAAGAGGTGGTTACCAGGGGAGAAAACACCGTTTGTCCCCATACCTTTAAAAATCTTTTTACTTCTTTAGAATAAAAACTATAAAGGCTAATCCAATAGTTATTTTTTTGGCTTACCCTATCATTTAAAATGATTTCTTTTTCCATTGACCTACTTTAGCTGTATGATTAACTTATATTAAATAACAATATTTATTATTATATTTAAATATTATGCAAAATACAAAAAATTATTTTTCTTCGGATTTGCAAAACTTCTTTAAAAGACTTGCTTTGCGATATTTGGGGCGCTATAGTTCGTCCTCGCAAAATCTTAAGGATTACCTTTTTAAAAAAGCTTCTAAAGTATTTAAAGAGCAAATTAATCAAGAAGATCCTAAGCAAGCACAAAAAATCTTAGAAGAAATTAATAAGGTTATACTTTTTTTACAAAATTTAGGTTATCTTAATGATGAAAACTATGCCAAAAACAAAATAAAAAATCTATCTAGTAAAGGAAAATCTAACTTTTTAATCACATCTCAGCTTAGACAGAAAGGTGTTGATAAAACTACTATAGAAAAATCCTTAGCCCCCCTTGATATAGATCTTCTAGAGATGCTTAGCGCTTATAATTTTATTAAAAAGAAAAATTATGGAGCTTTTAGGAATCAAGAAAAGGAAATTGCTAAATTTACTAATAAAGCCCTTAGTAAAGCTTATAAAACACACCGTAAAAAGCAAATCAAACAGCTCAAATTTGCCAAAACACTTGCTCTTGACAATTTTAATCATGATTTTCCAAATATGGATAATCAAAATGAGAATAATCAATGTTATGAAAGCTTGCATGATTTTCTACCAGAAGAATTTATAGGTAATCAATCAGATGATATTTCTACTATTACAAAAAAAACTGAAAATAATATTTTAAAACAAATAATTAATAAAGAAGCTGCTGCCATGTATAACAATGGATTTTCTTATGATATAATCACTTATATTCTTAATTTAAAGCCGGGAGAATTAGAAGAATTTGAAAATGAAAACAAATATCAAAAGCTCAAAGATCAATTGGATAGTTAAATATACTTGGGTTTTTAAAAAAACTCATTGGGATAAAATCCAATAATGGCAAGCCCAAATAATTCAGACTTGTATAATTTACAAAATATTTTAGATCATTTGCCCCTGGGAGTTGTCTCTTTTAACCTTGATGGTGAACTTTTATCTTATAATAATTATTTGAAAAATCTTTGGAAGGTTGAAGAGGATTTTTTACAAGGTAATCCCTTGCTCATAGAGTTTTTTGAGGTGTTAAGGGAAAGAAAAGTTTACCCCGAAAAAGATAATTTTAGAGCCTATTGTAATAATTTATTACAAATTTTACGATCACCTTTAAATTATAACCAAAAGCAGCATTTATTACTACCAAATGGTAAATCTTTACAAGAAACTTTAATTAAAGATAGTCGTAGCTTAACGTTTATTTGGGAAGATACTACAGATTCTTGGGATATTACGTATAGCCTTAATAATTATAAAAATACTTACCAAAGGATTATTGATAAAAACCCCTACCCTGTTGTCCTAGTAGGCAGCAATGGAATTATTGAAAATTATAATGGAAAGTTTTTAGAATTTTATAATATTAGTTCTGATTTAATCCATGAGAAATATCACATTAGGGATTTATTAAATTTTATTTTTAAAGAAGATCATGATGAAACAAAAGCTATATTAATTGGCAATATTTTAAGTGGTAGATCTTTTTTTTATAAATATCAAATCCAAGCTCCATCTCAAATAGATTTAGTAAAACAATCTTTTAATAAAATCCTTAATACTCTGCCAGCAAAATCAAAAGATCTAATAGCAACTAATAAAAATGAAAAAGCTACAAAACCTCATATTGAAGAATTAATTGAGGTTCACGGTATAGCTTTGCCTAATAGTAGTATGTTTATTATTTTTAGTAATGCTTTGCCACAAATTTTGCATAAACCTACTTATTTGTTAGAACAAAGCATTGATCAATTACACAATAATTTTATTGTAGATTTAAATCACTCTATTGGCGCTCCATTAAATACTATTATGGGATTTGCTGATCTTTTAGCTAATGAATATATTGGTAATCTTAACGTAAGGCAAAAAGATTATGTAAATAAAATTATAGAACAGGCCAACTTTATTAACACTGAGCTTAATTATAAAATTATGCTCAGTGATTTTCAATCAAGCACCGCTCCTGAAATACAAGAAATTGATCTTGATACCATAATTGCCAATATTTTGCATCAAACTAAACCAAGGATTAAATTAAAAAATATTAGCTTAAAATTAGATTTTAAAAATAGCCTTAAGCCTATAAGCAGCAATGAAGAGCTACTAAGTAAGGCTTTGAGTTTAATTTTTCTTTATTTAATTGAGCAAAATAATCTCAATGCAGAGATGATTTTTGAGATTAGCCAAGAAGATAAAACTACTTTAACCTTTAAAGATACCTCCAAGCTACCAATTTTTAGTCAGTACGATCTTAAAAATCGTTACGATATTAATCTTGCCTTAAAGATTTTAGCTTCCCTAAAAGTTAAAATAGATTATTTTTATAAAAACCGTTCTCATCGTATATTTACTATTTTTTTATAAGCTTTATAATTACAAGGGTGCAATATAAATTATCTTTTCAAGCGAGGAGCTTACGTTATCTCTTAGTTTTTACTTAATAAAATCCTCTTAAAGTTCTTACCTAAGCTCCTTAAGAATTTCCACTTGATCAGGGGATATAACCTCTACAAAAGGGGCGCCCTCGGGCTTATAGATATTAATATAACCTCTTATCCTTACCTGTGTGTTTTCCAAAGAATCAAGAAAAGATTGGGATTGGGCAGTGCTTAGATTAGAATTATCATAATTTCCTATTTTAGCTTTAATAAATTTAGCTAAGCTATTCTGAGGTATTCTTACAGAAAAACCTTTATATCCTGTAGATTCAAATTGTAACCAAACCGAATCTTTAGTTTTAACTACTTTAAGAATTTTGCCTTCAAGGGTTTTGTAGCGTCTGGTAAAATCCTTAGCTTCACTAGGTTTAAGCATTTTGTAAAAATTATTCTGCCAAAAAAGTAAATTTGCTGAAATAGCTTGATCCTCCACAGCAATTAATTCCTGCATTTTAGGCGTATTGGCCAGGATATAGACAAAAGCTAATCCCTTTTCTAATAAATAACTATTAGCCCAAACTCCATCTTTACTATAAACATGAGCTAAAATACGTTTGTATTTATCATATTTATAACCTTCTACATAAGAAAGGGAGATTATATCACCTTCTTGTATAATTTCTTGTAAAGCCTGTTTAGATTCCAAAGCAAAATCCCATACCGGAGTAGCATATAACTCAGGAGCCTGAATACCCATTAATCTAATCTTAAGATCTAATCCTTTTTCGTCTTTTACCCTAATAGTATCGCCATCAATAACATCTAAAACTTCTAAATTGCCCATAGTAATTAAATTATACTCAGGAGCATATTCAGGTAATTTAACCTTAGATCCTGCTGTTTTTGTAAGTAAAGTATTAGATGCTTTAGGCAACTGGGCTTTTATATCTTGGATATTCCACAAAAATATCAACAGTAATACCAAAAAAGCTTTGCTAAATGAGTTTAATAACAATAAATTGATTTTATAGATTAGATTTATAAACATTCTATAATCCCCCTGATAACTAAATATAGGTAGTGTTATTAAAGATTATTGAGGAATTTAAAATATACTCAACATTTTATTATAAATTAATTTAGCCAGCTAAGCAAGTTACAACCCTGATGTTCAGCTGAAAAGGGGATTTTATATGATAGCGTTATAAAAACAATGTGGTAACTTACTTTGATAAAATACTTGTTAATTGCTTTTTAAAAATATAGGATGTTTATTTAAACTAGATTAGTTTAAATAAGGTTTAAATAAATTATTATAGAAAAAAATTATCCTAGGCGCACGTAGCTCAGCCGGATAGAGCACCGGATTCCTAATCCGGGGGCCGGAGGTTCAATTCCTCCCGTGCGCACCAAAGATTTGTTTTAAATTAATAATGTGCCTTCACCTATTAACCCCTATAGTTTATAAAAACCTCTATAGTTTTATACAAAATTTCACTCTCATGCTCTCTTATCAACATATTTATCATGCAGGCAATTTAGCTGATGTGCATAAACACCTAATCCAAAGCCTAGTATTAGCAAAAATTAATGAAAAAACTAGCCCCATTACTTATATGGAAACTCATGCGGGGCGTGGTTTTTATGATTTAAATTCCGCTTTTAGTAATAAAACTTTAGAAGCTCAAGCAGGTATTATACAGTTACTTAAAGGGGAGCTTTTAAAAAAAACTGAGATTGCGCCCTTCCTTAAAATAATAAACCTGGTACATGATAATTTTGGTCCTGATATTTATCCTGGGTCCCCCTTGATTGCCGCCTCTTTACTTAATGTAAATTCCTTTAATTACTTATCATATAAATTTAAGCGCAATCAAGCAGGTATTTTAGATAATGCCTCTTTTTTTAATGAACCCCCCTTAAATCCGGTTAAGCCTTTATTTATCCAAGATTATAATTCTAATCAAATCTATCTAATGGAACTACACCCCCAAGAATATTTAACCCTTAAAGATAATATGAAATCCTATAATATTCATATTCATAAAAGGGATGGCTATGAGGGGGTTTTAGCCATCAGCCCTCCTTTAAATCGTAGAGGCTTAGTTTTAATTGATCCCAGCTATGAGGTTAAAGAAGAGTATTTTAAAATGAGTGACTTTTTAAAAAAGCTGTACCTGAAATGGCCTCAAACTGTAATTATTATTTGGTATCCTATTTTAATAGGGGGGCTGCATACTGCTATGCTAGAAAAAATTATTAAGCTTAATTTACCAAAAGTTTATAAAAATGAAGTCCGTTTTAAAAATAATTCTCAAGGTATTTTAGGCAGCGGAGTTTTACTTATCAATACTCCTTATGGTCTTACAGAAACTTTAGAGACCACTAAAGAAGTTTTTCAATAAAGGCTATTAGTAAATACAAGTTAGAATGCAATATTAGTATAAATTATTACCATTTAAGCATTTAATATTGTATGATTGAAAAAATATTAAATATATTATTAAGAAAATTTAACCGCAGGAGAAGCAATAGATGGCTAATAAATTTGTCACTTTAGAGGATTTAGAAGTTAAAGGTAAAAAGGTATTAATTAGGGTAGATGTAAATGTACCAATGAAAGATGGTAAAATTACTAACGATGATCGTATTGTTAAATCAGCACCCACAATTAAAGAATTATCTGATAAAAAAGCTAAAGTAATCGTAATTTCTCATTTAGGAAGGCCTGCAGGTAAGGGATATGAAGAAGAGTTTTCATTAAAACCTGTGGCTTTAGCCCTAGAAAAAGCTGTAGGCAAAAAGGTAGCTTTTGCTAAAGATTGTATAGGAGAAGAAACTAAAAAGCTTATAGATAAAATGGAAGATGGGGAAATTTTAATGCTTGAAAATGTAAGATTTTACGCAGAAGAAAGCAAAAATGATCCTAAATTTACCGCAAAGCTTGCAGAATTAGGAGATTTATATATATCTGATGCTTTTTCCGCTGCCCATAGAGCTCATAGCTCTACTGAAGGCTTAGCTCACCTCCTTCCTCATGCCGCTGGTAGGTTAATGGAAGCCGAGCTCAAGGCTTTAGAACAAGCCTTAGGTAATCCAAAAAAACCTGTCCTTGCCATTATTGGCGGTGCTAAAATTTCTACTAAGTTAGATGTATTGCATAATTTAGTAAAAAAAGTTGATTACATTATTGTTGGTGGAGGCATGGCTAATACTTTTTTATATGCCAAAGGCAATGATATTGGAAAATCTTTATGTGAAAAAAATATGAAAGATGAATGTTTAAAAATTATTGAAGAAGCTAAACGCCATAATTGTACTTTAGTTTTACCAGTAGATGCTAGGATAGCTTTAACTCTTGAAAAAAATGTTACTACCAAAAACATAATGCATGGTTCCTTACCAGAAGGCTATGAAATTTTTGATTCAGGTGATCAATCCATAGAAAGTTTTATTAATTTAATTAAAAATGTGAAAACCTTAATTTGGAATGGTCCCTTAGGTGTATTTGAAGTTACCCCTTTTGATACTGCAACTTTTAGTCTAGCTAAAGCTGCGGCAGCTTTAACCAAAGAAGGTAAATTAGTAACTATCGCAGGTGGAGGAGATACAGTCTCTGCCTTACAAATAGCTGGTGTTTATAATGATTTTACCTACGTTTCCACAGCAGGCGGGGCCTTTTTAGAGTGGATGGAAGGTAAACAATTACCTGGTGTTATTTGCTTAGAAAAAGATGACAATAAGAAGGACAAACAAGGCACAAAATAAAAACAATCTTCTAATTTTTGTAAGTTTTTATCTTAGATAAAAAAGATTAATAAAGTAGATATATAGCTCCACTAATTTTATATCTACTTTATTGTTTTGGGCCAAATTTGTTAGATAGTTTTTAGAATAAGAAAAACTTAACTTAATATAATTAGGAATTAAATAATGAAAATTTATAATGTTGCTTTTTCTATAACTGCTGATTATTTACTCTTTTGTATGGTAACCTTAAATTCCCTTTTAAAAAACAACCCTGCTCACTTTTTTAATATATATATCGTACACAATAATTGCTTAGAAAATTCCGAAATTGATTCTTTAGTAAATCAATTTCCTCTTAATAGCCTCAATAATTTTAAAATTCACTTAATAGACATATCATTAAATAAGGAGATATCATCTTCTATAGAATCTCTACACATGCCTTATATGTGGACTAAAGAAGTATATTTTAGTATGTATTATCCTATCTTATTTCCTAATTTAGATAAAATCCTTTCTTTAGATACTGATGTTTTAGTTAGAGGAGATATCAGGGACCTAATTGATAGTAATATGGAGAATCTTCTATATGTGGGGCATAATATTCATCCTCAGAGCTCCCTACCACGTCTGCAGGCGGGAATTTTCTTAATGAACTTAGAGTTAGCAAGAAAGCTAAATATTACTAAAAATCTATATCAATATGTGATAAAAGATCCGCACTATTTAGAAGAAGATGCAATGAACCAACATCTGGATAAAATTAAATTTACTCCCCAAGAATATATTGCCTGCGTTTATGCTGCTAAATTCGGAGAATTTAAGCAAAATACTAGGGATTTAAAGAAAGCTAGGTTTATTCATTATCTTGTCCCTAAGCCCTGGATGTTAGAACGTACAGGTTTTTATACTATTTCGCTCAGAATGAACGAGTATTATAGTTACCTAGAAGATTTTATTAAGCCTTCTAAAAAACTACAGTTTAAATTGTTAAAACTATATGCCTTAACTATAGGACCTTTTGCTATTTCTTATATAAGGAGAGTTAATTATCTTTATAGCAAGCTTTTGAACAAACAGCCTACTCCTAAAACAAGAAGGTTTCTTAGAAGGAAAATCTTTGAATATTCTATAATTCCTCCTAAATAACCCTTATTAATAATATGTTTAATATTACTTTATATTAAACATATACTAGGTTAGTTATTATAGATTAATTTTACTAAAATACCTTTTCTTCATCTATAATTAAATTAATTTAAATTATGTAGGGAAAATATTTTGATTTTACCACTTTTAATTATAATGGGTAGTTTAGTAATTTTTTTATCTATTTTAACTATTGTCTTTTTTATTAAACAATTATCTTATAAAAATACCTATCAAAGCGATTATAAAATCCTTGAAGCTAAATTTTTAGATGAAAAGCAAAAAAATTTTGATGTAATTAAAAGATTAGAAGATTTTCGCCAAGAAAATAAAGACTTAGAAGATGAAAACAAAGAACTAGCCATTGAATATACTAAATTACGCGAACGTACCAATGCTTTGTTAGAAGAACAAGGTAAATTAGGACAAATGCATACGCGCTTTAAAGAAGAATTTGAAAATATTAGCCGTAAAATTTTAGAAGAAAATACGGAAAAACTTACTTTAAAATCAGAAAAAAGCTTATCTAATATTTTAACTCCCTTTAAGGAAAATATTGTTAATTTACATAATCGAGTTAATGAGGTTTATCATTTAGAAAATACTGAACGCCATACCCTAAAAAGCGAAATTAAAAATATTGTGGAAGCTAATCATAGATTAAACCTACAAGCCGAAAATTTAACTAAAGCTTTAAAAGGTGATAATAAGGTACAAGGCAATTGGGGTGAGTTCCAATTACTTAAAATATTGGAGATGATCGGCTTAAAAGAACATCAAGATTATACGGTACAAGCCAAAGGATTAGGGCTTAAAAATGAAGAAGGTAGAACCTTACAACCTGATGTTATGATTAACTTAACAGATGATAAACATATTGTAATTGATGCTAAAGTATCTTTAGTGGCTTATGAAAGGTATTCCCAAGAAGAAAATATAGATGAAAAACAAAAATACCTAAAGCAATTTTTAGATTCTATTAAAGAACAAGTGAAAAATCTAAGTTCAAAAGGTTACCAAAATCATGAAAAACTAAGCTCATTAGATTTTGTAATTATGTTTATCCCTATTGAAAGTGCCTATATTTTAAGCATAGAAAAAGATCAAAACTTACATACATTTGCCTGGGAAAATAAAGTAATTTTAGTTAGTGCTTCGGCCTTATATGCTATTTTATCTACAGTTGCCAATATGAGAAGATTAGAAAAATATAGTAAAAATATTGATTTAATTGCCAAAGAAAGTGGTAAAATGTATGATCAATTTATCAATTTTATAGAGGATTTACAAAGTGTTAATAAGTCCTTAAATAATTCCCAAAATAATTTAGATAATGCTTTAAAAAAGCTATCTACAGGGAATGGAAATTTACTAAGAAGAGCCCAAAAAATTAAAGACCTTGGTGCTACTACTACAAAAAAAATGCCTCTTTTGTTAAATGAGTCCGATTTATTAACTATTAGCACCAATGAGATTGATGATGGTTTAGCAAATAATTAAGGATTAAAAAATTCATTAAAACACCCTAATCTTAAATATCAAAAATAGAATTTATTTAGCTGTAGAATGTACAAAATGGAAAACCTTATCTTTAAATACATATTTCCAAGTACAATGTACAGCAGAAGCAGCCTCCCCAAATCCTAGAGTAATTAATTTTAATTTATGATTATATTTAGCTACGTCCCCTACGGCAAAAATTCCAGGAATCTGAGTTTCAAAGCTTGATTCTTTAACCTCAATAGTACTATGAAGTTGATCAATTTTAAATCCCCACTGGTCTAAAGCACCCAGACTCCTTGATAAACCAAAAAATGCTAATAAATGATCTGCAGGGAGATCTTTAACCTCATTTTCTAAGCTTTTTACTCTTACAGTATTTAAGATACCTTTTTGACCTGTAATTCCATCTAAATTGTAAGGAATTACTAATTCTAATTTATCAGTTTTTGCCAACTCATTTAAAGTAGCCATGGAAGAAGCTGCAGCTTTAAAATTATTACGTCTATGAATTATATAAATTTTTTTAGCAATATCAGCTAAGGTTATAGCCCAATCTACTGCTGAATCCCCACCCCCTGCAATGACTACATTTTTACCAGAAAAATCTTGGGGGTTTTTAACCAAGTAATGTACTGATTTCCCCTCATAGTCATTTATACCCTCAATAAGTGGACGATTAGGGCCAAAAGCTCCAGCACCTGCAGCAATAATAATAGCTTTACAATTAATAATGTCATTCTTTGAAGTTTTTACATCAAAGCTTTTATCTTCATTAGTATAAAGCTCAGTAACTTGCGAGCTTAATAGATAATTCTTGTTATATTGTCCAGATTGTTCAATCAAATTAGCAATTAGATCTTTAGCTAATATTTTTGGTAAGCCTGCTACATCATAAATATATTTACCAGGGTATAAAGCATTTAATTGCCCACCAATTTCATCTAAAGCATCAACTATAATGGTTTTCATTCCTAAAAACCCTGCTTGATAAGAGGCAAATAAACCTACTGGCCCTGCGCCTATAATTAATAAATCTGTAGCTTTTTTATTCATACTTTTTCTTTAATTAAATTTAAAATTTTTATGCTTTAAAAATAACACTCTTTAATTAACTTTGTAAATAACTAATTATTAATTAGATAAAATCATAGCAGTTTTTATTTGAGTATGTAGTAGCACGAAAATAGGGTAAAATTTAAAATAAATTGTAGTGTAATTATATATGGAGTATTATGACCACACCCTTAGAAAACACTAATCTCTTGCAGGATAAAATAATCGATGAAAAAAAGAAGAAATCTCTACTATTTATATCTAACTCCCTTGAAGATACAGCTTATTTAGCCAATAAGTTTGCTAAGTTAATTAAACCTAGTGATGTTATTTGCTTAGAAGGAGAGCTAGGCGCAGGAAAAACTGCCTTTAGTAAAAAATTTATAGCTAACTTTACAAACGATATAGTAAAAAGCCCCACTTTCCCTATTATGTATACCTATCCTAGCTTTTTAGGAGATATTTATCATATTGATTTATATAGAATAAATTCTGCTGAAGAGCTCCAAGAACTAAATTTAGGGGAAATTATGCATAATCACGTTTGCTTGATTGAATGGCCAAATAAGCTTGCCCATTTCTACCCAAAACACCCTATAAAAATCACCATTCAACTAGAAGACGAAAAAAGAAGATTTATTATAGAAATTAATGCAGATGATGACAGGTTTGTTGCTGATAATAAAATACTTATAGCCAATAATAACAGTTTTTAATCCCACTATATAAAATAATGAATAAAGTATATAATATCTCCTTTAATCAATCGTTTTTAGATATTTTAAGCAAAAAACTATTAGAAGACACCAAATACAAGGCTGAATTGCTAGCTGATTACCTTTTATTATTACCTAATAAAAAAGCTATTCAAAACCTCCAAGGCTGTTTTTTAAAGCATTCACAAGCTCAGGCTCTTATTTTACCCCGCATGATAGCACTTTCTGATTTGGATTATATTCTCTCAGACCCTAAAACGTTTAATTCTCAGCTTGATTTAACAGGCCACATAAAAACCAATGAGCTTAATTTACAGGATATTTTTAAGGCTACAATCTCCCCTAAAAAGAGAGCTTTTATTTTATCTAAATTAATCCAAGCTAAAGATCCTAAAATAGGCACCACCCAAGCGGTTGATATGGCAGAATCTTTAGGTAAAATCCTTGATAGAGCTTATTTAGAAAACGTTAATTTTGATGAAATAGATAACATAGTGGATAGTAATCTTTCTATCCATTGGCAAGAGATTTTAAAATTTTTACATATAGCTACTTTAAGTTGGCCAGGGGTTTTAAAAGAATTTAATTCCATAGATCTGGCCTATAAGAAAAAAATTATTTACCAATTACAAAGTCATCTTTGGAAGATTAACCCTCCACAGCATCCAATTATTGCAGTTAATATATCCTCATATTATGAGGATATATTAACTTTGCTCGCTACCATAAGAGACTGCCCCAAAGGTGCTTTAGTGTTTTATGGAGTTGATTATAAAATTAATCATACCCTTCCCCACTATCATCCGCAAAAAGCGCTTCAACATACTTTGCATAAGCTTAAGATTGCTAAAGAAGATATGATAAATTTAGAGCCAAAGTCTATAAAATCTTCCTTAAAATCTGATCCCCCTCTAACCAGAGAGGCTTTAATCCATAGAATGTTTGATCATAATATTTATAAAGATTTAAAGCCAAAACAGGTTAAAGCAGCTACCAATAACATTAGTATTATAGTAACCAAAAATGAAGAAGAAGAAGCTAAAACAGTAGCATTAGCCTTAAGAGAAGTTTTAGAATATAAGGAAAAAACTGCAGGCCTTATTAGCAATAGCAAAAATTTAATTACCAGGGTAATTAATGAGCTAAAAAGGTGGAATATTTTAATTGATGATTATTTAGGCACCCCTCTTTTAGAAAGCAATCAGGCCAAATTATTTATGTTAGTGGGGAAAATTTTAGAAAACAATTTTGAGGCCCATCTGGTTATTTCTTTGCTTAAAAATCCCTTTTGCCGCTTTGGTAAATCGCCCAACTATATAGAAGATCAAAGAATAAATCTTGATTTATATATTTTAAGAAATCCTATACTTAATCCCACTTTAGCTACGTTGGTAGAAATGGTAAAAAATCTTAAAATATCTCCTGATGGTTCAGATCATCGGAAATTATTGGCTTTAAAACAATTATTAGCTTCTTCCCGTAAAAAAATATTAAATAAGATACAGCAACAAAAAGAATTATTAAATTTTTTAGCAATTATTAAATTTACTTTTAAAGATCTAGAAAAAGCTATGAGCCAACCCTTAAAACTTTATAATTTTAAAGATCTTTTGATTAAGCATATTAAAGCTGCTGAAATGATAGCAGGCGGGATAGAGGTTTCTTCTATAAAAAAAACTGCTAATAAGCGTAAAGGTTTAAAGAGTAAAGAAAATAATAAGGAAGAAAATGATTTATGGTCTTATCAAGAAGGTAAAGAATTATCATTATGTTTAGGTACTTTATTAGAAGATTGCCAAAACATAGGCAAGGTTAGTGTGTCTGAATATTTAGGTATCTTGCAAAGTTATTTAGCCAATCAAACTGTAAGGCAAGTGTACAATCGCCACCCTCGCTTGCATATTTATGGCACTTTCCAAAGCAGTTTAATTCATCATGATTTGATGATAATTAGTAATTTAAACGAACAAATTATCCCCTATATTGCTACTAGCAATCCTTGGATTAATAATTATATAATGCACCAATTAGGATTTTTACCTAAAGAGCATAATATTGGATTACAAGCTGAGGTTTTTTGCCAAATTTTAGGAGCTCCTGAAGTTATTTTAAGTCGGGCGGAAAAAGAAAAGGGCTCTTTAACTACGCCTTCTCGCTGGTTATTAAAGCTACAAACTTTACTAAAATATTATAAAATTTCTGAGTTAAACACTAAAAATTATCTACTCCAAATCCAAGAACATTTAGATAGTTACATCATAGAAACAGCCAATTCTGAAAATAAAACCTTACTCCAAAATCTAGGACAAAATTTAAATCAAAATGATTCTTTGGCAAATATACCCGCTTTCAATGTGCCAGATTCCTACCAACCAACCAAAATTCCCACAACCTCTATTGAGCAGTTGTTCCAAAATCCTTATGTATTTTTTATTAATAGAATACTAAAATTAAAGCCTTTAGAAGGAATTAATCCTCCTTTTACTAAGGCTTTATATGGCAGCAAAATGCACTTGGTATTAGAGGATTTTTTTAAAGATTTTGTCCAAAACCGTCAATTACAATTTCAAGATCAACAGTTTAAAATTTTAGATTTAGCAAAACATCATTTTGGTGCTTTAATTATCACTCCTACTTTTGCAGTATTTGCTTGGAATATTGCACAAAATGCCCTATTTAACTTTATAGAGGATTCTTGGCCAAGGTTTAATAATATAATAAGTACTTTTACAGAAAAAGAAGGATTTATAACTTTAAATCTTCAAAATAATCTAAAAATCAAAATAAGTGGGAAGGCGGATAGAATAGATCTTTTAAATGATAATAGCATTAATATAATTGATTATAAAACCTCTGCTAAAGTTACCATAGAACATTATAAAAAACAGCTTCCTTTATTGTCTTTAATTTTTTATGAACAAGGATTTAAGGATATAATTTTAGAAAATCTTAAAGACATTAATGCCCAATATGTTTTTTTTCCTAATAAAATTAAAGACAATATTACTACAAAAACTTTAAAGGATATTTATAAAATTACCGATACTTCTGCCTATTTAAATATTTTTAAGCAAGATTTGATCGCTGAGCTAGAAAAATATTATATATATAATAACCCTTATAAATTTACTAACCATAAAAACATTCGTGAAGAATATTTGCATTTTGCTAGATTTACCGAGTGGAATAATACTATAGAGTTAAACTTTGAAGAAGAAACCGAACAATAGTTAAATATTTAAGCCTATAACATGAATAATATTTATAACAATCGCTATAAAGCTTCAGATCCTGAAATTTCTGCCTGGGTAAATGCTTCTGCTGGTACTGGTAAAACTAAAATCCTAATTGATCGCTTGTTAAGGTTACTTTTAAATGGAGTTGCTGTAGATAATATTTTATGCATAACTTTTACTAATATCGCTGCCCAAGAAATGACGAACCGCTTAATGCAAATTTTAGCCCAATGGAGTATTTCTGATGCTTTAACTTTAGAAAAAGAAATCTATCTACTAAGCAATGAAACTCCAAGTGAGGAAATGATCAACCAAGCTCAAGGTTTGTTTTCTAAAATTTTAGATCATCCAGAAGGTATTCAAATTCAAACTATCCATTCTTTTTGCCAAAATATATTAAGTAGATTTCCTGTGGAAGCTAATATAGCCACTACTTTTATGGTTATAGAAGAAGGATTTTCCCAAGAATTACAAAACCAAGCTATCCAAGAAGCCTTAAAAAATTTAGCGTATAAAGCCCAAAGTAAAGCAGAAGATAAAATTCTGCTTAATACCCTTGTAACCTATATTTCCTCATTTAGTTTTGAAAAAAACGTGGCGCGGATTTTGCAACATGCTGAGCAAATAGAGGTAATTATTAAAAAATATGATCTAAATAGAGACTTGCAAGCTTTTAAAGAACAACTTTATAGGTACTTAGAAGCAGATCCTTTATTAAAATCTAACCATTTACAATCTGATTTTTTACAAATTAGCTATGCTGATTATATTGATAATTTTAAAGTCTATCGCTTTCAAGGTGGATTATTCCCACGGCAAGAGTTCTTAGAAATTATTAAAATTTTTGCAAATTATAATATTACTCATAAAATATTTGGTAAAGCTATGTATGATTTTTTAAATGCTCCTTTATCATATCAAATTAATAATTTCTCTAAGTGGATAGAATTTTTCTTTACTAAAAGCACCGATAGCATTACTAAAAATAAAAAAGCTAGGGATAAAAAAGGATTTTTAACCCAGGAAAATCTTAGAAAACTCAGTGTCACTGAAGCGGATTTTATTATGCAAACTGTAGAGCATGAGCTCACAAGGATTAATGAGTTTAACGATATTTATAAAAATCAGATTAGTGCTGAAATTAATCTAGCTTTTATGCAGTTGGCGGTAGAAATTTATAATAAGTATCAGCAGTTAAAAGAAGATGCGGGTTTATTAGATTTTAATGATTTAATTTATAAAACCTATACCTTGCTGAATAATACTTACTTAAACCCATGGGTAATGTATAAATTAGACCAAAAAATTGATCATATTTTAGTAGATGAAGCCCAAGATACAAGCCCTATGCAGTGGGAGATTATTAAATATTTTATCGATGAATTCTTCCTAGGCACAAGTTCAAAAGAAAAACCACGAACCATATTTGTGGTAGGAGACATTAAGCAAAGTATATATAGTTTTCAAGGTGCAGATCCCTACATATTTAAACACATGCGACAATTTATTCAAGATAAAATTGAAGCGGTTAATCAAAAACTTTATCAGATTAATATGAAGATGTCTTTCCGCTCCTCCCAAGCGATTATTGCGGCTGTTAATTATTATTCTCATAACCTATTTGATAATAAAGCTCCTCCTTATGAAAAAGAAGAACTTGATCACGATTGGTTTAACGATCGCCCTTCTTGCGTAGAAATATGGCCTATTCTTGCTCAAAGTAAAGAATCCTACCCCTTTGCGCGTTATAAAAATTTAGCCCAAAGTATTGTCAATAAAATTAAGGAGCTAAATGCTAAGAAAAATATTGTTTATGGAGATATTTTAATTCTCTATCGTAAGCGTAAAAATAATCATACTTTGGATTATTTGATTAAATTCCTCAAAGACGATAATATACCTGTACTTGGAGTTGATAAACTTAATCTTAATAAAAATATTGCTGTTCAAGATCTTATAGCGCTTGCAAAGTTTTTACAACAGCCTAAAGATGATTTTTCTTTAGCTTGTGTTTTAAAAAGCCCAATTTTTAATCTTAATGATCAACATATTTTTAACTTAACTATAAAAATTAATCAAAGTAAAGAAAGTTTAAGTGTAGATTATAGTCTCTTCACCGCCTTAAAAAGTGTGAACAGCCTTGATCTATTTAAAGACTTATTTGATGATGACTTACTTGATCAACCCTTAGTTAATAAAGATTATAAATTATATAACGATATTTATGAGCAATTACAGTACTGGATTAACTTATCTAAAGAGGTTGGGGTTTTTGAATTATTTTTTAATATTTTATATATTAAAAAAAATATTAATCGTTTTATAAAAAGATTAGGCCAAGAAGTAGTTGATCCTATTTCAGAATTTATGAATTTAATTTTTAATTTTAAACAGAAATATCCTGATGATTTACAAAGTTTTTTAAAATTTATTACCGCAAACCCGCAAGACATTGCCAGGGATAGTTTTAATAAAAAAACTAGCATTAATCTGTTAACTATTCATGCTAGCAAGGGTTTAGAAGCAAAAGTAGTATTTCTAATTAATGATATAGATAATAAGCTGGAAAATCCTACTATCTTGTTTAATAAAGATAGTAATCATCCTTTATTATTAATTAACGTAGCAGCTGAGTTTAAAGCAAATAAAATTTATGAACTTTTAAGTAAAAAAAATCAAGAAGACACCGCAGAAGCAAAGAGACTACTCTATGTGGCTATAACCCGTGCTAAAGATTACCTTTATATATGTTCCATTAGAAAAAACCAGGTGGATAATGATAAAGAAGAGACAGATTGGCAAGATTTGCAGTTAATTTCTAAAGCCCCTAGCGCAGACCCAATAGAAGCTCATCATAATTTATTTAGTTATCAGCCCTTTTCATCTTTTACTGATCCCTTATTTTCTAAAGAGAGAGGTTTTATTGCAGATCAAGGGTTCAAAATAGATTTTTCTCAAAAACAAAAGACTCCTAAGATTAATAAAGAACAAAAAGTAGCCTTTTTACCTCCTAATTGGGTACTTAAACAGCCCCCTAAAGAACCTTATCCTACTCGCCCCTTAAGTCCTAGTAAAATTGATTTTGAAGATATTCATTACGATTCTCCTTTAATGTCTAATAAAGATATTAATCTCCAGATCAATAAAGGAATAATAGTGCATAAAATATTAGAGCAAATAGAAATACTTAATGATTTAGGAGAGGGAAAAGAAGAATTTATTAATAATTTTTTGGAGGGCCAAAAATATAATTTAACCCCTAAATCTAAGCAAGAAATTTTAACCAGCGTAAATAATATTATTAAGGATGCAAAATTTGGTTTTTTATTCCAATATAAAGGTTTAAATGAAGTAACTTTAAGCGGTAAGATTTTACAAGAGAATGACATAAGTATTGTTTTAGGACGTGTGGATAAAATCATTATAATTGATAATAATATTTTTATTATTGATTATAAATTCTCTCGCAAAAAAGCAGTTTTAAGCAGTAATCACCATAAGCAAGTTACTTTATACAAAAAGCTTTTGCAAAATATTTATCCTAATCACATAATTCGTGGCCTAATTATTTTTACCCAAGATGGCTATTGGGTGGAAATAACTTAAGATATATTAAAGTAGTAAGCTTAATATAAAATTAATTTTAATTAATCCTTGGAATTTTTATAAAATTTAGTATACTTTATGCATACATTTAATTTTTATTATAAAAATCTGCATTAAGGGTCTGTAGCTCAGATGGTTAGAGCAGGCCGCTCATAACGGTCTGGTCGTAGGTTCGACTCCTATCAGACCCACCATAAAATGTATTAGGTATTTATGAACTATACTAATACTTTGTTGTTTATCAAACCATAAATAAAAGTTACTAGTACCTCATGTCTTTTAGTTATCAACAAGAAATTAACCGTAAGCTGATACACCTTAGTTCTGTGATTTATCCTATTTTATATGTTTTTATAGATAAATTCCAGATGCTTTGGATATTTAGTATAGTACTTTTTATTTTATTAGTTTGGGAAATATCTAGGTTAAAAGCCATCCCCATAAAATTCTTAAGATTTCTAGATTATTTCATAAAGCCTAAAGAAAAAGAATGTCGCTTATCAGGTGCCACTTATTTTTTACTCGCTATTTTTTTAACCGTATTATTATTTAATAAGACAATTGCCATTTTGGCAATGCTAATTTTAGTTTTTTGCGATACGGCAGCGGCCTTAATCGGGAGAAAATTTGGTAAAATCAAAATTCTTGATAAATCTTTAGAAGGTTTATTAGCTTTTATTATTTCGGGAATTTTGGTGATTTGGTTATATTTTTTTATTTTTAGTATTAATATAATTTATTTTGTACCTGCTTTAATTGCTCTTACCGCAGCTGCCTTTACTGAATTGATTTCTAATAAAATTAAAATTGATGATAACCTTTCAGTTATATTGGTTTTTGCTACCCTATTAAATCTTTGGTTATAAATAACTTTAAGGAATAAATAAAAATAGTATTCAAACATAAGCTCAAAATTTTTTTTGCTCACCTTAAAATCTATAATTTTCAGCTTCAAAGATCCATATATATGGTTCATAGATTATTAAAAGGCCCTTTCTATTTTTTTAGGATACGGTTTATCTTATATTTTTCTATATTTGCTATTATTTTTTATAATTGGCCTAGCTTAGGTTATAAATTTAATATTAATAAAGATTTTTCCCTTATTAAAGGTACTTTACTGATTTTTTCTGAGTATCTTTTGGGCATCGTTATTCTTTTTATATTTTTATTTATATTTTCTTTTTCTAAAACCTTACTAAAATTGTGGTGTGCTTTTTTTATTATATTTTCTTCAATTAATAGCTATTATGTTTTTAGCTATAATATCTTTTTAGATGAACTGTTGTTAGGAGCTATATTGGAAGCCAATAGCAATGAAGCTATGGGGGTTATTGATTATAAATTATTTATATGGATTTTATTTATAGGGATTATACCCTTATATTTATTACTATTTAAGGTGCGCTTTATTAATAATATAAGGCAATCTTTAGGGCAACGTACCTTGGTTTTTATAAAGCAGTGTAGTATACTTTTCATGATAATTGCAGTAACTGTTGCGACTATTTACGTCATAAATCCTAAATTATCTAATAAGCGCCTGGTATTAAGTAGTTTAAGTATCTATTTACCTTTTAATTATGTGGCAGCTTTATATCAACACTTTGCTGTAATAAAAAAATCCCAATATACTAATCTTATCGATATAGTGAAAATTGCTCCGTTTAACTTTAAAGATAGTAGTTTAAACAATGAAGATATTAACATTATTTTAGTTATTGGAGAAAGTGCTAGAGCAGACCGTCAAAGTTTAAATGGTTATATCCGAGAAACTAATCCTAACTTAAGCAAGATCGATAATTTAATTAGTTTTTCTAAAGTAACTTCTTGTGCCACACTAAGCCGAGTAAGTGTAAATTGCCTTTTAAGCCATAAAACTGCTCAGGATTTTGAATTACCAGTTACTCATACTAATTTAATAGCAGCTTTTAAATCTTTAGGATTTTCTACCCATTTTTTATCTACCCAAACTATGTATGAAAAGAACTCTAATAATTTTTTAGTAGCAGCAAAAGAAGCAGATGAAATAGTGTTTGCTAATACCATAAAAACCATTATGCCTTCAGGGGTATCAATTTATGATGAGCATATCTTTCCTTTTATTGATAAGCTGCTTAAAAAACCTAAAACTAATCTACCCCATAAAAGATTAATAGTAATGTACCTTTTGGGCTCCCATTTACCTTATGAAACTCGTTATCCAGACAAATTTAGAATTTTTCCTCCTGATACTTCTAATTATTTAATTAATTTAAATAATAGGTATGATAATAGTATACTTTACACCGATTATTTTTTAAGCGAGCTCATTAAAAAATTTGAAAATAGTAAAACCTTTCTTTATTATGTGGCTGATCATGGAGAATCTTTGGGTGAAAATGATGTTTTTTTCCATGGCTCGCCTCTGTCTATAGCTCCTAAAGAACAATTAAATGTTGCGCAATTTATTTGGTTTTCAAAAAGCTTAATCAAGTTTATGCCTAAGCAATATGACTTGATTAGAGCTAAAAAAGATGATCCTATTAATCATGATTATGTATTTAATACACTTTTTGATTGCTTTAATATTACCTCAGAATTAGTTAATACTAATCTTAGTCTTTGCCAAAGCGAGGTTGTTACTAAGTAGTTTTATGGAATTTTTAGATATTGAAACTACTCCTTAAACTTCTTATAATACTTTAATATAGTTTAAAAATATAAAGGAACCTAACTTGCAAAACCATAATGTATCATCTGTTACCGATGCAACTTTTAATAACGAAGTGCTTGAGGCTTCTAAAAATGAGCTAATTGTAGTAGATTTTTGGGCTCCTTGGTGTGGGCCTTGTTTAATGATGGCCCCTATTTTAGATGAATTAGTACTTGAATTTAAAAAGCTTGATAAAAAGATCAAAATAGTAAAAATCAATGTGGATGAAAATCCAAACACCTCTGCTAATTACGCCATTAAGTCTATTCCTACTTTAATTTTATTTAAAGATGGTAAAAAAGTAGCAGATATGATTGGCTCCCACCCTAAGCAATCTTTACAAGATTTTTTTAGCCAACATAGTAACTAAATCATAACATAAAGCTGGATTTTTCAGGTTAAATTTTAAATTAAATTTAACCTGTTCTTATGGAGGAATTTATAATCTTATCTAATCCAGATAATAAAAAATTAAAGTTTATTAAAATCGTTGGACTTGAATTTTAGCGAATAAATACAAAATTTTATAATAATTAAATAGCTCATTAGAGGTGGCTTGAGGCAAATGCTAAGGATAAAATGATATTAGCCTTTGTTCTGAACAAGTATTCTAATCCTAAATGGGCTTATTAAACTCAGAAGATGTGTTATCTGTTCTAATCATAAAAGTTATGATTGGCTACAAGAAAATGCTCGTGATACAAAATTATTAACACAATTAATGGCCCTTGAACCTGTGGAAATATAGGGCTATTTAAATTTAAAGCTAACTTATAAAAGGCTTACAGATCAAAAACCCTATTAAATTGCTCAAAAATTTACTTTTTTATATTTAGCAATACTAGATTATGACATCCTAAAAGCGTTAACTAGTTTTTATATCCTCTATGAGATTATCATTAAACTTATACTATACCAATTACATACTCCCCTGATTATGAAGTTATTATATAATCTGCTGACTTCAAATCTTAGGATAGATTTTCATTATATTTAAGATTTTTCCTAATCTTTAATTAGCTTTAATTTGCTTCTTTTCCTTATCTTACCTTAGATTTCAGCATTTTTTACATTTTTAATCTCTCCTTAGATCTTAAATAAAAAAAATTACTTAAGTTATCTTGAAAACAAAGAAGATTATAATATAATAAAAAACATAATATTAGATAAAAGCTTTAAATTAAAGGAGGCGCTCAAAGAGTAATATATTTTAAAAGCAAAGATCTATCTTATTTCAAGAGTCATAATAACTTTAGGGTGACAATTTCCTTTAATTAGTGATATTAATTTTAAAGAGCATTATGACCTTTTTATTTTTAAGGGATTAGATCATTATCTTTCATTATATCCCCTAGCAAATACAAAGAGCCGCAAATTAAAATTAATTTTGATTTGTCACTATTATTAATAATTTTTTGTAAATAATTAGGTAAAATAACTTGATAAGTTATTTCCTTATTACTTTGCAGCTTGCTTTGCATAAAATCTTGGGCTAAATGCAACATATTTAAATTTTGCATAGTGTTAAGTATTTCTTCTAAAGAAAAAGCCTCATCATCTTGGATTTTTACCGGATAAATGCTAAATTTGCTTGTGCTTAATGATTCTATATCTTGTAAGTTTCTTAAAAATTCCTTAAGATTTTTTCGCCTTAACATTCCCATTATTAAGTAAACTTCTTTGATTGCCTTCTTTTTAATATAATTTATAATAAAATTTTTAAGCACCAAAGCTCCCGAAGGATTATGTGCTCCATCTAAAAATACCTTAGTAAGATTTTGCTCTTCTAAAAAATTAATTCCATATAAAGCCTCTACTTCTTGTAAGCGGCCCTGCCAACGGGTATTTGAAATTCCTTCTTTTATATTTTGTAAACTTATATCCACCACTTGAGATAAAGCTACAACGGCTAAACTAGCATTATTTATTTGATGTTCTCCAAGTAAGCCTATGTTATTAGCTATATCATTAAGTTTTATAATTGTTTGATCTGCTAAGTTATTATATTTTTGGATTTTTAATGTAAGTTCATTTGGATCTTTAATAATTTTATAATCTTTGCCGCCAATAATTAATTTTTTGCCATTTTGTATCGAGCATTCTTTAAGCTCTTCTGCCACAGCATCCTTTTGATAATCGCTAACTAATATAGCGCTATTTTTAATAATTCCTGCTTTTTCCCAGGCAATTTGTTTTAAAGTACTACCTAGCAATTCTTGATGATCATAATCAATAGTGGTAAATACATTTAAGATAGGATAATTGATAATATTAGTAGGATCCTTTCTCCCCCCTAACCCTGTTTCTAAAATGCAATAGTCCGCTGGATAAGTATTAAAAGCAACAAAACTAATCACTGTGGCTTCAGCAAAGTAACCTAAATCCTTATACCCGGGAATTTTCCTTAAAGTTGCTCTAATGGTCTTTAAATATTCCTCAGAAATTATTGCCCCATTAAGGCGTATGCGCTCGCGGTAATTAACCAAATGAGGAGAAGTGAAAGTATTAACCGAAAATCCAGCTGCTTGTAAGATGTACCTTATAAATGATAAAGTAGAGCCTTTGCCGTTGGTTCCAGCAATATGAATTATGTTAGAAATTTTATCCTGGGGATTGCCAAGGTGCGATAAAAATTCACTTACTTTTTGTAACGATGCTCCGGTAAGTTTTATATTAACCATTTAATTAGTTATCTCAAAAACGTATATTATTCTTTTATATATAGAGGTTATTTTTTATAAAAATACCAAAACATCTTACTTTATGTAATTTAAGTAGCTTTAAGGCAAGCCTTATACTATTAGTTAGATAAATTTACTATTTTATTTAAGCTTTAATTTTATGTAAAGATCTCCTTTTAATGATCATTACCATTACCTTATTATTTAACCTTATTAATTAATAAATCTAATATGTTTCCTAAAGTAGACTTTAAATTATTTCGATGAACCACAATATCTAACATACCATGCTCAAGTAAATACTCTGAGGTTTGAAATCCTTCTGGCAATTTTTTTCTAATAGTATTCTCAATTACTCTAGCACCTGCAAAGCCAATAGTAGCTCCTTTTTCAGCAATGTGAATATCTCCGATCATAGCAAAAGATGCGGTTACTCCTCCTGTGGTAGGATTAGTTAATATCACTAAATAAGGTAAATGAGCTTTCTTAAGTTTTTCAATGGCAACTGTAATTTTAACCATCTGCATTAAAGAATAAATACCTTCTTGCATCCTCGCTCCTCCTGAGGCAGTTATCATAACAAAACTAGTATTGCGCAAGATAGCATGATCAATAGCCGCTACAATACCCTCTCCTACTGCCGTTCCCATAGACCCTGCCATAAAGTGGAAGTTCATTACGGCAATTACAGTATACACGCCTTTTACCTTACCATAACCTGCGATAATAGCATCATTTTGTTGGCTTTTAAAGCGATAAGCTTTTAATCTATCCGCATACTTTTCCTTATCTTTAAATTTTAGTGGATTTTCTAACCCTGCAGGTAAAGTAATGGGTAAATATTGTCCCTCATCGAATAACATTTTTAATCTTTGTTCTATGGGCAAAAATAAATGATATTCGCAGCTTTCACACACAAAGAGATTTTTCGCTAGATCTTTATTAAATAAAAGAGTACCACAAGCAGGACATCTAGTCCAAAGATTATCAGGGATATCTTTTTTATTGCCTTCATCTGCAACTATTTTACTTTTAAGATTTTGTATCCAGTTCATTAGTTCATCCTGAATTTACCTAGGTTTTTATTAATATCCCATTCATATAGATGGCAAATGTATCATTAAGTTCTAGGTTTAATTTATTACATAATAAAGCGGTGCTTTTGCTTAGATGTTTATAAAGATATAAAGTAATAACAAAATTATACTTTGCTATTACTTTATATTCTTAACTAATTAAGACCTGGGTTATTTAGGTTGATCTTTTTTATTAAGAGCTTCTCCCAATGTGTCTCCTAAAGCAAAATTACCTTCTTCAGGAGCGGTCATTTGTTTTTTTTGCTCATTAACTTCTAAAGCTTTAATAGATAAATTAATGTTACGACTAGAAGAACTAATTTGAATTACTAAAGCTTCAACCTCACTATTAACGGGGAAATCTTCAACATTTTGATTTTCCCTCTCAATAGCTAGGTCTATTTTTTTAATAAAACCTAAGATACCAGCTTTAACTTCTACTTCTAATCCGTTTTCATTATGACTCACAACTTTACATTTTACCACAGAACCTTTTTTAATATTATCTAAAGCAGAGGCAAAAGGATCCTCAGTTAATTGTTTTACCCCAAGTAAAATCTTATCTTTTTCTAGATCATTTTTAATGATTTTACATTTTACTTTATCACCTGGTTGATATTTAGTTAGGATGTCCTTATCCTTATTTTCCCAGGACAAATCATGTAAGCGAATAAAGCCTTCTAAAATCGTGTCTAATTTTACCACTAAACCGCCATCATTAATTTCTTTAACTTCTACAGTTACTTCGCTGCCTTCTGGATGAGAACTTGCATATTCTAACCAAGGATTTTTTTCACATTGCTTAATACTAAGATTCATTCTTCTTTTTTTAGCGTCTATTTCTAAAACTTTAACCTTAACTTCTTCACCAATTTTAAAATCAGTTTTAGGATTAATATCTTTCTTCACCCAACTCATTTCAGATATATGAACTAAGCCTTCTACACCTTTAGCTAATTCCACAAATACTCCGTAATCAGTGATATTTGTAATTTTCACGGCAAAAACCTCACCTAATTTGTATTTCTCAACCACTTCACTCCAAGGATCTTCAGTTAATTGTTTAATACCCAAAGAGATTCTTTTGTTTTCTGGATTAATTTTAGTAATTTTTAATTTTAATACTTGTCCTAATTGTAATACCTCAGAAGGATGATTTATTCTGCTCCATGAAATATCTGTAACGTGTAATAATCCATCCACATACCCAAGATCGATAAAGGCGCCGTATCCCGTAACATTTTTCACTGTACCTTCAACAATTTGTCCTTCTTCATACTGTTCTTGACCTTCTGCATTATTATCAGCCATATTTTTACTAATGATAGCTTTTCTTGAAACAACAAGATTAAATCTCTTTTTATCCATTTTAAGAATTTGCAAGGTTTGAGTGGTCCCAACTAACCCATTAATGTTCTTAATTGGACGAATATCTAATTGAGAGCCTGGCAAAAAGGCTAAAGTGTCATTAACTAATACAGAAAAACCCCCTTTAACACGTTTGGTGACAAAGCCCATAACTGGTGTACCTTCTTGGTACTGCCTTTCTAAGTCATACCATGCTTCTTCACGTTTAGCTTTTTCTCTACTAAGCATAATATTACCTTCTTGATCTTCATATCTATCTATGTAGACTTCTACTTCTTGACCAATTTTAAATTCCGGTAATTTACCTTCTTGATCTTTAAATTCGCTGACAAGAATTTTGCCCTCAGATTTTAATCCCACATCCACAGTAAGATAATATTGGTCTGCACCAATTATTACTCCTTTAACAATATGGTTTTCAAAAGAGTGTACCTTTGATACACTTTCTTTAAATAGATCGGCAAAGCTTTCATCATTAAAATTTTGTTGTTGTTTCATTAAAAATTATCCTTTCTTTTCTACATTATGTATTGATTACATAACTACCACAAAAATATCCCAAAATAAGTAAAAAGTATAGTGTTTTTTTAGTATATGGTCTTTTACACTGCTTTATCTTTTATAATTTCTTTCTAATAATTTTAAATAAAAAGTTTTTACCTATATGGAAAGACTAATAATCTAAAAATTCACCCACCCCCTTAAAATTAATGATTAAGTAAATATAAAATAAGTAAAGAGCAATTAATCTCTTTTTTAGTTACAGTTCCTTAAGATATAATCCCCCCTATAAAAATAGGTAACTTAAATATTTTTTTGATTTTATATTTTGCTTCCTTTTGGTTTTAATTTTTCTTAGGATTTAAACGAGATCTATTTTCATTTTATGCATATACTATATAAGTAAAGGCCGCATATTTATATAGTGCATAGTGTAATGCATATTAAATCAACTTCTTTGATGATATTCCTATAAATAAAAAATAAAACTAGTTTGATTAAGTATCTTAATTTTCTCGAGCGCTTTTTTAATTTATAGATTTACGACGATAGTCATAGACTTCACTAATTAATTATTATGAAAGTATATAAATAGGAGTACCCCGAGGTATTACTTATAATAAAGAACAAATAGCAAATCAGGTAAGTTCAGTAATAACATTGATTAATTGCGTAACCCGTCTTACTTAAGCACGTATTGGATGGCCAAATAGCTTAAAAGTAGGTAATAAATATGAATTAGATATGGTCCAAAGCGTTGTAAAATCTCCTACTAAGCTTCTTAACATCTATGAACCTTTAGGAAGACTAATCTTAGTAATAAAGTTGTTTTATAGAAGAATTATTATAATACAGTGCAAAAAAAATGTTGAGCTGGGGACAACAACCCCGATCTAGGATTGGGCTCTCAAAATTCTAACTCTTACAATTGAAAATTTTATATACGCTTTATGTTAAAAGAAGCCCATTTAATGTAGCCTCAAGCGGCACCTAAAAGTGTAACTTTTTAGGCTTATAAATCTATTAATCCTACTGCGTAACGCGCCAATCTTTATTGATAAAAATCCTATTTATATCAATGAGTTGCCCCAAAAGCGATCGAAATTATAAAAGATATATAGGGGGCACTCACAAATTATAATATTGTGTAAAATAATTTGAATAAGGCAGGAATATTTTATTAAATAATTGCTTATTTAAATCTATTTTATTATAGAAAAAATGTTAAAAGTGGAGATTAGATTTTAGAATGCTTTAGATAATTTTGTATATATTCATATGCTTCATCAAAAGCTTCCTGGATGCTCAAATCAGTGGTATTAATCTCCTTAGCATCTGGCGCTTTTTTTAAAGTACCATGTGGCCTATTTTTATCGCTAAAATCTCTATTAATTAGAGATTGCAATATTTCCTCATAAGTGAGCATGGCTTTTTCGGCATCAGAATCTTTTCCTGTAGTTTTCTTTAAAGCCTCCTCCTGAATTTCTTTATAACGTCTTTTTGCTCTTTCTTTAGGGTCTGCCGTGATAAAAAATTTAATTTCTGCTTCAGGATAAATAACTGTGCCAATATCTCTGCCATCTAAAATAGCTCCTTGAATAATAAAGCGCTGGATAAATTCTTTTTGTAAGTTTAATAAGACTACTCTAACCTCTAAGATACTAGAAACTTTAGAAGCCAAAATTGCCGTAGCCTCACTTTTAAGCTCTTCATTCATTAACGCATAGTCCAAATGTTCTATTTTAATATTTTCCGCAAGCTCAACAATTTTTTCAGAATCGCTTATTACCCCCTCTTGCGCTGCTAAATAAGCAGTTAGGCGATATAATAATCCTGTATCTAAATAAGCAAAATTTAGTTCTTTTGCTAATAATTTACCTAATGTTCCTTTTCCTGAGGCAGCTTCTCCATCGATGGTTATAATCATCTTTTAACCTTTGCTAATTTTTTCTAATAAATTTTTAAACTGATAATAAATTATGGCCCAATTTGCTACAAATTTCTTTAAAATTAGGAAAAGAAGTAGCTAAACTTTCGCAATAATCCACTTTAATGGGATTTTTGCAGACTGCACCCATAATTAAAAATGCCATCGCGATACGATGATCGGCAAAACTGTTAATCTCTACACCTCCTAATTTTAATTTATTCTCACCAAAGATTGTAACTCTATCTTTTGCTTCTTCTATTTGCACACCTAACTTACGTAGGTTAAAAACCATAGCGTTTACCCTATCGCTTTCTTTGTAACGTAGCTCCTGGATACCGTTAAAATTGGTTTTTCCTTCTGCTAAAGTGGCGATTACTGCTAATATAGGAAATTCATCAATCATTTTAACTAAAGTGTAAGGAGAAATATTTACGCCTTTTAAAACGGAAGATTGGATCAAGATATCCCCCGTAGCTTCATTGTTTTTACTTGTCTGATTTAATATTTTTAAATCAGCCCCCATGGCGGTTAACACTTCTAATAATCCTGTACGTAAGGGATTTAAATTAACTCCTTTGATTAGTAAAGCGGATTTTTTTGTAATTAAAGCTAAGCCAATAAAAAATGCCGCTCCTGAAAAATCCCCTGGAATATGGTACTGTCCTGGCTTTAACAATTTTTGCTGATTATCTACAGTAATCTGTTTACCCTTTTGGTTATTTATAGTTATATAAGAACATTTAATATTAACTCCTAAACCCAATAGCATATTTTCTGTATGATCCCGAGTAGGCCAATTTTCTACAATTGTGGTTTTGCCCTTGGCAAATAAGGCCGCCAGCATTATAGCTGATTTTACCTGAGCTGAGGCTATTTTTAGTTCATAAATAATTGCATTTAAGGGCTTTCCTGCGATGTAAAGGGGTAGAGTATTATTATAACCTAAGGCTTTGATATCTGCCCCCATGAGTTTTAAAGGTTCCACCACCCTTATCATTGGTCTTTTACTTAAAGAAGCATCTCCTGTAAAAATTAAATCATCATTACAATAAAGCCCAGCAAATACTCCAGCCAATAAACGACAAGAAGTACCTGAATTACCCATATAAAATTCATTTTTCTTTAGAGTTTCATCTATATGAATTAATGACTTAAAATTATGAAAGCCTGGGGAGGAAACCACATAGCTATAAAATTTTTTATTATAAGGCGAATCATCTAAAAAGAGCAAGAGGTTGGATGGTGAAACTAAAGGTTCTTTTTTAAAAATTACCCCTAATTGCTTGAAAGCTTTAATAGTGTTGAGAACATCTTCTGATTCTAATAAACCCTCAATGCGGCTTTCCCCCATAGCCAGGCTTGATAAAATAACCGCTCTATGAGATATGGATTTATCTCCTAAAACTTCTATCTCTCCTTGAATGTTTTCACAATATCCTGAAATTAATATAAGATTATTTTTCAAATTAATAGTATTTTCCTTAATTATTAGCCTTAAATAACAATATTAAATAAATTTGCTTGAATTACTACCATTATAAGATATGTTTAATACAACAAGCATCTATGATATTATAGATAAATAATATATAATTTGTTAATTATATTGATATACTTAGTTGCTGTATTATCTAGGTGCATTATATAAGCGTTATATGTGGGGTCTTAGCTCAGTTGGTAGAGCACTACGATGGCATTGTAGGGGTCAGGGGTTCGATTCCCCTAGGCTCCACCACTTTAAACTAAATAATTAAGGCAGTAAGTAGCAAAAAAATGATATATATACTAAAATCCTCCTATTTAAAAGCTTTATACAACCATTTGCTGGTTTCAGTATATATGGGGTTAATTTTATTATGTATAGGTTATAATAGCCTAAAAGCTTCCTCTGTAATTACTTATAATATTGTTAATGTACCTGTTACTAAACTAGATTTTATTTTTATTGAAACATCTGGTACTATTAATGATAGTTTTGTTAAAGAAATAAATTTTATTCATACTGAAATTCAAAAGTATTCCGTAACTAGCACCAATAATGTAATTATGTTTTTGGATGATAATCCTCCTGATTATCGTACTACTACAAATATATTAGTGAGGGAGAAAGAAATTGATAAAGCTTTTCTTGAGCAAAAATATGGCACCCCTTATTTACGTAGCCAACGCAGAGTTTTGGTAGGAACATTCGTATTTTCAAATCCTAGTATTGAATATGGAGGGAAATTAAAAGTATATCGTCTTGAAAATCTCAAGGTACAGGCTTTTCAATCAGTAGTTTTAGAAGAAAATGATGAGCTTAAACTTTATAATATAAACGATAGAGTTTATGATCGCACAATTATGCTTGATTATATGGGTAGAAGTAAAAACGAAGCTAATAATTCTTATCTAGGTATGATAGAGATGTTTGACAATTATAATAATGTTTATACTTTTATGGCTTTACCAGGTATAAAAACAGATTTTATTGCTCGTTATAATCTTTCTAGTTTATTAATAAAAGATCCAGAATTTGTTGTTCCCCCTGCAGAAGAATTAGAATTAAGTAGAGATTATTCCAATAGACTTGTTGAGCCTTTATTAGGTAAGTCTTACTCCTTAGATCAACCAACTAATCCTCCAGAAGCAGCCCTTTCCAAAGGTAGAGATAACAATTTAAGTGATCAATCCTTTAATAATACCAGCAGTATGCTCAATCAAAATACTGAGCAAATGGCCAATCAAATAAGCACCCAGCCTGCTCAAACTTCTGATCAAAGTCAGCTCCCTTAGCCTACAGCTTTAAATGCTTAGCCTTATCTTACCCAACAAAGGCAAACCTTCCCCCTCCCTACTCATACTGCCACTTTATCTACTACTTTGATAACTTCCACAACTATAATACACTTTAATTTACCATTACAATTCCTGCACTAGCACCGCTAATTCTTTATTAATTAAATTATAAATCAGTTAGCTTAGAATGATTTTAGCTTTACTTACTGATTGCTGATTAAAATTGGACTAAAGTTAAGCCACTCTTTAATTAAAGAATTTTATAAAGATCAATTTGCAAAAAATTAAATTAATAATTGCTACCCTAGGCTTTTTATAGTATTATTTTTGAATATTAATTTAACTATCTAAAATTAATATAAATACCGCTTTAAAGTGAAAAGCTAGCATTATACATAGTTTATTGAGGCTAATTATAAGGGCTATCTATTATAAAGAATACTTAGGTAAACAAGTGAAAATATCATATAAAATGATTCATAAATTCTTACACAGATTTTTTCAAGCAAGGCTACATAAAGTTATTATAATTTTTGTCGGTTTATTCTTTTTAAACTCTTGTGGTACGCTACTTTCTCCAAAAAGTTCCTTTACTCATAAATCTAAAGAAATTAATTATGGAATATTAGCTTTGGATTCTATAGGATTATTAGTATTGATTTTTCCTGGTCTAATCGCTTTGGGGGTAGATCATATTACAGGAGCTTTATATTTAACTCCAGAAGCAGCTGAGGAAAGAGCAGCCAATGAAAAGGTTTTAACTCCTGCTTCTATAAGAAAAATAATGGTGGATTCTTAATATTATTTTACTAAAAGGAAAATAACTGTGCTTAAAAAAATGTTATTATTAATTGTTGTTACTAGCTTCTTTGCTTTATCCTCTTGTGGCACTATTTTAAAATCTTACCAAATTAATAAACCTCACACTAATCAATTAGATCTAACAGTAGTGATACTTGATTCTGTAGGGTTATTATTCTTTTTGTTGCCTGGTATCATAGCTTTTGCAGTTGATTATTCTACAGGAACTTTATATTTGCCTCTTAGCACGCCTAATTAAAAAATAAAATTAGACCTTAGTTACAGGTTAAAATTTTATCCTGCTTAGTTCTTTCATATTTTGCTTTAATATTTCAAGCGGTTTCAATATTTTTAGTATATTGAAACTTCTTAGAAGCAAAAGGCTATTTTAAAAATAATCTAAGAACAAACTATATAAATTTCCTCTATATAATTTTTAGATATTATACTTAGCCATTTAATAGACCTTTAACCCTAATTTAAGCCTGTTTAATATTGAGACCTCAATTAATTTAAATAAATAAATTATTCTTAAATTTTATGAAAAATAGAAGTTATTAGGCATTTTTTTTATTTACTAAATTTCAATTGAAATCAATTTTAAAGCTTATTAATTGATTATCTAATGTTTTTCAAGGGTTTTTATTTTCTTTCTTTAATTTCTCTTAATATTTGTTGTAATAAAAGCATTTTAGGCTTAAGAGTATTAATATGTAGGCATTCTAAGGTAGCATTATGCCAACCATAACCAATTGGTCCTAATCCATCAAGAGTTGGAACCCCTGCATAGGAAATAGAATTACCATCACTACCACCACTACTAGTAAGTTTTTCTAAAGGCATTCCCAATTTTTTTCCAGCAGCTAAACCAATTTCTTCTATCCATTGATTTTCTTCACTATTATTTAATGCCGGCTTAAAAGATAATTGGCTAATTACAATTTTAACTCCTTCAGTGATTGGAGTATTTTCAAAATCACGAATTTTATTATACATAGTTTGATATTCTTTATCACTTAAAAATCTTATCTCAAATTCTAGATAAGCATTTTCAGCCACTACATTAACGGCAGTTCCTCCTTTAATAGGGCTAACGTTAAAGGTAGTATTTAATTTATCATTATTAAATACTTTTAATCTTAAGATAAAGTTTGCTAATTCCATAATAGCTGAAGCCCCATGGCTTGGAACTGATGCATGGGCTGCTTTACCCGTAAAACTAACTACAAATCTAGCTATGCCCTTTCTTTTAGTTACAATATATCCTTCAGTTTCTGGGGCCTCTACCACTAAAGCACACTTAGATTTTTTAGCTAATTTTAAAATCTCTTGTTCAGAATATATAGAGCTGATTTCCTCATCAGGATTAAAAATAAAACATAAAGATAAATCTTGCAGATCTTGGGGCAAAGTTTTCACTGCATATATAGCTAAAAGCAAACCTGCCTTCATATCTATAGTACCTAAGCCGTAAGCTTTATTATCTTTAACTTCCATCTTATGATCTTTAACAGTGCCTTCTTGATATACTGTATCCGTATGCCCTATAATTATGGCATCATAACAGTCAGCGTCTTTTTTATTATATGCTATTAAAAGTGGCCCTACCTCTTTAGAAAGCTCGATTCTTTTAGTAAAATATTGCATTTGGGTAAAATGTTTAATTAATTTATCAACAACCAAATTAACACCTTTTGGAGTATAGGTACCACAATCAATATTTACTAGCTCTTGTAGATCTTTTAAAAATTGTTTCTCATTCATGATAGTTTTTCCTATACTTGTAATTAATTATGTAATATACTGAAATCTAAATAAAAATTAGTTAAATTATTTTCATTATTAACTTGATTATAACGCTAGTATTATTATATAATCAATATAATATTCATGATATAATTCATAGAACTATTCTTACAGCCTACGTAACGGTGGCTGTAATTTTTTACCTACATCAAATAAGTTTAAAAGGGATTAAATATAATGCTAGCAGTAATTAAACTCGGCGGAGCACAACATATTGTAAAAAAAGATGATATCATTACAGTAAATAAGCTTGATTCAAATGTTGGTGAGGAAATTACCATTACCGATGTATTGTCTACTACTTTAGATGGAGAAACTAAGATGGGTTTTCCTATATTAGCTAATTCTTCAGTGCGTCTTAAGGTACTAGAGCAAGGTAAAGATAAAAAAGTTTTAGTTTTTAAGAAAAAAAGAAGACAAAACTATAGAAGAAAAAATGGTCATAGACAACATATAACTAAAGTGCAAGTTTTAGAAGTACTATAATTATAAGTTTAAATATATATTTTATTAAAGGTAAGGAAAATGGCTCATAAAAAAGCAGGTGGTAGTTCAAGAAACGGTAGAGATTCCGAAGGCAGACGCCTTGGGGTTAAAAAATTTGGTGGCGAGCATGTAGTGGCTGGTAATATTATTATAAGACAAAGAGGAACTAAGGTTCATCCGGGGAAAAACGTGGGTATGGGTAGAGATCATACTTTATTTGCTTTAGAAGCAGGAGCAGTATATTTTTCTGAACTACGCGGTAGAAAAAGCGTTAATGTTAACGCCATATAAGTTGCCTAATATCGGCCCCTTAGGTGGTTAGCTTAAATTTTGAGATAATTAACACAATTGTCTCAAAATTATTCTTAAAGCCTTGTACTTTAGTTTTATTTTTGGTCCTTAATTTATTTTTAATTGTGGAACAATTAGTATCTAACTATATCTTTAAAGTTTCATTATTTTCTTATTAGTGCTTTTCACTTATAATATTCAATATTTTTAATATTTTGGAGAATGTTTTGAGATTTTTAGACTCAGCAAAAATTTATTTAAAAGCTGGCAATGGCGGCAAAGGATCAGTATCTTTCAGGCGGGAAAAATATATTGAATATGGTGGCCCCGATGGCGGTAGCGGCGGCAAAGGAGGCGATATAATTTTCGAATCTACTGAATCTCTTAATACCTTAATAGATTTTAGATACCAGCAACATTTTAAGGCTCCAAACGGTAAAGGCGGGAAAGGGAGAAATAAAAGTGGAGAAAATGGCGAGGATTTCATTATTAAAGTCCCGGTTGGCACAGTTATTCTTAATGAAGATAAATCCGAGGTTATTTATGATCTTAATCTAAATAAGCAAAAGATAATATTTTTAGAAGGTGGTATTGGAGGTTTAGGAAATGCAAGCTTCAAGAACTCACGTAATCAAGCTCCTAGATTCGCACAGCCTGGTATTGAAGGTCAAGAATTATGGGTGTGGTTAGAGCTTGAGATTTTAGCGGATATTGGGATGATAGGTTTACCTAACGTAGGAAAATCAACTTTAACTAATGCAATTACCCATGCTAAATCTAAAATCGCTAATTATGCTTTTACTACCTTAAAACCAAGTTTAGGAGTTTTATCTTTATATGATGATAATATTGTAATTGCAGATCTTCCAGGGTTGATTGAAGGTGCTAATGAAGGTTTAGGCTTAGGCATACGTTTTTTATCACATATTAAAAGATGCAAAGCTTTTTTACATATACTAGATGCTACTTCAGAAAATATAAAGAAATCTTATAATACAGTAATTAATGAAATTAAAGAGTATAATGAAACTTTATTGGATAAACCTCAGATTATTGTGCTTAATAAAATTGATCTTATAGATCATAATGAACTAAAAAAGCTAATTAAAAAACTAGAAAAACTTACAAATAATAAAATTATTTGTATTTCTGCCGTATCTCCTGATAGTTTAACGGAATTGCTTAAAGAGGTATACAAAATTTACAATGAAAGCAAGCCCCTACCCATTACTGCGCCTTGGAGCCCAATTTAATATAATTTAGATTTAAATTTACCAAGCGGCTTAATTAGAAGATAAATTACCTATATGGCCATTTTTGATAGCAACAGATATCAAATCTTCCTGTAAAAAACGCTCCCTTTCTCATCTTTTTTACTTAGTTTAAGTTAAATAGTTTTAGGTCTTTCTTAATTTACACTGGTTATAAATATATATATTAATAAATTATAATTACTTTTTAAAAAATAACTTCCTTAAAAAATGCAACCCCTTATGGAAATTTGTCCTGAAATTGGTTATTTTTAATTAGCTTATTTTTTAATTTTTACTAACAATATTTTAATTTTATAATAATTTTAGATGCCATAAGTAAATCTTAGGTATGTCGAATTCTAAATCACAACCATATTTCCTAGATATCTATAGAGATAACTGTTATAGAAATATAGAGCTTATCCCCCTTTTAGCCCTTTTAATAATTTTTATACTTGCCTAGAGGAACATTAATTCTAATCTATTATAGTATTGCTTTTAAAGAAAATAGCATATGCTAGCCCAAAAAGCCTAAGCAGATTAGTTTTTAAATTCCTATAATAAATTAAAAAGCGATATAGCTACCGCTTGTTATCTAAGCACTCATCGATCACCGAAACAGTGCATGGATATTTATAGGAATATAAAGCTTCCCCATATAAAATTCTTCCCTCTTTGCTTATCAAAAGGGCTCTATCAGTGCATTTTAAAAGGATAATTCTCAGATACTTAATAATTAAAAGGTGTTTGATTTTAGAAATGTTTTGATAGATAAAATATCTTTATATTAATTTACGATAGTTAGGAGAAATAGTAAAATCTAGGGATAAGGTAATAAGCAATTAGAGATTTTGACCCAAAAAATTTTTGGAAAACTATACCTCTATTACCCCTTAAGTACTTTTAAAAGTTATTATTTATTATTTCAAATACTAAACTTAATAAAAACCTTAGGAAAAAATTTTTACCACAGTGTCAGTAAAAAATAGGGCTGCCTTAAGTGCAAATTAATAAGTGCAAAGTAAAAATATAGTAAATAACATAAAAAGATAAGAATCTTTTATAACTCTTACCTTTTAATCTTGTCTTTTGTACTTAAAAAATTAGCAAATCTAAGAAAATAAAATGTTTGTTTTACTTTCTTTTCTTCTTCTTAGTATTTGTATACATATCATCTTCATCTTCCTCAAAATCATCAAAATCAGAAAATTCATCTTTTTTAGCTTTTTTAGCTTTACCTTTGAATATTCTCGCTAATAAACCTATTTTTGGTTTCTTTTTCTTATCTTCCTCAAAATCATCATACTCGCTTAAAATTTCATCTTCAAGATTCTCTGCAGCTGCTTCTTCGGCATAATCTTGTTCTTCTTCTTCTTGAAGTTTCTTACTTAACATTCTTGCCATATCCTTAGCTTTATTGCGAATATTAGAGCTAGAAGTTTCCTCATTCTTTTTAATTAACTCATCTAGAGTAGCTTCTTGAGATTCCTCACTTTTTTCTGTTACAGGTTTAGTGGAAATTTTATCGTAAACTTTGCTAAAAGAATCAATATTAACCGTATTATTTTTATTAGGGATAGTGTTATTTTCCCCCGGTGAACTTAGCATTTCCTCAGCTTCTGAATGTCTAATTTCTTCTTTAGATCTATATCTATTTGCTAAACGTTCTCTACGTAGTTCACTTCTTGATCTTTCTCTAGAAAGAGTAGGGTTTGTACTAGTTAAAGCTTGATCTTCAGATCTTGTAGAATAAGATTCTTTATCAAGAGGTATGCTAAAAAGATTATTAACCGAATTATGATGTAGCCCTGGAGGCATTGAGTCATTATGATTAGCTACCCCTCCCGGATAATTTTCGGTGGATCTTCCATAGGAGTCATAAGATGATCTACGATTATAATCACTATTCCTATCTCTAGAATTTTCTCTAACCTCCATCCTATCTCTAGGGTCATTAGGATAGCCTGCCTCTGATCTATAACTATTTTCATTATATCTAGATCTATCACCTCTATAACCCTCCCCTTTATAGCTTTCATTTCTATAATAATCTCTTGGGGGTACATTAGGGGGGTAAGCTTGAGGCATTACAGGAGGAACCGCATAATGTGTTGTAGGAGTTGCCGCATAGTAATCATAATTAGAAGGGGCTACAGACGGTGCAGGCGCAACTGGATTAGATCTAGTATAATAAGAAGCTGTGGGAACAGCCATATTAGGATTAGGCATAGAGTAATTGTTAGGAGTTATTCTGTTATAATCCACAGGATTGCTTGGGGAATTAACTATAGAAGGCCCATAGTTTTGTCCAAAATTTTGCGCGTAATTTCTTCCATAATTTTGATTAGGTAAAGACTGGACATTTAAAGGTGTATTAAAATTATTTGCCGATGCCTGTGGAGCTAAATTAGAATTAAACGTATTTGCTTGAGGAACTGCATTAATAGGGGCTCCAAAAGCAGGTCTATAAGGTGCAGGCCTAAAATTGGATTGACCATAAGCAGGCTGTGCGTAATTCGTTAAAGGCTGATTACTCATTGGATTACTAAAGTGATTCGTAAAAGCAGGATTAGGAGGAGCTGTAAAACTTGACATAGGGGTTGTAGAATAAACTGGATTAATATTAGGATTATAAGCTAGCGAATTGTTAAAAGCAGGTCCATTATAATTTGGTTGTGGATTATTATAAGGATTTCCTAAAGGAGCAGCCATGTTAGGGTTATTAGAAGGCACAGCAAAATTATTATAGGGCTGAAAATTAGGTGCTTGTGCAGGTTGTAAGGGATTTATATATTGCTGAGTTTGCTGCACATTAGATGCAGTGAAATTAGGATTTATATAACCGTTTTGCCTGTAAAAATTATCTACCATGAAGATATCCTAGTTGAATACAATTAAAAACAAATCACAGATATTATATGATTTATTAATAGCCAATACAAATTGTTCTAAATTTAAAACTTTAGAGCATCATTAAAAATGTTTTTCAATAATATCATTATACAATAGGTTAATATAATTATACAATATATTTTATAAGGAATAAGTATATTAATATAATCAGAATGAATACTTTAAATAACTATTAATAAAAAATATAAAAAACATCAAGGATTAGTGGTTTAATTATAATGGATACTCTGCAAATAAACCAATCTTCTTATTTTCAAGATACGAGCTTGCTTAGAGTATGTGATAATTTAAACATTGGTATATTTGGAGGTTCTTTTAACCCTCCACATCAAGGCCATATGTACATTGCTGAACAAGCTATAAAATATTTACATCTAAATTTATTAATTTGGTTAGTGGCCCCCCAGAACCCACTTAAAAAAGAAAATCAAGCTTTTTTACCTTTAAAAGAGCGACTTAGATTAAGTAAAGCACTGACAAAGTATAATTTTAAAATTAAAGTTACAGCAATTGAAGAATCGTTTAATTCCAGCTATACTTATAATACTTTAGCCAAGATTAGATCTATGATATCTCCAAATTCTAATCTTATATGGATTATGGGAGAAGATAATCTAAAGCAGTTTCATCTTTTCCGTCAATGGCAAAATATTATTAAAAACTACAACTTGGCAGTTTTTGCAAGGAATGGAGTCTCATTTAGCACCTTGCTTAAAAAATCCCATATAGTATATAAATCAAAACAACTTAACTACTTTGATAAGCAACTATTAAACAATAAAACTACTAATTTAAAATTTTATCTAATTAGCAAAAATGGTCTATCTTCTACCCAAATTAGAGAGAATTTAAAAAAACCTATTATAACAAATATATAAATTAACCTTAAGGAATCTTATATTAATGAGTGATGAAAAAATGATTGAAAAAAAAACTCTAAAGAAAAACACCCTAAAAAAAGCTACTATGAAAACCCCTGCTGCTAAAAAAACTTCCAGTAAAACTTCTAATAAAGAAAATTCGGCAACAATGCCTCCAAAAATTTCTATGCAAGATCCCCTTCAAGATCCATTTAAAGAGGCCACAGTTAAAAAGGTAGTAGCGAAAAGAGCATCTACCATAACTCCTAAAATATCTGATGATAAAATTGAAGCTCTAAAAGCTTTAATCTTAGAAACTTTAGATAGCAATAAAGCATTAGATATTTTGCCTATCGCTTTAAAAAATAAAAGCTATGCGGATTATGTTATTATTGCCACTGGAACCTCAAGTAAACACCTTGCTACTATTAAAGATAAGCTAATTACAGTAGCTAAGGATAATAAATTTACAGTTTTAGGGAGTGAAGGTGAAGAAACAGGGAATTGGATTATTGTGGATCTAAATAGCATAATTGTTCACTTATTTAGAGATGAAGTTAGAAAATATTATGATATAGAAAAAATTTGGCTGGATTAAAAAGATTTTATAAAAAATCTTTACCTATTCCTTATAGTTAAGACTTATCAAACCCCTTTCTTTTACTATTAACCATATATTACTATTAACCATATATTTATAATTATTTTATACATTAAAAATAAAAAGGATACGCAATGGCAGACAAAAAAATTAATAAAGTTATTTTAACTATTCTTGATGGCTGGGGTTACACCACAGAACATACAGAATATAATGGGATAGAAATTGGCCAAACCCCAGTATGGCACCGTTTAGTAAGAGATAATCCAATATCTAATTTAATTACCTTTGGCTTAGATGTAGGGCTGCCGAAGGGACAAATGGGTAATTCAGAGGTGGGTCATACAGGCATTGGAGCTGGTAGAATTGTATTTCAAGAATTACCAAAGATCAACAATGCTATAACCAGTGGGAGTTTTGACCAAGAAGATCAGATCGTTAAGGCTCTAAAATGTGCTAAAGAACATAATTCTACCCTTCATGTTATGGGCTTATATTCTGATGGGGGAGTTCATGCTCATATTGATCATTTTCTTTACACTGCTAAAGTTTTTGCAAAAAATAATTTACAAGTTAAATTGCATATTTTTACAGATGGCCGTGATACCCCTCCTCAAAGCGCTATTAATGAAGTACCTAAGTTAGAAGAACTACTTAGAAAATATCCAAATATTCAATTAGCCTCTGTTTGTGGCCGTTATTATAGTATGGACAGGGATAATAGATGGGATAGAATTGAGCTTGCCTATAATGCTATGGTTAGCGCTAAAGGCGATGTAGCTACTTCATTAGAAATGCTATTAAAAGATTCTTATGAAAAAAATATTACAGATGAATTTATTAAACCTACAGTAATTAAAGACTATCAAGGAATGAAAGATAATGACATTATTGTAATGATTAATTTTAGAACTGATCGGGCCCGAGAAATTCTAGATGCCTTAGTAGAACCAGAATTTGAACACTTTAAAAGAACAAATCTGATAAAATTTGCTCATTGCTTAGGGATGGTAAGCTATTCTAGCGCGTTAGATCAATATATGCGGGCTATTTATAGGAATGATAACTTAAAAAATACCTTAGGTGAATTTTTATCTTTTAATGATCTTAAACAACTACGTGTTGCTGAAACTGAAAAATATCCTCATGTGACTTTCTTTTTTAGCGGTGGTAAAGAAGAAAAATTTATTGGTGAAGATAGAATTTTAATAGATTCTCCGAAGGTAGCTACCTATGACCTTAAGCCTGAAATGTCAGCAAAAGAAATTACAACCAATTTAGTTGCTGCTCTTGATAGCCAAAATTATGATTTTATAGTGGTAAATTATGCCAATGGGGATATGGTAGGACATACAGGAGTACTTGAGGCTGTAGCCAAAGCAACCTCTACGGTAGATGAGTGTTTACAAGAATTAGAAAAAGCAGTGATTGCTAATAATTATATTTGGCTAATTATTGCTGACCATGGCAATTGTGAAACCATGTGGGATTTTACTAATAATGTTCCTCATACGCAACATACTACCAATTTAGTAAAAACGGTTTTAGTTAATCAGCCTAAATCAGCTAATTTTACCCTAAAGGATGGCAGATTAGCAGATATCGCTCCAACTATTTTAGATTTAATGAATCTCAAAAAACCACTAGAAATGAATGGTAACTCTTTACTTAAAAAATAATATTTTCCTTATTGTGATTTTTACCCTAGTCTTATGGGGTGGTGTTGATTATAGCTCAATTAATGCCGCTTCTGGATTGCAGCAGCACATTATTTCTTTATCCGAAAGAATTAGAGAAAATGAAATAGAATTAAATAACTTAACTTCTTATAGAGAGCTATTGCAATTAAAGCAGATAAATAATCAAAACAAAATTAACAATTATGCCTGGCAAATCAATAATCGTGTAGTGTCTATTTATAAGATGAGCAATACCCCTTTACAATCTTTATTTGTTACTCAACTTTCCCCTAAAGAAACTGCAATCACCTATGCTTTGCTTAATTATACTACTAAGCATTTAAAATCAGAGATTGCTAAGTCCCAACAATATCTACAACTGCAAGCAACCAATGATAAAGAGCTGGCCGTAATTAAGAAAAAAATCACGAATATCAATAAACAATTAAATAGTAATATTATTTTATTAAACAATTATCTGAAAGATAATCCTTCTGCTCAGGAGTTATCCTATTCTATCAAACAAATTCAAAATAAAAATAGCCAGTTGATGGGTACTAGTAAATCTCTGCAGCAATTGATTTATACCCTTACCAATGATAGTTTATTATTAGAAGATATTAATAAAGATAAAGATTTTCTTGCTAATAAAGGTTCATTAATTTGGCCAGTGGCAGGTTTTATTAATAAAAAATACAATGAAGATAAACAAAAAAATATTTATTATAATGGCATTAGTATTTTAGCTACTCCTAACTCGCAAATTGTGGCCCCACACAGTGGAGAAATAATGTTTGCTAATTATTTTCCTAATTTTGAAAATCTTATTATTATTAAGCACTCTGCTTCTTACTATACTATTATTTCCGGTAAATATAAAAGCTTTGTTAGGGAGACCCAATTAGTGAAAAAACATGAGCCTATTGCTATTTCGCAGGAAACTATAACCCCTATTTATTTTGAAATCCAATATAAAAATACCCCGCAAAATCCTTTACCTTGGCTTTTAAAAATAAAATAATTTAAATAATAAGGAGTAAAATGGAAATAATTTATCGCCAAGGAGTTGGAGCTGTGGTTATCAATAAAGATAATAAAGTGCTAATGGCCCAACGTTTAGACAATTCCTCCGCTTGGCAAATGCCTCAAGGAGGCATAGAACCAAATGAAACTTTAGAAGAGGCTTTATTAAGGGAGCTCAAAGAAGAAATAGGAACTAACAACATAAAAATCCTAGCTAAAACTAACCTTTTAAGGTATAAAATTGAGCTACCAAATAATTCTATCAATAAAGATTTTAATTTTAATGGTCAAGAACAGGTTTGGTTTTTCGTAAAATTTTTAGGGAAGGATTCAGACATTAATGTTAATACTCCTAAACCTGAGTTTAGTCAATGGAAATGGATGCCCCACGAAGAAATCCCTAACAAGATTGTATCCTTTAAAAAGCAACTTTACCAAGATATTATTAAGCAAGGCCTTATTTATAATATTTGGCCATAATATATTTATTTAATCTTAAGCTTAAATCTTAAGTCTTCTTGACCTCTGTTTAACAGATTAGTATTAAAACTATTGGTCAGATACCATTTAAAAGACCAAAATATCTATCTTTTACTCCTTTTGATAATAGCAAATTGTTCAAGGTCCACAAAGCCTGTAATAATTTTAACCCGCTTAATTATTTATAAGCATTAATTTATTGTTAACCAAAGTTAATTATTTAAGATTGTGGTAATTTTTATTAACAGCATAATTAGCCTACAAATAATACCTATAAAAAAACAATTTAGAGAATTTAATTAGCGACTTTTTTTACAAAAGCCAGATTGCAATTGGTTTAACTATTAAGGGGAAATTATTTATATAATTAAATATGGTGCTTTATCTCGTAGCAGCCTTAAAAGTTATCCACAAAGTTATCCACAGTTTTAGTGGATAAAAAATTAACCTTTTAGATTCACCCTAGGTTCTTCCATGGCTTGCAAAAAATTAATAAAAAGTGTATTTTTTTATTTGACAAGCAAAGTCCTAAGCTAGAACAAAAAACCCTTGTAGCTCCTATGTCAAGCAAAAAAGAAAACAATATTCTCACGGGTCAAGAGTTAATTAGATCTTTAGCTAGTAGGATTCCTTCGCAAAGTGGTAGCTATAAAATGCTTGATAGTAAAAATAAAATCATTTATATCGGTAAGGCCAAAGATCTAAAAAAAAGGGTCTACTCTTATAGTAGCCCTAACTTAAGCCCTAGAATCTCCTACATGGTATCACAAATCTATGATATCCAATGGATTGTAACCCATACGGAACAAGATGCTTTGCTTTTAGAGGCTGATTTAATCAAACATTTTAAGCCTTTTTATAATATATTACTTAAAGATGATAAAAATTTTCCTTTTATCAAGATTGAAATGGACCAGAGCTTTCCCAGAATTAGCCAATATCGAGCAAAAAATGATACTCCAAAAGATAATTTATTTGGCCCTTTTGCCAAAGGTATGGACGTTATTGATAATATTAAATTAGTACAAAAAACTTTTAAACTAAGAACTTGCACAGATTCCTACTTTAAAAGTCGCACGCAGCCTTGCATTTTATATCAAATTGCGCGTTGCTCTGGGCCTTGCACAAACAAAATTACCCAAATAGATTATATAAAATCTGCTAATCAAGCTAAGGAATTTTTACAAGGCAATAATGATGATTTAAAAGTAAAACTTGCCAATGAAATGATGATAGCCAGCAAGAATCATAATTTTGAACAAGCTATTATTTTACGTGAACGTATAAAATCCATTAATGCTCTACATTTTAAGCAAAACATGGTTTTAGAAGATGGTAGTAATGCTGATTTTATTGCTATTATCCACAAGGGTTTTAAGTCTAATGCTGCTACAGAAGCTGTTTCTATAGCTAGTAACTCCTTAGATACTACAATGCCTGATTGTACCTCTACAGAAAGTATAATCAATACTGAAATTCTTCATGAAATCTACCTGATACAAATTTTTCTTTTTCGTAATGGTCATAGCCATGGATCTTTAGAAATTTTTCCTAAAATTAATTTAGAAACTAATGCTCAAGAAGTAATAGAATCTTTTTTAGTTCAGTTTTATCAGGATCGTCAAATTCCTGATAAAATTTATATTAATTTACCTATTGAAGCTGAAAATAAAAAACCATTTAAATTAATTGAAAACTTCTTAAATAAAAAACTATTAGCTGAGCAAACCAAGATTTCTTCTCTTAATAAAGTACAAATTTTAAATCCTGATACGAAGAAAAATAAAGAAATGATGGGATTGGTGCTTAATAACGCTTTTATTGCCTTAGAAAGGCAACAGGCCAATCAGCATAAATGGCTACATCACTTTAAAGAGTTACAAAATCTTTTGAAAATGGAAGTTTCTATTAATAATATTGAGGTTTATGATAACTCACATTTATATGGTACTTTTTCTTTAGGGGCATTAATTAGTGCTAATGTCGCGGGCTTTAATAAAAAAAATTATCGCACTTTTAACCTTAAAGATATTAGCATTAAAAGCAATGATGATTATGGTATTTTAGAACATACTTTATTACGTAGATTATCTAAATTGAAAACTATGGCTAATAATCAAGCAGATGATTCCCAATTATCTTTAATAACCTCAAAAGGCACGGAAGTTACTTTACCTCCCCCTGAGTTATTAATTATTGATGGTGGCAAAGGACAATTAAGTACTGCGCTTAAAGTGGTTAATCAATTAAATATCAATAACCTTAGAGTTTTAGCGGTGGCTAAAGGTAAAAATCGCCATGCAGGGGAAGAAACCTTATTTTTAGATACTGGGGAGGAAATTCATTTAGATAAACATTCCTCAGTTTTACATTTTATTCAACTATTACGCAATGAGGCTCATCGCTTCGCCATTACTGCCGTTAGAAAAAAGAAAATTAATTCCCTTTCAGTTTCAGAAGTTGATAAAATACCAGGAGTAGGCAAACAACGTAAAAGAGATCTATTAAGCTATTTTGGATCTTTTGAAAAAATTGTAGGTGCTAAGATAGAAGATCTACAAAAAGTAAAAAATATTAATAAAACTATGGCAATAAAAATATTTAATTGGCTACATTAATATGTTATTCCTTATAATAAGTAATTTTATTTATAATGGGTATTAATCATGAGTCCTAAAGTGCCAAATTTATTAACGTTAAGCCGCTTAGTGGTTATACCATTATTTGTATTGATGTTTTTTTATACCGATATTATAGCCAGAGCTTTATTTTTAGTGCTTTTTATTTACGCTAGTGTAACCGATTTTTTAGATGGTTATTTAGCAAGAACTTATAATATAATCTCCAATTTTGGTAGAATATTTGATCCAATTGCAGATAAAGCCTTAATTTTAGTAGTTTGTATTATGGTTTTAGTTAGAGATCATAACATTGCCTCTATTATTTTAATTCCGGTATTAATTATTTTAGTTAGAGAATTAGTAATTTCAGGAATTAGAGAAGGATTAGCCTTACAACAAATTAAAGTTAAAGTAACTACTTTATCAAAATATAAAACAGCATTTCAAATGGTAGCTCTAAGCTTTTTGATTATCGGCGGCACTGAAAATATTATAACTATATTAAGCCAGTATCTAGGAATTTTAACTCTTTATATTGCCATGATTATTTCCTTAATTTCTGGCATATCGTATATAAAAAGCACCTATAAAGATTTAACTCTTTATTAAGTCTAGTTAACTCCATAAAATATTGTAAAAGATAAGAGATAAAAGTGGACACAGAAAAATTACTTGAAGAAATTAAGTTTATTAATAGCAGCGAGGGGCGCTCTATAAAAATATTAGCAGAATTTATGGAAACTAAACACAGGCTAGAAAAAGCAAACATTAATAATACAATTGTAATATTTGGTTCCGCTAGAATTACAAGCCAGCAATCTGCTGATTTAAATCTTGCCAATGCTTTATCTAATAATTTAAATGTGTCTCATGAAAGAAATTTACTAGAAATCGCTTCGCATTATGAAAAAGCATGGAAGCTCTCAAATATGCTAGCGATTTGGTCTAAAAAAATCACTAATCCTGATAAAAAATTATATATCTGCAGCGGCGGTGGCGGCGGTATTATGGAAGCTGCTAATAAAGGCGCTCATGATGCGGCAGAAAAAAGCTTGGGTTTTAATATTATATTGCCCTTTGAGCAATCAGCTAATCGCTTTATTCCTAAAGATTTAATCTTTTATTTTCATTACTTTTTTTTAAGAAAATTTTGGTTTGCTTATCTTATGAAAGCTTTAGTAATTTGCCCAGGGGGATTTGGCACTTTGGATGAATTATTTGAAATTCTTACTTTGATTCAAACCCAAAAAATAAAGAAGAAAATACCGATTGTAATCTTAGGCAAGGAGTTTTTTCATCAACTGATTAATATGGATATGTTAGCTAAATATGGTCTAATTGGAGAAAATGATCAAAATATGTTTCTTATGACAGATGATGTAGATGAAGCTTTTACCTATCTTACTACTCATCTTCAGGAATATTTAGATTAAGCAAATAGGTGTATTAAACAATTATCAGAATAAAGTGAGAAATGACCTTAGAAGTGCTAATAGTTGATGATGACATTAAAATATGTGATCTATTACAAAGGTTATTTATTAATAATAATATTAAAGCTTTATATACCACAACCCCTCATGAAGCAAGGATTTTAATTAAATATTTAAAATTTGATGCTTTGGTAGTAGATTATATGTTAGGGGAAGAAAATGGTATAGATTTTATCTACTCTTTACATAATCAACGAATTTTCACTCCTTCTTTAATGTTAACGGCAGTGGATGAAATTAATAATAAAATTGATGCTTTGACTAAAGGAGCCGATGATTATCTTACTAAGCCTTTTAATTCCCAGGAACTAATTCTACGTATTAACAAAATTGTTAAGCGCAATTTAGAGGTTACCTATGGAGCTTCTAATATTATTCAGGTTAAAGATCTAGTTTATAATACCGACAATAACTCCTTAAAAATTAAAGATATTCCCATTAATTTATCTTCTAATGAGGAAGAAATTTTTAAAATCTTAATTGCCAATATTAATAAAACTATTTATAAAGAAGAAATTTTACAAATACTTTCTAAGCCAGTGAATGAGACTAATTTACACACCTTAAATGTAGCCATTATGAGATTAAGGAAAAAAATTGAAGGATCAGGTTCTTATAATAAGTATATTAAAACTGTAAGAGGTAAAGGCTTCGCTTTAGTAAATTAAGCTTAGATAGCTTAATGGCTTGATAGCTATAATAATAGTATAGGTAAAATCTTAAAGGTAAAATAAATTTTGAAATTTAATCAAATAAAAAACATTATTTACGAAAAAAGAGCAAGGAAAAGATTAGTTTTTTTACTTAAGCTCCTGTTGCCAAAAACCTTACTTATTCGTGCTTTACTTATTATCGGTATTACATTATTAGTTTTACAGATAATTTTTATTATATTTTTCTATGATAATAATTGGCGTAAAATTAGAACCTCTTTGATAAAAAATGTAGCAAATAATATTGCCTATATTGTTTCTGTGGCCAATAATGCTAAAAATTTTCAGGAAATTAACACCTCTACGGAAAGATTATCCCAGTATATTAATCTTTATCCCCAAATTACTGTTAATGATACTACCAATTTTACGCAAATTGATAGGAGTAAATTAAATTCTAGTAGTATTGACATCTATGAGCATATTAAAGCGCTGATTCCTAATGAAATTTATATTAATGAATATAATAATAATTATTCTATTATTAATTTAACTATTCATATTAAAGATAATATTTATATAACTTTTTATCTTACAAAGGAATTATTTTTAGTTTCTTCAATTTCTTACATAGTGATTTTTATCATTATTTTATATATGATCGTTATTTTAATTACCCTACAGTTTTTTAGGCTGCAAATTAGACCTTTAACTAATCTGGCCAAAGCAGCAAAAAAATTTGGTAAAGGAGAAAAAATTCATTATCTAGTGCCGTCTGGGTCCATAGAAATTAGAGAAGCTACCATAGCCTTTAATGAAATGAAGGATAGTATAGAGCTTTTTATTGAACAAAAAACCATGATGTTATCGGCAATTTCCCATGATCTTAAAACAGCTTTAACTAAAATGAATTTAATTATTGATATCAACCCACCTAATGCGACAACGCAGGAGCTTAAAGAACAGATTGCCGATATGACCAATATGTTAGTATCTTATCTTGATTATGCAAGAGATGAGTACTACAGTGCTCCTAAACATACAATAGTTATTAATAAATTTTTTTCTAATATCATTAAGTCTTATACTAATTTAATTGATATTCATATTACCTATCAACAAAATCCTAAAACTATCCGTATTAATTCCACCTCTTTTAAAAGGGCTTTAGATAATATCTTAAATAACGCCTCTAAATATGCTAAGGTGGTGGTAATTAAAGTAAAAAATTATACTAACCATAGCATAATTATAGAAATTCATGATAATGGAGTAGGCATACCTCCTGAAAAATACGAGAATGTTTTTAAACCATTTTATAAGCTAAATGAGGCTAGAACTCCAGAAAAAGGCAGTGTAGGATTAGGGTTATACATTGTTAAAGAGATTATCATTAAACAAGGCGGCCACATCTTTTTAGAACAATCTTCTCTAGGGGGAGTAAAAATTAATATCATTTTACCTTTTTAATTTTCACCTTATCATTTTCCTATATTTAATCTTATAAACAATAACAAGGACTAAGTTTAAATGTTTAGCATTATATTAACACAAATGAACCCAGTAGCTGTAAATTTTGGCATATTAGAAATTAGATGGTACTCTTTGGCATATATTTTTGGGGCAATTTTTGCCTTGCTTTATATTAAGTGGTTAAATAGCAAAATTCTTTTAATTAAAGATAAAAATAATTTTTTTGATGACCTGCTTTTTTATATTATTATGGGTATATTAGTTGGGGGCAGATTAGGGTATGTTATATTTTATGGTTTTCCTTATTATTTAGCTAATCCTTTCAAAATTTTCTTTTTATGGGAAGGAGGAATGTCTTTTCATGGTGCTTTAATTGGAGGTATAATTGCTGCTTATATATTGTCTAAAAAGTATCAGACAAATTTCTTTACTGTTATAGATATCATTGCTCCTTCTGTTCCTATTGGTTTATTTTTAGGTAGAATAGCTAATTTTATTAATGTCGAGCTTTATGGTAAGCCCACATCAGTACCTTGGGGAGTAGTTTTCCCAAATATACCTTTGGCCAGGCATCCAAGCCAATTATATGAGGCTGCCTTAGAAGGTATAGTACTTTTTATAATTTTATATTTCTTATGGCGGAATAAATCCTACAATTACCCAGGCAAAATAGCGGGCTACGCTTTAATGTTTTATGGAATTTTTAGAATATGGATAGAATTTTATCGCCTAGGGGAAATCTACTTCTTTAACTTAATTTCCTTAGGCCAGCTTCTTTCCTTACCTATGGTAATAGGAGGAATATATTTAATTTATCTGAGTTATAAATTTATTCATAATAAAAATTTGCCTTATAATGATAGATATATTTTCAAAACTAATAAAAATAAAAAATTATAATCCATTACTTTGTGAACGATTTTCATGCAGCAAGTAATTATAGATATAGTAAATAATTATTATGATCCTATTAGCAAGCAACAAGGAGCGATGCCCTTAGATAGATTTTTGCAGTTAGCTCTCTCTGAAGAAAGTTTAGGTTATTATAAGATTAAGGATCCCTTTTCTTCGATTAATTCTACCTCGCTTAGTTTTACTTCTCTTGATCCTAATTTAATTACCCCTTTGGGAGTTAAAAATAATTTACAGGGCGATTTTATTACTTCTCCTGAAACCTCTCAAATTTTTGGCGAGCTTATCGGAGTATGGTTATTAGATACTTGGCAAACAATGGGGTGCCCTTCGGCTTTTAATCTTATAGAATTAGGGGGAGGCACGGGCAGATTAATGCAAGATGTTTTAAGGGTCATTAATAAACTTTCTGCTATTGCAGCCAAAGCACTTAAGATATATATAATTGATATTAATCCTTTATTAATTAAGCAGCAAGCAATTAATCTTAAAGACTTTTCTCATATCTATTGGCATCTTAGTATAGAGGCAATGTTAAAAGATAAAACTTATCTCGCTTCTCCTACCTTTATTATTTCTAATGAATTTTTTGATGCCTTACCAATTAAGCAATATGTCTACCTTGATAATTGCTTCTATGAAAATCTCGTTTATTTTAATCCTAAAATTCAACAATTGCAGCTTAAACATTCTTTAATTGCTACAAATTTTGCTTCTCAAGGTAAAACTTTAGAGGCACCCTTAGATAAGCTTTTAAAACAATTTTTTTCCTACCAAAGCTCATATCAAGAATCTAAAGAAATTACACCCCCTATTCTAGAATTTTCTCCTAAGGCCCATGCAATTTATCAACAATTATTAAATATAATAAAAATTCAAACTGGAGCCATCTTAACTATTGACTATGGTCCTTTTAAACCTACTTTTAAAAGTTCTTTAAGAGGATTTAAAACTCATAGGCTGTTAGATACTAGGCAGCTTTTACAGCAAATCGGAGAAGCAGATATTACTGCTAATGTTAATTTTTTTTGCTTACAAGAACTTGCTAAAGCAAATAAAACAAATACTTTTGCTATACAAACCCAGCGCCAATTTTTAGAAGGTATGGGAATATATTCTAGAATTGCTACTTTAATGAATAATGCTCTCACAGAGAATGATAAAAAGAGCATCCAAGAAGCAGCAGATCTGCTTATTAATAAAGCTGATATGGGTGAAGTATTTAAAGTAGTAGCGGTTGCTTCTCCTTGTTTAAATGCTTTGGCCACTTTTACGCCGCTGATTGAATCTTAAAGCAACTTTGCTAGCTTTATTAAAAATTAGGAAGTAAAATATAGGAGTATCAGATTACTTTTCCCAAGAAAGGATAGATAAGAATGTTTATCTCCAAATTATTATCTTCTGTAGATTTTATTGAGCATACTTTTTTTGGCAGACATCTTTACCCTGTTTTATCTAATTCTCCGCTTCCTTCACCTAATCAAAAGGTGCTTAGAGGATCAAGCAAAGGGTATTTTTCTTCCTTAAACGTGGGATTTAAAATTGGTGATTTAATAAAAAATGTTAATTTTAATCGCGCACTAATTGCAGGGCAATTTAATGTTTCCCCTTCTAAATTATTTACCCTTAGTCAGGTACATTCAGATATTATAGTTGATATGGATAATAATAATTTTGCTGATATTCCGTTTGATCTTACTTATCTTAAACTCAATGATAAAAACAAATTATCCCAAGTATTTCCCTTTAAAGTTCAAGTTACCTTAGCTAATAATCCATTACCAGGTATTTTAGCCCAACAATTAGTAAGATCCATAAAAGCCGATGGTATGATGACAAATAAAAATGGTATAATATTAGGAGTTTTAAGTGCTGATTGCAGTCCGATTTTGCTAGTAGATGTTAATAATAAAAGGATTGCAGCAGTCCATTGCGGTTCTCAAGGAGCTTTAAAACAATTACCTTGTAAAGCAATCGCAGCTCTTAAAGCCAAAGCTAACAGACCCCCTAAAATTTTAGCAAGTATAGGCCCTTGTATTCAAGCCATCTCTTATGAAGTTTGTGGCGAATTTTATGAAAAATTTATAGCGCAAGATAAGGGTTCTAAAAGTTTTTTTACCTTTAAAGAAAAAATACATCAAAGCCCCTTCTTAGAACAAACAAAGTTTCTTTTTAACTTACCTAGTTATATCAGTTATCAGCTAAAACTTAGCGGCTTAACAGCAGAGAATATAGAAATAATGCCTTATGATACTTGCGTAGAAGAAGATAAATTTTTTAGCCACCGCCGTAGTGTAAAAAAGCAAGAGAAACAAAGGGGGCTTCAAATATCTTGTATTAAGCTAAAGATTTAGTAAAATATTAATCATTACAACTCCTTAAATTAGAGAACATCAATGAAATTAATCGCAGGAAACAGTAACCAAATCTTAGCAGAGAAAATTGCTCAAATTTTAGGTATTAAGCTGGTTGACGCTAATATCAGCAAGTTTGCTGATCAAGAAATTAAAGTAGAAATTAGAGAAAGTATTAGAGGTGAAGATGTTTTTATTTTGCAATCAACTTCTTATCCAGCCAATGATAATCTTATGGAGCTTTTAGTAGTAATTGATGCCTTAAAAAGAGGCTCTGCTAAACGCATAACTGTAGTTCTGCCTTATTTTGGCTATGCAAGACAAGATAGAAAAGCAGGGCCTAGAACACCAATTTCGGCAAAACTTGTAGCTAATTTAATTACTGTGGCAGGGGCTGATAGGGTATTAACTTTAGATCTACATGCTTCCCAAATTCAAGGATTTTTTGATATTCCTGTAGACAATTTGTTCGCTAATTATTTATTTATTGATGATATTAAAACAAGGTTAGACACTTCTGCCACTATGGTTGTTTCCCCTGATGTAGGCGGGGTAGTAAGAGCACGCTCTGTGGCCAAATATCTAGGGTGTGATATTGCTATTATTGATAAAAGAAGGCAGGAAAATGGGTTCAGCGAGGTTATGAACATTGTTGGCGATATTAAAGGAAAAGACTGCATTATAATTGATGATATTGCTGATTCAGCAGGCACTTTGTGCAATGCTAGCAAAGCCTTAAAAGAACAAGGAGCCGCAGATATTTATGTTTATGTAACGCACGGAGTATTTTCTAAAAATGCCTTAGAAAAGGTGCAAAATAGCGCAATTAAAGAATTTGTTTGTACTGATTCAATTTACATAACATCCCAAGATTTTAGTTGTAATAAAATTAGGTATATTTCAGTAGCCCCTTTGTTGGCCGAAGCTTTGCAGAGAATTAGTACTGAGGCATCATTATCTAACTTATTTCTTAAATAATTATCTTACCTAATAAAGTGTGCTTATAAGAAAGAGCACTTTTAAAATAAAGATAGACAATTTAAAAAGTTAATAGTATTGTTATAAAAGCTTACACCCTTGGAGGTAAGCTTTATTTTTGATTTTTTATTATATAAGCTAAGAGGAACAACATGACAGATCAGTTTGTATTTACAGCTGTTAAAAGAGAAAAAGTCGGCAAGGGGGCCGCCAGAGCAACAAGAAGAAGTAATCTTGTGCCAGCTACTATTTATGGAGATAGTAAGGATCCTATTTCCGTATCTTTAAACCCAAAAGAATTACTTTCTCAAATGATTAAAAGCTCAATTTATACTACAATTTATAAAATTAAGCATGATAGCAAAGATGAGGAAGTATTAGTAAGAAAAGTGCAGTTACACCCAGTAACAGATGTGCCTTTACATGTGGATTTATTAAGAGTAGGAGAAAAAACTACTACCAGATTAATTATTCCTATTGTTTTTATTAATCAAGCTAAATCTCCTGGCTTAAAACTAGGGGGCAGCTTAAACGTGGTAAACCACTATTTAGAAGTAATGTGCAATCCTAAAAACGCACCTAAACAAATTGAGATTGATTTAGGAGAAGCTAAAATCGGAACAGTTATTAAAATAGAAGATATTGAGCTAGGAAAGGGATCTAAAACCTATTATCCTAAAGGCTTTGCCTTAGCATCTATTACCGCCTCAAATGAAGAAGAAGCAACTAAAGTAGAAGGCGTGGGAACTTCAAATAGTAAAGCTGCTACTCCTGCTAAAGGGGCCGCTGCAAAAACGCCAGCCTCTTCTCCTGCTAAAAGCGCCGCTCCAGCTAAAACAGGTAAAAAATAAGTTTAATAAATAATTTATTAAAGATTTATGATAATTATAGTAGGCCTTGGCAATATAGGAGAGCAATATGAAAAAACTCGTCATAATTTAGGGTTTATAATTGTTGATCATATTGCCAAGTACTATAAATTTAATGATTTTAAATTTAATTTTAAATCATTAATTAGCACTAATAAAATTAATACTATAGCTCTTACTTTGGTAAAACCCCAAACATTTATGAACTTATCAGGAGATGCAGTTTTAACTTTAGCAAATTTTTACAAGATTGATCCTCAGAACATTATACTGGTGCATGATGATGTGGATTTACAATTTTTGCAGGTAAAATATAAAACTAGCAGCGGTGATGGTGGCCAAAAAGGTGTGAGAGATATCCAATTAAAGGTCGGCACAAATCTTCATAAAATTAAAGTAGGTATAGGTAGGCCTAATCAATCTAAGGATATAGCACAATATGTATTGGGTGCTTTTAATCAACATGAGCGCCAAGAAATAGAAATATTTTGTGATATTTTTGCCCAAAATCTTGAATTATTATTAAACAAACAATTTCCTAGCTTTATAAAAGCTTTAACTCCCGCTTTTTAATCTTAAATCATAATCTATTATAAAAATCTCTAGATAAAAATTATATAACATAGGAATTATAAAATGCTAAATTGTGGAATTGTTGGCTTGCCAAATGTGGGAAAATCTACTTTATTTAATGCTATAACTTCTACACAAAAGGCCCAATCTGCTAATTACCCTTTTTGTACAATTGAACCTAATAAAGGCATAGTAGATGTGCCTGATAAAAGGCTAAATGTGATTGCTAACCTCAGCAAATCTAAAGCTATTTTACCCGCAAAATTAGAATTTGTGGATATCGCAGGCCTAGTTAAAGGCGCACATAAGGGTGAAGGGTTAGGAAATCAATTTTTAGCCACCATCAAAGAAGTAGATGCTATTATTCATGTCTTAAGATGCTTTGATGATAATAATATTATCCATGTGGAAGAATCAGTAGATCCAGTAAGAGATGCGGAAATTATTGATTTAGAATTGATCATGGCAGATTTAGAAAGTTTAGAAAAAAGGTTAAGTGGCTTAGAAAAAAAGGCTAAAATCGGCAATAAAGAAGCTAAAGAACAACTTAATGTAATAGAAAAAATATTGCCTCATCTAAGAAATGGTAAAGTAGTAAGGAAATTACAGTTTACTTATGAAGAAAAGTTAGTGGTAAAATCCTTGTTTTTGTTAACTTCCAAACCCGTTTTATACATATGTAATGTTAAAGAAGATGATATTGCTCAAGAAAATAATTATGTAGCAAAAGTTAAAGAAATGGCACAAAAAGAAGATAGCAATTATATTATGATCAGCGCGCAGCTTGAGCAAGAAATATCTTCTTTAGCTTCTTTAGAAGAAAAGCAAGAATATCTTAATGCCTTAGGTTTACAAGATACAGGGTTAGATAAAATTATTAGATCGGCCTTTGATTTGCTTAATCTTCAAACCTTTTTTACCGCAGGGCCGCAGGAAACTAGAGCCTGGACCATTAAAAAAGGTACTAAAGCTCCCCAAGGAGCTGGAGAAATTCACAGTGATTTTGAAAAAGGATTTATTTGTGCTGAAACTATAGCCTATGAAGACTTTGTAAAATTAGGGGGGGAACAAAAAGCTAAAGAAATGGGCAAATCACGCCAAGAAGGTAAAAATTATACTATACTTGATGGAGATATCATTTTATTTAGGTTTAACGTTTAGTAATCAGATTAAACTTAATCGCAAAAGCAGTAAGATTATCAATCTAAATAATCTTACTGCTCACCACATTAACACTTTGCCTTTTATATCAGTAAATTTAGAAAATATAATAAAAAATATATCTATAAAAGACCAAAGCAAACTAATAAAATATCCTAATATCGTTATAGTTAAAATGAGCATAATCAGCCCTGTGCCTATTTTCCCTACATAAAATCTATGCACCCCAATTGATCCTAAAAAAATAGCTAATAAAAAAGCGATCAAATTATTTTTTTCACTAATAAAAGGGTGAAAATTTTTACTAGTAGGATGACCACAAGATGTACAACTAATAGCTAAGGTAGAAAGTTCTTTACCACAATTATTACAAAACATATTTACTCTTTGCATTCTTTTTCTCCAAACCCAATTTTCCCTTATTATCAGTAATTTTTTATGATAATCGGCGCTTAATTAAGTAAAGGCTACAGCAAAATTAGCGCGTAAAGCCAAATATAAAATAGCAAAAGTAATCGTTAAAATTATAGCTATCACCATCATAAATAGGCCTGAAAATATTTTGCCCCAATCCTTATGAATTACTATGTTTCATAAAAACAACCAAAAAATATATGCTAAAACATTGGTTTTTACTTAAGTGGTAATAATTATGCGGGACACAGCCAGTATATATACTGACTCTTTGGTGATTACCGTGGCTACAATTAGCGCATAGATTTCCAAATCTTGTCAAATATTACTCTTTGGGTTATAAGTATTTCCTGATTAACTATAGCTTTATATTATAAAAAGTAAAGAGCTAAAAACTTAAAGTTTTTAGCTCTTTATATAAACTTTATCTATATAGCATCTAAAAAAACTAGCTGCCTTTAACTATGGTACATTGTTTAACGTATATCCATAAAACATTTTTATAACTAGAATCAACTGAACTTACAGAAGTGATATTACCTTCTCTTTTAGCAGCGTCTATTGAGCTATCGCCCTTAAGAAAACCTAAAACTCCTTCACTACAAGCTACACCTTCTCGGTTGCTTTGGGTATCAGTGGTAGCTAGGATTGGATTTTTAGCCTCAGTGTAAAATAGTCCAGAAGGCTGAGTAGATGTAAAACAACCGGATAAACCTAACAATGCCGCGAAAACTATTAAATATTTCAACATTTCACCCTCCGGTATTAAGTTAGTGGTTACAAAAAATAATCTTAACAGATCTTGCAACCTTTATAGTCATTGATAAACAACTATACCTGTATCATAGACAAAGACTTGGGATTTGTCAATTTGTTTTAATTCCAATTATTCTAGCTATTAAACTTTTAAGGGTGCTTTTCAATACTAATAACTTTAGTAGATTTAAGCGGTTTTTCTTTTTTTAACTCTACCACTAAAAGACCATTATTAATATAGGATTTTACTGGCTCTACTCCTTCTGCTAATACAAAAGTTTTCTGAAATTTTCTTGAGCAAATTCCTTTATGTAAAAAACATTTATTGCTAGATAGTTCTTCTGAATGCTGGCCTGAGACTATAAGTTGGTTGTTTTCTTGGATAATACTTAAATCTTTTTCTTTAAAACCGGCTACTGCAATTTTAATCACTATCTTTTCTTCACCTTCTTGCTCAATATCATAAGGAGGATAGTTTTCACTTTTTGAAATTTTTTCTAACATTTCCTCCATATAATCAAAGCCCAGCATATAATTATGGCGCAAAAATAACTTTGACATTTATTTAACTAAAGCATTGTTTAGATACTTTCTCCTTAAGGGTTATAACCAATTAATTTAATTGATTTGTATATAAGTAGTCAGGTTAAAAAAATTTAACAACTACGAGATAAAATATTGGCTTAAAAATTCCTTATAAACCTCAGTTAAAGTATATAAATCTTTGATTTTTACCCTTTCATTGGCTTGATGTAAAGTTCTAGAAGGTAAACCAAATTCTACTACAGGGCAATAATTGGCTATAAATCTGGCATCTGAAGTGCCTCCTTTAGTAGTAGGTTGTGGAGAAATCTTTAAAATATTATTAATAGCTTTGCTCATACATTGATAAACCCTACAATTAATATCAATGATAGAGGCATTAGAAGGCTTATTTTCAAAAGCAATAGCTACGCCTTCATACTTACTAACGATATAATTAAGCTGCTCTTTTAGTTGTTCAAAACTATGTAAATTATTAAATCTAATATTACCAATAGCTTTTGCTTCTGCAGGCACCAAATTATAGGCAGTATTATTAGTATCAATAGATACTACCTCTAAATTGGATGCAGGGAAATATGAAGTACCTTGATCTAAAACTAAACTATTAAATTCATCTACCACCTTTATTAATGTACGTAAGGGATTATTAAAATCTTTAGGATAAGCAATATGACCTTGCTTACCTTTTACCTTTAAATCAAAATCCAAAGATCCCCTTCTTCCTATTTTAATGTAATCTCCCAAAGTATATATACTAGAAGGTTCACCTACTAAACAATCGTCAATTTTTTCTCCTTGGTTATTTAACCACTTCATTAAAGGTTCTATGCCATTTACTGACAAAGCCTCTTCATCCATAGTAATTAAAAAGACAATGGAACCTTTAAATTGTTTGCTTTTAATAAAATCTGCGGTAGCACTTAAAAAACATGCTACCCCGGTTTTCATGTCTTCTGCTCCTCTGCCTACCAAAAATAATTCCTTATCTTCGGCGTTATTCTTAGTATTAAAAGCTTTAACGCCTTCAATATTATTAATTTCAATAGGCCACAAGCTTTCTGTAGGTATAAAAGGATCACTTTGCCAATTTTCTGTTTTTCCTGCTGGTACTACATCTAAATGCCCACAAAATCCCAAGACTGGGCTTTGAGTTCCATAGCGTGCGTAAAGGTTTTGTACTGGATAACTATTATTACCTGTAAAAGTTTTAAGCTCACATTTAAAACCCAGCTCTTGTAATAAAGTAGATAAAAACTCTATGCTCCCTTCTGAATTAGGAGTAACGCTTTTAAATCTTATTAATTGTTTTGAAAGTTCTAAACAATCCAAATTATTGCTCATATTTATTATATCCTTTCTTAAGAAGATTGAAAAACTAGGCTCTTAAAAGTTCATTAATTGAGGTTTTTTCTTTAGTTTTTTCATCAACTTTTTTAATGATAATTGCCGCATTAGTATGAAAAGTTCCATCATCATGGGGCAAGCTGCCAGAAACTACCACAGAAAAAGCGGGTACTTCCCCATAATAAATATTTTTGCTTTGGCGATCATATATTTTAGTAGAGCCACTTAAATGCACCCCATTGCCAATTACGCTGCCTTCTTTAATGATTATGCCTTCGGTTATCGTAGAATTAGCACCTACAAAACAATAATCTTCAATAACCACAGGAGCAGCCTGTAAAGGCTCTAATACCCCTCCTATTACTACTCCACTTGAGATATGACATTTTTTACCTATATAACAACAAGAACCTATAGTGGCATAGCTATCGATCATCACCCCTTCATTCACATACGCGCCAACATTAATAAATGAAGGCATGATTATAGAATTTGCTCCAATAAATGCTGAAAATCTCACATATGATTGGGGAACTGTTCTAATTTTAGCCTCTTGAAACTCAAGCTGTTGCCAAGTTGCAAACTTGTTTCTAACTTTATCAAACCAAAAACTATCGTTGCTATTACCTTTAATCAATTGATTATCAAGAAATATAAAACTCAATAAAATTGCCTGCTTTATCCAAATATTTACTTGCCATTTATTATTAGCCTCCTTTTGCATAACACTTAGTAAGCCTTGATCAAGTGCTTGTAAAGTTATTATAATAATTTCTTGCGCCTCATATACTTCTACCTTATTAGTAGGAAAATTAGACTTATTTTCCCATAATTTTCCTACTTTCCACTTTAGTTGGTCTAAGTCTAGTTTATGCATTTGTAAATGCTCAGCAATTGTTTTTTTAGCCATTTTATACTTACCCTTTTATAGTAAATTAGTATTTTGTTTGAATAGCAATAAAATAGCTTTTTGCAACTCCAATATTCCATCTTTTGTCCTACCACTTGTGATAATGTAAAAAGGGAAACATGCAGGATTTTTATTAATAAGTTCTTTTACTTGCTCCTGTAAAGGTAGTAGATTTTTTTTAGCAATCTTATCAGCTTTGGTTAACACTATCTGATAAGATCTACCATAATAGTTTAAAAAATCAATGATTTCTAAATCAATAGTTTTAAAGCCTACTTTAGAATCAATAAGAAGATAGGTTCTCTTTAAATTTTTAGCTGTTTGAAAATAACTAATTACTAAGTCATTCCATAAGGCTTTTTGGCTTTTAGAAACCTTAGCGTAACCATATCCTGGTAAATCAACAATGTATAACTTCTGATCTAAATTAAAAAAATTTAATTCTTTAGTACGACCAGGAGTATTAGATACTCTAACTAAATTTTTGCGATTCACTAAGGCATTTACTAAAGAAGATTTACCTACATTAGATCTCCCCCAAAAGGCAACTTCAATTAACCCATTTGTGGGCAGCTGCTGGATTTTCCCAACTCCTAAAGCAAATGTACAATCCCGCTGAAAGCTTTTAAGGTCTTCTTTAGAAATTAAGGTATCCAAATGCTGGATAAAAGATCCTATGGGATTTAAATCTCCTGAGCTTACACTTGAAAGGACAGCGTTATTAGAAGATGGGGTAGACAAATTAGAAACATTATTGGAAAGAGGATTTGAGATGGAATAATCTTGGATAGGCTTGGAAGAAAGATTATTATCTATTTCTTTCTCCTTCTCTACAGCTGGATCCACGGTAGAGAAGTTAGAGATTTCACCTGTTTGCTCATTATAATCAGGGTTGCGACGTATTTTTGGATTATCTTGGCTATTCATATTTTTTGCCTGTTAATACTTCGCATTAGTAGGATGATTAAAAATCCCATAGGTATAAAAATATTTAATAGTTATCTTGGACATAATTTATCTTTAATACAAAAATTTTTATTTATTACACTTTTTTACGTTTTTTGTTTTTCATCATAAGATCTCTATGTACCTTTTTATTGATGATATACTGTTGAATAATAGAAAGCACGTTACTCCATGTCCAATATATTACTAAGCCTACAGGGAATGAAGCTAAAACAAAAACTAAAATTACAGGCATCATATTCATAATTTTTTGTTGTAAGCCATCTAATGCTTGGGTAGTTGCAAATTTTTGTTGAAAATACATAGTAACTCCCATTAAAATCGGCCAAATCCCAATATGCAAAAAGCCAGGAAGATCAATTGGAATTAAGCCAAATAGAGTAAAAATATTACTAGGATCAGCCACAGACATATCTTTAACCCATCCAAAGAATGCTGCATGCCTCATTTCAATACTAATAAAAATTACCTTATAAATAGAAAAGAAAATTGGAATTTGCAATAATACGGGTAAACAACCAGAAAGTGGATTAACTTTTTCTTTTTTATATAAACCCATTAATTCTTTATTATATTTTTGTAAATCCTGGGCGTATGTTGCTTTAAGTTCTTTCATTTTAGGTTGTAATTCTTTTAATTTTGCCATAGAAATATAAGATTTATAGGCAATCGGTAAAATAATTAAACGGATAATTACGGTAAAGATTAAGATAGCAATCCCAAAATTACCTACCATATTATAAATCCATAATAAAAATTTAATCATCGGTTTGGTGAAAAAGAAAAACCAACCAAAATCTATAGTGTCATCAAATTTTTCCAAAGAAAATTTTTGGTTATAATGCTTAATAACATTATATTCTTTAGGTCCCACAAAAAGATGAGTAATAGTTGATAATTTACTTTGAGGGGCCAATGTAGCTATTATCCCTTTATTATCAACCTGATAATTATTTATTTTACCAGAATCTTTAAAACTAAGGAATCTAACCTCAGATTTTTGATTTTTTTCTAATAAAATAGAAGATAACCAATATTTATCTGTAAACCCTAGATAACCCCCTGTGGTATTAAAGCTATAAATTTTTTCTAAGGTATCCTCATATTTAATTCTTTCTAAAGAATTTGCCACATAACCCACAAAACCTTCATGATTTATAAAAAGATCCTGAACTTGAGGATCTTGATGCCTTAAGATCAAAGAAAATGGCGCTAACTCTAAAGTGGCCCCACTTATATTTTCTACTTCATCAACTATAGTTAAAACATATAAATCATCAATAGATATTATTTTTCTAAAAATTAAACCTTGTTTATTATTCCAGCTTAAAGTTACAGGACTATCAGGAGTTAAAGTTGTAGCCGTAGTTGACCATATGGTTTTACTGCTAGGCAAGGCAATTTTACTTGAGCTTAACCAACCGCTTTCAAAAAAATAAGCATTATCTGTGTTTTTTATATCAAAAATTCTGATATTTGCGCTGTTGGGATCAATAGTTTGTTTGTAATATTTTAAGGAAATGTCATCAATAATACCCGACTGTAACGACAAAGAACCTTCTATCATTGGGTTAGAGATAGTTACTCTAGAGCTTAAGGCTAATATTTCTTCTCTGCTTTGAGGTTTTTCTTCTTTAGGAGTAAGGCTTAAAACTGGATTAGTATTTGTTTGGTTGCTAGGAGCAACGATAGAATTTTGGTTAGCTTTTTTTACATCTTTCATAAAAAAATAGTCCCAACCTAAAATTACAATAAAAGCAATGGCAGTTGCTATCCAAAAATTTTTACCAAATACACCTTCAAACATTCTTATTTCCTTGATATTATTATGTTTATTTTTGGCTTTATTTATTTTTTGATTTTTAGATCCGGCACAGGATCATACCCAAATTTCCCAAAAGGCCTGCATTTTACCACGCGCTTGATAGTTAATTTTGTACCTTTAAGCACCCCAAATTTTGTTAAACTTTCTTGGGCATACGTAGAACAAGAAGGGGTAAAACGACAGCTTGGTCCTAAAAAAGGGGAAATAAAATATTGATAAAATTTTATGGCCTGCAACAAAAATAACTTTAAAAGATAAGAAATAAAACGTCTTAACTGCCTTAAAAGAAGAAATTTAGCGATAATATTTTTTAAAAGCATGAGCAAAATCTTCTTCTATTTGGCTAAATTTAACAAAATTATTCTGCTTTTTTGCAATTATACAGATCATAAGTTTATTTTGTAATTTTGTTTTATTAAAATCTACTAAAATACCCCTGACTGCGTGTTTTAATCGCCTTTTTACCTTATTTCTTACTACAGCGTTACCCACCTTAGAACTTACAGTAAAGCCAAAATATAGATTAATATCTTTTAGATTATTTTCTTCTAAAAAAAAAATTAAAAAGTTACGACAAACAATCTTTTTGCCTTGATTGCAAACTCTTAAAAAATCTGGTCTTTTTTTTATGATATTTAGTTGCATTATTTAAAAAACTATTAGGCGGTTAATTTATGGCGCCCTTTAGCACGTCTTGCAGCAATAATTTGTCTTCCGCCTTTGGTAGACATTCTTAATCTAAATCCATGCCTTCTTTTTCTAACTAAATTACTTGGTTGAAAAGTTCTTTTCATCGTTATTCCTGTTATTTTGCATTATGTTATTTGCAGTAAGTTAAACCGTCATAGCTTTATTTATTATAAGAAATTAATTAAAAACCTATAATCTATTTATAGCATGCTATTTTTTGCTAATTTTTTTCAAGGCAATTATACCCATTTATAAAGCTAATGAGAATAAATAATAATACTATAGTTTTTTTCCTTATTGTCAATAGCACCTAATGTTTTTACCTCTAAACTTATAGGAGTTTTTAAATTTTTATCCTTAATTAAAGCTAATTTTGTAAATTCTTCAAGCAAAGTTTTAAGTTTTAAAAAGGCTGCTTGACTATTTTTCTCAGAAATTTTAGGATTAAAGATTATTTTAGCCAAAATTAAATTATTACTCTTTAGCTGAAAATTAGATATTTTTTGCCTAATCATTTCTTCATCAAGATATTGGTTAACTATCATATAATAATTATAATTAGCATTTTTATAATGAAGATTATTTACTATATTAGCATTTACCCCGCTACTTAGAGTAAAATAGATAAATATAATATTACTAAGACTTTTGCTCACTATATTATTCCCCTTTTATAAGATTTTGTACCTTAATTTAAAAATTATAAATTAATCCTACTACCATCTATGAAGTAATTATATTATAATCTTGATTTTTAATACAAATATTATACATTAATATCATATTTATTATTTTATAATCAATAGCTAAATTTAGTATTTGGATAATAGTAAATTTGTTAAAAGGCGCCCGTGGCTCAACGGATAGAGCATCTGACTACGAATCAGAGGGTTAGAGGTTCGATTCCTCTCGGGCGCACCAATAATCATTTAAGGCAAATTTGAAATATGAGCAAATTAAAAAATTTAGAAAAAATTTTTAAAGAATTTTTTTTATCTCAATACTTTAGCTATAAATTTGTATTATTAAGCGCATTTGCAGGTCATCCTACAGATACTCAGAAAGATTTTAACGATAACTTTCTTAACCTTCACAGTAAAGATGATAGAGAAGCCTTACAAACATTAGAAAATTTAGTAAAAAAGCGTCGTTTAAAGGAAAAAATTCAAGGCAGTAGTCTCCGCCATAAGGAGAATAAAAATAAACTCACCTCTCCTAATGCAGGGTTAGGTTTCTTAAATAGAAATCCAGATCTTAAAGCCCAATCAGAAAGTTATCTTAATACTATTAAAAATAAAAAAGAAGGTGGTGGCATTTTATCAGGATCGTTAGTTATTATTGGCCTAACTATCTTTTTAGTTATAAGCTTTATGGCTTTTGCTGGATATTATATAAATAACCAAAATCCTTTAATTCCAGTTATTAGGGCTTTAGATCAAAATTTTTCTATGACTGTGCTTGATAAAAAAAATGCTAAAATCTTCGAGATGGCAAGCAGAGGTCAAGGTAAAGGTCAAGGTAAGGTGATTTTTCAAGAGTTGCCCTCCTCTGTAATTAATTCTTTTGTAGCTTTTCATGGGGTTTTAGAGCAAAGATCTGAGGGCCAAAAAGTGGCTGAAAATAAAGCAGCCGGTATCCCCTCTTATGAAGGTTTTTTTAAAAAAACCTTAAGAATAATTAGTCATCAATTTAAAAAAATTCTTCCTGAAAAATCTAGCACAACTGATCCAAAGGCTATAGAAGATCAAGCAGTTTTAGCCAATAATGAGGTTATTGCCCCCCCTCCGCCATTGACTTCTATATTAGGCCAAAATAAAAAAAGTTCTGGTAAAGAAAATTATTTCTATCCAGGTTGCAAAGCGTATAAAGATATATCAGAATTTGGTCAATATGGCTGTAAATTTTCATATTCGAGCTTTTTGATAAACAATTTATCTAAAGTTACAGTGGAAGTTCCTAGTTCTTACGTAGTTTCTTTAATTAATAAATCAGATATGCTAAAAAACTATTTACTTATTGATTGGATTCAAACTAATTTACCTATTGAGAGATTCTTAGAAATATATTTTAATTACGTATATTTTGGTGATACAGTAATTGGCTTAACTTTAGCTTCTGAGAGATATTTTGGGGTTCCTACTTATGAGTTAAATTTATCTCAATCTGTATTTTTAATGAAAAAGATTTATGATAATAATAAAATTATCTACCCTTCTACTCAAGCCCTTACTACTCGTCAAATCCTTGAACAATTGGTTATAAATGGCATAATTAATAACGATGATTTAGAGCAGCTTGAGAATGAAATTCAGCAAATTATTATTCCTGCTGAACCATCAATGTTCGCGCTTTACATTAAAGATATTTTTGATAAAGGCTATCCTTATTTAAAATTTGTCCCCTATGTCTTAACAAGAACTACATTTGTATCATCGGTACAAAGTTCTGCTATGTCTGTGGTTTCAGGTAATTTAAACCGTAACAATATTCCTAATGCATCAGTAATTGTAATAGAGAATAACACTATATTGGCCGCTTTAACTATGGGTTTAGAAGAAGGTAGAAGCGTTTTTTACCCGGTTTATCCTAATATAAACGCCTATCAAAGTTTGAAACCTTTCTTATATTCAGCTTTATTGGGTAATAAGAAGGATTTTTCAAGTATTTTGCTAAATAATAAATACCAAAATTTAATTTTTTCTTATTCTAAATTAGCCAATCAAGACGCTAGCAGATTGCAAACTAATAACACCAACAGATCCAAAATGGATGTTGCCTTATTAACCAGAACTGATCTAGATGTAGTGCCTGAATCTTTAAGATTAATGTTTGCGCAACAATTATTTGAGCTTGAGAGAAATTTTATGAAAAATTTATCTTTAACTGATTATAACAAGGCTTTAGGAGTAATTTTTCCAGGATTTAAACAAAATAATCTTGATACCTTACTTTATAATAAAAATAAAATTTCTTTCAAAGATATGGTAAAAGCTTATAATTCTATTGGCCAAAAGGGCAAAATTACAGATTTTAAATACATAACCTTCATCAACGAGGATATGATAAAAACTGAGGGCAATAATGGAAACTCTATCCAACAAAATTTTATTAAAGTTTTAGCTCCCTTATTTTTCTCTCAGATTAAATATACGGCTGTTAAAGAAGATTTTTACAGTATAGTGGATTACAATTCTGCTTACGCTTTTTCTAAAAACTACACGGTGGGTGTATGGTTTGGTGATTTAAATAATAATAATAATATTACTGACCCTGTTCCAGATTATTCAGTTTTATTAGAAAAAGTTATTAAAGATTTAATTACTATAATTCCTTTTAATCCTGCTTTAGAAGGAAATCAAAACAGGTAAGTAGGGAGAATATGGAACTTTAATTTAATGAATAATGTAAATAGTAGTTTATCTTTGATTTCTCTTTTAGGAATTGTAGGAGATAAAATCCCTTTAGGTGTTTTTCAACCTTTTTTGGATAAATCCATGCGAATTATGCAGCAAAAACATCCTAGAATATTTGATAGGTTATCAAGCGTTGAAGAAAGTAGTTTTGCTACTTCCCCTACTCATAATATGTATAATAAATTTACTGCTGATCAAGATTTTATCAAAAGAACCGATAATCAAAGCGAAGATGGTGTTAACTTTAAGCCTTATTCTCAAAACTATGCCCAAAGCTACCATAAAGAATTAGATTTTATTATAGATGCTACTGATTTGCCTTTTGTTTTTTATTTAAAACCCAGCGTCATCGCTCCGGTTTTAAAGGCTATAAAAAGGTCAGATATTCCCCTTACTACGGCTACTATTAGGGGAGAATTAAAAAATTTACTTAATTTATTTGAAGGCACTTTAGACGGTGATGCAGCTTTCTTTTCTAAGGTGCTTACCATTGAAGGTTCTACAGCAGCAGTGGTTGCCTTAAGAAATGCAATCGATGGAGAGGATATGGATATTATCAAAGATTTATCTGATATTTTTAAGCCATTTAATAAAGTAGCGCAAAAATTTCTCAATTTCACATTTAAGCGCTATAATCATTATCAAAATACTTTAGAAAAAATTGTGACTCATATTAATTATAATACTAACCAGCTTATTAATGAGCACGCCTTAAACTTTAATGAAATTTATGAAGAATTAGACGAAATTAAACAAACTTTAAATAAAATAAATAAAGAACAAATTCGTAAAAAATCTGATTATTCTAAAGCATAGAATAAACCTATGTCATAACCAAGGATTGCACTATGAAAAATGAAAAAAAATTAGAAATTATTTGCCCAGCAGGCACTCCGGCAGCGCTGCAAGTAGCTGTAAAAGCAGGGGCAGATACTATTTATTGTGGTTTTAGAAATGAAACTAATGCGCGTAATTTTCCAGGCTTAAATTTTTCTAAGCAAGAACTTAAAGAAGGTATACAGTACGCTAAAGATCACGGCAAAAAGGTTTTAGTAGCAATTAATACCTATCCAGCCGCTGGTAAGGTAGATTTATGGCATAGATCAGTAGATGATGCTTATGAATGCGGAGCTCATGCCCTTATTTTGGCTGATATGGGGCTATTAGACTATGCTTATAAAAATCATCCAGATCAAAGACGCCATTTATCTGTGCAGGCTACTGCTTCTTCTATTGAAGCAATTAATTATTTTATTAACCAATATAAAGTAAGTAGAGTAGTTTTACCCCGTGTACTAACATTAAGGCAAATCAGACAATATAAAGAAAAAACTAATGCAGAAATAGAAGTCTTTGTTTATGGTGGGCTATGTGTAATGGCTGAAGGCAAATGCTCTTTATCTTCTTATATTACGGGAAAATCTCCTAATAAAAACGGCGTCTGCTCCCCCGCAGAATTTGTAGAATATGAAGATAAAGGAAGAAAACTTATAAGCAAGCTCAATGGCACGGTAATTAATACTTTTAAAAAAGAAGAATCCCCAGGATATCCCACTATTTGCAAGGGAAGATTTCAAGCTGAAGGTGATACATCTTATTTATTTGAGGAGCCTAGCTCATTAAGCATTATCAATATGTTGCCAGAATTATTAGATGCTGGGGTTTCCGCTTTAAAAATTGAAGGAAGACAACGTGGTAAAGCATATGTAGAAAGCGTGGTAAAATTATTTAGAGACGCGGTGGATAAAGTAAATAATGGCGAATCCTATGATCCTAGCGCATTATTAGGTTTATCTGAAGGTAATTCTAATACTTCTGGGGCTTATGTACGTAAATGGATGTAATAAAGATTCAGACGAAATAAAGTTAGAAATAAAGATAATATAAGGTGAAGGCCATAGTATGTTATTAACTTTGGCTTTCTATTTAGCTTTTACCCTAGTTATTAGCGTATAATAATCTTATATAAATAATTATCAATCATAATTATAAGGTAATAATGTCTGATTCCACAATATCTAACTCTGATCAATTTAATCTTTTAAAGACTTCTGCTTCTTGGTCTAAACCGACTGAAGCTTATAAACTTACTTTAGGGCCTTGCCTATTTAATTGGAAAGTGAATGACTGGAGAGATTTTTATTATAACATTGCTGAAAATAGTGAAGTTGATGAAGTATACATTGGGGAAGTAGTCTGCCAAAAAAGGTATCCATTTTTTGAAGTAGCTATGAATGATGTGGTAGATAGACTAATCTCCTGCGGTAAAAGAGTACATTTTTCAACTTTCTCTTTGATTTTAGGAGAATTGGAGATGTCAATTTGTAAAAAACTTATAGAGCAAACTACTCAAGAAGCTTCTGGCTTAACCAAACAAAGCTCTATGATTGAAGTTAATGATGTGGGATTATTGGGATTATTTGGTGATCATCCTTATATTATAGGGCCCACAATTAATGTGTATAATGAAGATACGGTAGAGACTTTAAGGAAGCAAGGGGCTCAAAGATTTTGTTTTCCTTATGAAATTGATAAAGAATCATTAAATATTATGGCACAAAACCCTTATATTGAAAAAGAAGTTTTTGCTTTTGGTAGAATGCCTTTGGCCATTGCTGCTAGATGTTATCATGCCAGAATTCATGGTACTACTAAAGATGATTGTAGGTATGTATGCGAAAAAGATTATAACGGTAAGGCTATAACCACTTTAACGGATGAAAACTTTCTAACCGTTAACGGTACCCAAACCATGTCTTTTACTTATGTAAATCTAATTAATGAGCTACAGGATTTATTAAGTATGGGAGTTAATATTTTTAGAATATCCCCACATTTTATGGATATAGTAGGCATACTTGCATTATTTAAACAAGTACTAGATAAAAAAATTGATAGCAAAGAGGGCTTTATTAAAATTAACGCCTTAATGCCTTTACAAAGCAAATTTTCTAATGGATTTTATTATGGTGAAGCAGGTCGTAATTTAAAAGGGCAAGGCGAGTAAGGAAAACGTTAATAAATTACAACAAGTTAAATTAAATAGCGCAAATCATTTTGATAATTTTATTAAATTTTTAGGTGATTTTATTAACACTTTTGCAAGATTAAATTTATACTTACGCATAGGTTTATATTATTAAATATAAATACTATAGTGCTTATTAAGGAGAAGTGGCCGAGTGGCTGAAGGCGCACGATTGGAAATCGTGTATAGGGCAACCTATCGGGGGTTCGAATCCCCCTTTCTCCGCCATTATATTTTTTTCACTATCATTAATTTGTAGTTAGCAACCTTAAAATGCAAAATTACTAAAATTAAAATAGCAAAAAATAGTGATAATTATATAAATAAAAGACTAAAACACTTAAAATTATATAAATCAAAATTAATAATTTAAAAGATTAAGTCATTAAGATTTAGTCTTTTTTATTTCAGGCCACTAAATTCATCAACAAAAATTCAATTCTTTAATACTTTAAAAGTGAGTAAAGAGGCTAATAATTAGCCCTAATATGAACATATTTTAAAAGATTCTAATAAATTATCTATGTTTTTAATAGTGCAATAATTAATACATTTAAATTATGTAAAAATGATTAATATATGAGACATTTTATTATTATAATAGAGAAAATTTCATTCCATTTCTAATCAATTAAATAGAATAATATTTCCTTTTTAAATAGTTAAATAGAAAATTAATTATAAGCTTTGGGTTGCTTTACTTAGAGTCATTCTTTTCCCAAAAACATTTATCATTTAATTTTATCTTAATTTTTATTTTTTATTAGGAAAACAATTTGTATTACTATAAGCTAAAGGCGCAGATAATCTATATATAGCGGGCACATAACCGCACTTTCTATTAAGTAAAGCCTTGCTTTATTGCCAAAGGTGGTACAGGCAATACTACAGAGTTTTTTTCTTTATATTTTTTTTCAATTTGTTAATATCTATGTTTTTATTTTACCCACTTAATTTATTTAATACCTATCCTAAGAGCTAAGACAATTTAATGTTGCTATAAAATTTTTTATTAAAAAGTTAATTATAAGTTTTAGGTAAAGTAGCATTAAGATAAATATTATTAAACTACAGTAGATAAAAGTAAGATTTGTAAATTGTTTAATTAATTGTGATACATTTTTGTTATTTTCTTCGCTATTATTCTTAGAAGATTCTTTACAGATTTATCCATAATAGGGATTTTTATGGCTTTAATTTAGCTGATTAGGTCTATATAAGGGATTTATAAATTTTCATAAAATATTTATAAATCCTTAAACCCTACTAAAACCAGCAAGTGTTTACAATCTTAAATTGCCGAAATGTCACCTTATATTATAACAGTTGTTTTTTGTAAATTTTATGTTACCATCCTTGTTATACAACCTATAGATGCAAATTAGATTGGATACTATTTAGATTGAATACTATAAATAAGCACAAAAATAATTGTAATAAATTAACCCCAACTTATTTTAAGGTTTAATTTTTAAGACAATTTTCTTTATCCTTTAGAATAACTCTTGCTAATTAAAAAACTTAGTTTAGAGCTTTAAGAAAAAATTTCCTATACATAAATTATAGGATTTCAAGTTAGAGTTTGATCTATTTTTCAATTTATAGTTGTAACACATAAGAGATATAACAGTTTTTATTAAGGATTTTTATCATGAAAAAAAGTTTCATTGCTTTGCTCTCTTTTTTTAGTTTATTTATTATTTCTTTTAATTTACAAGCTGCAACTAGTACCCAAATTGCTAACCAAACTGCAATATTAAGAGGATTGTTAATAATCAACAAAACTGCAGACTTAAATTTTGCTACTTTATTATTCTCTAAAGCATCAGGTACCACTTTATTAACTGTACCCCCTACAGGCGCAGCTACTGTTACAAATGGTGGACAAATAGTGGGAACTCCAGTACCTGCAGCTTTTAGCTTTACAGGAGATAACAATTTAGTAGTTACTTTAACTGTTACTGGCACAACCTTAATTCCAGGTGGCGGCGGTACAGCGCTAGCTGTACCGACTTATACTTTATCCCAAGGCTCAGTAACTTTAAACTCTTCAGGTGCCGGAGCAACTACAGTGGGTGCCGCTTTATCGGTTCCTAGTAGTGCTGTCGCTGATACTTACACAGGAACCTTAACTTTAACTGCTAATTATTAAAAATAATACAGGAAATAAAAATTGTAATTTTACGGCCACTATAAGTGCTATTTTATAAAGCCTGGTGTTTATAATAAAACTGCAGATCTTGATTTTGGTACTATTTAGTTATTTAAAACCTCGGGTTTTATTACTGTAGTTACTTTGCTTCCTTCAGTTAGCTCTGCTATAGGGGTAAATTGGCACAGGTGTTACGGCCAAATTTGGATTAGCTAGAGATGTCTATATATGTTGTGAGCATTACTAGCTACACCATTAATGTAGTTCCTGTTGGAGGGGTAATGCTTAAACGGCTCCTATATCCCTCTTTTTTTGCCATAATTGTAGCATTACATGCTAGGGGGCGGATAATATGATTATTGGTTCTAATTTACCTATAGCTGCTAAAGCAACCACCTATAACTTTACTTATCAGTTATTAATAATAGCTAATTTCTACTTGAAAAATAAATAATTCAGGAAATACTTCTAATGAAAAAAATATTAATTAGTCTGCTACTTTTAATTAGTATGATCATACTGCTAAATAAAGCCCAAGCTCTTACTACTAAAGCTAAGTCCAATCAACTTATTATTCTTAAAGATTTGATAACTATTGCAGTTATCTGGGATATAATTTTGGGCAGTTTAGCATATAACCGCTCCCAAGTTAGCGCACTTACTTTAGCCAGAATAGCCTCTAATATAAATGTGGTAAGTATTACAGGTGCTACCCCGAGCTCTTTGAACCTCAAAGGAGATATAGGTACTGCCTCAGTAATTAATCATACTTTCGTTGCAACTTTAACTGTAACACCCTATGCTCCTTTGAGCAGTTATACAGATAATGGAACATTCAAGATAAATTATTAAGATAAAAATAATGAATAAGAAATTAAATATCTTTAGAATTTTATTAATCGCCTTTTTAATGATTCTAGGGAGTTTATTAATTAGTTTAGATCGTATAAAAGCTGAGACAATTTCTGCCATGGCTAACCAAACTATATTATTAAAATATTTAGTTGAAATGACTAAAATTGGAGATATGAGTTTTTCTTCAGTGTTATTTTCTACAGTTAATACCACTGTGGTTACTCTTTCTTCTGAAGGTAGTGTTAGCATAAATAATGGGCGATTAAGTGGAGGGGGATCAACTCCTGCCATCTTTACATTGACAGGGGAGGCAAGTTCAGCCATCAGCCTAACGGCCTCTGGAACAAACTTATCTGCCTCCTCAGGTAGGGGCTATTTAACAACTACTTATCTAATTGATCCTGTGATAATTTTATCTTCTTCAGGATCAGCTACGATTAAAGTAGGAGCGAGTTTAAGAATTCCCCCTACAAGTATAAGAGGGGCTTACTCAGGTAGGCTCACTGTGGGAGCTCATTATTAATAGCCCTTTGGTAAAAGTAGCTGCCCTTGGTAGCTACAAGCGTTTATATAACTTGGCAAAAGCACCTAATATAATTTTTATAATCAAATTAAATATTATATAAATGAAATTAACATAATGAAATTAAGATTTATAAATTTATTTGCAGTCTTTGGAATAGTTTTAGGTATTTTTGGCTTTTGTGGCCTTGTCCATGCTACTACCTCTAACGTAGATGTACCTGGAAGTATGACCGTAGTTAATCCCGTGGTAATTACTAAGATAAGGGATTTAAATTTTGCTACTATTTATTTTAATCGGGCCAGGGCTACCACGGTAACTTTAACCCCTTTAGGTGCAATCTTAGCTAGCCCTGCTGGTACCCAGTTAATAGGAAGCCCTACCACCGCCCAATTTAATTTATCAGGAGATGCAAACACTGCGATGACCCTTGCGATAACAGGCACTACTTTGGTTGCAGGCTCAACTAATTTATCTGCTACTTATCAATTATCCACCACTTCTATGAGTTTAAATTCATCAGGAACAGCTAAGGTAACTGTGGGCTCTGTACTTACTATACCTGTAAATACACCTAGTGGGACCTATACCGGAACTATTACGCTTACGGCAAATTATTAAATACAAGTTAATTACCATTTAGAGATATATAACAAATGCAACAAAAAATAAAATGGCTTTATAAAACTTTAATCCCTAGTTTTTTAGGATTGATTATTAGTTTAAACCTTTATGGCTACAATGAGGTTAAAGAAATCTCTAGGATGGATTTTGGTACCATAAGATATAAAGGTAACCAAGCTTATCTTAAAATGGCTAATAATATGCTAGTACAGGCAGAAGGTATTACTAAAGACAACTTAAACATTAAATTAAGCGAAATAGAGATTAAAGGAAACCCTAATGAGGAAGTGGAGATTTCTTTTACTCCTGGTTTATTATATGGTAGCCGTGGAGTGTTAAGGCTTGCCAATTTTTCAATAGCTAATAACAGTGTAAGAGTTAAACTTGATAATAGTGGTTACCTAAGATTTAACATTAATGGGGATCTTGATATTTCTTCACCTGAGCTTTATGGTAGTTATAATGGTACTTATCAAATTAAAGTTTATTATTTACAGCAAAAAATTGCTTTAACTAAACATCTGCAAGCAACAGCTAACTTAATTAACCTAAGAGCTCCAGCCCTTAGTACGCCTTTTGCCTTTGGCACCATATATTCTCAAAATACTGATTGTAGTATTACGGTTGGTTATGGCAACTATTTTACCACCACTTGCAACCAAGTAAGCGGCGTAAAGCAAGGAGGTAGTATTAAAATTACAGGAGCTTCAACTGTAAATACCCAAACTTCTTATACCGTAAATCTTGTTTATACTGGTCCTTCAGGGCAAACTTTAAGTGGAAATGTGGAAATTAAGGCTCAAAATACCCAAACTGGTGGTAATTTGTCAGCAGGTACAGGAACTGTCATGATTTATCTTCAATTAAGCCTTATTATTCCTGCTAATATTCCTTCAGGGATGTATAGAGGCACCATCACAATACCGGTCAATTATTAAAAATTAAAATTTATATCCTAAACAGTAATTTTAACCCCTATATTAAGAGAATAAAATGCCATCCTATCAAAGTTTTATCGTTAAATTATTAATAATTTTATTAATTAGTATGATGGGGTTAAACATAACCCCAGCTTTTGCTAGTATTTCTTTATCAAAAAATTATGTACTTTTTGATAATAAAACACGCAATCAAGATAATATTATCTTTAATCGTAGTAATAAAAAGCAAAAATACAAAATTAGCTTTCTTCATTTTACTCAAAATACTGATGGTAGTTATACCACCATTGAAGAAGAAACAGATAAAATTAAATTTGCTGAAAAATTTTTAATGTATACTCCTCGTTCCTTTACTTTAGAGCCCGAAGGTTATCAACTTATTCGTATGCAAAAAAGATCAATGATTGAAGCATCAGAGGGTGAATATATAACTCACATGCTAATTAGCGAAGAACCTAATGAAAAATTCTTCGATGAAGATAGGGATATAGAAGCGGAAGAAGATGAAAAAGGATTATCTTTTAATATCCAACAATTATTTGCAGTTAGCTTTCCTATTGTTATACGTAAAGGCGATTTGCCAGTAATTGTGCAGCTTAAAGAGGCAATTTTTAAAGAAGAAGGTGATAATTTGTCATTAAATTTAGCAATAGCTAGAGAAGGAAATCGCTCTGTTAGAGGTGTTTTAAGTTTAAAAAGAAAAAATAAAATAATTTTCCAAAATACTGGGATAAATATCTTTCTTAATTCAAACCTTAGAACTGTATCTATAAATCTAGCTGATAGCGCTAAAGCAAAAGCCAATTTAATAAAAGAAATTAAGGGTAAAAACATAATTATAGAATATCAAGATGAGGCAACAAAAGAAGTTTATTTTCAAGATATTATAACTTACTAAACTTTACCTAACTAAAAAATATTGTTAATAATCAAAGTCTATCAAATATGTATCAGTTACTCTTAAAAATTTTAGTTATTTTTGTTTTCTCTTTGCACATCAATATTTTACAAGCTAAAAACCACTATGATAATTTAGATAAGGAAGAACCTTTAATTTTTTTAATGCAAATTAAAGGCTATAACAAAGGGATTAATATTATAACCTTTGTTGAAGAGTTTCCTTTTAATGAAACCTCTGCTATTGAAAAAGTTGCCCCTAAGCAACCTTCTCCAAATTTGCCTTCTACCAATACACCCACTATAAGTACATCTTCTTTAAGTGAGCAAAATTTATCCTCAAAAAAAAGGTTGTTTTTATCTTTGAGAGATTTTGTGGAATCCGTAGAATTTGCTTTAGAATTTAACAATAATTACACCGTGCAAGGTTGGTTTGTAAACCCTAAAAATACTATTAAAATTAATTTAAAAACTGATAGCATTATTGTTAATTCTAAATCCATACCCTTTACTGCTAAGGAAGTGAGGATTCATGAAAATGAAATCTTTATCTCAAATTCCTTGCTTGAAAGAATATTTCCTTTAAGACTTAGCATAGATTTTTCGCAACTGATAATTGACATTCATAGCGATTCCAAGCTCCCTATTGAGATTTCTGCAGAAAACGAGAAAAAACGTCAAAACTTAAAAACTACATCAGATTCTACTACAAGCAATGTCTTTTACCCTATGACTACCTCTCTTTTTGTTTCCCCTTCTTTAGATTTATATCTTTCCTCTAGTTATCATAAAGAAAATAAGACTACCAAAGATAAAGAAGCAGTAGCCAATATTGGGGGCATATTTTTGGGTTTTGATAGTGAGATTTATCTTAAAGTTGATGCAGGCAGGAATCTACATAATCAAAATTCTGCTAGAGGATTATTTAGCAAAAGATTTCTACAAGATACCTATTATCTTAAATTTTTAACCTTTGGCGATATATCTTCAGGTGATAATGCCCTGGTGGATAGTAGAAAAAGTGGGCGCGGGCTATATATGTCTTCAGTTTCTTATATTCAATCTAATCAAAATAATACCATTACTTTAGAGGGCACATTATTACCAGGATGGGAAGTTGAAGTTTATAACCATGGGTTATTGTTAGGCTTTGCTACTCCTAATGACCAAGGAAAATATTTTTTTAGAAATTTAGAGACCATTTTTGGCTTAAACGTTTTTAAATTAGTGTTTTATGGACCATTTGGAGAGATTAGAGAAGAAGAAAAACGATTTATAGTAGGAGAAAGTCCAGTAAAACAAGGGGAAATTGGTTTTGAGTTTTCTGTTTTACAAGCTGATAGAAAACTCGTTGAAAATAGCAATGAATATGCTTATAATAGGCAAAAAAATTTATGGAACACTAATTTAACCGCTTATTACGGTATTTTAGATAACTTAAACCTTAAAAGTACGCTTTCTGTGCAAAGTGCTTCTGAAAATCCCACCAAACAACGAGAGTTCTATGATTTAGGCCTTATTTATACATTAGGAGGATTTAGCTCAGAATATAATGTAGCACTTTCAAGCCACTCTAGTAATCCTGCTTATAATATTTCTTTAAATGGAGAGTTATTGGGCAAGGGCTATATTTTTGTCTCTTATAGTAATTTTAACAAAATTTATTCTAATAAATCTTATATTTCTACTCGCTATGCCGAAAGTTTATTTGAAACCCGTTATAGTTATTATTTTGGCTTATATGGGCTTAGTGTACCCCTTAATTTTGGTTATAAAAGAATTATTTATGAGCCATTAAGTGTAAATAGTGAGGATAAAGAAAACGAATTCTATATGAGAGGATATTTTTATTTATTTAATTTAATCTCCTTAACTATAGAGGATATTCAAACTTATACTGAATCAAATAAAAAAAATAGCATAGTTTACGCAGTTAACGCTAATTTCCATCAACTGGGGTTTAGAGGAAGCCTTGAGCAAAAAATTCTCCCTTATGCTAATGTAGGTAAGGTAGATTTAACTTTAGATTATAATATCCTTGATGAAAAATTCTATACATATGTAGGTTTTATGAGAGATTACAGCCATAATGTTTACCGTAATTATTATGGTTATAGCACCTATTATTTTACTGAAGATTTTTCAACTTCAAATCATGTTATTGATGATGCTAATAATGCAAATTTTTATAAAATAGGCTTAGCGAAAACCACACGTATTGGTAGTTTTAACCTTAGTGCTCAGAGCAATTTTAAAGGAATAAGCAGTTTAAATCTAACGTATGGTATATCTTTTGGCTATAATAACTTAATTAAAAGACCTTATATTTCAGGAGAAAATTATTTATTTAATCAGGGTAATTTAGCAGCTAAGATTTTCATCGATAATAATTATAATGGGATTTATGATGAAGGTATTGATGAACCTATACGTGATGCTACTTTAACAGTTAATAACAATAACGCTCCTGCTAAAAGCGATGAAGAGGGATCAATTTATCTTAATAATCTTGTTCCTTATGAAAATCTCAACTTCAGTGTAGCTCTTGAATCTGTGGATGATATTATGATATTACCTAAAGAACAAGAAATAAAGCGCATGTTACGCCCTTCTATTACTGATACTTTGCAATTTGCCCTAATTAAAAGCGGTGATTTAGAAGGAGTTATTTATAAAGCTCCAATTAAAAATCAAAACCCTATTAATAACCCCACTTCTACTAAAACTAAAAAAAATCTTGATTTAAAGGCTGCTGCCACTAGCTTTACTGCTACAGGAAAATTAAAAAATGCAGCAATGCAGATACCAGTAAAATCAGCTAGAGTAAAACTTTATAGTAGCGAAGGCGAAGTTATGGCCACCAGTCGTAGCGATGCTGAAGGTTATTATATTTTTGAAAGAATACCTTATGGTACCTATTATTTAAAGATTGAATCTAACGAAGAAAACATAGCTAAAGAACATATATCTAAAGTATTTGTAATTGATAAATCTTTAGTTACTATAAAATCCATTTATTAGTAACAATACTTATGGTACCTAAATTAAGTAAGGCTATTTAATTACGTGATTAACAAGGCTTCAACATTTAAGCATGTAAAGTAGGCAGATAAAAATAGGGTAGGAAAAAAAATTATAGTAGAAAACCCTTGTTAGTGGGCCTTCTACTATAAAATTTTACCTCTTTGTTTTAGAATTATTTTGCTTTTAATAAATTATTTAAACTACTAAATTAAAAGAAAGATTTTTTGCTAATTTTATTTAAAGAAGCTTCATCAACCCAAAATTCTTCACCAGTTTCAATATTTTGTATAATTAAAGTAAACTTATAAGAGATTTGTTTTTCTCTACCTACATAACTTACAATTGAGCTAAAATTACCATATAAAGCAAATTTTGCTCCCCATAATTTACCAAGTTGCGTAGCTTTTGCTGAATCACTTAAACCTGATTGATTAATCTCTCTTTCTCTTAACAATAGGTTAGTTCTATCACGATTAATCACAGAAAACATACGGGATTTAACTAAAGCTGTTTTTAAAGTATCGGTCATACTTTCAGTATCAATTTGCTCAGAGGTTTTGTTTTTAATAGTATCAATCAATAAAGTTGGTCTACCAAAGCCTACCTGTTGCTTTAAAGAATTATCAATGATCAATTTATTAGTTAACTCATTAACTAAATTTACCTGATCTCTTATAGAAAAAGTACTGCTAAGAGAATTTTTTTCTACTTCTTGATATCTTGTTCCTCCACAAGCTGCTAATAAAACCAGAAAAGATAAAGCTATATATTTTTTCATAATATCTCCATTTAATTTACAGAAAGTTTACATTTTTTTACTCTTATAAATTATATTACTATATACATAACCTCCTGTATCAATAATATAAATTATAGCAACTTCTTGCTTCTTTAGTTTTAAATTAGTAACTTTTACATTTTTTACTGAACTAATTGTAACTTCTAAAGAATCAAAATCCTGAGGGGTATTAATTTTAGCAACCTGAACATAGCTTGGTAGCGTTCTAAAAGATCTTAAATCAGCATTTTCTGTTAAAGCCATAGCTATACCACTTAATAAGGCTACGGTATCATTTTGCATTTGGTTTTGTACCGCTATTTTTGAAACAATTCTAGTAATCTGCCTAAGTAAGATACCACTATATTTTTCCGCTAAATCATTGTGTGCTAAGGTGAAAATGTTGCCTAACTCCATAGTGCTATCTTTGCCCACTATCTCCTTACTAGGATTGCTAAGCACCACATTGACATTATTAAGCCCACCTTGTTTACCTAAATAAGCAGGTAATGATATTGAAACCACTTTTCCATCTATATATATTGCTCCTGGTATGGAAGATTTAGAAGGTACAAAATCTTGCTCATATATAACTAAAATGGTATTAGAATTATCATATTCTTGTTGCGTTATTTCTTTAACCTTAGTAGAATTTTTAAGCATTAAATAGGTAGAAGGATCATATATTTTGCTTAAGCGTAAAACGTCTTGCAAAATATATTTATTGTTGGGATTTAACTCTAAGGCATTTTTATATTCTACTAACGCGCTATTATAATCACCTTTAAGTTCTCTTAAATTTCCTGAAACATAAAAAATGTAAGGATTTAAAAACTTACTTTTAGCTGATCTAACAATTTGTTGAGATTCTGTTAAAGCTTCTGCAATATTTGGGGAAAATTTATACTGACTAATTTTGCTTTGAGCATCAAATAATTTACCTTCTCTATTAGCAGCAGCCATTTTTTGCACATTAGATGCGGCCCTAATTTCTACTAAAGCTGAATCTAATTTATTAACTTTAAGATAATTAAGAGCTTGGTAAAGATGGTTCATACCTCTTTCAAAATCTGAACCAATATATTTTAAGTTATTATCATTTCCTAAGGTACCAGCTATTAAAGAGGAAGTAGCATTACCTATAGTAATCTTAGCTCTATCCTCAAGCATTTGATAATCTTTAAAAGCAGCAATAAATGAGGTAGTGCTATTAGGAATATCACTAATAATAAACCCTATTCTGGCCGCTTCTTGAGTATTTAGTAAATAATTTGCGGAATCAGGTTTACTAGCATAATCTTTAATATAATCTGGAGTAACTTTATTGCTTTTTAGCTGCTTAATAGTATTTTCAATGTTTTTATTGTGATTAGAGCAACCACAAATAATAAAAAAACATAAGTAAATTAAAGTTGTTCTAATTTTAATGTCACACCTTCCTTATCCTATTAAGACTATACTAAGATAACCATTGATATTAGAAAACTAAGGGAAAGGAAATCCTATAGGAGCATCTTGCTTTATAATAATTTCACTTTCATTATATTGCTTACTATTGTTAGCCACATAGTCTGTAGTTGTATGTAAATGCTCTGTGGATTGATTATATAATATATTATTACTAATTTGCTCCTTTAAAGTATTTAACGCATCAGGAGATATTTTTTTTTTGTAACTTCTCTTTATCAATGTTAAAATTTTGGTTAATATTGTCTTCAATAAATGCTGCATAAGCTGCCGCATCAAAGCCTAATAAAACATATAAATCACCTGAAGGACTTATCATTTGCTTATAAACTTTAGCATGTCCTAGTAAATGGCTACCAATATACACTTCAGTTGGCTTAGTCTTAGGAGAAATTTTATCCTTATCTGTAGCATCTATGGTTTCAACAAAAGTTGTAATTATGGTTTTAATGTCAGCTTGAATTTTTTGTGCTAAAAACTCTCTGGCTTGACTAGAAGCCCTTTTATACATGTTATTAATGCCCTCATCAGATTTTACAGCATAACCTACTGCAGATATGGCTACTCCTTCTGTAAAGGCTCCACATATCCAAGTTGGCGCAAGTTTTCCTTTGTCTTCTGGAAAAATACACTCTCCGCTTGAACTTACTTTTTTACCCCCACAGGCAGCTAAAAATAAAATAGCAAGGCTAATTAGGAGTTTTCTTAAAGTAGATACCTTAGTAGCTAGATTAAACATAATAACCTTCTTTTTTTATGGGTTGATAACTTACAAGTTAAAGAGAATTTAAATGATAACACTTAAATTATAGCAATTTAATCTATTACAACAGGAGGGTTTTTGCGGCAATTAAGCCTACAATCTTAACATAATCTTTTTAAACACTCTACTTTACTTTTTATAAACATTGGCTATGTTATCACACTTGCTTTCCTTTAGCAAATGTATTAAGAGAAAAAAGTAGCGTCAAAACCCAAAAACACCACTAAAGGTAAGTAAAAAAACAAGTTAAATTTAAAATAAACCTAAGCTTGCTTTTTTACTTTACTCTTTTGATTAATCAATGTAAGTAGCTTTAGCCACATCTTGGGAGTTATAACCTAGATATTTATCCAGTACACCAACGCAAGTTGTATCTCCCACCACATTAATAGAGGTTCTGATCATATCAAAAATTCTGTCTACGGCAAATAATAAAGGCAAGCCGGCTAAAGGTACATTAATCACTACCAATACGGCCACTATTAATAAGCTAGGCCCTGGCACACCTGAGGTTCCTATAGCTCCTAAAATAGAGGCCAACACTATGGCAATATAGCCTGTAAAGGTAATGTCTATATTAAACATATGAGCAAAAAATATGGCTGACATACTAAAATACATAGCGTTACCATTCATATTAACCGTAGCCCCTATAGGTAAAATAAAATTAGAAATGTTTTTATTTAATTTTAGTCTGTCACATACCATAAGATTGGTGGGTAAACTAACTAAAGAGGATGCAGTAGTAAAAGAAATAATCTGCAAAGGTATAATTTTTTTCACAAAAGTTCTATAAGGCACGTTAGAGAAGTATTTCATAATCAAGCCAAAAACCCCATATACCAAAAATATACAGCCTAATAAAAATATAAATAAAAACTTTAAAGTTAAGAATAAAATTTCTAGGCCTAATGTTCCAGTAGCATAAGCTATCAAAGATAATACTGCCAGTGGAGTGATTAACATCACCTTACTCATAATCCACAGCAAAGCTTCATTTAAAACATTGATGGATTGTAATAAATTATCTTTATAATCATTTTTTAAATAAGAGATTGCTACCCCTAAAAAAGCAAAAAAGGTGATAATTTGCAAAATATTACCTTGGACTAAAGCTGCTATAGGATTTGAGGGGATAATATTAATGATAAATTCCCAAAAGCTAGGCTGTTTAGCTATTTCTGGAGAAGAATATAGTTGATCTCCCGTTAATAAGCTAGCAGGCACCCCTTGTAATCCTAATCCCACGTTAAATATCTTAGCAAACATAATACCTAAAACTCCTGCAGCTACTGAAGTTACAAAAAAATAAAGAAAACCAAAAAAGCTTACTTTACCTGCATTATTCGTGTTTGCTAGCTGAGATGTACTATTTAAAATAGAAAACATTACCACCGGAACAATTAACATCCTAATTAATTGAATAAAAATATCACCAATAGGCTTAAGGAATATAACCTTTTCACCAAACGCCAATCCTGCTATAACCCCTATAATAGCAAAAATAAAAATATTTAAGCTACTTCCCCAAAATCTTAAAACCATTTTTATCACCCTAAACTACCTCAAATTAACTAATTAGGTTTCTAGTATAGCATAATTTCAGAAAGTATTTTTAAAAGCACAAAGTTTTAATAAAATAAGCCAATCGTAATTTCCCTTATAATTAATCCATTAGTTATCTTTGTGCGCTAATTTTTTGAGCTAAATCTATAAGTTTTATATACGATTTATCTAATTTGATTCAGCTAAGCCTTCTAGATAGTGCTCACGCAAAATGTTAAGACTAAGTAAGGTATCATCACGACAAATATACCAAAAAAACCAGCCATTAGTCGGCTTTTTTATAATTTTTTCGGCAACCTGATGAATACTTCCAACAGCCTCATTGGTATAAATTAAAGAGCCATCCAGACAAACAATAGCCGGGTTTTCTAAATTTTTATCGTAGATAGATTCTCCAACTTCTAACAAGCCTTTTTGAATCAGATTTCCCAAAGAAACTCTTTTATTAGGTTTAACATCTTTTAGCTGTACATGATTAATATTTAAAGGCACCGTATTATCTAACCTAGCTTGAGCTAAAGTTAGATAATGCTGATCCTTTTCTATACCTATAAAACGTCGGCCCAACATTTTAGCAACCACGGCGGTTGTTCCTGTGCCTGAAAAAGGGTCTAAAATAATATCATTTTCTAAAGTTGATGCTAAAATCACTCGCATTAGTAAATCCATGGGTTTTTGTGTAGGATGAACCGTTTTATTCTCTATTTTTAAGCGTTCGCTACCGTTACATACTGGCAGATTCCAAATGCTGGTCATTTGCTTATCATCATTAAGGATTTTCATAGATTGATAATTAAAGCAGTACTTGGAATCACGACTTTTCGCTGCCCAAATTAAAGTTTCATGAGCGTTAGAAAATCTCACTCCTTTAAAATTTGGCATTGGATTAGTTTTTGCCCAAATCAAATCGTTTAAAATCCATAACCCTAAATCTTGAATAATTTTGCCTATTCTAAAAATATTGTGATAAGTACCAGTTACCCAAAATGTACCTGAAGGCTTTAAAACTCTTTGGGTTTCTGTTAACCAAGATAAACTAAAATCATCATAACTTTGAAACGAAGTAAATTGATCCCATGCAATCTCTTGTACCCCATTTACTTTAGTACGGTTAGGACGTAATAGCTTTTTAGACATTTGCATATTATAAGGAGGGTCAGCAAATACTAAATCTACGCTTTGATCCTCTATTGTTTTTAATACCTCTAAGCAATCTCCCAAAATTATCTTATTTAACATTAGCTTCCCTATTTAAAACCATTTTAAAAAAATAGTCTATATAATATATAATTACATCTCATTAAACATGAATACTTTATATATTTTAAATTACCTAAAATTTTCTTATAGCTTTTTAAATCAATCCAAGCAAGGCTTTTTTGCATTTCTAAAAACAATTGACGTTTATTGTTTTTAGTTTGATCAAAGAATTTACTAAAGGTTTTTAAAAGCTTTGGCACAAATAAATTTTTATAAGCATTAAAATTATTAGTATTAATTAAATACTCCTTTACCAGTTCCATAGATTTAATAATATGCTTTGATTTATTATAATTCAAAGATGAGTTCATAATAGAATTTTTATTTTGATAATAAAGATACAACGCTAATTTACTATAAAATATGTTATTGGATAAAATAATATTTTTCCAAAAAAAAGGAAGGTCTTCATAAATAATACTAGGATGAAAGCTACTATTATGCTGCTTTAAAAAATCTCTTTTATAGATTTTATTCCATGCCACCACCCCTGAGCTTAAGATTTTTAGCTTATCTTCATAAGTGCCATAAAATCCCTGATTAATTTTTTTATTAGTTTTAAGCGTTTTTTCTCCACCTTCATAAACCTTATAGTAATCAAAAATAATCACATCAAGTGGCTTATTATCTAAAAAATTGCATTCTTGATCAAGGCTTTCATATGCCTTTAAACTTATGCTATCATCCCCATCTATAAAGTGAATATACTCGCCTTGTGCCAGCTGTAAACCCTGATTTCTAGAAACTGAAAGGCCTTGATTAACGGTAGTTAAAAATTTAATTCTTTGATCTTTTTTTGCGTATTCCTTAATTATCGCCAAACTATTATCAGTTGACCCATCATTAATCACAATAATCTCTATATCCTTAAAGGTTTGATTAATAAGGCTATCTAAACAACGAGCCACATATTTTTCTATATTATAAACTGGCACAATGCAGCTAATTTTGGGAATTTTCATAGCTTTTTTATTAAATCTTAATTTTGTTAATTTATTATTAATCTTCTAGCTCAGCAATAATTTTATTATCTAATTGCCTTACTAGGGTTTTAGGGTCAAATTTATCTATAGCATATTGATAGCCATCTAGGGCTAAATTTATCAATTTTGTTTCATCTTCCATGAGAAGTTTTACTTTTTTTGCAATTTCTGCTGGGCTTACCTGATCTAAGTAAAGCGCATAAGGACCACTTACTTCTTTAAGACCCCCCTTGCCTGAGCTAATAACTGCACATTTAGCTAAATGTCCTTCTAAGGCTACAAGGCCAAAGGGCTCATTTGATTTAGTTGGAACTACAAAAATTTTAGATAAAGCCATCACCTGAAATACTTCTTGATTACTTAAATTAGTGTATAACGTAATTCTATCTTCTTTTATTAGGCGTAAAATTTGGCTACAAGCTTCTGCAGATATTTTTAATTCTTTAGCTAAGTCGCTAAAAATTTCGCTGCTATTAGGATTATATCTATCTGTTTGCTTAAAATTTTTAGCAAAATAAGCAACAATAACCACTGCTTTATAATTTTGCTGCAATGGCATAATCTCAATTAAAGATAGCAAAAATTCTACTATCCCCTTAAATTTTACTGCTTTACCGGCAAAAACTATTTGATTTTGTTTACTCTTTAAAGAGATAGTTTCAGTATTTAGTAATAAATGACCATAATTATTGTAACATATAATTATTTTTTCATTCATTTTAGGATAGTTATCCGCTAAGCAAACGCGAACATAATTGCTAATACATAAAATTTTATCAAGTTTTTTTATATAAAAATGGTAATAAAAAAATCTTATTAAGGAAAATTGCTCTTTAAAACGATTAATAAAATACTGCCCATGCTTTACCAAAAATACTTTTGAATAAGAAAAATTGCTCTTTAAAAAGCTCGCTAGCTTTAAATCCTGATGTATATGTAATAGTAATTTATTTGTTAAATGGTCTTGATTATTTATAGATTCTGCCTGATTTTTAAGAATATTAATAATGGCTTGTTTCACCGCATATTTATAATTTTTTTTCTTAATGTATTTAGGTATTATACTTATTTTTACTCTAAGCAAAGGCGTAGAAGTATAAGGAGTAATAATAATCATTTGCTCCTTTAAACTACTGTATTGAATATAAGGCAATGCGGCTAAAACTACAGGCTTAGTTTTAGTTCGGCAAAAAGGATTATTAAAAGGCATAATGATTATTATGGTCATAAAACTCATGTGTAAATTATATAATTGAAATTTTTTAAAAATAACAAGAAGATCTTCTTACTATATCGGGGCATAAATCTAATATATGTAAAACACAGATAGATTATTTAGATTAATTGTAGCTATAAATAATCTGATTTTGCAACTTTTATTTTAATAGCAAAATTAAAATCATCTAAAGAGATAAAAAATTATGCTTTAGTTTAAATATGTTAAAGGCTATACTAACAAGATAATACCTTCAGTAATATTTATTATAATCTGTTTTTATAGGCTAAAACCTCCTTTAAGGACCGCTATATTTTGGAATACATTGTTATTAATGAACAAAAGAATCTAGATTTATATTGTCTTGAGATTGGAAAATCTCCTTATATTGCCATAGATACCGAATTCCTAAGAACTACCACTTATTTTCCCAATCTATGTCTTATGCAAATTTGCTATAAAAAGGGATTTGCTTTAATTATTGATTGCCTTAGTAATTTGGATTTATCCTCCTTATTTAAGATTATTTATAATCCTAATATTCTTAAAATATTTCATGGTGCTAGACAAGATTTAGAAATATTTTTTTACCAAAATCGTACTTTACCTCCTAATCTGTTTGATACTCAAATTGCCGCTTTGGCTCTTAATTATCCTAAGGAAATTAGTTATGAAAAACTAGTTAAAGTGCTTTTAGATTTAAATATTGATAAATCCTTAAAAAATAGCAATTGGTTAAAAAGGCCTTTATCTTTAAATCAATTAAAGTATGCGGCTCATGATGTAATTTATCTTTATGAAATATATGAGAAGCTATCAAATATATTGATACAAATGCACAGATTGTCTTGGTTAGATAGCCATTTTAAGCAAATGGAAAATCCTGAGCAATATCACTTTAATTTAGAAAAAAAATTATTTAAAGCTCTACCTGCTAACGCTTCTGCTAAAGAAATAAAAATAATAGAAGCTTTAATATTATGGCGTGAACAAGTGGCAAAAAATTTAAACTTATCCCCTAATTTGGTAATGACTACCCATCTAATAAAAACTATTGCTTTAGGCAATTTTAATAGCAAAGAGGCCTTATTAGAAAAATTAAAGGAAGATGATTTAGAGCATTACTTTGATGAAATATTTACTACAGTTACAGGCGTTGCTGAAATAAAAGAAGAAAATTTGCCAATACCTAAACTCACTAAAAATCAAGTTGATATTTTTCATATATTAAAAATTATCTTAAACACCTGTGCCAATAATTATACCGTTAATAGCAACTTAATCACCACCAATGAAGAATTAACCAAGTTCCTTTTGTTAAAAGAAGAATCAAATGCCAGTTTTCTAAAAGGCTGGTCCTATGATATTTTCGGCCGCTATGCCTTAGATTTTATTAATGGTAAAAACAAATTATTTATTAAAGACAATCTTATTTATATTCAATAAGATTTTAGAAAACTATTATAATTTCATAAGCCCAAAATGAGTCACAATCAAGCTCTTATTATTATTGATTTACAAAATGATTTTTTAGAAGGCGGAGCCTTAGGTATAAAAGATAGTCATAAAATTATTCCTATTATTAATAATAATATATCCTATGCTAGCTACAGTAAAATAATTTGTACCCAGGATTACCATCCCCAAAACCATATATCTTTTGCCTCTGCTCATAATTACCAATTGGGTAAAGTTATTAATGTGCAGGGTAAAACCCAAGCATTGTGGCCTACTCATTGCGTTGCAGGAAGCTTAGGAGCAGAAATATCTTCTAATCTTCTTTCAGCAAAAATTGATAAATTTATTTATAAAGGACAAGATACTTTATATGATTCCTATAGCGCTTTTTATGACGATAAAGGCAATTCCACGGGCTTATATGAATATCTTAAACAATGCGCAATAACTGAAGTGGTTCTAGTAGGATTAGCCCTTGATTGGTGTGTAAAAGCCACCGCTCAAGATGCGGTTAAATTGGGATATAAGGTTAAAGTACTTTTAAAAGCCACCTGCTCTATTAACTTTGATCCCCATAATTATGTAAATATATTAAGAAATTTGATAAAAATTGGCGTAAGTATTTGTTAAAATAAAGCCTTAGTTTAAATCTAAGGCTTGTTTAGCTAAGGCAACAGTAAGATTTTTACGCTCTTGCATAATAAAAACTTCTAATTTATTAGCCGCGACCTGTATACTTTTACAAGTACGAGGAATGCGTTTTAATATATAATGCATAACCTCAGGAGTAACGATCAATTGCTTATCTGCTAAAATTTTTATAAATAAAGGTTCAAGTAATTCATCTTCTGGATTATCGATTTTAAAAATTATAGCTGCCTTAAGCCGAGATTTTAAATCTGCTAGATTAATATCCAACATTGAGGGCGGATTTAAAGAGGTAATAATCAGTTTTTTATTTAAATTAATTACTAAATTGTAAAAATTAAAAAGTTGTACTTCTTGATCCCTACTTAAAGGCCCCAGATCCTCTAAAAGTAAAACATCATTTTTAAGAATGGCTTCTTCTAAAATATTAGTTTTTAAAGTAGCGTTTGACCAATTACTTAGATTAATTGTTTGCCATTTTAGTTGAAATTTAAGTAAATAAGAAATAATCAAAGAAGTTTTACCTACCCCTTGATTACCAAAAATAAATATCACATTAAAGCGCCATACTTGCTGAGTAAATAAAAAATCATAAAGGTGTTTATTAAATTTCCCAATTATCAGATTATGATAATTATAAATTTGAGCGTCTTGCTTAGGGTCAAAATTAAAAAATAATTGTTGTTCAGGCATAGCTTGTGATTATTTGTTATCTAGGACAATCATTGATTTTTATAAGATCATTAGAAGTAGTCTCTAAGAAAATACAGTTTTTAGCTAAAATTGAGACAAGCACTTCTAAGGGGCGCGAGTAAGAAATTTGCACCTTTACATAGTTAAATCCTATTTCTTTAACTTCAACCCCAGTAATTTCCTTAAGAGTTTTTAATTGCGCCTGAATTTGTACCCATTCATTAAAATCCACTGTAGATACCGTAAAAAGATCCTTATGCTCTTTAGCTAAATAACTAGCAATAATATTAGTTTTTAGCTTATCTTCAATGTATTGGGCAGTAATACTTCTAGCTTCTAATACATCTGCAGCTATAGGCAAAGTTTTTTCTTCATCCAAGTTGTAATTTTTAATTTTAATTTCATAGGTATTATCAGGGCGAAAATTAACGCTAACCAAAAATACGTTATCTATTTCTAAATTATTTTTAAGCTGATTTAGTATTTCTTTTTTTAATAACAGTTGTTCATCTTGGGGCTTGTAAAAAATAAAATTAGATAAAAAAGTATCTTCTTCTAGATTAATCCAATAATCGTTCCAAGGATGATCATTGAGCAATTGCCCATCTTCATAATAATTACTAATTATTAAATATCTTTGCTCAGCGTTTTTAACATAAGGAATTTTGTTAGCATCTAAAAAATCATAAATTTCTTTTTGGTTAAAATAAAACATAGCCGTAGCTGCATAAGATCTACTAGCTAGATTTTCATTATAAATTCTAAAACTTTTATCAAATAAATAAGCGTTATTTTCGGTGATTAAATTATCAACTTTTTGAGAAAATTTTAAAGTGACTATTTTTTTAATTACATATTTTAAAGCTAAGAAACGTCCCTTACTAATGGCTTGTTCCTTAGCTACTTGCGTATCTTGCGCCCGGGCAGCAATAGGAATTTCATAATCAAATATTGCTGCTTTTAAAATACCATTAAACAGCATAAAAATAATTATTAATCTCATCATTGCTTTGATTATCATCGCTACAGCTCTTTTCCTATCTTTTAATTTATATTACATAAGTCATAAGTTTTTATATTACTTTTAATTAAACCTTTTCAAACTTTCCATCTGCACTTTGCTTATAATACTTTAAATCAAGCTTAAGGCCGCTTTGCTGCCATTGCTTCCAGCGCTTGCGGTTAAATTTTAAAATATCTTCATTTTGAGCGTTAAATATAACAAAAACTTTTTTAAAAACGGTTAAATTTTCATAAGCTTTGTTTTCAAATTCCGCATCTTCAAATAAAAATAAAAATTGCTGATCATCCTCAGATTTTTCTTTAAAAGGTTGTTCAGCATCAGTGGTAATAATAATAGGAGAATTTTTAGCCATATCCTCGTTATCTAAACAATGGGGCAACCAAGTACTAGAAGACCATAAAATTTGATCAATCTTTTGAGCAACCACCTTGTCTTTTACAATCAAATAAGCTGAGGCCTTTAATGAATAGGATTTTTCTAGCAAGCTAATTAAAATTTTTGTAGTATTATCCAAAAATATAGCATAAAAATTTACTTCTATCATATTTATTCTGTTTACTCTTTAAAATGGCTACTTAAAAAAATACAGCCTATTAATCACCTTCATAATAATTTTTTACCAAGGAATTTAAAAGCCTTACTCCAAAACCCGTGGCTCCCTTTTTATTATAATCAGTATCAGAGGTAGCTTCAGAAACCCCAGCAATATCTAAATGTGCCCAAGGAGTATTATTAATAAATTCCTGTAAAAACATAGCGGCAAAAATGCTACCTGAAGACCTAGTATCTAACGTAATATTTTGCAAATCTGCAATATGAGATTTTAAACTTTTTCTATATTCTTCACCCAATGGCAGTTGCCACACTAATTCACCAGTTTGCTCAGCAGAAGAAGATATATTAATAGCTAGTTCTGAATTATTAGAAAACAATCCAGCACGCTGTGTTCCCAAAGCTACAATTACCGCATAAGTTAAAGTAGCAAGATTAATCATAAACTGCGGCTTTAATTCTTGTTGGGTATACCATAGTAAATCAGCTAAAACCAATCTGCCTTCTGCATCTGTATTTAAAATTTCTATGGTTTTACCAGACATAGATGTAATAATATCTCCTGGTTTAGTAGCATTTGAGTTTACTAAATTCTCTACTAAACCTACTACACCAACCACATTTACTTTGGCTTTTCGTAATGCTAAAGTTTGCACCAAACCTACTACGGCAGCTGCTCCTGCCATATCTCCTTTCATCCCTATCATCCCGACCCCAGTTTTTAAACTATACCCTCCTGAATCAAAGGTAACTCCTTTACCAATAAAAGCTAAAGGCTGTTTTTGGCTGGCATTATTATATTTTAGAACAACTACATAAGGTGCGTTAACACTACCATTTGCTACGCTTAATAAAGCATTTAAACCTTTTTTACTTAAAGTTGCCTTATCTAACACTTCTACTTGCACCCCAATAGCTTCTAATTCTTTAATTTTAGCTACAAAACTTTCAGGATAAAGCACATTTGCTGGCTCCATAATTAGATCTTTAGCTGTATTGATCCCTTTAGTTAAGGCCTCTATTTCTTCTAAATTAACTTCACTAGCTTTTACATTAAGTAAAATAATTTCTTTGATTTTATAGGTAAGGTGATGTTTTTCATCTGTAAGATATTTATCAAAACCCCAGGCCTTTAATTTTAGTCCAGTTAATAGGTTGTTGATCACATTTAATTTAGCTGGTATAGTATTTTGATCAATAATAAAACTAACAACTATTTTTTCTTCTTTTTTTACTAAACTAGCCGCAAAACCGCCAATTTTTACTAATTCACTTTCGGTCAATTTATCTTGAGCACCTAACCCTATCAATAAAGTGCGTTTGCTACCTGTAAAAGCTGGTAAATCTAAAACCTGTTTTTTTTCTCCTTCAAAGGAAAAATCTGCTAATAATTGGGTAAAATTATCTCCTTTAAATCCAGTGTAATTTTGTAAACCCTTAAGATTATCTGTTGAAACAAACAATAATAATATATCCTTATTAGTTGGCTTAAATGTATTTGTAAATTTGATTTGCATAATTTATGAATCCTATTATCAATTTAATGAAAGTAATTATATGTTATATAGTAAGCTTTATATAATGAGAGCTAAAAAGATTTTTTATAATCATAGCAGAAAAATTAATTTTTATATATAGCATAAGTTTTTCCTTGTTTTGGCTTTTATCTTGCTATTATATTAGTTATACTTATAAATTTACATCATTTCTTTAAACCTAAAAGCTCTTTAAAGCAAAGCATTACAGGATTTCATTTATGTTTGATCATAACAAAATAGATATTTTATTACAATATACCAAAGAAGCAGGAGATTTAGCTAAACAACTTAAAGAAGTTGATCTAATTATCGAAAAAAAACTAGATAATTCTTTTGTTACTAATGCAGATAAAGCGTTAGATTTATTCCTTACCACAGCCATTAGAGAAAAATTATGTAACCATGATTTAATTATATCAGAAGAAGATGTAAGCTTAACCAACCCACTTATAGCCTCAATTAATGCAGGATTTTGGTCTATTGATCCAATTGATAGTACAAAATCTTATCTAAATAAAGATCCTAATTATTGCATAAATATTGCCTATATTGAAAATAATATACCAATTTTTGGCCTTATTTATGCTCCTGAAACAGAAACTATGTGGTACGGCTCTTTAAAATACGGAGCTTTTAAGCAAATTAAAAATGCGCACGCCCAGCAAATTTTTGTGAGAAAAATTCCCACCTCAGGAGCAGTTTTAATGTCTTCTGAAGAGCAAATTACTCCTAAAGATATTTTAAAAAAACTTAATATTGTTAATGAAATAAAAATCCCCTCAGCGATAAAATTTTGCCATATTGCTGAAGGAGAGGCGGATTATTATATTAGAAAAAGGAATAAAGCTTGCGATTGGGATATTGCCTCTGGACATGCCTTAATTATAGCTGCTGGAGGAAGCGTAAATTTTATGGAAGAACATGCAAATTTTCGCTATGGCATACCTCCTTATTTAGCCCCTTCTTTGCTAGCTAGCGGGAAAATCTAAAGTAAGGCTAAATGACTAATACCATCTTTTTTCAAGCTCCTAAACTATTAGAAGCCAATGATCAAAACATTAAACTGGCTTGCGAATATATTAAACAGCAAGAACTGGTGGCTTTCCCTACAGAAACCGTCTACGGCTTGGGGGCCTCTTGTTATTTTGATAAGGCAATTGAAAAAATCTATGCTTTAAAAGGCCGGCCAAAAAATAATCCTTTAATAGTGCATTTTGCTAATACCGATAGTATTAAAGAACATTTTATTATCAATGAAATTTTTGAAATATTAAGTAAAGCTTTTATGCCTGGGCCTTTAACTTTAATTTTGGAAAAAAAACCTGGCTCAAAGATTTCTCCTCTTTGTGCCAATGGCTCCAACAAACAGGCCTTTAGAATACCTAATAATCCAATTGCTTTAAAATTAATTACTTGCACGGGACCTTTGGTGGCTCCAAGCGCTAATATTAGCAATAAATTAAGCCCTACCTTAGCTTTACACGTAAAATTATCCTTTATGGACAAAAAACTATCAGATAAAGGATTGTTAATATTAGATGGAGGCTCTACACAGTTAGGTTTAGAATCTACCGTATTAGACATTTCTGATATTAATCAAATTAAATTATTACGGCATGGCAGTTTAGGTATTGAAAACATAGAAAAAACTGGAATCAAACTTATAAATCATACTCAGTATCCATGGTTTTCTAAAATATATGATAAAACACCACAATATGAGAATAAATATTCTAATGCTTTAGCTTCACCTGGCATGCTCAATAAACATTATAGCCCTAACACTCCTTTACGCTTAAATGCTTTAGAAATTAAAGAAGGTGAAGCCTTATTAGCATTTGGTAAAATAAATTTTTTAGTCCCTAAAGAAGTAAAAATTTTAAATTTATCCCAAGCCTCTGATTTAGCAGAAGCAGCTAGTAATTTTTTTAAAATGCTTTGGGAGCTTGATCTACTACAACCTAAAATCATTGCAGTAATGCCTATTCCCCAAATTGACTTAGGTCTTACCATTAACGAGCGATTACAAAAGGCTAGTGCCGTTTAAGAAGAAAATACTTAAACCGCTTAATAAAGATATTTATTTAATCTAAACCTTGTACACTAAAATATAAGTAATTTTATACAAATATATATAATGCCAAAAACACTCAGCACTACAAATAGGTTAAACCATATTGATACATTTAAAGCAAAAGCTACAGAAATTGTGGGAGAAGCAAATGTTATTATGGGAGCCGCAGGTGTCAAGGAAAATCTTTTAAAAGAATTTTTGAAGGAACAGCGTGGTAATTTTAACTCCCAATGCTTAGCGGTTGTTATGCCCAATTCCACCATAGAGGCTGCTCAGATAGTAAGCTTGTGTAACCAATATGAAGTGGCTATGGTACCGCAAGGTGGTAATACTGGCCTTGTAGGAGGTAGCGTAGCCCAAGAAAATCAAATCATATTAAGCTCTCGTAATCTAAGTAAGATTTTAGCGATCGATCCTAAAAATCATTCTCTGATTGCCCAATCCGGGGTGGTTTTGCAAGATTTGCAAACTTATGCAAAAAATCATAATTTATTTTTCCCTTTGCAGCTACCCTCCCAAAAATGGTGCACTATTGGGGGAAATTTTGCCACCAACGCAGGGGGAACCAATGTGATTAAATATGGTCTTACTAGAGATTTGGCTTTAGGTATAGAGGTAGTCTTACCTAATGGCCACATTTATTCTGATTTAAATATTTTACGCAAACGCAATATTGGCCCTGAGCTTAAACATCTTTTTATTGGTGGTGAGGGTAGTTTAGGATTTATTACCGCAGTTGCTTGTAAATTATTTCCTTGCGTACCACGCAAAATTCATATTTTGGCCGGGTTAACTGATAGTTCACACTTAGATGAGGTGTTTGTTAAGTTATATGATAAGTTTTTTAGCTTTATTTCTGCTTATGAAATCTTTAATCAAAATGCAGTTGATATGGTTTTAAATAATTGTAAAGACATCTATTTTCCTTTAAATCAGAAATTAACTAAACATGATAAATCCTGGTATATATTGATTACTTTGGATTTACCTGTAAAAGATCAAGATTTTTTTAATTACATTTTTGCTTTAGTAAATGCTAATCTTAAGGATAACAAAAATCTTAACGATTACATTATATCTGAAGAAGAAAAAATATGGGATTTACGTTATAATATCCCGCAAGCCCAAAATTTATCAGGCCCTAGTTTAAAACATGATATTTCTCTGCCTATTTCGAAAATTAACCATTTTCTTAAAAATATGTTAGATCAATTACAGTTGCACTATCCAGGACAGTTAAAACCCGTTGTTTTTGGCCATATGGGAGATGGTAACTTGCATTTTAATATTTCCCAAGCTAGTAATAACAACTTAGCTAGCAACAATCTAAAACAGGAATTGATTTTACCTCACACAAACTTTAAAAACTTAAAATCCGAAATAAAAAAGGTTATTATTGAACACACTATGGCGCTTAACGGTACATTTAGTGCTGAGCATGGCATAGGATTGATTCATAAAATAGAAATGGAAAACTTATATAAAGAGCAGGTACAGTCTATAAAAATGCTTAAAGAGTTATTTGATCCCAACAATTTATTTAATCCTAATAAGATTATAGGAAAATAAGAAAAATGCCTAGCCAGATATTTCGCTATTTATGCTTATTTTATATTAAAACCACAAGCTTATTTGTATTAGGATTAGGTGTTCTTATTTTAATAGCTGATGTAACCGAAAATATCCGCAAATATTCTAAATATACTGAATTCACCATAGTAAAAATAGTTTATATATCTTTACTAAAAATGCCCGAGTTAATTATTGAAACTTCACCTTTTATTATTTTATTTTCTAGCTTATATTGTATTAGAACTTTAGTATTAAACAAAGAATTAGATATTTTTAAAGCATCTGGCCTTTCTATATGGAAATTTTTACGTCCTTTTATAATATCAACTTTTATTTGGGGAGTAAGTATTGTTAGTTTGTTATCACCTTTGGCCACTATTTCATTAAATGTCTTAAATAATATTGATCGCCAAATTAAACAAGAAGGCGATAGTATAACTTTTAATACGGAGAATATTTGGATTATTGATAAAAATAATCTTGCAGATCAAAATATAATTTTATCTAGGGGATTAATTCAAGATTCTTCAAATATCTTAACTTTAATTATGCCCACGCTTTTTGATATTAGAAGCAATAAAATGCATCGAATTATTAAGGCAGAAAGTGGCTTAATTAATAATAAAGTTTTAACCTTACATAATGCTATTGTTAAAAATCAGGGAACATCTTTTATTAATAAAGTTCCAGAAATTATAATTAATCTAAGCGCTCAAACTAATAAATTTAATAATATTTTAGCTGAACCTAATCAAATTTTAATTTGGAAATTATATAAATTTATTGAAATTTTAAAGCAGATTAATTTATCAAGCAATAATTATGCTGTATATTTTTATAATTTGCTAACGTTGCCTTTTTTATTGATTTCTATGGTACTAATTAGCGCAAGATTTTCATTATATGATACACGTCGTGGTAAAAATCTCTATTCAATCTTTATCACTTTAGTAATAGGATTTATAATATACTTTTGTATTAATTTTTTAAACGCCTTTGGGGTTTCAGGGTTAATGACACCTTTAATAGCTGTGGTGTTAGGTAAATTAATTGTTCTAATGTTTTCCTATACTTTGCTTTTTTTAAAAGAAGGCCTATAGAAAAAATGTTTTTAAAGAAACTCATAATAAATTTAAGTTGGTTAAAATTAAAGGCTCTCAGAATATTAGTTTTAACCTTACCTATCATTTTATGGAACTTTATGTATATGGGTTATGTAGCGGCCCAAACATCTTCAACCCCACCCTCTAGGGCTAATCGTCCACAAATTTCAAGCATTAATCTTAAAAATAACCAAGGAAATTTTAAAGCCTCTAATATAGAATATAATTTTAAAGATGATATTTTTTTAGCTTCAGGAAATGTACAGTTTGAATCAGAAAATGAATTATTTAGAGCTGATAAGTTATTTTATAATCCTAAAAATGATATAATCTATGCCGAAGGAAATGTGGTTTATACTACTGCTGATGGCAATACTCTTTATGCTGACAATCTTACTTTAGACTCTGCTCTTACCTTTGCAATTATTAATGAAATAAAACTAATATTTAATGATGAATCTTCCTTAAATGCCCAAATACTTGCTAAAAATAGTGCCAATATCTATAACCTTAAGGAAGCAAGCTATACTAGCTGCCAGATCGTTAATAGCATTATACCTACTTGGCGAATTAATGCTCATCGTGGGAGTTATAATTCTGAAACTAATACTGTAAGCTTTTATAATACTTGGGTGCAGCTTAAATCCGTTCCCATCTTTTGGGTACCTTATCTTAGATTCTCTAATTTATCTTCTAAAAGAGCGGCAGGGTTTTTAACTCCTTCTTATGGTAATAATTCTATTTTAGGTGGCTCTTTGATTTTGCCCCTTTATTTACCTATAGGGGAATCCCAAGATATGCTAATAAATACTCACATTTTTTCTAAAGTATCTCCTTTAGTTGTAGTAGATTATAAGGGATATTTTCACAATATTGAGTTTAAAATGAACGCAAGCTACAACAATATTAAAGGAAACTATCAATTTAATAATAAAAATAGAAACTTTAGAGGACATTATTTTTTAAATGCCAAAACAAATATGACAGATATATGGCGTGCTTCTTTAAAAATAGAGCAAGCCTCAGGAGATAATTATTTAAATCTTTATAATATAAATCCTAAAGATTCTAAGGAAAGTTTTTACGCCAATACCTTAAATCTTGAAGGTTTTTTTAATAATAATAACTATACTAATTTACAAATCTACACTTATAAGGAAATCAACAATAATTTTATTACTAAATCCCTTTACAATAGCGGCAGTGTTTGGAATTATCGTTATTTTATGGACTATTCGGATTTTGGTAGTTTAAACCTTTCAACTTCTGCGGCTAATTTTTATCATACCTCCAAAGATAATATTTATAGAATATACGTTAATACTGATTACAGGTGGTTTCAGCCAACTTCTACGGGAAATTATACTTTAAATTCTATTTTCCAAAATGTTTATTACTTAAGCATTAAATCTAATCCTATTTTAAATGATAACACTTATTCAGCTTTTGGTGTTTCAACCACCTGGGAATATCCTGTTTTTTATAATCTTAAATCTTATAGTACTAGCGTTAGTCCTGTGTTACAATTAGCTTATTCTAGCTATTTAGATAAAAATAAAAATAACTCTGCTTTTGATAGCAGTAGCATTAACATTACAAGCAGTAATATGCTAAATTTAAACCACTATGATGGTTATGATAAATTTGAAGAAACTAAAAGCTTTAAATATGGGTTACAAGCTAGCTTATTAGGAGATTATAGCCAAGGTAGTAGATTATTTATAGGCCAAATTATCAATTTTAATCCTTCCTCAGTTAATAATCTTAAGCTTACTGCTAATAATTTGCAACTGCCTTTAGATGAAAGAGTACTTGAGAAAAAAACCTCCATTCAAAGGTCTAATTACTTTGTTTCTTTAGATATTTATCCTAATCAACACTTGCTTTTTAGTTATGAGGCTATATTAAGTGCTAATCTTGTACCCATTTCAAGCGATACTACCCTAGCTCTTAATAATTCTTTAATGGGAGCCTCCCTCACCCACTCTTTTTATAATCAATTAGATGCAAATATTTATAATTTTACTAAAATAGCTGAATTAGCTGCATCTTCTTATATAAAAATCAGCCAGAATTTTAATTTTAATATCATTTCTTTATTTGATTTAAGTAAAGCCAGTGAGGCTAAAATAAAAGAAATTAACTTGCTTTTGCAATGGTCCTCTAATTGTTTAACCCTTAGTTTTTACACTAAAAAAGATTTTTATAAAGTTAGAACCGGTAACACTTATGGTATTATGATCAACATAAAAAATATTACAGACTATACAATTAAGCTTAACTAAACTACAATAATTGAACTAGCAATTAAAAGTATTAAAAATGATTAAAATTTCAAATTTTTTCTGTTTCATTATAAGTTTTCTTGGTTTTTTTTGTTTTGCAACTCCTCCTATAAAGGCTTTACAAAATGATAAAATTATGGCAGTGGTTAATAAAAATCATGTAATTTTTAATTTTGAATTTAATCAAAAAATCAAATTTAATAATATATTAGAACAAACTAAATCCTCAGCAACTTCTGAAGAAATTAAAAAAGTAGTTTTAAATCAGTTAATTAGCAATTACTTATTTCTGCAAGAGGCTATAAAATATAATACCACAGTTACTGAGGCAGAGGTACTTACTAGCTTAAATGGGCTTGAAGAGAAAATGAATTTAAGTAAAGGAACCCTACTTGAGCAGGGGTTAAAAGCTGGTCTTTCTAAAGATATATTTTTAAAACAATTAAAGGATGAAATCATCGTTGATAGAATCAAGCAAAATTATATTTTTTCCCGGGTAAAACTATCTACTAAGGAGATTGAAGAGGAGCTTAATCGCCTTTTAAGCCTCAATAATAAGCTTGAATATCTAGTTTCTGAAATCTCTATTCCTTTTACTGAAACTTCTAAAGTAAGTGCAGAAAATAAAATCAACCTGGCGTATAATCAATTAACTAAAGGAGAGACTTTTGCTAAGGTAGCTAATCATTTTTCTGAAGATAATTTTTTTCAAACCTATCGTAATAATATAACCATCCAAACACTTACTCAAAGCAATTTAGGGAATCTAGAAAAAAACCCTAACTTAGGTTATTGGATACCTGAGGATTATATCACTCCTGAAATTTTAAATGAAATTAGAAGTATTAAACCTCAGGAATTTACCCGACCTATTTCTCTTAGATCTTATTATAAAATTATTTTACTTTTGGAGATAAGACCTTTATTGCAAATTAATCCTAATAATCCTGAGCATACAGAGCAGCTTAAGCAATTTATTCAACAAAAATTATTTTATGAAAAATCGCAAATCATCTTAGAAGAATATACTAAGGAGATTTTTCAATCTGCTTCTGTAGTAGTTTATTAAATTTTATCTGATTACTGGTATATATTAATTATGTCTAATAAAAACCCCTTATTCCATGCTCCACATTTAAATGCAAGCCAAGCCATTGATCCTCAATCAATTGTGGCTTTAACTTCTGGGGATCCTTCTTCTATCGCTCCTTTTATTACTTTAAAAGCCTGGCTAGAGTTAAGGCATACTAAATATAATTTTTTTCTTATAGAAAATCATCATTATATTAATGATTTAATAAAGTTATTTAAGTTAGATATTAAAACACACGTTATTAATGAAGTAAGCGAAGCAAGTTCGATCTTTAAAGATGCTTTGCCTATTCTTAGTATTCCTGCCTCGCAATTGGGGATAATTAACGATTTAGAACGCACGACTAAAGAGCGGACTTTATATTTGGGTAAGCGTTTAGTATATAATAGTAAATCTCTTTTATATTCTTTGGATAAAGCGATCGAACTAGCCTTAAATCATGAGGTTAAAGCCATTGTTACCAATCCCCTTGATAAAGATTTAGTTAATAATTTTATTGAAGCAAAATCAGGTAGTATAGGAAACCAACTTAATTCCCCTAAATTTTTGGGGCATACTGAGTATTTAGCGGATAAATCCTGGCATGTGGATCCGGTAATGATGATGGCAACTCCTTATAATAAGCTAAAAGTTGTGCCTATTACTACCCATGTTAGCTTAAAAAATGCTATTACCAGCCTTTCTATTGAGCATATTATAAAAGTTGCTACTAAAACCAGTAATTTTTTACAAAAACATTATCATATTACTAATCCTAAGCTAGTGCTTACAGGTTTAAATCCTCATAGTGGAGAAAACGGCTTAATGGGAACCGAAGAGCAAGAAATCATCATACCGGCTATTAAGGCTTTAAATAATTTGGGGATTAACTGCCAAGGACCTTTGCCTGGTGATACTGTTTTCACAGCCTATAATATAAATACATATGATGTAATTTTAGGCATGTATCATGATCAGGTTTTAGGGCCTTTTAAAGCCTTATATTTTGATGAAGGAGTAAACGTTACCATAGGCTTACCCTTTATTAGAACCTCTCCTGATCATGGTACGGCTTTTGATCTAATTGATTTAGAACATCTGGCAGAGAATGAGCAATTAACATTTTTAGATAATAATATTTGTGAGAAAAGTCTAATAGCTGCCATTAAAATGGCACATTTGTTATCCGCAACAACTATATAATAAAATAACCTAAGAGAAAGTCCTTGGTTTATAACTCTAAAATTCCCTTAGCTTTTAAATCCTTAAAATCTGCAACTCCTAATTCTGATTCAGTAAGTTATAATCAAGATTTATTGGCTAAAAAAGCTTTAGGTCAGCATTTTTTGATTGATAGCTTCATAATTAATCAAATAATTCTAGCTGCAGGGGATTTAAGTAATAAAAATGTAATTGAGATAGGGCCAGGGAAAGGTATTTTAACCAAAGAATTAGTACTAAAAGCTAAAACGGTGTTTGCCATTGAAAAAGATGAGCGCTTTGCCTCTCTTTTACAAGATTTAAAAGATCAGCATAATAATTTTGATTTTATCCTTACAGATGCTTTAAAAATTAATTGCTTAGAAACTGCTACCCATCCAAGCGTTTTAATATCTAATTTACCCTATAATGTAGGTACTCAAATATTTTTAAATTGTTTGATGGCCTCCCATAACAGCCCTAATAAATTTGATTGCTTCGTATTGATGTTCCAAAAAGAAGTGGCTAAGCGAATAGTAGCTAAAGAAAATGATGATCACTACGGGAGGTTATCAATTTTTAGCCAGCTTTTGGCAGATGTGGAGCTGATTTTTGAGGTTGCAGAAACTTGCTTTAATCCTCCCCCTAAGGTAAAATCCGCAGTTATTTTGGTAAAGCCTTTAGCTGAAATGCGTTTTGCGGTAAATATAAAAAATTTAGAAAGACTCACCCAATTAGCTTTTAGCGGTAGAAGGAAAACTATAAGAAATAGCTTAAAATCTCTAAATTTAGATTTTGCCGCCTTAAAAATTGATAGTAATAAGCGTGCAGAAGAATTATCCTTATTAGAATGTTGCAATATGGCTAATCAGTTAATTTAATTGACTATTCTACTTAAAAAAACTTTTTTGTAGCAGCTTTTAATACATTGTACATTAACATATTTAATGTAAATAGACCTATTCCTTTAGGAACCTTAGTAATATATTGCACTTTTTCTAAAACATCCTCTAAATTAACATCGCCTTTTATAGTTAATTTATCCCCAACTTTAACTTGGTTAATTCCCACATCAATAACAGTAGCATTTGGCTTTACGTAATCTTTGTTAATCAGATATGGTTGTCCCACCGCCACAATTAAAATATCGGCTTGTAAGCAAATGTCTTTTAAGTTTTGCGTTTTAGAATGGCAAATTGTCACGGTAGCATCATTATTTAATAACAACTGCCCCATAGGTAGGCCAAATAAATTAGAACGTCCTATTACTACAGCATTTTTGCCAGATAAGCCACTTGGATGCAATACACTTAGCAAATAAATGCACCCTAAAGGAGTACAAGGTACAAATTCTTGGAATTTATTATAAACTTGGGCAAGGTTGCTTGTTAAAACTTGATCTAAATTAAAAAATTTTTGTCTATTTAAATACAACTTTCCGATATTAATAGGATGCAAACCATCTATATCTTTATCAGGGCAGATGGCGTTAAGAATGATTTTTTCATCAATATCTGCAGGTAAGGGTAATTGTACTAATATACCATCTACACTTTTATCCTCATTTAATTGATGTACACAGGTTAAAAGCTCATTAATATCCACTTTTTCAGGAAAAGTATAAATACTATTTTCTATGCCCATATCATTAGCTTTTATACGCTTATTTTTCACATAAATTTGCGAAGCAGGATTATTGCCTACTATAATAGTGGCAAAGTTAGGAGCATAGTTATAAAGACCTTTTAACTCTTCTACCTTGGCTTTCAGTCTTAGAGTTAATTGATTGCTTAAGCTTAAGCAATCAAAGATTTTATCATTAAGATTATGCATAGGACTCAATTAAAATCATTAATTTAAAAAGCAAAAGTAGTCATCATAATACTGTTCATAAAGTACTTGCTAAGATCCACGATGATCCAAAGTAATACTAGTAAAACTAAAAAAGGTAAATCAATTCCACCAATCCTAGGAATAAAACGCCCAATAAAATTAACAGGAGGGTCTATTATTCTTCTTAATAAAAAATAAATTTTTGAAACTGTATTATCAGAAAATAAATTAACAACCTGAAATACTGCAAGTATTGATAAAACTGCCATAATGAACATTAAAAATAAGTAAAAATTAGCGATTAATATCACCGCTTTAAAAATATTAAGTAGGATTATATTTCCCATATAGACCTCTGATCAAGTTTTAAAAAGGGTTTATCTACACTTTATCGTAGTATAGATAGATAACATTTTTAGAAACTATGTTATATTAAAATAATTAAGTAGGTAAAGTTTAACAATTAATCTACTTAATTTAAACATAATATATTATTTTTTGGGGCTTTTTATGATTCTTAAGCGAAAAGGTATTAATTTAATTATTTCTGCTCCTTCAGGAGTTGGCAAAAGCACCATGATAAAAAGATTATTAGTTGAGGATAAAAACCTAGTTTACTCCATTTCCGCCACCACAAGGCCTAAACGTGATAATGAAATAGATGGGGTAGATTATTATTTTAAATCCCAAGAAGAATTTTATAAATTAATTACTACTAATTCATTTATTGAATATGCTGAGGTGTTTGGACACTTTTATGGAACTTTAACTAAAGATATCACTCTTCGTTTGCAATCAGGACTTGATATTTTATTTGATTTAGACTGGCAAGGTAGCACTGTTTTAAAAAATAAAATGCCTGAGGATACAGTGGGGATTTTTATACTTCCTCCTTCTATTAATGAATTAGAGCGTCGCATAACTAGCCGTGGTACGGATAAAAAAGAAGTAATTGCTTACCGCATGGCCAAATCCCGCTCTGAAATTGCTCATTATTCTGATTATGATTATATTATTATCAACGATCGTTTAGAGGAGGCTCTTAAAGAAATTAAAGCAATTATTTTAGCCCATCGGTTAAGACGAGATAAAATAATTAACATAGATAATTTTATTCATTCTTTATAACGTAAAATTTATAATGAAGTAAAAGGGATTGAATAGTAAAGCATAATCGTTTAATCTATATTAACATAATTTCACCTAACCCCAAAATTAAAGTATTGATAAATGCCAGATATTACAAAAATTAGGAATTTTTCCATAATTGCCCATATAGATCACGGAAAATCCACTTTGGCAGATCGCTTAATTCAATTTTGCGAGGGATTATCTACCCGGGAAATGAAAGATCAGGTTCTTGATTCTATGGATATTGAAAGAGAACGTGGCATCACCATTAAAGCCCAAACCGTACGTTTAAATTATAAGGCTAAAAATGGTGAAATTTATCAAATAAACCTTATGGATACTCCAGGACATGTGGATTTCACTTATGAAGTAAGCCGCTGCTTAGCCGCTTGTGAGGGTTCTTTATTAGTAGTAGATGCATCCCAAGGGGTTGAAGCTCAAACTCTTGCTAACGTTTATATGGCCATTGAAAATGGCCATGAAATCATCGTAGTTTTAAATAAAATAGATCTCCCTGCGGCTGAACCTGCCATAGTAAAAAAGCAAATTACTGATATTATTGGTTTAAATACGGATAATGCTTTAATGATTTCTGCAAAAACTGGTCTGGGTATCCAAGATGTGCTTGAGGAAATAGTAACTAACCTTCCTGCTCCTAAAGGCGAAGCTAAAAAACCTTTAAAGGCTTTACTAATTGATAGTTGGTACGATCCTTATTTAGGTGTAATTATCTTAGTAAGAATATATGATGGGGTTTTAAAACGTAATATGAAGATCAAAACCATGTCTAATGATATGGTATATACTTTAGAACAGGTTGGGTATTTTACCCCAAAAATTCACCAATGTGATACTTTATATCCCGGAGAAGTAGGATATTTTACCGCATCTATCAAAGCGGTAAAAGAAACCCACATTGGGGATACTATTACTGAAGATGGCAACCCTACAGAGTTTGCTTTCCCTAACTTTAAGCCTTCAACCCAAGTAGTATTTTCAGGAATTTTTCCTCTGGATACTAGTGATTATAAAAATCTAAGAGATGCCTTAGAAAAACTTCATCTTAATGATGCTAGTTTTTCTTTTGAACCCGAAAATTCCACAGCCTTGGGCTTTGGTTTTCGCTGTGGTTTTTTAGGGTTATTACATTTAGAAATTATTCAAGAGCGTTTAGAAAGAGAATTTAATATTGATTTAATCACAACTGCTCCTAGTGTTATTTATAATCTTACTTTAAATACAGGAGAAGAAAAATCCATTCATACTCCTGTGGATATGCCAGAGGCTAACCTGATTAAATCTATTAAAGAACCCTGGATTAAAGCATCTTTGATTGTTCCTGAGCAATATTTAGGTGATATTATTAGTTTATGTGAAGAAAGAAGAGGCAAACAAGTTAGCTTAAACTGGATTGAAGGTAGAGTTATGTTGATCTATGAACTTCCTTTAAATGAGGTAGTTTTTGATTTTTATGATCGCTTAAAATCTATTTCCAAAGGCTATGCCAGCTTTGATTATGAATTAAGTGATTATAAAGAAGGAGAGTTAGTTAAAGTAAATATTATGGTAAATCAAGAACCAGTTGATGCTTTGGCTTTTGTGGTACATAAAGCTACTGCAGAACGCAAAGGCAGAACTATTTGTGAAAAGCTTAAAGAGCTCATCCCAAGACAAATGTTTCAAATTCCTATCCAGGCCTCAATTGGAGGTAAAATCATCGCTCGTGAGACTATTTCTGCCTTTAGAAAAGATGTAACATCAAAATGCTATGGTGGAGATATTACCAGAAAAATGAAGCTATTAAATAAACAAAAGGAAGGTAAAAAGAAAATGAGGCAGTTTGGGAAAGTAGAAATTCCACAATCGGCTTTTATTTCGGTATTAAAAAATGATAGTAATCCTACTTCAGGACGAAATAAATAGGTATTTCTAAGATTTTATTAATTTATTATTGATAAGGAAGTTAAAAATGGATACCTTGCCCCCACCTTTAGAACAATCTACTTTAGGTACCTCTGATGTAAAAAGTCAAGATACTAGGGCTCATAAGAAAACCCTCTTTATCTTAAGTACTTCAATGGGTCTTATATTTATATTTATGCTTATTGAATTTTTTGGCGGCTTAATTTCAGGATCTATGGCTTTAATATCTGATAGTGCGCACATGTTAAGCGATTTTATTTCTTTAATTTTAGCTTTAATGGGAGTGGTAATTTCAAAAAGAGGTAATAACTTAGCAAAAACCTATGGTTACAAACGCTTTGAGATTATTATAGGATTCACCAACGCTTTATTTTTAGTATTTTTGTGCTTTATGATAGTTTATGAAGCTATAAGCCGATTATTTTATGCTAATGAGGTTAATACTTTAATTATGATCCCTGTCGCGGTATCTGGTTTAATAATCAACTTTGTGGTACTTGGTCTCTTTCAACTAGATAAAAATGCGGGGCAGTTTCATGGACATAGCCATCATAGCAATAGTCACGGTGCAGCCCATACGCATAGCCAGAGCCATGCCCATTATGATAAAGATCATCATAATCATGGATTAAATGATGCTTCTGCGCCTGTTAGTGGCAAGCAAAAGAAAATTAAGCCAAAAACTAGAAGCTTGTTAATGGAAGGTGCTTTTTTACATGTATTAAGCGATACCTTAGGCTCCTTAGCAGCAATCACGGCCGGCATAGTTATTTATTATACCAACTGGGCTTATATAGATCCTATTTTATCCATATTTATAGTTAGTTTGATCGCTAACTCTACCTGGAAAATTCTTAAAGAATCCTTTCATATCTTAATGGAAGGCTCTCCTAGACATATTAATGCAGCAAATATTAAAAGTGAGCTAGAAAAAAATATTGAAAGCGTAATTAATATTCATCATATTCATTTATGGATGCTTAATGAACAAGAAAACCTTCTAACTTTACATGCGATTATCCAAAAAGATAAAAACATCGCTAGTACATTAAATGAGATTAAGCTTTTTGTTTTAAATAGATAAAAACATCGCTAGTACATTAAATGAGATTAAGCTTTTTGTTTTAAATAAATATAAGATACAACATGCCACAGTGCAAATAGAAATAGAAGATGAAGATTGTGTAGATAATCAAATTCTTGGGCAATCTTGCAAAGATAATAAATGTTAATTAAGGTGTTTATTATATCTACTTTAATAATTAAACATACAAGGGAAATTTTTCTTTTTTAAAAGGAGCAAAGCTTTTACGATGATGTATGGTCATTCCGTACATATTAACTGCCTTAAGATGATTAGCAGTGCCATAACCTTTATTTTTATCCCACTGATATTGTGGATATTGCTCTCCTAATTTCCTCATCAATTCATCTCTATGGACTTTTGCTACAATAGAAGCGGCGGCCACATTTAAACTTTTACTGTCTCCTCCTACTAAGGTAAATACTGGTATATCAAGCTCTATTTTTTGATTGCCATCCACAATCATTAATTTAGGTAAAGTTGTAGTGGAGAATCTAGTTGTATTTAGATCAAAAATACCAGCATTTTTTTGTAATTTGTTAATTAAATCGTAATAAGCCTTAGTCATTGCCTGCAAAGCTGCTTGTAAAATATTAATTTTATCGATAATAGCAACACTAATTTCTGCCACCCCATAATCACTATATTGCTTTAAATAAGCGACCACTTCCTGCCGCTTTTTAGGGTTTAATACCTTTGAATCATTAATTATTGATAAAACCTTTAGCGGAAGATTAGGTTTTAAAGCCAAGCAGCAGGCTACTACAGGCCCTGCCAAACATCCTCTGCCTACCTCATCGCATCCTGCGGCAAAAAAATTATAGGTTTGCTGCATAGGTAGATTTTTTAATTGTTTAAGGCTGGGTTCTTTAAAGTTTAATTGGTTAAAAAATAACATTTCATAATCAAAATTGGGCATTTAATACTTCTATATTTAGTTAAAATAATTTTATCCTACTTAGCTGAGCATTTTTTATTTATATCTTTTAAAAAGCGAAAGCTAAAAAACCTTAATAATATTTATTAACAAACCTGATAAAGCCATCTATAATAAAGAAAATAACAGCTTAAGAGGAAGATTTTGAGTACTGCAATCTGGCAAAAATTATTATGTAAAAAAAGATATAATAGTAATACCACGGATACTTCAGATTTATCTAGAAGTGTATATTTAGTAGATGTGGATAGAATTATTTATTCTTCATATTTTAGGAAATTACAAGATAAAACTCAAGTACATCCACTTTCTAAAAGTGATTATGTAAGAACGCGTTTAACCCATTCTTTAGAAGTTGCAGGGGTTGGAAGATCTTTAGGATATGGGATTGGAATGGAATTAGTAAAAAAATATGATCTTAAAGAGGTTACCGAACATGATTTTGGTTATATTATGCAAGCCGCCTGTTTGGCGCATGATATTGGCAATCCACCTTTTGGTCACTTAGGTGAGGAAGCTATTCAGACCTTTTTTAATGCTCATAAAACCGAATTATTACAGCAGTTAACAGAAGAAGAATTTAATAACCTTAGCCACTTTGATGGTAATTCCCAAGGCTTTAGAATTGTCACTCAATTAGCGGGTTGGGGAGATGAAGGCGGTTTAAAACTTACTTATGCTACATTAGGAACTTTCTTAAAGTATCCTAGGGGATTTTTATTTAAAGAGGATTTACAAAATATTTATACTAAGCATCAAGTAGATCAGATTATAGGTTCTTCTAAAGTAGGTATATTTAAAAAGGAAATTAGAGTTTTTGAAGAAATTGCCAGTGATTTAGGATTAATAAGATTAGCAGATAATAAACCCATTTTTTCTAGGCATCCTTTAGCTTTTTTAACTGAAGCTGCGGATGATATTTGCTATTGTGTGGCTGATCTTGAAGATGCTTTTTTTGTGGGCATTAGCTCTTTAAAGGAAGTAGAAAACCTGTTAGGGCCCATAGCGCGTAATCCTAATACTCTAACAAATATAGGTGAGAAAAAATATTTAGGCAATGCCAAAGAACGTACTAGCTTATTGCGTCAAGAACCATTTTATAAAAAGATGGATAGTAGAAGAAAGATAGAATGGCTAAGAGGCAAAGCTATTAGTAATTTAATTCTAGAAGCTAAAGAGGTATTTTTAAAGAACGAAGAGCTTATTATTAATGGTCAATTTAATTTAGAATTATTAAGTCTAACTCCTTTTGCTGAAGAAATTCAAAAATGCAAGGAATATGCAAGAAGCCATATTTTTAACTCACTTGATAAAATTAATAGTGAAATTAAAGGGCTATCAGCAATTGAAGGGATTTTAGAGGAGCTTTATAAAGTAATTTTAAATCCTTTACATCCCAAATCTAAAAGAATTAATAATATTTTAGAAATCAAGATTGATCCTAGAAATTCTTTATATGATAATTTAGTTTTAATTATGGATTTTGTGGCAGATTTTACTGATCGCAACCTCCTAGAATTTTATAATACTCTTCGAGGCTCCTAAAGGTTTATAAATTATCTTGAAAATTTATGATTGCTTTTTTTATTTTTTTCGCCAATTAGGTAGGTTTTTTTGTAAAGGCCGCGTAATTGCCAAAGCATCTGTGGGAACATCTTTAGTAATAGTACTACCTGCCCCTATAATGGCTCCGCTACTTATTTTAACTGGCGCCACTAGGGAAGAATTGGATCCTATAAAACAGTTATCTTCAATTATCGTATTAAACTTTTCTTTGCCATCATAATTACACGTAATGGTGCCTGCGCCGATATTAGTTTTTTTGCCCACCTTAGCATCACCAATATAAGATAAGTGGTTGATTTTAGCCCCAGCTTGAATATGAGATTTCTTAATTTCCACAAAATTACCAATATGGGTATTTTCTTCTAAAATTGTTCCGGGGCGTAACCTGGCAAAAGGGCCAATGCTAGAGCTTTTACCCACCTGTACTCCTTCTAACACACAAAAAGGTAAAATACGTGCTCCACTTTTAATAATTACTTTTTCTCCAAAATAAACGTTAGGATAAATGATAACATCTTCTTCTATGATCGTATCTAAAGCGAAATAAATGGTTTTTGGATCAATTAAGTGCACTCCTTGTTGCAAAAATTTCTGCCTTTGCATATTTTGAAAACTACTTTCTAATTTAGATAATTCTTCTTTAGTATTTGCTCCTTGTAAGCTTTGTTCTTCACCCAATATGTAGGCACAGATTAAATTATTTTGCGTAGCAAGCTTAACTAAATCGGTTAAATAGTATTCATGTTTATTGTTATGGTTATCAATTTGTTTTAAAAGTGGCCACATTTTTGCTAAATTAATCGCCATAATGCCAGAGTTACATAAAGTACTTACGCGGTGATCTGTAATTTCTGCAGCTTCTATAATTGCTATCACTTTATCATCTTTTAGCATTAATTTCCCATAGTTATTGGGGGAGTTTGTAGAAAAAGCTAAGATAGCCATATCTTCTTTTCCACTTTGTACTTTTTCTACTAACCCTTTTAAAGCTCCATGATGTACTAAAGGAGTATCAGCATACATAATTAATAATACGCCCTCTTTAGCTCCTAAAGCTTGCTCAGCGGCCAATACTGCATGGGCGCTTCCTAATTTTTCTTGTTGATACGCTATTTTATGTCTGCAGTTTTGTTGTTTATCGCTTTGCTTGGCCGCTTGCTCTTTTTTAAAGTTTTGCTGATAGTTTTCTAAAAACTGCTTTAAATCACTAGCTTCTTCACCGATCACCGTAATAATTTGATTAGCATTGAGAATATGAGCTTTGTAAAGTAAGTGCTCAAGCATAGGTACACCCCCTAGAAGATGCATAGGCTTAGGTAAGCTTGATTTCATCCTACTACCCACTCCTGCTGCTAAGATCACCACCTTAAAACCTTGATTAGATAAGTTATTAGTTGCTATTTTCTCTTGTAAGCTCATTTTATTTATACCTATGTTTTTTCTTTGATTATTACTTACTAAGTAATAAGGCGCCCCAATCGTTTAGAGTTTTTTCTTTTATAAACTTAAACCCCTGGGCCTGGTAAAATTCCTTTAAAATATTTAACTGATTTGTACCATTGGAAGCTACGCTTAGCACTCCTGATAAAACTACAAACCCTCCTTTTTCTAAAACCCTATAAATATCCTCTGCCATATCTAATAAAGGTTGCAAGATTATATTAGCTACAATTAGGTTATAACTCTCATCTTCCTTGATTTTATCAAACCCTATACTTAACAGCAACTTAATATGAGAAACCTGATTAATTTGCATAAAATTTGCGGCGGTGTTTAAAGCTAAAGCATCAATATCTGTGGCTACAATTGTACTTAAATAATTCATTAAAGGAAAATCCCATAATTTAGCAATGGCAATAGCTAATATTCCTGTACCTGTACCAATATCTAAAGCCTTAAGTGGGGTATTTTGAAGTTGGTTTGTAAATTTTAATTCTTGCAGAAATTTTAAACACATAGAGGTAGTTTCATGTTTACCTGTACCAAAGGCTGTGCTTTGCTGTACCATAATTGGGATAACATTTTTATTCATCATTAATAACGATTTGTCTAAGTTAGCAAATTCTTCTACATTATTATAAATGTGAAAAATCCCTAGTTTAAAATCTTCTGGAATTTGCTCTTGAGCTAAATAATCGGTATTATCTTCTTTAATTTCGCAACAGATTAATTTAAGATTTAATTGATTGCTTAATTGTTTTAGGCACTCCTTAAAGTTGTTTAATTTATCAATTAGTAGCTTTTCTGTATCTGCAAGTTGTAGGAATATTTTCACTTCCCAAACGGAAAAGGATAAATCTAAAATATTATCGTTTGGAACTTCATTACCTGCCTTACCATTTATAATAATAGCTTGAACCTCATATAAAGGATTATCCTCTAACTTCTCCTCAAGATTTTGCAAATTTAAAGCCTGAATTTCACAATTTATATAATGCATTTTGTATATAAGCCTTACTAATCACTATTTGATAATTATTCTTTATTAAAAATTTTTAATTAAATATGCTTTAAGAAAGATATCATAATCTTTTTTTGGCCAAAGCTATCAAATTTTACCTGGGCTATTGGGCCTTGCAATGATTCAACTAATCCTAATCCCATAGTGGGATGAGCTACTCTTTGCCCTATTTTTATACTTGAGATAGGGGATTTATTAATATAATAATTATCGCTGCTTTCATAACCTTCTTGATAATCCTCCCGCCCTAAATAATTATCACGCGTTATAGGTCCGCTGCCTAACTCATAACTACTACTATATCCTCCACCCATATAGCCATGCTCTAATTTCTCTAAAAATTCTGGATTAATATCTTTAATAAAGCGTGAAGGTAAGCAAGCTTGCCAGTTACCATACATCTGTCGGTTATTAGCATAACTAATATACAAATCCTGCTTAGCTCTTGTAATACCCACATAAGCTAAGCGCCTTTCTTCTTGTAAGGCTAAGTCCCCCGTTTCATCCATTGAGCGTTGATTGGGAAATATCCCCTCTTCCCATCCAGGCAAAAATACAATATCAAATTCTAACCCTTTAGCACCATGTAAAGTCATTACCGCTACTTTATTATCCTGTTGTTCTTCATCTTTATCACTTACCAAAGAAACATGCTCTAAAAATTCTTCTAAAGAGGTATAATTGTGCATAGAATTCCATAATTCTTTAAGATTGTCTACTCTATCCTTAGATTCCTGGGTTTTTTCCGTTTCCCACATATATAAGTATCCGGATTCTTCTAAAATTTGTTTAGTTAAATTACTTAATGAAATTTTAGGAGCTAATTCTTGCCAATGGCTAAATGATTCTAAAAATGTTTTTAATTCATTTTCAACTTTAGCACTTACAATCTTTTTACCTAAAATATCTTTTGATGCGGCAAACATAGATAATTTATTTGCCCCTGCATATGCTCTAATTTTTTGTAAAGAACTTTCACCTATTCCTCTCTTAGGGCTATTGATAATACGTAAATAAGCCATATCATCATATTTTTGATTAAAAAGACGCAAATAAGCTACAGCATCTTTAATTTCTAAGCGATCAAAAAACTTGTTGCCTCCTATAAATTTATAAGGAATACGGTTAAAAATCAATCTTTCCTCAATTTCTCTGGTTTGAAAAGTTGCTCTAACTAAGATCGCTACATTCTTATATTTATGGCCTTTTCGTACTAAAGTATCTACTAAACGACTGATTTGCTCCGCCTCGTGCTTGCCATTGCTAGCCTCAAACAGCTTAACTTTTAATCCTTCTTCATTATCAGTCCATAAAGTTTTATCCCACCTGGCGCTGTTTTTTGCAATCAATGAGGATGCAACTTTTAAAATAGGGTTAGTAGAACGGTAATTTTGTTCTAAACGTAAAATTTTAGCTCCAGGAAAATCTTTTTCAAAGCGTAAAATATTAGCAATTTCTGCTCCTCTCCAGGAGTAAATAGATTGATCATCATCTCCTACACAGCAAATATTATGATATTTAGCAGCTAAAATCCTAATAAAAATATATTGTAAAGTATTAGTGTCTTGATACTCATCAACTAAAATATATCTAAATTTTTGCTGCCATAATTCCACAATATCAGGAAACTGTCTAAAAAGATCCACACATAATAAAAGTAAATCGCCAAAATCCACCACATTAAGCTCTTGTAGCCTTGCTTGATAAATGCCATAAACAACCGAAAGCGTTGTAGTACCTACTGGCTTGTCTTCGCTTAGAGGCACATTATTAAATAAGACATTTTTATCTTTTAATCTTGATAAGCTGTTGCTGATCATTGAAGCTGGATATTGCTTAAGATCAAGATTTTTATCTAAGAGAATTTGCTTAATAATTTTTTCTGCATCATCAGTATTAATAATAGAAAAATTGGGTTTAAGACCAAGTTCAGTATAATGGCGGCGCAATATCCTTAATCCTATAGAATGAAAGGTACCTATCCAAAAACTATCTGCTGAATAGCCTAATAATAATTCTACCCTTTCCTTCATTTCTTTAGCGGCTTTATTAGTAAAAGTTACTGCCAAAATTTCGGAAGCTTTAGCCAATTTTTGTTGCAAAATATTAACTATACGCGAGGTTAAAACTTTAGTTTTCCCCGTACCTGCTCCTGCTAAAATTAGTAAAGGTCCCTCGGTGGAATTTACTGCCTCTTTCTGAATTGGATTGAGATCAAAAAAAATATCTTTACCCACTTTTTACCTTTCAATAACATATATAAAAATATTAATCAGTTATAGTATTTTAACAAATATATTTACTAATAACCATGTTGACAAAGAAAAATTTCATACTACTTTATATAACGTAGATGTTATAATTAACATTATAACAGGATAAATTAATTAAATATTTAATCTAATTAAATAAGGAGAACTAAATGAATTTTAAACCTTTATACGATAAGGTTCTTGTAAAAAGAGTAGAACAAGAACAAAAAACCAAAGGGGGAATATTAATTCCTGAAACTGCTCAAGAAAAGCCTATACAAGGAGAAGTTATATCGGTTGGTGATGGTATTAAATTAGATAATGGTCAGACCCAGCCTTTATTAGTTAAAGTAGGCGATAAAGTTTTGTTTGGAAAATGGACAGGCAGTGAAATTAAAATGCCAGAAGGCGATTTCTTGATTATGAAGGAGTCAGAAATTTTAGGAATTTTTAAATAAAATTATATTAATTAACACAAGGAGCATATAACAATGGCTAGTAAAGATATAAAGTTTGGGATAGAAGCACGTAATAAGATGTTAAAGGGATTAGATGTTCTTGCAGATGCAGTAAAAATTACCTTAGGACCTAAAGGTAGAAATGTGGTAATTGAGAAATCCTATGGTTCGCCCAGAATTACCAAAGATGGCGTTACAGTAGCTAAGGAAATTGAACTTAGCGATAAATTTGAAAATATGGGGGCTCAAATGGTTAAAGAAGTAGCTTCAAGAAGTAATGATGAAGCAGGCGATGGTACCACAACTGCCACCGTATTGGCCCAAGCCATCGTAAAAGAAGGGATTAAAGCTGTTGCTGCTGGGATGAATCCTATGGATTTAAAAAGAGGGATTGATTTAGCGGTGGATGCAGTAATTACTGATTTAAAATCTAAAGCAAAAAAAGTTTCTACTAACGAAGAAATTGCGCAAATTGCCACTATTTCTGCTAATGGTGAAAAAGAAATTGGTCAAATGATTGCAAATGCTATGGCTAAAGTAGGCAACGAAGGAGTAATCACTGTGGAAGAAGCTAAAGGTTTAATTAGTGAACTCCAAGTGGTAGAAGGTATGCAATTTGATCGTGGCTATACTTCTCCTTATTTTATTAATAATGCAGAAAAAATGCTTTGCGAATTTGAGAACCCTTTAATATTAATTCATGAGGCTAAGTTATCTTCATTACAACCAATGCTCCCTATTTTAGAAGCAGTTGTACAAAGTATCAGACCCTTAGTAATTATTGCTGAGGATATTGAAGGCGAGGCTTTAGCCGCTTTAGTGGTAAATAAATTAAGAGGGGGTTTAAAAGTGGTTGCCATTAAAGCCCCAGGCTTTGGTGACAGAAGAAAAGATATGTTAGAGGATCTTGCCGTATTAACTGGTGGTCAAGTGATTTCTGAGCAAATTGGTTTGAAATTAGAAAGCGCAGATATTTCCATGTTAGGTAGCGCTAAAAAAATTATTATCAGTAAAGATGATACTACTATTGTGGAAGGTATTGGCCAAAAGGCTCAAATCGCTGAAAGATGCAAACAAATCAAAGCTCAAGCAGAAGCTTCTACTTCAGATTATGATAAAGAAAAGCTCCAAGAAAGATTAGCTAAATTATCAGGTGGCGTAGCTGTAATTAAAGTAGGCGGCTCTACAGAAGTAGAGGTAAAAGAAAAACATGATAGAGTAGATGATGCTTTACATGCCACAAGAGCAGCAGTAGCTGAAGGTATTGTACCAGGCGGCGGCGTAATTTTCCTATATGCTAAAAATGCATTAAACAAAATTAAAGTAGAAAATGATGATCAAAGAGTAGGAGTAGAAATCGTTAAGAAAGCTCTAGAAGCCCCTCTTCGTCAGATCGCTATTAACTCAGGAGCAGATGCCTCTATTATTGTGGGTAAACTTTTAGATCAAAAAGATGTAAACTATGGTTACAATGCCCAAACTGATGAATATGGCAATATGACCACTTTTGGAATTATTGATCCAGTTAAAGTTAGCCGCGTAGCGTTACAAGGTGCAGCTTCGGTTGCGGGTCTAATGATTACTACTGAAGCTATGATTGCTGACCTTCCTGAAAAAGAAAAAGCTATGGATATGGGAGGAATGGGCGGCATGGGCGGCATGGGTGGTATGGGAGGAATGGGCTACTAATTTAGTTAGTTCTCTTCCTTATTGAACTCTTTAAAATTACTAGGCTTCTTGTTAAATAAAGCTTTTTGTTTAAACCACTATATTGTTGGGAAGCAATATAGTGGTAAAAGCAAAAAGATAAATATAATCAGAAGCCTATTTTCTTTAAATCTAATGGTTATATTTATTGTTGCAACTATAGTTACTAATAATACTCAATAACTTATTTATTTTTTCTCTCAAGCCTATGATTACAAATCTTTAAGTTTTTTTTAGATAATCATTCACCTAATCTAAATATTGATTTCCTTAAAATTTCCAAGATGCCAATTTCTTATCCCAAGGTAAATTATTATTATAAAAGTCAAGCTCAGCTAACCTTACTTCATAACTTTTAAGGATTATTTATTTGCTAGATAGATTATAGGCTAAATGAGATAGATCTAAGGACCTAAAAATTAAGCCTTACTTTAATGGTATAAATTAAGATTATATTATCCTTAGTTTATATATTTTGTTAGTAGGATTAATCATAAGGTAAATGGTCATAAAATTTAGTTAGCTATACCTAAGATCATTTAACCCCTAAAGTAATGTCGCAGATTTTTTAAAAGCTGATATCCTTACCTTCTAACCTTATATTTTATCATTATTAAAATTTCCATTAAGGCTTAACAAGTTTTAAAATCCTAAGGACTATATTTGTGGTTAATAGTAGCTTTTTAGTTCAACCTTTTAGTTAGAATATTTTTATGAAATAAAGCTCTTTATTGTAACTAATTTTGTGTAATTGCTCTTTAGTAGACTGTTTTTGATAAAAATTAAAATAAATACAACTTCTACGGGACTTGCATTTAAGAACAATGTAATTTATTATATATTATATATTAGTTTATTAGTTGTGGGCTTTATTTATATTTAATTTATGATATATGAAAAAAATTTGGCAATTTAAGATTTATAAATTAACTATAATCTAAACAAACTATATTAGGGGAAAATTTTCCATGAGATATATAAACAACACCTTATTTCTAGAAGATATTAGCATTAACCAACTGGCTGCTGAAGTTAAAACTCCTTTTTATGTTTATTCTTATAACAAAATGCAAAGTAACTATTTAGCTTTACAACAGATTTGCACACCTTATAAAATAGATATTTGTTATTCTATTAAAGCTAATCCCGGATTAGCTATTATTAAAACCTTTGCCGATTTAGGCGCAGGGGCAGATGTAGTATCAATTGGGGAGTTAAGAAGAGCTATCAAAGCCGGAATCCCTGCAGAAAAAATTTCTTTTTCTGGGGTAGGGAAAAGCGCGGGCGAAATTTTAGAAGCAATGACATATGACGTAACTATCAATATAGAATCCGAAAGTGAATTCAATCTAATTAAAAAATTTATTGAAAGAAGCAATTGTAAAGTAAAACTTACCTTTAGATTAAACCCTGATGTACAAATTCAAAATCACCCTAAAATTAGCACAGGCTCAAGTAGCAACAAATTTGGAATTTTACAAGAAGATATTGTAAGGCTTTATGAAAAAGCTTATAAGGTAAACAACATCCATTGTGCTGGAATTACCATGCATATTGGTTCCCAGATTCTTGATTATAGGACTTTTGAGCAAGCCTATGCTAACCTTAGCGCTTTAATTGATGAATTAGGCAACACAAATCTACCTGTTGAGCAAATTTCTTTAGGCGGGGGTTTTGGGGTTAAATACCAAATTAGTGACCAGGATTTTGATTTCGTTAAATGGCAACAACTTTTAGAAAAATATTTCAAAAAATTTACAGGGCAAATTACTATTGAACCAGGAAGATACCTGGTGGCAGAGGCAGGATTATTAATCACCCAAGTTCGCCACCTAAAAAACTCTAAAGATAAGGTTTTTATAGTTGTAGATGCAGCAATGAATGATATGGTTAGGCCAGCCATGTATAATGCTTATCATACTATCATTCCTGTGGATAAAAATCCAAAGTTCTCTATAATCACCGCTGATATAGTAGGGCCTGTTTGCGAAAGTTCTGATACTTTTGGTTTTGGTGTAGAAATTCCTGAAGTTATCTATCCAGGTTTATTAGCTATCACAGAAGTAGGAGCCTATGGCAGTAGTATGGCTTCTTTTTATAACTGTAGGCCCATTCTTAAAGAAGTTATGATTAAAAATAGTGAGTATTCGATTATTAAAGATGAAATTCCTCATGAGATTTTAGATCAATATGAGCATTTTTAATTGTATATAATTTAATTATCCTTGGCACTAAAGTCTCAAATTTGCCTTTTAGGGCTTTAGTTTAATACTATTTCCTTTTAGCTTTTTCTTAAAAATCCACTTATCAACTTCCTTATAAATTCAGTAAACCCCTACTTAATGGAAAATTAAAATCAGAAAAAAGCTAGATTTTTTAAATTTCCTTACTTTATTTATAATATTTTATCTTATAAAAAATTTAAGGAGATTTTTATAGCTAACAAAATAAAACTACCTATAAAAATTCTCATAATATAGTACTGATACTCCCCTTTACATAAGTAATATCCTAAAGATAGGCGGTTTAAGGAAATTAAAGATAATAACCTTACTAACCCAAAAGTATGGACATTATAATCATTATTGGTAAAATCTATGGCTACTGAAAGTTTTTTTAATATCTCTATCAGAGGTCTGAGCTTTTCCATTAGCACTTTGCTATTGCCAATAGTACTAAGATGGTTTGCTCCTAACTTGTTTAAAAATTCTCCTGAGATGGATTGAAGGGGGTTGCCTAAAGCCACCTCAGGCCTCCTTAATGAAAGTAAGTCTTGAACCATCTCCTCCTAAAGTTTGAGCCTAAATATTGGCTATATATTGATTATCCTCCTAAGCTTCCACCAAAGAGAGTAAAAGCAATATTGAAAATAGCTGCTTTAATTAATAGTTTGTATTTTATTGCGGATATACTACATGTGATCACGGTAGTAATATAAAAATCTAAAACACCTATTTCCAATGGCCGCTTAAGATAAAATTATTAACTTTGCCAATAACCTCCGCAGAAAGCCTCTAGTAATTTCTTAAGGCTGTAAGCACCAAATAAATTTACTTCCGCTTCTCCCCTAGGTAATTTCTAACCACAAGAATGTTTCCACCTACTTCATTTAGCCACCCACTTCACACAATTAAAAAAGCAAGATCTCCAATTACACAAAAAGCAAAGTATTGAAATATGCAAATAGCATCACAACTAAAAAACTGCTGTAAAAACTGGCAACTTTATAGATATTAATAGTATAGTTAAGAGAAAAATTATTAAACTTAGATAAATCCAGAATACAGCCTTTCTCTCAATATTATATATTTTCTAGTATTTACAATTATTTATTAATTAATGAAATAAAAGGTTAAATAGTAAATAATTTTGAGCCTTATCTATCTTATTTCTACTTACAAATATATTTGCTTTAACTTACTCTTACTTTAAAGCATCATATTTACTAAGGATTATATTATTGTAATTTAGTAATTGCGCTTTATTTTATCCCTAATCTTTCTTTAATCACTGATTTAATATGGTAAAAAAATATGACAATCAAATAGGAGATAAAGTTATTCTATAATGTTAATTACTTAAAAAGAGGCTTTAGGTAATTAACATTACATTATTATAAACATTTATTGATAATTATATTTTTTTTGCGTACTCGTTTTTTAATGTTAACAATAGTTTGAATAATAAATAAAATTTGTTTGTTATTTTATAGCAAGATTTTACAATTATTTTTTAATTTATATTTTTTTACTAATTTTTTAATAAGGCATCTTAAAGGTTTACTCCTTTAAGATAAAGTTAATACTTTAATTAGCTAAATAGTATATAAAACAAAAAACTTCTAAAAGCCTCCTATTGCCTCCTAATTTATTTATTTTTTTATTTATTAAGCTTAATATTAGCACAGAATATTACAGAAGCAAGCAGTATGTAAGATAAATTTTACATAAATCCCTCAAGATAATGAATTGTAAGAATATACTAGACTAAAACGATGGTTTTTTAAGTTAAATATACTATACCCATATTAGTGATAATGCTGATAAGAAAGACAAAATATGATGAAATGGAGTAAAAAATCCTAAAATTTTACATTTAAAAAATATAAAATTTATCATCTTATTTTTTATTAATATTATTAATATCTTAATAATATTCCCCAAATAAAAATAGTAACTATAGAGATTCTTCTAATTTTTGCTATTTCTTTATCAATAAAACTAGGGTGTTCTTTCCCTGAATTTAAAATGTAGTAATTACCCATATTGTTGGTTTATATGATTGAATGATAGGGCTTTTCCTTTGGCTTTATATTATTTAGTTATTTACTTTGGCATATATTTGAGCTATAAACTTAAGCTGCTTTAAGGACATTGGTAGTACACAGGGGTTCAAAGGAATTTATAGCAAAAAAAGTCCGAGCTCCTAAATCTTACAAAAAACTAAGTTGTTATAATAAGAGACCTGAATAACTTTTGATAGCTTAATAAATTACTAAAGAGGGATTCCTAATGATTTAGGAATAACTAATTTTAAGCTTTAAAGCTAAGAAAGAAACTTTTACTTTTGCTTACGCCATTTACTTAAAAGAGTTGCTTAGGAAAATTATAATTAGGAATTAGTAAAAAATCTAATCCATAGATAAATATCTAGCTAAATTTCTGCGTATTTTATAATCTTTTACATCTATTTAATTGTTTTAGTATAAAATATAGGGGAAAAGTAACAATTATTGCTTAGCTCTTCTATTCCCCCTTATTTTATTAGTGAAACCCCTTTAATTGCTATTTAAGTTAGCTTTACTTAGGCAGAATTAGTAACTAAAGCTACGGCAATTACCGCCAAGATTGCTCCCACAATCTGTGGTAGAGTTAAGGCAACATGAAAAACAGAGAAGTTTAATAATAAAGTTAAGATAGGATATAAAGAAGTTAGCACCACTATCATACTAACATTGCCTCCATATTTTACACTGAGCAATAAAAATAGTCCACCTATACCTGTGGCCAACCCTAACGCTATCCCTGATCCTACTGCGGCAGTGGTTGAAGAAGTAAAATTAATTTTAAAGCCAACTAAAGATAATGCAATAATTCCTGAGATAATATATCCTATACCTGAAAGAAATATACCACTATAAGGATCCATATTCCTAGCAACTACACCATTTAATAGACCCCAGGCAGTATAACTTATTAGGGATAAAGCAGCAAATAATATCCAAATCATCATAAATATCTCCTTTAATGTTTTATATTATATTTAATTTATCCAACAAAATATGTCACTTGAGCTTTAGGTAATTTTTTGCCCTTTATATTATCTGCGATTTTTTCTGCCATCATAATAGTAGGAGCATTTAAGTTACCGGTAATTACTTTTGGCATAATTGAAGCATCAACTACTCTTAGCCCTTGTAAACCATGCACTTTTCCTTGAGAATCTACCACGGCATTATTTCCATACCCCATCTTACAGGAACCACAGGGATGGTAAGCGGTTTCTCCCTTGCTACGAACAAACTCATCAATTTCCTCATCTGATTGTACATCTAAACCTGGAGAAATTTCCTTTCCTTTATAAGGTGCAAAAGCCTCTTGAGAAGCTATATGGCGCGTAATACGAATAGCATCACGAAATTCTACCCAATCTTTTTCTTTAGACATATAGTTAAATAAGAGGCTAGGGTTTTCATTGGGATCAGTTGATCTAATTTTTACGCTACCCATGGCTTCTGATCTCATAGAACCTACATGAAACTGGAAACTATGGGATTTAACTACCTTGCTCCCATTGTAATTCATAGCGATAGGAATAAAATGATATTGTATATTAGGCCACTTTTCATTTTTGTTGGTTTTAATAAAACCACCTACTTCAAATTGATTTGAAGCCCCAATACCTTTACCAAAAAACATCCATAAAGCTCCAATCCAAGGTTTATTATACCACTTTAAACTTGGAGCAAGAGAAATAGGCTGTTTACATTCATATTGCATATAAACCTCTACGTGATCTTGAAGATTTTCACCCACACCTGGCAGATCAATTACTGGCTTAATTCCAAATTTTGCTAAAAACTCTGCAGAACCTATACCAGAACGCTGTAAAATCAAAGGAGAGTCTATAGCGCCCCCACAAACTATCACTTCTTTTTCACAATAATAAGTAATCAGTTTATTTTTTTGCAAAACCTGGACCCCAATAACTCTTTGACCTTCAAATATAACTTTATCTGCTTTAGCTCTAGTTATTATGGTAAGATTTTTCCTTTTACGTGCTTTATCTAAATACTCCCTAGCAACACTGGCTCTACGCCCACAAGGAGTAGTATTTCTATCCATAGGAGCAAAACCTTCTTGTTGATAGCCATTGAGATCCTCTGTTACAGGATATCCAGCTTCTTTAGCAGCCCTTAATATCACCTGATAAAGTTCATTATTTCCTGCTTTTGGCGTTGTTACATGCAAAGGCCCAGAATCACCATGATAATCATTAGCGCCAGTATCGCGGTTTTCCATTTTAATAAAATAAGGCAAGCAGTCTAAATATGACCATTCGCTCATACCTTCTTCACTAGCCCAGCCATCATAATCCAAAGCATTTCCTCTAATATACACCATACCATTGATTAAAGAAGAACCCCCTAACCCTTTACCGCGTCCACATTCCATCTGGCGGTTATTCATATGTGGCTCAGGCTCAGTACGATAGGCCCAATTATAGCGCGTTCCTTGCAAAGGATACGCTAAAGCTGCAGGCATTTGGGTTCGCCAATCTAAACGCCAATCTTTACCGCCTGCTTCTAAAAGTAATACAGTACAATTTTCATCTTCTGTTAATCTATTAGTTAATACACATCCTGCAGAACCCGCCCCAATGATAATATAATCAAACTTTTTCCCCATTATAATCTCTCCTTTGATTAAATGTTATATTTTTTTAAATACAGACTCATATTCTCCCATTTCTACTTGGACAGATTTTGTCTTTGTATAATGGGCCAATGTTTGCATGCCATTTTCTCTGCCAATTCCAGATTCCTTGTACCCACCCACTGGCATTTGAACAGGACTTTCTCCCCAACAATTAATCCAACATATTCCTGCTTCTAGTTTAGCAATTACCCTATGAGCAACGTTAATATTTTGGCTTATAACCCCTGCAGCAAGTCCGAAATTTGTATTATTAGCCCTTGCTATTACTTCTTCTTCGTCCTTAAAGCTCATAATGGTCATAACCGGACCAAAAATTTCTTCCTTAACTATTACCATCTCATCATTACAATCTGTAAAGATGGTAGGCTCTACATAATATCCTTGAGCAAATTTAGAATCTTCAATTCTATGTCCGCCGTAAATTAATTTAGCACCTTCTTTAATCCCAATATCTATATATTTAATTACGTTTTTTAGATGAAATTCTCCCACTAAAGGACCAAAATTAGTATCAGGATTTAAAGGTTCATTAATTACAATGCCCGCCATAGCGGCCAGTAATTTAGTAGTAAAATCTTTTTCAATGGTGTGATGAACAAATACTCGGGTACCGTTGGTACAAACTTGCCCTGAGCTAAAGAAGTTTGCCATCATAGCTATTCTTACCGCTAAATCTAAATCCGTATCAGGAAAGATTATCAAAGCAGATTTTCCACCTAGTTCCATAGTTACACTTTTAAGAGAAGATAAAGCACCTTGGGACATCACGTTTTTACCACCATTAACTGATCCGGTAAAGGAGATTTTAGCAATTTTTGGATGTTCAGTTAATATTTTACCCACATCTCTTGAACCATTGATCACATTAAATACCCCATCTGGTAGGCCAGCTTCTGTAAAAATCTCTGCTAATTTTAAGGCAGTTAAAGGAGTATAGTTGGAGGGCTTAAAAAGCATAGAATTTCCTGCAGCTAACGCAGGGGCAGCTTTCCAAAGGGCAATTTGGATAGGATAATTCCATGCCCCAATGCCTAAACACACTCCTAAAGGCTCTTGGCGAGTATAAATAAAAGAGCTTTCTCTTAGGGGGATATAAGTACCTTCTAAAGCTACCGCTAACCCAGCATAATATTCTAAAATATCAGCGCCTGTATGAATATCAACAACCGAAGTTTCACTAATAGGTTTACCTGTGTTTAAAGTTTCTAAATGAGCTAGTTCAGCGTTGCGTCCACGTAAAATTTGCACTGCTTTTAATAAAATTCTACCTCTTTCCATAGGTGTCATTGCGGCCCAAATTTTTTGTCCTTGGGAAGATGAACTCACTGCTTTTTCCACATCCTCTTTAGTAGCAGAGCGTAATTTCGCTAAACATTGACCATTAAATGGATTAATTACATTAATAATATCATTACTTGTACCATCAACATATTTTCCATGGATATACATGGATTTATATTCTCCAAACATTAAATACTCCTTGTATAAATTAAATTACTAATATTAGATTCTCCTCTAAACCATATCAGCTGTCTACAAACAAAAGCAAACATATAGTTTCTGTAGACGATCGATCTTATAATAAGTATGATTAGCATAACAAATTTATCAATAAAAATAATTTTATACAAAGGAAAATTAAATGAAGATAAAGATAATTGGACTTGTTGTGGCTATGCCCACAGAATTTATAAGTATTAAGCATGCTTTAGGTGAGGGACAGGTTATAGAAAAAGAAATTTTGCAAACTTTAAAGTTTAATTATAAAGGCCTAGAAATTATTTCTATGCTCAGCAACATTGGTAAAGCGGCATCCGCTAGCACTACCACTTTATTATTTAGCCAATATAAGTGTGATATAATAATTAATGTAGGTTCTTGCGGAGGTTTAAATAAGGCAATTAAAGGTTCTATTATAGTATCTAATAAAGCGGCTTATTGTGATGTAGATGTTACCGCATTTAATTATAAGCTGGGCCAAATGGCTGAGCAACCGGAAGCTTTTATCTCCTCAAATAATTTTATTGATTACAATAATTTATGTACTTTTATAGAGAATAAATATAGTATCTTAAAAGGTCAAGTAATTACAGCAGATAGCTTTATTGCTGACCCTAAAATAATTAATAAAATTAAAAATATGTATTTTAATACTTTAGCAATTGAGATGGAGGCTGCGGCCATTGCTCAAATTTGTTATCTTTATAATAAAGACTTTATCCTAATTAAAAAGGTTTCTGATCTAGCAGATCAAGATGCCGCTACACATTATACAGAAGAAATCAAACACTTTCCTCAAGGGGTTTCTGATATTTTATTACAAGCGATTAACTATTGCGTACAGCTAACTTAATTACATTTTTTAATCATATTTTTTAAAGGCACTTGATTGGCACTAATTCAAGTAAATAATTTATATAAAAGCTTTTATGGAAAAACTTTATTTAAAGATATTAGTTTTAATATAAATGAAACAGACAAAATTGGCTTAATAGGCACCAATGGCTGCGGTAAAAGTACTTTAATTGAAACACTTTTAGGGCTGCAAGAAGGTGACCTTAACCCTATCACTAAAAATGTTGGTAGTGTTATTAAAAAACCCACTTTAACCATAGGTTATTTATCACAACATAGTAAACTCAATATTGCAAATACTATTTTTGCAGAATTAATGGAAGTTTTCCCCTTAAGTCTGGCAAATTACCAAGCTATAGAACGCCTAAATGTCTTAAATGATCTGACAGGTCCAGAAGATTTGCATTTAATAGATGCACAAATGGAAGATTTGGCCTTTCATATTACTGAATATGAAGTAAATGGTGGTTATAAAGCTGAACAAAGAATCAAAGATACCTTATTTGGTATAGAAATTGATGAAAATTTATGGCAAAGTAAAATTGGTAATCTTTCAGGAGGGCAAAAAACCAAGGTATCATTAGCTAAGGTTTTGCTCCAAGAGCCTGAATTATTAATCCTTGATGAGCCTACTAATCATTTAGATATCAGTGCCATTGAATGGCTAGAAAATTTCTTAATTAATTATAAAAAAAGCTTTTTACTTATTTCCCATGATTCCCATTTTTTAGATAGTACAGTAAAAACTATTTTTGAAATAGAAGGTACAGTTTTAAAAAGCTATAAAGGAAACTATACAAATTTTAAGGTGCAAAAAGAGATTTTTCTAAGCGGAGCTTTAAAAAGCTTTGAGTTAGAACAACAAAAAATAGAAAAATTAGAGGAATTTGTTTTAAAATATAAAGCTGGACAAAAATCTAAACAAGCCCGAGGCCGTCAAAAGATGTTAGATAATCTTGAAAAGCAAAGTGATCCTATAATTAAAAATAATACAATTAGGTTAAAATTTGAGATCAAACAACCAAGCTCTAAAAAAATTTTAGAACTTACCCATTTATCTAAGTTTTTTCCAGCTAAAAAATTATTTAATAATCTTAATTTAAGTGTTTTTAAAGGAGAAAGAATAGGAATTATTGGTAAAAATGGTATTGGCAAATCTACTTTATTAAAAATCATCGTTGGCTTAGAAACACCTAGTTCTGGGAAATTAGAATTAGGTGAAAATTTATTGATAGGTTATTACTCACAGGATTTTAAAGAGCTAAATTTTGCTAATTCTATCTTAGATGAGATCATTAATAATTTTTATTTAACTGACGAAGAAGCTAGAGGTATGTTAGGTAGATTGCTTTTTACTAAAGATGATGTATTTAAAAAAATAGGTTCTTTAAGTGGAGGTGAAAAAGCAAGAGTAGCTATGCTTAAACTTATGCTCACCAAACCTAATGTGTTAATTCTTGATGAACCTACTAACCATTTAGATATTTATTCCCGAGAAATATTAGAAGAGTCTTTTAGTGATTACCCTGGGACTATCTTAGTTGTCTCCCATGATCGGCATTTTTTAGATATGGTAGTTGATAGCTTATATATTATTGATGAAAAAGGCGGAGCAAAATTTGAGGGTAATTATGAAGATTATAGTAGATATAAATCTTCTTTAGAAAAAAACTCAGGAAAAAATAAGAGCACCAATAGCAAGATTGTAAAATCCAACTCTATACTTGATAAAACACATTCTCTTCCCCAAACAGCTATGCCTGATAAAGGTACACCACATAGAGCAACCATTGATCATTTAAAACAGGAATATAAAAAAATTACCAAGTCTTTAGAGGGACTTGCTACTCAAGAATTTGTGCTTAATGAGCGGAATAAAAAAGCGGCTTTTAAAAATGATCTTAAAGACCTACTTGTTATTGAAAAAGAGCTTAAGGAATTAAATTCTAAAATTGAGGTGCTTTTAGAAAATCTTAGCAATATTGAAAAACAGCTAACCTTAACTTAGTTAATACTAATTACAATAAAAACTTACCTTTAATTATAAAATCCCAATGACGCTACATCCAAAGTAAATTAATTTACATTTTTATTCTGCTTTTCTTAAAGTTGCTCCTAAATTTGCCTCAATTGTATTAACAATTTTATTATAAAAATCCTGAATTTCCTTATCAACAAAAGTTGTATTGTAAGACTGTAAAATAACATTTAACGCTATGGATTTTTTACCTTCAGATACTTTGCTTCCTTCATAAATATCAAATATATTCACTTCGGCAATATGTTTTTTATCAATAGCTTTTACCAATTTAATAACTGCTGCTGCTTTTACATTTTTATCAATTTCAAATGCAAAATCCCTACTTACCGGCATAAAAGGAGAAATTTCCAATACGGATTTTAATAAGCTTTTAGTTTTAGCTCCAGGAATATTTTCTATAAATACTTCAAAACAGCAAATATTATTTTTGATTTTAAGGCTATTAACAATCATAGGGTTTAATTCACCAAAATAGGCAATCATATGTTCTTCACCTTTTTTAAGAAATAATTTTCCACTTTTACCGGGATGGTAGTAAGAAGGCAAATCCTCTTGGCTAAGGTTTAAGTTATCAGGATTAAATCCTAAATCTTCTATCAAAGTTAAAGCTGCTGCTTTAGCCTCCCAAACAGAATATTTAGCAACATTATGCTGCCAATTTTTTTCATACTGATTGCCTACTAAAATGCCGCTGGCCACACATTTTTGCTTAATATCATGCTCATCAGTTAAGCTTATATTTTTCTGTACTTGCTTTTCTTCTAAAGGTTTATTAGTTGGAATATATACTTCTCCAACTTCAAAAATTTTAAAATTGGGATAACCACGATTTATATTAGCGCTTCCCACTAAAGTCAAAGAAGGAACAATAGATTTTCGCATAATGCTAAGCTCATCAGAAATAGGATTAGCTAATACTAGATCCTCTTCATAAAGCCCAAAAGTATAAGCTAAAGATTTAGCAATAAAAGACATATTAATTGTTTCTAAAAATCCTTGTTTAGCTAAACTTCTTTTAGCTAATAATTGATTTTGATAATCTTTAGAATAAGCGGGCTTTGTCCCGCTAAAATTTTTAAATAAAGGATAATCCGTTAATTTATCTAATCCATAGTATTTAATAATTTCAGCTACTACTACTGATTTATCATCAATATCATTTCTATTAGAAGGAGCAATCACTTTGAAGGTACTATTATCATATTTTACTTGGAAATTTAAGCTCTTCAATATTTCGCTCACTTCTTGAGGGCTTAAATTTAAGGTGCTTAATTGGGTAAAATAAGCAAGATCGAAAACCAAAGGCTGAGCTTGATCTTGCATTGCAGAGCTAGCTTTATAAGTCCCAATTTTATTACCTCCACAGATTTGTTTAATTAAATCACTAGCCAAATCAAGGGCATTTGCAATACCATCTATATCAATTTTTCTTTCAAAACGATAAGCAGATTCTGTATTAATCCCCAAATTTCTTTTAGCTAAACTTATTACTTTACTGTCAAAATGGGCAGCTTCTAAAAAAATATTTTTAGTGTTTTCATCACAGGCGCTGGATAATGCCCCCTTAATTCCTGCTATAGCTCCAATTTTATTGCCAATAACCACAATAGGGGTTAATTGATTTAAACTATAAGGTTTATTATCTAAAGCTAAAAAGTTTTTCTCATCTATATTATCATCAAATAGACGTACAGCAATAGTAGAAGGATTAGGTAGTTTATCTAAATCATAGCAATGCATTGGTTGATTTAAATCAAAACAAATATAGTTAGTTATATCTACCAGAGCATTTCTAGGAGTTTGGCCAATTAAACTTAAGCGCTTTTGCATCCAAAGTGGCGAAGCAGGATTATTAAGATTTATAATTTTAGCAATCATAAAAGCTTTTGATACTAGGTCTTGTATAGATATCTGAAACTCAGGCGTTTCTATACTAACATCTATATTTTTATAATCAGCTGTCAAGCTATTTCGTTGGCTATAGGTGGCTTTAATAGTTTTTAGATCTTTAAGCTTCCCTATACCGTTGGCCGCCAAATCTTTAGCTATCCCCCTTACTCCTAATAGATCTCCGCGATTTGGAGTAATAGATACTTCTATTACCACATCATCTAATCCTAAAGATTTAGCAATAGGTTGGCCAATTATAGTACTATCACCATCTTCATAGATATCCTCATTAAGGGCATTATCTTTAGATAGGTTATTTTTATGATTTCCCTTTAAAGCCGTAAGCTGTAATTGCTCAGGAGTAAATTCTATTATCCCCTCGTGCTCTTGGGATAATCCTAGTTCTTTTTCTGAGAGTAACATGCCATTGCTTTCAACTCCCCTAATTGCAGTTTTTTTAATAGTAATATCAAGCCCCGGGATGTAAGATTTTTCTGGAGCAAATACCACATAAATCCCAGCTCTAGCATTAGAAGCTCCACAAACAATTTGCAAATCTCCTTCTTTGGTAGCAACCGTACATACTTTAAGCTTATCTGCATTAAAATGTGGTACTGTAGATTTAATATAAGCAATAGAAAAATTTACAAAATTTGCTTGGGGATTTTGAATGTCTTCTACCTCTATACCCAATTTAATTAAAGCCGCGACAAGTTCATCTAAAGAACAATCAAATTCTAAGTGATCTGCCAACCAATTAAGTGTGAACTTCATTTTTAAAAAACCTTATTTTAAATTACTATAATACTATAAATTATGGTCTTAATTATTCTAAACCACCAAATAAAGTAGGATTTTTAAGCACATTGAAATTATTATATTTTAACCAACGGATATCCCCTTCATAAAGCGTTCTTAGGTCTTTAAACCCATATTTCAGCATTACTAGCCTTTCTATGCCCATACCAAAAGCAAATCCTGTATATTTGCTACTATTTATCCCACAATTATTTAAGACATTAGGATGAATAATCCCACAGCCTAAAATCTCTAACCAATTTTTTCCTTTACCAATTATTAATTGCTCAGTGGAATTGTCGCATTGAATATCTGCCTCAAAAGAAGGAGAAGTAAAAGGAAAATAACTAGAGCGCAGCCGTAAAGGCAAATTATCTACAGCAAAAAATTTTTCACAAAAATTTACCACACAAGCTTTTAGTAAAGGAATATTAATATTTTCAATTTTATCTATGTATAGTCCTTCAACCTGCTGGAACATAGGAGAATGCGTAGCATCATTATCACTTCTATAAGTCCGCCCTGGGGCTATAATTCTTATATTTCCCCCTGCTTCTAACACAGCCTTTTTTGTCATCATGGTTCTAATCTGAACATTTGAGGTATGAGTTCTTAAAACCTTTCTATTACCATGATTATCTAATGAGTTTAAATAAAAGGTATCATGTTCTTGACGCGAAGGATGATGGGAAGGAATATTTAAAGCCGTAAAGTTATACCAATCTGTTTCAATTTCAGGTCCCGTTTCTACAGTAAAGTTCATATCGGCAAAAATTGCGATGATTTGCTCAATTGCATAAGAGATTGGGTGTAACCCACCACTAAAGGGTTTTGCTACAGGCAAGGTGAGGTCTAAGGTTTCACTATTAATTTTCTCTTGCATGCCTTTAAGCTGTAAGGCATCTTGCTTTTCCTGCCATAAAGTAGCCAATATAGCTTTCTGATCATTAAGATATTTGCCTTGACTTTTTTTTTCCTGCAAATCTAGGTTAACCATGTTTTTCATGGCTTCAGCAAAAATTCCTGATTTTGAAAACAATAATCCTTTAAGTTTTTCTAGATCCTGGAGGCTAGCCGCATTATTTATTTTATTTACCAAATTTACTACATCAATTTTCCCTGTAGTAAATTCTTTATCTTTTTGAACCGCTGTTGTGCCTTTTAAATGATCCACTTTAAAACTCTTAGGTATTTTTTTTATATTTACAAATATTTATAAGATTTTATCACTTTAATAGGCTTTAGCAAAGAACTTACAAAATATTAACGCTCTTGCCCTGGATTTTATAAAAAAGCCCATTAAATTAAAATGGAGAAGTGATTAACTTCTCCATTTTAATTTATTAAATATAAAATAATTTTATATTTAAGCTTTTTCGATAATTTCTTTAGCTTTGTTAATAAATACATTGAAAGATTCTTTGTTATTTACTGCCATTTCCGCAAGAATTTTACGATTAACTTCAATATTGGCTTTTTTCAATGCATCCATAAATCTTGAATAAGTTAAGCCTTGTTCACGCACGGCCGCATTAATTCTTTGAATCCATAAAGCTCTAATATCTCTTTTTTTATTTCTTCTATCACGATAAACGTATTGTAACGCTTTTTCTACTTTACCAAGTGCTACTCTAAATACGTTATTATTTCTGCCTCTATAGCCCTTAGCCATTTTTAGGACTTTTTTATGTCTTTTGTGAGACGTTACGCCTCTTTTAACTCTTGCCATACTAAACTCTCCTTATACGATCATACATTTTTTAACTAATCTTGCATCCCCTGAAAATAGCACCTTGGTACCGCGGTTACTTCTTTTCATGGTTTTAGATCGGCGTCTTAAAAAGTGATTTTTGCAGGCAAATTTTGCTCGTACCAGGCCGCTTGCGGTAAGTTTAAAGCGTTTTTTTACGCTTGATTTTGCTTTTAATTTGGGCATTTCTTTCTCCTGTTAGATTATTATATTAAATTAATATTAAATTAAAAAATCTTTCCCCTTTTTAAAAAGGTAGATTATAAATTTTTGAAAAATGCCTCGGCATGCCCTGCCTTATCATATTTACTATCAATTTTATAGCGTTAACTTAATGCTAATGCACTAAGCCAATTATTATAAAATCTTATAAATAAAACTGCTTTATCAAGCTATATTATTTATAATCATAATTAAGGAAAGGCAAATTTTTATGCAATATACCTTTTCTTAAATTTACTATGCTGTTAAATATAGCTTATACATTATTAAACATCAAGCGATATTAGCACTAGTGGTTAAGAATATAATGTAAGTTATATGCGTTAAAGGCTAGAAGTTGGGATTTTTGCAGCAACTGGAGCAAAAATAGCGACACAATTATTATTATTATGGCCTTCTAGTTTAGGCCCTGATTCTATTTTTCCTCCTGCCTCTCCATTAATTCCTTCATAAAATTTCTGAAGTAAATCCCGAGCATCTTGAGGATAATTTACTTGTCTACCAATTAACTTTACCATAATTTTAACTTTTAAACCTTTGGCTAAGAATTCTTTAAGTTTTTCTAACTTTACATTAAAATCATTTTCATGAATGCCCACATTTAGTTGTAGTTCTTTAAGGGTTGCAACAACCTGCTTTTTTTTGGATTCTTTTTTCTTTTTTTGTAAGGAATATTTATGTCTACCATAATCTAAAATTTTACAAACAGGAGGTTTGCTCTCTGGATTAATCTCTACTAAATCTAATCCTGCAGTAAAAGCAATATTTAAGGCTTCAGCTATAGGTAAAACTCCCAACATCTCCCCATCTTTATCAATTACTCTAACTTCTCTAGTCTTTATACTTTCATTAACTCTTAAAGAATCTTTGTTTTTATTGTGGCTATAGTTGGAATTATTTACAGGAATATTCAAAAAAACTACCTCTTTTTATTTAATATAAAATTTCTCTATATGAATTTAACCACTTAGTAATATAAATACTATTATAAATCTGGATTTAATACAATATCTCATTTATCTTAATTAACCAATTTTATTCCAAAAACAGAATCCTTATTCTATCATTAATAAATTAAAATTCCACTATATTAAACTTGCGGTAAGCCGGGAGGAGCAAGCGCACGGTGCCCTTAGCTCTAAAATAGAGCGCTCTTATTAAGCTAAACAAATATTTTTTTCTTCAAGATTTTTCTTAATAAAAGCTAAAACTTCATCAACTTTTAATACAATATGTTGATCAGCATTCCCAAAGCGTAAGGTTAAGGAATTTTCCGTAGCCTCTTTTTCTCCAACTACCGCAATAATGGGAATTTTGCTTAAAATATGTTCTCTAACTTTATAATTAATTTTTTTCGAGCGCGTATCTAAAATAGTTAAAATATTATGTTGTTGAAACAATTGATGGGTTTTAATCGCATAATCATCTACCTTATCGGATACTGTAGCAATTACCAAATGTATAGGTGAAAGCCATAAAGGAATTCTGCCCTTATAATGTTCTAATAATATACCGATAAATCTTTCAAAAGAGCCTAAAATCGCCCTATGTAACATTACAGGAATATACTTATTACCGTCTTCAGCTATATAAGTAGCTCCGAGCCTTTGAGGCAAAATAAAATCCACTTGTAAAGTTCCTAATTGCCAATTTCTACCTAAGGAATCTTTAATGGCAAATTCTAGTTTAGGGCCATAAAATGCGCCTTCCCCCTTACTTAAAATAGGATCTAACCCTGCTGCTTGTGCTGCTACATATAAAGCTTTCTCAGCTTTATCCCAAATTTCCTCATCTCCTGCACGTTTTATAGGTCTATCAGAAAAATGCACAATAATCTCAATATCACCAAAGATTTCTTTATAAATTTCTTTTAACAATGTACAAAACTCCTTAGTTTCTTGCACAATTTGATCTTCTAAGCAAAAAATATGTGCATCATCTTGGGTAAAGGCTCTAACCCTCATTATCCCATGTAAAGAGCCTGAAGGCTCATTTCGATGGCAACACCCAAATTCTGCCATTCTTAAAGGTAAATCTTTATAAGATTTAGATCCTTGCTTAAACATTTGCACATGGCCTGGGCAATTCATAGGCTTTAAAGCTAACGTTGATTTATCGCTATCTTCAATCAAAAACATACCTTCGCCATATTTATCCCAATGACCTGAAGCTTCCCATAAAGATCTACTAAGCAATTGGGGAGTTTTAACCTCAATATAATTGTTCTTTTCAAGTTTGCTTCTAATATAGGCCTCCAAAGTACGATAAATTTTCCAGCCCTTATCATGCCAAAAAATTGATCCCACTGCTTCTTCTTGAATATGAAATAATTCCATATCTTTGCCGATTTTACGATGGTCATTTTTTTCTAGTTCTTCTTGCAATGCTAAAAAACTATCCAAATCTTTTTGAGTTAAAAAGGCTACCGCTGTTATTCTTTGTAGCATAGGATTATTAGAATCTCCTTGCCAATACACCCCTGAAACTTTGGTTAATTTAAAGGATTTGGGCAATTTATTAGTATTAAACACATGCGGGCCTCTACATAAATCTTCAAAATTACCCTGTTTATATAAACTTACTACTTCTTCATCAATGTTATTTTTTAAAATATAAGTTTTAAATTTTTCTCCTAAAGATGCGAATTTTGCGATGGCCTCAGCTTTACCAATCAAAGTACGCTGTACATTTTCACTACGATCTATTATTTCCTTCATTTTTGCTTCAATTATAATAAAGTCTTCTTCTTTAAAAGGATTGTGGGGTAAAAAATCATAGAAAAAGCCATTTTCTATGACAGGTCCTGTAGCCAATAAGGTATCAGGAAAAAGTTCTAAAACTGCTTCTGCCATGACATGCGCCAAAGAATGCCTAATTAAAGGTAATAAGACATTGATATTTTTAGAGGTAATTAATTCTATTTTACAGGAAAAATCAATATCTCTGTGGAGATCCCATAAATCTTGGTTAACATAAACAGCATACGCTTGTTTAGCTAGTTGAGGGCTGATTTTAAAGGCTATATCATAACCTGTCACCTTTTCATTAAAATTTAATTTAGCTCCATCATTTAAAGTAATTTCTATCATATTAGTAGCATCCTAAAGGGTTATAAAATTTAACCTTATTAATAATTGTGCAAAAAATTCATTAAGTTGAGTATTTAAATTCTTATCATCTTATTTTTAATATTAATAAATAAAATGAAAAGATACTAGGAAAACCTCTTATTTATACACTTCTAGGTTGCAATAGAGGTAATTTATTTATATAATTTGAGAATAAGCAAAATTATATAAGCAATTAATTATGTTTAATTAAAAAAATTCCTGCCAAAATTTCTGACATCTATCTTCTTCTACACAGTATTATAAATTAAAAACAAATAAGATAAGCAAATTTTATGAAGCAGTTTAAATTATCCGTAGAAAAGTTACATAAACCTTATGATTACCACTCTCTTAACTTTACTACCACCAAAGAGTTAAAGGGCAAAACCGAGCTTGTTTGGCAAGAAAATGTACTTGCTGCTATTGACATGGCTTTACATGTGAAAGACAAAGGTTATAATGTATTTGCTATGGGAGATAATGGTATGGGTAAGCAAATGCTTATTCTTAATTTTTTAAAAAACCAGGCCAAGGACAAGCCTGTTCCCAAAGATTGGGCATATGTATATAATTTTGATGCCCCTGATAAACCTTCTAGATTATGCTTTGAGCCTGGGGAAGCTAGAGTATTTAAGAAAGATATGGAAAAAATGATTTCTGATTTGCAAATTTTGATTAAATCAGCTTTTGAAGGTCAGCATTATCGCGCTAAAGTTAATAAAATTAGCAACTCAATTGATGAAGAACAAGAAGCTTTATTAAGCAACTTGGATCGCTCTGCAGCTCAAAAAAAATTAAGTATTAATAAGTCAGATGAAGGTTTTATGATTGTGGCAATCAATCATAAAAACAAACCCTTTGATGAAGCAGAATTTGAGAAAATGCCTCAAGATGAAAAAATAAAAATTGATGCCTCAATTAAATTAATACAAAGTGAGCTAGAAAAAATCTTAACCTCTTTTCCTTTGTTGGAAAAACAAAAGCAAAAAGATATTCAAGATTATAATATTAAGCTGGTAACCAAATTAGTTAATCCATTTTTAAAGAAAATTAGTACAAAATGGTCTGCAGGAAGTATCCAAAAAAATGGCAACAGCTCCATTTTGCTTACAGAACAAGATAAGCCTGCTCCTCGTAATGATATTTTAACCTATTTTAAAAAGGTAACTACTTACATTTTAGCTAATTATTCTATTTTTCTCCATAATACTGTTAGTGCTCGTAATGAAAAAATTCCAGAATCTAAAGAATATCTACTTGCAAATTTAATGGTAGGCAAACAAATACAATATTTTAACGTTAATATAGTTGTGGATCAAACTTCTAATTTACAAGCTAAAAGTGGCGCTCCAGTTATATTTTTGGATAATCCTAATTATGCTAGGCTTTTTGGTAAAATAGAATATGTTTCACAATTCGGCGGTGTGGTTACAGATTATAATTTGATTAAACCAGGTGCTTTACATTTGGCCAATGGGGGGTATTTAGTAATGAATGCCAAAAAAATCTTAGAATTACCAGGTTTATGGGAGACGTTAAAATATGCTATTAAAAATCAAAATATTCAGTTTTTAAGTTTAGAAAATGAAAGTTATCAAGGTAGTTTAGCCAGTTTAGATCCAGAAGAAATCCCTTTGGATATTAAAATTATCCTAATTGGTGAAGCGGAGCTTTATTATCAATTATGGAATTATGATAATGAATTTCAAGAATTATTTAAAATAGTTGCCGATTTTGATAATGTGGTACCTCTTAATCATGCTAATGCTTTAATGTATACAGAAATTGTTACTTATTTTGTTAGAAAAGAAAAACTAAGACCTTTAGATAAGTTTGCTATAGCCCATTTGATTGAAATTGGGGGCAAAATTGCCGGTTCGCAAGAATTTATTACCGCTAATATTTCCCAAATCCTTAATATTGTGCGCGAAGCTAACTATTTAGCTAATAAGTTAAATCTTAAAATTATTGGCGCTGTAGAAATTAGGGAATCCTTTAGATTACAAAAACACCGTAAAGGTAGGATTAGTAACTATATGCAGCAAAATATTAAAGAAAAAATTATTATAATTAATACTCAAGGTAAGGCTGTTGGCGAAATCAATGGGCTGTCTATTTTAACTATCAATGATTTTATGTATGGACAGCCGCAAAGAATTAGCTGCTCTGTATACAATGGCAAAAATGGCATTATTGATATCGAAAGAAGTGTCCATCTTTCAGGTTCTATCCATTCTAAAGGGGTGATGATTACCCAGGGATTTTTAAACTCTCGCTTTGGTGAAACTGCCGAATTTTCTTTTTCAGCCACATTAGTTTTTGAACAATCCTATGGAGAAATTGATGGAGATTCTGCTACTTGTGCAGAAACTTTAGTATTACTTTCTGCATTATCTAAGGTGCCTTTAAAACAGGGCTTAGCTATTACAGGTTCTATGGATCAAAAAGGCAATGTACAAGCCATAGGAGGAGTTAACCAAAAAATTGAAGGCTTTTTTGAAATTTGCAAACAAGGCGGCCTTGATGGTAATCATGGGGTGGTGATTCCTAAAAGTAATATGAAAGATCTTATGCTTAGCCCAGAACTTAGAGAAGCTGTAGGTAAAGAATTATTTGCTATTTATGCTATTAATCATATTGATGAAGCGCTTGAAATTTTTACTGGTAAAACTGCAGGTAAATTAGATGATAAAGGCTATTATCCTGATGATTCTGTAAATTTTATTATTGGGCAAAAGTGGCTAATAAAACCGGGATCTAAAGATGAATTTCCTAAAGTTAATTAGCTTTATAGATAATTATTAATATAATTTTTGTCCGGCTCTTGGCTTTTATTGTATTATATATAATACAATAAAATCTGTGCACTCATTTAATTAACATGAATCATAATCAACCTTTTTTTAAACCTGAAAATCTAGTGGTTTTTGATATAGAAACCATTCCTGATACCGATTCTTGCCTTAATTTAATTGATGACCAAATAACCAACTTACATGACCAAAGATTAGCTTTAACTAATTACCATCTAAAAATTACTGCAGATAAAAATAGCTTTTTAAGGCAGCCTTTTCATAAAATTATTGCTATTAGCTTTTTACAGGCCAAAATTAATTATGATTCAAGCCATGGGTATACTTTAGAAAATTATAATTTTAAAGAAATTAAAAGCGGTGGTAATCCTAACTCAAGTGAAGAAGAGCTAGTAAAAGGCTTTTTTATGACTTTAGATAAGCTCCAGCCAAAATTAGTTAGCTTCAACGGTAGAGGCTTTGATATTCCTGTTTTAAAATATCGCGCTATGAAATATGGAATTACCAGTGAATTTTTTTATTTAAGTGGCAGCAAATGGGAAAGTTATAATCAAAAATATGCCTTAGGGTGGCATTGTGACTTAATTGATGCTTTGTCTGATTTTGGTGCATCAGCAAGGATAAAATTAAATGAAGCCTGCTCTATTTTTGGTTTTCCAGGAAAATTTGGCATAAATGGCTCCCAAATTACTGATCTTTATGATCAAGGCAAGCTCATAGAGATTAGAAATTATTGTGAAACCGATGTGCTCAATACCTATTTAGTTTATCTAAGATACGCTTTACATACTTGTAAAATAAGCACTGCTTGCTACTATCAAGAAGTTAAAAATATTTTACAATATTTACAAAATAGTAAAAAAGAGCACTTTGATGCTTTTATTTTACAATGGCAAAATTGCTGTAAAAATGATAAGATGCTTCCTAAATCTTTTAATCCATTTTTATCCACTTAAATCCCTCTCAAAGCTCTAACACTTTAGTTGCTAAGTGATTAATTACATTGGGACTATGGGTGATCACAAGAAAAGTTATGTTATATTTTTGATTAATTTCTTTTAATAATCTAATTATCTTATCTTCATTAACTTGATCTAAAGAACTTGTAATCTCATCCATAATTATAATTTGAGGTCGCAGCATTAGTACTTTGGCTAACGCTACTCTTTGTTTTTCTCCTTGAGATAGCTGATACGGAAATTTTTTTAAGATTTTAGTATTTAAATTTACTTCTTGCATAGCTTGAATTAATCTTTTGTATTTACTAATTCTACTCATAGATTTATTTTGTAAATTTAAAGCTTCAAGCAATAAGCTTTTAATTTTATATTTTGGATTTAAACTGGCAGAATAATTTTGCAAAATAATTTGTAAAGTGTTTCTAAAGTTATTATGAGCACAATAGGAAATAAAATCTTCACCAAAAATTTTTATACTACCGGTATGCTGAATAATATCGGAATCTAATCTTACTAAAAATTTAGCTAAAGTACTTTTACCTACTCCGCTTGGGCCTTTGACAGCTAAAATATCGCCTTTATTTAAAAAAAAGTTTAAATTTTCTAATAAGGTAACTTTATTTTTTTTAAATAGCCCCCCAGTTTTAAGGATTAAATTAAAGCTACTTAAACTTAAAATAGAACTTTTATTGATTTTATCACCTTCCCTTTTCTCATGTTTAAATCTTAAATTTTCTACTTGTAATTTAGGCAAACAAGTTAATTTATGATTTTTTAATAAATATACCTGATCTTCTGCTTGTAGGTAATTTATAAAGGTAAGGTTATGGGTGGCTAATAAAAAACTAATATTAAATTCCTTAGATAATTTTTTAATAATATTACTTAAAGATTTTTGATTAGCTTGATCTAAAAAAGCTGAGCCTTCATCTATGAAAATTAAATTAGGATTTTGCATTAAAACAGCTAAAATGCTTAAACGTTGTAGCTCTCCTAAAGAACATTGGGAAGGGTATTTATTAAATATGTTTAATTGTTTTCTAAAAGCAGTTTCTTTTGAAAAAAAATAATTTTGGTCAAGATTTAGCATTTGAATAAAGTATTTTAATTTTTCCTTATTTTTACCCTGATCTAATTTAGCATCATCTAAATTAGCTGCTATAAATTCTTTACCAAGCTGATTTTTTATTTTATGCAGGGGATTAAATATTGTACCAATATCTTGAAAAATAAAACCTAGCTTAAAATTAGGAATAAAAGCAGGGTTAAACCTTATGTCTCCATTTAAAATTAATTGATTACTTAACATGCCTGCCATGGCATACAATAAAGTAGATTTACCTGCTCCACTTTCGCCAATAATAATTTTTATTTCTCCTCTTTTAAGGGAAAAATTGATGTTTTCTAATATTTTAAGTGTTGCTAAGGACTTTAAATGGTTAGGTAAAAGGCTTACATTTAAATTATTAACTTCTAAAATATTTGGCTGATCAGCAAAGCTAGGGAGTGAGCTAATCATTGATTTTTTCCTCAAAAATAATGGATAAACTAAGAGCAATTAAAAAAATAGGCACAAGTGCTGTAGCAAGTATCCAAGGAGAATCTAAGTTAGATTTACCTTCAAGCAGCAATAAACCAAATGAAGGCTCACCATAATTATCAGGAATTTGATTTAAAAAATCTAAGCCGATGATCAAAAAAATATTAGAAATCATTACCACAGGTAAAATAGGCTTAATTAAAGGTAAAATATTAGGCAAAATATGAGCCCACATAATTTTCAGTTTACTAAGCCCTAAAGTTTGTGCAGAAGTTATATATTCTTCTGCTTTAATCCTTAAGACGCCAAACCTTATGTAAGGGATAAGAAAAGTACAACTAAATAGCGCAATTACACTAAACATAACTCCTTGGTTAAAATAGGAAGTAGCCGCAATAAATAACAACACATAAAGTAAGGGTAAAGCGATAATTATTTCATATACCCTTTGTAAGATAAGATCAGTAATTTTACCTAAATATCCTTGTAATATTCCACATAACAAAGCTAATAATATACTGACTATGCTAATGAAAAATGTGGTGTAAAAAAGATTTCTAATGCTATAAATGCCTAAGGCTAATATATCTTTACCAGCACTGTTTGTGCCTAAAAGATGCTGCCTTGAAGGTGGTTGCAATACTTTAAAATTGTAATCTATATCTAAAGTGTTATATAAATAAGGGTTGAACGGAAATATTATATACCCTTTCTCTTTGATTAGATTTTGTAGAACGGGATCTTTAAAATTAACTTTCATATTTATATTAGTATTAAAGATTTTTTCATTATAGACTTGATCAGCCACACCAATTTTAACTAGAGGAAAATAATAATGATCCTGGTATTTAAAGAAAATTGGGATATCTGAGCTAATAAAATTAGCAAATAAGGCAATGAAGGCTGTAAGAGCTAAGATAAATTTTGCAAAAGTTCTTTTCATTTTAATAATAACCTCTTTATAATTGCAGCCTTACGCGAGGATCTAAAATGGCATATAAAATATCTGTGATTAAACGAGTAATTAAGCCTATAACACATATAAGGTAAGTGATAGCTAAAATTATAGGATAATCTTTATTTAAAAAAGCTTCATACCCTAGCAATCCAATGCCGTTTAAAGAAAATATTATTTCTATAAATAATGAACTACCAAACACCATGCCAATAAATATGCTCGGAAAATCTGCAAATAAGATTATGCTAACATTTTTAATTATAAACCCATATCCTAAAGCTGAATTTTTCATTAAGTGCTTTGCCAGGTAGTTATCTTTGCAAAGAGTAAACTGCGGCTGCCGTAAAAATAGCGCAAACTTATAATAGGTTTGATTAATTTCCTTAAAAAAAGCAGCTTTACTAAGCATAGTGGCAAAAAATAAAGCTGATAGCACATTAGCTAACATCGGTAAAGCCATATGCTTAAAATAATCTAATATTTTTCCTATTAACGATAGATTTTTAAAATTTTCTGATACTAAACCAACCACTTGAAACATCCTAAAAGGTTTAAAATTAAAGGTAATATAAATTAATAGTAACGACATACAAAATACAGGAATTACATATAAAATCACTAAAAATAATGAAGACATATTATCAAAAATACTTTGATGATATGCAGCCTTTTTTGCCCCTAATAAAATCGCAATTCCGTAAATAATTAAAGTAGAAAAGAATCCTAAGGATAAAGATACTGGCAACGCTTTTAAAATTAAAGTAACCACTTGCTCACCTAAAAAAAAACTTTCCCCAAAATCAAACAACAAATAATTTTTCAACATGGTAATAAAGCGCAATCCTAAAGATTGATTTAAACCAAAGTGTTCTTGCAGTTGGGATAAATATGTGGCTTGTAAATCAGGAGTAATTTGCTGAGCACCTAAATTAAAGGCAAAATTTTCCGTCTCAACCATTACGGTTTCAATAACGCCCACATTTAATAAATTAAGCAAAGCAAAATTAATAAACATAATGCCAATTAAGGTAATCAAAATTAGCCCTATTCTTACCAAAATATATGTAATCAAAGTGATAGCCTTTAGTTATTATTTTATTGACCAAATAAATACTTCTAACCCAATGTTATATTTAGAATCTTGAGTAATAAAAATATCTGAATAAATATAATGAGATAAAGTCTCACGCTGCAGTGGAATATATATATACTTTTCTTTAATTGTCCCATCTAATAAAGATAATAAGCTTTTTAATTCATTCTCACTTTTTTGGGTATTATTAGAGAATTTACTAAATCTAATTTTTTCAATTAATTGATCTACCACTTGATCAGCAAGTCCTGAAAAATTATAGCTTCCCCTTATATCTTTTTGGTCTGAGCTAAAATAATCATATAATTCATGGGTAGGAGGATGGCTAAATAGGTAGGACTCTTGAATAATATCAAACTTAAAATTATTTTTTAAAAGATGATATTGGATATTATTTGCCACTTTTATTCTTACCTTGATACCTAATTTTTCTAAATTTTGGAAAAAATCCAAATTCATATCTGCTGCTTGGTTATCTTTAAATAGGAAATTAATTTCTAATACTTGGTTGGTATCCTTATGCTGCCTTTTACCATTTTTAAAATAAAAGTCTGCTTTTTCTAAAAACTTATCTGCTAAAGCTAGATGTTTTCTAATATCTATATCTGCTACATTTTGGGGCACATAAAAATCATCCTGTGACAAGTTGAGCTTATCTTGCGTATGAGTTAAAGGATAATGGCCTTGAAAATCCGTATTATCAAACAATCCACTTTGCCTTGGATATGCATTAGCAAAAATCTGATGATTAATTTTCTCAAAATCATAAGCATAATATAAAGCCTTCCTTACATTAACATCTTTTAAGGATGGATTACGGGTATTTATAAATAAAGCGTTAAATTTAGGGATCCGGTTATGGTTAAGCCCTAGTTTAGCTAAGTTATATTTAGCTAGTCTCTTTGGATTATAGTAATTATTCCACTCTTTAATTGAGGACTGTATAAGGTTAATTTCTCCTTGAAAAAGCAGAGATCTCGCTTGAGAGCTATCTTTAAGATATAAATATTGAATCAGATCAAAATTAAAATACCCTTTACGTACTGGCAAATGCTTGCCCCAATAATTAGGATCTTTAATAAAAACGATTTTTTTGCCTAATTTGACTTCCAATATTTTATAAGGACCGCTTCCTTTAGGAATATTACCTTTGGTATTATCTTTAGCAATAATCGGCATACTTAAAATTCCCGCTAATAGATTTTTGTAATCTCCTAAAATTTTAAAGCTTATTGTGCTATCATTAATAATCTTAATATCCTTAATATTAGCAAACGCTGCCTTATAATAAGGAATGCTGTTAAATCTTAAAGTATCAAAAGTGAACTTAACATCATAAGCAGTAATTTTAAGATTTTGGTTTTTATCAAAAGTGGAAGTGTTAAGGCTTTGATGCCATCTGGCTTCAGGATTAAGGTAAAAGGTAAGAAGAGTTTCAGTGGTATTTTGATCATATTGCATGCAGTATTTTTGGGCTAGCAAGGGGTAAAAGGTAGATAAATCATCAAGGGGAGCATACATTAAGCTATCATAATATAAAATAAAATAGTCCTTTGGTAATAAACCTACCAAAGCGTAAGGCATAAAAGAGTTAAAACTACCTATAGTGGCCAATTTTAACTCTCCACCTTTTTTAGCAGTGGGATTGATATAATTAAAGTGTAAAAAATTTTTTTGATATAAGGGCTTACCGGAGCGAGAATAATAGCTAAAGCATTGCTCAGTAACTGCCGGTTTAATTTGGGTGTGGATTCTCACATTGGCACATAAATTAATAACAATTAAGGTATTAAAACAAATAACAATGAAAAATATTTTTAAAGGTGTTTTTACTTGCATAAAATTGCCTTGATTACCTGACTTTAATTAGTTAATCTATTTTAGCCCCTTTAGGTGACCAAAATTTTAAATTTCAATTTATAGCTAAACTTAAGAGTTTATTATGGTAATTAATAGATCTGCACAACCCATTATTATTATACCTTCAAGGCTTAGCGCTTCAAGGTTGCCGGGCAAACCTTTAAAAATTATAGCAGGTCTGCCTATGATAATCCAGGTAATCAAAAGGGCCCAAGAAGCTAACATTGCTCCGATTTTGGTGGCTGCAGCTGATCAAGAAATCTATGATTGTGTCCTTGATTATAAAAATTTTAACCAAGAGAATAATCAGGTTAATGTTTTGCTTACCGACCCAGCTTTACAATCAGGATCTGACCGAATTAATCAAGCTTTACAAATTTTTGATAAAGAAAAAAATTATAATTTTATTATTAATCTCCAAGGAGATTTACCTACAATTGATCCTAAGCTTATAAAAACTTGTTTGGCTATTTTAGTTAATTATAATTTTGATATGTCTACTTTAGCAGCCTTAATTAATAATGAAACAGATAAATCCAATCCCAACATAGTAAAAGTGGTAATTTCCTTAAATGATAAAACTAAGCCTGCCAAAGCTTTATATTTTACTCGTGCAACTTGTCCTTATGGCGTAGGACCATTATATCATCATATCGGTATTTATGGGTATACCCGTGATTCTTTGGAGCGCTTTACCGCTTTACCTACTTCACCGCTTGAATTAAGAGAAAGTTTAGAGCAATTACGAGCGTTAGAAAATAATTTTACTATTGGTGTGCAAATTGTAGATACTATACCTATTGGAGTAGATACTGCTGAGGATTTAGAAAAAGCACATAATTTTATTATCAAATTAACTAAATTTCCTTAATTTATTTTTAGAAAAAAATAGGATAATATTTAAAATTATGCTATAATAAATTTGGTAAGTCTGGATAAATGCTTTGCTAAATCGATCAGATCTGAAAGGAAGCAGTCGCCGTGAGGTTATTTATGTCAGGCTTGCTTTTTATAATCCCCCTATTGTGATTTTTTCTTTTCCCAATTTTTCTCTAATTTCTCAAAGTTTCTACCTGTTTATGTGATTTCTATTTCAATACCTACTTACAAAAATCAACCTTTAAAAAGCAAAATAATGTATAATATAAGATAAATAGACTTATCACCAATATTAAACTTTAGAAAAATTAGTATGGTTATCCTTGGGCAACCCGCAACCAATTACATTAACTTAGCTAGGAAATATCGTCCGCAAATTATTGCTGATCTTATTGGCCAAGAACCATTGGTAAAAACTTTAGAAAATGCCTTTAAATTAAATAAAATCGCTCATGCTTTTATGCTTACAGGGGTAAGAGGAGTAGGAAAAACAACTACCGCCCGAATTATTGCCAAAGCTTTAAGTTGCACAGGGATAGAAAATGATGGCAATATCACGCTTGCTCCTTGCGGAGTTTGCGATAATTGCAAAGCTATTACTGAAGATCGCCACTTAGATGTTATTGAAATCGATGCTGCTAGCAAAACTGGTGTAGATGATGTGCGTGAAATTATTGAAAATTCTAAATATCGTCCGATTATGGCTCGTTATAAAATTTTTATTATCGATGAAGTTCACATGCTTTCTAAAAATGCCTTTAATGCCCTTTTAAAAACTTTGGAAGAGCCGCCTCAACACTTAAAATTTATTTTTGCTACCACTGAAATCAAAAAAATTCCTATTACTGTATTGTCTAGGTGCCAAAGATTTGATTTGCGCAGAGTGCAATTACAAACTCTTGCTAAACACCTAACTAATATTTGTAATAAAGAAAATATTAAATTTGATGAGCAAGCAATTTTTTTATTAGCTAAAGCAGGAAATGGCTCAGTAAGAGATTGTCTTTCTTTATTAGATCAGGCTATCGTTTTTTGTGATTCGCAGTTAACTGAGACAAAAATTATTGAAATGCTTGGCCAAGGAGCGATTGAAGATATTTATAACTTATTTTTACATCTAGTAAATAATAATCCAGAACAATCCTTTGCTATTTTAGATCAACAATATAATAAAGGAGTGGATCTTGAGGGGTTAATTGAAGATCTATTAGAAGTTTGTCACAATTGTATTTTAATCTCTATGTTAAGCCATAATTTAAAGATTATACATTCTAATATTCAACAATTATCAGAGTTAGAAAAACAAAAAACTTTGGAAATCACTAAAGTAGCTAATTTAATTTTGTTAAATAAAATTTGGCAGATTTTACTTAGTGGCTTAAAAAACCTTAAGCATTCAAATCAGCAAATCCAATTAACGAATATTATAATTACTAATGTTTTATTGGTAAATAATCTTAAAAGCATTAATGATATTCTTAATGATATTAAACATCTAGAAAAATCCTCTAATTTCAGTGATTCTAAAAAAAATAAAGGAGACCCTGGCCCCCACCCCACTCATCAACTTTCCACAGTTCAACCCTCTACGCTTCCAGATGATAATATTTTACCAAAGGAGGTTTTAGTAGTTAATGAATCCCATACTAACGTTAAAAATAATACCCTAATTGCGACTATTGCGGTTACCCCTGCAATAACAACACCTCCTACCGCTATAAAAAATTTACAAAAAACCGATGATTCTTATGAAGAAATAAATGAAGTATATAATGATCTTGATCATCAAAATTTGGTTCCTGATTCTTATCCTTATAATCCCTCCCACGCTACTTATAAGGTAAATGCTTCTAGCCAGATCATAGATTCTTCTCCAAACAAGCCCTTTATATGTGCGTCTGTCAAAGAGCAACCTAGTATTCAGGAGAAAAGACAAACCGAACAATTAATTAAGAATAAAGTAGCCACTTTATTTCCAACTTCTGATTTTATTGGCTATGTTGAAGAATAAATAATCTATAATTAGATCAAAAAACTTACCTTTAATCTTAAAAGCCGCCATGAAACTCCTCAATATTTTATTTATAACTTTAATGGGACAACTGATTCTTACCTGGCCGCTTGCAGCCTCTTCCTTAGCAAAATTTATTGATATTGGCAAAGAGCGTTATATCAATATCAATTATATTATTTATATGCAAGATACCCAAGGTGGTTGTGAAATAATGATAGATTCTTCTAAACCCCCTGCTATGTCAACTTATTATTTTGAAGTTAGCTGCAGGGATTTTGTCAAACATTACGGACTTGAGATTATTTCTTCTACTTTTTCATAACCCTGATTATAACCAAAATATATAGCAAAAAGTAATTAAAGGGCTCTATGATAATGTATTTGATTACTGCTAGTAAAAAACCCTTGTATGAGTATTAACTTAACCTTATGATAATAACAACCTCCCTTCACTATCATATAAAATTTTAGTATTATGATACTAGTAATTTCACTCTTTGTACTGTCATTAGTACCTTTATCTTATTAATTAACCTCAACTTATACTTTTTCAGATCCCAATGTAAAAGCTAAAGGCACCTACAAGACTTGGAGGAAAAGGAAATTTTAGCAACTTGCTTCTTTAAAATTATTGATTGTACTTATTTATTAGGGTTGTTAATTGCTTTAGCTTAAGGCAAGTAAAAAATGGATTTTAAAGGTTAAATATCTGGAAAATAAAAAATTTGATTTTTTGCAACTAGTAATTGTAATTTAATTTTTAATAGATTATATTAAAAATAAGAATATCTAAGATTAACAACTAAAAATCAATCTCCCTTACATATAGCAATATATGTATGATCCAAGTTTCTTAGATATTCTTTTTTTTCTTTGACTTCCTCCCTAGCTTTTACCTTTTACCTATTTTCTTGACATTTACCCCCTCATGAAGGTAGAGTATCTTGGTTTTTGTGCTCCATACCTAAACACCATATTTCTATAGTTTCCCCAATAGAGGAAGCTCCCCAAGCGTTAATTCCCGCAAGCCCTGCGGTATTTTTATATTTAAAGTTTTCTTACCACTGTTTAATCTGCATACAGAACATAGGGGCGAACTAGGGTAAAATCTGTCCACCTTTTTGACATGCCTACCAGACCCTTGCCATCAATGAAAGGATGAATGCTAACTAGCTTATAATGAGATTCAGCAGCAAAATCTATGGGATGTAGTATTTTAGTACACAATAACCAATTATCAAATTCTTTCATTAAATAAGGCACTTTAACCTAATTAGGAAAGATAATATTGCTACCTAATATCCTTACATTGCTATATCTATAAATGTATCTATATTTATTATTAATATTATCTAAAATAATAGCATGGATATTTAAAATATCTTGTTCTACAAAAGGGCTTTCGTTGTCTTGTATTAGTTGAAAAAGATAATTAAAAGCTTTGTAATGATTAAGAGCTTCGTGATGCTCATTTATAGACTTCCCACCAACGGTTATTCCCTTTTCTATAATTAAAGCGGTCTCAATTTCAGTAAGAGTATTGCCCTCTAAGGCATTAGAGTGGTATGTAAATTTTACATTAATGTAATCTAAATAGTTTTGCTTATATAGATGCTCTTTATTCAAAAAACCCTTAAGACATCTCTGTTTGTTTTCAAGTTTCGTGTAATCCATTTTATTGATCCTGCATTTCTTTTAGCTGCTCTAAAAGCATCCACAAATAGTTTTTGCTAGGTATGTTTTGATCATCTTCTTTAATATAATTTTCAACTGATTCAATTACAAGTCCTAGCTCATACTCATTTAGTGTTAAATAGTAGTCGCTATATACTTCTTTCTTAATTAGATCTGCCAGATTGTCCTTCCTTATTTTTTATTTAAATCTCAAAATTGCAGCCTTTATTTATTTTGGGAGTTAAAATAAGCATCTAAGATGCTATCCATCAAAACACTTGGGTTAACACCATGGTGTTTAGCAAGTTTTTTGAGCTTGGAAATATTTTCCTCTTTGCCATAGAATGAAAAATTACCCATTTTGTACTTCTTTCTAATTTCAAGCTTAGGGGCAAAAATCTCTTCGGTCTCAATTATCTTTGATTCTTGACTTCCCTTATTTTGCTTTTTACCTTCTTCTGGAGACTCAAGATAAGGATTAGTATTTATAGGCTTTAAAGTTTTTGATAAATCAATTTTAGACATTTTCTTAATTCCCTTCTATCCATATCAATAGTTCTGATATGTATTTATTAAATTCTATAATAGCGGTATTTTTAGCTTCCAATGTTTCAACTATAGATTTACCTTCAAATATGCTATCTTTATAAGGTTTTCTGTAACATATATAGGAGTTAAAAATACCTATATGCTGCTTGATGAAATATTCTTGTAGTTTCCTAGCTATGCTTGTAGAGCTACTGTTAACTCCGTTAATAATAATTTTAAAGGGAGTCTTTATTTGGTAGGCACTTATAGCTTCAATAAAAGAAGTGGCGCTATTAATATCAAGCCAACTAGACTGCATAGGTAACACAATGTTATTCATAAATATAGTAGCTTTGAGGGCTTCTGCAGACGCATTACCTGCAGTATCTACTAATACAACATCATAATGGGACAAATTTTTTAGAGCAGTTTTTAAAGCAGAAATTTGAGCACTAGAATAATCTATGTTAGTGCTCACCGATAGGCTTTCTCTGTGATCCATGAAATTACAGACACTTGCCTGAGGATCTGTATCTAATATAAAAACCTTTTTCCCCATCTGCGACAGAGCAAAAGCTGTATTAATTAAGAAGGTAGTTTTTCCTACCCCGCCTTTTTGATTTACAAAGCCTATTACTTTCATTTTAAAATCTTTCTATAATTATTATTTAATAAATTTAAATTTAATTTATAATTAATAATATTTAAATTTAAATTATTTGTCAATTTTTTATATAATAATTTAAATTTAAATTTAAATTACAGTTTAAATTTAAATTTAACTATAAATTGCAGTGCAATTCCAGCGCAACTATTATTACTCCCTTTTGTCTTTTTACTTAAACTCCTCTGCAGCTTAACTAGCTTCTTTTGCTGTTTTGCCAAAGACTTGATAGGCTTAATTTTTAATCCATCACTGATTATCACAAAATCTGTTAAGCCTAAATCAATTCCAATTGTCTTACTAATAGTAGGCTTAATCGCAATCTCACCTTGAGCGCAAAATGACACAAAATATCTATTAGCACAATCTTTGCTAATAGATATAGAACTAACTTCTCCCTTTAGCACTCTAGTCCATTTTACCTTTAAAGGATTTTTACTTTTTGCAATATATAATTTATTGCCTTTTATTTGAAAAGCGTTACTCATTAAAGTGAAAGATTGATGATTATGAAGCTTTTTAAATTTAGGATACTTATTTGTTTTATTAAAAAATCCCTAAGGCTTTATCTTGATTACGTAATGTTTGTTGTAAAGCTACACTTGAAACATCATTAAGCCACTTGTATTCTTCTGAAGCTTTTAAAACTGTAAGCTTTTCGCTAGTTTGTTTATAGCTAATTTTAGATTTATTTTCTTGATATTCTTTGCTTCTCCAATCTAATATAAGATTCCATGCTTTTCTCACACAACCAAAGGTTTGTGCAAATAACTGCTCCTGTTCTAAGTTTGGATATATACGATATTTAAAAGATTTATTTCTTAACATATAATATTGGTCTTGACTTTTTATATTAAATTTTAAAGTAGTTTAAACCTTAATCTTGATTTTAATATTTAAATATATTATATATTGGTCTATGGATATTACAACAAAAAAATCTCAAATTATACGTACAGGAAGGCACTGTGTTTTCAACCTACACGTGCATCTTGTTTTTATCACTAAATATAGACAAAAGATATTTACTCAAGAATATCTTGAAACTATGAAAACTATTTTAAATGATGTTTGCCTTGATTTTAATTCTAATTTAGTAGAATTTGATGGAGAGATAGATCATGTTCATTTATTGGTTAATTACCCACCTCAAGTTCAATTATCCAAATTAATTAATAGTTTGAAAGGGGTTTCTAGTAGGATGCTGAAAAAGCAATATCCTGAGATTACCAAACATTATTTTAAAAACAAAGCTTTGTGGTCGCCAAGTTACTTTGCCTCTTCTTGTGGAGGAGCTCCTATTGAAATTGTTAAACAATATATTCAACAACAAAAAACTCCAAACTAAAAAAAGATTGCCTTACATCCCCCTCATAAATAAAAGGGTTTTACGGCATTAAGGATAAATCAGTTTTTAAAATTGCATTGATTCTCTGCATCACTTCCTCATGGGGTACAGTGTTCCCTCCTTCTACTTCTTCTAAACCAGCTTGCATTTCCCTTAATTGCCAAGCTCTCAGTTCCTTTTGTTTACCAACTTCTGCCCAATATTGAATTTGTTGTGGTACCGTTCTAAAATCCTTATCTGCCCATGCTTTTACTTCTGAAATAAATTCTTCTGATAAACGTACTGATTTAAATCCCAATTTAATTCTCCTTTTGATTTTAAGAGCATAATATTGTTTTTATTATAAAGCGTTAAGCGACAATTTGCAAAATTTTATTATTTCACGCACTTTTTTCATCTCTTGCGCCACTTCCACCCGTTTTCTTTAAAATTATCTCTTCTATAAAATCTAATTCGCTATTGGAAAATTGTAGCTCTAAAGCGTTTAATTTCTGAGAAACCGCACTTACACTAATCTTTAAATTATAAGCAAGAGTTTTGTGTTTAATATCTAAAGCGGTAATCATTTTATTGATTTTATTTAACCTTAGATTTGATTTTAAACTTTCAAAATCATACTTAGTTACTGCCCCTCAGTAGCTTCTTCTATTTTACGACAAATAAAAAGTCTAGGAAAAGCGTTTTTATTACAATATCTGTTAATTGATAATCTGGAAATTATAATTTTTTCCGCAAATTCCTCTTGAGTTGTACCGGTAGTTTCTAAATAACTTTTTAGATCCATTTTTTTATCTATTTTATTATTGCCTTTAACATACACCTTATTGATTATCCTGTATTTCTTATAATACAGGATTGGTGTTTTTGGTATGCTATCATAACAAAACAAATTTCACAATCTTTTTGTTTGTATAATGTTTTGATTTGTTAAAGTACTATTCGCTATTTTGTTTTATCTTTCGTATTTTGTTTATCTTTTTTATGATAATTTACTTTTTTGTACTCTCTAGATTCAATTATTGGCTTACTATTTTTTAGTATAAAAAGGCCCGCTTCTCCATTCTTATTGTCGCCGTATTTTATAGATAAACTAGGGTGTATTAAAACCAACTTTTCTATATTTTTTTTCATATTTTGTTTAAAACCTTTTAATGTATGCGAAGTACCGAACTGTTCGTATAAAGTTTTCCAACTAATAAATTGATCTACCTTAAATTTATTTGATGAAAAAGCTATATAGTTAAAATAAACGTATAAATCTAATAACATAGGGGAAGATTTTAAGTGTGGAATAACGTCTGTAGAAAAGACTGTAGAATCAGCTTTTATAATAAAGTCAAAAAAAGCTGTATCAAGTTTTATTTTAAAATCTATATGATTTTTGTCTCCCTCAAATTTAAAACCTTTGATAATATTGAAAAATTCTCCACTAAAATCAATCTTATCCTTACCTAAAAATCTTTTCTCTAAAAGTATTCGTGAGGTCATTAATTTAAAATATTGGGCAGCCAGAATATCTATTTGTTTGCCGTCTACTTTCATTTGATCTTTATCATTAATTTTTATATTTTTTAATACTTCCTTAAAAGATTCTCCTAAAGTAATCTCTGAACTATTACTCCTTTTTGCCTCACTACAAATATAATAAAGAAGAAGTCTAGGATAAATGCCATACGGTAATCCATAGGGGAGGTTATTTTTTCCTTCTTCATAGGTAACAGCTAAAGCTTCAACTCTTAGTGTCCATTTATAATCTTCCACAATTTTAGATTTTATAAATATAGTCTCATCAGAAGCTTTATAAGGTAATGTTAAAAACATTAATTCAATAGGTAAGGTAGATAGATTTTCTTCACTAGTTTCAGGAGCTAAAGGAGTTATAGCTTCAATATTTAATGACTCTTCGAATTGAAGGTCAAGTGCCAATGGTTGAGAAAGTTCATTTTTGATTTTTTTATTCATTTTTATTGCCTATCATTGCTTTTAAAAACAATTTAATTTAAACTGTTTAAATATGTCCGACTAATATCTGTCAAAATATATTTGACACCATTTGACGACATATTTAAATATAATAAAGATTTTTAGAATATGCAAGAAAAAGAAGAAATAAAAATCCTGACACAGCGCTTGAAAGAAATAAGAAAAAATTTCTTTGAAAATTCTAATACTTTAATGGCTCATAAACTTAAAACTAATGAGAGAACTATCCAAAGATGGATGGCAGGAACTAACGAACCTTCTCGTGCATATTTACAAATATTAGCACAAACTATAGGGACTACCGTAGATTCTATTTTAGGGAAAAATCCTCCTGAAAATAAAAGCTCATAATAAGATATTACAAGGATGCTTTTCACTTTTTCTCTCCTTAATCTCATCGTAAAATTTTAAAACATATACACTTTAAAGGTAAATTAATTAAATAACAGGTGCTTTTAATTATAATTCTGCCTGTGGAAAGATTATCTTAAAGATGTGAGTAATAATTACTTCCAAAGCCTTATGAATTAACAGTTTTATCGTATATTTTAGAAGTTTTAATTTTTGGTGGATAACTTACTTTTAAAACGGGAATGTAAATACCAAAAACGGGAATGTAAATACCAAAAACGGGAATGTAAGTACCAAAAACGGGAATGTAAATACCAAAAACGGGAATGTAAATACCAAAAATACCTTGAACACCTTATTTTCTAAGGGTTTCATTTCCTAGTAATCTTAGTAACTATAGTAATATAGTAATTATAGTAAGAGGTTGTGGAATTGTGGATAACTTTTTTAAAAAAGAAAAATTGGTAAAAGAAGAAACTAATGGAAATGACGCAAGAAGTGGAAAAAGTGTGCAAAATTAATAATTTTACACAACTTTTACCCACATAGCTTGGATAACTCAATAAGTTATCCACATTACCACAGTTACAAAAACATCATTTTGAAAATAAATTAAAAGGTAAATAGAAGGTAACTATGATAAAAATCTATTTAAACAAGAAATTAACTCAAAATTAATTCATCTTTTAGAAAAAGTATAGTTTTGTATAGTTGCAAAAATAATCCTACGGCTACTATATATGAATTGCCTTTTTTATTAATTGAAATTGCAAAATATTAAATATTTGCATAATACTCTTTATTTATTATTGCAATTAATTTTAGAAAATTCTATAAAATACCTGTTATTAAAGGTAGTCAATCTTCGCAAATTTATGTCGCAAATAGTAGTTTTATACTAAAAGTTTAATCTTAATAATCTAATAAACTTAATTGGCGGAAAAGCTTGCTTTGCAGCCCTTAGTTCTTCCTATAGTCTTCTCTTTTTAATCTTTCTTTTTTATGCAGGATACGCATTTTGTGATACAAAATGCAAAAGTCTTGATAACTCAAGCTTTTCTCCTGTTTTTTGAAATATATTCAAAAAATTTTAGTACTTAAACCCAAGGGTTTTGCTAAGATAGGAAAATTGTATTTTATTAAAATACAATTCATGTTATAAATAACTATTAATCTAAAAAGGTGATTTCATATGGCAAAAAAAGCAGTATCTTTGAGAATAGAGCCCGAACTTAAAAGAAGATTAGAGGAAGTCGCAAAGATGGAGCAAAGAGATACAAGCTTTATCATGAACAAAGCGATAAACGAATATGTAGACTTGTATGAATGGCAAATAAATAGGATTAGGGAAAGTATTGACCGGGCCAACAATAAGGAATTTGCGAGCAAAGAAGAAGTTAAAAATCTATTTAAAGACTATGTGAGCAATGACAGATTAAATAAGCTTTTCCCATGATAATACTAGCACAAAGTGCGATAGAGGATTTGAAAAATATCGAAATCCACTTACCCGAACCCTCGTTAAAAAAGATCATGGACAAAATATTTAGTTCTATGGAAGCAATTGAAATTCATCCCTTACTTGGGAAGAAGGGAAGAGTAGGAAATACAAGAGAGCTATATATTTCTTCAACTAACTATATTCTAATATACAAAATTGAGGATACTAATATCGAAATACTAAACATCCTTCACACTTCACGCAACTATTAGAGGTCTCTAAATATTTTGATAGTCCTATAGATGCTGTCTCTAGAAATTCCGTATTTTTTAGCAATTTCATTAACCGGTAGGCCCTTGGCATAATCTTTTGCTATTTTTGTCATTGAGTTTTCCTTGTAGACAAGTTTGTTTTGCTTTTTTCCAATTTTTTCCTTATTTCCAAAACCAAAAATCCCAAGTTCTTTTGCCTCTTCTAATATTTTTGAATTGTTGATCGCAACTCTACTAATCTTTCTCTTCCCCCCTGAATCTTTTTGTAAAAAGATAAAGAAATCTACTTTTTCAATAATCTGTTCATGAATAGATTTGAGATTGCTAGAAGGAAGTCCTGCTAGCCTTAGATTTTGTTCAAAGGCTTTTGCTATATCAAATTCTTTATCATTAGCATGCATGGTTAATACAAGGCCGGCAAGTCCCATATTTAAGCACCTTAAAATAAAGTCTATATTCTTAGTATCTAATTCTGGAATAAACACCCTTTCAGGATTTAATCTAGTTAAGGTATCAAACTTTCTTTGATATTCTTCAGAGGAAGAAGCGATTAATTGATTAACTTTTTGTCCTTCTTTAAAAACAAATTCATTTACATTCCCTACTACTTTTATTACGGTATTTTGATCTATTTCATAAATAATCATGTTATTAAAAGAAGTTTTGCCTGAGGAAGGTCCCCCTACTACAAAGACAGAAGAATTTTTTTCACAAATATATTTAATTAAAAAATTAAACTCTAATTGGCTCATACCAAAGTCTTTATATGTGTATAACCCATGAGTTAATCTTATGGAGATTTTTACTCCTGATTCCACCATCTCTTTTCCTATTTCTCCTGTAAACCTAAATTTATTCAGGGGTAAAAGCACAGATACTTGTTTGCCTTTACTTGAAATCCGCTTTGTTGGAGCAATCCCACATGCAAAGCTCATCAAATTGCCAATAAAGCTCTCAGTTAGATTGGGATCCTCAACAAACTCTTTGATACCACCTCTTCTTAACAAAGTAGCTTTTCCAAATGTATTAATTTGAAAATCTTCAATGCTTGAATCTTTAAAATATTAAACTAAAGGCTTAGCGACTTGTAGAAAAAGTTTGCCGTTTAACCCCTCGGGCTTTAGCTCTCTTTCTTCTGATATCTCTATTGTCATCTATCAATGTCCTTGGTTTGTTGTATAATTTTTGGTTTTTCTTGATTTTGTTTTATTTCTTGCGTAGGAGTTAAAGTTTTTTCCTCAACCTTTACTAATTCCACTTTCCTTAAGGTGAAAGCTTTCTCAGGTTTTTTAATATTAAAAACTTTGGAATTATTATTAATACTCCAAACTGCCAAATTTTTATTTTCTTCATACATATGTAGAAAAGAAGAGATATTTTTCTCTGTCATCCCTAAACCTTTTAGTCTTTTTATAGTTTGCTCATTGGTGCTGATTTTTGGAAAGATATTTGTCTCTTGCATATCTTTCCAAAGAGGCACTTTGTCATAAAGAGTAGATGGCAGATAGAAAGCTTCTTTAGATTTTTTTACGTCAAAAACCTTAGGATTGTTGTTGATTGCCCATATCGCCAAGTTTTTATCTTCCTCATACAAATGTAAAAACGAATATATCTTCTCTTGCTCCATTCCTAGGCCTCTTAACCTTTCTAAAATCTTTTTATTTCCTGGGATTTCTGCAAAAAGCCTTATTTTCACTCATATCTTCCCAACTAATCGCTGGAAAACTACCTTTTTCATACATATTTTTCCAATTAGGTGCTTGATCATATCGATTAGGCAGGATATCAAAAGGTTGTGTAGGCTTTTCAATATCAAACAAAGTAGATTTTTTATTAATTGTCCAAAGCGCCAAGTCCCTGTTTTCTTGATCCATATGCAGAAAAGAATTGAGCTTTTCTTCATTTAATCCTAAGGCTTTGAGCCTACTTAAGTTTCTATCATCATTGGTTAATTCAGGAAATTTGTTAGCCTTTACAATTTCTGACCAGTCTATTTCAGGAAAAACGTTGTTTTCATACATATTTTTCCAGTTTTTGAGCTTTTTATAAAAAAAATCAGGGAAATTTTCTAAGGTTTTTTCTCTTTTTCTTATCTCTATTTCTTGCTTAGCAAGGCTTAAATCAATTTCATATTTCTTACAACTGTCATGAATATAGTTATGGATTTTGAAAAGTTGAATTTTATCAATCCTTAATTGCTTGCCATCAAAATCACTTTTAGTCTTAATAGCAATATGGCAATGGGTATTACGGGTGTTTTGATGGACCGTGAAGAGGTATTTGTTATGAGGGAATAGTTCGCTCAAACTTTCTCTTACTGCTCTCTGAAAAGGCTCTATATCCTCTAATTTGTTGGGCAAAGAAAACATGCAATGCCAAACCTGACGATTATGTAAATCTTTGTCTTTAATTTCCTTGTTTTCTTTCTTTTTTTCCTTTTTTTCCTTTTTTTCCTCTATATCTGTTTGCTCTTCTAGTTCTTGTTCACCCCTTATAAGGCTTTCTTCTCTTCTTTCATATTATCTTTATTTTTTACTAACTCAAATCTCTTAAGCTCTTTGGGTATATCAGTAATTGTAATTTTTTCCCCAAACTCATTCTCTAAAGTTCCAGAATTTTTAGCATGTATCTCATAACTATACCCAAACTATCATAAGTTTTGCGATAGTCAATGCTTTTGAATACCGTAGATAGGTTTTTTCTAGAAGGTCTTTCAGAATAACTTTTAGCTCTGAAAGTACTGCGCCTAGTTTTTCTATTTTTGTCTTGTGCATTAGAAAGAGAAGCTAGCCTTTTTCTATTTCTTTCTAAAATCTCTTCTAACAAATCTTTTTCATATTTCCTAAAGGGCTTTTTGGATTTCATCAACCACACCTTTAATTTTGTTCGTTAGTAAAATTCCGTCATCAAAGGCTTTATACCTTAGAAGTTGATTAAGGTTTCTTCCAATAGCGTTTAGTTCTACTATCAACGCTCCTAGGAGTTCTCTTTCTCTATTATCCATATAAGGCTTAATTTCTTGAAACAATAATTGTTTAATGAATCCAGAGCGTGATCTTACTGAATAACTTTCTAGCAAGCTATTAAAGAGTTGGATTTCTTCAAAATTTAGTCTTATTGTAATTCTGACTTTAGACTTCTTTTTAATAATGTTCATGCCATTTTTCTCCATATTTTTCTTGAAGTTCTTTCATTTTATTGATGTCATCTTTACCTGAAGATAAAAACTTTAGATTTTCACCCATTTTTTCTTTTAAATTAATGTTTAGTATCACATTTTCATTAGGTCTTTTTAATAAGATGTAATAAGGATTGTCATTAGTTTTTTGAGCGGTTAGGACCTCATTATAAATAGAAAAATGAATATTAAAAGCATCCAAAGTTTCTTGCTTAATCGCATCAGAAGTAAATAGAATTTGGTTCTGGCACTGGTTTAGGATTAATTCCTTTAAATTCTTGTCTTTGAGAAAACTATTAGGATTTTGGAAAGCCAACCATACACAGCCCCCTAGTTTTCTATGCTCAAGTAGTAATTCTTCGATCTTTGCTTGAAAACAAGGATTTTTTACCATTCTTGCAGCCTCATCGATAAAGGCAAAATGTCCTCTTGAAGTATTACGAGCTTTTTGTCTAGTTTTGAACATAATATAATAGATTATAGGTGCTGAAAGCTCCTCATCATCTAGGATTTCGTTCATTTGAAAATTTAGAAAATTATCATCTAAATTAAACCTATCTTCCCCAGCATTAATAAATTTGGCGTACTTTCCAGTACACCAAATTTCTAATTTGTTTTTTAGACTTTCTTCTGAAATTAGATGCACTAAATTCTTTAGAATTCTATCTTTAAAGTCTAAAGTAGATAACAAATTTCCAAATTCATACAAACTTGTTTTTTCTACAGGATTTTCAGGAATGGCAAGCATTGTAAGAAAATTATGTAAAAACTCAAGGTTTTCAGCTGTAGAAATATCAATTTGTAACGGATTGATTGCAATATTTGTAAAATTAATATCTCTTCCTCCTATCCAATTAGTAAAAATACTCATGCCATTAAAGCGATCAAAAGAATACACATCGACATTTTTGTATTTTTCTATAATCCCTTTCATAAGGTATTGCACAAAAGTAGTTTTTCCTCCCCCTGAAGGTGCAACAATTACTCCATGACCTACAGAGGCTTTGGATTCAGTAATATGAGGATAAAAATTATAAAGATTATTGTAATTAGTAGAAAAGGTAGATATAGGTTCTTTCCCCCAGTCGCATTGGGTTAACCCTTTAGGCATATCAATATAGTCAAACATGCCAGCAATAGTGGAAGATACAATTTTGTTGGCGTAGGCAAAAACATTAAAATTAGGGAGCAAAAATTTAAAATTATTATGAAATCTAAATCCTGCGAGTCTTTGTAAGAAAAAAAAGTTTAAAAAATAGGTTTCTTCAATTACTTTAACCTCGCATTTTACTCATCAGCTCTTTTATAGTGATAGTAGCTTCCTCTAATCCCTCTTTGTTATCGGAAAACACTATAATAAAACAATCAAATATCGCCAATGATTCATCTTCGTTGATTAATAATTCTGCTACTTCTTCAACTTCTCTAATTTTTTTCTTGGAAGAATTAAAGGCTCCTCCAGTAATTCCAGGAGATTTAGTCTCATCATTACTTGCGGAAATATTCTTTTTGTCTTCATTCATACTTTTAGAAGCAGATCTTCTAGTAAAGAATTTAGTATTAATGATATACTCACACTCTATGTTTGAGGTCATTAATTGCTTGAAATAATCATTTTCAAATTCACCACCAAAATGTAAAGAAATAGCCTTAAAATACTTTTTTGTTTCAAAATTTTTTAAATAACTTATTCCAGCATCAAATTGTAAATGAGAATAGCTACATAAATCATTTATATTAATTTCGTGATCAGAGTCTTTAGCCTTTAGTGTTACTAAATTACAATTAAAAAATAAAAATTCTAATAATTTATCGGTTTTTAATATTTTCGGCTTATAGATTGAAAGGTTATTTACAATACTACTTCTAATATGTTTTAGGCTTAGCTTTGCTTCTGAAGTTAGTTCTATATAATTAATGTTAAGGAAACCTTCTTCTTTTCTTATTCTTTTAAAGAAAAATTTAATATGAATATTTTCTTTTAGATTATGGAAGTTTAAGGCTCTATTTTTTAGTTTTATATTATCAGAAAAAGCTGCCTCCAAATTAGCCTCTTGATGATAAGAAAAGCCATGGATTTCAATAATGCTCGAATAGCTACCCTCTTTATTAAGCACAAAATCCTCGTCTACAATTTGCTCTGAAGGTATGTATTCGGAATAGGTATTAAATATAAGAGGCTTTGAGTAAAGATTATATAAAAATCTGTAAAGATACTTAACAAAGAATAAACCTAAGATAGTAAAAGTAGCATATAGTATCACAAGTGTAGGCAAGTTAATTCTCCTTTCTTAGCGGGGAAGCATATTGTTAATTTCTTTATATGATGGCTTAATTATTTTCTTTAGAAGCACCTTAAAAGCTATTACAACAATAGAAGGTGCTACTAAATTCCTAATAATAAGGTGCTCGACCCAATAGTGATTATTTTGAAAGGCAAAGAAGGAAAAAACTAAAGAGATTAAAGCGAAAATCACATTTATTCCCAAGGGCAGCTTAAAAACGAAGAAGATAAAACTTACAAAAATTATAGCAACAGATAGAGATAATAAATATCTTCTATCCATTCCCATTAACAAGGTTTTTTTAGAATATTGAGAATAATGCTTAACCTTCATTGTTATTAATTCCCCCAACTGAAAATAAAATTAATTATACTTTCAGCCATAGCAACAACTATTACCAAAAAAAGAAATCCTATTAGCTTTTCTTTATCAATCCTACCAAAATACATGGCTGCAGCGAGAACGATTAGACCAATTACTCCTAGACCTTGTACTACTAATTTTATTTGATCTTTGGCACTATTAACTTCTATTTTAACTTTATCCAGAGGATGGGCTGCGTATAACCAATTTGTGAATTCAAAAATATGAAAAAATTCTAGGAATAAAATTGAGAATTGTAAGGTATATATGAAATTTGATTTAGTAAAGATAGACATAAAAACTCCTTGATAATTGTTAAATATTCCTTTGTTGGAATACTTTTACTTTAACAACTACTAAAGAAAGCTTCAAAGAATAAAAATTAAGTTTTTTAAGTGAAATTAAGTTGATGAAATTTTTTGATCATCTTTATTTTTTGTATCTAAATCAGAATACTTTTTTTCATAATTATATAAACTGGCACGGCTAATATTAAATTCCTTGGCGAGTTCAGATTTATTCTTATAGAATTTAGTATTTAATTTTTGTAGCAATTTTTTAGTCTCCTCTAAAGACAGACTTTTTGTACCTCCCAAGTATTTTCCTTTTTTCTTAGCAATGGCTATTCCTTCCATTTGGCGTTCTTTGATAATTGCTCTTTCAAATTCAGCAACTGCTCCTAAGACATTTAATAGCAATATTGAAATAGGATTATCATTGCCTGAAAATGTCAAATTTTCTTTAACAAATTGAACCTTTATTCCTTTTTTAGTTAAGTTATCAATAAGTTTTCTTAGATCCCCAAGGTTTCTTGCAAGACGATCTATGGAGTGAACTATAATAGTATCTCCTTCTCTTGCATAATTTAGCAATCGCTCTAATTCTGGACGATTTAAGCTTTTACCAGAGACTTTATCTATGAAAGATCTATCTAAGCCGACCCCTTCCAATTGTCTTTCTGTAGTTTGTTCAATTGTGGACACTCTTATATATCCTATTAACTGTCCGCTCATTTTTAGTACCAAGGTCCATTATTATCTTTTTCCAATTCTTTTATATCTTCAACATCAAAACATCCTCTATGAGGCATAGGGGGAATGGAATTATCTGCAGTTTCTAGCCCTAAAACCACCTGCCAAAAATCCCAAGACTGCTTGCTTATAACTCCTATTTCTGGACTCTTTAAGGTTTCAATAAAATTATCTAGAGTAAAATACCTTAATCCTAATAATACTTCATCAAACCAACCATATTCCATTAAATAGCTTAAAAACATTTTTTTGATTTTTAACGGTTATTTCTGGATTTTCAAACCACACGATGCGACTGGCTAAATCTAAAAGTAATTTATCTTTCATAATCTGTAACTTTTTTTGTTGTTTGAAAAAATCTTTTACATGTTTATTTATAGTAGATTTATATCTATCCTCTAAATTCAAGTCTTTATGATAAGTTAAGGCTTTCAGGCATAGGATATAATTGAAATTTTCTCCATATAATTTTTTTGTATTTTCTAATAATTTCCCTAGCCTAAAACTTCTCTCTAATCCAATTGCTATATCTATATAATCTTTATTTGATCCTCGTCTCGTAATAGTTCGTAGTTTAGTTGTTAAAACATCTTCAGAACTTGCAATGCTAATTCCATTATCTGCAATAATAGGAGGATTAATTTGTGTTAAGGCTAAATTGCCAAAAAAAGAAACTTCTATGGGCTTATTATCAAGGGTTAGGTAGCAAATCAAAGTATTATCTAATTCTTTTTCAATTTTAGCGGTGCTTAATTAATCTATATTTTTATAAAGGATCAGTGGTTCAAAAGGTTGATTAGAAAAAAAATCAAAATCTACAGAAATCCTATGCCCCAACTGTAGAGCTAAGGCTGTGCCACCATATAAAATAAAATGATCGGGCGTAGATCCCAATCGTGCCCAAAGCTTTTGCTGTTCTATGGGTAATGTCTCAAGAAATAATTTTTGCTCAGACGTCACAATAATTTTTAGTTGATTAATTTAAAACGGTATATTTGAATTCTAAATCATATTATACATTATGTCAATTGCTATAAATCTAACCCTAATTAGACATTAAAATAATTGCTATTACCAATTAGACTTTTGTCTAATCAGGGTGTACCCGAGTTCACAACTATGCTCTGCCTATGGGGGTAAATAGTGGTAAGAAAGCTTTAAATATAAGATCATGGATTTGCCAATGTGGAACAGAGTATGATCGTGATATTAACGCTGCAATAAATATAAATACCGCAGGACTTGCGGAAATTAACGCTTGGGGAGCTCCCTCTACTGGGGAGACTATAGGAATATAGTCTTTAGGTGTGAAGCATAAAACCAAGGACCCTCTCCCTTCAGAGCGAGGGGAAAGTCAACAAATCAATTTTACCATCAGTGATACAATTTTAATATCTTGATCTAATCCTTTAGGAGTTTTAATTTAATTTATCGATAAATTAAATTTAGCTTATCATCAGTTTATTTTATAGCTAATTTTAGCCTTATTTTATTGTTATCTCTTATTGTCCCACTTTAGAATAAGATTCTATATTTTTGTTATATAATATTAATAAGAAATGATCTGCAAATCTTTCTAAAACCTTTTTACTGTTTGTGATCATTTATCTGCTTATTATTACTCACTTTTTCAGCTTGATAAAGAGTTCGTATTTGCAAAAATACTGGATCAATTCCTCGTTTTATATATTCTTCCCCTATATAATTAGATCCATAATTAGAAAAATGACCCGTATCCATAAAAATGCTGTTATTCCCATTGCTATATGCACAATCTAATCTGTTACATAATATATCATTAAAATCCATATAATAAGCTTTAGGGTGCTTACTTACTTCCGCCCTTATTATATTATTTAATTTAAAAATCATATTGTTCTTTGCCCCATTAACTTTATTTTTGTTACGATTAATTCTAGCGCCTTGAAAGATATATTTTAAATCTAAAACATCAGGATTTGGAGAGTTACCTATTACCAAAATTATTTGAGCTGTTTTAGATAATTCATTTAAAGTTATATTTAAGTACTTTTGTAAAATTTTACCTTCATTGTCCATTTCATATACGTCAACCCAATAACTACTTAAGATTACTATATCATATGTTTTTACTAAAGATGAGGCTTCTTTAGTAGCTTGATCACAAGTCTGCGTTTTACCGCCAACTATCCTGTCTGTACTTATACTAATTAATCCAGGGCAACCATTATTATTTATTAGCTTGTAATTCCAGCCAAGAAGGGTAGAAATTTTACTTAAGGCTGGCGTATAATGATGAGCATTGCTATCCCCCCCATAATACTATATTGCTAGTTTCAGATAAGGCGGGGAGATATACCCACGTGGGGGCTAAGTGAGAAACTTGTTTAAACTTATGATCTGAAAATCGATAACTAAGTTTTGTAAAGCTAAAGGGTATTAATATAAAAACTATCAAAGCAAGTATTAGCGGCCATTTTCTAAAGCGGAAGGTTTGTTCTATATAATAATAAGACAACCCTCCTAATAATATTGAAGCTATAACTATCGAAAAGCCTGTATTAAATGTGATTTGCAGACCATTGATATATTTATAAAAAGCTAATATCACCCAATGTATTAAGTATATAGAAAAAGACCATAGACCTAAATATTTAAATAAGAAATTACTTAGTAATTTATATATAAGAGTTTTATTTTGATTCCCAATTATCATTAATAAAGCAGTAGGAATCACTATCAATAAAGATAGGTAATTAGGTAACATATATTTTTTAGATAATATAATAAATCCAACGATTATTATAAGGATGAAAAAAAGGATAAAATATTTCCAATTTTTCTATTAGATAGTTTATTATTTTTACTAAAAGCGCTTTGACAATATAGTGCTGCTAATGATCCTATTAATAATGCGAAGGCGCGGGTAGGTAACATGTAATAGGCAAATGTAGGAGAATTTTTAACAATTAAGCTTGCGTAAGTAAGGGAAAAAATAGCTAAAAAGATTAAAAAAAAGGTGAGCAAGCGCTTAAATTTAATTAAAATTACCAAAAGGACGGGGAAAACTAAATAGAATTGCTCTTCCAGTCCTAAAGACCATAAGTGCAGAAGAGGAACTAAGGCACTATCTTGAGCAAAATAGGAAGTATCTAAATATTTAAAGAAATAAAAATTTGCAAAGCCTAAGGTAGCAAAGGTAGCGCTTTTTGCCACTTTTACAGAATCATCGGAGCCCATAAAGACATTAGATAATATAATAGTAATAAAAATAGTTATAGCTATTGCGGGAGCTATCCTAAATATACGACGCTTGTAAAAAGCAATTAAGGATATTTTATTATTTTTATTATATTCTTTTAATAGCGTACAAGTAATTATATATCCTGAGATTACGAAGAACATATCTACCCCAAGATATCCTCCAGGTAGAGAGTTAGGAAATATATGGAATACTAATACTGTTAAGATAGCAATTGCTCTTAATCCAGTTATATCCGGTCTATAATCATTCATATCGCTTTATTCTTTAATAGCTTTTTCTTCTTTTTATAAATCTTAAAAATCTTTTATACCATTTATTTTTATTTTTATATGTTCTTTTTTCTAAAAAAGATATTCTTTCGTAAAGTTGATTGTTATTAGAATTATTGTAGTATTTTGCATAAGTCGCTTTAAATTTATGATTATTAAACAAAAATTTATATATTTGTCCAGCCATCACTCCTGCAGAGCCCCTATAAAAATATTTCACCAAAGGCGCATTGGGATACATAGAATATCTAATGTTATTACCTGCTCCTTTTATATCTTCAGGTATACTGTTGATTTTTAAGCCACAAGAAGTATAATAAGTAGGTAATATTAAATCTAGATTATCATTAATCATTGAAAGATAGAGCAATAATAAATGCTCCGAACCATCGATAAGTGCTAAAGAATCAAACATATCTTTATCTAGGTACTTAAGTATATCCTTATGGAATAACTGATTGCCCTTAATAAATTTTAATTCTACATTCTGTTCAAATAAAGTTAAGTTATTATGATCCGCTACGCTTATAAAACTTTCATTATCGGATATCCTTAAAAGATCGCTAATTGTTATAGGATAGTTGTTAGATAATAAAAGCTGTTCTTTTTCATTTTCTTTTGTAATAAATATATTTGAATATGCACAAAGAGGAAGTTTTTCTTGTTTAATACAACTTATTTCCCATAATAACCTGCTTAAATGATCGCTATTCCATAAAGTATTAATATCAATAAAGGTGAAGAATTCACCTTTTAATTTATCAAGTACTTTTAAGAACATTGCTCCGGTTGACAAATTCCAAGCATTTCGTATTTTAATATCTACTCCTACTACGGTATAAGATATATCTATAAAATCAATTAATAATTTTTCTAATCTAGTCTCTATTTTTTCTTTAAAGCTATTTTGGCATACAATTGTAATATTAAGATGAATATGTAGCTGATTCATACACTGTTTTACTATATAATCGATGTGATTTATATCACTATCTTGGAAAAAATGTAAGACATCAACAATTTTGTTATTAGCCTGCTTTGCTAATTCTTCTTTGTATTTTTGCTTCTGTATATCTGCATTTTTGCAAAGTTCTAATAACCAATCTTTTTTAAGAAAAACGTTTTTATAAATTTCTTGTGACTTTAAAACCTTTTTCTTCGCTTCTTCTGGATTATTCCGAACCCAAAAAACAATTTCATCAATTTCCTTAATTACCTCTTCATCAGGTTTTGAGAAATCTAAGGAGAAAATAGTGTCCCCAAATATATTATCTAAATTATTAAATTTATCAGTAATCATAATCGCGCCACTAGAGATACATTCAAAAACTCTATTAGTATAAAATTCATACATTCTATGTAAAGGAGAATGTATAGCTAGACAAATACCAGCATTATTAATTGTTTCAAATATTTGATTACCCATGTCAAGTTGACCCTGATAAGATTTGATGCCTTTCCATGCTGTCATTGGCCCGTAAAATTCACAATAGTCTTTTTTGTCCAAAAGGCGTATAAGCTCACCATGTCTCTTTAAAGGGTCAGAAAAAGCTATATAAACTAATTTTGCCTCTGACAAATGATCTTTTGGTCTTAAAGGTTCTTGATGTGAGTTAAAATTATATACCCCAAGCTCCCGAGGGATTAAGAGCTGCTTATAGTAAGAAGAGAAAAAACAAGATTGACTAACTGTAGAATTCTTAATAAGTACCCCATTAGCTGAATTACTAATAGATGCTCTTATTAAATTAGAAAAACTTAAGCCCATTAAAAATTCAGGAGGTACCCAATAGGCAAATATTTTAAAACTATCAACTGAAGTATTACTTACTAGTATAATTATAAAATCAAAATTATAATCCTTATAATTACCTTCTACGCTTTTTAAATCAGAAGTCAAGACTTCCCCAGCGTAGGTAATAACCTTAATTTCATAGGCATTATTACTTTTATTTGCCATGTCTAAATATAAGTGATAATTTTGCAATTCTGGAAAAGGTAAATTTTTATCCTGTTTTTCTGAGGAAACAATAAATTCTTGAATCATAAATCCAATTTTATATTTTTTATTATTCATGATAATCGTCTTTTTATTAAGTTTAATGAAATATCTTATTTGAATTCATTTTGGTACCAAGTTTTCATTCTATTAAGGCCCTCTTCTAAAGAAATTAAATTATCTTTAAAATTCGGCAATAATAATTTTAACTTTTCTTCGCTTGCAGACTTAATTAATCTGCCTTCTGGCATATCAATTTTAAAAGAAAGCTTTGGCGTTACTTTGTATAGATGGCACATTGTTTCTGCAAGCTCTTTTAAAGAGATGGTTTCTTTGATCCCTAGATTAAAAATCTCACCACTAATATTATTAGTCTTTGCAATTTCGATGATCAGCCTTGCACAATCTTGCGCATGCATATAATTTCTTCTTTGGCTGCCAGTACCCCATATCTCCAGTATTTTATTTTTATCTAAAACCCTTTTTACCAGGGAAGGCAACCCTTGTGAAAATGTACCAGCCCAAGTATACCTCTCGCCGTATATATTAAAAGGCCTGATAATAGTAAGCTTGATATTGTTTTCTTTTGCCCATAGAATGGATTTTTGCTCTAAAAAACGTTTTGCAAGGCCATAACCTAAATTTGCTATTTCTGGCACACCCTCATTTCCTAACGCTTCTAGGGATTCAATTAAATTATCATCATATACACAAGAGGAGCTGATTATAACAAGCTCTTTTAATTTTTTAAATTTAATTATATAATCAAAAAAGAAATTTGTCATTTTATCATTATAAAAAAGCATATCTTGATGATTCTTTGCAGAATATCCAATTCCCAGCACCTTGCTTGCAATGTGAAAACAAATTTCGCAGTCTTCTATGATGTCATTATTATCAAGATCCATAATATCTTTGGATATTATGCGGACTTTATCTGGATATCGTAAGTAATCAATTTTACCCCTATACATATTATCAATCACACTTACATCTATATTATGCTCAATTAATAGATCACAAACATAGGAACCAATAAGGCCTAATCCTCCAGTAATTATTGCATTTGTGTATTTGAATTCCATAAATCTCCTATAGATTATTACAAAATTGATCTATTAATATATTTGACCTTATCCGTCCCCCTGAAGAGATAATATTCTTGGTTCTATGCTATAGTTTTCCCAATAAAGGAAGCTACCCCAACAGTTAATTTCCGTAAGCCCTGCGGTATTTATATTTTTGCAGATACAGTATTTTCAACTTACATGTGCATTTTATTTTTATTACTAAGTATAGATAAAGAATATTTACTTAACAATAAAAAAACTTCTATCTAACAACAAGTTGCCTTATATTCTCCCCCATAAATATCAGGGTTTTACAGCAAATTAGATAATATATGCTAGAAATACTATTGGCTTTATATCTATTATAATCATATTTTTATCACTTGAAATATAGCAATTGATAAATTTACTAATAATTTTATTTAAGCCTTGTTTTTTATTCTTATAGGGAATTAATATAGTATGCTTTAGATTTTTATTAGCATTAATTTTTTTAAAAAATAATTTTCTTAAGCTAAGTAATTTAAATCGCAAAAATCTTATTTCTGCAATTGATTGATTTTTATCGATTACTATATTTAATAAATATCTTTGGGGAAATATTTTTAAAGAATGAGATAAATCAACATTATTAAGTAAATGAAGATCAACTCCGAGCAATAATTTAATTATTAATTTTTCTGACTTTATATCTCCTCTTTTGTTTATGTTTACAGAATTATAGTCAGGTTTAATATTAATACTACAAAGTACCTCTGGAAGAAATACTATTTTATTTTTATTATTAATTAATAAAAATAAAATAGTTAACTGATCTAATGATTGTATTAATTTATCTATGTTAATTAATACTTCTTTTTTGAATACTGTATTGATTTGATAAATCTTTTCTGATGCTAATGACGATATATATTCAGGAGAGGGAGGAATATATAGTTCTATAGTTCCTTTACCATAATCAATAGCGCTACGAGAAGTAGCCATCATGGCTTCTGGATTATCTTCTAAGGCTCTTTTTAAATAGCTTAAATGATTACAATATAAATCACATTTCACTTGTTTATCTATAATATAAATGTAAAAATAAGGAGCAAATACATAAGGGGCAGCGAGAGAAAGCAGCTCTCCAATATAATAAAACCTATTAAAATTTTTATCTAGTATGTTTTTTATTGGAACAATAATATAATCTAAAATTTTATCAAATAATCGCTCTAGAAGTATTTGATAACGACTATCACATATACAAATTACTCTAATGTTTTTAACAGTTTGTCTAATAATATTATTAATTGCTTCTTGAACATTGTTTATATCTTCGTGATTGATAATTATTAAAATAATATCAATTTTATCATCAGTAATAGAAGATTTATTTTCTTTAATATGCTCCTTAACCTCTTCTATATTACCTATCCAATGCTGTATTTGTTTTTCAAAAATGAATTTTTCTCTAAGAATTTCTTGAGTTTTAATAACCATATTTTTAGCTATTTCAGGATTATTTTTAATATAATAAAAATAAGTAGAAATTTGATCAAGTATAGCCTCATCACTCATATTAATATCTATATATAAAACACTATTGCCAAAGTTATTTATAATAAATTGATTGTAATCAGAAATAACTATAGCGCCTCCGCTAATTGTTTCATAAAGCCTAGAGGAGACAGATTGAGCTTCTAGATGGGCTCTTGATGAAAAACAAAGAGCTATTCCAGCTTGATTTAAAACTCTATGCATTGACTTCCCATCGAAAGGGATTACCCCCTTATATTTTCTAAGACTATTCCAAAAAGATTTATTATGCTTAAGTTTAGGCCCGTACAATCCACAGGGTATTTCGCTTTTATCAAGTAAAGATAATAATGAAGAGTGCCTTGCATTATTATCTTTAGATAATTCCCACTGTGTAGCGGCATAATATATGGATGGATTAATAAAATTATTAGGGGGCAATATAGAGCTCTCTACATTAGTAGGGTAAAGCTCCCATTCCTTAGAAAAAAACTTTTTATATTTATTAACTAATTGTTTTATAAAATTTGAATTTATATCAGATCCATTATGTACATATATATCATGTGTTTGTATAGGGTAAAATGATAAATGATCTGCAATATGCCTGCTTAGCAAAGCCATCCATTGGATAGAAAGTGTATCTACACTTTTAAAGGAAGTAATAAAAAGATCTATATGAAATAATACATTAATATAATCTCTATTATAACGTAAATTAGTTAGCTTATGATTTTTATCAAAAAAATAATAGTTTTGATTCATAACATATATAGGGATTCCTAAAGCTTCTTCAATTAATGACAATCTTTTAATAAGCTCAAGTTCAGCGCTTAGGTTATCATTCCAAGGATAAGATATAATTATGCAAGGTAATCCTCTATTTACTAGTGGAGGAGAATTTTCTTCACCAGATTTACATATGTTTGCTAACCATGAATAATGGGGATGGTTAGCATTTTCAAAAATACTTACTTTTTCTTGATCCAAAACTAATTTATCAAATGCCATAATTTGATTACTAAAAAGAGAGTTGTATAAGAAAGTAAGATTTGATACTCCCTTCTGTAGATGCTTGTTGATATCAAAATTATCTTCTTTATTATGATTTATTCTATAGATCCAATCGTTTTCTCCATAAATTTTAAGAAGGTTTTTATTTTGATAATTACCGCCTATTATCTCTAGAAAAGATGACATATCTAATAAATGTTTATCGTTTATAAATTCATATTCATTTATAAATGAATGATAATTATTTATTTGGATAATATTAGAAGAGTTAAAAAAGCTGAAATAATAACCATGTAAATTTAGAGATAATTTGGGAAAAATTTTCTTAGAAAACCTATGGAGAGTTTGTTGTGCTATGCCGTTACAATCCAGGTCTATAAGAATTATAGGCTGATTTAATTCATCAAACAGCCCTTCTTGGGTCAAATATCTTATATAATGCTCTTGTTCACCTTTTAAAAGTAAGAGAATATCATCTTGATATTCTAGGAGTAATGATATAAGGATTTGCTTATTATGGTCTAAATCATCATCTGAAGATAAATTAAGGATTTTTAATCTATTCAAAAAAATAGGTAAATCTAGCCCAAGCCTAGCATATATAATTTCCATAGCATTAGGTTTTTTAAGAAGTTGAGATAAATCCTCTCCTAAAATTTTACCAAAAAAAAATTCAAGACCATCCTCTTTAGAATTTTCTATGTTTAATATTATTGCTAGTCTTTTGTTAAATTCTAAATATCTTATTTCTTCTTGAGGATATAGAAGTTGATAGATTTGCCGGATAATTTCGCTTTCTCTGGATAAAAAATAAATTTTTGGATTTTTAAAATTAATTTTAATTTGTTGATAAAACCATTGAACAAAAGGCATTAAATTATACCAAGCTTCTGCACTTCCAAAATTTGCTATAAAATTCTCTTTATAATTATCTATAACAAAGTATTGGTTTAACCAATTAACTACATTAAGACCTATAGTAATACTAGCACTTAAGCTATCCAATTTGCTTATTTTTTTCAAAAAGGGGCTGGTTTCATATCGCTGTAAGAAGTATTCTGAAGGCTTAGGATAATACTGCGCTTCTATTCCCCAATTAGCTGCAGAGATAATATCTTCATGTAAATTATCACCGATATGCAATATCTTTTTGTCATAAAAATCTTGCTTTAATTTTTTAAAAATAGAACCATCACTTTTTGACAAATTAAGATGTGAAGATAAATAAATCTTATGCTTGCCATAGCCATTATTATTAAGCATTTTTTCAACGACTTTTAAGGGAAGGGAAGTTTGTGACACAAAGACAATAATTTTATTTGCCGCTATAGCTTGTTGATATATTGGGTATATCATAGAATTTTTGGAAGAAATTTTAATCTCCCAGTCAATCTCTAATTGTTTTAGGTCATAATATTGTGGGTTGATATAGGCATATATTTCATCTAAAGTTACGTCCTTTTTATCATAATTAATTAATCGCTGCCGAGCCAAGGTTTCTGCTGTTATCCTAGAGGAAAAAAATCCCTTTGAATATTGATAATCAATATGTTTAAAAAGATCTGTAGGCTTATTATATGGTCTTAAAATAACAGTATCAAAAATGTTAAAAGATATAATTTCAAAAGGTGTTAACCAATTATCGTTGTTCATTTTTAATTTCATAATTTAAAATTTATAAGTTTTAAAAGCTCATTAAACGTAGGTAATTTTTTAACAAATCTATAATCGTCAGTAATATTTATAGCTTCTTTATTTACTAAAACAGCCTTAGATAACCCTGCAAGATTAGCAGCAAGCATATCTGTTTTTTGGTCTCCTATAAAAATTGACTCTTTCAAGTTGAGATTAAATCTTTTTTGAGCTTGCAATATCATGCCGGGGCTAGGCTTTCTATAGTCAGATAAAAAAATATTATTAGATATGTTGTAATCGCTTAAGCAATTAAAATAGTCGTGTTGTATTTTATGATTTAAGATATAGTTTTGATCTATAGCTTCAGAATGATAGGGGCAAAAATAAACATTTATATCTATACCTCGCTCAGAAAATAAATTAATAATATATTTTGTTAACTCTAAGAATTGATTAAGTGTAAACTTATTTTTTGCTATTCCTGCTTGATTAGTTATAATATAAATTTTGTATCCAGCAGATATAGCTTCTGAACATAGCTCTATTATTCCTTCTATAAGTTTGAATTTTTCTAGTGTTCCAACATATCCGTAATCAACGTTGATTATTCCATCTCTGTCTAGGAATAAAGCCTTGTTAGATTCCATTTCTTATATTACAAAAACTTTGGTAATCTTCTGGCACTCCAATATCAATAAAATAGTTGTCTACTTTGTAAGCAAGCAAGTTAATATCTTTTATATATTTCTGTAAAAAATCTATCTCGAAAGAAAATTTATTAGGTAGAGTAAAATCTTTAAATACAGATTTATTTAATAAATATATTCCACAATTTATCAATCCTTTTTTGCCATCTTTAGTATTTAAAAAATCAATGACTTCTCCTTTTTCATTGATTTCAACCTTACCATATCTATCTATATTATTTTCTTGTTTTAAAACTATAGCAAAATTAGCCTTATGATGCATATAATATTTAAGAAATTGTCCATATATAATAGGACAAAAGGTATCCCCATTTAGAATTAATACATTTTCGTTATCTTCAATATTCTTCAGTGCTTGAAAAATTGCACCTCCTGTACCTAAGGGAGATTGTTCCATACTATATGTTATTTTCATATCAAGATAATTATTTCCAAAGTAGGTAATTATTGCATCTTTAAGATAACCAACAGCAATTATAACTTCTTGTATGCCTTGCTCTTTAAGATGTTGAAGCAAGATTGCCAAAAAGGGTTGGCCATTAATAGGTGCCATCGGTTTTGGCATATTAGAAAGTAAAGATTTTAATCTAGTGCCTAAACCCCCTGCTAAAATAATAGCTTTCACTTTTTATTTCCAAATATCATTTGCTCTATTAAATCACATAGTATATGACCAGTCATTATATGACCCTCTTGTATATGGGGGGTCTCCGTAGAGGGAATATTTATGTTATGATCAGAAATCGCTCCAACCGCATTTCCATCTAAACCCAGCATACCTATTGTAATTATTCCCTTTAGTTTAGCAGTCTCCATAGCTTTAATAATATTAGTGCTCTTTCCGGAGGTGGAAAAACCTATTAATATATCTCCTGCTTGACCAATTGCTTCAACTTGTCTAGAAAAAGCTTTTTCGTAACCATAATCATTACCAATAGCAGTTATAATTGAGGTATCAACTGTTAAAGCTATAGCGTAGAGACCCGGTCTGTCAAATTTAAATCTACTAACTAATTCCCCTGATAAATGCTGACTATCAGCGGCCGATCCACCATTACCGCAAAACATCATTTTCTTTCCATTTTGCAGAGCAGTTGTACATATCTTAGCTATAACTTCTATTTTTGAAATAAAATTATCATCTGCTATAATGTTTTCTATAACTCTATTTGTTTTGCGATAGCTTTCTAAGATTATTGACCTTAAATCTAAACTGTCCATGTATATGCTCCTTCTGGTGAAAAGTGACAGGGTAATATATACCCCGCTTCTTTATTTAACTCTTTTATAATTGCCATCTTTTTTAAAGGGTCAACCAAAAACATCATAAAGCCTCCTCCTCCTGCCCCAGATATTTTACCACAATAAGCCCCCATATTAATAACTTTATCATATATTCTATTGATATCAGGATTTGAAATTTTACTACCTGACATTTTTTTTGCTTCCCAGGAATTCACCATAGAGCGTTTAATAAGCTCTATATCCCATTTTAGTAAGCCTTCTTTCATCACAAAAGCCTCTTCTTTTATAATTTGCATAGCTTTTATAGTAATTGCATTATTGTCTGTTAGATTAGCAGATTGTTGTTCTATTATATTACCCGAGTCCCTAGATTTTCCTGTAAAATATAATAAAATTGATTGCTCTAGTTCGGTTAATATCCATCTTCTTATATTTAGCGAATTTACTATTACTTTATTGTCTGGCATAAATTCTATAAAATTTGCCCCCCCAAAAGCAGCACAATATTGATCTTGTTTACCTCCTTGTAAAAGCAAATCTTTTCTTTCAATATTATAAGATAATTCTGCCAAATCGTATTCCCCAAATGGTAATCCTAACAACTCCTTATAAGCATTAATTATCGCAACCATAATAGTCGAAGATGATCCTAGACCAGATCCGGAAGGAACTTCTGAATAAGTAGATAACTCAAAAGACCCAATAGGAAGACCTTTGTTATAATATTTAACTATTCTATTATATGCCGCCTTATGCAATCTTAAATCACCTATTGGCTCTATGAAATCGACGATATCGCTTTCAAAAATTACATTTATATCCTGAGCTATAAATCTTATTTTATTATCGTTGGTAGGACGTAAAGTACAATAGGCACACAAACTAAGAGCAATATTAAGCACACATCCGCCATTATAATTCTCAAAAAAGCTAGGTAAATCTGTACCTCCACCAGCCAAACCTAATCTTAAAGGCGCTTTGGATCGAATTAAAGATGCTTTATAATTTATCCGCATATTTTTTCCTATCTTACTAAAAAATTATTATCTTTTCTAATTTTATTACGCCAATATTCTAAAAGATCTGCCATAGTTTTTTCAAAACTAATTTCTGATTTCCAACCAGTATGATTTTCGAATTTAGCTGTATTTGGAATTTGTAAATCCGCATCAATAGGCCTTAACCTAGCAGAGTCCTCTTCTATCTTAATTTTATCTTTCATGGAAGATAAAGAAATCAGATAATGAAGCATCTCCCCTATAGTACAACTATATTGCCCACCTATATTGTAATATTCTCCTGCAATAGGATTATGTGTAACAAGAAGGTAATAAGCTTTTACCGCATCCCTTACATCAGCAAATGTCCTCAAAGACTCTAAATTACCTACTTTTATTATTGGGGGTATTATACCTTCTTCTATCATAGCTATTTGCTTAGCAAAAGTACTCTCAGCAAATACGTCTCCTCTTCTTGGTCCAGTATGAGTAAACATTCTAGTGGTCATTATCTTCATACCATAAGCTTCTGCATAATATCTGCCTACTAAATCTGTCCCAACTTTTGATATTGCATATGGCGAAGCTGGGTGGAAGGTGCATTCTTCATCAATAGGCAATTTTTCTTTAGGTACTCTACCGAATACTTCACTAGAGGCGCATACATGTATTACAGTATTTTTAACCAATTCGGGATATTTACGTACTGCTTCAAGTACTCTGGCTGTTCCCTGTATATTGACTTCAAAAGTATCTAACGGAGCGTTAAAACTTACTTGAGGATAACTTTGCGCAGCTAAATGGAAGATATAATCTGGCATACAAGAGGCTATTGCATGATTGATAGATATATCATCTCTTAAGTCTCCATAAAGTAAATAAACTCTATCACTTTTATTAATCCTCTCTACTAAATTGGAAATATTATCTAAAGGACTTCTCCATCTACATAACCCATATATTTCCCAATCAGTATTTTCAAGCAAATAATCAGCCAAGTGGGAACCCACCATACCAGTTATGCCTGTAATTAGTACCTTTTTTTTCATTTTCCTTCTTTCTTTATTTTTTCATAATGTTAAATTAATTTTTTCCAAATTGAGTATTTTTTTTATCTTTAAATTATCCATCAAGGTAGTAGCAGGTCTTTTAGCAAGAAAAATTGAATTATCATTAATACTAATCTTATTAATATTTTTTGGTTCAAAATTATGATTTTTGGCTATTAATAGTGCTATTTCATATTTGGATAAAGGAGTATCTGAACAAATATTAATAACTTGAGAAAATAAGGCTGGATATTGCTCGATTACATCTATTGTATATTGGGAAGCAGAATTAAAATCTAAAGGAGATCTATAAGAATCTCCAAACATATCTAAGTTATTTCCTAAATATAGAGCATTATAAATTGAATCATAAAAGTGTTTTTTATTATTTAGAGAAGGTCCTATCAAAAATGGATATCTAATCACATTAAACTTCCAAAGCAAAACTAGTTTTTCAGCAATAAATTTTGTTCTACCATAAGTATTAACCGGACAACAAATATCTTCTTCATTAAATAAATATCCATTTATACTTTCTCCATAAACTGCATCGCTTGAGGCATAATAAAAGGTAGCAATCAATTTCTCAAATTTATATAAAAAATAATCTAGAGACGCTACATTTATATGCCAAGCTAATTTAGGATTTTTCTCAACTTGATCAGGATGATGATAAGATGATAAAAAAATTATTTTAAATTTTTTCTCTATTAAGGATAATTCATTATATAGATTATCTATGCTACAAAAGTTCGCCAAATCTAATTTTTTCCACTTAATCCGTGTATCTAAGAAATTAGGTTCAGTACTATTATTGGTAGCAATTACCTTATTATCTGTCTCTCTAATTATATTTTTTAAGAAATATGAGCCTAAATAACCAGTTGCTCCGATTATTAAATACATTCTAATCCTTAATAAAAGTATTAATAAATATCCATTGTACCATCTTCGTTTATAACCCCTTTATCATAAAAAGATATCAAGTTTGTATTTTCTTTAAAGTTAAATTGATGTCTTATAAAAGGCTCTATAATAAAAAAATCTTGAGGAAGCATATCAAAACTTTGTAGAAACCCCTGATCTCCACTAAGAATTAAATCAAATTTCCCTGATATTATAAAAAATGCTTCTCTATTTCTAGCATGAAAATGATTCCCTCTAGTTGTATCTTTGTTGGAATTAATAAAATTAACCTGATTCCAACCTCTACTTACTAATTGTAACAATGCTCCCCTATCATCAGAAATAGTAAAATCGGGCCTAATAAATTTTATATAATTATTATTTTGTTTTTTATTATACAATTGAACTCTCCTTTAAATCCAGTAAAAAATTCTAGCTGATTAGCGATAATTAATACTATTCAAAGATGATAACCAAAAGATACCCCCCCCCCCTAGAAGAAGAATCATTATTATCTACTAACTTTCTAATGAAGAATTAGGCTGCCTAATTTTTTGCTTTTTTAAGAAACGTTATTTAATAGCTTTTTTATCTCTTGTTATTTCCTTAATCAATGTATATATTAAAATAATATAAACTTTAGTATTAATCCAGAAAATTATTATGAATATTTTAATTTATGGTAGATACGCTAATGGCTTATATTAATAACAATGATTTATCTAAATTCCATGATGAAGCTTTGAATATATATGTTCGCCGACCTGATATAATTGGATTAAGAGCTATTGCCATGGAGACTAAATTGGGTAGATATGTTCTTCGTAATCTTAGAATAGATCTTTACTTATAATCTATTGAATAAAATAAAAATAATAAAATCCCCTTAATTGCTTTTTACAAGCGAAATAATTCGTTTTTATTACGAACAAAATGTAATCAAATACTTAATAATCATGAATAAAAAAATTAGATTAATCCATGCAACAGGACTTACCTCAATAATTAATGTAGTAGCAGCATTAAAAAGTGAAGCTATAGAAATTGAAAATAAAAAAGATTTCTATGATGTATTACTTTTGGACTGTTCAGACCAAAGTTTGCAGGTGCAGGTTGAAATTGCTAATTATACTTATAATTTTGATGACATATTAACATTGGATAAGAATGCCCCAGATTTCAACGCCCAAATAACAATCTTAATAAATATATTAAGGTCTAAATATCCTGAAATAGATGAATTCTGGGAATGTTATTTTTATCTTGAAGATATTTTTTATTCTTATGGGTTTACTCTTAATTATAAAAACTTATATTTTTATGATGAGGGTATTGCTTCTTATTTATCTTTAGTAGAGTATAGACGCTCTAAAAAAATTAAAGAAATTAAGAAGGCATATTTTCTTAATTGTGACATCTTTGATCATCTAAATAAATTGGATGTTAATATGAAACAGATAGAGGTAGCAATTTATAAAAAATTAATATCTTCTCTACGTAATATCATACACCTTCCTCAAATAAAAGAGAATAGTATATTATTTCTTTCAGGCCATAATACAGACTTAACTAACATAGAACTTAAGATAGATTGTTATACAAAAGTAATTCATCAGTTGCTAAAAAACGATACAAAAGTGACAATTTATTATAAAGCACACCTCAGAGAAGGTAAAGAATATTTGACTATTTTATCTTCAAAGATACGAGATATAAGTAATTTTAAGATTTTAGATTTCCCATACCCTGCGGAAATATTATTAACTAATAAGTTTAAAGCTATAATATCTTATAGATCATCAATCCTGCTGCACGGTTATAATATATTTAAAATCCCTACTTTTACTTTTAATTTTGCATCTCTAAGCAAAGGTAGACTTTTAGGTAAAGATCATGTTGATATTCAATATGGAAAGTATCTAATCAATTGTTATAATCCTGATATATGCGAATATCTAGACAAAAATAGTAAAAAAACCATGGAGCAATATTATTTAGAGCAAGCACAGCTGAATTTGCTATCTGAATCTAATAAAATTTTATCTCCAATTAATATAATAAAATTTGATCAAGTAATTGATAATATGGAACAATTAAAAGCAGAATTAAATAGTCAAGCAATTGAAAATAGTCAAGTAATTGATAATATGGAACAATTAAAAGCAGAATTAAATAGTCAAGCAATTGAAAATAGTCAAGTAATTGATAATATGGAACAATTAAAAGCAGAATTAAATAGTCATTTATATAATATTAAAAAGCTAGAAAAAAAATTCCTTTTAAGAAAGATAGGTAATTGGTTTAGGAGAAACAAATTATAATTTTTTAACTAACATTAAATAATGTTTAAGGTAGTAGAACCCTATATGACAGTGATATCTAAGAAAAATCTTCTTTTAGCTCTAAAAAATAATCAAGAGTTTTATCCATTATTTTATAAATAAAATTATCCCAATGCGTCCTATTATCTTCAATTCTCCTACTTTCTAAGGCGTTAATGTATTCTAGGCGATCACTTTTTTCTATTATTATAGGAGGATATTGATTTTTCATTAAAATACCATTCATTAATAATCTAGAAGTTCTACCATTACCATCAATGAAAGGATGAATGCTAACTAGCTTATAATGAGATTCAGCAGCAAAATCTATGGGATGTAGTATTTTAGTACACAATAACCAATTATCAAATTCTTTCATTAAATAAGGCACTTTAACATAATTAGGAAAGATACTATTGCTACCTAATATCCTTACATTGCTATATCTATAAATGTATCTATATTTATTATTAATATTATCTAAAATAATAGCATGGATATTTAAAATATCTTGTTCTACAAAAGGGCTTTCGTTGTCTTGTATTAGTTGAAAAAGATAATTAAAAGCTTTGTAATGATTAAGAGCTTCGTGATGCTCATTTATAGACTTCCCACCAACGGTTATTCCCTTTTCTATAATTAAAGCGGTCTCAATTTCAGTAAGAGTATTGCCCTCTAAGGCATTAGAGTGGTATGTAACTTTTACATTAATGTAATCTAAATAATTTTGCTTATATAGATGCTCTTTATTTAAAAAGCCCTTAAGATATTTTTGTTTGTTTTCAAGTTTTGTGTAATCTATTTTATAAACCTTTAATCTCACTCAAAATAAAATCTAATATTTCGCTTTGAGACATCCCTAGTTTTTTAGCCCTTTTCTCTAAAAACTCTAAATTACTAGCCTTATTACTAAGTTCAAAATATTCTTTAATCCATCTAGCAACTGCATAACTTTTTCTATAAATCGTTCTGTCAGAAATTATATTCTCAAAATAAGGAATATTTAAGTTTCTTAATCTATCTTTTACTCCGCTTGCAATTATTACCTCATTAGTGGGTGCCATATTTAGTAACACCTTATACTTTAAATTTGGAGGTAAATTAAGAAGTAGCTTTTTTGTAGCAGATATATCAACAGCCTAAGGTTTCATAGGAATAATCGCATGGTCGATCTTTTCTAAAGCTTGTTTAACTTCTGCACTACCACTACCTTGAGTATCTATAACAACCTAATCTATATTTTTTAATTTTTTAATAGTAAATTCAATAGAATTTAAGGTGGGAGATTAAATTTGAAATGGATATTCTAGCTTTTCTTCCTCACGCAATTCTAAAAAATCAAAGACCGCTATAGTGACTATGCCTTAAACAAGAAAATAGCTTAATAGCAGGCTAAATTTTCTAAGACTAAAATAGCAGATACCCATAAGAAAGCTCTTACACTAAAGGAAAGGGCTATAAGACATAGTGGTAGCAAAAAGTAGCATTCAAAGAGTTATTAAAATATTTAAAGAGAACTAGTTTTTACTAAGAATTATATTTGTCTAAATTATTATGCATATAATGTAAATATACAGTAATTTAGAGTTTATTTTGCATTAAATAATTTCTTTCTTGCATTTTAATTGCATAGAGAGTATATTATACTTAATACCTTATTTCAAGATAATATAAAAAATTCTAAAACTAAGGAGTAATAAGATGGCAAAAATAAAAAATGAAATTTCAAATAAAAATAATGATTATTCGTCTTCAGAAAATTACAGGGTACTTCCAAATCTATATAAGAGAGTGAGGATGATAGTTGTTAATGGACAATACTATAGGTTACGTAGATTTTTTAATCATACCCCTATAAACATTTATTCTCCAACCTTTACAATCTTTATACCTTATTCAGTGCACCCAGACTTACTTGTTATAAATACTAATACAGATGGAATAACCCTAGATTTTAGTGAGATTATAAACGAGGTAATAACAGATATTACTACCCAATTAGCTAGTGTGAGTATAATGGTAAATTTTAATAGAGTAGCTTTTCATTCCACAAATTCAACTCTCCAAATAGTACCTGCGAGAATTGGTGCAAGCGAGCCAAGGGGAGCAATTATGTATACTCTGGCAAGGGAAGCTAATATTCTCTCAGAACTTAGTATTATAAGGGTATCTAATTATCTATCTACATATCTTGAGAACACTTATCAGCTTAGGAGCGAAAATTTTTTAGATCAATCAAGGCGCGGTGTTTTTAGAGAAGCATTAAGACAAACATTTTATCATGAAATGGGCCATGTTTTAGGCTTGGCTCATCCGGATGTGGACCAAGGGGGCGTTACAATAATAACTGCAAATGATAATATAAATTATGGCTGCCCTATCATGTTAAGCTCCACTACCGCCTATTATGAGAACAATACTTCAGCTCAAAGATTAACTATAAGGTTTGCCCCTCAGGAATTAGAAGCTCTAAGAATAGCTAATTCGGATAATCCTAATGTACCCCTTACACCTCCACCTAGGTGTATACTCACAAGGGATGCTTCTGCTTGTTTATCTTTATATATTGCAGATTCAAGGCCACCTTCAGAAATATTAAGTGGTTATACTGCCTTTTCATCATTAGCGTATTCAGATGGTTCAGATAAGGTAGAATTAATGAATGAGAACTTTTTTGGGCACTCTATTAAATCCGGTCATGCTAAATATATTATGGCTTCAGGTAATCTTAATGCCCTAGTAACCGCTCTTTCAAGTGAAGATTTTACTGATAAAAAACCTATCTATATCTATGAAGTCTACCCTCAGTTTGTATATAGTATAAGAAAATATTATGAATCATTTAATGATAGGCAGGCTATATTAGGTAAATTTGCCGCAATGCTATCTTATGATCCCTACTTTATTAAGGGTAATATACTAAGAACTGATATCTCTAAAGCTATACTATATGTTGATGAAGACGGAAAATATAGAAAGCTTGATTCAATAGATAACTCTTATTTTGTTGCAAAGTCCCAACAGATATTAAATCCTGATGCTCAAGCGTCAGATGCATGGATTTATAGAACAATCTATAAAGTTAACGGTAGTATACCTCTAGGACTTTCTCCGAGTGCGCACCTAGGAGGTAAAGGTGCTGGGCCTGCTTGCCTTAATCCTCAACCAGTAGATATAGGAGAATATGGTCCTTATGGAGGAAGTTGTGACTTTTTCGGATTTATAGGTGGTTATGTAAGATGTATATTTAATCATAAAGGTACTCATGTCGGTAAGTTTTATGTAAGTATCTATCCTATATTACTTGGAGGATCAGGGCCGATTAGTGAAGATGTATATTTTAATTATCCTCTTAGTGATTTAGTAAAAAGTAACCGTAGTGGCCTCAGTGTTGGCGTTGCATCAGGTGCTTTGGGGGGTGGAGGAATAAGAATCAGCATTAATACTCCAGGAATTATGAATGGGTATATTGACGGGGTAATTGCTGGTTTCGGTACGGTGCTTGCCGGAGGCACGGATGGTCATTTTTATGACTCCTAATCTTATTAACCTTCTCCCCTTCCTGCAGGAAGGGGAGAAGGTTAATATTAAATAATCATATAAAATATAATTCCAGCGGATTTTAAACTGCTCTCTATTTGCTTCACCCCCTTCTAAATATTTCCAGATGCAATATCTTTTTCATCTAATATCCCTTTAAAAGCCGCAGTATTTTTACAGATTTTTACTGTGCAACAGTATCTTCTATGAAATCTTGTTTATTTTGTAAAAATTCTAATAAAAGCCCTATAGCTTCTCCTTTTAGATAAAATAAAAATGATTATCATGAATTTTTTGTTGCCTTTCAAGATAAAATAATGTATATTTATGTGTTATACTAAATTAGTATGCATAAATTAAATTCTTATTCATAGAGTTGATGATTTTTTATAACCCTCTAACTTTCATAAAAATGGTCTAACGAAATCCAATCTAGGCTCTTTAGACTAACCTTCTGCTTACCTTAATCTATATCTACTTATCTTTCCCTTAACTAATTATTAGAGGTGCAAAAAACTTTATCTATGAATTTAAATAATTAAAATTAAGGCTATAAGCATGAAAAAATTTCAAAGTCTAAAATTAAACAAAGTAAATTTAAATATCAAGAGGGCAACTGACGGTTTACCCCATGATGATCTAACAAATAAAGCAGCTATTCCTCAACATTCTAAACAGGTAAGGATGATTTTAGAAGAGAACAACACTGCTTTATCTAAAGGATATAATTTATCTCTACATTATCCTATGGATAATGCTAAATGTGTGCATATTAATTATTCCCTTCAGCAAGATTTAGAAATGCTCTTGCTAGCTATGCCTGGAAACCCTGCTAAGAAGTATCAAGTTAATTTTGCTACCTTAATAACTGAAGTTATGGAAGATGTTGCCCAAGCGGTAACCAAGCAAGGAATCGCCGTAAAATTTAATAAAGTACAAATCAATTCTGGAGAAGATTTGAAAATAATAGGTACTACGCGCGATCTAGGAAACGCTGTTTTTCTTACCAAAATAAAGAGAATCGGAGACCCTAGCCCTGCAATTATTGAGCTAAATATAATAGATTTTTTATCTAAACACATTGATTATATGTATACAAACTATCATCAATTTCTTGCTGCTGTAACTATTAACCTCGCGTACATAGATATACTTAGGTCTAGATTTTATCATGAAATAGGCCATATATTAGGGTTAGATCATCCTGAAGAACCTAGTAGTTCCCGTGTTAAAACCATTATAACGATAGAGGGGGGGAATTCCAATATTACTTATAGTGCACCAATCATGACTAGAGATGAAAAAGACTATTATAAATTTAGCGCGCCTACGCTCATTGATCGTGAGTCAATACGCTTTTCTAACCAAGAATTATTCGCTTTACTAGAGGCTAATAGTGATCATTCAACCTCACAATGTTTATATATAACAGGCTTTTCTAGTTGTAAAGCGTTATATATAGCAGATTCAAGGCACCCATCAGAAATATTTAATAATGCCGATGGCTTCCAGGCGATTTTGTATCAAAATATGAATTCTAAGGTTAATAGAGCTCTTGCTGTTAAAGAAGAAGGCCTAAACGAACATGTCTTGGGTTATTCCATTAAATCTCAAACTTCTAAATATATTATGACTTCAGGTAACTTGAATAAATTATTAGAAGGCCTTTCATCTTTTGATTTTACTGATGGAAGCCCTATTTACGTTTATGAAACTTACCCTCAATATGCTTATGATCCAAAAAAATATTATGAACAATTCATTGATAAAGACACTATACTGCCAAAATTTGAACGTATTTTAAATTATGAACCATATATATGTTTAGATCGCATTAAAAGTGATGAAATTTATAGAGCTATTAAATATGAATACTCAAAGAAGGACGTAAAATATACCGAGATTAGTTCAATTAAAAACGCCATTTTTGTTAAAAAACCTCAGGTTTTAGATTTAGTATTTCCTGGGAATACAACTAACTGGGGAACCTTTTCTGGCCTTGCTTATAATTGGGAACACAGCTATTTTGATCACATTAAGGGAATTCCTTTGGGTCTTTCCCCTCACTCACATGCAGGTGGCCAGGGAGCTGGAATTTTGGCTACGACGACGATCCCTACTACGAGCAGCCTGGGTAGCTACGGCCCTTATAGGGGGAAAATCGACCTTACAAGCACCGATAAGGATGGGTATTCTAAAGTGAAATTTACCTATAACAACCAGGAGGTAGGGGAGCTATATTGTGCCCTTTGGCCTTCAGAAAGCTCTTCCGGAGAAATTACAGGAGATCTATATTTTACTTACCCGTTAAGTGTATTAGCAAAAAATAAATGGGAGGGGTTTAATATTAAGAAGTACTTAAATAGTTTCCTGATCGATCCTGCAACTATGTCTATAAATACTCCAGGAATCTCCATAGCGGTTAAAAAAATCAGCTAAAGCTTTTTATAGTTAAATTTAAGTATAAACCTAATTTATTAAATCAAGGATAACGTTATGAAAAAGTTTCAAGATATAAAATTATTAAATAAAATTAGTGTAGAGGAAGAGCTATTTTTGAATGATTTAACAAATAAATCAGACGTCCTTGATATGCAAAAGCAACCCAACCCTAATGAGCATCTGCAAGTCAGAATGTTGATGGAACCCTATGATGATAGCGAGGGTGCGGCATTTGAGGATACACCTGCTTATAGACTTTCTGAGCATTATGCTGTTGATCAAGATAATGGTACAATAAATATTAATTATTTTCTTCCTTTTTCTCTAAATCTTCTGGAGATTCCAGATCTTTCTCCTCAATCACCCCATCTAGGAATTAGTGTTAGGTTTCAAACCATAGTGACTGAAGTGATGGCCTCTATAACAAACCAGCTAAGACAAGTTAATGTGCCCATAAGATTTAATAGCGTAAATGATCCATCTGCAGCAGATTTAAGAATAATAGCAGCGCCGCAAGATCCCAATAACCCTATATATGATCTTATGTACACTGTACCAAGACAAATTAACGACCCCGAGCCTGCAACTATTACAATTAATCTATCAGATGAATTATATCGCCATCTTAATGATATATATAGAAACCAAGCTCAATCTTTCAGCAATCCAAGGATAGAGAGTGTATATAGAGAAAGCCTTAGAGCTACATTTTATCATGAAATGGGGCATGTATTAGGTTTAGATCATCCCTTAGAGGCCAGTGATCCCTACGGTGAAACTCAGATAATCATATCTAGAGATAACCCTCATCAGACTTATGGGGTGCCTTTAATGATTTCTGCAGAAGAAGATTATATTTCTTATATGGCCCCTACCCTTCTTAATCAATCCTCAATAGGCTTTTCTCCTCAAGAGCTAACGGCTTTATCACAAGCTAACCCTATGCGGTTAGCAATAATGCTACCAGTGTGCACCTATTCTAGAAACTATTCCACATGTAAGCCTTTGTATATAGCTGATGGCAGATCTCCAGCAGAAATTTTTAGTAATTCTAAAGGCTTTAGAGCAATTTTATATGGAGAAGAGATGGCTTCTTCACTCCACAACTTAACTTCTGAGATTAACAAAAGTTTAGCTATTAAAGAAGAAGGTTTAAATGAGCATTTATTTGGTTACTCTATTAAATCTAAAGAGTCTAAATATATTATGACTTCAGGTAACTTAAATAAATTATTAGAAGCCCTTTCATCTCTTAATTTTACTGACGGAAGCCCTATTTACGTTTATGAAACTTATCCTCAATATGCTTATGATCCAAAAAAATATTATGAACAATTCCTTGATAAAGACACTATATTACCAAAATTTGAGGGCTTTTTCATTTATGAGCCTTATATATGTTTAAATTATATTAAATTAGAGGAAATAAATAGAGGCATAAGATATGAGTACTTGGAGGGGAAATATAAGGAAATTAATTCAACAAAAAATTCACATTTTGTTAAAAAACCCCAGGTTTTAGATTCTATATTTCCTGGAACAATTAATAATTGGGAATATGATAAAGCTTATAAAATTAATGATGTAGTGCCATTAGGACTTTCTCCCAATGCGCATGCGGGGGGTAAAGGAGCCGGGAGCGCTTTTAACCGTCCTGACTTAATAGATATAGGTAAGTATGGCCCTTACAGTGGAATAGTTTATCCTGCAAGCACCGGCACAAACGAACATTTAACAATAAAATTTAAGTATAATAACCACGAAGTAGGGGAGCTTCAATATAACAGTTGGCCTTTGACTCTTAGCTCTGCAGGAGGAATTATAGAAGATATGTATTTTAATCATCCTATTAGCGTAGTAACAAAAAACAAATGGCAAGGTGCTAATATTACTATGTATGTAAATGCTCCAAATTTTAATGATTCAACTCTTGCAATAAATACCATAGGAGCTGTTATGCCTAGAAAATCTGTATCTTTACCCTCTGAAAAAAAAATAGTTAAAATGTTTTCTACTAGCTTTTCAGATAAGCCACGTGATATTTATAGATTCAATGAACAATATCCAAAGGGTAGATATGGTCCAATAATTAAATATACAATTGATGAAAATATTAAAAATCTGTTTTTTAAAGAAACTCAAGGAAAGGACTTTACAGTTGATTTCGAAGAAATTGTTTCGGAAGTATTCCATAGTATTTCAGAGGATCTCTCTTCAGAACTTGGAATTAGAATTGAATTTTCCTATATCACATCTCCTCTACCTAATATGAAGGATATAAATCTAGTAATTGCAAAGCAAGGATCATCTTTATTAGGAGAGTTCTCTAGGGAAGACCTTGGTGATGCCATCATGAGAACTGTTCCTATTAATTTGTCTTTATATGGTAGGCAGCCAACGGATAGAAGTAGAATTATTTTCAATAGAAAAAATGATGCTATTAAAGAGTTGGTAGAATACGCCTATTTACATTACGGTTTCAAATTTGCTCAGCCGCTAAACATTAATATTATTTACAAAGAGTTAATTAGGGCAATGTTTTATCATGAAATGGGGCATATATTAGGATTAGCTCACCCAGAGATGATAGGAGTGAATACAGATATTCCACTAATAATGGTAGATGAAAATGAACAGGATATACAGTACAAAACTCCATTAATGATGGCAACTAGCCTAGATTTACTAGCATTTTCTCTTGGCCAATTGAATGTTAATACTATAAAGTTTTCTCCTCAAGAACTTGAAGCTTTAAGTCGCATGCACAAATATCCACCTGTAAAGGTTGCTATGACTACCTCAGGGGCACCTTGTAAGTTTGTTTATCTTGTGGATGGAAAGGCTCCTAACATGAAATCTGAGTATAGTTTAGTTAGCTCAGGGGTAACTTCAGAGGGAGTGCCGTGGGCAGGAGCAACAGATAATTTTAATGATAATTTTCTTGGTTCATCTGTGAATATTAGAAGTTCAAGTTTATTACTTGCATCCGGTGAATTGCAAGATGCGGTAAAGGCCATAAACTCTAAGAATTTTACAGATTATCGTCCTATATATATTTATGAAGTTGCACCGGAAGAGAGTTTTGATGTAAAAGGATGCTATGAACAATTTTCTGACAGCAGAATAATATTAAATAATTTTAATAAAGTTTATAATGTTTTTTCTGTGATTAAAAAACCTTTTATGTTAAATAAAGGAGTTAAAAAGAATACTCTTTTCAGAGTAATTAAATACGTATATAGACCGATAGAAAAACAATATATAGAACTCAAGCAAGACCCAAATGTAACTTATAATCAATTTTTTACTATTAACAGTCAAAATATAAGAAGTGATTATCCATCATCTAAATTTAACTGGCTTATGAGGCAAGATATTTATTACATAAATAATATTCCCTTAGGTTTTTCTATCGCTGCTCACTTAGGAGGAGAAGGTTCTGGCTCTGCTTACATCGAGCATCAACAACTTGGATCTTACGGTTATTATAAAACAACTTCAAGTTATGGAGGGTTTATTGGAGGTGCAGTAACAGTCAAGTTCTATGAGCAATCAAATTATATAGGTGATTTTTATGGCAGTTTTGCCCCAGTTATGGGCTTTGGCGTAGGTGGCGGAAATGATACTGCAGCTTGGATCCCAATAAGCGAGCTTGTAAGACAAGGCAGGAGTAGAATTCACTTCCGTTTTATGGTTCTAACTTTATATGTAAGATTGGACTTTGATACAGAAGGACTTATTGATGGAGGTATTAATCTTGGTGGAGCTGGCCTTGGGGGTGGAATGGGCGGTGGAGTACATGGCTATTTTCATGGGGGTTAAAAAAGTATCATGCCAAAACTTACTGCTTTGGGTAGACAAAATCAGGAAAATATTACCTTATAAATATAAATTAGGTTGGTGTAAAGGAAGTTGGATAGGAAAAATTAATTAAAAAGTAATGTCCAGCAAAATTTTTAATGAGCACTGTGGGTAACTCTAAAATAATTTCCACCCATACTTTTCATTAAACATTTTGCTGGAATATTATAATATTGACATAAAAATATATAAAAGGACTTGTTAAACAAATTTTATTCCCTCTATGATTAAATTTATTAAAAGTTATTAACTTAAAAAATTTATTTTACATTAAAGCCAAAATTAATAAAGAAAACGGATAGAAATGACGCTAAGAAGTAAGAAAAGTTGTGAAAATCAAAGATTTTCTACAAACTTTCCCGTAACATGTGGATAATTTTACGAGTTACTCACATTTCTACAGTTATAATTAGATGCACTTGAAAAAGTAAGTTATGCACAAAACAAGATATTTACTGATAAAATTTATGGGACTGAATGCGAATGCCCTAGTTTGGCATTTGGATAGATTAGGTAGATCTATGATAAATTGGGTTTTATTAGTGAAAAATGTAAAAAGTAGGAAAATAGAAATTAGATCCATTTGCGATGGTGCTATTGATACTACCACAGTTTCTGGAGAATTAAGTTTTAATATTTTGCATCTTTAACCAGTTTGAAAGGTACCTTATTTAAGAAAAAACTAAAGCTGACCTAGAAGAAGCAGTTTATAGAGTAAGAAAAGAAAGGAAAGAAAAAATTGAAAATACTAATCAAAAAATACTTACAGTAAATAATATATAGAGATCATACCATGATTATTAATGATATTTGAAAAACCTTAAAAATCCTTAAAACTATTTTTTATAGATATTATTATACTTTAAAAACCCGCTTAAACAGAAAATGTAGTACTCCTTTTAAGATTAATGCCTCTTTATTCTAATGAAATCATACCATTTAAATACTTTATTTTTTTATCTTAAAACAATCAAAATCTATAATTGACTTTTAAGCAAATATAAACTATAATGATATTTCTATTTATTAGTTTTTCTTGCCTTTGTATTTCAAAACCACCGAAACTCTCCTTAATTTATTGTTCTGACTTAGCTTTATTTGTATTAATTATACTGATTATTCCATTTCTTTTAATCCAACTTCTCATTCAAAAATAAAGTCCTTTTTACCTTTAAATTTTTGCTATTTTCTTAAAACAAATAAAATTACTTTAAATATTCAATATATAATCAGAGAGTAAAAACATGCTCAAATCTAAAAATTTAGTTCAAAATGATTTAATTAAAAACTTAAATTATAATAAGTTAGGATTTAAAATAAATTTGCCCGCAGAATATAGAAGGGTTGCTTTCCTACCCGATTCAAAGGGGGGATGGTATAAATTATCTAACCATTATATAAATAATTCAGGAATAATTAATATTCCTTATGCTTTAGATACAGCCTTATTAACACCCTTAATATTTACAATCCCCCACTCTAATCAAACATTTTCAATACCATTTCTTGATGTTGTTGAAGAAGTAATGGAAGATATTACTATTCAATTAGCTAGTATTGGTATTCAGATAGAATTTAATTTAGGAGTATATTCAAATAATAATTCTCTATTATATTTTCGTGGTAATCAGCCTATAATATTAATGGAAACGGTTACTATAGGTGATGGTGGTGCTTCTGAATCAGTTATAAGTGTATCTGGAGATTTAGACGATACTTTTTCAGAGATATATAATGTGTATAGGGACAGATTTGCCAACCCTGTTAGGGAAGCTGCTTATAGAGAAATTCTAAGAACTATGATCTATCATGAGGTAGGGCATACATTAGGTATAGACCACCCTGATTATCAAGACCACTCAGGTAGTCTGTTAATTGTATATTCAAATGAGAATATTAATCATGGTAGTCCTATAATGGCTAATAGTATTGATATTATTTATGATTATATGTTTCCTAATTTAATTCAAAGAAGTACGATAAGGTTTGCTCCCCAAGAATTAGAAGCTTTTAGTAGAGCTAATTCTAATAATCCTCCTGCACTTCCTTCAATGTGCTTAATTTTTAATCCACGAGAATTAGAATCTTTTAGTGGAGCGAATTCTAATAATCCTACTGTATTTCCTTCAATATCTTTACTTTCTAAAGCTTCTTCTGGGTGTCAACCCTTATACATTGTAGATGCTAGAGACCCATCTTTAATATTTGGCTCTACTAATGCTTTCTCTGCATTAAATGTAACTGATAATATAACAGATCATCTTAATGAACATTTCTGGGGGCATTCTATTAAAAGTAATAACTCAGGATTTATTATGGCTTCATCTAATCTTAATAAATTAGTAGAAGCAATCTCTAGTACTAATTTTACTAACCAACTTCCTATATATATATATGAGGTTTTTCCTGCGCTGCCTTTTAAGGTAAGCGCTTATTATGACCTTTATAGTGACGGCGGAGCTATGAAAAATTCCTTTAAAGAAATGTTAGATTATGAACTATATCTAATTAGATGGCATGTAAAATCTGATGAAGTTTATAAAGGGAGAAAATATATTTATAAAAATCGTAAATATGAGTTTCAAAGTAGCGTTATTAATGAAGGTTTTTTACCAAAAGCTCAAGATATTATAACTTATGTAGATGGACCTAATGAATATAATAATTGGAGATATAGAACTATTTATAAAATTAACAATAATATACCTTATGGTCTTTCACCAAATGCACACTTAGGGGGCCAAGGAGCCGGATCTGCCTCTCTTAATCCTAATTTAGTGAATATAGGAGCTTATGGACCTTATAGAGGAAACCTTACATATGGCGGGTTAGCAATAGGGTCAGTAACATGCAACTTTACTTATAATGATAACGTAATTGGTAAGTTTTATTCTACCATGTTTCCTTTCGCAGGAGGAGGTAATGGGACAATAAATGAAGATATATATTTTAACTATCCTTTAAGCAATATAGTTGGACGTAAAATAAAGGGGGTTAGTATTAATTTTTCTGGAGGAAGTGTAATAGCAGGTGTAGGTACACTTACTATGTTAAATACTGATGTTATAAATGGTGGAATTCACTTTAATGGATATGGATTGGGGTTCGGAATAAGTTTTGGAGCAGATGGTTATTTCTACAATAGTTAAACTTACTTTTAAAGCTTTAGAAATTAAGGAAGTAATCATGTAATATAAATAAATACTTTACATGATTACTTCTATTCTTCTAAAAAAATAAAGTATAAGAAATCTGCTATGAAATAAAGATGAAGTTAATTAATAGTTTAAAAGGCATTTCTAGCAGAATATTAAAAACAATATCCAGAAATTACTAAACACTATTTAAAAAACAGCCCTGTGGTCACAAGTTACTTCGCAATTTATTGTGAAGTAACCGCCCTTGAAATGCTTAAACAAAATATACAATAACAAGAACACCCCCCCCACTAAAAAAATTGCCTTATACTGCTGCCCTCAGTAATAGGGCTTTACGGAAATAAAGATAAATATTTTTACTAAACTAGTATTTAAATCCATAAAGTTTAAGCTTAGCAACCCTTGAGAATTAAATACTTAGGGTTAAAAATTATATTTAAAAATTAATGAGTTTTCCGCGATCAATAGTATGTTTAACCTTATAATTACAATCAAACGCAGTTAAATTAGCTATATAATTAGGGGCTACCTTGCCTAAGTAGTTATTTATTCCCATAACGGTGGCAGGATACCATGTGGCCATACGCAAGCTTTCCTCTAAAGATAACCAGGCATAATTAACTGCATTTTTAATGGAAGACATCATATCAATGTTAGAACCTGCCAGGATATTATCTGCATTTACGCATTTACCCCCTTTGACGTAAATTTCTTGGTCACTTAATTTAAAAGTAGTCATATTAGTACCCATAGGAGTTACGGCATCAGTTACTATATATAATTTATCTTGCTTAATTTTCTTTACTATAGCAACGCTTTCATAGCTGACATGATAACCATCTATGATTATACCAGCAAAAATCTCAGAATTTAATACTGCTCCCACCACCCCTGGGCTTCTACCTTGGAAATTTGACATCGCATTAAACAAATGAGTAGCACAGGTTATACCAGCTTTTATACCTGCCCTAGCTTCTTCATAAGTAGCATTACTATGTCCTAAAGCAACTTGCACACCCCTTTTGGTTAATTGTTCAATGTACACTAAATCATTGCATTCTGGCGCCATAGTAATCATTAAAGGAATATTTTCTACTGCTTTAGTAAAAAAGCTTACCATATCTTGATTAATAGATTTAATATAGTTAATGTTATGAATGCCTTTTTTTTCTGAATTAATATAAGGACCTTCCACATGTAACCCTAAAATGGTAAATGGATGAGCTTGATAAAAATCTGTAGCAACTTTTACGGCCTTTATAATATTTGCTTCAGAAGTAGTGATTAAAGTAGGCAAAAAGCTAGTACAACCAAATTTTAGGTTAGTTTGATGCATCATTTCTAGGCATTTTAACTCTATATTATCGTTAAATAACCATCCTCCACAGCCATTTAATTGCAAATCTATAAATCCTGCAGAAATTGTTAAATCATCCATGTGGATAATTTCACAATTTTTAGGAGCTTCCCATATATTTTCTTCAACTATCTCCTTAATTATATTCCCTTCAATAATTAAAACTTTATTGTTTAAAATTTGCTCGCCATCAAAAATTTTAGCTTTTTTAATAGCATAGCTACGTTGATGGTAAGAAATATCTTGCAAGCGATTTATATGCACTAAAGGGGAATTCTGCATCTAATTACCTTGGTTTATTTTTCAAATATAGTACAGTTTATTTAAATTATCTGTATTTTCCTTAGGAAATTTAATAGAAAATGGTTTAACTAAAGGTATTTTCCATGGTATCATTTATATAAGAATATTCATCCTTAAGTTCTTTAAAATAACGATACGTTTTTACCTTTAATTCGTTACAAGCCTCTTCATCTGCCACAATAATGGCTTTTTCGTGAAATTGTAGTACCGAAATAGGCCACATGTGGCTAACACTGCCCTCAACACAATGATATAAGGCGTTGGATTTTTTTACCCCTTTAACTAAGATTATTATTTCTTTAGCCTTTAATAAAGTATTTATACCCACCGTTATAGCACTTTTAGGTACTAAATATATATCTTCATTAAAAAATCTGGAGTTTGCTGCTAAGGTTGTATTGCTTAATTCCTTATCTCGAGTATTAGAAGATAAAGAAGAATAAGGTTCATTAAAGGCTAAATGGCCATTTTCTCCTACTCCTCCTACAAATAAATTAATACCCCCTATTTCTTCTATCTTATTATCATATTCTTCACACTCTAATTTAAGGTCTGCTGCCATCCCATTAGGAAGATTAATATTTTCTTTAGCAATGTCCACATGATTAAAGAGATTTTCATGCATAAAAGTCCAATAGCTTTGAGGATGCTCACGTGGTAAATTAATGTATTCATCCATGTTAAAGGTAATAACATTTTTAAAACTTAATTGCTTTTTCTGATACATTTTTACTAAATAAAAATATAATTCAATAGCTGTACTGCCTGTGGGTAAACCAAGCACAAAATTTTTGTTTGCCTTTTTATCCAGTTTACCGTTAATATTTAATTTACTTTGATGTAAATTAAATTCTTTTTGTGTTTTCATATATTGGTTAATTTTATTACTAATATAGGTCCCAGCCCACACGCTAACATTATTGGTAATAATTAATCGCATTTATTTTCCTTAAAACTAATTACTAAAATGGGAACAATAAAAAACTATTTTTTAGGTCTAATATAAGGTTTTCATAGTCTTTTTAATTTGCTCAGCTATTTGTTCTACTTCAGGACCTATAACAATTTGGACTGAACCCTTAATATTCTTAATCACTCCTTTAGCACCTAATTGTTTAAGCGAAATATCTTTAATTTTATTATTATCCACAATTTCCACCCTTAATCTAGTAACACAATTATCAATGTTTTTAATATTATCTATTCCCCCTAAGGCTGAAATATATTGCAAACCTAAGTTAGGTTGTGCTGATTCCTCTTCTTTATTTAAAAATGTTTTTCCTTTTGCGGCTTTTATAGTAGTTGGAAAATCATCATCTTCCCGTCCTGGAGTTTTAATATTCCAGAATTTAATAGAAAAATAAAAAATAATAAAATAAAGCACAAAATAAAACGCTCCCACTGGCAATAGCCAAATAGCCTTATTTCCTAAATTGTAACTTAATATATAATCAAATAGTCCTGCTGAAAAAGTAAATCCTAGTTTTATATCTAGCATATTCATAATTACTGCAGATATTCCTGTAAGTACCGCATGCAATATAAAAAGAGGAAAGGCCAAAAATAAAAAACTAAACTCTAAAGGCTCTGTGATTCCCGTTAAAAAAGCAGTAAGAGCTGCAGAAATTAATATTCCACTAATAAGCTTTCTTTTTTCTGGCTTAGCAGTTACGATCATGGCCAAAGCTGCTCCTGGCAAACCAAACATCATTATAGGAAAAAACAAACTCATAAAAGCACCAGCAGTTTTATCTCCAGAAAAGAATCTCCATAAATCTCCACGTGTTACCACTTCTGCACCATTTACAATGGTTTTAAAATCACCAAATTGAAACCATACTAATGAATTAAGAATGTGATGTAACCCTGTGGGTAGAAGCATTCTATTTGTAAAGCCATATACAAATAATCCTACGTTATTAGCGGTTATAATCCAATTTCCTAGTAAATTAATAAGTAGTTCTACAGGAGGCCACACAAATTTAGCAATAATAGCTAAAAATAAGGCTGCTAAACCTGCAATTATAGGGATAAATCTTCGGCCTCCAAAAAAGCTTAAATAAGAAGGTAATTCAATATTTTTATAACGATTGTATAAAGTCCCCGTTATTATACCGATAATAATGCCTGATACTACTCCCATATTAGCTTCTGGAATTAATACCTTTAAAGCGGCAATAAAAATCGCATGTGCCACAAAGGCTGCCAAAGCTACAGAACCATGATTATCATTAGAAAATCCTATAGCGACACCAAGAGCAAAAATAATTGGTAAATTAGCAAAGATACTATTACCTGCTTCAGCAATAAATTTTATATCTAAAACATCGCCTTGGCCCACCCTTAATAAAATACCAGCTATGGGTAAAACAGCAATAGGTAACATAAGGGCTTTGCCAAGCTTAATAAAAAACCTACCGCTGCCTTGTAATAAATTCATAATCTTTATCCTTGGTAATATTGATTAAATTTAAAATATAAATTATCATATTATTGGTTAATTTCTCTCAATTTATCAAAATTATATCACTGACTTTTTCTTTTGTAAACAATTTACCTCATTGTAACGACAAGATAGCTGCATTTTTTGTCATTTGCTAACTATTACTTAGACTTTGCCTATCCTCTAGAAAGTAAGTACAGCTTAAAACTTATATTGTTATTAAGTTGTTGATAAATTTGATTAGTTAAGAGCCAATTTAATTAAAAGGTTAAAGGTTTTAAATTAACCATAACTCCTTAAAGTGTTAAGATTTATAGGGGAAGTAAAGAAAAAATACTTTAAGTATTGGCCTGATATAAGATGAGCAACAAAGTTTTAGGCGGATTTAATAATATCTCCCTTTAATAATCTTTAATGGCTTTAAGGGAGAGATCAAGCTGGTTTTTAAGAAGTAAAAAAGATAGTTAGCTTATAAATTAAATTCTTTACGTACCAAAGCAATTACTTGATCAGCTGTTTCTAAAACTAAGGCTTTATCCGCTATCTCTTTACATTTTGCATAATTAAGATCTCTAATAAGCGCTTTTACCTCAGGTATAGATTTCATCGATACTGATAACTCCTTAACTCCTAAGCCAATTAAAATAGGAATAGAAACTAATTCAGAAGCCATAGCTCCGCAAATTGCAGTTGGAATATTGGACTTTCTACCACTTTGTACTGTAATAGCAATTAATTTTAATAAAGCCGGGTGTAAATTTTGCAATTTAGCGCTTAGATTAGAATTACCTCTATCCATGGCTAAAGTATATTGAGCCAAATCATTGGTACCTATAGAGAAAAAATCCACGTACTTAGCTAAACTATCTGATATAAGGGCTGCAGAAGGTACTTCAATCATGGTGCCAATTTCAATTTTATCCTTAATTCCTAATTTAGCTTTTTCATCTTCTATTACCTTTTTGATTTCTATAATTTCTGAAATATCCGCAACCATTGGTATCATAATTTTAGATAGCATCAAAGGCTTAATTCTTAGGATAGCTCTAATTTGACTTAAAAAAATATCCAGATTAGTCATATAGTTTCTTACCCCTCTTAGACCCATAATTGGGTTTTCTTCAGGATCAATTTTAATAAAAGCTAGTGGCTTATCGCCTCCTACATCTAAAGTTCTAAAGGTTACTGTGTGGCCCTCCATCGCATCTACTGCTTTTTGGTACAACTCTACCTGAGTATCTTCTGAAGGAGCAGTTCTACTGTTAAAAAATAAAAATTCCGTTCTTAAAAGACCTACACCTTCTGCACCTAAATTAAAAGCCTTGTTAGTTTCTGTAATATTAGAAACATTACCTTTTACCGTTATGGTTGTATTATCTTTAGTAATTGCTGGCTTTTTTGCATTTTCCATATTACGCTTATTAATTACGCCCAATTTTTCCTGAGCTTGGAGGTTTTCTTTTATCTTGCTTTCATCTGGATTAATTGTTGTAAAGCAGTTATTAGCATCTAGTATTACAAGGGTAGTATTTTTAATATTTAAAATAGAATTACCTAAATTAACCAATACGGGTAATCCCATATTGCGCAACATTAATGCTACGTGGGAAGTTTTAGAACCTAAAGCTAACATTACTCCTTTCACATTAACCTCAAAATTAGATAAATCTGAAGGCACAAGATCTTTAGCCACAATAATTGTATCTTCAGGGAAAGCTGAAATAGTATCCTCTTTACCAATTAACTCATTAATAACTCTTCTTTTTAAATCTTTAAGATCTGCTACTCTTTCTATTAAAAGTTTATCATTGGTGGAGCGCAAAATTTCTATGCTAGATTTAATAGCAAGCGTCCAGGCATAGCCAGCTGATTTACCCTCATTAATATGATTTTTAGCGCCTTCTATAAGCTCTTCATCTTCTATTAATGATCTATGTGCCTCAAAAATTTCTATTTGGGTAAGGAGATTTAAGGACTTTGCTTTTTCAATATCTTGTTGTAATTTCGCTTTAGCCTTAGCTAAGAGTTCTGATAAAATTTTTGCCTCAGAAGCTGGATCTTTACCTTTTTCTTCAATTACTGGCTCTTCTTCTATAAATAGAAAAACTCTACCATTAGCCATGCCAGGGCTAGCAGACACTCCTGGTAAAGTAACCTCTTTGCTAAAATCAATGATTATATTATCTTTAGTTGAATGTTGGCTACTATTTATAGAGTCTACTTTTGATGTAGATTGATTATTTAAATCTAAAGCTGCATTTTTAGAAACTGTATTTTTAGAGGTATTATCTATAAAATTCTTACCACTTTCTGCGGCCCCTGGAATTTCTTCCCCCAATCCGGATTTAATAGCCTTAACTATGGCCTCAACCGCTTGATGAGCATCCTCCCCTGTAGCAATAACTTTCACTTGTTCTTGATGTTTAACTGATAATCCTAAAATAGCCACTATACTCTTAGCATTTACAGCCTTTTCGCCTTTTTTTAACTCTATTTTTGCTTTATAGGTATTTGCCAGATTAAAAATTGCTGAAGCTGGACGTGCATGTATACCTAAATGATTAGGAACTGCTATTAAATCCGATTCCACCCTTGCTGCTTCTGAAAAATCTATCTTATTATCCGCAATTTTAGAAGTACTAAGGCTATTATGGTTTTGTATTTTAATATTGTTTTGATTTTTGCTTTGATCATGTTCATGATCTTTAGAACCTTTAAACATTCCAATAATTTTCCCGAACCAAGATCTTGAATTCTTATCTATAGCATAACCCTTACTTCCTTCTATTAGGCCTTGAATCTCTAAGATTTCTTGAAGTACCCCCACATCGGTTTTATTAGTTTTATGCAATTTCTGCTTAGAACCAAGGTTAGTGGCTAGCACTATCACATCAATGCTTGTGGCATTTTTAGAAATAAAATTAAAATCTACACTAAGTAAAGGATCGCCTTTTTTCACATGGGCACCTTCTTTTATTATTTGTTGAAAGCCTTCACCCCTTAATTTAACTGTATTAATACCTACATGAATTAATAAATCATTACCTGTTGTAGTAGTTAAAGTTACTGCATGTTTAGAAGCATGGATAGTTTGTACAATTCCATCCCAAGGAGATAAAATTTGAGTAAAAACTGGGGAATTTTCAGAAGGGTTAGGTAGATTAAGCGGTCTAATAGCTAAGCCATCTCCTATCATTTTTTGGGCAAAAACATCGTCAGCAACATGTTCAATGGCAATAATTTTTCCTTTTAAAGGGGCATAAACTTTTTGGCCCTCTACTTTATTTAGTTCTGTTGTATTTTTTTGATTTCCCATGTAATTCCTATAGTTTTGTTAACTTAATATCTGTTACATATTTTGATAAAATGATGCTGTTGAAAAGCAGCTCCATATCTTTCACTATATATTAATTTACCTTATCTTTATATCTCCTGCAAACTATTTATCCCCCATTTGCATAGAGATGTATCATACTAAATACTCACTGTCAATAAAACAAGGAAAAAATAAGTAATTATCAAGCCAAATATAGCTTTTACTCCCTTTTAATAATTTTTTTGTTTATTAATTTACATCTTAAATAAATTTAGTTATAATGAATTTTTATCATTTTAACTAAGGATTAATCTTTGAAGCCCGTGAATATCAGTAATAGATCACCCAATATAAATAGAAATTTTGGTAAAAATTTAGGTAAAAATTTAGATAACCGCTTTGTAATACTAATTAGTTTATTCATTGCAACTTTAACTATGTCTTACTTTTTATCTATTAAAGTTATAGCTATATTTGGTCTCCACTTTTCAGCTAGCTTGATTCCCTATGCTTTAACTTTCCCAATTATTCATCTTATTTCTGAATCCTTTGGTAGACCCAATAGCAAAAAAGTGTTTAAGGTAGGGTTTTATATAACTTTGTTTATAATCATTTTTTTTATGATAATTAGCTTTTTACCTAATAGTAGCAGTCCTTATAATTTTAATTTAGGGATGGGAGTATTAAGTGCAGGAATGTTATGGGAAAATCAGTGGGCAATTTCTGTAAGCCTTATCCTTATATATCTGGTTAGCCATGGTTTTAATTTATGGATTTATCATTTCCTTAAAGAAAAAACTAAAGGTAGAAGCCTCTGGCTGAGGAATATAGTAGCTACAATTTCTTCTCAATTATTAGCTACTTTAATCAGTATTACTATTTTATATTTTTTATCTTCTACACCAGGATTGGTTAAAGCTGTACTATTATCTCAAATTATTATAAAATTAATTTTGGTATTAATTGATACTCCTTTTGTGTACTTAGGAGCGTTAATTTTAAGAAAAAATCGTTTTTATAGCTTTGATACTAATAAAAAAAGAGAGTTTAAACATGCTACCCAATATACCAGAAATGATGAAAAAACTGCAGGAGATCCAAAAAAATACAGCTCGTTTACAAGAAGAGATCAAAAGCATCCACGTTACTAGCACTTCTGGCTTAGGCCTAGTAGTATTAACGATGAACGGGGCCTATGATATTATCTCCATTGAGCTTAAAGATAATCCTGATACTGATATGGCGCTTGAGATTGGGGATATACCTTCTTTAATTATTGCTGCTTACAATGATGCAAGAAAAAAGATAAAAGATATTTCCGAAGAAAAAATGAAATCTCTAACAAGTGGTATATCTTTACCTCCTGGAATGAAAATGCCAGGATTGTTTTAAAACTAGCTTTTATATTATTCTTTTATCTAATGCTACAAGTTATCTGCTGTTACAATAGATAAAAGGATAATATAAATTAAATAGTTTTAACGGCTTTATAGTTGAATAAAATATCTTTGCATTTTCCTGCAAAAGCTTTAATCCAAATTTCAATAAAAATTTACCCTCATGCAAAATAATAATACTTTAGAACATGCGATATTGCTTTTGAGCCGTTTACCTAGTATAGGAGGGCGTTCAAGTAGGCGCATATTATTTGAGCTGATGAAAAAAAGAGAGGCCTTATTATTGCCTCTAATTTCTTCATTACAAAATTTAGCTGATAATATTTTACATTGTAAACAGTGCTTTAACCTAGATGTAAATGACCCCTGCCATATTTGTAATAACTCTACACGTAATCATAAATTAATTTGTGTGGTTGAGGATATTTCATCTTTATGGGCGCTTGAAAGAACTAAGAATTATAACGGCATTTATTTTGTTTTAGGGGGCCAGCTTAGCGCCCGCAAAGGCTCGATGCCTCAAGATCTTCATATTGATGAATTATTGCTGCGCTTAAATAATGAAGAGATAGAAGAGCTTATTTTAGCTACTTCTGCCACCTTAGAAGGTCAAATTACTGCTAATTATATTCATGATAATCTAGAAGGAAAATCTTTTAAAATTTCCGTCTTGGCGCAGGGTATTCCAGTTGGGGGAGAAATAGATTATCTAGATGATATTACCTTATCTACGGCTTTAAAATTACGAAATAAAATGCTATAAATCTCTTATAAACAAATTAAATATAATAAATATGGCCGAAAACAAACTACTTACTGAACCTTTAATTGTTTATCCTAATCAAGTTTTAAGAACCAAAGCTCTGGAAATTACCAACTTTAATAAAGATCTCCTTAGCATTGCAATGGGGATGGTCAAGGTAATGTATCAGCACAATGGTATTGGCTTGGCTGCTAATCAAATTGGCCAATTACAGAGAATTATCGTTGTAGATGTAGAACCTGATCCAGAAAATCCTAAGGGGGGAAAAAATCCCCAAATTTTTATCAATCCGGTAATTGTGGAACATTCTACAAAACTGCACCCTTATGAAGAGGGGTGTTTATCATTTCCTGAAATGCGAGCTATAATAGAACGTCCTAATGAGGTTATTATAGATTATTTAGACTTAAAAGGCGAAAAGCAGCGCTTACAGGCCCAAGGGTTACTTTGCACTTGCTTACAACATGAAATTGATCATCTTAATGGAGTATTATTTATTGATCATCTTTCCAAATTAAAGCGTGATCTTTTACTACGTAAATATAAAAAAGAGCAAAATCTATTAAAAATGTAAACTTGGTTAAAAGCTTTAAAATGTCTAAGGAACTTAGCTGAGATGCAAATCTGTTTTATGGGAACTTCAATTTTCGCCGTTAAAGTTTTACAAAAGCTACTTGATAATAATCAACCTGTTAGCTGTGTGTATACTAAGGCTCCTAAACGTCAAGGCAGAGGAAGCCAAATTACACCACAAGAGGTTCACACCTTAGCAATAAAGCATAACATTGAAGTTAGAACCCCTCATAATTTAAGAGACCCCGAAGATCAAGCGCAATTTATTAACAGTAATTTCGATTTAGCCATAGTAGCTTCTTATGGGATAATTTTGCCAGAAATTATTTTAAAAGCTCCAAAATATGGTTGCATTAATGTGCATGCTTCTTTATTGCCTAAATGGCGAGGAGCCTCTCCTATCCAAATGGCCCTAATCAACGATGAAATCACAGGCATAACTATTATGCAAATGGATAAAGGCTTAGATACAGGAGATATATTATTAAAGGCAAGCTTAAAAATTAACAAAAATAGTACTTTTACTAGCTTATCTCAGGAGCTAGGAGAATTAGGCAGTGAACTTATTTTAAAAACCTTAGCACTAATTAAAACTAATAAATTGGTTAACCTTCCTCAGAATAATGGCTTAGCTACTTATGCCAAAATGCTAACCAAAGAGCAAGGTAAAATAGATTTTAATGAAAACTGCGAGATTATAGAAAAAAAAATTAGAGCTTTTCAACCATTTCCATCTACTTATATAAATTATAATCAAGAAATTATTAAAATTTTAGGTGCCCAGGCTTTAGTACAAGATAGTAAAGAATATATAGATATAAGGTCTTATACAGGCTTAGATAAAACTATTAAAAACGGCACGATCTTGAATACTAATCCCCTTGTAGTTAAATGTGGCGAGGGCTTATTAAAAATTACTCGCTTGCAACGCCAAGGAAAGCAAGCTTTGGAGGTCAAAGAATTTTTAAAAGGTTTTATTTTTAAAAAAAATGATATTATGGGATAAGAGCTAATTTTATCTGATTATAAGAGACTTGCGCTTTTTACAGAAACTGTTAAAATTTATCCATTACTTAATATGTAAACAAAGGAAAGTTGATGAACAAGCTTAGCTTACAATGCATTTTATCATCTATCTTATATCTACTTTCACTTACTTTATTTATTATATATGTTGCTATGGGGAATTTAGTTGCTCAAGAAATTAAAGTAGTAGGATCATCCACGGTCTACCCTTTTTCTACTATAATTACCGAGAATTTTTCTAATAAAAATCCTAATTTTAATACACCAATTATCGAAGCCACAGGAACAGGGGGCGGCTTTAAAATGTTTTGTCAGGGATTAAGCTCTGGTTATCCCGATATAGTAAACGCCTCGCGCAAAATTAAGCCAGAGGAAGTGCAATTATGCTCAAGGAATGGTATTAACGATATATTGGAAATTAACATCGGCAATGATGCCATTGTAATTGTTGCCCCTAAATCCTTAGAAAATTTAGATCTGTCTTTAGAGCAGATTTTTTTGGCCTTAGCTCATAGAGTTCCTGATAGCAAAGGCAATTTAATTAAAAATCCTTATAATACTTGGAGTGATATCAGCCCAGATTTACCTAATGTACAAATTAAAGTTATGGGTCCACCGAGCACCTCAGGCACTAGAGATTCCTTTATTGAATTAGGTATGCACAAGGGTTGTGAAATGAGTCAAGCCAGGATTACAATTAAAGAAACTTCTAAAGAATTAGCTAAATTTTGTAGCGGCGTAAGAACAGATGGGGCCTGGATTAATGGAGGCGAAAATGATATATTGTTAATTAGGAAAGTAGCCGCCTCTAAAAATACTTTAGCGATTTTAGGCTACAGTTTTTATGAACAAAATCAAAAATCTGTGAGCGTGGTTAAAATTGCAGGAATTACTCCTAATCCCCAATCATTTAATAATAAAAATTACCCTTTATTTAGACCTTTATTTATGTATTTTAAAGGCGAACGTTTGGGTATAACTCCTGGCTTAAAGGAATTTGCTCAAGAGGCTTTACTGCCGCAAAGCATTGGCCCTAAAGGCTATTTAGTAAAAGCTGGATTAATTCCTTTAGGTCCTGTGGATTATCAAGCTATGGTAGATAAAGTAAATGCAGCTTTAGAATGAATATCTTATTAATTATATTTTTTCTGATTTTTATTGTAGCAGTCTATAAGATTGCTGTAAGAAAAATTAGTAAGCTTTCTACTACAAAAACTAAAAACAATGGCCGCTATTTTGGCTATTATGTGATCTTATGGGCTTTTATCCCTAGCTTGCTGATGTTTTTATTAGCTTATATCTACGCTAATCAAAATATTAAAAGTTACATTCTAGAGCACAAATTAGTTACTACCAACATTTTACTTAAAGATTCTGCATATGAACAAGTTTTAAATATTGCTAAAGAACTTAGAAACGGGGTTGTAGATACTTCGATTAAAACTAATACCATTTTACCCAAAACTGAGCTTATAGCTATTGCTAAGGGTTATATAATTTATAACTCTAAAGTGATAATTGGGGTTTCTATAGCGGTATTTTTGATTGCGGCCCTAATTGCTTTAGGGCTTATCCAAATGTCTAACCTCAATATTAATTTTCAGAAAAAAATTGAAATTTTCATAAAAAATGTTCTTTTGCTTTTTGCGGTAATTGCTGTAATCACCACTTTAGGGATTATGGCTTCTTTGCTTTTTGAGGCGATTAAGTTTTTTCAAGAAATCTCGGTATTTAAATTTATTTTTGGTACTAAATGGGCTCCTGAAGAAGCAGAATTAGATCCACAAAATAGTTTTGGTATATTGCCTTTGTTGTCAGGTACTTTATTAATCTCTTTGATTGCAATTATTACAGCTATTATCATCGGTGTGTCTGCGGCAATATACATGGCGGAATATATGTCTCACAAATGGCGAAGAATTATCAAACCAATGTTAGAAATTTTGGCAGGTATTCCTAGTATAGTTTATGGATTTTTTGCTGCAATTTATTTTAGTCCCTTTGTCCTTAAAGTGTTTGCTCAATTAAATATAGAGGTTGAATCAGAAAACGCTTTAAGCGCGGGTATTATAATTGGAATTATGATTATTCCTTTTATTTCTTCTATTACGGATGATGTCTTGCGCTCTATTCCTAAATCAATTAGGGAAGGCGCAATGGGAATGGGATCTATGAGAAATGAGATGATCCGGAAAATTCTTATTCCTGCTGCATTGCCAGGAATTGTGGGGGGCATTTTACTTTCTATTTCAAGGGCCATTGGGGAAACTATGATTGTGGTAATGGCCTCTTCATTAGCTGCAAATTTAACCCTTAATCCATTGGAGCCAGTAACCACAATTACCACCCAAATTGTGCTTTTAGTGCAAGGGGATCAGTCCTTTAATAACCCAAAAACTTTAGCGGCCTTTGCTTTAGGATTTGTTCTGTTAATCTTAACTTTATTTTTAAACATGATTGCAATTAAAATAGTTAATAAATATAAGGCCCAATATGATTGATTTTAATAATAAAATCCATAAAAGCAAAATGCGTAAAAGATATATCATCGAATATCTTTTTAAAGCTAGTGGGATCGCTGCCATTTGCTTAGCAATTACCATGCTTTTTGTGTTATTTTACTCAATATTTTCTACTGGATATACTACCTTTTACACTCATTATATTAAGCTTAACATAAATTGGTCTAAAGACTTATTAACCACCAAAGCAGGGGAACCCTTAAATCTGCAGGCTATTAACCGCTTTGATTTCAATATTTTAATTACTGAGGCTTTAAATAAGGAAATCAGGAATTTAGAAGATAAAAGTGATAAATATAAAATACAGTCAAGCGATATTGTTAGTTCTGCTGAAGCTTATAAATTACGCTTTAAATTTTTAGAAGAACAAGAAGATCTTGTGGGCACTACCCAACAATATCTTCTCTTAGTTAATTCTAATATAGATATGCTTTTAAAAGAATATCTAGGTTCAGGAGATATATTGGATGATGATATTATAGATTTGGTAGATTCATTGAAAGAAGAAAATATTATAGTTACTAAATTTAATAGTACATTTTTTCAAAATGCTGATTCAAGATATCCAGAATTAGCAGGAATAAAAGGGGCATTTATTGGCTCGGTTTATACTATTATGTTAACTTTAATTTTTTCTGTAATCTTAAGTGTAGGCGCCGCCATTTACTTAGAAGAATTTGCCCCTAAAAACGCTTTTGTTAAGTTTATAGAAGTTAACATTAATAATTTGGCGGCTGTTCCTTCTATAGTCTTTGGGTTGTTAGGACTGATTGTATTTCAACAATTTATTGGCATTTCGCGTTCTACCCCTTTACTTGCGGCGTTGGTGCTAGCGCTAATGTCCTTACCAACAATTATTATCGCCAGTAGAATTGCTTTATCTTCGGTACCTAATTCTATTAAACAAGCTGCTTATGGAATGGGGGCTTCTAAGATACAAGTAATAACCAAACACTTATTACCCATATCTTTTCCTGGAATTATTACAGGAATTACCATTAGTATCTCAAGAGCTATTGGGGAAACCGCTCCCCTTTTAATGATCGGAATGGTAGCTTTTATGAATAATGTACCTAGTTCTATTTCTTCTAAAGCCACGGTATTTCCGGTACAAATCCTTTTATGGTCTGATAGCCCTGAAATTGGTTACATAGAAAAAGCCTCTGCTGCAATTATGTTATTATTAGTTTTTTTAATAAGCATTAATTGGCTTTCAATTTATTTGCGTAATAAGCTTGAAGTAAAATTTTAACAAAAAGAGAAATAGTGATGGAAAATAAAAAAATCACAGTAAAAGATACTAATGTATTTTATGGAGAAAAACAGGCTCTTTTTGATATCAATCTTCATATAATTGAAAAACAAGTTACTTCTTTTATTGGCCCTTCAGGATGTGGTAAATCTACTTTTTTACGCTGCTTAAATCGTATGAATGATCTAGTAGAAAATTGCAAAATCACAGGTTCTATTAAAATTGATAACATTGAAATTAATGGCTCTAATATTGATCCCGTAGAACTACGGATGAAAGTAGGTATGGTTTTTCAAAAACCTAATCCTTTTCCCAAGAGTATTTTTGAAAATGTAGCATATGGATTAAAAATTCATAATTTAGTTGCCTCAAAAAAAGAGACTTTAGAGATTGTTAAATATTCTTTGAACAGGGTAGGATTATATGAAGAAATTAAAGAACGTTTAAATGATAATGCTTTAGGTCTTTCAGGAGGCCAACAGCAGCGACTTTGTATAGCTAGAACTATAGCCATTGAACCTGATGTTATTTTAATGGATGAGCCTTGTTCTTCTTTAGACCCTATTGCTACGGCAAAAATTGAAAGTTTAATAGATGAGTTAAGCTATAATTATACTATAATTATAGTTACGCACTCTATGCAACAAGCAGCTCGGGTTTCTGATAATACTGCATTTTTTCATTTAGGGAAATTAGTGGAATTTGGCAAGACTAAAGATATATTTAATGCTCCAAAAGACAAAAGAACAGAAGATTATATTACAGGAAGAATAGGATAATCATGGCAAACCAACACATAGTAAAATCCTTTGAAGAAGAACTAGTTGCTTTACGAAAAATGCTGATAGAAATGAATGATGCTACAGCTAAGCAATTGGATCGTGTTCATAATGCTATTTCCAAACCCCTTGATAAACAAGATCCAAAGCTTATTCAAAATATTATTCAAGGTGATGGCAGCATTAATAATTATGATCAACAAGTGATTAATTTATCTTTAAGTATATTTCGTTTACGTAATCCCGTAGCTTATGATTTAAGGTTTGTTTTTTCCGCCACGCATATTTCCAGAAATCTAGAAAGGATTGGCGATAACACTAAAAACATTGCTAAACAAATTAATAATCTAGAGAAAGTAGATGAAGCTATTCAAAGTAAGCTTTTGCAGATGATTCATATTTCAACCGAGATGATGAATATTTTATTACATAGCTTATCAATTAGAGAGATGAATTGCACTGAAGAAATTATAAAAAAAGATGAAAGTATTGATGATTTATATATACAAATTACTAACTTATCCTTACAGAAGATGAAAACCTCTCCTGCTGAGATTAACTCGCTGCATAGCTATTTATTGATGTCTAGATATTTGGAACGCATTGGAGATCATGCAGTAAATGTAGCTCGCTATATTAATTTTGCTGAAACTAGTGTTTTCTTATATCGCTAAATTATTATTTTAAACTAATTAGCTCTTTTAATACCTAATTTTCTATATCAGAATATATATTTACTAATAAAGGCTAGTTATAAAATAATTTTATTATGATACTTTAATAAAAAGTTAATAAGTAAAATTTTTAATTTATACTTTAATTAACCTCTTATTAAAATGTTAAAGCACTAGATATTAGAAAGATTTTACCAATATATTTCTTACATCATCTTTATTTAAAGATTTAAAACTGCCGATTTTTTCCATCCCTTGACGGGCAAAGGTAGATGTTACTATACCTTCCATATCTTGCTGTTGCACTCCAACTTCGCTTAATTTACTTGGCATATTTAAGGAGTTAAAGAATTCTCGTACTTTTTTAATAGTAGTTTGAGCATCCTTTAAGTTATCTCCTTGGAAGGGAATATTAAATAAATTACCTAGATTTTTAAATCTATAAGCATTATTTGCCTCAAGTACATATTCCATCCAATTAGGAAAGATAATAGCTAAGCCAACCGCATGAGTAATATCATAATAAGCAGATACTGCATGCTCTATGATATGGGTTGACCAATCCCCATTTTTCCCTACCCCTGAAATACCATTAAGAGCCATAGTAGCACCCCACATTAGATTAGCATGAGAAACATAATCCTGTGGCTCATTAATCGCCTTAGGAGCTATTTCCTTTAGCCCTTTCATAATCCCCACTAAGATTCCATCGCTAATATAAGCATTATCATTGTCAGAAAAATACTGCTCTAAACAATGACTAAAGGCATCAGCAATACCAGCAGCAATTTGATGTTTTGGTACAGAATAGGTGTATAAAGGGTCTAAAATAGAAAACTTAGGAATTACAAAACTTGAAAACACTGAAAGTTTTTCTTTAGTGGCTAAATTACTAATAACTGCTCCAGCATTCATTTCAGATCCCGTAGCGGCTAAAGTTAAAATAACTCCAAGAGAAATAGTTTTTTCTTCAGGAATATGTAATCCCCCACCTGCTTTAATAATTTCTTCCCAAAAATCCCCTGAATAATTACTAGCTAAAGATATAGCTTTGGCACAATCTACTACTGAACCTCCACCTACTGCTAAAATAAAATCTATTTCTTGTTCTTTACAAATTTTTGCACCTTGTAATACGGTTTCATAGCGTGGATTAGGATCTACTCCTGAAAGCTCTACAAAAGCTATGTTAAGCTGTTTTAATTGCTTTAAGATATTATCGTAAATCCCATTTTTTTTGATACTACTATGTCCATAAAGAAAAAGTATTTTATTTACCTTTTGCTTACTAAGTAATTTGCCAAGTTCTTGAATTTTATTAGGGCCAAAATGAATTTCAGTTGGACATTTCCAGTAAAAGCTCTGCATTTTATTAAATTTCCTTATATGTAATTAAATATTATATATAAGGTGATTAAAAAAATTTACAAGACAGATATAATAATTTTATTTATTGCTGTAAAAACAAACAGGGATACATATAAAGCTAATAAATTCCTTTAATTAAGCTTTTAGTATAAAATTTAAGCAGTTTTACCAACATATTGATATAAGAAATTTCATAAAATCTTTAAAAGCTATCTAATAAAAATTTAATTATACCCCCTATAGAAAAACTTTGGGCTGCTAATTTTTATTATCTATTAGAGCCCTTCTTTTTATCCTTTAAAAATCGAATCTTTATAGTAGACCCTAAATCTTAAAAGTTCCACCCCTGCGTATCAATTTCTTCTTCAGGTTGTTGTGTTTGCGGCTCTAAAGGAGTTACCCTTTCAGGAAGGGCTATCTGAGGATTCTCTCTAGCAGGAGCTGGCCCTTGCGGCTGCGAAATAATAGGCTGTAATTCTTGCGGCTGTGGCACTACAATTACAGCCTCTGGGGTGATTATAGGTTCTCCTAGTTTTTCAATTTCAGCAACTCTTTGCTGCCTTAAACGTTCATTTTCAGCAATAATTTTATCCTCAATATTAGGATCTAACGCCTTGATTACTTCTTTATAAACTTCATCTTTAGCTTCTCTGGTAACCGTTACTTGATCTCTAATAGAATAAGCAAGTCCAATTTTGACTTTGCTTATTGTAAGAGTAGCGTCCTGAGAAAAATTTCTTAAAGCTACTACATCTAATGAATAACGTGAATATTCAAGCATGAAAGTCCAATTACGATCTAATTCGCTTCTAAAACCCGCATAATATTTATAAGTACTATCATATTTCACTGCTTCTACTTCCGAAGTATAGCCTACTCTTAAAAAGGATATTCCCCCATATAACCCCAAAGAAGGTTTAATTCTAGCAGCAGGATTATAAGAAAGGAAATCATAGCCAAAACTTATACCATAAGCAGGATTTTCATTATACGTAACACTTCTAGAAGTAGGACGTAGAGAAAACGGAGATTGAAAATTTATATTAAATATTTCAGATAAGGGGTTATAAGAAAATCTAGGAGCTACCCATAATTTATTATTCCATAAATTTACCTTATAATCTAAAATGATATCGTAAACTATGTTATAATTACCAGCAAAAGTTGTGGATATGATTCTAGAACTTGTATCGGTTCTATTAAAAGGAGTGGCCTCAAAGCTATTGACGATAGAATTATCGCTAATAAATATGCCCACACTTGGAGTATATTTTATATCAGCTTCGCTCATAAAAAATGGCGTTAGCATTGATAAAACCGCAATAATAAAATAATCCATAGGCTCTTCTTTTATAGATGATCAATAATTTTAGCTTTTAATAATTTAATAACATATACTCTTTACCTAAGTACCCATTATTATTACCAATTTATATAATAATCATCTACAATCATATATTATAACTGGCCATAAGAAAAGCTGAAAATATGAAAAGTATCAAAATATTCAAAATTTATCCACATAATTATCCTTTAAGTAAACAGCAAAATGCCTCTATTGTTTTGGTATCCCTACCTTTTATTAAGCAAAGTCAGTTTACTTATCAGATTATTTCCTCTTATTGCGAAAATCCCTCGCTAGAAAATAATATAACTTTTATAAAAAAAGAAGATTGCTTTGCAGATAATTATCAAGAACAAGGCAATAAAAATATTTGGAATGTGGATTTTAGAATCGATTACACAAAATACCTTAAAGCTGTAGTCTCATTAATTAAGTTACAATCTCCTGATTTAGTAGAAGTAGAATTTGATGTCAAACTTTCCAGTGATTTAACAAAACATATTAAGCAACCCGTAATTTTAATTAATCATATTAATATGATTAAATCTAGTCCTTGGTTTTATATAAAAAACTTTTTTAGAATCAGAAATATTGCCGCCTTTATCTTTGTATCTCATTATTTTAAAAAGCGTTTCACTTTATTTTACCCCTTTTGGAGCAAAAAGGCTTACGTGGTTCATAATTCTTATGATCATATTAAGCCTCAATCAGCTAATCCTTCTGGTTTAAATTGGGTAAAAAAGCAAGATCAGATTGTTTTTTTAGGTAAAGCTACTTTACGCAAGGGTATTAAAGAATATTTAGAAGCTGTAAGTCTGTTTTTAGAACAAAATTTAGCAAAAAATCCCACCTGGCAAGCAATTGTTATAGGGGCTATAGAAAAAAAACGAGAAAAAGATACGTTAGAAGCTATTAAAGCTCAGCCTTTAATTAAAAAATATCTGGATAATAAAAAGCTAATTATTTATGAGAATCTAAACAATCAAGAGGCCTTTAAATATTTAGAAAATGCAAAAATCGCAATCTTTCCTACAATACCACGCTTACACCAAGAAGGAATACCTACCGTAGCTTTAGAGGCCGCCTTAGCTAAGTGCTTAATTATTTCTTCTTTATCAGGGGGTTATTCAGAAGTTAATCCTTTTACCATCACCCATCTTAATAAAGTGAAGGTTAATGAAATCCTTGATAAACTAAATATATTTGTTAATAATTCTAAGCTTTTACAAGAAACTTCCCAACAGCAACATCAATTTGTGTTAGATAATTTTAACATCTCATCTTTAGGTAAGAAATTTGAGCAAATTAAGTTAGAAATTTGGAAACGTTCTCAAAGAAAAAATAAATAAAAAGGTTTGTATATAACTAGGAAATCAAGTATATTGTATGTAATTTCTCTGTTAATATGCAATTCCAATATCTCAAAGAAGTAAAAATCAACAAAAAGGCTGATAAACTAATGATTGTTAATTCTAATATTATTACTTATGACAGTCTCCTTACCCTTGCCCAAACTTATAAGTTACAAACTACCGCAGTAGTTAATCCCAATGATTATAATTCTTTAAAGGGTGCTATTACCGCCGCCACAGAAGGTTTAATTTATCCACTTTTATGTGGATCTAAATCCGTTATCCAAAATATTGCATTAAAAAATAATTTAAGCTTAGAGGCTTGCAAAATTATAGATTGTATAGATGAAGAAAAAGCTTTGGCTACAGCATTATCTTTATGTGTAACAGGAGAAGCTACTTTACTAATGAAAGGGAATATTCATACCGATACTTTTATGGCAGGAGTTATCAAAAAGGAAAACGGTTTAAGAGGCGATAAACTTCTTAGCCACATTTTTGCTTTAAATATTCCTTCCCAATCACGCTTTATTTATGTAACTGATGCCGCTATTAATATCGCCCCTACTCTTGAAAAGAAAGAAAAGATTCTCCATAATGCCATTGATTTTCTTATTAAAACTGGGATTGCAAGGCCAAAAGTAGCGATAATTTCTGCTACTGAAAGTGTTTTACCTAATATGGCATCAACCGTAGATGCTCAAGCTTTATCTAAGATCGCCTCTTTGAAAGCAAAAGCCGATGTAGAAGGCCCTTTAGCTTTTGATAATATTATTAGCAAAGGTGCAGCAAGGCTTAAGAGAATTAAATCTATCGTCGCTGGTGAAGCAGATTTGATCTTGGTGCCGACAATTGAAGCGGGGAATATTTTAGTAAAATGTGCAGTTTATTTAGCAAATGCCCAAGTTGGGGGAGTGGTACTAGGAGCCAAAATTCCTATAATACTCACCAGCCGTGCGGATAATGTGGAATCAAGGATATTTTCCACTATTTTAGCTTGCATTGGCAGTCCTAATTAATAAATTTTGCCTCTTGCCTAATAAGTTTAAGATAATGCATCAGAGAAAACTTTTATAAGCTTGATCTACTTTTTAATAAGCTATTATCTTTTCTCAACTATTTTAAGGATATATATGACTAATAAGACTAACTGTATTTTAGTAATCAATGCTGGGTCATCTAGCTTAAAATTTAAAATTTTCCAGGAAAAGGATTTACTTGATATAAACTATGGTCAAATTGTTGGTATCGGTACTTCTAAAGTAACCATGACCATCAAAACCAGCGATACAAAAAAGGTTATTAAAGAGGAAGTTTTGCCCTCATCAATCGCTCGGGATAATATTTTAGCGTATCTATTAGAAAATTTATTAACTCTTGTACCTCATCTTACTATTAAATATGCTGCGCACCGTGTGGTACATGGGGGCAGAAAATATAACGCTCCTACTATAATTACCCAAGAAGTTATTGATGATCTAAAAACCATAGAAAATTTAAGCCCCATTCACCTGCCTCATAACATTAGGCCTATGGAATTATTAAAGCAACAATTCCCTACAATTAAGCAAGTAGCTTGTTTTGATACAGCTTTTCATAGCACAAATCCAGATTACACCAGATATTATGCTATACCTCGTAAATTAATCGAAGAAGATCAAATTATGCGTTATGGTTTTCATGGTTTATCTTATGAGTATATTAGCGGTAGATTAAAAGAAATTGACCCTCAAGTGGCTCAAGGTAAAGTAGTGGTTTGTCATTTAGGAGCAGGAGCTTCTTTATGTGCCTTGGTTAATGGCAAAAGTTTTACTACCACCATGGGCTTTACTCCTTTAGATGGGCTGGTTATGGGGAGCCGCTGCGGTGCTATTGATGTCGGAATATTATTATTCCTAATGCAAAATAAAGGCTATACCCCTAAAGATATTGAACAATTAGTTTATTATCAAAGCGGCGTTTTGGGATTAAGCGAAGAAAGTAGTGATTTTTACGTTATTCAAAATTCGCAAAATCCTAAAGCCCAGGAAGCTTGGCAAGTTTTTCTCTATAATTTGATTAAACATATTGGCTCTTGTATAGCTGCTATGGGAGGGATTGATGCTTTAGTATTTACTGCAGGAGTTGGGGAAAATTCTGCCCATTTAAGAACAGAGATTACTAAAAATTTTAGCTTTTTAGGTTTAATCTTAAATGAGGTGGCTAATAATAATAAAGATGAATTAATATCGGCGATAAATTCAAAGATTAAGATATATGTGATTCCTACCCAAGAAGAATTTATTATTGCCAAGCACGCGGCCTTACTACTTAATTAATTGTTATACTAAATGAAGTTTTAGCTATTTTGGCATTTTTAAATACTTTAATAAAAATAATAAAGTATGATATTTTTATTATTATAATTATTAATATGATTATTGTCACTATCCATAAACCCTTTGATAAAAAATTAGGAATAAAATTTTAAATTAATCAAAACAATCATTAAGCAACTAATTTATATAAGGCAACCTTTTATTATGAAAACCGTAATAGTCACAGGAGGGGCTGGATATGTGGGCTCTCAAACTTGTAAAGAACTCAAAAAGCACGGTTATAATCCAGTAGTCTTTGATAATTTAGCTTATGGCCATGAGGAATTTGTCAAATGGGGTAGCTTTATCAAAGGAGATCTCAATAATTTCGATGAGATTTCTCAAGCTATAAAAAAAACCAATCCGATTGCGATTATTCATTGTGCAGCTTATACCTATGTGGCTGAATCAGTGCAAGACCCTTACAAATATTATAACAATAATGTTTCTGGATCTTTAAATCTTTTTAAGGCTATGATAGATCACAATATTAAATATGTAATTTTTTCCTCCACCTGTGCCACATTTGGTGAGATTAGTATACCTGTAATTGAAGAAAATGCTCCCCAAAATCCTATAAATCCTTATGGTACTGGGAAACATATGGTAGAAAAAATTTTAAACGATTTTGAATTAGCTTATAAGTTAAAAAGTGTTATTTTAAGATATTTTAATGTTGCAGGCGCCGATGCAGAAGGAGAAGTAGGAGAAGATCATACTCCAGAAACTCACCTTATACCTTTAATAATTGATGTAGCATTAGGAAAAAAAGAATATATTACAATATTTGGTGATAATTATGATACACCAGATGGTACTTGTATTAGGGATTATATCCATACTGAAGATTTAGCTAGCGCTCATCGTTTAGCTTTAGAACACTTGATTACCTACAACACCTCAGAGGTTTTTAATCTAGGAGCTGAAAAAGGCTACTCGGTCAAACAAATTATAAATGCGGTAGAAAAGGTATCACAAGTGCGGGTTAAAACCCTGATTGCCGAAAAAAGAGCAGGAGATTCATCGGTTTTAATTGCTGACTCTAAAAAAGCTAAAAAGATTTTAAACTGGCAGCCTAAATATACAGATATTGTAGATATTGTGGGTTCTGCTTATAAATGGCACCTTAAAAGACATACCACAGCAAAATAAAAATTATTTATAAATTAAGATTAAATTGAGCCAAGGGGGAGGAGATGGACATTAAGGACCTTAAAGTATTAGGTGTAGCAAGTGGATTTGGCGCTCAAACCTATGGTGCTCAAATTGGAGTTTGGGATATTTATTATAATTTAAATAAAATACATCCCAATCTTATTATGGATAAAACCTTTAGTAATCCTTCTTCCCATACTAAATTAGAAATCATTCCTAGTTTAAGTGCTTTATATCAAGAATTTAATCAATATCTTGCTCAAATTCATAAAGATAAAAATAAGTATCTATTTTTTACAGGAGATCATTCTAATGGTTTTGGAATATGGAGTGCTGTATCTAACTTATATCAAGAAGACCTTGGTTTAATTTGGATTGATGCCCATTTGGATTGCCATACTCCTGAAACTTCTCCTTCTAAAAATTTGCATGGAATGCCAGTAGCTCATTTGCTTGGATTTGGCAGCAGGATACTTCATTCTCTTATAAAAAATAAACTTAAACCTTCTAATATATGTTTTATTGGTACCCAAGATTATGAACAAGAGGAAATCAATTTTATTGATAAATTAAATATTAAAGCCTTTTATATGAAAGATATTCAAGAAAATAATATTCAACAAGTATTTAAAGAAGCTTTAGATATTGTAACAAAAAATACTCATAAATTTGGAGTATCTTTAGACATTGATGTAATGAGCAATGATTGTGTACCAGGTACGGGATGTTATACGGAGTTGGGGTTACAGGTAAAGCATATTCAAGATAATTTAGAGATCTTAAGTGCTCATCCTCAATTTATTGGATTAGAGATCACCGAATATAACCCTTATTTTGATAAAGAACGTTTAACTTTTGAGGTGATAGCCAAGATTGTTAGATCTACATTAAAAGGCCTAGATTTTTAAATACTTGGATTTTAAAGGCTAGGTTTTAAAATAACAAATTTAAATAATTGATTAGGTAAGATCAATTAATCATGAATGATCTTAGCAAATCCTATCTAATTTATTTGCCAAATAATATCTCTTTTACCTTTATCGTTATAAAATCTAGCTAAAACGAAAAAATAATCTGATAAGCGGTTAATATAGCGGTAAACGCTTTTATCTATTTCAAGCCCTTTAACAGCTCCTAAGTTTACTACTGCCCTTTCGCAATCTCTACAGCTGGCCCTAATTAAATGCAATAAAACTGATAATTGGCCTCCTCCTGGGAAAATAAAATTTTTTAAAGGAGTATTTTGTTCATCTAATTTATCAATTAAAGCTTCTAAACCTTGTAAATCTTCATGTAAATTCTGTAATTCCTTTAAATATCCTGCTAAATAAGAGCTAATAGTCATTAAATTCCCCTGGATTTTTAAAATATGATCATATATTTCTTTATCTTCATTATTTTTTTTTATTCCTGTTGCGGTTTGGCTCTGCAAAACATGTAAAAACATACCTAAATAAGCCCCTAAATAATCTATTTTACCCAAGGTATCAAAAAAAATATCAGATTTAGGTAGCCTTTGATGATTAACGGTGGAATAACCTTCATCTCCAGTTTTAGTATAGATTTTACTCATTATAACTTCCTAATAGGGTTTTTATTCTTAACATCTAAAAGCAACCTTGAATATACTTTATTAAACTTCAACTACCTATTTTATTGTTACCTATAATAAAATCCTGTAACCAGGCAATCTCTGCTAAAGAAAGATGAGGAGTTAAATCCTTTATTACTTCCTCATGGTATTGATTTAACCATTGGATTTCTTCACTATTTAAAAGATTAAAATTGATGTTTTTTACATCAAAAGGCACTTTAGTAAGCGGCTTAAAGCACAAATAATCCTTATAAGTTGGATGCTTTTCTATTAAATAAAGATTTTCTAACCTAATTCCATATTTATTAGTTAAATAACATCCAGGTTCATTAGAAACGATCATACCTTCTTCAAGAATAACATCGGCATAAGCCGATATACTCGCTGGAGCTTCATGGACGCTAAGAAATACCCCTACTCCATGGCCGGTTCCATGTTTATAATCTAATCCTACTTGCCATAATGCGGCACGACCTAAAATATCCATATGATAACCCTTGGTACCTGCTTTAAAAATTAAATTAGCAATACGGATATGGCCAATTAAAACCCGGGTAAAATGTTCTTTAAATTCCGTATCTTGATGATTAAAACTTAAAACCCTAGTTACGTCAGTAGTACCGTCTAAATATTGTGCGCCACAATCAATTAAAATATAATCATTAGAAGTTAGCTTTTTATTAGTGGCTGGGGTAGACCGATAATGGATAATAGCACCATTACCGTTGATTCCTACTATATCATCAAAACTTTTACTTATATATAAAGGATCCGGACTACGCATATTATCTAAAAGTTCCGTAATATTAAGCTCATCATAAATATTAGGATTTTGATACAACTGATAAAATAGTTTAGTTAAAATTACACCATCTCGTTGGTGTGCATTAATAGTATTTTTAATTTCCACAGTATTTTTAATACCCTTATGTTGAGCACAAATATCCTCAACAATCTTTACACTATACCCTAATTTTTTTAAAGTTTTGATATAACAAGCAGGAGAATGCTTAACAAGGCCGAAGGTGATTTCGTTTTGATTTTTCTGCAACTGTGCTAAATATTGCTCAATATCTCCTTCATTATAAAGAGTAATTTCTTTAGGTAAATTATCAGTAAATTTTTTACTTAATTTTAAAGGATCAATAAAAAGATTTACCTTACCTACTTTTGAAAGTACTGCTACACACAATGCGACAGGATTAAAATCTACATCTTTTCCTCTAATATTTAGCAACCACGCAATAGAATCTAAAGCAGTAATTAGATAATAATCTATGCCTTGTTCGGAAATTTTTTCTGCTACTTGAGCAATTTTTTGCCCTGCTTGCTTGCCGGCATATTTTATATCATAATGGTGTACTGGACCTATAGGCTTAGGAATTACATTCTCAATTTTTCTAATCCCACGTTGATTAAGTAAACTATTGCTTTGTGGAAATAAATCATCTTGTACTTTTAAAGAAACTTCATCAATAAAATGATAATCAAAATGCCTAATTTCTAAATTTAATTTATCTACTATATCTTCATATAAATTTAATTCAACTAAAGAAGTAGTTTTTAAATTAATGCCTAAAGTTGTAGGCTTATTTAAATTAGGTTTAATGTTATATTCTAACCAAGTTTTTATATTGGCAGAAGAATAAATTAAGGTATCAAATAAGGTAGTATCAACTTGAGATTTTATTTGTATCTCATAGCGACCATCAGTAAAAACTGCTGCTTTATGTGACAAAACGATGCAAAAACCGAAAGAACCTGTAAAATTGGTAAGGTAAGACAACCTTTGTGCATAAAGTGGCAAATATTCATTACCATATTCATCTGTACGAGAAAATAGAAAACCATCCACAGCATACTTTTCTAAAATATTTCTTAAAATCTGTAATTTCCCTAAAGGGGTAAGGCTTTTATGATTAAAGTCGTTTAATTGGTTGACTTGCTTTTTATAAAAATTAAATGTTCTTAAAAACTCTTCATTACTTAGCGTAGGAAAATGCTCTTTGGCAAACTCGTATAAAGCTGCTAAATTGGTTTCTGTACATTGGCTTAAAGCATTAATAAACTGACCTATGTCTTTTCCCACATCATCTATTTTTAACATTATAATTTCCTAAGTGTTGATATTATAAAAATAGTATTTTAATAATTATACTAAATCATTTAGCAATTATTTATAAAATTTGCTAAATTAAAACAATTAAGGTTTTAAAAATTAATGCCAAGGTAAATAAATGAAAAGACAGTCCTTCAAAATCAAATATATAATTATTAGTATCACCTTAGCTTTATTTGCTGTTTTAGTAGCTTGTGGTAATGAGACCAATAATAAAGTACCCAGCACAATCTCCCATAAAATTTACCCTAAACCTAAAAATCCTACTCCTTAATTTTTCTCTAATTTTTTGCTCTTTAATATTTGTAAAGCATATTAATTATTTTTTACAGGCTGAGATTCTTTTACAAAAACATAGGCTGTTATCGTAGACCTAGGAGCATCCAAGATTTTAAGAGTTAGCATAATATTTTGATTTTTTTGTATAATTTGCCCAGGATTTAATATTCTTTTTTCTACTGCATTACCATTAATATCCACAAAAATTACCTCAAGCTGTTTTATAACATAGACATTATTTTTGCTAGTGTTTTTAAGAGATACCGCTATTTCAAAGGTTATACCACCAAGATTAGATTTCCACTGTCCTAAGGATTTAGTAATAGTTATTTCATTAAAAAAGTTAAAGCTTTTTTGTCTTAAGGCCAAATATTTAGAATTTAAATAACCAAAAAACTTATTGCTTTTTAAAGAAGCATCTTGCACATTTTGATTAGCTAAATTACCAAGGCCCTGGGGAGTATTTAGATTTTGCATTAATTGCTCATTATCAATGCTAACCGCCTGTTTAATTGAATTATTACTGTTATTTGTATTACTGCCTTGAGCTTCTTTAAACTTTCTTTCCTCCACAGTGGCATTAAACCCTAAAGAAGCTGGCTGACCTAAAATTAAGGGTAGTTTTTCTTTATTAGTAGGAGTTATAGCCTTTGCAAGGGGCGGATAATCAATAATAGGAATGTTAGTTATAGCATTATTTGAGAATAAGTTACGCCTGCCATTGTAGCTTAATTCAGCAGGATCTTTTTTAGTAAACATATAAATTATTACTAATAAGGTAAGTAGAATAACGCTGATTTTAGCAAGCTTACTGAATCCATAGTTAGCCAAAGTACTTTTGACTTCTTGCCAAGCGCTTTTACCAAAATTTTCTGTCAAAAGCTTTTGCGATTTTAACTTATCGTTAAAAGAATCTTGGGTTTGAATCCCTCCCTCACCTTCTTCATTATTTTGCCCTTGCCCTTGATTATCTGCTTGATTTTTTAACAAATAATTTTCTGGACCGATTTCTAATAGATTTTCAAGTTCTTTCACCAATGGACTTTTGTAGTTGCCCATAGTTTTTTGCTCTTGGGCTTTTTGAAGTTCATAGGATTTTAAAAGCTTAGCGTTCATTTCTATAAAGTTATCTAAACCCTCAAGGCTATCTTTACTATTTTTAGCTATCTTGCTAGTTTTTTTGTCTTTTTGAGAAGGGGCTTCAACTTTAGTTATTAATTTTGAATTAATAGGGGAAGAAACAAAAGCAAAGGATTCATCATTTTTTATTTTTAAAAAATCCAATGGTTCATTCTTTAGCATTTCATAACTTAAAGGCGGAGTAATTTGTTGAGAAAATTTAGCTTCTTTTCGTTGCTCTTTTTGCCTAATTCTATCTTCTTTACGCTTTATACGATCGGTTTTTATATCTATAGTACTTTTTGCATTTTCTTCTGTAGGATTCTGCTCACCTTTAAGTGCCCTTTCTTGAAGACGCTGCGCCTTTCTTGTAGATCTTTCCTCAGCATCTAAGGGCAAATAGGTTTTTTTCTCTTTATTATCTTCTTTTACTTTTCCCCTACGCTTGCTTCTTTGGGATGATCTTTCTGCTAATGAGTCTGTATTTATACGATCATAAGGGGTAGTACGATAACGTGATAAAAAAGGAGCAGATTTATGTTTATGATTATGATCAAATTGTGGAGCAGCCTTATTTTTATCTAGGGAAGTTAAATTGCTAGAACTTATTGCTATTTTACTTTGCTCCTGGGAGCTTTCTTTAACATCTTGGGGGCTTGCAGAAGCTCTTGACCTCTTTATTCTTTGCCTTTTAGATATATCTAAAGAGGTTTCTTCTTTAACCTCAAATTTGCTAAAATCAATTTTAGCAAAAGGGCGGGAGTTATCTACAAAAGGGGCGCCATAATTACTTTTAACTACTTTGATTTCATCTTTTAATCTATTGCTGGATTTTCCCGTCTCCATTATGTTGTTTTCGGTATTTTGTGGGTTATTAGGTCCTTGCTCATTAGGCCTTGTACTTAAATTTATTTCTTCACCTATTTTAGTAAAACTATAATTATCTTGAGCAGAATTATTAACCACAGCAGGTCTATTTTTTAATTCTTGAAGGGGTTTATTAAGATTTTGAAAATTTTGCTCTTGGGATGATGCATCTCCTTTTTGTAGGTTTGCTGTAGATAAAATTGGGCTGCCCTCATTAATTATTTTAGCTATAGAAGGCGACTGGTTTGCAGAAGTTTTTAAAGAATTGTTTAAATTAATATCTGCAAAGGTCATTAAACTAGAATTTAAGCCCCCTTCGGCTTGATCTGACTTCGCCTGTAAATCTTGTAAAAAATTAGGGGCCTCCTTTTTGATTAAATGGGCCAAGCGCTCTTCTACTCCTAAAGGAGTAGCGATTTTTGCTGGAGCTTGGGGTATAATGAAGCTTGGAGTTTGAGGTATAGAATTAAACCCCTTATTGATAACGGTATTATTGATAGGAGTTTTAATGGGATTGGAATTTTTAGGATAAACATAAGGGCTATTAAAATTAGCATTATTAGAATCAACCCTCGCTAAGTTAGGGGAAGATAAGTTAGGTGATTCTAGGGGTTTATTTAACCTAACCTCTTGACCGCCTGCATTAGAAACTCCATTAGACATAGGGTTATAATTTCCCTCAAGCTTATTAATTTGTAATCTAAAATTTGGCGCCATATTAGTTATAGGTTTAAAATTGCCACCTGATCTTAACGCCATATTAGAAGTTATACCTATATTTTCTTGCGGCCTTAAGGCTTTAGCGTGAAATTTTTTATCAATATTAGGAGGAGGCGTAGTATTAATGTATTTATTATTTAATACATGTATGGGAAATTGTGAAGCTCCTTGTTTTCCTTTAGCTGTACCTTCTTTAGAAATTCCATATTCAGTATAAATAGCAGAATCTAAAATAATCTTAATGTCTTGCTTGTTCTTGCTATATTGATTGTTTAAATAACTATAACGATAGCTACACTTTAAACAAGTAATAAGCTTATCTTCGATTAAGGTTGTAAAAATCTGTTGCTTATAAGCACAATTAGGGCAAATTATCTCACGTACCATATCTTTAAAAATCCTATTTCCGTTATCTATATGTAGTTTATCAGAAAAACAGACTACTATGTATGACTATCTGAACTTGCCAACAAAATACTAATTTGTGGTTTAAAAAACCCTGTGTTATAATAAGCTATTCTAGCTTATATTTGATTTTAAAAATTATTACCCCTTGATGATCCAAATGACCAATAAAAACGATTCACCCTTAGTTAGCTTTGAAAACGTTGGATTGCGTTATACTTCTGATAAAGAAATCTTAAAAAATATTAATTTTAATCTTTATAAGGGGGATTTTATTTTTTTAATCGGTGAAAGCGGCGCTGGAAAATCAAGTTTTTTAAATCTAATCAATATCTCATTGTTGCCCAGCAGAGGGTTTTTAAGTATATTAGATAAAGATGTAACTCGCTTAAATTATAAAACTTTAGCAGATATTAGAAGAAAAATAGGGATCATCTTTCAAGATTTTAAATTAGTAAATCATTTAAGCGTTTTTGATAACATCGCTTTACCGCTTAAAATTACTAAAGCCCCACAGCGAGAAATTAAGAAAAAAGTTGATGAAATTCTAGAGTGGATTAATTTAGAAAAATATAAACACTATTCTCCTTTACATCTTTCAGGGGGGCAACAACAACGAGTAGCAATTGCAAGAGCGGTAATTAATAGCCCCACAATTATCTTAGCTGATGAGCCCACAGGTAGTATAGATAATAATATGGCCAGCCGCATAGTTTCTATGTTAGAAGAACTTAATAAACAAGGAGTAGCGGTAGTTTTTGCTACTCATAATTTAGAATTAATAGAGAAAAAAAACTATCCTGTCGCTTTGCTTCACCAAAATCAGATACAAATCATAAAGAATAAAACTACTTAGAGTAAATGGTTTTTAACCAAGCCCTCTTATAATTAGGTATTATGTTGATGAAAAATATCATTACTTTCCCAAAAAAAAAATTAAAAAGATTACTTAATTATATAAAACCTGCACCTAATAGACTTTTTAATTTTCGCCGCTTAAATTTTTGGAACAAATTTTTTGTTTTTATTGTAGCTTGTGTTATGTGGTTATGCAGTGTTTCTATCGTAGCCTCTAACATTTTAGAAAAACTTATCAATCCTATTAAATTTACCTCTCCCACCTCAGCCATTATTGAGGTATATCCAGAAAGCAGCACTGATAAAACTCAAAGTAAAATAAATGTTATCACGGATTATTTAAAAGCTAATCCTGCTATCAAAAATTATGAAATTATTAATGAACAAAAACTCAAGCAGATTATTAATACTTTCACAGGAGATTTTAAAGATCAGGTGGACAACATCCCATTACCCATAATTATCACTATTGAGCTCCAACCTGATCAAATCTCCACCATTTCTGATATTAGAACCCACTTAAGCCAAAAAGCTAATAATGTTTACTTAGATACCGAAGGAGATCTTTTACAAAGATTGGCTTCTCCTGTAAATACTGCAAAATATTTTAGTATTTTGGTACCTCTAATCGCTATTACTTTGTTGATATGTATTTTATTTTTAACTATTTATTCCGTATTATTTTCTAATAAAGAAACTATAGAAACTTTGGTATTTTTAGGAGCTTACAAAGGCTCCATTGCCTTAGAGTTTGCCTTTTGGATATTTTTTAAATCTCTAACTGCTTGTTTTTATGGCCTTATCTCGGGATTTTTAAATATTTTAGCCTTTATGTATCTATTTAATTCTAGCTTTACTTTTATATCTTTTTATAATTATTTCATTACCACCGGTATGCTATTGATAATTTTGCCTATTCTTTCTAGTATTTTAGGGATAGTTTTTGTAAATAAATTAATGTATAAACCCTTTAATAAATTTAATGCGTAAATCACTTTAGGATAAAATATGTTATTGTTGCTTAGAAATTTTTTCTTTTATTTGTTTATTATTATCACTTTACCCCTAATTACCATTGGGGGGTATATTTACAGTTTTTTTTGTACTCCAGAGCAAATAAGGACTTATTTAACAGTCTCTTTTAAGTTTTTTAGAAAAGTTGGCTTTTTTATTACAGATATTTCAATTGAATATAAAGGTGTAGAAAACTTCAATACTTTTCCTTGTATTATAGCTTCAAAGCATCAGTCGGCCATTGAAACTTCTTTTTTCTTTAATATTTTCCATAGAGATGTACTTTACATTGCTAAAAAAGAGATTACCAAGATTCCTTTATGGGGAAGATTAGCACAAAAATTCGGTGGGGTTTTAATTACCCGCACTAATTTTACTGAATCCATGAGATCTCTAATTAATCAGGGTCAATATTATATTAATCAAGGTGCCTCTATTTGTATTTTTCCTGAAGGTACCAGGGTGTCACCTAAAATTAAAGATACTAAATTTAAGGCAGGAGTATCTAAGCTTTATAGTGCTTTGCAAGTGCCTGTAATCCCTGTGGCTTTAAATACTGGGATATATTATTCAAAAAAATCTTGGTTGATTTATCCTGGGCATATTATTATAGAATTTCTTCCTGCTATCAGGTCTGGTATGCCAGAAAAAGAATTTTTACAACTTTTAGAATCCACAATTAACGAGGCATCTTATAAATTATTTTTATCAACTAACACGGCCATAAAATAAAGTATAAAAATTTTATCAATGGATTTATTTGTGCAAATAATTTATAATCCAAAATAACACAGATTATTTCAATAAGTAACATTGCCAAAAAGAGTAAACATATGAAAAGGGCCATTATTCTGTTGCTTGATTCTTTAGGTGTAGGATCATCAAAAGACGCTGTTGATTATAAAGATGAAGGTGCGAACACCTTAGGCCATATTTTGGAGCAATTTCCCCAAACCCATATACCTAATTTAAAAAAGCTAGGTCTGATTAACTGTCTTAAAGCAAGTTGTGGCAGCACCTTTGATGTAGCTGAAGAGCAAAAGCCGCTTAGTTATTATGGCTATGCTAAAGAAATCAGCAAGGGAAAAGATACAGTGACTGGTCATTGGGAGCTAACTGGAGCTCCTATGTTGCAAGATTGGGGATATTTTAATAATGCTACTAATTCTTTCCCTCAAGATTTTATTGATAATTTAGTAAAAAAAGCTAACTTAACAGGTTACTTAGGCAATTGTGTAGCCTCTGGAACTGAAATTATTGATAAATATGGGGTTGAACATATAAAAACTAAAAAGCCAATTTTTTATACTTCTGCAGATAGTGTTTTTCAAATCGCTGCCCATGAGGAATCTTTTGGTTTACAAGCATTATATGATTTATGTAAGCTTGCTCGCGAAGATTTATATCAATATAATATTGGAAGAGTAATCGCTAGGCCATTTATTGGTACAACAGCAGGGGATTTTGAAAGAACAGGTAATCGAAAAGATTATAGCATACAACCCCCTAATCCTACTTTATTAGATATAATGAAAGAAGCCAAAGGAGAGGTAATATCAATTGGTAAAATATCTGACATTTTTGCCTCAAGGGGAATTACCAAAGCGGTAAAATCTTCAACTCTTCCTCATTTATTTGATGATACTTTAAAGATTGTTAAAGAAAATAAGGAATTTAGTATAGTTTTTACTAATTTTGTGGATTTTGATTCTTCTTTTGGCCATCGCAGAGATGTTAAAGGTTATAAGGAAGCGCTAGAATATTTTGATTCCCGTCTTCCAGAACTCCTTAAAGAACTAAATGATGAGGATTTATTAATAATTATTGCTGATCATGGTAATGATCCATCTTGGCCTGGTACTGATCACACCCGGGAGCATATTCCTGTTATTTTTTATAATAAAAAATGGGCTAAAGACAATTTAAGTTTTAATATTGGCGAACGTTCTACTTTTAGCGATGTTGGTCAATCTATAGCATCTTATTTGGGCATTAAAGAACTTTTACATGGAGAATCTTTTTTAAAGGGCATAAAATAATTAAGCTTATTTTAATATAAATCTACTGGGTTTATTATTTTTTACTATATAAAAATAATAGTTTCTTTTAGAAGGCTTTTTACCTAAATCTTCTAAAAAGCTAAGCAAAAAAAATGTAATAACTACTTAACATAGGAAAGCAAATAATGGCCACCGCCCATATTAATGCGCAATCAGGTGATTTTGCAGAAACTGTACTTTTACCAGGAGATCCTTTAAGAGCAAAGTTTATTGCTGAAAAATATTTAAAAAACTTTAAAGAAGTAACCAATGTAAGAAATATATTGGGGTTTACGGGAGAGTATCAAGGATATAAGGTTTCCGTAATGGGAAGTGGCATGGGTATACCTTCTGCTTCTATTTATGCTACAGAACTTATTAAAAATTATGGTGTAAAAAATATTATTAGAGTAGGATCCGCAGGTGGCCTAAAAGGAAGTAATTTAAACGACATTATTTTAGTCAGCGGTGCTTCTACTAATTCTAACGTTAATAGATATCGTTTAGGAGGTTATGATTTTGCTGCTATTCCTGATTTTCAGTTGCTCCATAAGGCTTATAATATTGCACTTAATAATAAAATCTCAGTACAAGTAGGTAATTGTTTTACTGATGATTTATTTTATAATCCTTGTCCAGATATTTGGACCAATTTAGAAAAAATGAATATTTTATGTGTAGAAATGGAAGCCGCAGGTTTGTATGGAGTGGCCCATGAATACGGAGCAACGGCCTTAGCAATCTTAACTATTTCTAATATAATGCATACCACCGTGGAGCTTTCTGCCAAAGAAAGAGAAACTACCTTTTTAAATATGATGGAAATTGCTCTACAATGTGCTATCTAATCTGCATATAAAATTATTATAAACTTACTGCTTAATCTAATTGAAAATAGGAAATATAAAAATGTCCACAGCTCATATTAATGCTCAATCAGGTTATTTTGCAGAAACTGTACTTTTACCAGGAGATCCTTTAAGAGCCAAATTTATTGCTGAAAAATATTTAAAAAGCTTTAAAGAAGTAACCAATGTAAGAAATATGTTAGGTTTTACAGGAGAATATCAGGGGAAAAGAATATCGGTTATGGGAAGCGGTATGGGCGTGCCTTCAGCTTCTATTTATGCTACAGAACTTATTAAAAATTATGGTGTAAAAAATATTATTAGAGTAGGATCCGCAGGCGGCTTAAAGGGAAGTAATTTAAACGATATCATTTTAGCAAGCGGTGCTTCTACTAATTCTAGCGTTAACAGACAAAGATTAAGTGGTTATGATTTTGCAGCAGTTCCTGATTTTTATCTTCTTAATAAGGCCTATAATGCTGCTCTTGCTAATAATATAGGGGTTAAAGTTGGTAATTGTTTTACTACGGATTTATTTTATAATCCTAATTTAAATTTTTCTAGCCTTTTAGAAAAAATGAATATTTTATGTGTAGAGATGGAAGCTGCAGGATTATATGGCCTGGCTCATGAACATGGAGCCAAAGCTTTAACTATTTTAACTATTTCAGATTTATTTAATAGTAAAGAAGAATTATCGGCTAAAGAAAGGGAAAACACTTTTTTTCATGCCACAGAAATTGCCCTAAGTTGTGCAATTTAACAACTAGCCTTATCATCTTAATCTTCTAATCCTTAAGGCTAAGGTAGTAAAAACTTCAACCTATTAGGCGCGCCTAAACCCTCTACCGTAGCTTCTAAAACTATAGGGGAATTAGAAGATCCTATAAAGATGATTTTTATTGAGCTGGGTATTAATTTTTTTAAATTTTCAAGCCTATATGAAGAACAAACTAAATAAAAGTACTTGGTTAAATAATATTTATCTATAATTGTAATCTGATCTAATTCTATAAAAACTTCTTTCTCAGCTACCAAGATGTAAAACAATTGCTCACTAAATACATCTTTTTGATTTAAAGTTACACAAAAAGCGTTAACCCCTTGAAAATAATTAGCCTGGTTAGAAGGAGAAACTTGGGGGTTAGGGGAGGGTAAATTATGATAAACCAAAAGCTTAAAATCTTGAATATGAGGTAAAATTAGATTTATCCTTAAATCTTTAAATTCTGCTTGTAAAAATAGCGACCACCAGGGCTGCTCACAAACCTTGCTTGATTTTGCTTTAATAGAATTATTATTAGATGGGGAAGGAACTTGAAAAATGCCGCAATCAGCTTTTTTGTTAGCAATTAAACTAAATATTTCCTTTGCATCTTTGTTTAAGCTAAAATTAGAATGGCTACCGAAATGGTCTTTAGTAATTTCCCATAAAGGGAAAATCTCCGCAGAATTTTTAAAAGAAGGGCTTTGAAAAATAGCAATCCGCAAATCACACTCTATTTTTAACGTTGCTGAAATAATCTCCCGCCAAATCCGTTGCATATATACTTTATCATAAAGGCCAAAATCCTTTTTATATAGGTTACTTGCCATATCTACCTCTCTTTTAAAGGCAATTTTATAGGGCCAATGCTCTTTGATTTTTTTTACCTTAGGTATAATAAAACTTCTTTTTCTTAATAAATTGATGATTTCTTTATCAAGTTGATTTATAATCTTTCTAAGTTTTAATAATTTAATTTTATCCATCTTTAGGTTACCTGCGTTATAAAATTTATTTTTAAGCTTACTTTATTAGTATAATCTTTAAGGGAATTCTCATGCAATGGACTTTTATTAAAGTTTTAAAAGATAATTATGTTTGGGTTTTATATAACGCTAACAAAGAAGCTATAATTATCGATTGTGGCGATTCACAGGTTGTTAAAAGCTTTTTAGATAACCACCATCTAACCTTAAAGTACATTTTACTTACTCATTCTCATTATGATCATAAAGATGGTATTAAAGAACTACAAGCTGCCACTAATGCCTTAGTTGTTGGCAATAAAAATTATGCTCAGCGCTTGCCTAAATTAGATATTGCTGCTGATTACAACCAAGAGCTAGTTTTGCTTGAGCAAAAATTAGCCGTTTTAAATACCGCCGGACATTGTGCCGACCATATTTCATATTATTTTAACGATTTAAAAATGCTATTTTGTGGAGATTGTGTTTTTTCTTTAGGCTGCGGACGCATTTTTGAAGGTACTCCAAAAGAGATGATAAATTCTTTTAATCTTTTAAAAAGATTACCTAAGGAAAGCTTAGTGTTCCCTGGGCATGAATATACTAAATCTAATCTTATTTTTACTAAATCTTTAGATTTTTTTAATCTTGAGGAAAGAGAAAATTTTATTCTTAATAATGAGGTAACCTTACCTTCTACGTGGGATTTTGAACTTAAATGCAATCCCTTTTTAAATTTGGATAATAAGTCATTTCAAAGACATATAGAAAATAAAGAAGGCCTAACAGAAGGTGCAATGTCAGATCAAGAAAAATTTCTCCAGCGCTTAAGGTTTTTAAAAAATGCTGCCTTGCAGTAAAGCTAATTTATACTTTAATAAAGTGCTAAGCTATTAATTGCCTTATGCGCTAATTCCTTAATATTTACATCATTATATTGTATATAAGGTAAAATATAAGGGATTAATTCTTTATTTTGGGAATTTTTAGCAGCAATTAGTATATTTCTTAAGATTACTAGATATCCGGTACGTTTTAAGGGGGTAAACTTAAAAATTTCTAAAAATTTTGTTTCTTGTAATTGTAAAAATTCTTTTAAATTTCCTGGATATAACGGATTATTTTGCGTTTCTGGAATCAGGCTGTTTTTTTGCCATTTATTAAATGGGCACACACTTAAACAATCGTCACATCCAAAGATTTTATTATCTATGGGCACCTGAAGCAATTCTTCTATAGCACTTTTATGCTCTATGGTTAAATAAGATATGCACTTTTTTACTTCTAATTTATAAGGGGTTAAAGCGCCTGTAGGGCAAGCAACAATACATTTATTACATGTACCACATAAATTTCTATGAGGCGCATCTTTTGGTAGTTCAAGCTCAGTTAAAATAACTCCTAAAAACAACCAAGAACCAAATTCTTGGGATACTATGCAAGTGTGTTTACCTTGCCATCCTATTTTAGTTTGCTTTGCCAATACTTTTTCTAAAATAGGGGCTGAATCAACAAAATATCTGCTTTGCGCTGTAAATTTTTCTGCCATAAATTTAGCTAACAGCTTAACCCTTTTATAAACCCAACGGTGATAATCTTCTCTTTGATGAGCATACAGGCTAATTTTATAATCACTTGTATTTGTAGAAGAAATTTTACAATCATTAGTACTAAGTGATTGGTGATAATAATTTACCCCCACTAAAATAGCAGTTTTAGCCTCAGGGAATAATAGTTTAGGATTACTTCTTAGTTCTTTTCTCGTTTCCATCCATTGCATTTCTCCATAATTATCTTGAGCCAAATAACTAAGATAATTCTGCAAATCAGCATCTGGTATAACAGGCTCCGTAAACCCTATACTGGATATTCCTAAATCTATTTTGGCGTAATCACTAATACATTGCTTAATATTTAATGCGTTATTCAATTTTTTATCCAATAAATTATTTAATTTATACTCTCTTGATAATTATCTAATTAGCTCATTTAAATAAAATTTACAAAGGTGAGAAATTTTACAAATTTCACATTGGGGCTTTCTCATTTTACAGATGTATCTGCCATGCAAAATAAGCAAATGGTGAGCTTTATATTTATGAAACTTTGGTACTTTTTGCAATAGATCGCTCTCTACTCCTTCTACTGTGTTAGCTTCACTTAATCCTAATCTTTTAGAAACTCTAAACACGTGAGTATCTACACCGATAGTTTCATGGCCAAAGGCTTCATTTAGCACTACATTAGCGGTTTTCCTGCCTACCCCTGGTAAGCTAACTAACTGATCAAAATCTTCAGGTACTTGTGAATTAAAATTAGAGATCAAGTTTTGTGCCAGTAACATAATATGTTTGGCCTTATTTTTATATAATCCGATGGATTTAATATGCTTAATTAACTCTATTTCCCCTAATTTAATAATATCTTGAGGCTCCTGTATAATTTGGAAAAGCTTTTGGGTAGCAAGATTTACTGAAACATCCTTTGCTTGAGAAGACAATACTACAGCGAGTAACAAAGTAAAATTATTGGTATAATTAAGTTCAGTTTTAGGAGTTTCAATAGTAACAGCAAGTATAGAAAATATTTCACTAATTTGATTTTGGTTTAGCATATTAACCTGTTAAATCATACAATTTTTACCCCAGTTGTTTTTTATCATCTTTAGGAAAGTACCTTTAATTTTTTCTTTGCTGTTGGATAAAGTTAATAGCAAATATAAGCTTTAATAGCAATTTACACGATTTATAAGGGGTTTTTTGGCGGTACCAATATAATCTATAATATGAACGGCTATGCGCATTTAAATGCTTACTTGGTTTATAGCTACCCACATAATGAATAATATAAGGGTTATCTAAAGCATCCTTAAGTTCTAAATATTCTGCTAGAGTTAGATTAGATTTTTATTACCATTTTGCAAAATTTAAGCCTAATTACATACCCCGCCCTCAAAATGCCCTCTATGAGATAACTGTTTAATTTGCCCTTTAAAAGTACAGTTAATGATATCTTGATCATTGGAAGGCCAACTAGGAAATTTATATTGTAAATCCACCATAAGATTGGCTTTATTATACTCACGAATTTTTTTTAAATTAAAAATTAATACTGCCGATTATATATAATTAGCCACCTCTTCTTTATAAAATTCTACCATATTAAAATAACTATCCTCTGCTGTCATTAGAGTTTTATCTAATGTTATAGGCGCATTAGTATCTCGCAAAAGATCTATCATTAAAAATCCCTAACTCCTTCTACATAAAAATTTTGCATTTCTTCGTGTAAAAGTTTGTTGAGATCAGTTAATACGATGATATCGCAATCTAGGTAGATTATTTTATCTAAATAAGTAAATAAACGCGTCATATATAACCTATAAATACCTTCTTTACTATATTAGATGCCTCCTAGTACGTAATCATCTTTAGCAATACCACTTAAGTCTACAAATTCTATGGTAGATAATTTATGTTTGCTTAAATCAAGAAGAGATAAAATTTTATTTTGTTCTTTAACCTCTATAGTTGAATGTAAAATATGGATTTTGATTAAAGATGTATTAGCTGCATTAATAAAAATTTAGGCAATAGAAGTAACCATGTGCGGTAAATAATATTTATTACTGGCAAATACTATATTTAAATCCTTATTATCCATTTTTAACTTTCTTTAATTCTACGCACTTTTTATTAGTTTTTTTTTAAACAAATTTAAAATATATTGTTTGAAGCTTTTTCTTTGTTTTCTGAAAAAATTAAGAAGAAATACGCTCTTTAAAATTAAATTATGGTACCTATAAGGGGTGTACTGGCGGTATATCCAATATTCTTTATAATATAATCTTATAAAAGCTCTGGAATGTTTATTAGGTTTAAAGTGACCAGCATAATGTATTATATAGGGATTTTCCATCGCATCTTTAAATTCTGCGTTTTCTTTAGGAGTTAATAATAGCTGCTCTTTTCCCTCTCCTCTTATAGCCTTCTCATACAACCAACCCCCAAAGTTCCATCTGCCTGATAAATGCTTAATTTGGTTTTTAAAAGCATAATTGATAATATCTTGATCAAGCCACCATAAGTTAGGAAATTTCTCTTGAATTTCTAACATGACATTTTCTTTATGATCTTGTCTGATTTTTTTTAAATTAAAGACTAAAACTGCTGCTTGTATATATTTAGTTATATCTTCATGTGAAAAATTTAAGACACTATTATAATAATCAAATATTCCTCCACCTTGGCCCTTAATAATTTTATTCTCTTTAGCATAATGTATCAATATCTGATCTTTGGTGCCTGCTATATATAAATTGCTCATATCTTCATCTAAAAGCTTTCTTAGATCAGTTAAAACTATTGTATCACAATCTAAATAAATTAATCTATCTAGAATAGGGAATAATTTTACTATATATAGTCTGTACATAGTCTCTACGGAATAATAACCTCCAATCTCATAATCAATTTTAATATTAGTTAAATCCATAAATTCTATAGTAGATAATTTATTTTTACTTAAAGACAACAAAGATAAAATTTTATTTTGTTCTTTAACATCTATAGTTGAATGTAAAATATGGATTTTGATTAAAGAGGTACTAGCTGCATTAATAAAAATTGAGGCGATACAAGTAGCCATATGAGGTAAATAATATTTATTACTGGCAAATACAATATTTATTTCTTTAATTTGCATAAATGTGTCTTTTCTACTTTTTTAATTTTTTATTAACTTTTAATAGCCTTCTTACTCTTCTTTTTAGAGACTTACTTTCTTTAGGTTATTTAATAAAAAATTATTCCTTAGGAGTCAATTAAAATATGTATAATAAGGTTGTTGGCGATAAATAAGATATAATCTAGAAATTTCCCCTAGCGTTTTAAATTATAACATTTCCTCAATGGTGAGCAAAAATTTCTTTTTATCTATTTCTAAAATGCTCCCTTTCGATAACCCCCTACTAAATTTTTACCCTAGCTTCTAAATTTTTAATAGGAACTTAGGTATAATTAGCGATAGGATTTCTCTATTTTTTATCTTTCCTGCATTTTAGAAATAAATTATTAGTTTTTCTTAAATTTATAATCCATTTCTTTAGCCGTTTTTTATAACCTCTAAAAAAATTAAGGAAAAATATAGTTTTTAAATACCCATTTTTAATCTTATAAGGAGTTTGCTGACGATAAACCCAATATAGTTTATAATACAATTTATTAAAAGTTTTAGAATGCCTACTAGGCTTATGGGAACCTACATAATGAATAATATAAGGGTTTTTCATAGCATCTTTAAATTCTTTATGCTCTTTAGAAGTTAATAGAAGCTTTTTTTCGTCCTGGTCTTTTATTGCTTCTTCTATTGACCAACCACCAAAATTCCATCTAGCAGATAAATGTTTAATTTGCCCTTTAAACGAATAATTAATAATATCTTGATCAGCTAATAATAATCTAGGAAATTTCTCTTGAATTTCTAACATTAAAGTTGCTTTATTATCTTGCCTAATTTTTTTTAAATTAAAAACTATAACTGCTGATTGTACATATTTAGCAAAATCAGCATGAGAAAAATTTAAGGTAGCGTTATAATGCTCAAATAAATTTATCTGATGGCCTTTGATCAAGGTGCCAACTTCTCTAGAATAATTCATCATTATAAAATCTTTAACCCCTGCCAAATAAAAATGGGTTAAATCTTCCTCTAGGAGTTTATTTAAATCGGTTAACACAATTGTATCGCAATCTAGGTATATTAGTTTATTTAAATCAGGAAACAAATCTACTACATACAAACGATACATAGCCTCTATAGAAAAATATTTACCAACTTCATAAGGTACTGCAATGTAAGTTAAATCTAAAAATTCTATGATAGATAAATTGTTTTTGCTTAATTTGAGCAGCGATAAAATTTCATTTTGCTCTTCAAGGGTTATACTGGAATGCAAAATATGAATTTTGATAATTGAAGTAGGAGCAGCATTGATAAAAATTGAGGCTATACAAGTAGCCATATGAGGTAAATAAAACTTATTACTTGCAAATACGATATTTAACTCATTAGTTACCATATAAAAGAGCCTTAATATATACATTATAGTGAATAATTATAAAGTGCCTAATTGTTTAGTACTTTTATAATTATACCTTAATTTAATACATCTTTATATAAAAACCCTAACTAAAAGTGTTTTACAATTAAAAAATGCACAGTAATTTTAAGATATATTTAAAACATCCCGCATGCTATACAAACCAGGTTTGCGATATTTTATCCATAAAACAGCGCGCACTGCTCCTACACAAAAAACTTTTCTATTAAGGGCAGTATGCTTAATTTCTATAGTTTCACCCTCCCCTAAAAACATAACTTTATGCTCACCTATAACATCTCCTCCTCTTACTGAAGAGATTCCTATTTCTCCTGGTATTCTAGGACCTATTAAACCATTTCTTCCAACTCTTACATTATTATTATAAGTTTTCTTTTGTGCTTTAAGTATAGCATTTGCTAAAGAAATAGCCGTACCTGAAGGGGAATCTATTTTATTTTTATGATGAATTTCTGTAATCTCCACATCAAACCCCTGGTCAGGCAAAGATTGAGCTAAAATAGAAATTATCTCAATTAACATATTAACACCTAAGCTCATGTTAGAAGCTTTAACAATAGGGATATCTTTAGAATACTCGTTAATTTCCTTTAGTTGAGCCTCACTAAATCCTGTGGTTCCCACTACCACAGGCACTTTTAATTTAGCGCAAAGGGCGATATGCTTTATAGAGCTATAAGCATTACAAAAATCAATAACCACATCAGCTTTTTGGATAGCTTCTTGGGGATTTTTGGATACTAAAATCTTGAGCTCCACCCCTAAATGAGATACCAACCCCAAATCTTGGTCAATTTCCTTATGCGCTTTATGTTCAACGCCCGCCACAATCGTTATATCAGGATTTGTATGGATATAGCTAACTAATTGTTTCCCCAATTGGCCGCAACATCCCATAATAGCTACTTTCATCATCAGCCCTTAAAAAGGATTATAATTTTATTTAATCGCTTTTGCTTTGAATCTATTCTTTTTATCTACCGCAAAATGAGTTTGCAAAGCTTTAATTTGCTCTTTGTTTAAATTAGTTGGGGTTTCGATAAAAATATCAATAAATAAATCTCCTCTATTACTACTATTAATCTGATACATACCTTTGTTTTTTACGCGTATTCTTTGACCATTTACTATGCCTTTAGGAATTTCTATCTCAAGTTCTTTTTTATCGATATTTATGATGTCAATATTTTCTCCTAAAGCAGCGATAATCATCGGTACATAGATTTGCATGTATAAATCATTACCATTGCGAACAAAATATTTATGAGGTGCGCAGTTTACAGCGATATAAAGATCACCTGATTTAGTGCCATTTAAACCAGCTTCCCCTTCACCGGTAAGCTTAATCCTCATACCTTCATCTATACCTGCAGGAATCTTAACCGCCAAGGTCTTATTTTTTCTTATTCTGCCACTGCCTGAACAGTGTTTACAAGGATTTTTAATAACCTTGCCACTACCTGAACAACGAGCACACACCTGCTCTACGGAAAAAAAGCCAGATTTTTTTCTAGTTCTACCATTGCCGTTACAATCAGTGCATGTAGAGTGTTCTAAAGTGCCTTGTGCACCTTTGCCTTGGCACTGCTCACAAGAACATAATGTATTAAGCTGAATGTCCTTTTCTACTCCAAAAAACACATCTTCTAGCGATAAAGCTAAATTATATAATAGATCATTACCTTTTTGGGGGTGTGATCTCCTACCTTTCCCTCCAAGCATTTCCCCAAACACATCTTCTATATCGTCAAAAAATGAGCCAAACCCCCCAAATCCTCCGCTGAAACCTTCAAAACCGCTACGTCCAGCATTTCCGCCTTTGGGATCATAGGCTCCACTATCATAGGCCGCCCTTTTACTAGGGTCTTTCAACACTTCATAAGCTTCATTTAATTCTTTAAATTGCTTTTCTGCTGCTTCTTTATTTGTCGGATTTTTATCAGGATGGTATTTCATAGCTAATTTTCTGTAGGCTGCTTTTAATTCTGCCTCATCAGCTGATTTAGCAACCTCTAAAATTTCGTAGTAATCTTTGCTCATATGGTTTACTTACTTTATTAAATTTAATTTGCACTTGAAATATATTAGTTAGCTTACTATAAAATAACGATCTCACAACAAGTTAATATTATGAGATCACTACTTTTTTAGTTGTAAAGCATTAGGAAATAATAATTATATATTTAATTAATTTATTTTACTTTTTTTCTGTATAATCAGCATCCACTACATTTTCTTGAGGATTGTCCTGTTTTGCTGTGTCTTGGGTATCTTGAGCATGCGCTGCGGCCTGACTATAAAGCAATTCTCCTAATTTCATAGTTTCTTGTTGTAAAGCTTCCATTTTAGATTTTAATTCTTCTACAGAACCTATATCTTTAATAGTTTTAAGCTCAGCAACTTTAGTTTCAATAGATTGTTTAGTATCTTGTGGGACTTTATCTCCTAATTCTTGTAGATTTTTCTCTACAGAATCAATTGCGCTTTCAACCTGATTGCGAGTTTCCACTTGCTCTTTCCTTAACCTATCAACTTCAGCATTTTCTTCAGCTTCTTTCGTCATTTTTTGAATATCAGCCTCAGATAAACCAGAAGCAGTGATTTTAATACCATGTTCTTTGCCTGATACCGCATCTTTTGCTGAAACCCCCACAATACCATTGGCATCAATATCAAAACTTACTTCAATTTTAGGAACTCCTCTGGGTGCTGCTGGGATACCTATTAATTCAAACTGCCCTAATAATCTGTTATGTTCTACCATTGCTCTTTCCCCTTGGAAAACTCTAATAGAAACTACAGATTGATTATTTTCAGCCGTAGAAAAGGTTTGGGTTTTCTTAGTAGGAATTGTAGTATTTTTTTCAATTAATTTAGTAAATACTCCTCCTAAGGTTTCAATCCCTAATGATAATGGCGTTACATCTAAAAGTAATACGTCTTTTACATGACCACTTAAAACTCCTCCTTGAATAGCCGCACCCACTGCTACTACCTCATCTGGATTTACACCCTTATGAGGTTCTTTGCCAAAAAATTCTCTTACTTTTTCTACGATTTTTGGCATTCTCGTCATACCACCTACCAATACTACTTCTTTAATCTCAGAAACTGAAATGCCTGCATCTTTTAAAGCTATTCCACAAGGTTCCATTGTTTTAGCGATTAAACCCTCCACTAAAGACTCAAGTTTAGCTCTAGTTAAAGTTAAAGTTAAATGTTTAGCTCCGTTTGCATCTGCTGTGATATAAGGCAAATTGATATCAGTTTGTAAACTAGAAGAAAGTTCAATTTTAGCTTTTTCCGCAGCTTCTTTTAATCTTTGTAAAGCTAATCTCTCTTTGGATAAATCAATACCTGTGTCTTTTTTAAAAGTTTCAATTAAATAATTAATAACTTCTCTATCAAAATCTTCACCGCCTAAAGCTGTATCCCCATTGGTAGATTTTACTTCATATACTCCTTCTTTAGAAATATCTAAAATAGAAACGTCAAAAGTTCCTCCACCTAAATCATATACCGCTACTAGCCCATTTCCACCTTTATCTAAGCCATACGCTAATCCTGCAGCAGTAGGTTCGTTAATAATTCTTAAAACTTCTAAACCTGCAATTTTTCCTGCATCTTGGGTTGCTTGTCTTTGCGCATCATTAAAATAAGCGGGAACAGTGATAACCGCTTGTGTTACTTTTTCCCCTAAAAAGCTTTCGGCAGTTTCTTTCATTTTTTGTAAAATCATAGCACTTATTTCTTGTGGGCTATACTTTTTACCAGATACTTCTACCCAGGCTTCTCCATTTTTTCCTTCAACAATAGGAAAAGGTGAGAGCTTTTTTACCCTATCTAATTCTTTATCATTAAATTTTCTACCAATTAATCTTTTGATCCCAAATAAAGTTTTTTCAGGGTTGGTAACAGCTTGTCTTTTAGCTGCTTCACCAACTAATTTTTCCCCATCCTTAGCAAAAGCCACTATAGAAGGAGTAGTATTTCTTCCTTCACTATTAGCAATCACCTTTGTATCTGCGCCATCCATAACGGACACACAAGAATTGGTAGTTCCTAAATCTATACCTATTACTTTTGACATTTTAACTCCTTAATTTATTATTTTTTCTATAATTTTATCCACATTTTAGAGATATTGGTATATTGCCACCTTTAATTAGCGAAATTCAAGTTGTTTTCTAATTACTTAGATAAGAACATTTATAAAATTACGCAAGTATAAGCGCAAATAATTTTTTATGCCCTAGGTATTTTTTATTACGCCAACTTTTGCTGATCTTAAAATACGATCATGGATTTTATAACCTTCCTCTACTACTTCATATATAGTATCATCTTCTTTATTTGTATCGGTTTTAGAAAAAAGTGCTTCATGAAAATTAGCATCAAACCTTTTATCTAGTGCTTCAACTTTGGTGATGCCAAATTTGCTTAAAGCTTTATTTAATTCTTTTTGTGTTAATTGTATTCCTGTAATAAAGTTTTTTATAGCAGGAGAGTGACCAGCTAAAGAGTTTTTTTCGCTATCTAAATTCAATTCAGCAAAAGCTTTGTTAAAAATATCTAAAGTCCCCACTAACTCTTTGGCTAACTCTGCGATTGCATATTTAGCTGCATCAATTTGGGACTTATCACTTCTTTTACGTAAGTTCTCAATATCCGCTAATGACCTTAAATATTTGCCCTCACTTTCTTTAAGCTTTTCTTGGGCTTCTTCTAAATCTTTTTCTAATTGCTGTTGCTCTTCATGATTGAAGCTAGCATCTTCAATATGATCGGTTTGATAGTGGGCAGGCTCCTCAGAATTGCTGGCAAAAGCACTACTCCCTGGGCTTTGTTGATTTTTATTTTTGGCATTGTTTAAGTAATCTTGATATTTATGTGGTGCTTCATATAAAGTATTAAAATTATCTGTATTGTCGCTTTTAAATTCCCCTGGTTTTAAATCATTAGCTCTATTTAGAGTTCCACCTTTAAGGTTATTCTCTCTTAAATTATTATAAGAGCTATTAGCTCTTATATTATTATGCATATTTTGATTTAAATCACCAAATTCTTTGGTAGGTTTATCAAGGGTTTGTTTGCTTTCTTTATTTTCTTCGGGTTTTTTATCTTTATAATTATCTCCTAGAGGATAAGAAGCTTTACGCTCCAAACTTTCTCGTTTTTCCCCTAAGTCTTTATTTAGTATATTATCTTTTTTTGTAGTATCTTTCATTTTATTGTCCATTTTTATTTTCCTTATTATATTCTTGTCTGTAAGGGAGCACAGGTATGACACTTGGTAAAGTTTTAATCTTAACTAACTTATTAATGATCTCAATTAATAAGTTACACCTTGGTTCTACAGAGTTTAAATCTAAATACTCATTTTCTGTATGAAAAGCTCCACCAATAGGTCCCATACCATCAATTACGGCGCAACCCACATCTGAAGCAAAACAGCCATCTGAGCCTCCATGTGAAGCCTGCCATTTAATTTCTATACCCAAATTTCTTCCTACAAATTCTAAATGCCTTTTCATCATTTTAGAATTGGCATTAAGTACTAAAGCGGGAAAAAATCCTACTATTTCTGCCGTTAACTCTACTTTCCCTGCCGTTAAACTCTCCTTAAAGGCCTCTATTTTGCTTTGTAAAAGAGTTAAAGAATCTTTATCTAAAAATCTCATTTGTAATCCTAAAACAATATGATCAGGCACCATCGCCAAATTAGGTAAGCCCCCTTCTAAGATCACACAATTAACCAAGCTACCTTTATAGTGAGAATTTAAAATATCCACCTGTTTAATAAAATTAGCACATTGCAATAGGGCTGAAGAACCTTCTTTAAAGTTCTTCATAGTAGCAGGTATACCTTTAAAATGGATTTTATAATTAATGTATCCATATCTTTTATCAACCAAAGAGCCATCTTCCCTAGCGGCTTCTAAGGTAAAACAATATTTTGCTCTAGTAGCTAGCTCTTTAATTAAATCTGCATTACCTGGCGAACCTACTTCTTCATTGGAATTTAAAAAATAAGCAAATTTAAATGTATCTAATCGCAAATAATTAAGGGCATATATACCCATTAAAGCGCAACCTTTATCATCAATTACACCAGGACCATAAACTTTATTTCCTTCAATACGCAATCTTCTATTATCTGCGGTTCCTATAGGATAAACTGTATCCATATGCGCTAATAATAAAATATCAAAATCTTCATTAGCCTCTGCGTTAGTTATCAATAAACAAGGGCCTGAATCTTTTTGGCCTTCAATAAAACTTACTTTTACTGGCAAATGCGCTACTTTTTCCGCCAAAAATTGCGCAACTTGTCTAATACCATCGACATAATTTGTGGGGCTATCTATAGCAACTAAATAAGTTAAATCTTCAATATATTTATTTAAATCTTTAGTATTATAAAACATAAAACCTCTGTGAATTTATTAATTTATATTTATATTTGATAATTATTAGATATACTTAAATTAAGTATATTTGTATAAAATATATTGTACACAATTATATTATTATCTTAATATAAATTTGCCCTATTTAATGCTTTTTTACCGAATATTAGATTTTAATTGAGGCTGCAAAAATAAATTCCTTTATTAAAACCATTTTATAATTATATAGTAAAGGTAATTAGCCTCGTCAATACATAACCCTAAAAGAAAATGAATACTTACCCAGAAAATATCAAAAGAAAAGCTGATCGTGCTTTAAATCAGCTAAGAGAAATTACTATCACTCCAAATTACAATAAATATGCGGAAGGCTCTTGTTTGATTGAATTTGGCAATACAAAAATAATATGTACTGCTTCTTTAGAGGCCAAAGTGCCACGCTTTTTAAAAGGCACAGGCAAAGGCTGGCTAACAGCAGAATATGGTATGCTGCCTCGTTCTACTGCAGAACGCATGGAGAGAGAAGCAGTTAAAGGTAAACAAAGCGGCCGCACCCAGGAAATTCAAAGATTAATAGGAAGAAGTTTAAGAACAGCTGTGGATTTTGAAGCTCTAGGAGAAAGGCAAATCAAAATAGATTGTGATGTTTTACAAGCTGATGGGGGTACTCGCACCGCTTCTATATGCGGAGGATATATAGCATTATATTTAGCTTTTCAAACTTTAGTAAACAAAGGAATAATAAGCCATATTCCTTTAACTTCTGAAATAGCTGCTATATCTTGTGGAGTTTATAATGATCAACTGCTGTTAGATTTAGATTATTCAGAAGATAGCCAAGCCCAAACTGATGCTAACTTTGTAATGACTGCTGATAAAAATCTAATTGAAGTACAAGTTTCCTCAGAAAAATCGCCAATTAATAAGGAAAACTTTCAAGAACTCTTTTTCTTAGCTGAACAAGGGATTGAGCAATTAATCATTATTCAAAGGGCAGTTTTACAAAATTATTTACAAGCAAATAAAGAAAAGCAAAATAATTAATGTTTGTGGGTAAATAAATTGATAAATCAACTATTATTAGCTTCTGGTAACCAAAATAAAATTTTAGAACTGCAAGAAATACTAAAAAAATTTGGTATTGCGGAGCACTTAAAATTATTTTCTGGCAAAGATTTTAATCTGCTAGAACCTATAGAAGATGGTGCTACTTATGAAGAAAATGCTTTCATTAAAGCAAAAGCAGCCTCTATAACCACTAATTTGCTATCATTAAGTGATGACTCAGGTATAGAAATCCAGGCCCTTGATAATCAACCTGGTATTTATTCTGCCCGTTGGGCCCTTAATCCTAGTTTGAGGGTTGATAATAAAGAGAATTTAGTAACTACTAATATAAATTCTCAAGCCGATAAGTTAGACTCCTTAAGGCCAGATTATGATAAACTTTTCTCCCAGCTTGAATCTATTATGCAACAAAAAATTCACGGAAAAGTCAAAAGGCAATATACTACAAGAACAAGTTCATATCCATTATCAGGCAAAATTTATTTGTGTTTTGTGCCTTTATTTTCCGGCAAAATTATATGAACAACTTACGCCTATGTTAAAATATAACGAACCTTTATCTAAAAAATATAATTATATATATTTTAAAGGCATTTGCGAAGGTAATCTAAGCTTTCCTCCTAAGGGCAATAAAGGTTTTGCTTATGATAAAATTTTTGTTCCAAAATTTTTGGCCTCACCAAATAATGAGCCAAATCAAAAAACTTTTGCTGAACTAGATACCATAGAAAAAAATCAGATTAGCCATCGGGGTATTGCCTTAAAAAAATTATGCAATTTTTTGTTAGAAGTTTTGCCCTTAATTAAATAAGTTTAACAATCATAAAAATAAATTATTAAATAAAAATCCTAATGAAATCTAAACAACTTTTATCTAGCTTAGTCAACAACGTAATTAACAATTTATTTTTGCCAACCTTTGAACCCGGAACAATTTCCGTTTATATTCATTGGCCTTTTTGTTTAAAAAAATGCCCTTATTGTGATTTTAATAGCTATGTATCTAAAAGTGTCAATCATAATGATTGGTTACAAGGATATAAAAATTCTATTTTAGGACAACAAAAATTTTTGGATAATAAAATAGTAAAATCCATATTTTTTGGTGGAGGTACACCTTCTTTAATGGAACCTTATATTGTTAATGAATTAATTAACCATTTTAAAGAACATAATCATAGTTTAAATCCTAATTTAAGTAAGGATAATCAGTATGGGATTAAAGAAATAACTTTAGAAAGCAATCCTTCTACTTTTGAAATTAATCGTTTTACGGATTTTAAACAAGCTGGTATCACTCGTTTATCCACAGGTATTCAATCATTTTCTAATTCTAGTTTAAAATTTCTGGGACGTAATCATAATGCTTTAGAGGCAATTAAAGCTTTAGAAGCATCTAATAATATTTTTGCACGTACAAGCTTTGATCTCATCATAGGCTTGCCTGGCCAAGCTTTAAACGACTGGCAGAACGAACTAGACTTTGCGTTAAAGTTTTTCAAAGAACATATTTCAATTTATCAACTTACTATAGAAAAAGGCACGCCTTTTTCTGCTAACAAAGTTCCAGAAGCAGATGAAGAAATTGCTGCCCAATTATATTTGCATACTATAGAAACCTTAAGAGCAAAAAATATTCATCAATATGAAATTTCTAACTTTGCGATAACTAATGGTGAAGGTATACATAACCTTAATTACTGGAAAGGTGGCGAATATTTGGGCATTGGGCCTAACGCTCATGGTAGAGTTTTTTATAATAACGCTTGGTTTGCTACTAGGGAAATTAAAAACCCTAACAAGTGGCTAGATTGTGCACTTGCTAATAATACTAATCTCCTACAAAATCCCTTATTTGAAGAATACACTCAGCTTTCATTAGAAGAAAGGTTTGAAGAGATTGTGCTCACCCATTTAAGAGTTAGTCAGGATATTCCAGAATTTATTATCAACAATCTAAATCCTGAAAAAATCCAATTATTAAAAGAACAAAACTTATTAATATGGAGCCAAAATAAGCTATATATTAGTGATTATGGTAGAATGTGCCTTAACTATATTACAAGCTATCTACTTACTTGATTGTATTAGGTTATTCTTCGCTTATGGGCTTTTGCATTAAAGTTTGCACTACCTCTCGTAAATTTTTTCCTTCATAACAAATTTCATACACCTGTTTGCAAATAGGCATATTTATTTGTCTCTCCTGCATAATCTCATATAAAGCTTTGGTAGTATAAAAACCTTCAGCTATCCCTGATAATTTACCTTCCATTTTACCGCTATACTTCCCTTGTTCACCAATTGTTAGACCTAAGGAAAAATTTCTTGATTTCTCAGAGGTTGCAGTTAATAGTAAATCTCCTAATCCACTTAACCCATAAACGGTTTCAGCTTTACCACCTAAACTTAAGGTTAAATTAACAATATCCTTTAAACCTCTAGTTAACATAGCCGCTAAAGCATTATTGCCTAAGTCAGCCCCCTTAATTATTCCTCCTGCGATCGCTAAAACATTTTTGACTGCTCCACCAATTTGAGAAGCCATCACATCATCGCTATAATAAATTCTCATTACATTTGAGCTAAACTGTGTTGCTAATTTTTTTGCTTCTTCAATATTGGGCAAAGCTAATAGTAAAGCGGTGGGTAATTCTTTAGCTAAGTCAGTAGCAAAACTAGGTCCTGTTAAAACTCCAATATTTTCTGGATGACCTAATTCATACTCTAATATTTGAGAAATAAGCTGCTTATTTTTGATTTCAATGCCTTTTGAACAAATTAATATTTTGCTATTTTCACAAAAAGGCTTGATTTTAATAGCCATATCTCTAATAAATTGGGTTGGTGTGGCTATTAAAAGTATTTTATAATCCTTAAGATCCGCTATATTAGAAGTACCTTTAATATGGGAAGGAAGTAAAAATCCTTCTAAATATAACGTATTAGTGTGATATTGATTAATTGAATCTCTAACTTCATTTTCTATACTATAAATTAAAATATCTTGGAACTTTTTAGATAGCCCGATGGCTAAAGCTGTTCCCCACGCTCCACCTCCAATAATCCCTATTTTCATTTTGTTATCCCTACTTAGTTAAATATTAAATTAATTTAATAATATTAGTAAATCTCCTAAAAGATTAATACTTATATATAGTCTAAAAAAATTCAGACGTAAAACTAAAAATATGAAACCATTATAATTCTTCTAAAGACCAGCGCGGATTAATAGGGGTATTTAGCTCATCAATTAACCCAGCTTGAAGTTTTTTTATCCCGCACCAGGCTACCATCACTCCATTATCGGTACAAAATTCCAAGGGAGGAAACACTGCAGTAATACCTTTGTTATTAACAAACTTTTCTAAATTCATTCTTAAATATAAATTGGCTGCCACCCCTCCTGATACCACCAAGTGTTCCAAGTGACCATGTTCTTTCTCAAAAATCTGTATAGCATGTAAGGTGCGATCTACAACAATATCAGTAATGGTATGTTGAAGTGAAGCACATATATCTTTTATCATTTGCTCTGATAAATTATGAGCTGTATTAGCTCGCTCCTTTGCTTGGAAATTATTTACAGATAAATTGATAATTTGTTGCCTTACTGCAGTTTTCAGGCCTGCGAAAGAAAAATTACAATTTTTTTGATAATTATGAGTACCGGTACAAAGCGGTTTAGGGAATTTAAAACTTAAAGGGTCCCCTTGGGTAGCCAAATTTTGGATTTCAGCTCCACCTGGGTAAGGTAAACCTAATAATCTTGCGGCCTTATCAAATGCTTCTCCAATAGCATCATCAATGGTTTCTCCTAATAATATATATTTGTTTACCCCTAACACCGCCACAAATTGGCTATGTCCCCCTGAAACTAATAAAAGTAAAAAAGGATATTTTATATTCTCAAATAAAGTAGGAGTTAAGGCATGAGCTTGCAAATGGTTGATAGCCAAAAAAGGCTTACTGCAAACTAAAGCCAGAGTTTTAGCAGCCACGGCCCCAACCATTAAACCCCCAATTAAACCAGGACCACATACCCCTGCAAACCCATCAATATCATTTAGGGAAATTTTACTTTTTGCTATGGTTTGGGTAATTAGAGAGTCAATTACTTCTAAATGGGCTCTGGCGGCTAGTTCTGGTACCACTCCCCCAAAAGATTGATGCAATTTAATTTGGGAAACAAGACAGTGCGCTAAGATATTAAATTTATCATCAACTATTGCTACTGCTGTTTCATCACAACTGCTTTCTATCCCTAAAATTATCATAAAAAAAAATACCCTTATTAATTGAATTCCACTATAATTGATTATAATTTAATTTACATGGTTTTTGTACAAATATACCTAAGTGGTATCTAGCTAACAAAAATCCCTTGCAGCTCAGGTTGCAACACATGGATCTGCACAATAACTTTTGGAGCACTTATGGTTGAACCTCATAAAGAAAATATGAAAAAAAATAAAATCACAAAAAAACAAATTATAATTTTACTAGGTATAGCTTTAATAATTTTAAGCATGATCTATTATAAATTATCACAAAAAGCTTTAGTGCCTGAGGTGGGAGATCAAATCAAATATCTTAAGGAAAAGATTGATAATTTAAATATCCCTGGAGTGAAAAAAGCTGAACCAGCTCCCGTAGCTTTAGCTGCTACTAACCCTGCAGCTACTGATTCAAAGGATAAGGGGCAAAAAAATCCAACATTTTCTAACATCCCACCTATTAACCCCATTAATCAGAATTTAGTAGATAATTCGCCACAAATTTCTAAGGCATCTTCAGAAAAAAACTATGAGCCCGCAGCTTTGGCTGATATTGAGAGCCTTAATAAGATTATCCAACTTTTAGAAGATAAAATTTCTAGGTTAGAGGGTGATTTAAATAAGCCTGATTATAATAAAAATAAGAAATTAATGTTTGTAAGTATAGCTTATAAGCTGTTACTTGCTTTAAATAGTTCCGCTCCTTATAAGAGCCAATTAGATTTGCTTTTATTTGTAAATACTGATCCAGAATTAACACCCAATTTAAAAGAGATTTTAACATATGGTGAGCAAGGAGTTAAAAATTCATCAATCTTAGCTTGGGAATTTAGAAATATCATCTATAAGGATATCTTTCTGGCTAATATTAATAATAGTAAAGGCTTAAGCAGTAGGATAAAATATTATTTTTATAAAATGTTATTTATAAAAAACACTAATAATAAATTATCTGAAACTAGCCTAATGTATCAATTAAATCAGATACAGTCTTACCTAGATAATAATTCTCTGTTAGAAGCCTCTGAGCTCCTTACAACTTTACAGGATAGCTTTACAACCAAAAATAGACTCTGGTTTGAAGAATTACAAAGAAGGATCAAGATACAAGAGGTTTGCAATTTACTTAACCACCAACTAAATTCTTATTTAAATATTAGGAACCAATAATGTTAAAAAATATAGTTAGATTATTAATTTTATCGATAATTTGCTTAGGGATTTTTTGGCTAAAAAACACCCCTAATACTGTGTCTATCCAGTTTATGGATTATAATATTTCTACCTCAGTATTAGCCATGTTTTTGCTTCTTGCTCTAATTTTAATTCCTATTATGTTTCTACGCTATGGAATTAAAAAAATCTCTACCTCTATTGGCCATAAATTTTATACCTCTTTGTTAATAAAATTAATTAATACTTTTGATCTTAATACAGAAAAATTTATACTAGTAGCCTTATTAGAAAAAGATGCAACCTATAATCAAATAAAAGCAATAAAAGATTTAAAGATTTTAATTAATACAGGGCAATATAAAAAAGCCTTAAATATAGCGATGAATTTAAAAATCAAACCTGAGTTAAACTTTATTTCCTTATATTGTATCTGTTTAATTTATAAGCATCAAAATCAAGAAGAACAATTTATTGCCGCTTGTAGGCAAGGCGTATTGTTAAAAGAATATAATGCTTGGTTCTTTGTTCAATTAGCTGAAATATTGCTTTTTACTGATTCTATTATTAATTTGCATTACCTTAATGAGATGCTTCCTAAAATTAATTTTGATAATTCAGGCCAATTGGAAAAATACAGTTGTTTGATCAAATACAAATTAGCAGAAAAACAGTTTAAAGAAAATAAGGTTGAAGAGCCTATAAAAATCGCTGCTGAATTAGTAAAAAAATATCCTAAATTTACACCAGCTTATGGAATTCTTTTAAATATCTATAACTATAAGCAAGATAAGAAAAAAGTTAAAGAATATTTAGAAAAATTATGGGAAGAAAATCCTAACTATGATGGGATTAAAATGTGGGTCACTTTTTATAAGTCTGCTCCTGAGCGTAATATAGAAGAAGAATTTAAATCCTTGTTTGCTAATAAAGCTCATCACGATATGAATATGTTATTGCTAGCTGAATTGCACATTAAAGCTAATAAACTCTTAGAAGCTAATGACGCTTTACAAAAAATTACGGTATTAACTTTACATAAGCAACTTACGGAAATTGCTTTATTAGAAAAGGAAAAAAATCATATCAAAATTGGCAAAATATTGGATTCTATTGCTAAAAAGCACAGCAAAAATAGTTGGTGGTCTGCTTATATACACTAAAATCAGCAAGACTAAAAAATATTAAATATCATCACTAATTATAAAAAAATACGTAAAAAATGAATATGTTAAATATTATCTTATCCATTTTTTTAGCTATTGTTATTTTAGGATCCGCCTATTTAATTAAGTTAGATGCTTCAAAAAAAGGCTCAGTATCTTACCCTTTTTTTCTAAGCACAAGAGATGATGTAACTAATATTAGAAGTGGACCTAGCTTAGATTATCCTATTGTGCATATCTACAAAAAAAAGGGCATGCCTTTAAAGATTTTAGATAAGAATAAAGACTGGTATTATAGTGAAGATTTTATTGGTAATGAGGGATGGGTTTATAAAAATTTGCTTAGTTCCCGTAAAACCGCTGTTATTACGGCTAAAAGCTCAACTATTTATAAAACTGCTAGTTCTTTCTCTAAAGCTTTACTTATTTTAGAAAGAAATAACATAATAAATATTATTTCCTGTAAGCCAACTGGCGTTTTTTGTAAAGTTAATTTTCAATCCTCAATTTTAGAACTTGAGATTACTGGCTGGATTTCTACAAGTGATATGTGGGGAAATACTTTAATAGAATAAAGTACATTGGTTAAAATCTATAGTTTTAGGCTTTATTAAGATGGTTAGCAAACCAAATCCTTTTATCTCAAGCCATTTGTAATCTCTTTAGCTTTTTATTAAATGCCCTAACTTATATCTTAAGGAATTAAATGAGGTATAAATAGATTTATAGATAAAAAGGTTAAAAGAAATCCCTGCTAAAGAAGTGATCAATAATTTAAAGCTATCTACCTCTGCTCTTGATCTTAGATTCTCATAATTCAACCTACTATAACTTGACATATAGGCTTGGATTTTTATTTTATTTTTATTTGTACGTTAAGAGTTTCTTATATCTTTTAATTATTCTACCTGGCTACCTTATTTAGATTAGCTAGCATCTTTTACTTAATTTCCATAATCCTCTTACCACAATATTTTTTATAGTTGATAAAACAAACCAAATTTGCTCATTATTTATATGAAAAGTTGCGATTAAATCATTATAAGGCAACTTGTCAAAGATTTCCTTACTCTTATTAGCCCTTATTAAGTAAGAGAAAATAGCTAACAAGATCTTTAGGGGTTTCACTTGCACGCAAGGGTATTGTCTTGGCTTACATACAAGCGACCACTAAAAAAGTGCTAAAACAAATATAATAATGTTACTATACTAAGTAATAAAGGGAGCAATCTTAATAACATTACTATTATTTTAAATATCCCTAAAGGTAAGTTAAGATTACGCGGTGAAAAGTATAAAAAACTACATTCAAGCCATATGATAATCTACATACTCCACTCTGCTTTGAGGATTAAAATCAGTTAAGAAGCTTCATTAGTTCTTAAGGCAGCAAACTTTTATTAGGACATTTATTCTTTTTTCAAAATAATATCAATGCCTTTAAGATGATTTACATTACTAACATTTTTGATGTAATCTATAAAATAAGGATCAATATTAATATCCTGAAATTTACCCGTTTCTTCATTTAAAATGTGCGCATGGCAAGACACTTGAGTATCAAAAAAAGAAACAGAACATATTTTAATTTCATTTACCAAACCTAAGCGATAAAGATATTTAAGAGTATTGTAAACGGTGGCTAAAGAAATATTAAGGTTGTTTTGTAAAGCCTCTAAATGGAAAGCCTCTGCACTTACATGGCGATAGCCTTTTTTAAAGAGCAATTCCACTAAACTTGTTCTTTGCTTAGTGATTTTAAGTCCTGAAGCCATCATTTTTGCTAATATTTCTTGGGTATTTATAACACTATCTTGTTGGATTGCAGTAAAAGGCTTGCTTTTATTGCCCTTATCTAGAATCATACTTTATTCTCCTTTAGAGATTAAGTCCACTAGCTCAGCTATAGTAGGTATATGTCCATTTTTATAATAATCATCTTGAGCAAAACGATAAGCATAATGGCCAGAAAATAATAAATTATCATCAACTCTGCCATCATGACTTATATCTTGCAAAGTTTTTTGAATACAAAATGATCTAGGGTCAGGCGCAATTCCTGTAGAACCTTCCTCATTTTCTGCCCATCCGCTAAATCTACAAGCGCTTAAACACCCCATACACGCAATTTGATCTGCTTTAATCTGCTGGGCATTTGCTTTATTCACAAAAATTACACTTTTATCTGGAGTTCTTAATAAAATATCATAGCCTTGTTGAATATAGTCCATAGCCCTTGAATAGTCTTCTTCTGTTACATATAAAACTGTAACCCCATTACCTGAAGCAATTTCACGAGTAAAATTGCCTTCTTGTTTACGCGAAGCAAACATTTGCCTTTCATTTATCGCTTTTAAATTCTGTAAAAATTGATTATTAATCGCTGAAGAATAAAAACCAGTAGGGCTAAATTTATGTAAAGAAATATCACCTTCTCTTAAAGTTAGTAAAAGCTGTTTCCAAGCTGCAGGGATTGGACTTTCTTGAGTAAGAATTGGTCTAGTGCCAAATTGGAAAGCTACTAATCCTATGTCTTTATTATCAAGATAACCCTCCCATTCTTTTATTTTCCATACCCCACCTGCAATTATAATGGGCACGTGGCTCATATTAAATTCATTTAAGGTGGTTCTTAATTCCACTATCCTAGGGTAAGGATCTTGAGGAACTACAGGATTTTCTTGATTAGATAAACCATTATGTCCTCCTGCCAACCATGGATCTTCATAAACTACTCCACCTAACCATGCGCTTGCTTTTTGATAAGATCTTTTCCATAAAATTTTAAAAGCTCTAGCTGAAGAAACAATAGGATAATAATGTACTCTATGGGCTAAGGCAATATCAGATAAAGAATAAGGCAAACCTGCTCCACAGGTAACTCCATGAACAATTAATCCTAACTCTTTTATTTTACTTAGAACTTCTTCTAATATTCTCTTGGTACCGCCTGCCTCCCAAAGTAAATTCATATGAATTCTGCCTTGGCCGCCTGCCACATCATTAGCGATTTTAGCTTGGGCTAAAGCCCCTTTGATACTATATTCTACTAATTTTTCAAACTTTTCTCTGCGAGTAAGTTTGGGATCATAGTAATACCTAACCAAATTATTATTTTCATCATAATAATCAGCATTAGTACCTGAAAAAGTACCAACTGCGCCTGCCTTTGCAAAATGACCCGCTGTTAATCCAGAGGAAACATTGATTCCTTTTCCTCCTTCAATTATTGGTAACACTTCAGCGCCTGAGATATTGATTTTGTTTAATTTAAACATAAATTCTACCTTTTATAAGCCTTTTATAGTTAACCTGATTTTACCTTTGTCATCGATATTTACCACTTTAACATCTAAAACTTCGCCTACTTTTAAAAAATCATTAATGTTACTGTTACGATTATCCGTAACTTCACTAATATGCAAAAACCCATCTCTATTACCTAAGAAATTTACAAATGCTCCAAATTCTAATAATTTAACAATGGTGCCTTTATATGTAGTGCCAATCTCCGCTACAGCCACAATATTATTGATGGTTTTTAAAGCGTTATCTATATTAGCTTCATTTTTCCCTGAAACCTTCACTAAACCTTCTTGAGTGATATCAATTTTAACATCATTTACTTCACACATTTCTTTAATAATTTTACCACCTGAGCCAATTATATCTTTTATTTTATCTTTTTGAATTAAAACAGTTTTGATTTTAGGAGCAAACTTATTAAGTTCAACTCTTGATATATTAATAGAATTAGACATTTCCTTAAGAATGTGGATTCTACCTGCTTTAGCTTGATTAAGTGCTTGTTCTAAAATAGAATAGTTGATAGAAGTAATTTTTATATCCATTTGTAAAGCAGTAATCCCATCTTCACTTCCTGCCACTTTAAAATCCATATCTCCTAAGTTATCTTCATCACCTAAAATATCAGATAAAACTGCAAATTTCTCGCCTTCTTTAATAAGTCCCATCGCAATTCCTGCAATTGGTTTTCTCATAGGGACACCTGCAGCCATTAAAGATAAAGAAGTACCACAAACTGTAGCCATAGAAGAAGAACCATTAGATTCTGTGATTTCAGCAACTACTCTAATAGTATAAGGGAAGTCCTTTTTAGAAGGTAATAATGGATTGATCGCTCTCCAAGCTAGTTTTCCATGACCTACTTCTCTTCTACCTACCCCGCTCATTCTACCAACCTCCCCTACAGAAAAAGGAGGGAAGTTGTAATGAAGCATAAATCTTTCTCTTTCTTCACCTTCAATATCATCTTTAATCTGCTCATCAGACTCAGTTCCTAATGTAGTAAATACTAACGCTTGAGTCTGTCCTCTGGTAAATAAAGCCACCCCATGGGATTGAGGAAATAAATCAACTTCTGTGGAAATTGGCCTGATTTCCTCTAAATTTCTACCATCAATTCTTAAAGATTTTTCTAAAATATTGGTTCTAACAATTTCTTTTTCCAAATCATGAAAATAGTTATTAAAATTTTTGTTAATTACTTCTTCAGGAACTTGATCATGGGTAATCACATCTAAGATTTTTGTAGTTAAGCTAGTGTGTTTAAAGTTTTCTAGAGCTTTAGTCTTTATATTGGCAATCTTTTCTTTTCTTGCAGCTTTATCAGTTACCTTAAAAGCCATAGTTAAATCTTGCTCAACAAATCTTTTAAGCTTATCCTGAAACTCGCTTTCTGTTGAAGTTTTTCCAGAAGTAGTTTTATAGGGAATTGTATTTACTTCTGCTTTTAATTGATCAATAAGGGTGATTACATCGGTAAAAGCAGCGTGGGCAAATTTAACCGCTCCAAGCATTTGCAATTCGCTTAATTCTTTAGCTTCAGATTCTACCATTAATACACCTTCAGGGGTTCCTGCAACAATAAGCTCTAAAGAACTATCTTTCATTTGCTCTTTTGTAGGGTTTAAAATGTAATTATTGTTGATAAATCCTACTTTAGCCGCCCCTACTGTACCTAAAATTGGCACACCTGATATCGCCAAAGCAGCAGATGCTGCGATTATAGAAAGAAAATCAACGGAATTTTCACCATCATAGCTTAAAACAGCTACTATAACTTGAACTTCATTTCTAAAATCATCGCTAAATAAGGGCCTTATTGGACGATCAATTAATCTAGAAATTAAAATTTCTCTTTCTGTAGGTTTTCCTTCTCTTTTAAAAAAACCTCCGGGGATTTTACCTACAGCATAATATTTATCTTGATAGGTTACTGTTAAGGGAAAAAAATCCATATCTGCTTTAGCTTCTTTGGCAAAAACAACAGTGGCCATTACATGAGTGTTACCATACTTAACAACAACAGCACCATCTGCTTGTCGGGCAATTTTGCCTGTTTCCACAGTAAGATCTCTACCACCCCAAGTGATTTTTTTTTCTATAATCTTAAACACTATTACTTAACTCCTCGTAAATTTAATTTTTCTAAAATAGCAGTATACCTAGAATTATCTTTATCTTTTAAATAGGTAACTAATTTTTTTCTTCTACTTACAAGCATTAACAAGCCTCTTCTTGAGTGAAAATCTTTTTTATGAGCTTTCATATGTTCAGTTAAATACTGAATTCTAGCGGTTAATACTGAAATTTGCACCTCAGGTGATCCTGTATCCTCAGGTTTAATTGCCGAAGATTTGATTATGGCAGTTTTTACTTCTTTAGTTAGTGACATCGCTTTTCTCCTGATTTATTAAAATATATCGTTGATTATTAAATACTCTTAAAAATTTTATTTTTTCCTCTGTATATTTCAATAAGGCTATCACTTTACCTTTATATACAGCTTTAAAAATTCCTTCTTTTAATAGCTCGGGGTTTAAACTTCTCACATCCCCGTTTAAAATATCAATAGCTTGTTTAAAAGTTAAGAAGTATGCCAAGATGTCATCCAGCATATCTTCCACCTTAAATAAGTAATTTTTTATGTGATGCTCAAGATTATACAACTTATTTGGCTCAATTAAAACTATTTCTTTACCTAAGCAAATCTCCTGCCTTCTAAGGTAAATTATAAATCCCAAGGCCCCGATTTTTGCTGCAATATCCTCCCCTAAACTTCTAATATAAGTACCTTTACTTACTTTGGCATACAAGGTGGCTTGCTTTAAACCCTCATTATAATCAATTAATTTAAGATTGCTTATAAAAACCCTGCGGCTTTCCATTGAAATTTCCACGCCTTGCCTAGCTAAATTATACGCTCTTTCTCCATTGATTTTGATGGCAGAAAAAACTGGAGGAATTTGTTGGATTTCACCTAAAAAATGTGTTAAGGCTGCCTTTAATTCTGCTGCAGATGGCATATAATCATCAGATTTAATTATTGCTCCTTCGGAATCTTTAGTAGTAGTGCATTGGCCAAATTGTATAGTAAAAATATAGATTTTATCGGCATTAAGTACATAATTTACGGTTTTTGTAGCCTCTCCTAAAGCTATTGGTAGTACTCCTTCAGCCAGAGGATCTAAAGTGCCCCCATGTCCCACTTTATAGGATTTAAATTGTTTCTTAATTATACTTACTAGCTGTGTGGAGCTCATACCTTTGGGCTTATCTACAAAAATCCAACCATTATAATCTTCCTCTTCAGTGAGCTTAATATTTACAGGAGAGCTACTGGAATTATTTGTTACATTTTCTTTATGTATTACTAACGAAGTAGTGCTTAGGTTAGAAAAATGAGGAGTTATTTTAGATTGATCCTCTGGGTGAAGTCCTAAGGGGGTTATTAGTACTCTTAAATTAAGATCAGATTTTTTTGCAACAACGTCTATATTCTCATTTTGGGAGAAGGTACTATCCCATTTATTAATAATTTTCTTTTGGATAGGCACGCTAAGAGGATTTAAGTTTTTTTGTTGATATTTCTAAACATTGCCTCTACTTCTTCAATTTTATCAAATTGATTTTCTATTACAAAGTCAAGCAGTGGGATTATTTTTATATGCAAATTTTTGCCAATAACATGTCTAAAAAAGCCGGCATTGTTTTTTAAAGCTTTTAACAATATCTTATTATTATCTTTATTAAGCAAATTATCCTTATCCCTTATTTCTTGGGTATTTTGTTGCTTTGATAAATCTGATGCTACAAGTAAATTAATTCCTCTAGCTAAATCTTCCTCCTCAAAAATTTCCTTTTTTTGATAAGAAGTATTTATCCAAGGGAATACATAAACCTTGGCATGAGACAAATCAGGGCTTACCACAACTTCACTAATAATGATAATTTTATCAAATAATATAGGATCTTTAATTTGGGTTTTAGTAAAGAGATCAGATAAAATATTCTTAATCTCTTTCCCTACACGCATTGGTCGATTAGAACGCTCACGACCACTTTTGATAATTTCCTTATTAAAATCTTTCATAATTAATCTACTGTATGTCTTATTTCCAATTTTTCATAGCATTCTATTAAATCACTAACTTTAATATCGTTATAGTTGTCAAAAGCTACACCGCATTCAAAGCCTTGCTTAACTTGCTTTACATCATCTTTAAAGCGCTTTAATTGTGATAAAGTGCCTTCGTGCACCACAAGGTTGTTCCTTAATAAGCGGGCAAATGCAGCCCTTTTAATTATTCCCTCTGTGATAAAGCAACCTGCAATATTACCTACTTTAGTAATATTAAAGATTTCTCTTACTTCTGCATACCCAATAATATTTTCCACAATTTCAGGATCTAACAGGCCTGATAAAATTGATTTCACATCATCAATTAAATTATAAATAATAGAATGATAGCGAATATCAATACCTTCTTTTTTCGCTATTTCACGCGCCTTAGAATTAGCTCTAGCATTAAATCCCACAATTACCGCTTTACCTGCTTTAGAAAGCATAATATCTGATTCTGTGATTTCACCCACTCCTGAGTGGATAATTCTAACAGTTACATCTTTATGAATGATTTTTTTCAAAGAGCTCATAATCGCTTCTACTGATCCTTGGGCATCTGCTTTTAATATTATAGCTAAAGTTTTTACATCAAAATTATTTTGGCTTAAAAGCTCCTTAAGAGTTGTAGCTTTACCATTTAAAGATTTTTCTTTCAATTTAGTCATTCTATAAGTGGATAGTTCTTGGGCTTTGAGCTCACTACCTACTACAACAAAGCTATCTCCTGTTTCCACAATACCATCAAAGCCAGAAATTTCCACAGGCATACTAGGAGTAGCTATTTTAATCCTCTCACCTTTATCATTAATCATTACCTTTATTTTACCTACTTGGGTACCACAAACAAAAATATCTCCAATTCTTACTGTGCCCCGTTCTACTAAAATGGTTGCTACTACACCAAAGCCTTTTTCCACCCGCACTTCTACCACATTAGCTTTACCAGGAACTTTAATATTGGCTTTAAGATTAAGCACTTCAGCTTGTAATAAAATAGCTTCTAGTAGTTTATCTATACCTACGTTGCTTTTTGCAGAAATTTCCACACAAAGACAATCTCCACCTAATTCTTCAACCACCACATTATGTTGTAAAAGTTCAGTTTTTACTTTTTGAGGGTTTTTGTCAGGTTTATCTATTTTATTAATGGCAATTATCATCGGTACTTTAGCATCCCGAGCATGATTAATTGCTTCAATAGTTTGAGTTTTAACCCCATCATCAGCAGCCACCACTAATACCACAATATTAGTTACCTTTGCACCTCTTGATCTAATTTGACTAAAGGCTTCATGTCCTGGAGTATCTAAAAATGTAATCATCTTGCCATTTGATGCTTTAACTTGATAAGCACCTATATGCTGAGTTATACCCCCTGATTCTGTACTAACCACACTGGTTTTTCTCATCACGTCTAATAAAGTAGTTTTACCATGATCCACGTGCCCCATAATAGTAACAACTGGAGGAATATCTACTAAATCTTCCTCGTTATCTTTAAAATTTAAAAATTCTTCTTCAATTAAAGAGGAGTTGATTACAATTGGATTTTGCCCTAATTCTGCAATTACTAGTTCAGCAGTTTCCATATCTAATATACTTTCAGGTTTTACGAAAATTCCAGATTTTTCTAAAGCTCTAATTAAAATATTAGATTTTTCTGCCATTTTCGCCGCTAAATCTTGCACCATAATAGGTTTAGATATTTCTATGTCTTTAGCTACTTTTGATCTATTTGCAGCATGAGAAGATTTCTTTTTACTTTTGCGTTTGGCCACATAAACAAATTTTGGCTTCTTTTCTTCTACTTCCTCTTCTTCTACTTCTTCCTCATCTAGGTTTTCTTCACTATCAAAAGTAATATTATAAGTATTTCTCCAATTGGTGGCGCTATTAACTTTTCTCTTGTCCACGGATTCTAATAAAGATTTTTTCTTATTCTTTTTAATTAGCTCTTCTTCATCTAATTGAGCTTGGGAAAGTTCCTTACCACCTTTTGTTGGCACAGGTTTAAAAGGGACAAATTTACCTTCAGATCCCTGAGGTGCTGGTTTATTTACAGCAGTATCTTCAGTATTTAGGGCAGATTTTACTCCAGCTTTATCCTGAGAAACATTTGCAGATGAAAGCATAGGGACATACGGCTCTTGACTTACAATATTAAAAGAAGATAATCCTACATCTACCTTAGCTTCATTAATATTTGAGTTATTATTTTCTAATACTTTTTGCCTTAAGATTTTTTCATCTTCAGTTAATTTACCCTTTAAACTATTTTCTGCTTCTTTTTTTATGTGATCTTTAGAAGAAGGATTTTCAGAATCTTCAGCTTGTACTGTGTGAGAATTAATTACAATAACAGGCTCTTCCACCCTCTTTTTGCCACGAATCTCCACAGTTACTAATCGCCCTTTTATTCTCTTCTCTTTGCTTTCTAAAGCTTTCAGAATATCAGTATCTTTTAGAGAAGATCCTAAAGAGAGTGTTTTTCTTGGTGAGCCCTCCTCTAATGAGGTTTTGGCTTTAACTTCCGTTGGATCTTTTTTTTCATCTTGTTGATCTGATAGATTGTTTTTATCTACTACTTTATCTTCTACCATTCCATCCATCCATATTTGTAAATTAATTTATTCCCAAGATTTTCTTGCTAATAAAATTAAACTTTCTGCTTCAGCTTGATTAATTAAGCCTTTAGGTAAAATATCAATTAAGTCATATACTGACAAATCTGCTAAATCTTCCATGGTTTTTATACTATTTTTAGCTAAAATTAGTAGAGTTTCGTTATTTAATTTTTCTATATTCATTAGCTCTTTACTAACTCCTAGCTCTGTTAGCTCTAACGCTGATTTCTTAGCTTGGCCAGCTAAATATTCCTTACCTCTGCTTTTGAGCTCTTCTATAATATCATCATTAAAAGCCTGGATAGTTTTTAGTGCTGCACTATCTGCCTCCACAATGTCTTCTACTGTATTAAAACCTTCAATAATCAATAGGTGTGAAATTACATCATCCACATCTAAAGCCTCTTTAAAGTATTTGGTTTTTTCTTGAGTATCTTTTTGACGTTTTTCTTTTTCTGCTTCTTCTCCCATAAGATCAATATTCCAGCCGATTAATTTAGAAATCAAATTAATATTTTGGCCTCTTCTACCAATAGCTAAACTAAGATTTTCACTTTTAAGCACTATCTCAATAACCTTTTTGCTTTCATCTACTATAACTTTAAGTACTTCAGAAGGATGAAAAGCATTAATAACAAAAGTCGCAATGCTATCTGACCATTGGATAAGATCAATCTTCTCTCCTTTAATTTCAGATAATACACCTTGAATTTTGGAGCCTTTAAACCCTACACACGCCCCTACTGGTTCAAGGGATGGATCTTTAGAATAAACTGCCATTTTAGTTCTTGAGCCTGCATCTCTGGCGATAGCTTTAATTTCAATTATTCCTTCATAAATTTCAGGAATTTCTTGAACAAAAAGTTTAGCGATAAAGTCAGGATGAGTTCTGGAAATAAAGATTTGTGATGCCTTTAAATCTCTTTTCACATCTATAACTAATGCTCTGATTCTATTTCCAACTTCTAAAATCTCCCTAGGAATAGAATTATCCCTACGTAAAAAAGCCTCAGCTTTATTAGTTAATTCTACAAAAAAGTTACCCATTTCCACACGTCTAACTACACCACTTACAATTTCCCCTATTTTATCTTTATAAGATTGATATTCTCTTTCTTTTTCCGCCTCTTTAACTTTATGAGTTATTACCTGACGAAAAGATTGTACATATCCCCTATCAAAATTTACTGTTGGCAAAACTTCAGTAATCTCATCGCCTAGCTCCACCGTATCCCCTCTTTGTTTAGCTTGCTCAAGAGTAATTTCATAATAAGGATTTTCTACCTCCTCTACTACTGATAAAACCTTATGAATCACAATAGCGCCATTATTTCTGTTAATTTTAGCTCTAATATTATAAAGCATCCCATACTTGCTATTAGCTATTTTTTTAATAGCCATTTCCATTGCTTCAAAAACTTCTTCAATAGCCACCCCTTTATCTTTAGCTACAACCTCTATAATATCCAATAATTCTGGGCGAGCTTGTAATTCAAGATTTTTTTCATTTGTTTTTAGCATTTTTACTCCTACTGTGGTCCTCTAATCTAATTAGCTCTAAGCTTGCTTTATCGATTAATTCAAACTCAATTAAAATTTCTTTTTCTTCTTTAGTAGTTTCGTTGTTGATAATTATTTTAATTTTACTTTCTTTACCACTACTATTTTCTAGACCCTTTAAATACCCTTTAAAATTTTTCTGACCATCTAAGGGTAGTTTAGTTTTTAAGATGATGTTGTTGTTTTTAAATCTCTCATAATCTTCTTTTTTAACTAAAAGTCTATTTATACCACAGGAGCTAATTTCCAATCTGTAACTGCTAGTAATTAAATTAGATACATCTAATAGTACCGCTATCGCTTTACTAAAATTAGCACAATCATCTAAAGTAGCCGATTCTCCTGTGGTTTTTTCAATCATAATCTGTAAAATGCCTTGATTATCTAACATTTTAATCAGAACAATCTCTAAACCCTGTTCTTTTGCCACCTCTTGGATGAGCTCTAATACTTTTGTTTCCAAAATATTCATAAACTTGCTCTTTGCTTAAATATAGCCCATAAATATGATTATCTAAATATAGTTGAAAAAAAAGACGGATAAACCGCCTTTTTTCGCTTACTTCAATATTCTTATTATAAAAATAATATTACATTTTCTGCTAATATGCAACATACAAGTTATTAAAACTCTTCTTTGTAATTAATTGCTTGCAGATAAAAGATCTTTTTACCTAACATTAAAGCTTTTTGTTTATAGCGGGTCTGGATTTTCTCTAGCTCTTTCATAAATTCTATAGATTTATTACCAAGTTCCCTAAAATTATGTGAAGATTGCATATGCTCTAAACTCCATTGAGCATATGCTTCATGATCTGAAACAAAAATCAAACTACCCTGGGGTTTTAAAATCCTAGAAAACTTTATTAAATTAAGCGGATTAATTAACCGCCGCTTATTATGCTTTTTTTTGTGCCAAGGATCAGGAAATAAAATATAAATATTATCAAAGATATTATTGGGAAATAAATCAAGTAAATCATGAATATTTTCATGATAAATTTTAAGATTAGGCAAAGGGGAAGTCGCTAGTTTATCTAATAAATTAGCCACTCCATTTGCAAATACCTCAACTCCTAAATAAAAATCTTGCGGATAATTAGTAGCACTTGAAAATATAAAATCGCCAGAACCAAATCCAATTTCTAAATTTATATTTTTATAATCCTTTAGACAAGAATAAAAATTATTAGTTAGCTTATTTGCCGAATTGTAAGAATCATTTTCACTTTGCCTATTAGGTTCTAAGGCCATAAAGATAGAAAGTGGTAAGGCATAAAGGGGAAGTAATTCCTCTAAAACGCTTTTTAGTTTAACACTTAAGCGGCCTTTTTTTCTACCATAAAAGCTGATAGTAGAATCTTTGAAACTGTCTTGTTTTATAATATTCATCGAAATACGCCATTTACCTATCAACATTTATTTTATAGCTTAAAATGTTTTTTAAGACTATCCACCAAATCTAGTTTTTCCCAAGGGAAGAAATTTTGATAAGGCTCAATACCAAAATGACCATAAGTAGCAGTTGGGCGATAAATTGGAGCATTAAGTTTTAGATGGGTTCTGATTCCTTTTGGTGATAAATCTACCAATTGTTGGATTAATTGCTCTATTTCTACCTCATTAATATTGCTACTATTATGGCAATTAACATATAATGAAAGGGGTTTAGCTACCCCTATGGCATAAGATAATTGAATTGTACATTTATCTGCTAATCCTGCAGCTACAATATTTTTAGCGAGATACCTAGCTACATATGCTCCTGATCTATCCACTTTAGTTGGATCTTTCCCTGAAAAAGCCCCGCCTCCGTGTGGCGCTACTCCACCGTAGCTATCTACAATAATTTTTCTACCCGTTAATCCCGTATCTCCATCTGGACCACCAACTACAAATCTACCTGTAGGATTAATATATACAATATGCGAATCACTAAGGATAATTTCTCTATCCTTAGGATTAATGATTATTTTCTCTGGATTATATAAGATATTAGGGAAAACTTCCGCCAAAACAGGCAAAATTGCATCTCTAACTTGTTCTTGGTTCATATTTTCTTCATGCTGATGGGAGACCACAATAGTATGGACTCTTTTTGGCTTATAGTTTTCATACTCAAGTGTTACCTGACTTTTTGCATCCGGCAATAAGCCCTTAATCTGCTTGGCTTTCCTTCTTAAACTTAACTCATATAATATTTTATGAGCATAATGCAAGGTAGCGGGCATAAAAGTTGAAGTTTCTTTACAAGCATACCCAAACATTAATCCTTGATCGCCTGCCCCTTCTTCCTTATTTGCTGTAGCATCAACCCCTACTGCAATATCCTCGGACTGGCCATGAATATAATTATCGATTTTTAAGCTTCTATAATCGAATCCTTTTTGAGTATATCCGATATCCTTAATGGTTTCTCTTGCTACCTTATTTAGATCCTCTAGAGTAAACCTTATATTAGTTTTAACTTCACCTGCCAAAACAACCTGATTAGTGGTTACTAGGGTTTCAATGGCAACACGAGCCTCTGGATCCTGACTTAAAAAATAATCTAAAATACTATCTGAAATTTGATCAGCTATTTTATCAGGGTGCCCTTCAGACACAGATTCACTAGTGAATAAAAAATCCTTTCTCAGCATTTGCTATTCCCCTTTCATAAAAAAATTAATTAATAACATACTAGTCAAATAACATACTAGTATGAATTTATACATATCGCTGTCGTAAAAATATATAGCAATACTTAGGCAACAAAAAGTTGATTATTATTACTATACACTATTTTATTTGTAGATCTAAAGAATCTAATGCTTACTTTAAAAGTTAACTACTTTTTTCATTAATAGTATTAGATTCGCTTAAGGATTTCATTAAATCAATAATTAATTTCCTTTTGCTCGGAGATTTTATCTTCTTATACCCATGTATAAGAAAGATTATTTCATCTGCGTCTTCTTTATTTTCCGCCACTTTATAAGTGAAACTTTGTTCTTTCGTACCGTAATCCATATTTTGAAAGAAATAGGAGGGCTTAACCTTAAGAATTTTGCAAAATTCATATAACCTGCTTACTCCTATACGATTAGTACCTTTTTCATACTTTTGGATTTGCTGAAAAGTGATTCCCACATTCTCAGCCAAATATTTTTGGCTGAGACCAAGTTCTAATCTCCTAAATTTTAATTGTTCCCCCGCATAGAGGTCTACATCTTTTGAAGATCTACTGCTGATGCTATTAGTGCTCAAATTTAACCCTTTGTTTTGTATTTTTTTTAATTACTGTACTTAAATTTATTAAAAATAACGTTAAGATAACACTCATTAAAATTTTATTGCCTATATCACTATTTATAGTATTTTTAAGTTTAATTGACAATCGCAGATTTACAACTTGTTTTGTTGTTTTGGAAGATTGGTAAATTATTTTCCCTTTATTATCGATAATTGCTGAGATTCCCGTGTTAGAAACTTTAACAGACGGAATTCCTCCCTCAATAGATCTAAATCTAAATAACGATAGATTCTGCTCGAATTCTATAGAAGAATTAAACCAGGCCTCATTACTAACGTTTAGCAACCACTGAATTCGCTGAGAAGAAATATTTGGATTCGAAAAAATTCCCTCAAAACAAATTAACGCTAAAAAATGCTCATTAACTTCAGCATCAAAAATAGTTTGCTTGTCTCCTTTACGTAAATCATATAACCCAACAAAGCTACTTACCCACGGTACATATTCAGAAAAAGGAATATATTCTCCAAAAGGTACTAATCTTATTTTATCATAGTATTTAACAATTTGTTGGCTACTACCGCTTATTTGGTACAAACTATTATATAATTTATTATCTTCTAAGCGTAAAGCTCCTATTAATAAGTAGCTGCCTTTTGGTATCTTTTCTAATAACATTTTAAATAGTAATGGATTATCTTCTAAAATCAAGTTAAAAACAACCTCTGGTAATATGATATATTTTGGAGGATTATCATAATCTAAACCATTGAAGGTCAACGCTATTATTTCCTTGAAATTCTCTAATAGTTTTTCTGGATTTTGCTTATCATTTTGCTTAATGTTAGGTTGTACAATACGTATGTCTATATATGGGGTGTTTTTGTCCTCAGGCATTTCTACTAAGCTAATCAGCCCTCCTATATAAAGTATTAAAAATAAAACCCAGGGAATCATAATAAATTTGATTTTAAAGAATAAAGTTCTATTTTTGGCTCCCAAAATTAAAAATGACAACAGTAACCATAACGTTAACACAGATAGACCTAATACTCCTACCACCGAAGCGGACTGCAAAATAGGCAGGCTCCTATTCCAAAGCTGGGCAGGCAAATACCAAGGTAAACCCCCCATGAAATATTGCTTAAATAGCTCCACAAAGCTCCATGCAATTAAAGTAATAAAAACAAATTTCCCTCCCACATACTTAGACTTATTAATTAGATAAGCTGCAGGTAGCAAAGGTATAGAATACAGTAAGCTAAAACCTACTAGAATCAACAGAGAAAGCCCCTCATAAGGTAATACATAATTTGCTGCATAAACTATCCAATAAAACCCAAATACGCTTAATCCCAACGTAAAAGCAAATGATAATAAACATATTTGTAAAAAGCTTTTAGCTAATGTAAAAATTAAGGTACATAAAATAATACAAATAAATCCAAAGATAATAAAATTAAAGGGAGGGAAAGCTAAAACGTATAAAGAACCCAAGGAAAAATTAATAATCAGTAAATAAATAATATGAAATTTTGTAATTCTGTTAATTACTTTACAAAATAAACCGCCTAGGGGGGGGGGTTATTTTTGCTGCAAGATTTTGGTAAAAGATAAGGGCTAATAGTTTGAGTAAGAAGGAAGTAATCTGATTATTTTTTAATAAAAATCTTTTAAGGTTTACGAAGCTTTGGTATAAGTTTATCATAATATACACATACTTTATTTACTTTAACAGGATCTGCAGAGAGAATTTTAAACTCTACTCCTGAGGGGTGAAGAATCAATTCATTTTTAGAAGGTATATATCCCGCTAAAGAAACTATCAAACCGGCCACAGTATTAAATTCTTCTTTTTCCTCTGTAGAAACAAAGCTGCCAGTTTGCTTTTCTAATTCATCTAATTCAATTCGTGCATCTGCTTCTAACACTCCTGGTAAAATAGATTCGATCATATTTAAAGGAACTTTATCATACTCATCGGTAATATCTCCAACGATTTCTTCCATTACATCTTCCATAGTGATTAAACCATCAACCCCTCCGAATTCATCCACCACAAGGGCCATATGGATTCTTCTGGTTTTCATTTCGTATAGTAAATCTAAAAGATTCATGTAAGGGGAAATAAAAATAATCTGCCTTAAAATGGTATCAATAACTAAAGGACCTTGTTTATTAAGAATAGGTATGAGGTCTTTAACATGAATGAAACCTGTAACATTATCTAGATTATCTTTAAATACAGGTAAACGAGAATGCCCACTTTTTTGAATCACATTTAATATTTCTTGTATGTCGATATCATCTCTCACTGCTACGATATCGATTCGGGGCATTGCTATATCTTGGGCTCTTTTATCCCTTAAAAAAATTACATTGCTAATTAAAGAGTGCTCAGAAATGTTATGAGTTTCGCTATTTTTGTCGTAATCTTTTATTAAATTAACCAATTTATCATAATCATAGTTTTCTTGCCTATTAGATTCGAGGTTAGTTTTTTTTAAGCTCAACTTTTTAAAATTAAAATATTTATTAAATAAATTACGTAAAGCTTTTTTACTGTCATCTTCAGGCATTGTTTTTTTGTTCACCCCAATAGTTCTTTACTATACTTGTTTCATTGATATTTAAATTTTGTAATATTTTATTTTCTAAATTATACATAATGGTTGAATCTTTATTATTAAGATGATCGTAGCCAAGTAAATGTAATAATCCGTGTACCAGTAACCTAATAAAATGATTCTCTTTTGTCATATTTTGTTGTAAGGCTTCTTGTAATAGCGTTTCTAAAGAGATTATAATGCTACCCAAACTTAACTGCTCTAGCTGATTATTAAAATCAGCTTTTGTATAAAATTGTAAAGATATAACATTAGTGGCTAATTTTTTACCTCTAAACCTAAAATTATACTTTATCATATTTTGATCATTAGTTAATACAACATCGATAAAAATAATTTTCTTTTTAAAAATAGATAGTTTTTTTTCTTTTAACAATAATTCCCAGGTTTTATGAATTACAGAATTTGCTAGACCTTTAAGGGCTAACATTTCCTTGGGTTGCCACTTAGTTTTTAAGGCGCTAATATTTACATTAATCTTATCCATGAGATTGCTGTTAAACCTAAATAACTTTACACTAATTCCCCTGCTAAGCTATTTTGATAAGCAGCAGTAATTTTTAAATTCACTATTGTTCCTATTTTTTCAAGCCCTACATTATCCACATGTACAGCCTGCATATAAGAATTCTTTCCTACTAGCTGATTAGGCTGTTTACCTGGCCTATCCAGTAATACAGAGAAAATTTTACCTACGCAATCAAGGTTAAATTTTTTAGTATGACCTTCCAAAACCCCCTGTAATCTGTGCAAGCGCTCCAATTTAACCGTTTCATCAATTTGATTCGCCATCAATGCTGCTGGAGTTCCTAACCGGCTGCTAAAAATAAAAGAATAAGCTTGAATAAATTCCACCTGATCAATTAAAGCTAAAGTCGCACAAAAATCTTCTTCTGTTTCCCCTGGAAAGCCCACAATAAAATCAGAGGTAAATGCTAAATTAGGATTCGCTTGCTTAAGCCTTTTTATCAAATCTAAATATTGTTCTACTGTATGGCGCCTATTCATTGCCTTAAGTATTTTATTAGATCCTGATTGTACTGGCAAGTGTAGTAAGGGCATTAGCTTACTTACTTCTTGGTGAGCAGAAATTAGATCATCATCAACTTCCGCCGGATAAGAGGTAGTATATCTGATTCGTGTAATTTTTGGATGCTCAGCTACCTTCCTAATTAGCTTTCCCAATGTCCATTGAGTGCCATCATGGGCATCTCCATGATAAGCGTTAACGTTTTGGCCAAGTAACATGATTTCTTGCGCGCCTTGATTAGCTAATTGATCAATTTCATTTAATACCTTCCATGTTGGCCTTGAGTATTCTGCTCCTCGCGTATAAGGAACCACACAATAGGTACAAAATTTATCACAGCCTTCTTGAATAGCAATAAAAGCTGCTCCACTTTGCACTCGCTTAATATCAAAAATGTGTGGTAGCGAATCAAATTTTTCCTCTACAGGGAAATCTGTATTAAAAACCTTTTTATGGTTATTTTCTATTTCATAAATCATATCTTTAAGCTTATGCCAAGTTTGAGTTCCAAACACCATATCTACAATTGGTGCTCTTTTAATAATTTCTTCACCTTCTGCTTGAGCCACACAGCCTGAAATTCCAATAATAAGGTTTTTTCCTATTTTTCTTCTTCTTTCTTTTAAAATTTTTAATCTACCAATATCAGAATATACTTTTTCTGTGGCTTTTTCCCTTACATGACAAGTGTTTAAAATAACAAGATCTGCCTCACTCACGTCCTCAGTACTTTCATATTTTAAAGATTGCAAAATTTCTCCTATTCGTTGAGAATCATAAACGTTCATTTGACAGCCCCAGGTTTTAATATGATATTTTTTAGCATAAATCATATCTGGTGCTTTTTTGAGGATTATTGTGTCTGGATTAGTTTGCATATTTAAAGGGTCCTTTTCTAATTTAAAATAGCAAATAAGGGCTAATGAATGGTTTATGCATCAGCTTTTATAGTATAGGGCTCTCTAACATATAAAGGTGCTAGAACTTGTGTTATCCCTATTAATTGCCTTACTTGATTATTAATCATTAGTTGTTCTTTTGATAATTGCTTTATGTACTTAATAAAATTATACATACCTTTTAAAGTTACTTGAGGGATCTCAGGAGCATAATAAATATTATTTTTTTTGTTTGGCAAAAAATCCGTAGCCTCTTTAAAGATAGAGCTTTTGTTACCTATAATAATTAAATTTAAATGCTCATATTGTGCTAGAAATCCTAATAAGTTTTCTTTAGGTAAATAGGTTTCTGTAAGCACGTATTGAAATTTAGGATTAAAAAGCGCTATTACTGCCCCTTCTTTGCCAATATCATAAGTAACCAAAAGAGCCTGTTGCTTTTCTTTTTCTCTTCCTTTATCTAGGGGTATATAATCAGTAAAATTAGCTTTTTTATCTTCTAACTCAAAATATTGTAAACCTATAACTTGTAAAGCATTAAGACCCCAAGCCTCTATCCCTAAGGCAAGCCTTAATATTTTAGCCAAGGTAAGCGACGTTCTGATTCCACTAAAATAGCCTGGCCCTGTTATAATACCTAAACATTTTATATCTTTAATATTTGTTTGTGTAGAAGATAACAACCCTTTGAGATCATGAACTATATTTTCCATTTTGTGCCCGTTATTACGAGTTTGCAAAAAAGATCCTATTATATGCCCTTGCTCTTTAAAATCGCCTTCATAAATACCTAAACACAGCTCGTAAGAACAATCAATTAGTAATAATTTCATAATGCTTAACCCATATTAATACAAATGGAATTATAATCATCAGAAAGTGAAATCTCCTTATCATAGACAGTGAGCTTATTCCCCCTAATAATTAGTGCTAAATTTCTTACATAATCTTGGGTTTCAGTAGAATATTTTGATAATTGATTAGCTAAAATTACAGGATCCATAACCTCTTTTTTAATTCTCATTTTATATCTTCTAAGACGAAATCCTTGATAAGCATTGTGTGTATTAAGATTGCGATAGTAACTAATTACGGAATCTTCTAAGTTTTGAAAGCTTCTTACGGCATGCTTGGCGCCCGCTGCTCTTTCCGTAGGGATGATACCTAAGCTTTCTGACCAAACCCATTCCGCAAACAAAGAATTACCTTCAATTAAGAATCTAGAGCTCCCCCATCCTGTTTCTTTAGCCGCAACAGCGAGCACTAAAGAAAAGGGAATAATATCTACACGGATAGTTAAATCTTCTAAAGCTTTAGTGTAATCCCAAAAATTATCATCTTGCATTTTAACGTTATATTTGGCTGCCAAATCTCTAATAAGTTTAAAATCCTCATCACTTAATGGCTCTTTAAGAATTTTAGTATTAATATATGAAACCTTTTGTCTTTCAGTATCTACTTCATTTTGCACTTTAATAATAATAGGAAGCAATATGTTAATAAATACACTCTTTCTAACTTCCATATTAGTTATATTGGGCAATGTTTTGGGGACATTGTTGAAAAATATAGGTGCTATACGGTTGTTTTGATTTAGGCTCTGAAATAATTCATGGATATCAAAAACTAGACTTTCATCCTTTTTTTCAAACAGATTAAGACACTTTCTAGAGTATCCATTATTTTTAATAAAAATCTTAAGAATATAATCATTAGAAAAAATCTCAAAGGTCATAAAATAACCCCAAAGAAATAATGATACACACCCACCTAAGAGCGAATATCCCTTAATGGCTTTTAAAAAACCTTTGAGATAAAGGGAAATTTTTATTGGCTCTGTATCGATGTTCTTAGCCAATATTAACCACCTCTTTAATTTCAGGTATGTAATATTTTAGCATATTCTCTATGCCATTTTTTAAGGTTAAGGTAGAACTAGGACAGCCTGAACAAGATCCCCTCATAATTATACCTACTACGCCTTCTTCGTAGCTAGCTAAAGTGATATCTCCCCCATCCATAGCTACTGCTGGCCTTATTCTTTCTTCAAATAGTTCGGCAATTTTATTAATAATTTCTTGCTCTTTTTCATCTTTACCTATAAGTTGAAATACTTGCTTAGCTTCTTCCCCTGCACTAGAAAGCGGTTCTGCCCCTGAACTAATAAAATCAGTGATATAGGCTAAAACTTTGGGTTTTAAATAAGTCCATTGATCTTCATTGTTTAATAATACTGTTACAAAATCATACCCTAGGTAAACCCCCTTTACTTCAACGATCTCAAATAAACGATGCGCTAAAGGTGAGACTGCTTTCGCTTCATTAATACTTGAAAAATGGTAGGTTTGCGAATCTTTAAGAATAGGAGTATCCAATAAAAATTTTAAAGTATTTGGATTAGGGGTTTCTTGTACTTCTATAAACATTTGGTCATCCTTAGTGTTTAATTTATTGGCTATTTATAGTATAAGAAAATAGTTAAGGATTAATAAATCCTAATATTTTTTTAATAGCCTTAATATTAGGGGTAGATAAACTTACAGCTTGTTCTTTACCCTTTTGTAATATATTTAGTATGTAATCCTGATTTTCCCATAAATCAATCTGTTTTGCTCTTATGGGCTGGATTAAATTTATAAGTGCAGCGGAAAGTAAATTCTTAAAGCCTGAAAATCCTTGGCCTGAAAATTGGTTTATCACATCAGCCAATGAAGTTCGAGCACAAAAGGCATAAATATTTAAAAGGTTATATATTTCTGGTCTTGAAGCAGCTTCTTCAATTGTGGTAGGGATATTTAAAGAATCAGTAGTAGCTTTTTTTATTTTCTGTTCAATTTCCTCATTACTATCAGAAAATAAGATTTTAGCGCTTACCGCTGGATCAGACTTACTCATTTTTTTTGAGCCATCTCTTAAGGACATTATTCTTGCTTGATTGGGTATGCTTACATATTCTGGAATCTTAAAAAAATTACCGTAATCATGGTTAAATTTTAAAGCGATATCCCGACATAATTCCACATGTTGCTTTTGATCTTCTCCTACAGGTACTAAATCTGTATTATATAGCAAAATATCTGCTGCTTGTAAAACTGGATAAGTATATAGGCCTACTGAGCTTTTCTCACGATTGTTGCCCGCTTTATCTTTAAATTGAGTCATCCTATTTACCCATCCTATACGCGCAACACAATTAAGCAACCATCCTAATTCTGTATGGTGAGAATTAGAGCTTTGGGTAAACATTATAGATTTATCAGGATCAATCCCACAAGCAAGTAGCCATGTAATAAGCTCCAAAGTATTTCTTTTTAATAACGCAGGATCGTGGTGAACAGTTATAGCGTGTAAATCTACAATACAATAAAGATTAATGTTATTTGCTTTCTGTAAATTACACCAATTATTAATTGCTCCAATGTAATTTCCTAAATGTATAGTACCTGTAGGCTGAATACCCGAAAATATAGTTTTCATTAATTTGTAAAAGTTAAATAAAAATTTAGTTAGTTTTTTTTCTTTTAAATATTAACTGAGCTTCTATGTAAATAAAAGATTTTAAATATTTTAGCATAATTAATAAGATAAGCATTGCCATTAATATAATGCCGATTATTAATAATCTAAGCCTTCCTAAACTTATTAAAGGGTTGGTTAAAATAGTAAATTTTACTAATAATAGAACACTTAGCATGATTACATTAGCTTGCATAATTTTTCTTAATTCTTGTTTAAAAAATTGAGAAAAATGGATTTTAAATTTAATTTGCAAAATAATAACTAAAATAAAAAAATTGCAATAAGAAGCAATAGTGGTAGCCCAGGCAATCCCAAGGTAAGAAAAATAATGAGATAAAATTATTACTAAAATTAAATTAACTGCCAAGCAAATTAGGGTACTATAAAAAGGAGTAGTAGTATCTCCTTCAGAGTAATAAATAGGTAAAATCACTTTTATCAAGATATTAGCTGGCAATGATAAAGCATAAATTAGTAAAATGCTGGAAGTTGCTCTTAAAGCTTCTGTTCCAAAGGCGCCGCCAAAAAATAGTATTTTGATTATTTCATTGCTTAAGATTAATAATCCTAAGGTAGCGGGAATTGAAAACCCTAAGGCAAAAATTAGGGCATTTTCTTTAGTTCTGTTAAGCTGTTCTTGAGAAAAATTAGCCTTGTTTGAGAGCACCGGCAAAATTACGGTTCCTATAGCCATACCAATAATTGCTATAGGAAGCTGATAGATTCTATCTGCATAAAATAAATAAGAAATCGTGCCAAAGGGCAATAAAGAGGCTACAACAATATCTACTAAAATATTAATTTGGTAAACCCCTGCTCCTAAAATCACAGGCACTATTTTTTTAAAAAACTCTTTAGTAGGTAAATATAGCCTTTTAATAGAAGAAAATCCCACTAGCCAACCCTGATGATAGCAGCCATAAACTACTATTAAAAGCTGACTTAGCCCTCCCACAAGTACCCCAATACTAGCCCAGTAAGCATATGATATAACTCCCTCACCTAGCAATAAAAAACCTATAATAGTAATATTTAAAAAGGCGGGTAAAAAAGCTACCATCGTAAACTTATTTAAACTATTTAAAATAGAAGAATAAAAAGAAGATAAGGAAATAAAAAATAAATAAGGTAAAGTGATTCTTACTAAAGAAACTGTTAGATAAAAGGTTTCAAGATCTTTAGATTTAAACCCAGGCGCAATAATTATTACCAAATATTCAGCAAAAATTTCTACAAATATTATAAAAGCTATAAGCGCAATAAAATAAAGAGTAAAAACCTGGGAAGAAAAAGCTTTTGATTGCTGAGCATCTTTACTAAAAATTTTATTAAAGATGGGAATAAAAGCTGATTGCATAGTTCCTTCAGCAAAAAATCTTCTAAATAAATTGGGTATTTTTAAAGCTACAAAAAATGCATCAGCTGCTGAACCAGCTCCTAAATAGCGGCTTAGCAATATATCTCTAAAAAGCCCTAAAAATCTACTTAATAGAGTAAAAAAACTCACTTTAATAATATTGAGAAAATTCATTTGTAAGCTACGGTTTTATTTTAAATAATTACTAGAAAACAAAGCTTAAAACAAGATGGTTAATATAAAATCAATTTTTAGTTAGCTTTTCTTTTATATCGTAAATAATATTCATTGCTGCTTTTGGGGTTAGATCATCTAAGTCTAAATCTTTTATATTCTCTAATATTTTATTAATTACCTCATCTTTAGGATTTTGCTTATTCAGATTAAGGGGGAATAAATCTGCAATAAAGCCAGAATTTAATTTGCTTTTATTATTAGAAGAATTTCTATAAGCTATTAAATCTGTTTCTTCTTCCAATTCTCTGTAATCAGCTACATTAGCTACTAACAGGTTTTTAGAATACTTAAGGCTATTTAAAATTTCTTTAGCTCTTTCAATAACCTTATAGGGCAAACCTGCTAGTTTTGCTACCTCTATACCGTAAGATTTATCTATAGAGCCTTTCAAAATAGAATGCATAAATATAATTTTATTATTATGCTCTTCTACTTTAACATAATAATAAGATATTTTATCTAAAGAATTTTTAATCTCAACTAGTTCATGATAGTGAGTAGCAAATAGAGTCTTTGCTTGCACTGAATTATTTAAATACTCTAAAGTAGCCCAAGCGATAGAAAGCCCATCATACGTTGAAGTACCTCTGCCAATTTCATCTAAAATAATAAACGAACGTTCCGTTGCATTATTTAAAATAATAGCTAATTCCAACATCTCTACCATAAAGGTTGACTGGCCTTTAAATAGATCATCACTAGCTCCTACTCTTGAATATATAGAATCCACTATGCCAATTTCTGCCTTATTTGCAGGCACAAAACAGCCAATTTGAGCCATAATAATAATTAGAGCATTTTGCCTTAAAAAGGTGCTTTTACCTGACATATTTGGACCGGTTATCAAAAAGATATTTTTCTCAGGAGGCATTTCACAATCATTGGGGATAAAAGTTTCTTCTCCTTGATTTTTTAAGCTCCTTTCTACCACAATATGCCTGCCTTGAACGATATTAAGTTTTAATGAGCTATCAATTATAGGTTCTATTAAAGAATGTTCTAAAGCTAATGTAGCGAATCCTGCTAAAATATCTAAGGCAGCCAAGGATTTACAGGTTAGATTTAAATTATCTTTTTCTTTTATAACATGCTCAAAAAAATCTTTTAAAATCTCTAATTCTAAAGAAGAGGATTGTAATCTAATTTTAGCCAGCTCTCCCTCTAAGGTAATCAGATCTTTAGTGGTATATCTAATAGAATTACCTAAAGTTTGCTTATGGATTAAATAATTGTATTGATTCCCAATATTGCTGTGTTTTATGGGAACTTCTATAAAATAACCCACTAAGTTGTTATAAAGAATTTTAAGGTTATTAATTTTGAAATCTATTATATATTGATTTTGTAGTTCAACTAATTCTACTAATAATGATTTTTTTCTTTGTAAAAGAAAATCTAGCTCTTTTTTATAACCTACTTTAATAATTCCGCCTTCTTTAGGGCTACCTGTAATATTTTCTTCCAACCCTAGCTCTAATTCGCTTAATAATGCGTTATAAGAGCCCAAAGCTTCTATCATGTTTAACAGATAAAATGGCATTTCATGGTTAAAGAAAATAGATTTTACTTTAATTAATAATCTTAAAGCCATCTTAATTAAATTTAAATCTAAAGCTGATCCCCTTTTAAGGCAAATACGGCCACAAGCCCGTTCAATTTCTGGAATATTTTTTAAGCATTCTCTAAAACTTTTTAAAAGCTCAGGATTTTTTACAAAAAAACGTACAGATTCTAAGCGGTTATAAATCTGCTCTTTATTAGTTAAAGGGTTATTTAACCAATTATTTAACATTCTAGAACCACAGGCCGTTAGAGTTTTATTGATGCTTGCTTTTAAACTACCCGTATTATCATTATTAGCACTTTTAGTAAGCTCTAAGCTTTTCCTTGTAAAAAGATCCATTCTTACAAAATCTTTATTATCATTTCTTTGAGGAAAGGTAATACTAGGAATGCTTTTTTGTGTAAGTAAAACAAAATCTAATAATACCCCGCAGCTTATTTGTTCACCTAAACTTAAAGTTTCAAAAATAAACTCTTTATCTTGGAATACTTTGCGTAAAAGACTTACTGCACTTTCTTTATTAAAACGTTCCTTGGGTACTAAAGTACAAAGATTTTTAAATTCCTCGCCCAGCATTTTTAGATCTAAACCTTTAGATACTAGAATTTCCTTGGGGGCAATTTTATATAAAATGGTATTAATCTCTGTGAAATTTGCTGTTTGTAGATAAATATCTCCTGTAGAAATATCTATCCAGGAAATAAAAGCTCCTTTACCTAGGACATATAAACAGCAAAGGAAATTATAGGAGTTTTGTTCTAATAAACTATCTTCTGTTAAAGTTCCAGGCGTAATAATTCTTACTACATCCCTTTTAACTACACTTTTATATCCCCTTTTTTTCGCTTCTGTTGCATCTTCCACTTGTTCACAAAGCGCTACTTTATAACCTGCTTTAATTAACCGATTAAGGTAAGTTTCATAAGAATGTACTGGAACACCACACATAGGGATATTTTCATCGTTTAAACTCCCTCTTTTAGTAAGAATGATCCCTAAAGAATTAGAGGCAATTACCGCATCTTCAAAAAACATCTCGTAAAAATCACCCATTCTAAAAAATAAAAGGTAATCTGTATGATTTTTTTTAATTTCAAGATATTGATGCATCATAGGACTACTTTTAGACGACATAGAGGGTGAAATCCGATTAAGTATTTAGAAAATATTTAATTTGCTATTTGAGATCATGGCCTAAAAATAATAACCCAAAATGATTTTAAGCCCCGATTATAGAAGACTTAAAGGAACGTCCGATGATATAATTTAGACAATAGTTTAATATAAGTAATATTTTATACCAAAAGCAATGCCGTTATTAAAATATGTAACTGATTTCTTTTGTGGAGATACATAATCTGCAGGAGGGGTTCCACTATCACGACTATGAATACCATTATTTAAAGGATTTATATCCGCTGGGCTACCCATGATTGCACGATACTGGATAAACATAGATGATTTAATAATTTTTGCATCATACTGAATCCCAACTATAAATTGGGTAAATGGAATTTTTTTACCCCCTTCATACTGTTCTCCTACACCGTTCCACTGTTCTTTTTCAGAGATAAATATATATTTTACATCTCCTAACCCGATACCTGCTCCGATATAAGGATAAAATTGCTTAGAGAATAATCTAAAATCGTAATATAAATTTATTGCTAAAGCATTTTTTAGTACCTCTTGCCCTTTCTTTGGCCACACCGAGGTATCAAAGCTACTAGAAAAAACTGTACGATTTTCAATAGGAGTATACCATTGATAAATATACAAATATTCAGCTTCTGCTCTAAAATTATTTAAAAAAGTATTTCTATTAGCATAAATACGCAGACCTACACTTAAACTTAACATCCCAGCATTTAAGAATTCTGTAGGCACGTATAATTGCTTTATGCCATAAGAAGGTACATCAAAACCAAAAGTGCCACTGGCATTATTACCCACTGAGGCTCCGATATAAACATCCGCAAACCTTTCCTTATAAGTATAGCCTTGCTTTTCTGGATATAAAGCCCACATAGGAACTTTACTTCCTAAAAGCACACTTATAACTAGGAAAAAATTAATTAACAAACTTCTTTTTAATTCGGTTATTTTCATCTTTCTCTCAGTATCTTTAGTTTTTTATTATTAGAAAACACTTTATTGAAAACTAAGAAATTAAAATCTACCTTTCCTAAAAACCGGGAAATTATTAATTTTAATTCTTATCCTTTATACCTTATAAATTTAAATATACCTTTTATGTGCTCACACCTTATCTAAAGGTTCCCAGTAATTAACTATAATGGGCATAGTTAATTATAATCTTCTTATTTCCACTTTCCTATTTTATAATATAATATTTAACCCCAATTAAAATATCATCGCTGCTAGCATTATACTTATTAGCTCCAGATAAATTATGGCTATTTCCTCTGAAATAAGCACCTAGAGATTTTTTAACTTTGCGATATTCTATAAACACATCTAAAGGAAAAAAAGGTATATCAAGATTTACACCTATGTGGGCGCTTGCCCCTCCTTTACTTCTCTCATAATCTTCCCCAATATACCCCCTGTTAGATATATTCTTTAGGTTAGAATTAGTATTAGTAATCCCAACGCCAATATAAGGATTAATAGGTAAAATTCTCAAAAAATCAAAATATATGACTGCGCCATAGCTACTTCTTTTTACGTTTTGGGCATAAGCATCTAAATAATATTGTAGGTCGCCTCTAAAACCTCCCACAATAGGTAAATCTATAGGCCTAAGGCCTAAAGTAAAAAACAATCCTTCAGAATTACCCTTAGTACTTTCTATAGTTGTAGTTGAAAGGGCGGTCACTGAAGAAACTGAAGTAGTAGAAGATAATATACCACCTGAAATATATAAATCTGGAATAAATATTGCCGCTTTAGTTTCTGTAAAAGCTAAAAAAGCTAATAAAGTCCCTAAAACTAAAGGTAGCTTAATAAATTTATTAATCATTTTACTGGACTCCTTTTACAGTTAACTTTAAATTTTTTCTTACATTATCAGCAATAAGTGTATAATTTTTGTGCCTAAATTAATTAGGTGAATTTGCCCTAAAGTGCCGGTTTTACTTTAATTTTTAGGGGTATATGCACTCTTACTCCAATAATAAATAAACTCTTAGCTACTTGATATTCTACATACGGCTTTAATATATTATATATATTAACTTGCAAACCTAACAAGGCATCATATCCGTCTAATTTTTGTTTATTAAAATCCCTAGCTGAAACTTTACTACCAAATATATAAGCTAAGCCCACATAAGGGCTAGCTACGCGATTATACCAAATATCATAATTAATTGTTATTCTACTACCTTTAAAAAAAGTAGAATAATCCGCTCTAAAATTATTATAGCTAGCACCAAAACCATGATACATTTCCATTTTAACATCTGACAACCTTCTTCTTTCCTCAGCAGTTACTCTATTTTCACTAGGGCGAGAAAGCCTATAAAAAACAGAAAGATCATTATAAGATTTTGCATATAAAGCCTTATAATTAATCAGCGTAAATAAAAATACTACTCCTAATAAAATAGTAAATAGCTTTTTATAATAAACAACTGATGTTATTTTAGAAGTAAAGATTTTATAGTGCATAAAAATTAAAATATCCCTAAGCGTTTTATTAAATATTTTGCTTTTTTTCCCCTTATAATCAAAAAACTTTTGATTATTCTAGTCAACGATAGTTTAAAAATAAAAGTACTATATAATTATATAGTACTTTTATGCTTTAAAGGAAAGGGAAAATTGCTAATGTATTTTACAATTCTTTTATTTTTACTTTGATTTAGCGGTTTATTTAGCTAGTATACTTTTTTTTACAATTGCTTTAGCTGCCTCTACCCCATCAAATCCCTCAACTTTAACCCATTTACCCGTTTCTAAATCTTTGTAAGTTTTAAAGAAATGGATAATTTGATTAACTAGTAGCTCCGGTAGGTCTTCATAAGAATTAATATTTTTATAATATGGGGTTACTTTATTAACAGGCACACAAAGAATTTTTTCATCCCCTCCACCTTCATCGGTCATTTTTAAAACTCCAATGGGCCTAACCATAATTTGACAACCAGGTACTACGGCCATAGGGCATAGAACTAAAGCATCAAGTGGATCACCATCCTCTCCTAAAGTATTAGGTATAAAACCGTAATCACAAGGATAGGTCATAGAAGTAGCTACCAATCTGTCAATTATTAACACTCCTGAATCCTTATCAATTTCATACTTAACCGGATTGCCATGCTTAAGAATTTCAATAATTACGTTAAACTCTTCAGGGGCATTTTTGCCTATTGTTAATTTATTTAAATCCATTTTCTCCCTTTATGATTATTTTAAAGCTTTAGGTTATTTAACACTAATTTAGATATTAAAAAAATTTTGCTTAAATTTAATCCCTAATGTATAGGTTTTAAAATTAACCCTATTATTAAGCTGTTTTAAACTTCCGGTTTTTCCCCTTTGAATATCTAAGAAAAGAAAAAATTTCTTGGATAATCTCACATCACCTCCCACAAAGAATGATTGAGCCAAAGCTACTACGTTGTTTTCTTCTAAGTGTACTTCTCCCCTTTCATTATCACGGGCTACAGAAGGATAAACTTTAGAGCTAAATTCAGCTTCCTTATACCTATAAAATTGCATTTGTATATCTATTAAGTATAGATACTCCCACATATAATGTCAATGCGTCGTAATCTATAATATTATAAATAAGATTTAAAGAAAAATTCTGGTTATTAAAATAATTTTGAAAATTATCCTGGTAATCTACTCGTAAAAATAATTTTGGGATAAAAGAGGAAAATTGCCATAAGGGGTTGATCTGTAAGGAAATCATGTTGTTTTTAAAAGCACTATCAGGCTTTGAGAAGCTATTATCTGAATTTAACCTATTTGAAATACTATTACCAAAATAAATTTTATCATCTTGTATGCTAAATTGTGGAAAACTTCGGCCTAAAGCAACACTTAGGATTAAATTTTTATCTGCTGATTTTTTTAAAGCTTTAGGTGGAGTAGTGGCAATTAAAGGCTCTGAAATCCACTTGATAGGTACACATATTGCTAGCAGTAATATTATGGCCAAAGAAAAGCTTAAAAAATTTTTTTTCGTCCACAACAGATTAGATTTAGCAAAAATAAGAGATGAAAAAACCATTTTATAACTACCACTTTAATTGTACTTACTGTATTCTACCTAATTTTTTTAACCCTTTAAAGGAAATTAAAATAAAATAGTACGTAAAAGTCCTACACTAACTTCTTGTAAAGGGTACAGCTTGTATTAAAGTAAGATAGTTGGTATTATATACATCTACAATAAAATATAAGAAGATCGGACGCTATTTTGAATAATCTAAAGAGGTGTAAATATTGTATCTTAATTATTGCTTTATTATTATCTTGGGGATGTTTTAACGATAATCTTAAAACTATCGATACTAAAACCTCTTTTAAAACTATAATAGTTTCTGAAAACCCTTTATCTAGCGAATATTTTTTACAAAACTATAGCAAAGATAAATTAGCTTTATATGATAAGGAGCAAACTTTATCAGTTTATAACCAATTACTTCAAAATCCTACTCAAATCCAAAGACTTTCCAAAAGCGACATTTTTAATTTATTAGGTGCTCCGAATTTAATAAAAAGTGAAAATTTTTTAGAATTATGGCAATATCGATCTGATTATTGCATCCTTAATATTGCTTGGAACAGTAATATTTCAGATTATGTTTATAGTACTAAAAGTTATGATTTTAAGCTAGCAAAAGTTGAACTTAAAGGTTGTTTAGTAGCTGTAGTTAATTATTCTAAAAAAAATAATAGATAGATTGTCCCAACCATCTTTTATCTGTTAGCCCGCAAATGAACATAAAATGCTCCTTCTCCTCCATCTTTCGGTAAAGCTTGACTATAACTAATAATATAAGGTTTTATGTCTTCTTGTTGTACCCAACTAAAGAATTCTTTTCTTAAAGTTGACTTTGGGGAAAGCACCTCCTGAAAAGTAGACTCTTGTTTGGTTTTTGAGCTTTTTAAGATAGCCTTAGCCCCTATTCCTTTCCCGGTAATAATTAAAATCACTCTGTATTTATGCTGAAAACAATCAAGAATAAAGCTCTTAAACTTAGCTTCCCCTTGTGTAATAGTATAGTTGTGTAAGTCAATATAGCGCTCAATTTTTTTGTGACCCTTTTTTAGATCTTGCAAAATTCTTTTTTCAAAATTATCTGCAGATAATTTTGGAGCTTTAATTATATAAGGTGAGGATGAACGAGTTGCGATATTTTCTTTTATTTTATAGATATCTACAGTAGTAAGTAAAGTAGAAGAAGCATTATCTTCCTTATTAAGGGCATTAAGCCGCTTAAACTCTTTACTTATTTGCTCCCATAGCGGTTGATCTTCTTCAGCAAGTTCAAAGTTTTTTTTCATCAATATAACCACTTCTTAAATCTGTTTCCAGATAAAAAATTCTAAGTTTTAAATATAAATAATCCACTAATTACAGTTGAATTTATAAAATTAATTTTTAAACAATTAATTTTAAGCATTGGCGGTTTTTACTAATTTCCAAATAGATACATTATCCTTAAGGTTTTTATTAAAGGTCCATAACTCAAAGATATCTTTGGGCTTATTTCTGCTAAAATCTTTAGGATCTTGATTAACCTCATAAAGTTCTCTGTTTTGTCTAGTTACAAATTTCATTTTGATATTTACGTTATCTTGATCATCGCTATCTACTTCATAGATATCAGCAATTAAAAAATCTTTTATTTCCACAAAAAGTTTTTTATTTTGATTGTTTCTTTCAGTAATACTATTAGCAAAAGCGTTATAAATTTTATAACTTACAAAAGGTTCTATTTTAGAAATATCTCCACTTGCAAAGCTATTAACAATTAGCTCAAAAGCTTTTTTAGAAGAATTTATAAAGCCTTTTTTAGTAAAGCTTTTATCTTTTTTAGCAATTACGCTTAATTTATAAGCTAAACTGCCTGCTGGATATTCTTCTTCGTAGGTTTCTTCTTGGCCTTTAGATTGGGCGTTTTTTAAACCTAAAGGGGAGGAGGAGATAGTAGGATTAGTAGGATTAATTTCTAGCTTATCCGAACGTTTAAAGCCCACATCTTTTCCTAATACTCTACGTAACGTAAAAAATAAGAATAAAACTACCAAGCCTATTAATATAATGTCCACATAATTTAATAATTCTTTCACCTAACTCTCCCTTAACTTTTTTATTTTTTCTGCTTAAGATTTAATTTATTTTAATAAATATCAATCTTAGTTTTTATACTCCATTAAACAGGCTTTTTTGCTTAAATTAATTGTAGTATTAAAAATAGGTTTTATCAATGGTAGCTTATATTTAATAATTTGAAAATATAATTGATAACAATCATATTTGAGGATAATTTTGTCCTAAATTTATTTAACTAAATCCACAAATGATTTTTGATATTTTTTAAAAATTCCTGATGTTTTTTCTCTTCCTCTTCAGCTAAGGGATAACTCCTATATTGAAAATTAACTGCTTTTTGGTTATAAAATTCGGTTTGATTTAACCTATTGAAACTGATTTTTTCCACAGATATTTGTTCTTCAAAAATGCTTTTTTGGCCCCTTAATAAGCCAAAGTATACTTCTCCTAATAATTTAATGTCAATTAAGGCACCATGATGGTTCTTACGAGAGCTAAGATCTACATTTAGCCTTTTACATAGCTCATCTAAGGTATTTTTTTGCCCTGGAAATTTTTTCTTCGCTAAACTTAAGGTATCAATAAATTGTGTAAAAGGTAAAGGTTTTTTGTTTAAAGATGTCAACTCTGCATTTAAAAACCCCCTATCAAACTCAGAATTATGCGCAATTATCTGACTATTTCCTATAAATAATAAAAGCTCCTCTACTATTTCGGCAAATTTTGGGGATCCTTGTACATGCTCATTTGTGATTCCATGAATAGCTGTAGCTTGATTAGGAATTGCCCTTTCAGGGTTAAGATAATAATGAAAATGCCCTTGCATTATTGCATCATCAATTAATTCAATACAAGCAATTTCAACAATTTTATCGCCAAGACGTGGATTTAAGCCTGTGGTTTCGGTATCTAGTATAATTTTACGATTTTTCATTAATCTTGGCTCTTGGTTTACAAAGGTAAATATTTTTTAAAATATTGTCTAGTTCTAGGCTTAGCTCTTCTGTAGATTTATCTACCCATTTCTCATTTTTATTATTTTCTTGGGTAACTTGAATGTTTTTAATAGGCTTATCGGTTTGCACTAAAAAATCTGTATATTGCAAGTTATTAATCAGGGTTTGTTGCTTTAATATTACTTTTTGTAAATTATCTAAAGTGATATTTCCTATAGCCTCTGTGGTTTTATATAACGCCCTTTTAATTTGATTTTCTTTAGTGCATGTTACTCCTAAGGTAAGATTACATAATTTATCTATTTGGCTTTCAAATAATAAAGGGACCTCTAAAACTAAATACTTAGTTACATGTTTATTAGCTAAATAGCTACTAAGCCCAACAAATAGACTTATAACTTTATTTGCAAAGATCAGCTTTTTTATTTTTTTATATACTAAAGGGTGCATAATATTCTCCATTATCTTTATATTATTTTCATAATCACTAAAGATAATTTCTTTTAATAAAGCTTTATTTATTTTTGGATTATTCCTTTGATAAATACTTTTAAACTTTTCCTCTTTTAGTTGAGGAAAATTATGATATATTTGCTTAACAATTTTTTTCTGTTGTAATAGAATTTTAACATACGAATCACTATCAAAATAAATACAGCCTTTTTGTACTAAAAGCTTACAGATTGTGCTTTTACCGCTTGATATTCCTCCTGTTACGCCAATTACAATCATTTTGACCTTTTAGACATTAGTAGTTAAATAATCAATTATCTCTTTATTCACTTTAGGCTTGATCCCAAACCAAATTTCAAAATTATAACTTGCTTGATATAATAACATTAACAAGCCATTTATATAAATAGTAGTTGTATTTAATCCTTTAGCTTCTTCTGGATAAAAATAATTAAGGCTATAAAGGATTAAGGCTTTTTCCCTTTGATTAGTTAAACCATAATCTAAAATATTATTTAAGGGGACAGAGGTGGCGTTAAAAATTATATCTATATTTTTTAAAAGATTAATATCATTTACCTCTTTAATGGCATTTACATTGTGTAAATCTTTTGCATAATTTTCATTAAAATTATTTTTAAAAATTTCTAAAGTATACTCAAGCTTTGTTGGAGTTCTATTATAGATAAATAAATTAGGGTTATATGGTAATAAAGAATAAATTAATGCTCTAGCAGCCCCTGAGGCTCCTATTATTAAAATATCTTTATTTTTTAAAATTAATTTATACGTTTTGTAACTATCTTGTAATCCCAAATAATCTGTATTATATCCTAATATAATATTTTCTTTTAGAATTAAAGTATTAACTGCTTTAATAAGATTGGCTTGTAAAGAAAATTCTATTAGGTAGCTTTTTCTTGAATTATGGGGAAAATTAAAAATTTTTTCTTCAAACAATTTATCTTTTAAAGGTTTGGTAATATTTAATCCTTTATATCCTTTAAGCTGTAGTTCTTTAAATAAACTTATGTGTAATTGATTTTCTTCAACTTCAATGATTTCATAACTTGCCTTTAATTTATATTTTTTAAACCAAAAATTATAAATTTTAGGAGATAAGGAAAATTTAATATTTTGTCCCAGCAAACCATATTTCTCTAGACTTTCCCACTTCATTTACTGCCTTCAATAAAATATTAATTAATTGTTAGTAAGCTGTGTGATTTTTGTAGATAACCTGTTAATGAAAATTTCTTCTATAATTTACTAACGTTTTCTACATATTTTACCCCTATAACTTATAATGTGTTAATAATTATTTCTAATTACTTTAATGATGCTTTTAAATCACCATTTATCTTATTGGTACCCTAAGATAACTATGTTAATAAAATGTTAAAAGAATTTAATTCTATAATTTAACAGCCCCTAAATAATCTACATCATATCTTTCTTATATATAAATATAATATATAATTATTATAGAGTTGGGTTTTAAAGATTTTATAAAAGTTAATTTTTGCTAACATTGATTTACTTTCAACCAGATTACAATTAATTTTTTTGTTGATTTATTTTTATAATTGGTTATCGTTAAATATCAGCCTTAAACAAAATTCCTATTGTAAAACAATCTTTATCAATATCAATTTAAACAATCTCACCCCAATATTCAGAGTAATTTATGAACATTAATATAAACAATCTAAATGAACTTAAGTCTAAGTCATTAACTTCTTTAATTGATTTTTCTCTTCATTTAGAAATAGAAAATCCCTCTGATTTAAGAAAACAAGATCTGATGTTTGCTATTTTAAAAAAGCTGTCAGAAAAAAATATTACTATAGTTGGACAAGGAGTTTTAGAGATCTTATCTGATGGTTTTGGATTTTTAAGATCACCTGAATCTAATTATTTACCAGGCCCTGATGATATTTATGTATCACCCAGCCAAATAAGAAAAATAGGACTTAAAACTGGCGATACTGTAGAAGGAGAAATTAGATCACCTAAAGAAGGAGAGCGTTATTTCGCCTTGCTTAAACTTAATAAGGTTAATTTTACTGATGTTACTTTACTTAAACAGCGTGTGAATTTTGATAATTTAACTGCTTTATACCCTTCTTCCCGCCTTTCTATGGAAATTGAAGGAGATAAATCAGGTGATAGTACTGGAAGGATATTAGATTTAGTTGCCCCCATTGGTAAAGGACAAAGAGCTTTAGTAGTAGCTCCTCCTAGAACCGGTAAAACTATGATGTTGCAAAATATAGCCAACTCTATAGTTAAAAATCATCCCGAATGCTATTTAATGGTTTTGTTAATTGATGAGCGTCCTGAAGAAGTAACAGATATGATGCGTTCTGTTAAAGGCGAAGTGATAAGTTCTACTTTTGATGAGCCTGCTATTAGACATGTCCAAGTAGCGGAAATGGTTTTGGAAAAAGCCAAAAGATTAACTGAAAATAAAAAAGATGTGGTGATTCTCTTAGATTCAATTACCCGCTTAGCTAGGGCTTATAATACTGTGGTTCCTTCTTCAGGAAAGGTACTTACAGGTGGTGTAGATGCTAATGCTTTGCAAAAGCCTAAACGCTTTTTTGGTGCTGCTCGTAACATAGAAGAAGGTGGATCTTTAACTATTATTTCAACGGCACTTGTGGAAACTGGCTCCCGGATGGATGATGTAATTTTTGAAGAATTTAAAGGTACAGGCAATGCGGAAATAATCTTAGATAGAAAAATTTCTGATAAAAGAATTTTTCCAAGTATTGATATTACTAAATCTGGTACTCGCAAAGAAGAGCTACTTGTAGATAAAAATACTTTATCAAGAATGTGGGTATTAAGAAGAATCCTTATGCAGATGGGGCCCAATGAGGGTATTGATTTCTTGTTAGATAAAATGAGATTATATAAAACTAATAGCGATTTTTTTCAAAATATGAATTCTTAGAAAGCAAAAGGGGGCTTATACTGCTTTTTAGCCTCCTTTATTTTTATAAATCCTATAGTTATATTTTTACGAACTATTACTGTATAGGCAGATAAAATTATTAATTAAATCAAATGGCTCAATATACTATCTTTGCTCTTTCCACTCCTTTTGTAAAATCCGCCATTGCAGTAATTAGGGTTTCAGGTCCAAATGCTTTAGAAAGCTTAAAGCAGATTAGCAAAAAAACTAATTTTGTTCCTACACATTTTTTCCTTTCTAATATTTATGATGCTCAAAATCAAATTATTGATCAACCCTTAATTGTATATTTTCCTGAAGGTAAAAGCTATACTGGAGAGAATCTTGTAGAATATCATGTGCATGGTTCATTGGCGGTAATTAAAGATTTATTAGATTTTTTAGCCTCTTGCCCTGATCATAGAACTGCTTATGCCGGAGAATTTACAAGAAGAGCTTTAGAAAATGGTAAAATTGATCTTCTCCAAGCAGAAGGTATTGCGGATTTAATTAATTCTCAAACTTCTTATCAAAGGAAACAATCTCTAAAAGAATTACAAGGTGAAACAGGAGTTAAATATGAAAATTGGTATAATCAACTTAAGGAAATTTTAGCCCTTTTTGAAGCTACTTTAGATTTTTCTGATCAAGACCTACCTGATGATATTTTTAGTAAAACCTATGAAAGAATCACTAATTTAATTAAAATAATTGAACTAGAGATGATTAGTGGTAAAAAAATTAAAAAGCTTAAGTCAGGAATTTCTATAGCTATTGTAGGCAGCCCCAATGTCGGAAAATCTAGCTTACTTAATTACTTAACTGATAAAGATACATCTATAGTTTCTCATATACCTGGCACTACGCGTGATGTGATAGAATCATTTTTGGATATAGGGGGGTTTCCGGTGGTTATTGCAGATACCGCAGGAATTCGTCTTACTCAAGATGTGATTGAGGCTGAAGGGGTTAAAAGAGCTCTTAGCAGACTTAAGGAAAGTGATATCATACTTGTCATTTTAGATATTACCGATTTGTACCACTCTTATAAATTAGTGGATGAATTTATTTATCCTATACTTGCTTTTCCTATTGCAGAAGAAAATTTACGTAATTATATATTTTTGATCAATAAAATTGATTTAGAAATTAAAGGGGAGAAAAAATTATCTGATGACTTTATGAGGCAAATAAAAGCACAGATTTTAGAAAAAAATTTAGCGGTAAACCCAGAAATTTATTTTGTTTCTATTAAAGATAAGCTAGGCCTAGAGAATTTTAAATTAGGGCTAATAAATCAATTAGAACAAATCACAGGTTTTTTAGAAAATCCTGTGATTACCCAGCAGCGTCATAGCGAAATTATAAATGCTTGCCTAAGCGAATTAAAAGAAACCTTAGGGCAAACCAATGCTGTTATACTAGCTTTTTATCTAAGGAGAGCTTTACAAGAAATTGGTAGAATCCTAGGTAAGGTAGATATAGAAGATATTTTAGGAATAATTTTTGGTAAATTTTGCATTGGTAAATAAATTATACCAATAAGAGGTAATTATTTTAGTGATTGCGTTAAAACAAATAATTAGCCAAAATAGAATACATACATTATCTAATTTTAGCTAAATATGTTTATTAAATATGGACTATAACATGAATAACTCTGATTCAGCCTTTAATTCTCTAGATTTTGATGTGATTGTAATTGGCGGTGGTCATGCAGGCATGGAAGCTTGTTGCGCTGCTAATCGCTTAGGAGCTAAAGTTGCTTTAGTTACTATTTCTTTAGAAGACATAGGACAGATGTCGTGTAATCCAGCCATCGGCGGTTTAGGTAAAGGACACATTGTGCGAGAAATTGATGCCCTTGATGGAGTAATGGCAAAAATTATCGATAAAGCCGGTATACAATTTCGCGTCCTTAATGCTAGTAAGGGCGCTGCAGTACAAGGACCTAGAGCACAAGCTGATAGAAAACTTTATAAAAAATTTTCTAATGAAATTTTAGCTCAATATAAAGAAAAATATGGATTAAATATTATTCAAGGGATGGTGGATAATTTACTTTTAAATCAGGGAAAGGTTAGCGCTATACTTTTAGAAGATGGTCGCATATTAAATACTAAAACAGTGATTCTAACCACTGGAACTTTTTTAAATGGGGTTATTCATATTGGCAATGTTAATTATCCTGCGGGGCGTTATGGAGATAGACCTGCTGTAGCTTTAGCGCAATTCTTTAAGAATCACAAATTTGAAGTAGGTAGATTAAAAACTGGCACTCCCGCTCGGCTTGATGGGAGAACCATTAATTGGAGCGTTTTAGAGGAGCAAAAGGGAGATGAAAATCCTGAACCTTTTTCTTTTTTAAATGAAGAAATTCAATCTACCCAAATTTCTTGCTATGTTACTAGCACTAATTTAAGTACACATCAAATTATTAAGGATAATATTAAAAAATCGGCCATATATAATGGTAACATTTCAGGAGTTGGGCCACGTTATTGCCCATCAATTGAGGATAAAATAGTTAGATTTGCTGATAAAAATACTCATCAGATTTTTTTAGAGCCTGAGGGTTTAGATGATTATAGTGTTTATCCTAATGGGATTTCTACCTCCTTACCTCAAGAAGTCCAAGAAACCTTTATTAGATCTATGCCTGGTTTAGAGCAGGTTAAAATTTTAAGATATGGTTATGCCATTGAGTATGATTATATTAATCCGCAGGAACTTAAGCCCACTTTAGAAACTAAAAAGATTACAGGATTATTTTTAGCTGGCCAACTTAATGGTACTACAGGCTATGAAGAAGCTGCAGGTCAAGGATTAGTTGCAGGTATTAATGCAGGGCTTAAAATAAAAAATATTAATTTGCTAGAAACGCCTGCGGAATTTATTATAGGTAGAGATGAGGGTTATATAGGAGTTATGATTGATGATCTTATCCATCAAGGAGTTTCAGAGCCTTATAGAATGTTTAGCTCACGCGCTGAATATCGTATGCATTTAAGGGCGGATAATGCCGATCAAAGGTTAACAGCCAAAGGTTATGAATATGGTGCAGTTACTAAGGAGAGATATCAAAGCTTTAAGCAAAAAATAAATCTTTTGGCTCAAGCTAAAAGCGAATTAAATCAACTTGTAATCACTCCTACTAAATTATTAAGTCTTGGAATTCATGTAAATCTTGATGGGGTTAAGCGCAGCGCTTTGGATTTATTAGCCTTTTCTACTATTTTACCTAAAGATTTATATAATATTTGGCCTAATCTTACTAAAATACCTGTTAAAATTATGGAAATAATTAATAATGATTGTAAATATTTTCCTTATCTAAAAAAACAAAACGAAGAGATCAAGCAGTTTAGAAAAGAAGAAAATCTACCAATCCCCTCAAATATTATTTATAAAGATATTGATGGATTATCCACCGAGATGGTAGAAAAATTTACTGCAATCAAGCCTGCCAGTATTGGAAGCGCTTTAAGGATAAGAGGGGCTACACCTTCTTCGGTAATAGCGATTTTGGCTCATATGAAAAAAGCCTAATCGTCTTATTACTATAATACTTTGTATTATTATATTTCTTCGAGCATTATCTTATGCAATAAAAATTAAGTTGGAAAATCACTTTATGAAAAGTATTGTAGAGTATCTCAAACCTTTTAATCTTACCTTTGATCAACAAGAAGCGCTAATTATATATACGGAAGTTCTATTAAAATGGCAAAACAATTTTAATTTGATTGGGCCTAGCACCACTTCCACTTTATGGTCTAGACACATTGTTGATAGTTTGCAATTGAGGGACTTTTTTCCTATCATACAGATTAATAACCAAAATATTTATGACCTTGGTTCAGGAGCTGGTCTGCCTGGTATGGTTTTAGCTATAGCAGATCATTTCTCAGATTTTCCTCAGCAAAACTATTTTTTAGTAGAAGCTAATATAAAAAAAGCAGCATTTTTAGCAGAAATTAAAAGAAAGTTAAATTTACTTAATGTTACCATTTTAAATAAGCGTATAGAGGAAATTGGCATCCTTGATCCCTCTTTCTTGGCAGATTTCCTTGTCGCTCGCGGGCTTGCTAGATTAGATAATTTATTTGCGCTTTCTTTACCTCTTTTAAAACCAACAGGAAAATGTATATTTTTAAAAGGAAAAGATTATGAAAATGAAGTAGCCTTATTAAAATCTAGATTTTCTCATCTAAAATTAAATCTTAGCATTCACTTTAGTTTATATGCGGAACAAGGGAAAATTATTCAAATTTCCTTATAATCTCTTTTATTTACGCTATTATAAAACATGTTTCACGTGAAACATGTAAGCCGTTTTTTAATTTTTTATTTAAATAAAGATTATTATCTGTTAATCTATAATAAGGTGCTTGATACATAAATTGTTAACCATGGCGTAAATAGTTTTAAAATATAGTGCTAAAGTAAGAATTATTTAATCTACATTTATTATTGTTTCACGTGAAACATTGTTAAATTAATTGATCATAAAAGGATGTATAAATGACTGTTAGGGATAAGCTAAGGATAATTTCTATAGTTAATCAAAAGGGGGGAGTAGGAAAGACTACAACTACTATGAATCTTTCTACTGCTTTATGTGCTATGAAGAAAAGAGTGTTAGTGGTGGATTTAGATCCCCAAAGTAATACTACAAGCGGGTTGGGCATGCAAAGTGATAGATTTAAATATACTAGCTATGATTTATTAATTAGTAATAAGCCCTTTTTAGAATGCATAAGTAATACACCGATACCTAATCTCAGCATTATACCTGCAACTATTGATTTATCAGGTGCAGAGGTGGAGTTAGCCCAATTAGAAAATAAGGAGTTTTTTTTAAAAAACACTTTCCAAGAGTCCTATAAGCACTTTGATTATATATTAATTGATTGTCCACCTTCTTTGGGATTGCTTACAATTAATGCTTTGGTAGCTTCTAATGAAGTATTAATCCCTTTGCAATGCGAATATTTTGCCTTAGAAGGTTTAAGTCATTTGGTAAATACAATAGAAACCGTTAATATATCTTTAAATAAATCCTTAAAGATTGGCGGTATAGTTTTAACCATGTATGATTCAAGAAATAATTTATCTAAAATGGTAAATGAGGATGTAAGAAAATTTTATGGAAGTTTAGTGTATAAAACTATTATCCCTCGCAATGTAAGAATTTCGGAAGCTCCCTCTCATGGTTATCCAGTAATCGTTTATGATCCTAATTGTGTAGGCTCTAGAGCTTATATTGATCTGGCAAGTGAGGTAATCTTGCAGAAATAAATAGGGTTTTAAAGAGCAAAATAAGTAAGATGTAAATTAAAAGTGCGGGGAAAAATGATAAATAAAGATAATTCTATTAATTTAGCTTCAATAATCAACATTAAGGATAAGGGGAAAAGTCCAAGCGCCTTAGGTAAGGGTATTTCTGCCTTGTTAGGAGATGCAAAAAACAATACTGCTAAAGTCAATTTTGTGGCGGAAGTAATAAAAGTAGATCTAAATGAATGTATACCATCTCCTTATCAGGCCAGAAAAATATTTAATACTGAAGAGCTTGAGCAATTAAGCGAATCTATCAGAAACAAAGGAGTAATTCAGCCCATATTATTAAGGAAAATTAATCCTAACCAATATGAAATCATCGCTGGAGAAAGAAGATGTAAGGCAGCTCGATTAACTGGTTTATCCCACATTCCTGCCATATTAATGAGCCTATCTGATAAAGAGATGATGGAAATAGGCTTAATTGAAAATCTACAACGTAAAGACCTTAATCCCATTGAAGAAGCATCTGCTTACAAAAATCTTTTAGAAATATACCACTATACCCACGAAGAAATAGGGGTAGTAGTAGGGAAAAGTAGAAGCTATATTAGTAATTACTTAAGGATTTTATCGTTACCTAAAGAAGTAGTAGATCTTATAGCGGCGGATAAGTTAACAGCAGGGCATGCTAAAATGCTAGTAAGCGCTGAAAATCCTAAGGAGTTAGCTTTTAAAATTATTAATCAAGATCTATCAGTAAGAGATACAGAGAGTTTTGTAAAAGAAAGTAGAGTTAAGGAAGCTCTAAAACTTAAGGAAAATAATCATTCTAAAAGTAATCTAGGCAATTCTCAAACGCTTGATAGCCAATTAGTTAACTGGATTGCTAGCATACACCAACAATATCCAAATATTAATATCTCTATTGCAGCAAAAAAGCCCTCTAAAAGCTACGATTACTTAAACATAAATTCTAATAACAAAGAAGAGATGCGTATAAGTTACACAAATGTGGAAGATTTAAAGAAAATTTTAAAAGTGTAAAATACAACACTATGGCTTTAATACTGATTAATTTAAAGATATTAATTGTTATAAATTGGAGGAGTAATTAGCGGGAGCGATTTAGTTTTAAAGCCTTGGTTTTAAAAAAATCCTGCAGCAAAGTCTTACATTCTTCTTCATAAAAGCCGCTATAAATTTTAAGCTGATGATTAATTGGGTAATTTAAAAATTGCTTATTTAAATCCTCTATATGCAAATTTGGGGAAGAGGGGCGCGCGCCTACAGAAGAAAAGCTGCTAATATTATATTTATTTATTCCTCCAAATTTATAGTTATAAGCACCAAAATATAAAGAATCTATTCTTGCATGTTGAATAGCCCCTAAACACATGCTGCAAGGCTCAATGGTACAATATAAAATGCAGCCTTCTAACCTATAATTATTTATTTGTTTACAGGCTTCTCTAATAGCCAAAATTTCTGCATGTGCGGTGGGATCATTAAAATTTAGGCATTGATTATTAGTAAGAGCTAAAATATGATTATTTTTATTAACAATTAAAGCCCCTACAGGAATCTCTTCATCCAATAGCCCTTCTTTAGCTTTAGTAATAGCAAGTTCCATAAAGGTATTTTTAAACAGTTTCAATTTCATTCCTTAAAAATTCAGATAAAAGTAGGGCTAATAGGCTTATTCTAGATAACCTTATTAGATTTATCTGTTATAATATTCCATTTAATTATGATATTATAGTTAAATTATTAGGAAATTTAAAGCTTACACATAAAGAGAGATTATTATGAGCGGTAACGAAAATAAAGATTTTTCTGAGAATTTAGAAGAAAATCTAACAGAAGATGTTAAAGAAAGAGTAGCAAAAAGAATCGCCCATTTAGGTTATTGCTCAAGAAGAGAAGCAGAAAAACTAATTAGGGAAAAAAAAGTTAAAGTAAATAATGTATTTATCACAACGGCCGCATTATTAGTATGTAAAGCTGATAAAATTTCTATTTTAGGGAAAGTATTAAAAACAGGGGGAAAATCCAAACTTTATGCTTATTATAAACCCACAGGATTAGTTTGTTCTAACCAAGATGAAAAAGGTAGGCCCACAATTTTTGATGATATTTACCAAAATGAAAAATTAGAGAGGGTAGTATATGTGGGAAGGCTTGATCTAAATTCAGAAGGTTTATTACTTTTAACAAATAATGGAGAAATATCAAAGATTTTATCTTCACCTAATTTAGGCTTAAAGCGGGTATATAAAGTTAGAGCGTTTGGTCACGTGCAACAAAATGCTTTGGAAGAATTAGCTATGGGAATAATGATTGGAGGGGTTGAGTACAGGCCTATTTTAGCCAATATTATCAAACAAAGTAATAACAATGTATGGATAGAATTTAAAATTAATGAAGGTAAAAATAGGGAAATTAGAAATATATGTGAGCATTTAGGCTTGCAGGTAAATCGCTTAATTCGTACTGGTTTTGGACCCTATTTATTAGAGGGCATGCAAGAAAGTGAAATAATTGAAGTAGATATTAACAAACTAAAAGGGGTTATTCCTAAAATTAATTTTGAAGAATTAATTAAAATTGTTAAAGAGTAAAAACACAACTTTAAGCTAAGAGATTTCAGTGGTAAGGATTATAGGAGGAGATTATAGGGGGAAAAAACTGCTTTATTTGCAAGATCCAAGCATCAGACCCACCATGGATAGAGTAAAAGAAAGCATGTTTAATTTAATTAACTATCACTTTCCTCAAAATATTAGACAAAAAAATATCTTAGATGCTTTTGCGGGGTGCGGAAGTTTAGGGATTGAAAGTTTATCAAGAGGAGCAAATAAATGTGTCTTTGTTGATACCAACCCAAGAGCATTAGCTAATATAAGGGATAATCTCAACCAAGTTAATTTATTAGGCAAAAGTGTTTTAATTAAAGGTAAAAGTGAAATTTTAAATTTCCAAAATCTAACCTTAAAATTTTCTCTAATTTTATTGGATCCCCCTTATGAGACCAATTTATTAGAAGTAACTATAAATAACCTGCTTAAACAAGATATATTTGCCGCAGAATGTATTATTGTTACAGAATCAAGTTTAGAGGGGAGCCAAAAGGAATTAACTTTATATCTTACAAAAACCCTAAGTTATAAGATATTAAAAATATATAAATTGCCTGTAAATTAAAGGGGCAAAATTCTTATAAAATGCTATGCTTATAGACTAACCGTATTCTAACGAAGGTTTTAAAGGGAATTTATAATTAAAGATAAAAAACTTATAGGAAAATGACTAAAATAATAGTATTTAGTGGATCACACGGGGTGGGTAAAACCAGTTTAGTAAAAAGAATTGCTAAAGAGTTTGTGATTAATCATAGCGATAGTAAAATTAAAATTTTTAATGAAATTAATAGCGGTTTTTATAAAATCGGATTAGCTTTAAATGGTAAAGGCTATGATTTTGATGAAGTAATGTTTTCGCAGCAAAAAGCTTTTGATCTAGGATATGAGATCATTAAATATTATTTAACTAGATCATATGATAATCGTACTATTTTAATGGATCGTTCATGTATAGATACCTTAATTTATAGTAATTATTTTATAAATAAAAACCAGCAAACTGCTCATTATCAAGAAATGTTAGATAAAATGTATTTGCAATGTGCGGAAATTATAGACAAAGTACAGCATATTTTAGTGCCTCCTTTTAATGATTTTGAAAGCCTGGATGAGCGTATGAATGTGCAAGAGCGCGATGAAATTTGGAAGGATTTTATCACATATTTTACGTATGTACCTAAATATTCTAAAATGCTAACCCCCCAAACTACAGAATTAAGGTATAAAGAAATTTTCCCTTTATTAGGAATAAAACATTAAAAATACAATAAGCATTAAAATAATCCTTATTAGAAATCTCTATCAGCTTAGGGCTTTCTAATTAAAGGGCCTAAATCTTCACCCCCAAGGATATGCATATGAAAATGTGGCACTTCTTGGCCTCCATCTTTGCCCGTATTAGAAATTACTCTAAAGCCATTGGGGAGATTTAAAAGTTCAGTAGTTTCCTTTAAAGCTGCAAAAAACCCTTGAACTTCATTAAGTGAAGCAGTAGAAGTAAAATCTAGAAAAGTAAGGTACTTACCTTTAGGAATAACTAAGGCATGGATTTTACTTTTAGGAAAAATGTCATAAAAAGCTAGAGCAAAATCATTTTCGTAAATAAGCTTACAAGGGATTTTTTTGCTTAAAATTTTAGCAAAAATATTATCATCATTGTACATTATTTTTACCTTTGTTTTAAATTACACCTTGATATATTCTTATATCCTAATTATATAGTATCTAAAGTAAGAGAAAATAGTAAACATTAAATTTAGAAAACACAGAATATTATAACAACGACTAAATATTAAAATGGGATAGGAATTAGCAAAATGCATGCAACTACGATTGTAGCGGTTAAAAAAGATGGTAAAACGGTTATAGCAGGAGATGGGCAAGTAACCTTAGGAAGCTCCATATTAAAAAGGAATGCTAAAAAAGTAAGAAGATTAGGTGATGGCTCAATTATTGCGGGATTTGCTGGCTCTACGGCAGACGCTTTTACTTTATTTGAAAGGTTAGAAGCAAGATTAGAAAAATACCCCACTCAATTAGTACGAGCTTGTGTGGAGCTAGCTAAGGATTGGCGAACTGATAAATATTTAAGAAAATTAGAGGCAATGCTTATAGTTGCAGATAGTAATAAGATTTTAGTATTAACGGGTAATGGGGATGTTTTAGAACCAGATGATAATTGCATAGCAATTGGTTCAGGAGGAAATTTTGCCCTCTCAGCAGCTAAAGCTTTCTTAAGTGTGGAAAATAATTTAAGTGCTAAGGAGATAGCGGAAAAATCTTTAAAAATAGCTGGAGAATTATGTATTTATACTAATAACAACATCTCCGTAGAAGAAGTTTAATTTTAAATAATAAAAAAGTAGGAACATGAAAGATTTTACACCAGCAGAAATAGTAACTGAATTAAATAAATATATTATCGGTCAAAACAGCGCTAAAAGGCAAGTAGCAATTGCCCTAAGGCACCGTTTTAGAAGACGTCTTTTAAATGATGAATTAAAAAGCGAGGTAACTCCTAAAAACATCTTAATGATAGGCCCAACAGGGGTGGGGAAAACTGAAATTGCCAGACGGTTAGCTAAATTAGATGATTCGCCTTTTATCAAGGTAGAAGCTACCAAATTTACCGAGGTCGGATACGTAGGCAGAGATGTGGAACAAATTATTAGGGATTTAATTGAAGTTGCTATTCAATTAAAATCTGATGAACTAAAAGAAGGGGTTAAATATAAAGCTAAAGAATTAGCACTGGAACGAATAGTTAACATTTCTGTGGTAGAAACTCCTTCTGCGGAAACTAAGAAGAAGTTTAGTGAAAAAATAAAATCAGGCGCTTTAGATCATACGGAGATTGAAATTAAGGTAAAAGATAAAAGCCAAGCCCTTTTTGAGGTGCCAGGCATGCAAGGCTCACAATTGGGCATGCTTAATATAGATAGCTTATTAGGAAAGGAAAAATTTAAAAATAAAAAAACTACCCTCAAAAGGGCTGTGGAAATTTTTACTGAAGAAGAAATGGATAATCTAACTGATAAAGAAACTATTATCAGCGAAGCTATTGAAGCAGTAGAAAATAATGGCATAGTTTTTATAGATGAAATAGATAAAATATCTTCTTCTCAAGGAGATAGACATTCAGGTAACGTAAGCAGAGAAGGAGTACAAAGGGATTTATTACCTTTAGTAGAAGGTACTGTGGTAGCAACGAAGTATGGGCCAATTAAAACTGATCATATTTTATTTATTGCTTCAGGAGCTTTTCATAGTTCTAAACCTTCGGACTTACTTCCAGAATTACAAGGAAGATTTCCAATCAGAGTAGAATTAAGTGCCTTAAATAAGCAAGATTTTAAACGTATTTTATTAGAACCCCAATTTAATTTAATTATTCAAAATACTAAAATGTTAGAAACCGAAGGAGTAACTTTAGTATTTGCAGAAGAAGCTATAGATGAAATTGCTCATTTAACTGAATTTTTCAATCAAAAAGTAGAAAATATCGGAGCCAGAAGGTTGCACACAATTATGGAAAAAATTCTTGAAGACATCAATTTTGATGCTCCTAATAGCAAAGATCAAACTATTGTAATTACTAAAGAGCTGATCAAAGATAAATTAGAATATCTAACTAAAGAAAATGATCTCTCTAAATTTATTATTTAATTATTTAGGAGCTTTAAGCAAGGAAGATTTTTTAAATTATGATTATTGCTTAAGGCATTTTAACTCTTAATTCTTTTGATTTAATAATTTTATTTATTATACTATCAATTTATATGTCATAATTTTTATAGAAAATAACAAGCGTAAGCAAAAGAGGCTTTGCAATTAAACTCTTTCAATTGTATGTTTGTAATAACACTCTAACAAAAAATAAGATTATATAATGAGAAATTAAATGTTATCAAGAACTAACTCAGTAGCCTTTGAAGGAATTTCAGCAAAATTTGTGGATGTACAGGTAAATATTGCTAAAGGTTTACCCGCTTTTAACATTGTAGGCTTAGCCGATAAAGCCGTTTCAGAAAGTAAAGAACGTGTAAGAGCAGCATTTTATGCATTGGGTATGCCTTTGCCGGCCTCACGAATTGTAGTTAATTTATCACCGGCGGATTTATCTAAAGAAGGTAGCCATTTTGATTTAGCCATTGCTTTAGCTATATTAGGGGCTATGGAAGTGGTACCAAGAGATGAGATCATCAACTACCTGGCTATCGGAGAATTAGCTTTAGATGGAGAAATAAAGGCAGTAAATAGGGTATTAGCAGCTTCTTTATTTGCTTGTGAACATAATAAGGGTATTATTTTCCCTAAAAGCCAACTGAATGAGATGTTTTTGGTGAATAATCAAATAGAGATTTTGCCAGTTAACAATCTTTTAGAAATTATTCAGCATTTAAAAGGAGATAACTTCATTAAAGCGGAAGTTGGCGAGTTTGTTGAAGATAGTTTAAGCAATCAGAAATTTGTAGAGATGCAAAGTATTAAAGGCCAAGAAAGCGCTAAAAGGGCTTTGGAAATTACTGCTGCAGGTAAACTTATTAATGATAGGGCCACCAGGAAGTGGAACATCTATGTTAGCAAATGCTTTAGGAGGGATATTACCCCCTTTAACTCCCCAAGAAAGCTTAGAAGTGAGTTTGATCTATTCAGTAGCAGGGGAGCTTAATAATAAATATTTAATTAGCCAAAGGCCTTATAGATCCCCTCACCACGGAGCCTCACAACCCTCTTTGGTAGGGGGAGGTTCTAAAGCTAAACCAGGGGAGATAACCCTGGCACACAATGGGGTTTTATTTTTAGATGAGGTAGCAGAATTTAATAAAAGTATTTTAGATGCTTTACGTCAACCTATGGAAACAGGTAATATTAAAATTTCAAGGGTAAATTCTCACGTTACTTATCCTGCTAAATTTCAATTAATTGCTGCCATGAACCCTTGCCGCTGTGGTTATTTTGGGGATGGCGAAAGAACATGCTCTAAAGCACCCAGCTGTGCTGAACAATATCAAAGCAAAATCTCAGGTCCTATTTTAGATCGTATAGATCTAATTATTGAGGTTCCCCAAGTAGATATTAAGCAACTTAATCCTAAAAATTCTTTAAGCTTACCAGCATTACACCTGGCACAAACTTCAACTGAGATAAAAGAGAAAATTTTAAGGGCTAAAGAGATGCAAGCTAAAAGATATAGCCAATATAGTATTTTAACTAATTCAGAAGCCACAGGAGAAATTATTAATGAAACGGCTGACCTATCAAAGGAAGCTAGCTCACTTTTAGAAGAAGCCATGCAAAAGTTTAAATTTTCTACTAGAGCATATTATCGCTTAATTAAAGTAGCTAGAACCGCAGCAGATTTAGATAATAATACTCATATTCTAAGCGCACATATGAGTGAAGCGATTTCCTACCGTAAAGTTAATTATTATAATAAGCTAATGCAAAGGCCTAGTTAGTTGTTTTAGATTTTCTCCCGGCAAAGGAGGATATTAGCTCTTTTAATTATAAAATCTATCTATTATTAGTTATTATAAGGCATAAGTTTTTACAAAAATTTATACGATAAAGTTTAAAATTAGTATAAGGCTCAAATAATGTTGCCACAAAATATTTACGATAATTTTGTTAGTTATGGATTTGATGAATATATTAAAACCTTTCAGAATTACAATTTCTATAACAAATCAAAAATGGAGCAAGAATTAGAAATTTTGCAAGCTCAGCTTGATGAAGCTTCACAGCAGGCGGTAACTGATTTTTTAGATTTAATGCTTAAACTACCTTTACCTTCTAGTAATTTTTTAATTAAAAAAAGCCATCTATATACTCCAAATGATTTAAAGAAAATAAAGATTGAAGGTGAATTTTATAAGCAAATTCAACAATATTATAAAATTTATAATTTGCAAGGTGATGAAAAACTAGAGGTTAATATTTTTAAATATCATTGTGGGTTAAAATTGTTGCCAAAAGAAATTATTAAAGGCTTAAAAGATAAAGTATTTATTGATGGTGGAGCCTTTTGGGGAGATAGCGCCTTAATTATTAATAAATATCATCCTCATAGCATAATATGTTTTGAGCCTAATACAGTTAATTATAAAAAACTACAGCAAACTTTAGAAAATAATAATCTTATGGATAAAAGTAAGTTAATTAATTATGGATTGACTGCTAAGGAGCAAGATGCAGGAAATTATGAGAAAGAACTTTATTATTTATCGCAAAGACAAAATCATGGAGCTAGCTTTATTTTTAAAGCTAAAAAAGCTAAAAAAGAAATGGTAAAATTAATAGCACTTGATGATTATATAATGCAAGAAAATAAAAATCAAATAGTAGGCTTAATAAAATTGGACGTGGAGGGTATGGGAGTTGAAGCGATAAAAGGAGCAGCTAATATCATAAAAGCCTATAAACCTATTATAAGCTGTGCAATTTATCATAACCCCCAGGAGTTTTTTAAAATTAAACCTTTATTAACCCAATATAATGAAGATTATAAATTTATGATCGTTGCTTTAAATAGTAATTTTATCCTTAAAGAATTAACTTTATTAGCTTATTAAATAATACTAAGTTTATAACTACAATTTATCAATTTAAGATATGATCCCAAATTTGTACCGAAATATCTAAGCCATATAGATTTTGAATTAATCTAAGGCCGGTAGGAGAGGTAACGTTAATTTCGGTAATATATCCATCAATTACATCGATTCCTGTAAAAAACAATCCTAGTTCTTTTAAAATTGGGCTAATTGTAGAGCAGATTAAATGGTCTTTAGGCGTAAGCTCAGTAGGCCTTGCCGTACCCCCGGAAGCTATATTAGATTTAATGCTGTTTGAGCCAGGTAAGCGGTTTAAAGCACCAGCTATCACCCCATCAATTAAAATTATTCTTTTATCACCTAACCTAATATTTTCAATAAAGGCTTGGACGATTATAGGTTCTTTAAAGGTATGCAAAAAATATTCAATAATAGATTTAGCATTAAAATCATCTTGCCTAAGAAAAAACACATCAGATCCAGCATTGCCGTATAAAGGTTTAATTACACAAATTTTTTCTTCTTGCACGAATTGGTTAATAGTTGCTAAATCCGAGCTGATTAAAGTTCGTGGCATAAGATGAGAAAAATTAGTAACTAACAACTTTTCTGGAGCATTACGCACACCAATGGGATTATTAAAAATTTTTACCTTAGGCATTAATTTTTCTAACAAAAAGGTAGAAGTAATATAGGCCATATCAAAAGGAGGATCCTGCCTTAAGAAAATAAAATCTAAGTTAGCAAGGTTATAACGAACACTTTCTTCATGTTGTATCGGTATAATTCCTTTAGTTAGTCCTTTAAAATCTACCACTTTAGTTACTTTATATATTTGGGCAATCACCTGATTATCTACCCAGGATAAAGTTTTAGGAGAATAAAAATAGATTTCTAAATTCCTTTTAAAAGCCTCATGCATAATCATGTAACTTGAATCGGTGCTAAAATTTAGTTTTTGTAATTCATCCATTTGAAAGGCTACTTTTAACATTTAATATCCTATATAATTTATAAAAAATTTATAATTCTGCAAAAAAGCTTACCATGCATTTTCAATATGAGTTATTTGGTAATCTTGGTTCAAAAATATTACATCAAATCTTTGGCTTAAGCTATTAAATTTTGGTTTACATGCTAAGAAAGAGCTAAATGCTCTAGAAATTCTACGCTGTTGATTTAGGGATATTGCGTAAGGTAGGGTATCCTTATCTTTACGATATTTGATTTCAAAAGCTACAATATAAGCTATTTGAGAGGCGGATTTAGACCCCGGATTAAGGCCAATAATATCTATTTCTCCTACATAACATCTAAAATTAGTTTTAATAATTTTCCATTTATGTTGCTTAAGGTATTTTAAGGCAACTGCTTCAGAGGATTTACCTTTTATATAACTAGAATCAGATGATTTAATAGCTAAGGGAAAACCAAGATTTTTAAAGAGATTAATTAATTTAGTAAACATAAAAATCCAGCGCGTAATTTTAAAGATTATTTAAGTTTTAGAATTTCCTCATAAATAATATTTTTAGTAGTATTAAATTCTTTTGCCAACTTTTTTGCTAAATCCGAAGGATTTAAAGTTCCTAAATTAGATTTAATGATTGCGATTAAATCATTTACAGGTAGAGCATCCAATTTAGGTTTGATCAATATTACTAACTCCCCATAAGCTTTATTGGTTTGATAAAATGCTATTAAATTATCTAAGGTATTAATTTTTATTTCTTCGTATAGTTTAGTTAATTCTTTGGCTATTACCACCTCTTGACCTTTAGGGAATATTTTTGCCAGATCTTGTAAGGTGTTTAATATTCTATGGGGAGATTCAAAAAAAGCCAAGGTTATATCTTCATACTGATATTTCTTAAAAAGCTCTTGTTTTTTTAGGGATGATTTATTTAAAAAACCCAAAAACAAAAACCTATTTAAAGGTAAGCCGCTTAGCACTAAGGCGGCAATAATGGAGCAAGGCCCAGGGGCAGTTGTAACAACTATCCCTTTGGCATAACATTCTCTTATTAATAAAAATCCAGGGTCGGAAATCAAAGGAGTACCTGCATCAGAAATTAATCCGATATTTTTACCTTCTAATAATAACTTGCTAAGCAGTTGAGTTTTTTCTTGCTCATTATAATTGTTGTAGCTGATTAAAGGCTTAGAGATTTGTAAGTGATTTAATAATTTTTTACTGATTCTAGTATCTTCACAAACCACAATATCTACCAAATTAAGGATTTTTATGGCTCGTAGTGTAATATCATCAAGGTTGCCAATAGGGGTAGAAATTATATATAATTGGGCCATAGTATACATTTTGTTTTTATTTATGTTATAGTATGAAGGTTATTTTATAAAAATACAATTGGGATGCTTAGATGATACAAATATTTAAAAAAATAAGTATAATTTTATTTTTAGCATTTTTAGCAAGCTGCTCTTTTACCTTTGATCCCGCCCAAAAAGCCACCAAAAATCAAGAAATCCCACTTAAAGTTGGAATTTTATTACCCCTTACAGGAAAACAAGCAAGCTTAGGCCAAGAAACCTTACAAGCTATTCATTTAGCTTATGCCGAAACTAGAAATCCCTATGTTTTATTAAAAATTTACGATACCAAAGGTGATCCTATCATTGCTAAAGATGCAGCAAAAAAAGCCATAAATGGGGGAGCAAGGGTGATTATAGGTCCCATTTTAAGTGAAGAAACTAAAGTAGTATTTAAAGTAGCAGAAGCAAATTACATCCCAGTTATCTCTTTGTCTAATGATATAGACAATCTAGTAGGCAACGAAAATGCTTATATTTTGGCTAATCTCCCTATTGTGGATATAGAAAGAATTATTGATTATGCGGTAAGCGTTAAAGGAGCCCGTAAATTTGCCGCTTTGGTCCCGCAAAACAAATATGGTGAAGTGATCTTAGCAACAATTAAAGAATCCTTAAAAGCTAGAAACTTAGAGTTGGTTGTTTATTCATCTTATCCCATTAATGAAGCTAAGCTTGTACCTTACTTACAAAGGCTGATCCCTGAAGATGAGCTAATTAAATATAAGGAAATCGACGAAAAGATTAAAAATAAAGAAGAAGTATACGACGAAGCGGGAAAACTCTTAAACGCCACACCGCTGCCAGTTTTAGATTTTGATACTTTAATTATTGGCGATTTTGGTAGAAGGTTATCTTTAGTATCAAGCCATTTACCTTTTTTAGATATTAATTATAAAAAATTAAATATTTTAGGCCCAAGCAGCTGGAATGATCAAACAGTATTTAGAGATCCCGTATTAGCTAACGCTTTTTTCCCAAGTTATGTTGAGATTGGAACTACTCAATTTGCTGCAGTATATAGAAGCTTATATAAAAAAACTCCAAATGCTATCCAAGCTTCAGCGTATGATGCTATGAAATTAATAGCTTCTTTAGCGTATCTAGATAGTGAGAATCAGGTAATAATTGATGTAACTAAACAAGCAATTTTATCTTATGATGGTAAAGATGGAGTATTAGGTAGCTTTTTTATGAAAGAAGATGGCACTAATCAAAGAGCTATGAGTGTACGCTCTATTAATAATGGGAAATCTAAAATAGTTGATTCTAATACTAATTATAGAGCTTTTATGCGGGTACCTAATTATCAAAAAATGATGATAGAGCTAGCGAAAAATAATGAAGCTAAAAAATAAAGGTTAAGATGCACTTTTGGTTAATAAAAACTGAGCCTGAAGTATGGAGTTGGGAAAATCAGAAGAAAAAAGGTATAGAGAAATGGAATGGAGTACGAAATTATCAGGCTAGAAATCATATGAAAGCCATGAAAATAGGAGATCTAGCTTTATTTTATCATACAGGGGAGGCAAGGGAAATAGTGGGATTGGTTGAAGTAGTAAAAGAGCATTACCCCGATGAAAATCCTAATTTCGTTTGCATAGATGTTAAAATTTATAAACAACTTAATAAAAAGGTTACTTTGGGGGAAATTAAAAGTAATCCTAGCTTCCAGGGCTTACCTTTAATTAAGCAAAGCAGATTGTCAGTAATGCCCATAGATGAGGAAAGCTACAAAGAAATAATGAAAATGGCATTTTGCAGTTAAATTTATGATAATTTTATCTGTTTTTATATCTAATGCTTAAGCTCAAGACTTGACATTAGCTTTAATACAACCTACTTATAGCAATATTAGCTACAATATGATGGAGAATATCAGTGGATTTTATAAAATTGATTAATTATGGAAAAACTTTCCTTTTCTTAGCTATTTTAACTGCCTTATTTATGACAGTAGGTTATGCCTTAGGAGGTAATAATGGAATGATTTTCGCTTTAATAATGGCAGGGGGAATGAACTTTTTTGCCTATTGGTATTCTGACAAATTAGTGCTAAAGATGAATGGAGCTGCAGTGGCTGATCCTATAGTTTATAAAGATTTTTATAATATAGTCCAAGTGCAAATAGCCAAGGCCCAATTGCCTATGCCTAAGCTGTATGTAATGCAACAAGATGCTCCTAATGCCTTTGCTACTGGAAGAAATCCCGCTAATTCTGCGGTTGCCATCTCCCAAGGCCTATGGCAGCTATTAGATCGCCAAGAATTATCCGGGGTTATTGCTCATGAATTAGAGCATATTCGCAATAGGGATATTCTTATTAGTACTATTGTTGCTACTTTTGCCGGAGCGATCTCTATGTTAGCTAATATGTTTATGTTTATGAACTTATTTGGTGGGAGAGATGAACATAGACCCCATCCTATTATTGGTATATTGGTAATGGTAATAGCTCCCTTAGCAGCTGCCATAATTCAAATGTCTATTTCAAGGCAACGTGAGTATCTAGCAGATGAAGGGGGAGGAAAACTTTGTGGTAATCCTTTATTTTTAGCTTCAGCACTAAATAAATTAGAAGCCTATCATAATAACCTTGATTTACAAAAAGGATCAAGAAATCGCTCTAAGCAAAGTTCTAATTCCTCAAGCAAACGTCCTACAGAAGAAACCACAGAAACATCTTACCAAGGCCAAGGCAATCCTGCTACAGCTCATATGTTTATTATAAACCCTTTACATAGTTCATCAGCAGATAATCTATTTTCTACTCATCCTAAGACTAGCAATCGTATTATAAGATTACAAAATCAAGCAGCAAAGCAAAATATATCAACTGCTTACGTTTCTTCTGTAAGCTTAACCTCAGCTGCTCATGTTTTACAAAATCCCTTACTAACCAGGCAGGGGTCTTCTAGAGATAAAGACCCTATAGATAAGAATGTTCCTAATAATCCTTGGTTATAAGGTCTTTTAACTAAAATTTCTATTGTTTATTGTTTTTTAAGTAAGGCAGTGATATAAAATAAGCAGTTGCTTTACTTACTTAACCTTACTTATTTAAGACTATATCATAAAGATTTGCATTGTAATTTTTAGAGCTAAAGCACCAAAGCTTTATTGTAAAGGTGACCACCATATAACTCTTAGTAAAGGGTTATACCATTTTTCTTTATCCAGTGTTGGGCGAGATGCTTGTTTAAATGTAATTGATCCACTATTTGCCAAAAAGCCTTTTGATGATTAAATTCTTTAAGATGAGCTACTTCATGAGCTACTATATAATCAATTACAAAAAGTGGAGCCATAATTAACCTAAAATTATACCTTAAATTACCTGAAGATGAGCAGCTGCCCCATTTATTATTACTATCAGTTATTATAACTTTATTAAAAGATAAGTTTAATAAATCAACTTTTTCTTGGGAGAGTTTAATAAAATATTCTAAAGCTAAAGCTTTTAAAAATTTCTTTAGTAATACTCCTCGCTTAGACTCTATTTTACTAAAGATTTCAATCCTCTGTAGCTCTACATTGGCTTTTACATAAGAGCTTTTGCTTAAGATATAATTAATTTTATAAGGAATACCCTGAAGATTTATTTCAGCGCAATTTTGGAAATCAATTTGGCTAGTTCTATTAATTTGATTTTCAAACCACAGATAGTTGTTCTTAAAAAAATCAATACCTTGATCATAGGTAAGGTAATAAGGAATAGAAATTTGAGGAGATTTATTTTTTAAGTTAGCTTTAAGAATAATTTTTTTACAATTTTTTCTTTTAGTAATTTTTACCTCGTATACATTATTAGCCAAGCTGATTTTAAAGATTTTAAACATCTTCTTCTAAAATATAATGAACCATAGATTTAGTCATCATCACAGGATGAATAACAAACTCTTTAGCAGAGTTGCCGCTGGCTGCAGTTGAATTTTTATCTCCTGTGATTAAAGGATGCCAAAGAGGTAAATCTTTACCTTCTTTCACTAAGCGATAGGCACATGTCTTAGGCAGCCAAGTAATTTGATGAACCTTTTTAGGAGTAAGTTTTATGCAGTCATCCACATATCTAAATCTTTCCTTATAATTATTGCAGCGACAATTCTCAATATTTAGTAATCTACAGCTGACTTTAGTGGTGTAAATGATTCCTGTATCTTCATCCTCTAGTTTTTCTAAGCAGCATTTACCACAACCATCACAAAGGCTTTCCCATTGATCATTATTAAGCTCATATAAATTAGCATTTAGCCAAAAGTTTTCTTTGCTTTTTCTATGCTGAGGATAATCTTTGGTAATATCCTTAATATGATAGTTTTGCGTAGCTTGGCTGGAGGGTGTGATATTAGGTAGATGTTGATTGTCAGGAGGTGTCTCTTTGGAAGCAACTAGAGAGTCTTTTTGCGAATTTTTCTTCATGGGAAACTTTTTTATGAAATATAAATTATATAAAGTAGTAATAAAATAAGATTACCCATTATTAATGAGTAATCTTAGAAAATTTAAGGCTAATATTATTTCCCATTTTTACGGGTATAGTTTTTAGTAATGCCTTTTGGATTAGCATTTTTTAGGTTGGCTTTACCTTTCAAATAAGGTGAGACATTTTTGCTTGGTACTAAGTTTTGATAAAATTTATTTTTACTTAAATTAGCCCCTTCTTTAGCTATGTTGGCCTGAAGATTTTCTTTATCATGGTTAGCATGTTGGGATTCAATAATAGGGTTATTTACACTATTATTAGTTTTACTATCATTTGAGCTATTATTCATTGTCTTCTCCTTATACCATATTACTTAACTAAGGTGTATAATATGCTAAGACTTTAAGAGATATAATAAGGAAAAATAAACTTATCTTCTCTCCCAAGTACTACCATCTTTAGCATCTTTTAAGATTATACCCTTATTGTACAGCTGTTGTCTAATATGATCTGCTTTAGCATAATCATTTATTTTTCTTGCGAGATTTCTTTCTTGTAGTAATTGAGCTATTTCTTCTTTATCAAATTCTTCTTCATTAAGTGACCTTACATTAGTTAACACATGCCATGCTTGGGGTTGTGCTTGCAAAATGCCTAATAATTTACTTTGTACTATAATTTGATTTATAGTTTGTTCCAGCTTGTTTGAGGCGCTGCAATTTTCAGATTGATTTAGTAAATCATTTAAAAAACTCATATCTTGGTGCAAGATAGACAAGGCTTTGGGAGTATTTAAATCATCTAATAAAGCTGCTAAAAAATCATTTTTTACTATATTTTCCTGATTAAAAGTAAAATTAGGAACAAAGATCCTATTAGAAACTTTTTGATATTGAATTATAGCTTTACCTAATAAGCTATAAAATTTATCTAAAACATTTTTAGCCTGGGCTAAAGTATTTTCCTTAAAGTTTAAAGGCTGTCTATAATGAGTCATTAACATAGCTAACCTTATAGTTTCACCATGGTGGGTTTTTAAGGTATCCTTTAATGTAAGAAAGTTTCCTAGACTTTTTGACATTTTTTGCCCTTCTACCATTAAAAAACCATTATGCAGCCAGTAATTAGCAAATTTATCAGGAAAAATTGTAGCGCTGCTAATACTACTAGCTTGTTCTTTAAAGCAACAACAGATACTTTGAGCTCTTTCGTTTTCATGGTGAGGAAAAAGCAGATCAATCCCGCCACCATGAATATCAAAATTATCACCTAAATAATGTTTGGCCATAGCTGAGCATTCTATATGCCACCCTGGTCTCCCATATCCCCAAGGAGAGGGCCATCCTATTTCTCCTTCTAAAGAAGGCTTCCATAAAATAAAATCAGAAGAATATTGTTTATCCACATCTATTTCCACCCGCGCTCCGGGCAAAATATCTTCTTGCTTAAGGCCGCTTAATTTACCATAATCCTTAAATTTATTTATCGCAAACATTACCTCTTGTTTTGCTAATTTGTTATTAGATAAATAAGCAAATCCTTTATCTAGTAAAATTTGGATTATATCTTGCATATCTTTAATATGTTCAGTAGCTTTAGGCTCAAAAGTAGGGGATAAAACATTTAAAAATGAAATATCCTGATGATAGCTAATAGTAGTATCATGGGTTAAGTTATTAATAGATATTTGACGTTCCATAGCACGTTGGATAATTTTATCATCAATATCTGTTATATTTCTTACATAGGTAACTTTAGGATAAATAGTTTGTAGCAAGCGATATAAAACATCAAAAACAATTATAGGGCGGGCATTACCTATATGAATATCATCATATACTGTAGGGCCACAAACGTACATTTTTATATGTTTAAGATCAAGTGGTTTAAATAACTCTTTAGTATTGGATAAGGAATTATGTAGATATAACAATGTAATTTACCTAATTATATTAATGTGAGATTTTATGTATCTTAGTTTTAAGTATTATGAACATGCTTGTTCTAAGCGTTGTTTAATTTTCTCTGGACCAATTAAAAGAATTAAAAATTTTAATTCTGGACCATCATCATTCCCACTAATAGCTTTTCTTAAGGGCTTAAATAATTCTTTACCTTTTAGAGGAGTTTGTAGTTTAATTTTGTCTACCCATATATTCCAGGTGTTTTCATCCCAAGGATTGTGAGGAAAGGTTTGCAAAGCAATATGGAGCAAATTGGAATTAATCTCAGCATTAGTACTTAAAGAAGCTAGTTTACTTAAATCACCATAACAAGCTATGTACCAATCTTTAATATCTGCAAATTTAGTAATATTATTTTTAATAAGTTGCCAGAACTTTTCATTTATATCTAATTTTAATAAAGATTTTGCTTTGTTTTGAATATCATCAAAAGGCAATCCTTGTAACAAATGGAGATTAATCTTAAGTAATTTACCTTCATCAAATTTAGTGGTAGCGGTATTATAGTTACTTAAAAGAAAATCCTGGGAAATTTCCTCCAGATTTTGATAAATTTTGTTTCTTTCCCCTAATCCTACACTAAATAAATAATTAGCAATAGCAAGGGGTATCATTCCTTGTTGCCTTAAACTTCTTAAAGATAAAGAGCCATCTCTTTTAGAAAAACCTTCCCCATCACTGCTGGTAATTAAGGGTAGATGTGCAAATACCGGTAAGGCGGCTTTTAAAAATTTAAACATTTGAATTTGAATAGCGGTATTAACAACATGATCTTCACCACGAATAATATGAGTAATTTGTTTTTCCACGTCATCAATCACTGAGGTAAGGATATATAAAAAGCTACCATCTTCTCTTACAACAATAGGATCACTAATATTTTCTCCCTTAAAGGAGATTTCACCTTTGATCAGATCCTGCCATTTAATTTCAGTATGTTCTAGTTTTAAACGAAAGTAAGGTCTTCGTCCCTCTTTTTCATAGTCCAATTTTTGCTTAGCAGTTATATTAAGCATGCTTCTATCATAAATTGGAGGGTGCCCTTTAGCTAATTGTAACTTTCTTTTATATTCTAACTCTTCGTTACTTTCGTAACATGCATAAACCCGTTGATTAGCTTTTAAATTTTCTAAAAATTGATTATAAACATCTAGGCGGTCTGATTGCTTAAATTCTTCTTGCCATTTAATCCCTAACCAAGCCAGATCTTCCTTAACTCCTTCGATATATTCAGGCTTTACTCTTTTAAAATCAGTATCATCAATACGTAAAAGATAAGCACCTTTTAAGCTTAAAGCTAACAGATAATTTAGTACTGCCATGCGAGCATTACCTAGATGAAGATAGCCAGTAGGAGAAGGTGCAAATCTTACTTTAATTGTCATATTTTATAATCCACAAATTTGGTTAATCATTAGTCTTTATTATGCCTTATATTAAGGCTTTTTAACCTTAAGGGTATTATTTATTTTAAAATCATTAGTTAAAGCATATTGAAATTCTCTACCTAACGCTCTAGGACTAACCTTTATTCCCACGGCTGCTTGTGCTCTTTTGTAATGACTATTCTTAATTAACTTGATTACCTTATCTACTTTAGCTTTATCAAATTGTTGATATAATTCTGCCAATGGCTGATTAGCTTCTATGAGGCCATAAAGAATAGTATCCAAAATATCATATTCCATTAATGATTCAGCATCAACTTGATTAGGATGTAATTCAGCTGAGGGAGCTCTGCTAATTGCTCTCTCAGGAATAACATTAAGTTTAGGTAAAAGGCTACCTGCTGGAATATTAGAATTTCTCCATTTACTTAATGCATAAACATTTCTTTTATAAAGATCTTTAATAACATTAAACGCTCCGCAGGTGTCACCATACAAGGTGGCATAGCCTGTAGAGTTTTCCGATTTATTGGCGGTAGTTAAAACCATTAGCTCAGAATTAACATTAGCAAAAGCCATAAGAATTTGCCCACGAATCCTTGCCTGAAGGTTTTCTAAAACGTTGTTACCTTCATTAACCTGATTAGGTTTATTAATAGGTTCCAGATAAATTTTTAAGCTTTCTTTATAAGCATTAAATGCATTATCAATTGGCACTTCATGGATAAGTATGCCCAAGGAGACTTGAATCTCTTTTACAATATCCTTACTTAAATCAGAAGTATATATAGAAGGCATAGAGATTCCCATTACATTTTCTGGTCCTAATGTATCAGCTACTAAAGTGGCGGTTAAGGTACTATCTATACCCCCTGAAATACCTAGTAATACCCCTTTAAAATCATTACCTTTAATAAAATCTCTAGTGCCTACCATTAAAGCAGTATAAATTAAATCCTCTGTAAGACGCCCAGTGAAAGGTTTATGGTTAGCTGGTTTAATTATTGTAATTGCTTTGCCTGCAAATTCTAAGGAACAATAATCTTCGTGGCAAAATCCTAAATAATAGGGGGTCTTAAGATTATCATTATTATTTTGATAGATAAAAGAGGAGCCATCAAATACTACTTCATCTTGACCTCCTACTAAATTTATGTAAATTAACGGAATATTAGAAGATAAAAAGTTTTTAACTACCTTAAGCCTATTTTCATTTTTATTGATTTTATGATCAATTTCAAAAGGAGAGGCATTAATGCTAATTAAAAGATCAGGATTTTCAGCCATAATCTCTTTACATTTATCTAAATGCCACATATCTTCGCAAATAAAAATTCCAACTTTATAATTTTTAACCTTAATAATATTATTAGTAGGATATTTTTCATTTGCTGCGGTAAAATAACGATGTTCATTAAAAACCCCATAATAGGGTAACTTAGATTTATAAATTATATCTTGTACTTTACCTGATGTAATTACTAAAACAGCATTAAAGATAAGATTATCTTTAAAATAAGGCGTGCCTAAAAGCAATGTAGCATTACTATTTTGGGTAATAGAAGAAATTTGGTTAATTGCTTCATTAATTAATTGATGAAAATCCTTAGAGTATAGATCATCTTGGGGCGAGTAGCCACTAAGAGCTAATTCTGGAGTTAAAACTAAATCTTGATGAGAATTTTCTTGATAAAAATTAATAATTTTATCTAGATTATATTGAATATTTCCTACTTTGGCTTGCATTTGAAAAACTGCTAATCGTATATTTTTAGATCCTCTAGCTTGGGATTTAGCATTAATATTATAAGGGTAATCATTAGGTTTACTAAGATTGAATGTATTGGGCATAATAACTTATATCCTGTTTTTGGCTTCCATTTAAAAATCCCAGTAGAGAATTTTTTTTGTAATTTTTGGTTTAGCTATACTAAGATCGTTTAAGCACTAGATTGAATCTGATTAATATTTAATATAAGAATATATTAAATATTAAATTACATGAATGCAATATTTAATATAATATAAGGTTTGTTTAAATAACGGACTAATTTATAATTTGAGATCTCCATTTTTTAATTAGGAATTCACGACCTTTTTTTACTAAAAGTTTACCATTATAAGAAATAATATCCGCAGTTGCATATGTATCCGACCATTTTTCAGGAATAAAAGAGCCAGTACCAATTACATTAATAGGAGCTTTTACTTTAGACATAAGATTACATTTTTTTAGATTAAAACCACTTGAGGCTGTGATTTTAACATTGGTAAAACCATTTTTATCTAAACATTCTCTGAGATAAAATAAAGCAGCAGCTGAAACTCCTGGGCCAATTAAAGAGTTAATCTCTGCTTTATCTTGATAACCATGAAAAATATCTTCTACATATTTTTCTACCACAGTATGAGAAGAATCATAATCTAAGCCTTCTAAAAATCTACCACCATGGGTATCTAACCTAATTGAAAGGTTGCCTGCAAAAGCAAAATCCTTAAAATAATTGCACACTTCTAAAGTATCAGTAATTTCTTTACCAAAATAATCAACTAAAACTGTCATTTTTATTGGCTTAAAGGTATCATAATAAAGCTGCGCTGCCTTTAATGTAGAGCCTGCATAACCCACTAAAGAATGGGGCATGGTGCCGATCGCATGAGGAGCGTTAAATAATTTACTAGAAGCTTTAGTGGAGCAACCTATAAAGCCGCAATTACCTTCTTTTTGTGCTAATGTTGAACCAACAGCTACTCCGTATTCCAAGAAAAATACCATATCAGGATTACAACAGTGGCGAGCCACCATGGAAATAAACTCCACCTTAGGCAAAGTGCGCGACATTATATAAGCATGCCATGCACAAATACAAGTGGGCCCAACCTTTTGGAGTAATAAGGTTTCTAATTCTGATAAAAAAGAAAAATAACCTTCAACGAAAAACAAGGGAGCACCTGCTCCTACTAATTCTCCTTCATTAAAATTTTCATAAATTCTAATTGGGCTTTTATAAGTAAGCGCCATCTCTTTAAGCCAATTAATAGCTAAAGCACAGGCATATATGGAAGGTTTTCTTAAAAAAATCGCGTATACTACCTTAATATCACCATGTTTTTGCGCAATTTTTTTAGTAGAAGAAAAGTACACATCGGTGTTATTTTGGATATAGTTTTTTTTACTAGTGTCGGTCATTTGGGTAATTATTCAATGTTAATAAATTGTTTATAAGGTTAGCTATTTCTAAACTTTGGTCATAATTTAATCGGGGATCACAGCGGCTTAGGTAATTAAGTTGCAATGAAGCCGCATCATCTAGAGGATTTGCAAGGCATTCAGTAACGTTTTGATAAGTAGCTTCTAAATGGATTCCACCAAAATACTCTTGATTTTTATGGATAATTTGATTAAAATCCTCAATTTCTTTGATTATACTCTTCATTGCCCGGGTTTTGTAATTATTATGCGCGATAAAGGTGTTACCATGCATAGGGTCACACATCCAAATCACCTTTAAGCTATGATATTTAACTGTTTTTACTAATGCTTCCAAATGCTTAATATAATCAACTCCCATTCGGCTAATTAAAATTATTTTCCCCCGCTCATTTAAAGGATTAATTAAAGTGATTAGTTGGATCAGCTCTTTATCCGTTATTTTAGAACTTATTTTTACTCCAATTGGATTAGCTATTTCTTTAACATATGCTAAATGAGGCCCATCGAGTTGACGAGTTCTTTCCCCTACCCATAACATGTGGGCTGAACTATTATAAGTAGCTGCTTTGAGGGGGTAGTCAGAAATTTTCCTCGTTAAACCTTTTTCATAATAAAGGTTTAAACACTCATGAGAGGTGAAAACCTCTTTATAAGTTGTGTTCATCAATTCTAGGGTTTTTTGAGAGTGATCATAGGCACTTAAAAGTCGGTTAGGAGAAATATTTCTTGATGTTAAAGTGCTAGCAAAATCATTAAACATATCGCCTTTATAAGTGGGCATTTCCACACCATTAATTTGCTCAAAATGTAAGCTTCTTGGTTTTGAATATTGGCCAGCAATACGACCAATGGTAATGATCTTTTTCCCTGATTTACTTAAAATTAATTTAAAATTGTTAATAAGGTCAAGACGGCTTTGGACATCTTCAAGATTAGCTTGATCAAATGTTTCAGCGCATTCCCCTATTTGTAAAATAAAAGAGTTATTTGCTTGTAAATTTCCTAATTGCTGTTTAATTTCTTGGACTTCTTTAAATTTAATTAAAGGAGCCCTGTCTAATAAAATATCCTTAATATTTTCTAAATTTTCTATATCCTTTGGCTGATAATACGGGGATTGGATCACCGCGTTACAGCTCACACTCCTTCTTGAATATTTAAAGTTATTAAGCATTTAATTATGTGAATGTTAAAATAGTTTTAATTGCAATTAAAATTTTAAAATTATAGCTCATCTTCATTTTTATCTTTAGGTAAATATCTAAGACAGGTAGTTATAATATAATCAATATCAAAAATCTTAATTGGTAAATCCTTTAAAGACAAAGCATTGGCAGATGATTTTTTTTGTAATTGGATAAATTGAAAATAATTACTATGAAAAGATTGTAGTTTTATACGTAAAGGTACCCTTAATAATCTGATTAAAAAAATTGGTAAATGTAATCTGATTTTTTGTACACCTATTAGTTCACTAATTTTTTTATTAAGTACGCCAAGCGTAGCAGTAGCTTCAGCAAGCTCAAATTCTTGTTGTTCATATTCTTTAGTAGAGCAATAATCCGTAATTATCAAAATTAAGGCCGTAATTAAAGTATCTCTTTGTAAAAAAGCCACAGGAAAATCTTTATTTTTAAAGCGAGGGAAAACCCTAACTTTAGTAATTAAAGTATTAATATCATTAATTAAAGAGTCAGCATTACTAGCAACAGGAGCTATACTAATTAAACGATAGTTAATTAACGTGTGTTTAATTAGTTCATTAATATGATTAATAGTTTTATAAAAGAAAGAAAAAATATTTTTGTTAATTAATGGGCTGATATGTATATAAAGTTGCTGCGGCTTAACCTTTTTAAGCATATTTTTACTAAAATTTAATTTGTGATTAAACCTCTTATTTAGATTAGCAGGTGTAGGACATAAGGTTAAGTTTATGATAATATCGGCTTCTTCTAAAGCGGTTGAGGAATTAGGATTTTGAAAATCAATTACCGTGATTTTATTTAAGGTATCTTTAAACGCTGGATCTGTAAGATCTTGGGAATCATCGGTAACTAAAACTACACTCGCCCCTTGAGATGCTAAGGCTTTAGGTAAATTTGATCCTAATGCCTTATTACTACCTAAAATACATATATTTATCTTGGCTAAATTTTTTATTTGGAATAAATTCATTTTAATTTAAGGAATTGGGGTTTAAGTATTGTGCTATATGGTAATTATGCTAATATAAATTATAATTGAACCTTTTTAAAAAGGCTACGTGAATTTCTTATAAATCATTATAAGAAACAAAAGATTAAATAGCTAGTTGTTATTTTTAGCAGATAAGTATATTTAATTTAAAAGTTTAGGCAAATGCCCATATGGTGGAATTGGTAGACACGCAGGTTTCAGGTATCTGTGATTTTATAATCATTGGAAGTTCGAGTCTTCTTATGGGCACCAATTTAAAATAGATTAAATAATTGCAATATTCGTTTCCCTATTTATTAAAAATATAAGCTATTATAAAAAGGTTATCTTTGCATGACAAGAACTCAAAATCCTAATCTTAATAATAATGCTAAGATTTACTTACACCTCAATGATTTACCTATTGCTATATTAACTAACTTAACTAACACTAATAAATGTCTTGCTATTGATACAGAAACCATGGGCTTAAATTTAGCTAGAGACCGCTTATGTTTAATCCAACTTAAAGGTGAAACTAATGAGGTGCACCTTATACAGTTTGCTGATATTAAATACGATTGCCCTAATTTAAAAACTTTGCTAAATACTCCTGATATAACTAAAATTTTTCATTATGCTAGATTTGATGTAGCCGCTATTAATGACTATCTGGGAATTTTATGCCAAAATATATTTTGTACTAAAATCGCCTCTAAGTTAGTTAGAACCTATACAGATAAGCACGGGTTAAAAGATCTATGTAAGGAATTATTGACCATAGAGCTAAAAAAAGAACAACAATCTTCTTTTTGGGGAGCAGAAAAACTAACCGAAGAACAGCAATTATACGCCGCCAATGATGTATTATATTTACATAATTTAAAAACGGAATTAGAAAAACGGTTAAAAATAGAAAATAGAGAAGGTTTAGCTAAAAAATGTTTTGATTTTATCGCTACCCAAGTTATTTTAGATAAACTTGGTTGGAATGATGAGTATAATATTTTTGCGCACAAATAATTTTAATTAATAAGCTGTATTACCTATAAACTCTACTAATTTGTAAATAAAGAATTACAACGATTAATGGGATACAAGGGAAAATACATCATTCATGGATATAGATAAAAAATTTACCGATGATATTATAATTGCTAAAGGCAAAAGAGTCATAGAGGTTGAAATCAAAGCCTTAGAAGAACTTAACCAAAGTATAGGGCAAGATTTTTTAAAAGTTTGCAAACTTTTAATGGGGACAAAAGGGAAAATAATTTTGGCAGGAATAGGTAAATCCGGCCAAATTGCTAGAAAAATAGTTTCTACCTTATCTTCTACAGGTTCTCCTGCTTTTTTCGTGCATTTGGCTGAGGCTGCCCACGGCGATTTAGGGATGATTAGATTTGATGATGTGGTAATTGCAATATCCAATTCAGGTAATAGCGTTGAATTAGCTGGTGTATTAAATTATGTTAGCAGATTTAACATCCCCTTAGTGGCTATTACCTCTAATCCTAATAGCGAATTGGCAAAAGCAGCGCAATATCATCTTTTATTACCTCCTTCTGTAGAAGCTTGTAGCTTAGGGTTGGCTCCTACTTCTTCTACAACTAATACCTTAGCTCTTGGTGATGCTATCGCCGTTACCTTATTAGAACTCAAAGGATTTTCTCAGGAAGATTTTAAAATTTTTCATCCAGGAGGAGCTTTGGGTAATAAGCTATTAAAGGTTAAGAAGATAATGCATACCCTTGATGAAGTTCCATTAATTAAAGAGCATAGTTTAATGAGTGAAGCTATTATAGTTATTACTTCTTATAAATTTGGTTGCATAGGGATTATTAACGATAAGCAAGAGATGATAGGCATTATTACAGATGGTGATATTAGAAAATCTATGGATAAGAATTTTTTAAATAAGACGGTAGAGGCTATCATGACGAAAAGTTTTGCTTATATACACAAAGAGACTAATAGTGCTAAAGCTCTAGCGTTAATGCAAGAGAAAAAAATCACCAGTTTGTTTATTTTAGAAGATAAAAAGCCCCTTGGTATTATTCATATCCATGATTTATTAAAAATGGGAGTAATTTAGCAGTGAAACGCCCAGTAGATCTTAAAAGTTATCTTAAAAAAGCGTTATTAATAAAAAAATTGCTTATTGTTAGTATAATTTTTTTAGTGACTGGTTTAATTTTATGGTTTTTAGGATTTTACTTAATTTGGCAAAACAAAAATCTAAGCTTTGTAAGATTTTTAACCACTGCTTTTTTACAAGAAAAACTTAAACCTGGTATGATTTCAGGGATCACTGAAAAAGGCATCAAATATCTTTTAACATCTACTGAATTTGATAGTCAATTAGCTAATTTTCTTAAAAATGAGGATTTAAGTTTGAGAAATCCCTCCCTTACTCTATTAATGGTTGATAATTCTAAAATTACCTTAAAAGGGGGCACAGGTAATTACGTTTATAAGGAGAAGAAAGTATATATTAGCAATGGGGTAGTAATTACCTCAAGTAAAGGCTATCGAGCAGACTTAAAAACTATAATTTTTGATATCGCGCAAGGAGATATTTTTTCTCAAGACCAAGCCTTAATTTTTTATGATAAGTATAGTATCGTAGGTAGTGGATTTTTATTAGACTATGAAGATAAAACCTTAGAAATATTAGGACCTTTTATTATTAGTGAAAATGAAGAAAGCTTGTCCCCATGAAAAACTTATCTAAATATATTGTTTTTTTTATATTTTTAATTGTTTTTGTTACTCACCTAGCGGCGGAAGCAATTACTGCCCAAGAAAAAGTAAAAAAAATTGAGAATGGTAAAGTAATTATAGAAAATCCTAAGTTAGAACAAAAGGGCAAAGAAATTGAATATATAAAAAATAAAGAAAAATTTTATTCTGACGCTTTTATGCCCAATACTAATGTTGCTATACCGTCTAATTTGCAAGGCACCACTTTAAAGCAAGAATCATTAGATATACTTTCTTCTCCTGTGGAATCTGCTGCCTTGAAGTTTAAAGAAAAAGAACAAGATGAGCTTCAAGTTAGAGAAAGTGCACCAGAAAATAATAAAGCCTTTGTAATTACAGGCCAAGGTGGCATTAAAATCGATGAAAAAGCTCACACCCTTATAGCATTAAATAATATCGTAATTAATTACAAGGAATTAATCATTAAAACCAATGAATTATTTGCTTCTTACATAAATTTAGATGGTGTGCAACAAAATTTAAAAAATCACTCTTTTATTAATTTTAAGCGCATTGAAGCAAGGAATTCTATAGAAATTATGACCGCAAAGGGTAAAATAATTGGAGATTATTATATTTATGATGTGGCGAAAAAGGTGATGATTATTAAATCAGATGGTAAACCTTCTACGTATGAAGATGATAAAATTTTAGTAGTAGCACAAGATCGCTTTGAGTTTCAAGAGGAAAAAAACTTAGCACTTATACTAGGTTATCCGATTATCGAAATTAAACGTAAGTTAATTATAAAAGAAAAAAGTCCTGAGCCTAATGAAAATGTTAAGCAAAATAATGATATTTTTGATAATAAAAATTATAAAATGTTTGCTGATTTAATTTCTATTAACTTACATGAAGATCGTAGACAAATAAAATATGCAGAAGCTTTTGATAAAATTATGCTGATATTTGATGATCAAAAACAAGGTAAAACCACAGTGACAGGGGAGTACGCCTACTATGATAATAAGATAAATAAAATTACTATCGAAGATAATGTAGTAATAAATAATAGTCGTGGGGTTTTAAAAGGATGTAAAATTATAATTAATATAGAAAGTGGAGAGGTAAATTTAATTTCTTGTAAAGATCATAAACAATTTGAAAGCACCATCCAAATCCAATAAGTGAATTTAATAAGCAGATTCACCTTAGGATTTAAACAAGCTTTTTGTGCTAATAAACAAAAATATTATATAACCATATCAACTTAAGCAAAACCAACATGATTGATATAAAAAGAACGCAAGAAATTAAAATAGAAAATATAGCTAAATCTTTTGGTAAGCGCCAGGTATTAAGAGATATTAATGCTAAAATTAAAACCGGAGAAGTAGTAGGATTATTAGGACCAAATGGCTCAGGAAAAACCACACTATTTTATATTATTGCAGGGCTTTTATATCCTGATAAAGGAGATATTTTATTCAATAAGGAAAGTATAAAAAAATTTCCTTTATATAAAAGAGCTCAATTAGGGTTGGGTTATCTCCCGCAGGATGTTTCCATCTTTAGAAAAATGACAGTGGAGCAAAATATAGAATCTATTTTAGAAATTTACTATAAAAAGCGCAAAGAAAGGAAAGAAAGATTAAATAAAATTATTGAAGATTTTGCCATTTCTCATATAAGAAAGTCATCTGCCTTATCACTTTCAGGAGGAGAAAGGAGAAGAGTGGAAATTGCCAGAACCATCGCCTCAAATCCTAGCTTTATTTTATTAGATGAGCCTTTTGCTGGAGTAGATCCTATTGCCGTAGGAGACTTAAGACATCTCATTATGCAGTTAAAAAACCTTGATATTGGCGTTTTAATCACAGACCATAATGTTAAAGAAACCTTAAGCATAGTGGATAGAGCTTATATTTTATATGATGGAAAAATCATTTTTGAAGGTAAAAAAGATGATATTTTGCATAATTCAGATGTAAAAAGAGTGTATTTAGGTGAAAGTTTTTAATTATTAGGTTTATCTGCACAAGAAAAATTAAGGGCGGCAAAAGCCTCAATAAAGCCAAGCGGAGAATATTTATCAATAATTTGGGTTTGCTGAGCTTGAAGATTGCTAAACACTAGCCAATCAGAATTAGGACTACCTTTAATAGTAGCAAAAATCAAACCCTCATTTACTGTCCAAGCCTGATTCTTAAAATTGATAAAAATAAAGTTTTTATTGCTAATTTGCAAAATGGTATTTGCTTCTTCAACATATAATCCTCCTCCTACAATAGCAATTTCATTACTAGCAGTTGATTTATTATAATTAATCATTATGTAATGTAAATCCCTTTGCTTATAAGTACCATAAGAGCTTAAAGGAAAAGAATAAATATAACAACTACCTTTATCTTTAGTTAAAAACCAGTTAAAATATTGGATACTTTCAGCTTCTTTAAGTTGGATGTTTCCTTCTGTAGTAAGGCCTTGTATAACCCGCATAGGTTTGGAGGTGGAGCTACCTTGTTTTGTTATCTCAAATTTATTAACACAAGCACTAAGTATAAAAATTACAAAAGCTAAGTTAATGATTTTAAGCTTTATATTTTTCCAAGCCAAAAAAAACCTATTTTCCCTGATAATAAAGTAAAAAATTTTTATGTGTTGGCCCATGTAAGAATTTAATCGGTGAAATATCATTTAAAAATTTTATTTATCTAATTAATTTATAATAATCACCTTTTATTTATAAGCTAACTTAAACAAAATAGAGGAGATTAATTAAATATCCAAATTATTTACATTTAGAGCATTTTGTTGAATAAATTCTCTTCTTGGTTCTACCACATCTCCCATTAATACAGAGAAGATTTGATCAGCTTCTTCTAAATTTTCTACAGTAACCTGTAATAAAGAGCGTGATAAAGGATCTAAGGTAGTTTCCCATAATTGCTCTGGATTCATTTCCCCTAAACCTTTATAACGTTGTAAGTATAAGCCTTTTTTACTATAATCTGAAATTGCCTTAATTAAAGCAAAAGGACCGCTAATTTCGGTAGTGCTATCTTTAATAGTTAGCTTAGAACTATATTTAAAAAAGCTCCCCAAATCCGTATGAAGATTATTAAGCATTTGACACTCATAGGTATTGATTAATTTTTCGTCAAGCACATAATTTTCAGTTACTCCACGCATTATTTGAGCAATTTTTAATCTTCCTTCTCTTAAATTAATATCCCATGTTTTGGTTTCACTTTGATTATAAGTATTTAATTTAGCCTCTAATTCTGCTAATAAAGTAGGATAGCTATCAGGGTTACGTAGCACTTCTGTATTTAACACCCCACAAATAGCCGCGGCTTCAATAATCTCGGGTTTTACATTGCCGTAGGTAATATCATTAATTAGCTTATAAGCTTTTTTAGCTAAAGTAATAATCGTTCCTAAATCCAAGGAGGTAATCTGGGTGCCATCTTTAAGTTGTAATAAGGAGCCGGTTTCAATTGCAGTATTAAAGAGAAAGTTATCTAAATCATCTTGAGTTTTATGATAAACTTCAGAACTACCTTTCTTAGTGCGATAAAGAGGAGGCTGAGCAATGTAAATATATCCTTTTTCAATGAGTTGAGGCATCTGACGATAGAAAAAAGTTAATAAAAGGGTGCGAATATGGCTACCATCCACATCAGCATCTGTCATAATAATAATTTTATGATAACGGCATTTTTCTATATCAAATTCTTCTCTACCTATACCTGTACCTAATGCGGTGATTAAGGTACCAATTTCTACTGATGATAATACCTTGTCAAATCTAGCTTTTTCAACATTTAAAATTTTTCCTCTTAAAGGCAATACCGCTTGATTTTTACGACTTCTTCCTTGCTTAGCTGATCCTCCTGCGGAATCTCCTTCCACAATAAAAATTTCACATAATGCCGGATCTTTTTCTGAGCAATTCGCTAATTTACCAGGCAAATTAGCAGGATCAATTGTGGTCTTCTTACGGGTTAATTCTCTGGCTTTGCGGGCAGCATCACGCGCTGCTGCTGCTTCGGTAATCTTATTTAAAATCAATTTAGTTTCTTGCGGGTTTTCTTCAAACCACATAGAAAGCTTTTCATTTACGATATTTTCTACCACGGATCTTACTTCTGAAGAAACTAATTTATCTTTAGTTTGGGAGGAAAACTTAGGATCTGGCACTTTAACTGAAATAATACAGGTTAAACCTTCTCTAGCATCCTCGCCTGTAATGGAGGTCTCAACCTTGTCTTTTCCCTTTTTACCGTTTAAATAATTAGCCATATAATGATTAACTGTTCGGGTTAAAGCAGATCTAAGACCAGCTAAATGAGTCCCTCCATCTTTTTGCGGAATATTATTAGTAAAACAAATGGTATTTTCATGATAAGAATCATTCCACTGCAAAGCAACTTCAGCAGTAATATCATCTTTTTGGGCTTTAAAATAGATAATATCCTTATGTAAAGGGGCTTTAGAACGATCAAGATATTTTACAAATTCTATTAATCCACCCACATAGTGCATTTTAACTGTCAAAACTTCCGCATATCTTTTATCAATTAATTCTAAAGTGATATTAGAGTTTAAAAAAGCTAGCTCTTTTAGACGTCTTTCTAGGATTTTAAAATCAAATAAGGTCATAGCAAATGTTCCAGTAGAAGGTAAAAATTCTACTTGGGTGCCTTTTATATATTCATCTTTAGTATTTTTTGGTGCTTCTCCAATAATTTTTAAGGGTTCTTGAGGTACACCATGATGAAATTTCATAAAATATTGCTTGCCGTCTCTAAATATAGTTAATTCTAAAATTTCTGAAAGTGCATTTACTACGGACACCCCAACTCCATGTAAACCCCCTGAAACCTTATAAGAATTATGATCAAACTTACCACCTGCATGTAGCTGAGTCATAATTACTTCAGCAGCTGAAACGCCTTCTTCATGCATATCTACAGGAATTCCTCTACCGTTGTCGCGTACACTTACTGAACCATTAGGGTTTAAAATTACGGTAATATAATCACAATGTCCCGCTAGGGCCTCATCTATAGAATTATCCACAACTTCATACACCATATGGTGTAATCCTGAGCCATCATCGGTATCGCCAATATACATGCCTGGTCTTTTTCTTACAGCGTCTAATCCTTTTAAGACCTTAATTGAGGAAGAATCATAGAGCTCATTTTTTATAGTCATAAAGTATCACTTTTATTTATTATAGGTTAATGGTGGGAGATTAAAATATAGGTACCTGATAAAACTGAATTATCTTTAATTACCTGTATTATAGTTTAATTTTGTCGTTTTTTATAATATTTAATTATAAGGTATCTAAACTAATTTAAAATTAATGAGCAGGGGTGGCCCCTGTAAGGTTATGGATCCACTTTTTAGTTCTGTATCTCCAAATCACCAAGATTAATTTTAGCACTTCTTCAATATTTGCCAAGGCTACAATGTAATGAATATCTAGCTTAAATACCATGCTGCCTAAAAAAGCAATAGGAATAGCAAAAAAGCCTAGTAATACTACATCTAATAAAAAGGCAATTTTAGTATCTCCACCTGCTCTTAAAATACCAATAATAAAACACCAATTCATTAGCTTAAAGAAAATGGCTATCGCCATAACTATTAATACCCTTCTTGTCATTTCACGAGCTTCAGCGCTTAGCTTATATAAACTTAAAATCAAATCTATTACCGTAAAGCTAAGTAAGGCGCAAAACAATGCACCCCAAAAGGCCATTTTAATAATTTTTTTACTCATAGCAATAGCTAAAGGAATATCATTTTTACCTAAAGTTTGTCCGATAAAAATGCTGGCTGCATTAGCTAATCCCATAAAAATGATACTTGATAAAGAAACTAAAATATCAGAAATTTGTACACTTACAGCAGCTGTGGTTCCTAATTTAGCATAAGCTAACCCTAATAAAGTAGTACCTAATACCCATAAAAATTCAGTAAACACAATAGGTGTAGATACTTTAATAATTGAAATGATAATATCTTTTTTTAGACCAAAATAATTTTTAATTTTTGTTCTTAAGCCATAGCCATAACGAAAAAACAAATAGATAAAGCAAAGTGTCTCTACCCCTCTTGCAAATAATGTTGCCCAGGCGGCTCCATTTACACCCATTTTAGGAAAACCTCCATGCCCGTAAATAAGCAAATAATTAAGAACTATATTTATTCCTGTAGCAATGATAGTAATATAAAGGGCCTGTTTAGTTAAGCCCATTGATCGCAATGACATGGTTATTGCTAAAGAAAATGCAGTTAGGGGATAAGAAAAGCTAATTATCTTTAGATAACTGCTACCTTGACCAATAACTTTAGTATCAATAGAAAACAAAGCAATAAAATTAGTAGCAAAAAAATAAGCAATAATTAAAAATGCTGCTCCCACTATTAAAGATGACATAACCATGATGGCGAAAAGCTTTTGTAACGTATAATAATCCTTTTTGCCATAATATTGAGCCATAAATACCCCAATACCCCCGCAAGCACCAAAGGCAGTTAATATAAAGATAAAAAATAATTTATTGGCAAAGCCTACGGCAGCAATAGAAACTTCCCCTAATTGACCCACCATTATACTATCGGCAAAATTTAATAAAGTATTAATAAATTGTTGGCCTATCATAGGTAAGGCAAGGTAAGCAAAAGATTTATAAAAATTAGCAAGCGTGTGCTCGGTTTCTGTGTTTTTCACAGCGATATTATTTGACATAATGATATACTTCTTTAAAAATTTATTTATTATGTTTTAGGTGCTTATTAGACATAAATAAAGTGGCTAAGTTAAAATTCTTAGCAATAAGTCAGTAATAAGGATATTGAAAACAAAAATCAGACATATACCTAAAAATCAGCTATTCTTAGCTCTATTCTATTTAATAAGGATCTATTATGTTGGTATTAAAATTTTACTTTTGGTTTATGTAGAGGACATTATTTATCTAAAGGTACTTATTATAAAAATTAATTAAAATAAGATTAAACTTAGCGGCAAGCCTTAGTTATAACCATATAAAAATATTATCAGTTGCCAACTTTATAAAAATTTAAGCTCTTTTGAAAATCCCCGTATATATTTTCGTTAGTGGTTGTAATAAACAACTGTGTTTTTAATTGTAACAATTTGTCTATAATATAGCAAGTATTCCGTTGATCTAGGTGAACGTTAATTTCATCAAGCAGCAAGATGGGCTTAAGATTCTTATGAAACAGTAGTACTTCAGCAAAAGCAATTATAATGCTAATCAACATCATTTTTTGCTCCCCAGTAGAACAATTTTCTGCTAATTGCTTATTAAATAAATTAATAGTTAACAATCTGCTCTTTTGTAACCAGGAATAAGAATGTTGCATTGCATCTGTTGCTCTTGCTTGCAAAAACTTTTCTTTCATGATATTTTCTACTTTTAAAGCATAGGTATATTCAGCAAATAATTCCTCTACAGTGCCTTGTAAAGATAATTGAATAGGGTGTATAGTATTTTGTACTAAAAAAGGATTAAGCTGATTAAGTAGATCTAATCTGGATGCCACAAGCGTTACTGAGAGCTCTGATAATTTGCCTTCAATTATAGATAACCAAGGAGCGTTGATTTGCTGTAAACTTAAAATTTTATTTCGTTCTTTTAACAGTTTATCATGTTCATTTAATCTAGTTGCATGATGTTTATCTAAAAAAAACACCATTTTATCAATTAATTTCCTCTTTATTAGATTATCTTGGAGAAAGAAATTATCCATTTGCGGAATTAACCATAGGCAGTTCAGATAATAATCAAGCATATTATTACTTTTTAAAGACTGCTCATCCATAAGGTATCTTTTTTTATAACCATCATTCTCTTCAGTAGGTTCAATTAAAGTTTTAAGATTAATAATCCCAAGGTTATTCTTAATGTTGGCTATAACCGCACTGCTTGATTGGTTAGTGGTAATCAGATTTTTTAAGGGCTCCCCCCTTAAGCCTTTACCAGGAGATAAAATAGAGATTGCTTCTAAAATATTAGTTTTGCCCAATCCATTGGGGCCATATAATACATATGAACCTTGAGAAAAATCGGCAAAAAAATCTTGGTAATTTCTAAAATTGCTTAATTGTAAAGATTGGATACAGTAAGTATGTAACATGTACAAAAATTAGGGTTATTTGAGATTGATTTTATCTATTAAATATCCTAATTATTATGAATTAAATCCTCCTAAATTCTAATAGGCATAATTACAAAAATTTCATCTTCCCCGTCTTCTTTTTTAATTAAAGCAGGAGTAAAAGAAGAGGATAAATGCATAACTAGGTTATCTGTTTTTACTAAAGCACAAATATCATTGATATATTTAGCATTAAAGCAGATTTCCATATTATCAATAGAGTGGAATAAATCTAATTCCTGTTCAGCCACCCCATCTACTTTATGAGCCGTTAGATTCATTTTTTTATCAGAGATCTCAATTTTAATTGCTTTAAGCTTTTCATCACTATAAGTAGAAATTAAATTAATGGCATTAACAAAATCATGGCGGTTAACTTCTAAGATTTTATCATTTCCCACGGGGATAACTTTAGTATAGTTAGGAAAATTACCTTCAATTAATTTAGAAGTTAAAATTACTTTGTTAAATTTAAAAGAGATTCTAGTATTTGAAGAAGCAATTTGCATCTCTTTATCCTCTAATTTATCGATTAAACGATATAATTCATCCACTGTCTTTTTAGGAATAATAACACCTTCTTTAATCTCAGCATTTTCTGGAGAGCTCATATCAACTAAGGCTAAACGGTGCCCATCTGTAGCTACTGCCCTTAGAACTTTATTATCTTGAGAATCATTGGTGGTATGTAAATAAATACCATTTAAATAATAACGAGTTTCATCTAAAGAGACTGCAAATCTAGTTTTTTCTAATAATCTTTTAAAAGAGGCGGTGCTTACTTGAAAGCTATTGGGTAAATCGTTAGTTTGAATAATAGGAAAATCTTCTACCGGTAAACAATTGAGATTACTTTTAAACTTACCACATTTCATAGTTAGTTGTTCATTAACTAAAGCAAATTCTATAGGAGTATTAGCAGGGAGACGTTTTAAAGTTTCAAACATCAAATAAGCTGGAGCGGTAGTTGAGCCTGCTTCAATAATTTCGGCATCTAATACCTCAATAATATCTAAATCCATATCCGTGGCATTGATAAGCAATTTTTGGGATTCAGAACTAATCCTAATATTAGATAAAATAGGAGTTATATGTTTTTTATCTACCACTCCTTGTACATTATCTAAGGCTTTTAACAAATGGGTGGAATTAATTACGAACTTCATTTTGATGACCTTGCTCAGCTTGATTTAATCTTTATTATAATAAATAAAATATCCCTTACAACTTTAGTATTTAATATTAGTAATTATATAATAATAGTATAGGAAGTTTTTAAGCAATTTTAAATAAGATAATTGCTTAAAAATTTAGTGGCTTAACTTTTTTGGATGATATTAATTAATAAGTTAATATCATTGCTTAAGTTAGTATCTATTTTAAGGGTGCCATCGATCTTTTTTACTGAATAAAGCACAGTAGTATGATCTCTACCGCCAAATTTCCTACCAATTTCAGGTAGCGAGCTACGGGTTAATTTTTTAGCTATATACATAGCAATATGGCGGGCCATGGAAGTAGTTTTATCCTTTTTTGCTGAGCTCATATCCACTAATTTAATACTATAATATTCTGCTACCTTTTTCTGAATCAGATCAATAGTAATAATTTTATTTTTGGATTTTAAAATATCCTCCAATACTACCATTGCCATATTTAAATCGATTTTAGTATTCATTAAATCCTGGTAAGAGATAATGCGTTTAAGGCCTCCTTCTAATTCACGTACATTAGAAGTAATGGTATGGGCAAGAAAATCAATAATTTCTCTGGGAACTTTTACCTTCATTTGCTTGATCTTTGATTCTAAAATTCCTATACGTAATTCATAAGTAGTAGCATGAATATCCACAGAAAGACCAGCTTGTAAACGGGAAATTATTCTCTCTTCAACTCTATCTAAAGAAAGAGGGGATTTATCCGCAGAAAGAATAATTTGTTTACCCTGACTAATTAAAGTATTAAAAGTATGAAAAAATTCTTCTTGGGTTTGCTCCTTACCTGAAATAAACTGAAAATCATCGATCATTAAAATATCAGTAGAACGAAAAATTTCCTTAAAAGAAATTACCTCTTTATCACGTAAAGCAGTGATAAAGAGATTCATAAATTTTTCCGCAGTTAAGTAAAGACATTTACGGATGGGGTTATTTGCTTTGCTTTTTAAAGCGATAGCATGCATAAGATGGGTTTTACCAAGCCCAACTCCGCCATAAATAAATAGAGGATTAAAATTTATTTTTGGATCTTCTGCTACACGACGTGCCGCATTATAGGCAAATTCATTAGGCTTGCCCACTACAAAATTTTCAAAGGTATAATCAAGATTAAGATTAATCTCAAAAGGATTATAATCCCGATTTTGCTCTCTATCTAAAGTGTTAAAGAAGTTATTGTCTGCAGATGATTGAAACGGAGATGGAGAATTATTATTAATATTACTAGCACTAAACCCATGGGGAAAATTTTGATGATGGTCTAAGCTACCATGATTATCCTCACCTTTATAATCATTTTTCTCATGATCATTTTTACCATGAAAACTTGATACTCTAAGATCAATATACTTAATATAAGGCCAATTATCCCCTAATTTAGATAAAATTATAGGGTTAAAATTCGTTATTACCCAATTTTTAATAAATTGAGAAGGAGAAATTATATAAATAATGTTTCCTTCTACTTTATCAAAACGCAAAGGATTAATCCAACTTTCAAAAGCCAAAGGATCAAGCGTTAATTTCAGTTCTGATAATAGATCATCCCATTTAAATAAACTAGAGTCCAAATTATTATTTTCCATATCTGAACGCAAATATCCTAATTTATCTTAATTTGAACAAACCTTATGAGAGAGCTTTAACTTTACTGGAAAGACGAGAAATTTTTCTGCTAGCAGTATTTTTATGCAGAGTGCCTTTTTGTGCAGTTTTTGCTATTGCTGATTGGGCCTCATTAAAAGCAGATAAAGCTTCTTCTTTTTTACCTAGCTTAATAAAATCTTCTACTTTTTTTACAAAAGTTCTAAGCATATTCATCCTGCTTTTATTTAGAACAGTTCTTTTTATAGTTTGCCTATTTCTTTTTTCGGCACTTTTGGTATTAGCCATATTTTACCTTTTAAATTAATTAATGTGGTTAAATCTATACTAAAAATATAGTAGTTGATAGTGGGTTTTAATTATTCATTTTAATACTCTATAACAATTGATAATAACATACATATTGTCACAGTATTAAAAGTGATTGAATAATTGTTGATTATTATAAATTTGTACTACACAATGGCATGTTTTACAAGAGTCTTTTTTATAAAATAATATATTTTATGGGTGCTGATCATATTTTTTGAATGTTTTCGCAATAAAAGGTTGATCTACCATTCTGTGTAATCTTTTTTATTTCGCATTTTTGTCTAGATAAATCTTCATCAACTATTTTAGAGCACATAATACATCTTTTACCTGCTTTATTATAAACTGCAAATTTATGCTGAAAGCCTCCCAGACTACCATCGGGTTTTTTATAATCCTTTAATGTAGACCCTCCTAAACTAATAGCTTTTTCTAATACAATTTTAGTGTTATATAGTAAAATCTCTATTTCAGGTAATGTTAAAGAAAAGGTGGGGCGTAAGGGATGAATTTTGCTATAGAATAAAATTTCACTGGCGTAAATATTGCCAATTCCTGAGATGATTTTTTGATTAAGTAAAGTAGATTTAATAGAAGTGGTACTTCTATTAAATCTCAAAGCTAAGTACTTGGCGTTTAAAGTAGGATCTAAAGCATCTGGTCCTAATTGTTGTTTAAAAGGTGCTTTTGCTAAATCTGAAGCTTGTATACTATAAAACATGCCAAATCTGCGAGGATCATTAAAAGTAATACTATAAGAGATCTCAGAGGATTTACAAGAGCTACTCCCAGAAGATAAAGAACTTTTAGTGTCGGTTAAATACAAAACCACATGATCATGTTTAGCAGGAGGTTCTTTATTTAGATTGAAATGCGTTTTAGCCAAAAAGCGGCCGCTCATCCCGGCATGAGCTACCATAATTGTACTATCACTTAAGGTAAAAATCACATATTTGGCTAAGCGTTCTACTTTTAAGATAATTTTTTTTGATACTTCTGGGATAAAATTACAATTAAGGGGTTGACGTAGAGACTTTCCAGATAAATATACATCTGTAATTTGTTTATTCTCATAAGATTTTAACATGCGAATCATGTTTTCTACTTCAGGTAGTTCAGGCATAATTTATATTACGTGAGATTTAAGATTTATATTATAATTAACCATTGTTTTGTTATACTTGATTATATTTAAATAAATCCTCATTATTTTACATAAGAGGGCACTTAAAGTATACAGAACTTTTTTTAATTAACCTTAGTAAAAAGTGCTCTATAAATATAATATAATTAATAGCAAATGAATTATGACAGACAATAAAGATTTTTTTACAAATTTTGGCTTTAAAAAAGTAAATTTGCAGGATAAAGTTGAAATGGTAAAAGGCGTATTTGATGGGGTAGCATCAAAATACGACCTTATGAATGATCTTATGAGTTTAGGGCTACATAGAATTTGGAAGCAGCGTTTTATTAATTTAATTAATCCCCAAAAAGATAAAACATTAATTGATATCGGCGGAGGTACAGCAGATATAGCTTTAAATTTTGTGAAGCTAGGGGGTAATCAGGCGTATGTCCTAGATATAAATTATAAAATGTTACAAATAGGGCGAGAAAAAGCACTTAATAGTGGCTATGAGCAAAAATTATATTTTATTCAAGGTGATGCTGAAGCTTTACCCTTTAAAGATAACAGCGTAAATATTTGTAGCACGGCTTTTTGTATTAGAAATGTTACTAATATTAATAAAGCTTTAGAAGAGATGTATAGAGTTTTAAAACCAGGGGGTAGTTTTTTTTGCTTAGAATTTTCTAAAGTAAACAATCAATCTTTAGCAAATTTATATGATATGTGGTCTTTTCATGCTATTCCTAGAATCGGTAAATTGGTAGCAAAAAATGAAGAAGCTTACCAATATTTAGTAGAAAGTATCAGAATGTTTCCTTCCCAAGAAGAATTTGCTCAAATGATAAGAAATGTAGGATTTAAGCAGGTGGCATACGATAATATTAATTTTGGTGTAGCTTGTATTCATTATGGTAGAAAAATTGTTTAAAAATTTTATAGCGATTATTTATAAAAAATAGGTTAAATAAATGAGGTTAATCCGCTTAATCTATCTAATTATACGACATAACTGTATTTTTTTAATTGCCTTTTTACCTGTGCCCTTTTTTAGAATCTTTAGAAAATTGTATAAGGAAAATTCTCAAAAACAGGCAAGAAGATTAGTTCGCTTTTTAGAAGAAGCAGGACCAGTATATATTAAACTGGGTCAAATGCTTTCTACCAGAAGTTATCTTTTTAGTGAAATCTATTTAACAGAGTTAAACAAACTTAGAGATAACACCAAGGCTTATCCAAATAAATTAGTTTATAAAATCATTGAAGAAGCTTTTCAAACCCAAATTAGCAATTTGTTTTTGGAGATAAATCCTATTCCAGTAGCATCGGGATCCATAGCTCAAGTATATAAAGGTAAATTACCCAATAATCAGGTGGTGGCTATTAAGGTGATCAAGCCTAATACCTTCAAATTATTTCAACAAGATATTAAATTATTAGGAGCCATTTGTAAGGGATTAGAAGGATTATCTCCTAGAAGCAGAATTAGCAAACCTAGTAAAATCATTAAACATCTGCAATATACTATGCAGTTAGAGCTCAATTTGAAATTTGAGGCTGCCTCCATGGATGAAATTAGAGAAAACTTTAAAAGTGATCCTGATGTTTATATCCCCCAAGTGTATTGGGAATACGTTGCTACTAATGTTTTAGTACAAGAGTGGGTAGATGGCATTAAAATTGATAATTTAATTGCTTTAAAAGGAGCGGGGTTTGATTTAGATACAATTACTAAAAAACTCACTAAGATCTTTTTTTACCAAAGCTTGAGAGATGGATTTTTTCATGGAGATATTCATCCAGGAAACATGTTTGTTATGAAAAATGGAGCTATTTGTCTTATTGATTTTGGCATTATGGGAAGGTTAAGTCCTGAGCTGCAAATATATATTAAAGATTTATTTATAGCTTTTTTAAACAAAGATTATAAAAAAGCAGCTAGGATTCATTTTAAGGCAGGGTGGGTAAATGAGAAATACTCAGTAGATGATTTTGCTTTGGCCTGCAGGGGCATTGTAGAACAAACTTTTAACTTACCCCAAGAGAAAATTCTTTTAGGAAAAATTTTAGAAAATTTATTTATAATTTCTCAAATTTTTGAAATGGAAATCCAAGAGAGCCTTATTAGCTTGCAAAAAAGTTTATTATATTTAGAAAATATAGGCAGAACTCTATCTCCTAAGCAAAATATGTGGATACTTTCTCAGCCCATAATAATGAAATATATTAGAGCTACTCGTGCTAAGGATTATTTAAACCTTTATGGACGAAAAAATTATAAAGAAATTGTGCTACTTAAAAGAAATCTGATGGAGAATTTAGCAATAATAAAGAATAAAAATGAAAGCTTTATTAAGTATATGTCTAAATCCTATAAATTAAACCTAATTTTAACCTTTTTAGTTATTATAGCCATATGTGTGATAATGATTGAAAAATAATAAGGCAATTAATATGCAAAACTTTATAAAGGTAAAAATATGTTTTTTAGATCATTATAAAGAAATCATGTATCTTAAGGAAAACAGCTTAAAAGGGGAGAAGGGAGTAGATTATATACTGCCCACCTATGCAACCTCTGGTAGTGCTGGTATGGATTTAAGAGCACTATTAAAAGAAGATATAACCTTAGCCCCCCAAACAAGTATTGCCATACCCACTGGTATTAGTATAGAGCTTAGTGCCGGAATAGAGGCAAGTATTAGATCGCGCTCAGGATTAGCGCTTAACCATAATGTAATTGTGTTAAACTCTCCGGGCACAATTGATAGTGATTATAGGGGGGAAATTAAGGTAATATTAATGAATCTAGGTAAAAAAGGCTTCTTGATTTCTAATCAAGATAAAATAGCACAAATTGTGATTTCTCCATATCTTAAAGCCTATTTTGAGATCGTTTCTTCCTTGCCAAATACTACCCGAGGAAACCAGGGATTTGGGTCCACAGGAATTAAATAATGTTAAAACGCAGAAATCTTTATAGATTTTTTTCTAAATATGTATTTAACAATATACTTACTTTATTTTGGAGTTTTCCAATTTATAAAGTGTTATTTCTTAAAAAAAAATATAAATTTGATTTTGATAAAATTAGATTTAATCAATTTGATAACCTTTATATTGAGGGCCATAATATTTTATATGGAGAAATAGAGCTTTTAGGTAAAAAATATGACATTGATAATCTACAAAATACTTATAACTTGCCACCAAAAATCTTTAATGAGCTCCAAGGATTTCGTTGGTTATTACACTTAAAATCTTTAAACACCCAAGCAGCTAATGATAAAGCTATTTATTTTTTTGATAGTTGGGTAAGCAATAATCGGGTGCATTTTGATTTAGGATGGGAATTAAACATATTAGCAGAAAGAGTTTCTAATTGGTTAATCTGTGGAGAATTCTTTAAAGATAATAAAGATATATTGCAACGCAATAAAATTTTAGCTTCCTTAAATTTACAAATTGCTCATCTAATTAAAGTTTATAAAATCTATTTTATTGAAGATAAAATTAAAATCTTTAAGGCCATAATTTTAATTTATTTAGCTACTAATGTAAGAGCAAATAAAATTAATGAGGTTATAGAATTATTAAATAATAACATTAAAGAAAATATTTTTCATGATGGGGGACATATTTCTAGAAGCCCTTCTTATACATTATCTTATTTAGAGGATTTATTAATAATTTATTATTCTATTAAAGATAACAGTGCTTTAAAGCATACTCTAATTAGAAAACATATTGATAAACTTGCAGTTTTTATCCGTACTATGAGACATAGTAACGGTAGTTTAGCGGTATTTAATGGAGGCCACGAATCAACCAAACTTAAAATAGATTATCTCTTATCTTTAAGTGAAATTTCTTCTCCAAGTTCGTATTATTTGCGTAATAGCGGATTTATTACTCTTAAAACTAAATTCAGTAGTGCTCTTATTGATGTGGGTAAATCAAGCAAAGAAAATAACTCCTCTTTAAGTCTTGAGATTGCAATTAATCAAAATAAAATTATTACCAACTCTGTAACTATTGATCCTTTAGAAGGTAACTATGGGAACTTGGCCCAGCGATTAGAAAATTCTTGTCTAGTACTTAAAGTTAAAGGGAAAATTCTATATTTTGATTTAAGTAATCCTAATGAAATTAAAATAGAACGCCGCACCGAAGATAATTGGGAAATTATTAATGTTTCTTATACAGGCTTAAAAGATTATGGAATTAATTATCATAAAACTATTTATATTTCTAAAAATAATTCCACTTATATTTTAGGCGAAGATCTTTTAAGTTTTCAAAACAGTGCCCATCCAAGTTTACAAGAAGCTTTTTTACGCTTTCATTTCCATCCACAAATTAAATCAATTGCTTTATATAAAAAAGGCTTTTTAGCGCTTTTTGAAATCAATGAGGATAATTATTTCTTTTCTTCAATTGATAACAAGATGGAAATTTCTAAAAGTTACTATAAAGGTTATGAGGGTAACAGAATTAAGTCTTATACTATTGATATTCCATTTAATCTATCTTCTAAAATAATTAAAAATGAATGGAGTATTTCGTTATTTAAAGACATTAATAGTTAATGTTATTGCTATGAAATCAAGTAGACTTACTATGAATAGGATAAACTTATAATAATATGTAGATAATTCCTGACGCTAAGAGTATAATTAATAAAATATAAGCATATTTTTTAAATTTTATTAGCCTTAAGTTAGCGAGGTGAACTAAACGAGGTACATTGATTATGTCGAGATCTTTAAAAAAATTAACTAACCACAATATTAGTGCAAAAAAATTTGATCATTATAATGCCAAAGTAAATGGTGAATACGTTTTTCGTTTATCAAGGTGGTATATTTATTATCCCTTATTATTGTATATACTAATAGTGATAATTTTACCTTATATTTATTTTTTAAATTATCTTCAAGTTACAGAAGGATTAACTAAAGAACAAATTAATAATATTGTGGATTGGCAATCAACCATATTTCTTATATGCAGCGGTATAACCTTATTCTTTCTTGTGTTTTATATCCACCGCATATCTAAATATCGCTCTACTTCTTTGAAAATTCAAAGAAAAGTCGTTTTTGTTAAACAAGAATATACGGATACGAAAGTAGATTTTAATCGAGTTGATGATATTTATGTGGAGCAAAGCTTTTTAGGAAAGATTTTTAATTACGGCTCGATCAAATTAGCGCAACGCACAATTGATCTTAGAAATCCTTTTCATGGAATTGTTTTGGTAGTCTTTAATACTATGGGCAACTTTAAGTATAATAGGCAGAAAGTAGCTTGGCTAATTAAAGCTAATAAATATGTAAATAAAGAGCTTTTAAAAGAAGAAGTAAAAAAGTAGAAAACCTTTTTGCCTTATAAAATTTGCTCTCTTTAAGGTAGCAATGGTTTTATCTAGCCATATAATCCAAAATAAAGGAGTAAAGTCGCTGTTGATAGTGATGCTTTAAGTAATAGCTCCTACACCCTCAAGATTTAAGCCATTATTATGTACTATATCATCCATAAATGATATAGTTAATCTATTATATAATCCACTACCACTGGGGCAAAATGCATACCTGATTGGTATTGGGAGTGAGCGTGCTATTATGTTTAAAAGTATTGTGAAATACACTCCATGATCAGCAGAACCAGCTGCGCTTGCAACTAATCCTCTATAACTATCTGAAAAATTAAATATAGTTTTGCTACCATCATACAACCAGCAGTGTAAATAGCCTTTAAAGCAACCTTCCCAAGTATATGAAGCATAGTAAGGGTCCCTGCCAGTTTCTATCAGGAGATCGGGGTTTAATACAAGCTAATCATTCTATCGCTTGAACAAAAATATATAGGGAGCATGCTTGATTTAGCGCCTAGATAAGTTCTGTTATTAAAATCTACAACAGTAGTTAATAAAGCCCCTGTAAATTGAGGTGCTAATCTAAAATTAGGACTTTCAAAATATTGTAATGGATCTTCCATATACTGATCATTTTCCTAAACTTATTGAGGGCTCTTAATTACCTCGTGATTTTTAAAATTTTGTAAAATCACATGAGGAATTTTTATTACACAAAATATCCCAAGCTTATTCAAATTATTTTGCACAGTACTACCATCTATAATTGCCTATACATATCTTTTATACTTGCGATCGCTTCTGATACAAGTTCATAGATATAAATAGGATTTTTATCAGTAAAGTTTGCCTTATTAAGTAGCTGAATTATTTATGCTTTATTATTTGCTAATCTAAATAAAGAACTATTTTTTGTTTTACTGAGTATCTTAAATAAGCGTGCAGATCGCTATTGCAGATTTGTTAACATAAAAAGCTATAACTTCAGGACCCCTTTAGGCTATCTCAAATGGCCTCCTGTTAACGTAAAGCGTATATAAAATCTTGCAATTGGCTGATATTTACCAATAATAAACTAAAAAAACTATTTTCATAATATGTAGATTTAGGTTCATTGAAAAATATGAAAAATTTATGGGAAAATATAAATTAAATAGCAGAAATACCTAAGAATAGAGAAAAAATTTTTTTTAAGCTAATATTTAGTGTTAATATAAGAGATATTGGTAAAGGAAATGTCAAGGTTTGACACTTAAGCCAAAAGTAAAAGAGAAGATTTTATTAAAGAAAGATTATAAACAATATAAAAGGTGAATATTTAAGGGGAAATGATTAAAAATAACTACCTTAAGCAAGGTTAAATATCATAAACTGGAGCGGGCGAAGGGAATTGAACCCTCGACATCAACCTTGGCAAGGTTGCGCTCTACCTCTGAGCTACGCCCGCGATTTTAAAATTGAAAAATCTATTGATTAGATTAGTTAACCTTTTAGGCTTTCTAATATAGATTATAATAATATAAAATCATATTATTGCAAGAATTATTATTACTATTACCTTCTTTAGTAAAATGAATCGGGAAATTAATAAAGTATTATAATTATAATTGCTGATTTACATTTGAGGCAAGCATAGTATAATATTTAATATCATTATTTATATAGTAGGTTGTTTAAAGTGTTAAATCCCCTAACATTATAAATTTAATTATTTAAGAGCTAATAAAATTATGACTAAAGAACAGATATTGGATTTACTTAAGATTTTACAATGTCCTATTAGTGGAGGTGAGCTTATTTATAATGAGCAAGAAGGAAAATTATATAGCTCTGCTGCTAGGATAAGCTATAAAATAAGTGAAGGTATATTAGTACTTTTAAAAGATGAGGCAATTACTGAAGAGTTATCAAAGCAAGTCTAATTTTTAAGGAAATGATAATCACATCCAAGTTAAGCTAACTTAGCTAAAATGCCGGCCTAAATTAATTATTTTAGAAAAATCGCTAAGTAAGATTGTGTATATCACCTAAGAAATATCTCCTAACCAATTATTAAAAATCTGATAGTTAGCTTCAAGCTTAAGGGTTTTTACTTTTTGTGCTTGCTCATTTACTCTACTATTATTTTCTTCTGTAACGTTCCTGATTTTGATTTCCTTGAAAGAATTATCAAGGTTAGTATGTAATTTAGCAGCTTGTAGAATCTCATTTGTTAGAAAATCTTCTTGAGTGGGCGCACCAATAGGGTAAATATTATTTTCTTGGCTACATCCATCAGGGTGGGTAATTTCTTGAAAAAGATGCTCCATAATATATTTAAGCTCTTGGGCAATCTTAAGGGCTTCTTCTTCTTTAACCTCTATCACTATTTCATCATGAATCTGTAATAGTAATTTTGCGTTTAAATTTTTACTTTTAATTTGTTGATGAACTTTATGCATAGCTTTGCGCATAATATCAGCTGCGGTTCCTTGAATAGGAGCATTAATGGCGGCGCGTTGAGAAAAAGATTTTATAGTAAAACTACTGTTATGAATGTCTCTTATAAAACATTTTCTATTAAATAAGGTAGTTACATAACCATATTGCTGGGCTTGAGTAATGGTTTGATTCATATAGGTTTTAATTTCTGGATATTTATAAAAATAAGCTTCAATATATTTAGCTGCTACTTCGTGTGATACGCCTAATTGATTAGCTAACCCAAAAGGGCTTTGACCATAAATTATACCAAAATTTATGGTTTTTGCTTTTCTTCTTAAATCTTTATTAATATCTTTTAAGGGCACATTAAAAATTTCAGAAGCGGTTTTACTATGGATATCTTCATTATTGATAAAAGACTGTTTCAAGCTTACCACATTAGCTATAGTGGCAAGTATACGTAATTCAATTTGGGAATAATCTAAAGAAAGTATTTTGTATCCTTGTGGGGCAATAAAAGCCTGACGAATTTTTTTACCCTCAGAACTTTTTATAGGTATATTTTGTAAATTAGGAGCAATGGAAGATAACCTACCAGTTGCAGTAGAGCTTTGTAAAAATCTAGTATGAATACGATTAGTAAGAGAATCAGCTTCTAAAACTAATTTATCACTATATGTATTTTTTAGCTTGGAAATTTGACGCCACTTTAAAATTAAAGTAGCTACCTCTAAGCCTTCATCCGCTAGTTCTTGTAAAAAATTAGCAGATGTTTTCCAAGATCCAGTTTTATTTTTTTTGCCCTTTATCCCAATCTTATTAAATAATACTTCACCAATTTGTTTCGGGGAGCCTAAGTTAAATTTTTCCCCACTAATTTGAAAAATCTTATCTTCTAGATCAGCTAAAGATAAGAAAAATTCTTTACTTAAGTCCTTTAAAACTTTTTTATCAATTAAAATGCCATTTTGTTCCATTTCTAACAAGATGAGAATCAAAGGTTTATCAAAATTTTCGTATAAATATTTACATTTTTCCTTTATTAGCTGAGGCATATAGTTATGATATAAGCTAAATAACCAATCAGCTTGTGGTTGATCAAGCATTTTTATGGGAGAATGATTGAAAACAGATGAAGTAAGAGTATCTTCTGCTAAAAGGGCATCACTTACCTGTGAGCTACTATTTTCTTCTGCTATAGAACTTACTTGAGATAGATTTAGGTATGAAGAATCTGAAAAAAATTCCTTTTGAGATAATTGCAAAAAAGATTCATCGTTAGCATAGATTTCTCCTTTTAATAAATAAGCCATTAGCATAATATCTTCAAAAGATTTTAATTTAACTCCATATGAGTAAATTAAATGGAAAAAATCCTTAGCATTATAGAAGATTTTGGCTTGGGCAGGATTTTCTAATAATTGCTGAAATAAGCTAATAAAAGTAGTTAAATCTATTTCGCGTTCATCATCAAGTTTAGCTCTATGCTCTTTTACTTCATTAAACAAGGTAGTCTGGGGAGAAGGAGAAGCATCTGGGGTAGGTTTAGATTTAATTAAAATATGATAATTAATATTTAATTGGGGATGGAAAATTATAATTTTATCTAAAATAATTTGCTTAGATTTTAAGATGGTTAGATGTGGCAAAATACCAACTTCTCTAACTTCGGCAAAAAGGACTAATAATGATTTTAAATCTTTTAATAAAGTAACGATTTGGCTTTTAGCTTGTTTTTTTTCTTGTTTAGAACCTAAAGGATTTAGAGGGAGATTAGGGTTATTTTGGATCAAAGGAGGATTAGAAAGATTAGTTTCAACTTTTTCATTTGCTTTATTAGCCTTCTCGAGATTTTCAGTGTGGGTTAAGCCGTAATCTTTGGCGATTTTTATTGCTAAAGAAGTAAAAGAAAGTTCATTTAAAAAGGAGTATAAATCTAAAGGTTTGGGAGTAGTCCACTTTAATTCCTCAATAGACATATTAATAGGAACATTATTTTTTAAAGTAACTAATTTTTCTGATAAAAAAGCTAAATCCTTATTGTCTTGTAATTTATCTTTTAAAGTCTGCTTAGGAATATCTTCTAGATTAGCATAAAGATTTTCTAAGGTGTGAAACTGATTAATTAAAGCGCTAGCAGTTTTTGGCCCAATGCCTTTTACACCTGGCACATTATCAGAATTATCGCCCATTAATGCTTGTACAGCAATTACATGTTTAGGTAAAACTCCAAATTTCTCTAGTACATCTTTTTCGGTGATTTTACGTTTTTTAAAAGCATCAAACATATAAACTTTTTTCTCATCACTTAACAATTGCATAAGATCTTTATCAGATGAGATTATCTCAACCTCTAAACCCTTTTCCACGGCTAATTTAGCATAAGTTGCAATGAGATCATCAGCTTCAAAGCCTTCTTTTTCTATACCCATGATATTTAAGGCTTTAGCTGCCCTTCTGATTAAGCTAAATTGAGGGATAAGTTCTGCAGGTGCCTCAGGACGGTGGGCTTTGTAGGAGGGATAAAGACTTTGTCTAAAGGTTATGCGGGAGGAGTCAAATATAATAGCAATAAAATCCACATGATTTTGCTGTAAAGCCATCATGGATTTAGTGAAACCATAGACCGCATTTACAGGGATTCCTGATTTACTTACTAAAGGTGGTAAAGCATGGAAAGCTCTAAAAATAAAACCCGATCCATCAATTAAACAAAGTTTGGCCATTTTTTTAATGTAAGTTGCTTGGCTGATTAAAGCAGAAAAATTTTATGCTGCAATAAGGGCATACTACTGAATAAGAAGGAACCATATTTTTAACAGCAGGATTAGTGAAATCACTCCCAGCGGGCACATTGGCGAGCTTAATATTACCAAAATTGTGATTTTCATAACTACTATTGAAATCCTTAGGCTCAATTTCCAAAGGCACTAAATCTTTTACCAAATGTAAATAAACCTTAGGATGCCCTAAAGCCAAGGGATCTGAGATTTTAGGAGAAACATCTGATAAAGGTCCCACGGCCAAAGTACCATCACAACTAATTTCTAGCTCATTTACTTCTATGATTCTTAAAGGTATTTGCTTAGCATCCACAGTAGGTAATTTAGAAGAAAAAAGTGATTTTTCCTCTTTAATTGTAGCAGGCGAATGAGAGGCAGATAAATTAATATCTAAAGTTGCCTTAGGAGGACTAAGAGTAGAGGATTTTTTATTAAGGGATTTTTTAAAGGGATTCCACATTTTTATCTACCTTAGAAAATTATGTAATAAATTAGCGTTTTTAATATTATAAATTCTAGCTATTAATCTAATATCTTAACTTAATTTATTTTCATTATATGTTATAATTGATTTTTCACCAAGAATTAATTAAAGAGGCATGATAAGAAGTGGCAATCTTAGAAATTTCAAATGTTCGAAAAACCTATAATAATAAAGCTGCTTTAAAGGGAATATCTTTAAGTATTAATAAGGGGGAGTTTATTGCTCTTTTGGGTCCAAATGGTGCGGGCAAATCTACTTTAATTAGTATTTTAGGTAATACAGTAGTTAGAGATAGTGGACAAATTATAGCTTGTGGTTATGATATTAATAAAGATACTAAAAAATTTAAAGCTTCTTTAGGCATTGTTCCCCAAGAAGTTAATTTTGATCCATTTTTTACTCCTTTAGAGATTCTTTTATTTCAACAAGGCTTATATGGCTTAAAACCAGATAAGGCTTTTGTAATAGATTTATTAGATAAAATGGCTTTAACTCCACAAAATTCTGCTTACATTAGAAGTCTTTCAGGGGGTATGAAAAGGCGACTTTTAGTAGCAAAAGCAATAGTTCACAAGCCCTCAATATTGATTTTAGATGAGCCCACCGCAGGGGTAGATGTGGAATTACGCCAGCATTTATGGAAGTTTTTAAAGGATTTAAATCAACAAGGTGTAACAATTATTTTAACCACCCATTATATTGAAGAAGCGCAAAACTTATGTGATAAAATTGCTATTATCAATAAAGGAGAGCTAATCACTTATGAAAATAAAAACACTTTGTTAGATAAAATAGGGATTAAAACTCTTGAAGTCTCTTTAGATAAACCTATAACAGATAAACTAAAGCAAGTAGGATTAGATTATAAAATCTTGGCAGAAAATAAGGTATTAATTACTTATAAAGATTCTGCAGAGATTGGCAAAATTATTCAAGCTCTTAATAATAATGATTTTGTGTTAACTAACTTAAAAATCCATGAATCTAATTTAGAAGATGTATTCCTTACTTTAACCAAGTAAAAGATAATGAGATAGTTTTTATAATGCACCTATAGCTCATTTGGAAGAGCATTGTTTTCCGAAAGCAAGGGTAGGAGGTTCGAATCCTCTTAGGTGCACCATTTATAAGATGAAACTCTATAACAGGAAGCTCAAGTAACTTAGTGTGCTTTGTGTTTTTATCCTTCAGTTATTTTATCTCTTTAAGTCTAAAATCATTATATTTAATCTTGCAACTTAAACACTACTTTTGTAACCGTTCTTTTTCCCGGCGCCGTGGAGGGTAAATATAGATTGGGCATATGCGCATCTGATTGAAACATTGCAGCAAACATTTTTGGTTGCAATAATATAGGGTTAGCCAATATACCTGCATAAGTTATTAGGTCTTTTTCCTTATTATAGGTAATATTAGGGGTAAGATGAGTAATATTGTTATAACCAATGATCTCCTCTCCCTCTAAGATATAATGTACATCAATATATTTTCTATGAGATTCCCAAAACCCTTCTGCAATTGGCTTAGTATTTAATTGAGAAATAGTATAAAACAGTTGGTCGCCTTCTAAAAATTGCCGAACATCATATATAGTTTTAGGAAAGGTAAGGAAATTAGTATTTTTAATATAATTTAAAATAAAACCGATGGAAGATTTCCCATAAAGATGGCTATTTTCAATATAATCAACAATCATATAGGTAATCCTTTTTGTATGTTATTTATTTTCATATTTAGTATAAGTAAGATATAATAAAATGTAAGCTATATATGAAAATAAGTATAGGGTGTAAATAAATTATATGATATTACAATTCATCTTTACAACCTTAGAACTTAATTTTATTAAATTGATTATACTTACAAGCTTTAAAATTAAAAAATTTTTATATAAAGTGCTAATTGTAATTACTATAATTATCGGCTTTAATCATCCCCGCATAGCCCAAGCAGAGCAAATCAATAATTCTAAAAAGCAAACTAACGTTAAATCAACACCTTTAAGAGGTAATAATGCTGACATTAAAGCAAGCATCAATCAAATTATAAATAATAAAGCTCCAATTAATAAGACAGCAAGTGAAAAAATCCCCTCTTCTACTCTCCTTAAAGAAAGTACGATTATTATTCCCTCTAAATTTGTCATTAAGCCTCTACCGACTTTCCCGAATAAAACATCTGAGGAAATACTCCTTTATTTTCAAAATAAAACAGTAGAAGATATTACTGCCATGATCATTAGCTATTTACAAAGATTTGAGGAGGAGTTGAATTTTGGAATGGTTTCTGATATGGAAAAAAATATTAAAATTGAGTTAACTACTCAAGCCTTTAAGCCCTTTATTATTCCTGTTAATATTAAGGAAACTTTGGCTGATTTTAAATTTTTTGATCATGAGACCCCTTTAATTATTAAAGCTGTTGATCTTAAAGAATCTATTAAAGCTTTATATGATGAAAATAAAGCCTCTACCTATAAATATGCTTATATTTCCTTAGAAAGAATGTTAGGTGTTAACAATGAGGAAGAAGTATATACACTTACACCAAGCTTAAAGTTCAGTAACGGCATGCTTTTTGACCTTAGAGGCGATGATATGCTTTCAAGGCAGATTTTTATTGAAGGTTTATATGTTTTAAGCAATGTGCCTATAAAGCAAGAAATGCTTTTACAATATCAAGGGGTTAAGCCTATTCCTACCTCTTTAAATCGAGCCACCTTATTAAGAGAAGGAGAGGTAAATATTCCTTATTACAAATTTATTAAATATATGTGGATTAACAGCAAAGATTATTTGATGTCTATAAAAAGCTTAAATAGAATATGCGAAATGTGGGATCAAACTAATCAAAGACAAATGTTTGAATATTACAATATAAGCAATAAATGTAATAAGAATAATGATAATAATCTTCAACCCACTAACCAAAAACCTCTTGAAAGACGTATTTTATTGGCTAACAACCTCTTAGCGCTACAGCAAAATTTTAATACAGCCGTTATCGGTAAATATGTAGAGTACCGTAAGGAAAGAGAGTTGTTAATGTTAAATGCAGCTCAAACTAATTTAGATTTTCATAAACAATATAACAAAGCTATTTATACCAAGTACCAAAATTTTTATAAAGATATGGTTAATTATCAAGAGCAAAAATTAGAGATTATAGAAAGATTAAATTATTTACTACAAGCTCTAAAAAATGATATTCCAAAATAATCCGCAAAAGAAGGTCCCTAGCAGATAAATTAGCAAACAAACCCTTGTAGGTGAGGTTTAAAAATCCCTAATTTAACATTTTGTAAAAATAACTATTTATTATCTAGCTGCTTAAGCTTTTCTAAAAGTTGATCTTTAAACTCCATAAAATTATTATTAGCAATGGCTGCCCTGGATTTTAAACATAAATTGTGATAGAAAAATAAATTATGTTCCGTAAGCAACATGCCTCCTAACATTTCTTTAACTTTAAATAAATGGTGCAAATAAGCTTTAGAATAATTACTGCAGCAAGTACATTGGCAATCAGTATCTAAGGGATTACTATCATTTTTATAATGAGAATTCCTAATATTAACTTCGCCAATACTGGTGAAAGCTCTGGCATTCCTACCCATGCGTGTAGGAAGCACGCAATCAAACATATCAACACCCAAGGCAATGGCCCCTATAATATCTGAAGGTCTGCCCACTCCCATCAAATAGCGAGGTTTATCCGCAGGCAATAAGGGGGTTGTATATTCTAGCACTTCAAACATTTGCGCTTGAGGTTCCCCAATAGCTAAACCCCCAATAGCATACCCATCAAAACCTTGAGTGCCATGATCAATTTCTATAAGATTTTCAGCGGAAAGTTTTCTTAGATCTTCATATACCCCTCCTTGCACAATACCAAATATCCCATAACCTTCTTGATCAATAAAGGCTGATTTACTTCTTTTAGCCCAACGTGTAGTCCGTTGAGTTGATTGTAAAACATATTCCTTGGGGCTACCATAGGGAATACATTCATCTAATACCATGCTAATATTAGAATCTAATTTATGTTGAATTTGCACAGAAATTTCTGGACTCATAATATGTTTACTACCATCAATATGGGATCTAAATTCTACGTTATCTTCGGTAATCTTGCGCAAAGAGGATAAAGACATTACTTGGTAGCCCCCTGAATCAGTTAAAATACCTTTAGACCAATTCATAAATTTATGTAAGCCTCCTTGGCTTTGGACAATATTAGGATTAGGCGTTAACATTAGGTGGTAGGTGTTACCTAAAATAATTTCAAAACCTATTTTATGTAAAGTTTCTGGTAATACACCTTTTACTGTGGCTTTAGTACCAACTGGCATAAAAATAGGGGTATTAATACTACCATGAGCAGTTTGTAAAGTACCTAAACGGGCCTTGCCATTTGCAAGTTTAGCATCTTGTTTTAGGGTAAATTTTAAGGACATTTATTATTTTCCGAATATATTTTTATTTAAGGCTAAAGAAAATATTATTTTTTAGTTTGGTTAGTATAAGTTTTAAAAGTTAATTAAGTTTTATTTAAAAAACAGCAATCACCATAAGAGAAAAATCTATATTGTTTTTGAATGGCATGTTTATAAGCTTTTTGCATAGTATTTAATCCACAAAAAGCACAAGTAAGCATAAATAAAGTAGATTTAGGAAGATGAAAATTAGTTATTAAAGCATCAACAACTTTAAATTCAAAACCAGGCAATATAAATAGATCAATTTCTCCCTTAAATTCTTTTAAAGATCTTATAAGAAAAGGCTCATTACCATTACTGGATTGTGCAGAATATTCTAAAACGCGCATTGCAGTGGTGCCTACTGCAATAACATTTCCCCCCTTATTTTTAGTATTTATAATAGCGTTGACAGTATCTTGCGATAATTCACCATATTCTTTATGTATTTTGTGTTGAGATATATCCTCATTTTTTACCGGTAAAAAAGTACCTGCCCCTACGTGCAATGTAACAAAAGCAGTATTAATCCCTTTCTCTTTGATTCTTTGCATAAGGCTTGAAGTAAAATGTAAACTTGCAGTAGGAGAGGCTACTGCTCCTTCAATAGCAGCAAAAATACTTTGATAATTAGTTTTATCCGCTTCTGTATTTATATTTTGCCTTTTAATATAAGGAGGCAAGGGCAAATAGCCGTATTTTTCTAAATTATTGTAAAAATTTTCTTTAGCAATTATTTTTCCTTGAGCATCATGGAAATAAATTTTAACTTCGCCGCCTTCTAGTTTTTCTACAATAGTACCATAAAAGTCTTCAGCGATTTGTAATATATCTCCTGGGTTTATGCGTTTGGATTTTTTAGCAAAAGCTAACCATTTATCATGATTTATTTGATGATGTAAGGTTAGCTCAATTGTGACTTCACCTTTTTTTGCTATTAAACGTGCCGGGATTACTTTAGTATTATTAAAAATCAGTAGATCTAATGGGCTTATTAAATCTACTAAATCCTTAATCTGCTTATCAGCTATAATATTTTGGTTAACTATTAGTAATTTGGCTTCTTCTTTATCAGCAAGGGGATTTTGAGCAATTAATTGTTGCGGGAGATTAAAATCGAAAAAACTAAGGGTAAGATGTTTCATATTATTAAAAAGAAAATTTTCTTTTAAGCTTATTAAATAAATTTTTTATTAATCTATTAATTATATACTAATTTAGATCTAAGTAGGGTAGCTGTAATATTAAAAGTGTAGCATCCTTTAAAGTATAATGATAAAGTTAATAACTTTAAAAATAAGATTTGCTTAATTAGAAAAAAGCTCTAAAATATCAAGTATATATAAAAGATTTTAGCTAAAAAGATATTTGCTATATTTATAATGAATTAGCAAATACTTATTCATTATTTTAGATAATTTACTTCTAAAATAATATAAATTTAATAAAGGATCTACTATGAAAGTAAAAAGTTCTTTGAAATCTATGAAAACTAGAGGAAAAGGTTGTTCTATTGTTAAAAGGCGTGGAAAAATCTATGTAATTAATAAATTAAATCCTAAATTTAAAGCTAGACAAGGGTAATTAACCAATACAAATTTTTAGGCGCTTTATTTAATGTTATCAATTTTAAATATTACTTTTTATGGAGCTTTAATTTTATAAATTTTTAAATCCCTTATACCCCTTTAGCTTTAGCAAATATAAATTAATAAAATTTCAACATTAAAACCCCTTAACAATCTTTCTACTTAAGCAGTAAATTTTATTTTTTACTGTGTTTTTATCAAAAGTAGATTTATAATTTAACATCTTTATATAAGGGGTTAGCAAAGATTGCTGATTGTTCTTTAATTTATAAATTATGATTTAACTAACTAATTTTTAGTTAGTTATTTTTTAAGGATTAGAAATAAGTAATGGCTTTAGAGTTTATAAAAAACCTGTTTGGTAAAAAACAATCACATCAAAAAGAATATGATAAAAACTATAAAGCTTATCAATCAGCTTTAGTAAAGCCTAAATCCTCAAAAATTAATAACCAAGAAGTTAGCAATGAGGTATTACCAAAGTCCCAACCAATAAATGCTAAGGTAATAGAATCTAACCCCATAAAATCTAATATAGTAAAACCTGCTATCACTTCTTCGGATCAGACTAAGATCTTTTTACCTTTCCATCCCCATGCTAACTTACAAAATGTGGACAGTGGCCAATATTTAGAGGAGGAAACTTTAATAAAGATTATTCCTATATTCGTCCTTAAAGAACAAGATAATAAGGCGGATTTTTCTCAAAACAAACAATTTGTTGCTAATGCTTCTATAAATAGTGCTAGCGTTTCTTCAGAATCAATTCAATTCACTACTCATTTTATTACTTTTCCACCTGATTTTGTAAACTTAAGTGAAATCTCTTTAGAAAGTATGGGAAACCCCTCCCAAGATTTAAAATCAAAATCTTATACGAAAGCTACTTTTACTGCAGCTGATGTTGATTATCAATCTAAAATTTTACCACCAATATTAGATGTTATTGCAAAGGACAAAGAATATGATTCTCCTACGGATTTTTTTAATCCTTCTGAAGTTGAGGGGTGTGTAGTTAATTTGAATTTAGCTTCCAATATACAAAAAGATCAATTAATCCAAATTGAAGAATTTACCTCCAAAGTAGAAACCCCTCAAATAGAAAATAACATTAATATCCAGATTACCCCCTTTACAGCTAATGAAAACGCAGATCCAAGCATAAATAAAGCAGAGAAAACTAAAGCAAATAAACAAAAGTTAAACCCTTTTTCTAAAAAAGAGCGCCTTAAACAAAAAAATCAACTTAAAAGTCAGAACTTAAAATTACTTAACTCTCAGGCTAATGCCCAATATGAACAAAAAATAGATAAAATCCTGCATTCAATAGGACAATTGTTTGGTCCTTTTAAAGATATTATAATTAAAACCATGCCTTTCACTAAAAGTCCCTTAGCTGGTTTAGATAAGTTAAGCAGAGGAATTGGTAAGATTATTAAGGTTATCGTGGTAAGATTTCCTACTTTTATGCAGGTTCTTCGTAGCATTTACTTTAAAATTTTAATTGGGATTATTATTATTTTATTTTTATCAGGGGCGATTTTTTCTAGGTTCATTAATTCTCCTACTTATATCCAAACTTTAGAAAAATCTATTTATCAAACCTCAGGTTATAGAGCTAATATAAATGGAGCAGTAAAAATTAATTTTATTCCTTCTTTAGCCATGGCATTAAATAACGTCAACTTTTACATTGATGATTCCATTGGGGTACTTAATAAGAATAAAAAGGATGATAATTTTAAAATTTCTAAATTTGAAACCGAGCGTCTATTAATCACCTTTAAATTTTTACCATTATTGTGGGGAAAGCTAGAAGTTAAATCTGCTCATCTTAATCAGGCGGTTATTGATGTAAAAATCTTAGGTAATGCCAATCAGCCAGTTAATAAAAATTATCAGAACATCATCTACTTAGTAGAAAAAAGTATTAGTAATCAAGAAAACTATAGGGCTTTTAGTGATGATAGCAGTGTTAGTCTTGGTGAAGGTCGTGCTAAATCTTTAGAAGATTATACGTTAAAGGTCCCAGCAGTTTTATCATTACAAACAGAATTAAATGATAAAGCCCAAGATTTACAATATGAGAATCAAGCCGCATTAGCTCTAATGAATCTAACCAGAAATGAAAGCTTTACTTATAAATTATTTTCTACGATTACTAAAAATTTAAAATTTAATTTTCAAGATCTTAAATCTTTAAAAATTAGCCGTGGTAAAGTAAATATAGTAAATGCTAGAGAACAAAAGATTTTAATAATTGATAATGTATCAAGTCAATTACAAGCAAAATTTGGCGACAAGTTTGTTAGCGAAGGTAATTTTAGATTAATGGATGTGCCTGCCATTTATAAATTAGAGGTGATTTATAATCAAAAAACTACCGATTTTAATTTTGCTTTAAGTTTAAATAATGATTTAAACCAAGGTATTATAGCAAAGGGCCAAAAAAATAACGATAATAGTAGCATTACAGGTGATTTAGCTGCTGATTATAGATCAGCAGCTTTATTTATAGATAAATTTTTAACCCCACTTTCTCTTAAAGCTTCTGATGATTATAGTTTTCATTCAAGTTTTTTAGTTAGGGATAATTCCTTATTATTAAATAAAATTAACTTAAAAATTAATGATACCAAGTATAGTGGTAAATTGTTTTGGGATTTTTCTACTCAAAATAACTCTTTGGATTTAGATTTAACAATCCAAACCCCAAATATAGACAATTATTTTAAAGGAATCAATAAACAACCTAATAATGTGCAGGCTAAAAGTACTTCTTTTATATCTTTTGTTAATTATCTAGATATTTGGAAAACAGGAAGAATAAATAATTTCCGCCTTAAAAACTTTAGAGCTAATCTTAATATTCAAGATACTACTTTAAATAATAAAAAGATTAATCGAATCGACATAAGCTTTTTAGTAAATAATTATAATATAGTTTATATAGATAAGCTTATGGTTAAAACTCCTTTAAGCGATTTAATTTTTAGGGGTAAAATTGATTTATCTGCTAAAACTGCAACCCTTACGGCAAATACCTCAGGCACCATTGCTGATACGGGTGAATTAATAGGATTTAACTCTAATGCTGTTAATTTTTTAACTTTAATTGGTAAAAAGAAAAATAATTACGATTTAAAAGCTAAAATAAGCTTTGATACTAACCGGGCTATTGTTAATAGCTCTAAGGGATATATAGGGGAAAGAAATATTGATAACTCCTATGGAATTTTCCTCCAAAGGACTAATAACTCTGATTTGATTATTACTTCTCATTTTGCTGCAATGAATCTTGGGGAAATTTCAGATTTATATGTTAATCAATTAGGTATAAATTTATATGAAAGAAACAATGAGATTAATGTATTTGGAATACCTGAAACATTATTAGTGAAGCTAAATATTAAAATTGATAATTTTAGCCACAAAGGTTTAAAGTTTAAAGATGCAACTTTAGAAGTTGATCTAACTCCTGGGGGCTTTGGAGTGAAAAATTTCCAAGCCCAAGGTGAAGATGGAGGTTTTATTTTAGCTTCTTTAAATTTAGATACCAAGGTTACGCCTGCTTTTATTGGCCATATTAATTTAGAAAATATAGTAATGAAGCTAGAAAAAACCCAAGATTTATTTTTTACCGATAAACATATCATTGGTAATGTGGTATTAAATGGGAGATTAAGATTTTCTAGCGAAAACTATAAGGAACCCTTTAAAAAAATTGATGGGGAAATTGCTTTTATTAAGCAAGAAAGGTTAAAGTTAAGCCGTTATGCTAACACCGATGGCTTATATATGACAATATCTGAAAAAAGTAAAGGTAAAGAAAAGACTTTCTTTATTAATGATCTGTATGGCAAAGCCAATATTATAAATAATAAGCTTGATTTTTATCCGGTAGCTTTATTGTATATTTTAAATGGTAAAGAATATAGAGGCACCTTTGAGGGATCTTATGATATGGGGGCCGATAATTTAAAAACCACAGGAGTCTTAGATAGTGTGGAAAATACCAATAATAAAATTAATTTCAGCATTGACAGCAATATTACTAAACCTGTAATTAAGCAAACTTTTATTAAAGGCAAGCTTAAGCCTAAGGTAATGCTACAGGTGCCTGTGATTGAAGAAAATGATAAAACTACCTATGGAGTTTCAAATAATCTTAACGATACTCAAGATAAAGGTAATTTTAATAATGCTTATAACCTAAATATTAAAGCCGAACAAAAACAATTAATGGAGGAGATTTTTTCCGAAGCTCTTAAAAGGGGAGGAGAAAGTTCTGAAAATAACGCAGATCCCTATAGTTTTAAGAATTATCAGGAAAATAATCAGGTAAAAGTAGTAGAATAATGAACTATAGCATAAGACAATTTATTAGCAATTTAATCTAATTAATTACCTCATTTAGGGTTTACTCATCTAGTTTTAATTTACTTTAATTAGCAGATGCTTAGCTTTTAGGAAAATTAATTATATTATTATCATCTAAATTTTGCGATTTTTTAGATTGTTTAGAATCTTTTTTAGAAATTTTTTTAAGGTTTTGTGAGGCTGTAGTTAGCTCTGTTTGATCCTTTTTTCCCTTTAAATACTTAGCATTTTTTAAAGCTTTTTCTAAATTTTGATAATCTTCATGAGAAGTAGCAATCTTATCCCCAGGCTCTGCATAAATGCCCCCAAGTTTTAGATGAAAGCCTATAGATTGATCAGTAAATTCTTGAATACTATCCCAAGGTATAAAAAGCTCTTCGGCCACATTATCAAAATATAAGACTATAGAAAAACCATTTTTGCTAGTTTTTATGTAATCAAATTGATTTTGTAAAACGATAGTCATTAAAACAGGATATTTTTTCAATAAATGTTTAGGTAACTTAACCTTGGGGGCCTGGGTGGTAAAATTAATATAGAAATTATGTGAATGGGATAAGCCGTATACTTCTACTGTTTTAATAGTATTTTTTACGACAGAAAGAAAGGCGTCTTTTAACCATTGGTGAAAATCAAAGGGATCTTTATTCATGTATATGTGATCTAATATTTAATTGTCAATATATTATAAGTTTTTTATAGATATTTTAATTTATTAAAAAATATTCTCTTATTATTAAAATAATATTTTTAATTTAATTTTGGTAATTTTAGGAATAATAAAGAAAGTAGAGAGTTTCTGTTGCTAGGTACTCTCCAAACCCCTCTGCTTTATCGCAATTAAGCGGCTAAAGCAACCATACGATTGTCGTTGGCATTTATAAAATTTAACCCGATAACGGTGGAATCATACCGTAGAAAGCTTTATTTTTTCTAATTTGTCGAATCTGTTTCATCCCCATAAGGTAATTGCTATATAAATGGTGGAGATGCCGGGTTCTGCCCCCCGGGTCCAAAATAGTGATTATATAAAGGTTTATCCTAATAGTATCTGATTCTAAGAAACAAGATACAAATTTATTATAACATTTAGTTGTAATTTTGTCACAATTATTTTAATTGCTAAAAAGTAACTTTTTAATAGTATATTTATTAGAAAGAAAACAATAAATTTAGAGATAAAGTTTATGGAGCAAAAAAACAACCCAAGCAATGGCTTAGTAGCCCCCAATGGAACAGATAAAAGACAAAACGATAAAAATCAAACTATCAATCAAACCAATCAAGAGCAAAGTACTCAAAGCCCACAAGATAAATATTATACCTCCAGAAGCACTAATTCTATGTTAGAAGAAATGTTGTTTAAAGAACAACCAGTTTTAGATAAAGGTTTTATACGTCTAGTAGATTATATGGGAGGAGATGAGGCTATTGTACAAGCAGCTAGAGTTTCTTATGGCAAAGGCACTAAAACATTAAATGATGATCGCGCTTTAATTAGATACTTACTTAAGCATAAGCACACCACTCCTTTTGAAATGTGTGAAATTAAGTTCCATATTAAAACTCCCTTATTTATTGCAAGACAATGGTTACGCCATCGTACTGCTAGCGTCAATGAATATTCAGCGCGTTATTCTATTATGGAAGAAGATTACTATATTCCAAATCTTGAGCAAATTAAAACTCAATCAGTTTCTAATAAGCAAGGAAGAGGAGAAGAATTTTCTTCTGAAAAGGCAAACGTAATAAGAAAAGAGCTACAAACAATCTCTAAAGAAGCTTTTGGCTATTATTATAATTTTTTAGAAGAAAATGGCGAGATTAATAACTCTAAAGGTGCTACTAATAGCCAGAACAACTTATTACAACAAGGTACTTCCGCCCCCGAGATTAATAGTATTCCTTCTAAACCTATATTAGCTAAAGAAATTGCTAGAATTATTTTACCTGTAAATGTGTATACTCAATTTTATTGGAAAATTAATCTGCATAATTTGTTACATTTTCTTAAACTTAGAGCCGATTATCATGCTCAATATGAGATTAGGGAATATGCTATAAAGATTTTAGAGGTAGTTAAACTTTGGGTACCAGTAACTTATCAGGCTTTTTTAGATTATTCCTTAAATGCAAAGTTATTCTCCCAGCAAGAAGTAGCTTTAATTAAACATCTAATTGAAGGCAAAGAGATAAAAATGGAAGATTCTGGGTTAAGCAAAAGAGAATGGGCGGAGTTTAATCATAACTTTAAAGGCAAAGATTAAATAAGCCGCATATCTATAGCACCTTAAGTTTGATATTTAATAATATTTAGCACAAAGTTTTTAACTAAAAGAGAGGCAATATTAGGACTTAATTTAGCTTCAATTTCTAAATACATTAAATCATTAGCTAGAAGATTAAGAGATTCAATACTCCAAATATTTAGACTTTGTTTAAATAAATCTAAATATAAAAAGAAAATAGGAGGTTTGATTTCTCTTAGCACGATATCTACATTTTGTTGCTGTATGGCCAATTTTACAAATTGCATTTTTTGGGTATGGTTGCTTAAACTTCTAATCACCATAATGGGGTTAAATTGTTCAAGCAGATTCTCTAGATATCCCATATATATTTCTAAATTAAAGATAAAGATATTAAATATTACCTTATCTATGATAGTTAAAGAGTTGTCTCCAATAATATCTTCAATATCTTTTAAAGCAATATACTTTTCAGTATATTTATATAATATTAATTTATCAATTTCATTAATGGTGATTAACCTATCATTACCTAGATATATCATTAATAAATTAAGTGCATCTGGTTCAATAGTAAATTTCTCCTGCTTAATTTTAGCTAAAATCACTTGCCTTAAGATAATAGTGGTATCTTGGTAACAAGGTAAGGCGGCGCAGCTATCTGATTGTTCTGCCAATTTGCGTAAAGTAGAGCTAGGACCTAAATCTTCTCCTTGGATTATAATTACTGAGGTTTCATCATTATAAGTTAAATAATCTTTTAATAATTTACTTAAAACCTCACTTCCTTCTTTAATAATTATTATTTTATAATTATGACCAAAAAGTGATAAATTATCAGCTTCTTCTTGTAAACGATTATAACTAGCTTTAAGATCTTCCTCAAAGAGATTAATAATTTCTGCCTGGGGATATTGATTTAAATAATAACCTTTAATATTTGCAACAGATTGGGAAATTAACCCCTGATTAGGCCCATAAAATAATATAATTTTGATCTGAGCAGGAGGTTTACTAATAAAATCAGAGATTTTATGTGGGGGAATTTTCATTTCTAAATTTTTTAATAAAACTATAAACTTTTAGAGAAATATCGCGGCTAATCAAAATAGTTAGATTTTCAATGGTTTTGGTTTCGTTATTTTCAGTGGCATAAGAAGAGGGTTCCACATTATAAGTGCCAATGAACTGATTATTTATACTCAACAAATTTTTCTTAGTGGCTTTATCTATGAGTTGCCATTGGATACTTATCCTTACTCTACCTTTTGTGCCAAATCCTCCTAAACTAGTTAAATATAATTCTTTGGTTATAATTGGATTAATCTTTAAGATGTAAGCAGTATCTTGATAATTGGTGTTAGGAAAATAAGCTAATATATGATTTCTAATGATTATACCACTTAGCTCAGGAATATCGCTAACATAAATATTGTTACTTATATTCTTTTCCATATATAAGTTAGTACAACCAGAAATCAAGCTAAGGAGTAAAATTAAAAAGCCTAATTTTTTTAATTTACAATAAGATGTTAATGATCTTATTAGGAACATAAATTACCTTCTTAATTTCACTATTTTCCAAGTGTTTATTCATTGTCATGTTAATTTTTATTTGTTTTAACAAATCTTCCTCTAAAATGTCTTTGTCCACAACTAAAGTACCTTTGGTTTTACCACCAATTTGAATAGCAATGGTAACCTTATCATCTTTAAGGTAAGACTCATTAATTAAAGGAAAAGATACATTAACTAATAAGGTACTATGCCCTAAAAGTTGCCATAGCTCTTCACAAATGTGAGGAATAAAAGGATTTAAAAGCTTAATTAAGGTTTCTCCTGCATAGCGTAACAAAGAAGAAGGCAAATGTTTGTTTTTCTCAATTAAATTGAATAATTCACGATTTAACGCTATGGTTTTATTAAAATGAAAAGCAATAATATTTTTTTCTATTTCTACTATTAATTTTTGGATATTAGAATAAAAAGCTTTTTCTTCATTATTAAAATCAGAAGTATCTAAACTTTTTTCCTTATAGGGAGTTTTAGCATTTTCAGCAATAATTTTATGAGGCAATGAGTTTTCTTGGATAAAAATAATTAACTTCCAAAGTTTATTAATAAACTTATATATTCCTTCTACTCCTTCTTCTGTCCACTCTAATTCTTTTTCAGGAGGATTATCTGAAAGTACGAACATTCTAGCAGTATCTGCGCCATAAAGATTACAAATTTCATCAGGATCTACTGTATTTCTTTTGGATTTACTCATTTTTTCACTTCTACCAATAATCACCTTTTCTTTGGTAGTAGATAAAATAGGATTGTTGTTTTCATCAAAACTAACCTCAAAGGGGTAAAGCCACTTGCCGCCTTGGGATTTATAAGTTTTATGGCAAATCATCCCTTGGGTCATTAAAGCTTTAAAAGGTTCTTTAAAAGCAGGAATAAGCTTAATTTCAGCCATTATCTTAATGAAGAATCTCGCATAAAGTAAATGCATAACCGCGTGTTCAATTCCACCAATATATTGATCAACTGGCAGCCAATAATTTAAAGTGGTGGGATCAAAGGCGTTTGTAGAAGGTAAGGTAGCAAATCTTAAAAAATACCACGATGACTCCACAAAGGTATCAAAGGTATCAGTTTCTCTGGTAGCTTTACCTAAGCATTGGGGGCATTTAGTATGCTTCCAAGTAGGATGGTAGAACAAAGGGTTACCTGGCTTATCAAAATTTACATCATAAGGTAGTTCAATGGGCAAATTTTCAATTTTTTCTGGCACTACTCCACATTGATCACAATACACAATAGGAATTGGACACCCCCAGTATCTTTGTCTGGATATGCCCCAATCTTTTAATCTAAAATTGATTGCACTATAACCTAATTTATGATTTTGTAAATAATCAATTGCCGCTGCTTTAGCCTCAACAATTCCTAAGCCATTTAAAAAATCTGAGTTAACTAGAATTTTGCGTTCTGGGGAAGCGGTATCAATTGCTTCTTCATCGTCTATATTGTATTCAAAAGCCTTATCGCTAACATTAAATAAATTTTCAAAGTATGGCTTAATTACAGTTATAATAGGCAGCTTATATTTTTTGGCAAACTCAAAATCTCTATTATCATGGGCTGGACAACCAAAAATAGCCGAAGTACCATAATCTAAAACATAGTTGGCAATAAAAACTGGAATTTTATTGTTATTAATAGGATTAACTACTTCTAACCCAGTTGAAATTCCTAATTTTTCTTCTTTGGTAATATTTTCTTCTATTGTACCTAATTGCTGGCATTTTTTAATAAAATCTGCAAGAAGGGGATTATTTTTAGCTAGCTCCAAAGATAAGGGATGCTGAATAGAAAGCGCGATAAAACTTGCACCAAATAAAGTTTCAGGACGAGTGGTAAATATTTCAATACTTGTGAAAACTTTAACTTCATTTTCTTGATCAAGGTTATTAGTGAAAGCTGGCTTATTTAGTAGAAAATTAACCTTGGCCCCAGGGGATTTACCAATCCACTTTAATTGCATTTGTTTTACTTTGCTAGGCCAATTCGGCAAAAGTTCTAAATCTTTTAGTAGATCATCAGCAAAATTAGTGATCTTTAAAAACCACTGATTTAATTTTTTTTGCTCAATATCCGCTCCTGATCTCCAGCCTTTGCCATCAATTACTTGCTCATTAGCTAATACCGTATTTTCTACAGGATCCCAATTAACCCAAGATTCTTTCTTATAAGCTAAATTATTTTTAAACAGCTGAATAAAAATTTCTTGACCATGTTTGTAATAAGAAGAATCACACGTTACTAACTCTTTATCCCAATCAATGGATAATCCAATCCTTTTAAACTGCTTTTTCATCTCGTTAATATTTTGATAAGTCCAATCATGGGGATGATTACCTTTTTCCCGGGCAGCATTTTCTGCAGGTAAACCAAAGGCATCCCAACCCATAGGATGTAAAACATTAAACCCTTTAGATTTTTTGTAGCGTGCAATAATATCTCCAATAGCATAATTACGCACATGACCCATATGAATCTTGCCAGAAGGATAAGGAAACATTTCTAAAACATAATATTTAGGTAAAGTAGCATTTAAAGCTTGATCAATATCTAAGCTTTTAAATGATTTATTATCTTCCCAAATTTGTTGCCATTTGCTTTCAATATGTTTAAAGGAATAACTTTTGTCCATTATTTAAATCTAGGTGGTATATTTAATATGAATTAATTAAGAAGATAAACCTTTTAAGGGGACTAATCATTAGATTTTATATATAGTTATTTAAGGCTATCTTGAATTCTAAGTTGTCTGGCAGTATTTAAAATGTTGTCTTGAATTTGCTGTGCCATTATATTGTTTGCAGGAACATCAACCCAAGAGCTACCGTTTTTTTTCTGTTTAAACAATTTTACTTGGATAGTTTGAGAGGTTAATAATTCCTCAAGGATATAAATATCGATTTTATAGCGCTCTGAATCATTAATGCTATACCAGTCAGTTAGGATCACGCCTGCAAAAGGATCAGCAGCCACAAGAGGCATAAAATTAATGTTCTGTAAAGATGCATGCCAGGCAAAACGATTAACTCCTATTTTTAAAGGAATATTGCTAGTAGCGCTAAAAAGATTTTTTAAAGGCACGAAATTAATAAGAAGAGCGATCATACAGGAAAATATAATTTTTTTTGTCATTTTTATTTACTTGTGTTTAAAAAACATTAATAATTAACTTCTATAAGACTATACTCTTAATTAGTAGCTTTTTTTTTAAAAAAATACAATTATATTTACCAAAATATAAATATAAAATACAATTAACTAATTAAATTTCTAAAATTGGCGCGAAATAGATTATGAATATAAAAAATATGTTAAAAGGGCTAATATTATTAACTGTCCTTTTAAAAGGAGGAGTTTTATATGCTTTTACTTCTTTTGAATCTCACCTTACAGCAAAAATTACTAAAACTAGTTTTGACAACACACGAGCAGTTTTAGAAGGATACCTTAAAAATAAATTAACCATAAAGGCTGTGGCTTTTCATGCGGATGTCATTATGGATGATGATAGTCTGCTTTATAATTTAAATTATAAAGCAGACAAAATTAAAGTACTTTATAATCTTTATAGTAGTGTTAATGTAGGTCAGCATACAGTTTATTTAGGATTTATGCCCACCTTAGCCTCTGAAAGTTTTATCGCGGATTTTTCAAATAATCGAAACAAAAATTATTTAGGATCCAAAGTACTATCCCGTTTAAAAGGCAAAGACAAAAATGATTTTTATATTATTCCTAGTAGCTATTTAAGAAATAATTCTGTTTTTAGCCTTTCTTATTTATATAAAACTTGGGATAATCGTTTGCAATTTGGTATTAGTTACTTACCTAATATGAATAATTCCTTAACTAATTATCAAAGGGCTTTATATACTAAAAATAGCGATAGCTTAGATGGTGTAGTTATATATTATAATGAATATCAAGGAGTGGGGTATGGATTAAATTTTGCCGCGCGTCAGCATTTATATCATTATAAAATTGGTAATCAGGATTTAGATTTTTCTTTAAATGGTTTAATGGATTTTATGGGTTTTAACTTAAAATCTGGTTATATATTTGGTGGGCAAGAAACAACTAATTTAGGTAAAATTAAATATGCAGGCTGGGAAAATAGCCTTTATTATTCATTTGGCCCTATTGTTACTGGGCTATATTCTTTAAATTCTGACGTTAAAACTCCAGATGGAAATTTTTCTTCTTGGTTGCTTGAAGTTAATTTAAATTATCAATTAACTAAAAACTTTACCCTTTTGTCTGGTATATACTATGAAAACTTTAGCTTTGATTTTAGAAATAATGTAGGTATATTGTTAGGTCTATCTATTTCTACTTAAGTCTAATTAATATAAGTAAAGGTAAACATCCCATCAAGACATTATGGATAAAGAGCATATAAAAGCTAACATTAATCTTATTTATAAAAAACTAGGCGAGGTAGTTGTTTTACCTAACGCTCTAAGTTACCCGGCCTCCTTTGGAGCTAAGGTAATTTTAATAGCGGTGACTAAGAAGCAAACTATAGATACTATCCAAAATGCCCTTGATTTAGGCTTTACTAATTTTGGTGAAAATTATGTACAAGAAGCCTTAGAAAAGTGGCCTTTACTTAAGAAAAATAATCCCCATATCTCTTTACATCTAATTGGCGCATTGCAATCTAATAAAATTACTAAGGCTTTAGAATTATTTGATACGATTCAAACCCTTGATAGCATAGAATTAGTACTAAAAATTAAAGAAAAAATTATAGTAAATAACCTACAAAACAAATCATTTTTTATTCAAGTTAATTTTGATGATAATTCTAAAGTAAGAAATGGGGTAAAAGTTGCTGATTTAGAAGGTGTAGTAAAAAGTGCCAAAGGGCTTAATGTTAGGGGGTTGATGATAATCCTGCCTCTAATAAAAACCCAGGAAACCAAAAAACATTTTATTTTAGCGTCTCAACTAAATAAAAAATATGGATTTAAAGAGCTTAGTATGGGAATGAGCGCAGATTATATAGAAGCTATTAAATGCGGCTCTTCTATGATTAGATTAGGTAAAGCACTTTTTTAAACATAATTTTAATTATCTAAGCAAGTTAATCTGCTAGGATAGGAATACAAAGCAATGAGCACAATTTTTATTTATATTAAGGAGCCTCTTGCTCAACAAAAAATCTCTCAGTATTTGGCTACATATTTTAATGATTGTAAAATTGAAAACTTTTCCCCAAACTGTCAATTGGCTGCTTGGGATATTTTAGTAGTAGAAGATAAAGTTATAAGTAATGAAATTATGAGCTTACCAGGAAGGTTGGTAATTTTAGCTAATAACCTATATTTAGCAGATGATATAAAATATGCCAAATCTACAATCTTATACCTTCCTGTAAAACTAAGCGTTTTACAACAAACTTTAAAAAACATTATAAATAAGTTGTTTAATAATTTAGTTGTAGAAGACATAGCTTTAGATTGTACTATTAGTAATGGCTTTATTTATTTTAAATCTGATAAAAAAGCAGCCCTTGAGCTTACTCTTAAAGAATCTGAGCTATTGAGACAATTATTTATATATTATCCCCATAGTGTTTCTAAAAAAACTTTACTTGAAGAAGTGTGGCAATTAACCGCAGAAGGGATAGATACCCAAACCGTGGAAAGCCACCTTTCTCTTATTCGTAAAAAAATCCTACCTTTAAATTTAGTAATTGAAAAAGATTTAACAGGATATAAATTAGTTAAACAAAAATAATCTAAGCTTTAACCTTTTGATTATCTTAATTTTACTTCTTTAAAGGTTACTTCTTTTACTCTTTGTAAGTTAAAAATTGCTAAATCTTGAACTAATTGATTAGAAAATATAGGCTCTAAAAGGTAAATTTCAGTAGCTACGCCTTTACTATCAAGGATTATCCATTTGAGCAATTCACCTTGCTCTTTACTAAAAAATAAAATCATTCTACCTAATTCAGGATTTTTTATACTAGATAAGGTGATTTCATTGTGATCATCAAAGCTAACAAAATTTAGCAACTTGAGGTTCTTATTTAAAAAAGAAGAATTTTCTTCTAATAAATAGGAAAAAGGTGAAGAGTTAACTGGTAAAAAAGATTTATGCTTTAAGGAGATATCCTGATAAAGCAAAGAGTTGCCACTAATTATAAAGCGTATAGGGATATCATCATACTCCACACGAGCTCGCCCAGGTTTTTGAATAATAAACCACCCTTTAGAAAAACCTCCTACACTATCTCTTTGCATAAATTTTGATTTAATTACTTTATACCTGGAATATAAAATATTAATTTTTTCAATTTCTGCTAATTGTTCTTGAGTAGGAGAAAAATCTGCATCAGAAGTGCTAAATTTAGGTTGTAGCCATGATTCCTCATTAAAATTATATTGAGATAGTTGTTCTTGAATGTAATCAGGAATAAGCTTTTCAATGACTTCAGGAGAATCTCCTGTAACAGCGTTATCACCATGGGCAGAAAAATTAGAGGCCCCAATAGATATGGATGATTCTTGAGCGAAACTATTGGGGACCATAAAAATTAGGTTAAAACATAAATTAAGAAACAATAAACTTACAGCCCCTTGTTTAATTAGTATCATTGATAATTGCCTTTTTGGTTTGTTTACTGTTGTTTAGGTTAACTATTTTATAAAAATATCTCTTCTGCCATTATGGTTAGGTTTACTGATTACTCCTTCTTCCTCCAATTGTTCTATGATCCTAGCTGCTCGATTATATCCTATTTGAAAGCGTCTTTGCAGGAAGCTTGTGGAAACCCTACCTTCTTTTTTTATAATTTCAAGGGATTGATTATAAAATTCATCTTTTTCATCCTCTTGGTTTTCAAATTCAGTATTTAATTTAGGATTTTCAGTAAGATTATTTACATAATTAGGGGTATCTAAAGTTTTTAGATATTTAACGATATTGCCCACTTCTTCATCAGCAATAAAAGGACCATGCACTCTTTGCATTCTTCCAACACCTGACATATATAGCATATCACCTTTTCCTAAAAGCTGTTCACCTCCTTGCTCTCCTAAAATAGTGCGACTATCTATTTTAGAGCTTACCTGAAAGCTAATACGAGTAGGGAAATTAGCTTTAATAGTGCCAGTTATCACATCTACTGAAGGTCTTTGAGTAGCCATAATTAAGTGTATGCCCGAAGCTCTTGCCATTTGGGCAAGCCTTTGTACCGCCATTTCCACTTCTTTACCTGCTACAATCATTAAATCCGCCATTTCATCAATAACTACCACTATATAGGGCATTGGATCAAATTGAATGTTTACTCCTTGATCATGTAAAAGCTCTCTTTTTTTATCTTCAATGCCTTGAGTATCTAAAATTTTTTCATTATATCCGATAATATTACGTACTCCTAACACAGACATTTGGTAATAACGTAATTCCATTTCTTTAACTACCCATTTTAAAGCAGAAATTGCCTGCTTAGGATTAGTAACTACAGGAGTAATTAAATGAGGAATATCTTGATAAACTGAAAGCTCTAGCATTTTAGGATCTATCATAATAAGCTTACATTGCTTAGGAGATAATTTATATAAAATTGATAAAATCATAGCATTAATCCCTACAGATTTCCCAGAGCCTGTAGTCCCTGCAATTAGCAGATGCGGCATGGTAGTTAAATCAGTAACAATAGGAGCCCCATTAATATCACATCCTAAAACCAAAGGAATTTTCATAGTAGAATTTTGGAAATTATTACTTTGAAGAATTTCTTTGAGATAAACCGTTTTACGATTAGAATTAGGAATTTCAATCCCAATTACATCTTTACCTGCTACAACGGCAATTCTTACAGATATTGCTTTCATTCTTAAAGCAATATCTGTTTCCAAGGAAATTAGCTTAGAGGTTTTAATTCCAGCAGGTATAGTCATTTCATATAAAATTACTACAGGACCTGTTTTAATTCCAATTATTTTGCCATTAATGCCAAATTCTTCAACTATTTGTTCTAATTTTAAAGCCTGTTGCTTAATTTCTGGATTAGAAGCTTGGTTAGGTTTTTGATTATTAGCAGCTAAAAAATCCAAAGGCACTATATAAACAGGGTCTAAAGAAGTAGAAGAAAGGCTATCCTTATTATTTATAGTAGAAGTAACAGAAGAAGAGGTGCTTAATGAAGGAGTCTCAGCAGTAGCTAATTTAAGCGTATTAGATTTAACATGATTATCTACTGCTGTTTTAGCTATAGGATTAGCACGGTTAAGTATACTAGAAATAGTAGAACTTAAGGTATTGCTTTCTTGTTCATTATTAGAAGCGTTATTAGCGGTTTGATACCAAAGGGGAAATCCTCCCGCAGCAGATTCATTTTCTAAATTTTTACCTTCCTTACTTTCATTTAAGCGCAAAGATAAACTATTATTTAAAGGTAAATCTGTAGAGCTTTCAGAAGGATTTTTAAAAAATGTAGGGTGCTTAAAGAAATTTCCCCACAATCCCCGTTGTTTATCTTCGAAAAGTTTTCCAGAATTTATATAATCAATATCAGGGACTATTTTGATATTTTTATTAGCTAAGACGTTAGGTTTATGATGAGATTGATTTTTTAGTTTATTAATACCCTTTATCACCAAATACTTCCCTATTTCTAAAACTTCTATAAAAAGCATTAATAAAGTAGCAATGATTATTTTATATTGTCGCCAAGTAATAGAGGCCAAAAAAAACAGATTTAAGAACACAAATCCCATATATACATAATATAACCTATCTATATAAGGAATTTGTAAGGAGCTAAAAAGCCCCAATATTCCACCTTTACTGATCTCCCCTAATAGATGACCAGAATCTTGCCAAAAGCCTTGATTATCCTTAAAATTATTATGTATTAACGCAGGAGTAATAAACATGATTAATACTAAACTCAATAACTTAAAAATTATAAATTTTATTTTTTGCCCATTATAAAGCAAGCAGCTCCATAAAATCATTAAAAAAGGTACTATGTAAATACTTATACCAAAAATTTGAATTAATAAATCAGCAATAAAATTTCTAATTTGATCTATTTTAGATTTGCTTTCATAAATATTTACACTGTTTAAAGAGCCTTCCAGTGGATCATAAGTGATTAATATAGCCAATAATAATGTTCCTAGTATCATAAGACAAAAAGTTAAAAATTTACTATAAAATTTACTAATTTTGCTTAGGGGATTATACTGCATTAATTCGTTACTTATTGACTTATTTACTAGTTAAATATTAGGTTATTGAAGAGGATTAACCAAGTTATTACTTAATAATTTTTATCCGAGGAGAAAAATCATAATTTACTAAAGGAGTGGTTTTTAAGAAATCAGCAAATATCTTTTCAATGCCTATTCCTTTATAAATAAGTTGTTTGTTTTTTAACATTTCATAACCATCGCCTCCGGCTACTAAAAAATCTGGCAAAGCAACATTATATACTTTTTTAGAAGCTAGAGGCTGGCCGCCAACTTTAACATTTTTTACTCTATTGTGTGTTACTTTTATATCAACCTCAAACGTAAGGCCTGCTCCATGCAAAAAACCACCACTTGGCTCAGGTATTGCCGAAACACTATGTTCTAAAATTGCCATTAACTCTTTTCCTGTAACACTTACAACCACCAAAGGGCTTTCAAAAGGTAAAGCTCCTCTAATATCTTTGTAAAAAATCTCCCCAGGATTTAAAGAGGTTCTAATATTACCTCCATTTATAAAAGCCATATCTAAGTTAGATGAAGCGTTCCGCAAATTATTTTTAGCAGTTTTTTGAAGAGTTGTTTTAACGAGATTTTTCCATACCGGATCTTCTAAAACATAGTATTTCATAGCATCTGCAATTAGTAAGCCTAAATTACTTTCGCTTACCCTTACTACTTTTCGATCACCTTCTAAAGGGATATTAAGGTATGTAATTTTTTCATCGCTAGCTATCTCATCACTGTTAATATTTTGGCTAGTCTTTCTATATTTATCAATAATAGATAAAATTTGGGGATCAGCGGGGATATCCTTAAATTGGGCTTTATTAATTAATTGTGCAGTAATCTCCTTGTTTTTATAATTATCACTAAAACTTACGATTACTTTACCTAAATTATTTAAATGCTCACCAGTTTGCGCAATTAAAATCCCATTTTTTATTAATCCTTTAGGCAATGCACTGTGGCTATGGCCATCTATAATTAAATCAATATCTTTAAGTTCTACCAAAGCTGTACTACGATTTTGTGGCAAAGTACTATTATCAATCCCTAAATGGCCTACCGCAATAATAAAATTAACCCCCTGGGATTTTAATACCTTAATTTGGTCTTTAGCGGCTTTAACTATTGAGGAAAACTCTATATCTTTAACATGATCAGGATGGCTCTTATAGGCAGCTTCAGGCGTGCTTAAGCCAAATATCCCCACTTTTAAATCACCAAAAGTATAAATATAAAAGGAAGGATCAAATAGTAATTTTTTGTTTTTATCCAGAACATTAGCGGCTAAAATTTTAAATTTAGCTTTTTTTTGTAGTTCTTTCAGGCGATCATAACCATAATTAAAGTCATGATTGCCAGGGGACATGGCGTCTAAGGGTAGAGCATTAAGAATCTCTATTATAAACTCTCCTTTGCTTAAATAAGCATATTCGCTACCATGGAACGTATCTCCGGCATCTAAAACTAAAACGTTAGGATTACCAGCTTTTTCCTGTTGAATATAGGTGGCAATTTTAGCAAAACCAATATTTTTTTCCATTTCTTTAAGATTTTCTTCTGCCCTTGCATGACTATCATTTAAATGAAAGATGGTAAGAGTATTTGTTTTTAAATTTTCTGCTAAAATAGGGGCTGAATAAACAATAAACCAAGCAAAAAAAACAATTAATGCTAAATTAGGAACTAAATAAATAATTTTAAAGGGCAATATAATAAAAGCTAATAAAGTATTTATTAGCTTTTTTAATTTAATCATAATATTATCTCCTAAGTTATTCCAAGTTTAAGTATAGCTTTGTTTAAGACGTTACACTTAAACAAATATAATTTTACCAATAATTAAGAGGCTGGGCTAGATTATTTTCTAGTTATTTTTGCCATTTTCTAAAATATCCTAATTAGCTATATATTTTAAGCTTATAAGATTAAAAATTTAATAATTGCTTTAATCTCCTTCAGCGCAAATGGTGTTTTTTTGGGAGACAGTTTAGTATTCAACTTTAAACAAATATAATCCTTTAGCAGGAGCCGTGATAGATCCTTTAGTACGATCGCAAGCTAATAAAGCCTTATGAAATTTTTCTATTGTCCAAATGCCTGTGGCTACATAAGAAAGGGCACCCACAATATTTCTCACCTGATGATACATAAAAGAAGGAGCCTTGATAAATATGATAATTAATTGATTATCTTTAGTAATAGTAATTTCATTAATAGTTTTTACCGGGCTTTTTGATTGACAGCCTCGGGCCCTAAAGGTAGATAAATCCTGCGTACCAATTAATAATTGGCACGCAGCTTGCATTTTTTCCACATCCATAGGATAAGGAATCCACCATACCAAATTAGTATCAAAAGTTTCAGGATAATTTCTATTTAAGATTTTATAAATATAACTTCTAGATTTTGCGTCATAGCGCGCATGAAAACCATCGGCCTGGAGCAACCTTTCTACCTTGGCAATTGCAATACCATAGGTTTTTAAGTAATAATTCAATCCCTGTTTAAAGCGGAATTCATCATAATAGCGATCGCAATCAAAATGGGCTATTTGTTCAATGGCATGGACCCCTGCATCAGTTCGCCCTGCTCCTACCACAGAAGTAGTTTGGAACTTCATACTAATTAAAGCTTTTTCTATGGCTTCTTGAACGCCAAAGGCATTCTTTTGGCTTTGCCAACCATTAAGGTTAGTGCCATTATATTCAATATAAATTTTGTAACGATACATAAGCAAGTCTTGAAAAAATTACAGCTATATATAAAAAGAGTCTATTTAGGAAAAACCAAAAATAGACTCTTTAAATCCTCGAATATTAAGAGATATTTAGAAGGAGAATTATCGTCTGTCGCCTACTAATCTTAATAACATTAAGAAAAGGTTGATAAAATCTAAATAAAGTGATAAAGCACCAAATACTGCAGTTTTATTTAGATGCTCTGCACTTTGATTAACATCATAGCTTAATTTAATTTTTTGCGTATCCCAGGCTGTTAAACCAGTAAATACTACTACCCCAATTAAAGAAATACCAAAATCTAAACCAGAGCTCTTTAAAAATATATTGACGATTGAGGCAATAATAATCCCAATTAAACCCATAATTAAAATGGAACCAAATCTAGATAAATCTGCTTTAGTGGTATAGCCGTAAATGCTCATGGTTAAAAACGTAGCTGCTGTAATTAAAAACACCCTAGTTAAGGAGCTTCCAGTATAAAGGGTAAATATATAAGATAAAGAAAGCCCCATTACTGCTGCAAATAACCAGAAGAGTAATTGGGTAGTTCTTGCGCTAAGCTTATTAATTCCAAAGCTTAAAACTAAGATAAAAGCTAAAGGAGCAAGCATTACCACATATTGTAAAGGTGTTCCATAAATTAACTGCATAAGATAAGGGGAATTTGCTGTGAAATAAGCAGCCAATGCTGTTAGAATTAATCCACAACCCATGTAATTATATACTCTTAACATGTAGCTTTTAAGGCCAGCCATCTCAGCACTTGTTTGCACATTATAATTATTGTATCTATCTTCCATTATTTGGTCCTTAGTGTTATTACTATAGTTAAAGGGAGTTTTATAAACTTATTTTATTCCTATAATATAGTATGATTATAGCATAAAACAAGTTTTCTCCAATATTTTTTTTCTAAAAAATAAGTAGATCATATATAAGATAAGCTTATTTCCTGCCAAATAATTTTTCAATATCCGTTAAGCTAATTTCTATAAAAGTTGGCCGACCATGGCTACATTGTCCATAACCTTGGGTTTGCTCCATAATTCTTAGTAACTCCTCCATCTCCTTATGGCTTAAATCCTTGCCTGCTCTAATGCTATTATGACACGCTAAAGTTTTGATAATCCGATTAAGTTTATTTTCTAAAGCTGGAAGCTGGTTGAGTTGCTCAAAAGACCTTAAATCAGCAACAATTTCTTTAACCAAATTATTAATATTTATATTACCTAAAATAGCAGGATATTGGGTAACCAAGATCACATTTTTGCCAAACGTATCAAAAATTATTCCCAAACTAGTTAATTGCTCTTTATAGGTTTCCAGGAGGTGGTTTTCTTCAGCATCTAGTTCAATAATTTCTGGAATCAACAATATTTGCTTTATAAGCTTATTATTTTGTCGCTGGGTTTTGAGTTTTTCTTCTACTATACGTTCATGGGCCGCATGTTGATCTATAATAATTAAACCCTTAGCACTTTGACTAATAATCCAATTTTTATGAATTTGCGCTTTAGGTACACCAAGTGGTAATTGATCTTCATGCAAACTAGTTTGTAACAACTGTGTCTCATTTGTTGAAGAATACTGTTTTAAAGAATTATCAAAAAGTTGATTAGCAGAAGTAGTAGGTTTTGCAGCTGGGTAGTATAGATCATCATTTTTTTGATCTTGGGTAACTTTTGCTTGTAAAGGCCACAATTGTGAATTAAATGATCTTGTAGAAAATGTATTTTTAGGAACATACTTATTAAGTTGATTAGTTTTAATGCTTTCTTTGCTAGAAGCTGAAGATATTGGCATATTAGGGCCTGCAATTTCTTCTAAGGCAGAATTTAAAAAATTATAAGCCTTATCTAGTAATTGGGGAGCAAGCTTATTATTAATTTGTTGATTAGCGGGATTACTTAAATTCTGTTTTAAAGTATTAAATAAAAGATGCTTAATAAAAGCTATATCCTTAAATCTAATTTCACTTTTGGTAGGATTAACATTAACGTCAATTTCTGCAGGAGGTATATCAATAAAAATACAATAGCGGGGTTGTCTACCTGTGGGTACGAAATCCTGGTAAGCAGCTCGGGCAATGCCAGTTAAAAATCTATCTTTAACGCTACGACTGTTAATTATAAAATATTGATCTTCTCCATGATTAGTATGGTAAGTAGGTAAGCCAAGAAATCCATAAAATTTCATATCATTGGCTTGTTCATTAATAAAAAGGCAGTTTTCAATAAATTCTTTGCCAAAAACTTGAGCTATGCGATTTTTATAAATTTCATATTGATTTTCTGCACTATCGGCTAATTGCATAGGATAATCGAAAATTAATTTGCCATTATTTTCAAGCTTAAAGCTTACAGAAGGATGAGAAAGAGCCAAGCGTTTAAAAATTTTATAACAATAAACGCTCTCCACTTGATCGGTTCTTAAAAATTTTAAGCGGGCGGGTACGGAGAAAAATAAATCACTAATTTTAATAAAGGTACCCTTTTGGATAGGGCTAGGAATAATATTTTCTTCATTGCCACCGGTACAAAATAAAGAATAACCTAATTCTTGATCAGCAGTTTTTGAATTAATAATTACTTTGCTAACAGAGGCAATAGAAGCTAAGGCTTCTCCTCTAAATCCTAAGGTATGAATATCAAATAGATCATCTTTAATTAATTTAGAAGTAGTGTGGGGTTTTAAACATAAACTTAAATCTTCATAAGATATCCCATCGCCATTATCAGTAACGGTAATTAAAGTTTTACCGCCATTTTTTATTGTAACTTGAATTTTAGTAGCTTTAGCATCTAAAGAATTTTCTACCAATTCTTTAATAATAGAGTAAGGCCTTTCTACTACTTCCCCCGCAGAAATTTGATTAATCATATAAGTTGGTAGCGTTATAATTTTGTTCATTTAAAAAGTAGTCAATTATTTTTTATTGTTTTTATAAATTTCTAATAAATTTATTGTGGATGAGTTATCAGCATTGGTAATTGTATCATTATTAATATCTGCTAAAAGGGCGGTAGCTAATTCTTTACCTAATTCTACTCCCCATTGATCAAAAGAATTAATTTGCCAAATTAAACCTTGTAAAAATATTTTATGTTCATATAAGGCACAAAGCATTCCCAAAGAATAAGGAGTAAGATCTTTAAATAACAAAGTATTGCTAGGGCGATTACCTTTAAATACCTTATGAGGAATTAATTGAGTAATATCTAGGTTTTTAGAAGATAATTGATTATGATTTTGTAAACTTAATTGCTTAATCACAGCTTCTTGATTTTTCCCTAACATTAAGGCCTCACTTTGAGCAAAAAAATTAGCCATTAAAGCATTATGGTGTAAATTATAATCAATTTCATTAGTTATATTATTAGCTAAACTAGGGTTAGATGAATTAATAAAGCCGATAAAATCACAAGGGATAATTTGCGTACCTTGGTGTAATAATTGAAAAAATGAGTGTTGAGAATCAGTGCCACATTCTCCAAAGACCACAGGAGAGGTATTATAAGAGACTTCTTGGCTATTTTTATTAATATATTTGCCGTTGCTTTCCATCTCTAATTGCTGAATATAACGAGTAAAATCCCTTAAACGATAATCATAAGGTAAAATAGCATAACAGGTATAATCAAAAAAATTATTAGTCCAAATACTAGTAATGGCCATTAAAAAAGGCAGATTTTCTTTGAGCTGTGCTTCTTGTAAATGATTGTCCATTAAGGCAGCGCCTGCTAAAAATTGATTAAAGTTTTCAATACCTATTTTTAACATTAAAGGTAAGCCAATCGCAGACCAAATTGAATATCTACCGCCAACAAAATCCCAAAAAGCAAAAGTCCAGTCTTCACGAATACCAAATTTCTTTACTTCTGCGATATTTGTTGATAAAGCCACAAAATGCTGACTGATAGCTTGATTAATTATAGCCTCATTACCTAAATTAGAATTATTTTGATTTTTTTCCTGCTGATTATTTACTTTTTGTATAAACCATCTTTTAATACTATTGGCGTTGATAAGGGTTTCTTGAGTGGTAAAGGTTTTTGAAGCTATGATAAATAAGGTAGAATCAAAATCAATTTGCTGTAAAATATCTGTAAGGTTAGTAGCATCCACATTGGAAATAAAATAAACTTTAAGAGTATCTCCATCTGTATTAAAGCCTTTATCATCAAATTCTTTTAACGCATTATAAGCCATTTGGGTGCCTAGATAAGACCCACCAATACCAATATTTACTATGGATTTAAAAGGTTTACCACTAAACCCTTTTATTTTGCCAAGCCTAAAATCATTAACAAATTTATCAAGTTTATCTTTCACTTCTTTTATTTGGAAAGGGTAATCACTGTCTGCAAGAGGCAAGCTCGTTAAATTGTTATCTTCTGCATAGTCTCTTAAAGCAGTGTGTAAAACGGCCCTATTTTCTGTAAAATTAATCTTATCTCCTGCAAACATAGCTTTTATTGATTTGCTAAGTTCTATTTCTTGCGCCAACTCCATAAATAGCTTAACGGTTTTTTGGGTAATGGGATTTTTTGAGATATCTAAATAAAGTTCATCTAATTTAAAAGTAAACTGCTGGGCACGATTTGATTGTTTATTATCTGAGGAATTTAAAAGGGGGTTGTTAAAGAAATCTTTAATATGATAATTTTTAAGTTCATTATAGTGTTGTTGTAATTTAGCAAATGCCTTTAAATTTATCATTAGAGAATTATCTCCTTATACTTACATCCATGATGAGATTTTTATATCTATAGTTATATATAATATAAAACTATAATAATTATAATAATATATTATAAAAAGGCTAAATATTTATTTATGATAATCCATAGGAAATAATAAAGGATAAAATATAATAATGATTTATCAATATCAGGTATCTGAGTTATTAAACAATATTAGGTTGACCTTAACCGAAAATTTTCCTATTTTAGATGTGGTAGGTGAAATAAGTGATGTTAATTTACATAGTAAATCGGGTCACCTTTATTTTAGCCTTAAAGATAAAGATGGCGCAATTTCTTGTACTTGTTGGAAAAACCTGGCTTTTAAATTTTACCACCTTATTGTAGAAGGACAAAGTGTAAAAATTAGAGGTAAATTATCTAGCTATCCCACAAGTTCAAAATTTTATCTTAATACTTTAGAGGCAAGCGTCTATGGAATTGGGGAGATAAATCAAAATTTTAATGAGCTTAAGCAAAAGCTTCATCAAGAAGGTTTATTTGATCTAAAGAAAAAAATCATAACCCTTTATCCTGACACCATTGGCCTAATTACCTCATTAGATGGGGCGGTAATTTCAGATATTCGTGCTACCTTGCAAACTAAATTTTTTAGTAAACTCATAATTTATAATGCGCCTGTGCAAGGTAAAGAAAGCGTTAATAAAATTGTAGAAGGCATAGAATTTTTTAATTCCCATAAGCAAAAATTATCTTTTTTAATTATTGCCAGAGGAGGGGGCAGTGTAGAGGATTTATATCATTTTAATGAAGAAAAAATTGTTAGAGCAATTGCTAATAGCAAGATTCCCATTGTGACTGCCATAGGCCATGAACCCAACAGCACTTTATCGGATTTAGTTGCAGATAAATGGGTAATTACCCCTACAGCTGCGGTAGCTTTTTTGCCTGAACGTTCCTATCTTAAAAAGCTAATCCTTACTACCGCTATGGATTTGCAGATTTTAAGCAATTCACATATAAGACACTATCAAAATCAGGTTGCTTTAATAAATAAATCTTTAGTGAAACCTTATGATATTATTAAATACTTAAAATCTGAGCTTTCAATCAAAAACTACAACTTAAATAAAAATCTTATTGCTTATAAGCAAAGTGCGATAAATAAATTAAATCAGCAACAAAGGCGTTTTGCTTATCTATATAATTCCTTAATAGAAAATAAAAGTCTTAATATCCGTAAACTAAACAATAAACTTATCTCACCAACTACTATTATTTATAAAAAAAATCTTCAATTAGCTGCTAAATTTAATCAATTAGAAGCTTTGCCTTCATTGCTTTATACAAAAAGTAAAAGTTTACAAGCGTTGGAAAGATTAGTAGAAACCTTATCTTTTAAGCAAACCCTAAAAAGAGGTTTTAGTATTATTTCGCAAAATGAAAAGATTATTGGCTCCTCTCAGGATTTAACTGAAGGCGATTATAAAATTCAATTTTTTGATAAGAAAAAAGCTGTTAAGATTATCCCTAAATAATGAGTCATCATAAATATTTATAAACATGCTAATAAGTTGTTTTTTATAATTGTAGCTAATTATCGAGCAATAATTATGTTAATTAGTGCTCGATAATGTTAACAGATGTATTGAAGCGTTGGTAGCATTATTCTTTTATTTATCTCCTATTGGTAAGCTATTTTTATAACTACAGTATAAGAAAGTATAGTTGATGTTTAATTTTTTAAAATCGGCTAAGGCCATTCCCCAATTAAAAAAGGAAAAAATAGACCTCACCTATAAGCGGCTACGTTTACAAGTTTTTATTGGGATATTTGTAGGTTATATACCTTATTATTTATTGCGTAAGAATTTTGGCTTATCTATACCTGCGCTACAAAAATTAGATTATTCTAAAGGGGAAATTGAATTAGTATTTTCCTCTTTATACTTTACTTATGGTTTTTCTAAATTTTTAATGGGCAATGCTTCAGATAGAAGTAATCCTAGGTATTTTTATCCTTAGGATTATTTTTAAGCTGCTTTACAATGTTTGCCTTTGTTACTTCTTGAGCAACATCTGCTGTAACAATTAGGGTGTTTTTAATGACTTTAAACGCCTAGTTTCAAGGTATGGGTTGGCAGCCTTATGTTAAAACTATGGTACATTAGTATTCAGCACATGAAAGAGGTAGAGTGGTTTCTTTATGGAATTGTCCACATAATATGGGTGGAGGTCTTATGGGAAATATAGCAGTTTGGGGGATACGGCTATGTCAATAAGTGGCATGCATATTTTTATGTACCAGAAGGCTATAACACAAAAAACTAAAAAGAGTTTTCTACTAAAGAGATAATTTAGAGATTATATTTTTTACAATAAATTATTATGTATGATTGTGTTTGCTAACGTATTTGTTTACTTTATTCACTATGAGATTTTAGATTGGACTCCTACATTTTTGCAAAAAGAAAAAGGTTTTTCAATTAAACGTATGGGATGGGCCTACCCATTATATGAATATGCGGCTATTCCAGGGACTATTTTATGCGATTATATTTCTGATAAAGTATTTAACGACAAAAGATCTCCTGCGGGCATATTGTTTATTTGGTGGTACTTTAATTGCAGTGATGGTGTATTGGCTCACTAAAACTGATAATTATTTAATTGATAGTTTAGTTTTAATTGTAATTGGATTTTTAATTTATGTTTCAGTAATGGTTATCGGTTTACATGCGCTAGAAATGGTTCCCAAAAAAAGCTGCAGGCACAGCAGCAGGATTTACAAGCTTGTTTCTTTATTTAGGAGGCTCTTTATTTGCTAATGCTATTTCAGGTTTAGTTATTCAATATGCTAGCTAGAATATTTATTTTGATTTTAGTGGCAGGATTATTAGCTATATTATTTTTAGCCTTTACTTGGAATCATGGGGCGAAAATTGGGCCAAAAACTCTAGAGCAATCTTAATAAGTTTAGGTTATCTTGTAATATTTTATGCCTTCTAAAACCCTGGCTCATGCGCAAATAGCTAAGCTTATTGAACAAAATGTGTTGCAGAGTAAAGATAAGGTACCTATTGTTTTACACTATATTACTTTAAATACAGTAACTAATGTTAAGATTTTTCTGATAAAAAGCTAGTATATGGTAGATATTATGTAATTATTTTTACATCAGCATTAGCTTTATATGAGCCCAAGGGTCCAAGCAACTAATAAAACAGCTAAATAAAAATAAAGGGGATTTTATTAATAGCTTAAGATGAATTATTAAGAAAAAAGAAGTTAGGTTGCGGGATTAAAGGATTAATAAAGCAGTGTACGAAGCAAAGCCCTTTAAAAGTTTTTATAAAGTAGCCCTAGGAAAATATTAGCTTTCCTTATTTTACCATCTACGATGCAACCAAAACCATTGTTTAGGGTGCTGTGTAACCCATTCTTGAATTTTATCATTCATCGCTTGTGTTAAGTTAGAAATATCTTGTTGATTATTAGCAGTTTTTACATGAGTTAACTCTTTTTCCACAGTTAAGGTAAAGCCTCCATCTTTATCTCTAATTACGCGGATAGGAATTAAAGGGATGTTATACTTTAAAGCCAATAGAGGTAAAAAAGGAGAGGTTAAGGCTATACGATCAAAAAAACTTACTGCCAGTCCTTCTTTTATACGCTGATCAACTAACATTATTATAGTTAATGGATAGTTTTTAAGGCGTTGATTTAAAAGCTTAAGGGTTTTAGTATTTAAGGTAAACATCTGATGTAAACTGCCTTTTACATTTTTGGTCCTCACATTTAGAAATAAATTTTCAAGAGAATGGTTGGCAGGAGCCTTATATACAGCGTCGGTGTAAGGTTTAAAAATAAAAGGAAATCCTATTAATTCCCAATTACCAATATGAGCTGTAAAAAATAACATTTTTTTTTCACGGCTTTGTTCAATATAATTATAAGGATCGAGGATTTTAATGGCGTTTGTGCTGTATATAATATTTATTTTGGGTAATTCAAAAATTACTCTTAGAAAATTATCGCAAGCATCTTTATAAATTTCTTTTATTTCTTTATCGCTTTTTTTAGGAAAACAAAATTTAATATTTTTTAGTACTTCATATTTTCTTTGGAAAGGAAAATAATATAAGAAAGTTCTTCCTAAAAATCCTCCGATTGCTGAACTAACCTTAAGAGGAACCAAATAATAAATAAAATAATAAAGTCCATAGGCCGCTACTGCCAATATATACTCTGATAAATTTTTAAAAATCTTCTTATTAATTTTTATCATAATTTGCTCTTGTCTTAAAAGTTAGGTACTGTTTTAAAATAGTATCTAATAAAATATCTTTATTATCTAATTCTAATTTAATATTAAAGCTAATGATATTTTTTTTATAAGCTTTAGGAATTTTCACATAATCTTTAGCTGTAGTAATCAATTGTAATTGGTTTTGTTGGGCATAATTGCTCAACGCTTCAAGATCTTTATCTTGATATTGATAGTGATCTGGAAAAGCTTTAAATAATTTTACTACCACATTGGATTGCCTTAAGGTTAACAAAAATTTTTCTGGCATACCAATCCCACAAAAAGCATAAAATCCTTTAGCTTGGGCGCTGATAGGGGATAAAAAATTTGAGGGCTTATAAGCCCCTGTAGTAAAAGGTACTTGAAATTGCTTAATCAAGCTAGTGATTGCCTTTTTATCTTCCTCTAATAATAATATAAAATCCACATTACTTAATCTAAAATTAATTTTTTCGCGTAAAGGACCAGCGGGGAAAATTCTTTGATTACCAAAGCCATAATTTCCATTAATTACTAAGATTCTAAAGTTTTTATTAATATTAGGGTTTTGTAAGCCATCATCAATAATTACTAAATCAAAGTTTTCTTGCTCTAAAAATCTTAAACCTTGTTTAAGATTTTTAGCAATTAAAGTAGGAAGTACTTGAGCTAACAATAAAGGTTCATCTCCTACATCTTGTGGATTATTTAAGGTTTGGGATTGGGGAATTACCCATAGGGGACCTTGTAATTTGCTTTTATAGCCCTTACTTAAAAAAGCAATTTTAACTTTAGGTATTTGTTGAGATAATTGTTGGCCTAAATAGATAGCACTGGGAGTTTTGCCTGAGCCTCCTAAATTAATATTCCCTAAACAAATAGTAAAAATGTTACTTTCATAAGGCTTTTTAAGATTTCTTAAATATGTTCCTAAAACCCACAGGAGGGAAAAGGGAATTAAAAGGTAAGAAATAAAAGATTTTTTTTGCCATACTTTATGTATATTAAAGCTAGATGTTAATTTAAAAAGCATTTTAACTCTTCTATATATTTGTTTAATATAATCGGAGCCTTGGCTTTTGCAAAATTACTATTGATTTTACAGTGATTCAATAGAGTTGGGCTTAAAAAAAGCTCTTTAATTTTATTATGTAATTGAATTTCATCTTGTACCATGAATCCCGCATTATAATCTAAACAATCTTTAACTAGATCTTTAAAATTATGCATATTAGGCCCAAAAAGCACGCAACAACCTAAGCTCAATGGTTCTAATAAATTATGCCCTCCTTTATATTTTGCTGATAAAGATTTCCCTATAAATACTACCGAAGCTAAGGCGCAAAAAGCCGCTACTTCACCTGTAGTATCAATTAAAATAATCTCACTTTTATAATCTAAAAATGATTCGCTATACACTTGAATAAAAGTAGAATTATTTAAAGGGTTAAGTTCTTTAATTAATTTTTCCGTTCTGATTACATGTCTTGGAATAATTATTGTTACTAAATTAGCAAAATCCTGTTTTAATTTTATATGTAAGTTGGTTATAATTTTTTCTTCATCTGCATGAGTACTTAAGGCCAAAAATACTTTTTTGTCTATTAGATAATTTTTAAGATTATGATACTTAGCTAAGTTGTTAATTTCCACATTAAAGTGAGAGGAAATATCTAAATTTACCAAATTAGTATATTTTAAATTACCTAAAAATCTAGTTTTCTTAGGCGTTATTGGTAATTCTTGTACAGAAGACTTTGAGGTAAAATATGCTAAAGAGTTAAACTTAACCTCATTATCTAAAGACATAGGATATATTTTAGTAAAATTATCTAAGATTTTTGCCGTAAGGCCTTTAAATTTTTGCCAATGCTTAAAGGATTTATCAGAAATTCTAGCATTTAAGAGATAAAGAGGAATATTTTTTTTCTTGATTTGGCTTAAAAATACTGGAAGAAAATCTTGCTCTAACCAAAGTACCAAGTGGGGTTTATAATATAATAAAAATTTATGAGCTAATTTAAGGCAATCAAAAGGTAAATATTGATAAGTGGCAAAATCCTTAAAGCGATTAGCAATAACAATTTGGGAAGTTAGGGTATGGCTTGTAATTATGAAATAATAATGTGGATAAATTAATTTAATCGTTTTAATTAAAGCCTCTGCAGAGATAATTTCCCCTACTGAGGCCCCATGTACCCAAATTATTGGGGATTTAAAGGAAGGTGCCGCAGTGGAACTTTTTTTTAAATTAAATCCCAAGCGCTGCTTTAATTTGGTTTTTAAATTTGCAGAAAAACTAATAGGAAGATGAAAAATAATTAAGCAAAATAGTCGCCCTACAATCACTACCAAGGTAGTAATCAAATTATACATAAATAGAAATAATATATACAATTTTTTATATGCTCTTAGATTTAATTTTGAACAGACGGCCTTTTTTATCTCTATCTGCAGAGAGAATAAGATTACGTTTATATAAGCGATCTAATTTCCAGGTTAAATGATTTAGAACATTTTCTAAATTTGCTCTAATATCTTCGTGATGTTTTTTATTTTGCTTAGTATCTCGGCAATAAATAGGCTCATCTAAATAAACAGTGATATGATTAAAAGGTAGAGGAATAAAGAAGCGATCCCAGGTATTTAAAATTATGCCTTTTTTAGCACTAAAACTTATGGGTAAAATAGGAATTTGTGCTAACAAAGCAATAGTAGCAATTCCAGAAGTACAACGCATTCTAGGGCCTATAGAACCATCAGGAGCAATAGCAAATACTGCTTTTTTCTGTTTTAAAATCCCCAATATTTGTTTAATACTTTCTTTCCCGCCCTTATTACTTGAACCTTTAATAACCTTAGTTTTAAAATATTGCGCAATTAGCTGAACCAAATAAGCACTTTTGCTATAAGAAATTAAAACATAAGAACGAGAAAAAAACTTTCTGATAAAAAAAGCAGAAAGTAAGCGGCCATGCCAAAAGGGCAAAATATAAGTATCTGATTTTAAATTTGTTATATCTTGAACTTTAATAATATAGTTTATCTTGCTAGTTAGCATAACAAATCTTAAGTAAAGATAAGCTACAATAGATAATACCTGAATAAGTACTATAAAACTGGCTGCAGCAAATCTTGTCTTTAAATTAGTATAAAACTTTTTTATCATGCACTTACATGGTTTTCCTGATTTTTAAACTGCAAATCATATAAATATTTATATAACCCATTTTTTGCAAGTAAGCTATCATGATCTCCTTGCTCAACAATTGCCCCTTTATCAATAACAAAAATCGTATCTGATTTTATAATTGTAGAAAGTCTATGGGCGATAACAATGCTAGTTTTATTTACCATTAACTTACTTAAAGCGTTTTGAATCTGTAATTCTGATTCTGTGTCTAAAGCTGAAGTAGCTTCGTCAAGTAATAATATAGGAGCATTTTTATATAAAGCTCGAGCTATGGATAATCTTTGTCTTTGACCCCCTGATAGTTTCATTCCCCTTGAGCCCACTTGTGTATCAAATTTGTCGGGGAAATCTTCAATAAAATCAAAGCAATAAGCATCGCGGGCTGCTTGGATCACATCTTGACTAGGTCTATTATTAGCACTGTAAGCAATATTATTATAGATGGTATCATCAAATAAAATCACATCTTGGCTGACAAAAGAGATCTGATCTCTCAAAGATTTTAGAGTAAAATCTTTGTTATTAATATTATTGATTAAAACATCACCGCTTTGCTGTTCATAAAATCTCCCCATAAGATTAAGTATAGTGGTTTTACCTCCGCCTGATCGCCCGACTAAGGCTATCTTTTGGCCTTTTTTAATAGTAAAATTAACGTTTTTTAGCACAGGACGCTCTTTAACATAAGAAAAGTTCACATCCTTAAAGGTGATTTCCGCTTCGGCAAAATTAAATTCCTGAGCCTGAGGATAATCCTTAATTTTTGAGCGTTCATCTAAAAAGCTATAGTATCTATTAATACCTAACAAGCCTAATTGAATTTTAATGGTAAATTCACTAAGACGCTTTAAAGGCTGGTAAGCAAATAAAAGTGCAGCAATAAAAGAAAAAAAGCTTCCAGGGTCTTTGCCATTATAAACTACGCTATATCCTCCATAAATTAAAATAGCGGCTACTGAGATTCCTCCCATTAATTCCATTATGGAAGGTAATATCAAGGATACTCGGCCTACTTTAATTTGTACTTTTGCTAAATCATCAATGATTTTACCTAAATATTTTTTTTCTTTATTTTCCATACCATAAGATTTTACTTCCCTTATACCATTAAATACTTGCTCAAGATGTGAGGTAATTACTCCAAAGCCCGCATTAGTTTTTCTAAAATAGCCTTTAATTTTCTTAGAAAGTATTCTAATTGGGATCACAACAAAGAAAATTGATAAAAATATAACAGAAGCATAAACAGGTTCTTGGTAATACATAACAACAAAAAGGGATAAAAATGTAAAAAAATCTCTACTAAAATTAATAGGAATATCAGTAGCAAAATTATTCATAGCATTAATATCGTTCATTAAAACGGAAATTAAGGTGCCAGGAGAATTATTATGATAAAATTGCATGTCCTGTTTTAAAAAATTGGAGTATAGCTTTTTTCGCGCCAAAGCAATAACTCGTACGCTAACCATAGTTAATAAAATAATAGAAAAGTATTGAGAAAATGCTTTAACTATGCTTATTGCCATAATACTAAAACCAATTTTATAAACGTAATTAATTTCTTTGAAAACAAATACTTGGTTAATAATGGGCTTAATCAACCAAGCCATTAACCCTGTACTCATGGAGGCAAAAGCCATAGCTATCATAGCTATAATAATAAAAAATAAATTTGGTTTAATCATATCCTTAGAAAATCTCTTTAAAGGAATATATACATCTTTAATTTGATTATCAGATTTAATTCTAAAGATCTTTTTTATTATAAGTTTGAACATTGATTTCTTAGTGAATTATTGATATGAACAATTTAAATAGTAATAAAATTTAGGAGATAATTCAGATTTACTTAAGCTTGTATTTATCTAAAATTATCATATATTCTTATCCCAATATACAGTATATTATACTCTTTTAAGCTTGAAATCTAGATTTAATTCTTATAAGCGCCTTTTTAGGTGCTGTAATTATAAGATGAAGGGCAATTAAGAGACAGGTTTAATCTTTTGGGTAAACCATAAACTAGACAGTTTTTCTTGTAAAGAATTTTGGTTAAGGCGCGCTTTTAGATTCTCTAAATTAATAGTATGCAAATTTTGGTTTTGATAGCTACAAGTATAAGTAAAATTGGTTTTGCCCTTACTATCAACATGTTTTTGTAAACAGGTACCGCAAGCCCCTTGATTCCCGCATTGCATTGGCGAATTAGTTGATAAAATTTGAATGCTATTATGTAAAATATCTTTATATTGTAGGTTTAGATCCCGCACTTGCTTAGTAAAATCACAGCCCCCACTAACAAAAATATAATCTTTATCACCATAGAGCTTGATATTTTGAAGAAAATAAGCATGGTCAGGAAGATGAAAATCTTCCTGACCATTACTGGTTGATTTTTGATAGAATAGTTTAAGTAAATCTAATTTATCCCCTTGATAAAAGTGGATTTTTCCTTCATATTTTAGTTTTAATTTAACTAATTTTTTAGGAGCGATATTTTTAACTGTAACAAAAAGTAGAGCAGAAGTTTTCATTAATTCTTTTAAATATATTATTTCAATTTCACTATTAAAGAAGGCAAATAACTTAATGGAGTTGTTAAGAGGTCTTAAAGCTAACAATAAACTTAAAACCCCAATTATTCCCCGTCCTTCGCTGATGCACACTATATTGGTGCTAACATTAATATTATCTAACAAATAACCATTTCCTAAAGGCCCTGTAATGGTAATATTATTCTGATTAGCTTTAATAAGATGTTTTAATATTTTAGTAGAGCTACCATTAATGACAAATGCACATTTAATAGTATTTTTTTTAGTGCTGTTAAGTCCTGTTAACATTATTGGTTCAAGTTGTAGTGAATTTTGTGCAATATTTTCTATACTTGTGCTTGATATAGATAAGTTTTGTATTTTAAAAAATTGGGTAGGGGCAAAACTTTGATTCAACAAGCCGCCCTGTAGTTGAATTTCATAAGTATTATGATTAATTGTTTTAATCTTATTAAGTGATATTTTAGTTAGCTTATTAAATTTTTTAAGCAGATGAGCAAATGAGGAAGAGCTTTTTTTAGGAATTTGCTTTAATATATCATTAACAAAATATTGGCCATAAGCAGTACTGGCTAGAGCTTTTACTACACTGCCTTGAAAGGTTTTTTGCATATCGCCAAAGCAGCTAATGTAGGTGCTCTTATCATCATATAATATAGAGAAATTTTGATCTTTATAAACATTATCTTGTACCTTAGCAGCAATGGGATCAAAATCTGCAATAAATTTACTGTTAGCATTACCAATAATTTGATTATCACTAAATTTAGGATGGAAATCTTTAGCAAAAGAAGAATTACTTTGTACTCCCAAAGCTAAAATTAAGGTTTTAGCTGAAATTTCTACCTTATCATTGATATTGATCTCATTAAGCTTTTTAGTACTACTAAATATAAGGCGATTAAGGCTGCCAAATTCATCAAGCTGTATATTTTCCAAGTTAAGATTTTCTAAAAAAGTCACCCCTTGTTTTAAAGCATCTCCTAATTCATGGGTATTGGTTTTATAAGCCTTAGATTCTTGTAAGGCTTTATGGTAAATGATTTTTACTCCACCCATTTGATTTATAGCAGTAATTACGCTATCTTTTTCGGGAGCTGATTGGGCTTTTTTAAGTAAATTATAATGAGCTAAATATTCTTGCAAAATTATATTATCTTCAGCATTTAAGGCAGCTGTGATTTCATGAACTTGATAAACTTCAAGTAAATCATTATACCAACCTATTATTTTTTCAAGCTGCCTTTGGTAGTATATGATGGCCTCATTAGCGCAATCTATTGCCGTTAATCCTCCTCCTAACACTATTAAAGGTAATCTAATTTGTAGATTAAATAGATTATCTTTTTTAAAGGCTCCAAGGTTTAAAGTCATCAAAAATTCTGAAGATGTTCTTATACCTTTACTTAGCATATTCGGTATATTAAGAATTTTAGATTCTCCTACACCTGCGCATAAAGCAATATGATGAAATCCTATTTTTTTAACTGTATTAATATCTAATGAGGAGCCAAAACGGATATTGCCTATAATTTGCAGATTATTTTGGCGCTGTAAAATAATACGAATAACTTTAAGAAAATTTTTATCCCAACGCGAAGTGATACCATATTCAGATACTCCCCCAAATCCATAGATAATCCTATCTTCTAAATCTTCACTAATATTATGAAAATCAATAATAGGCTTAAAATCCTGATATAAATTAGCAGGTAAAGGCTCAATTTTTAAAGCATCAATGGCAATCACATTATGGCCTTCATTAAGCAAATTATAAGCTAAAGAATAACCAGAAGGCCCTAATCCAACTACTAAAACATTGTAGTTAGTAGTAGCTTTAGGATAAGGGCGATAAAACCTTAGTGGATTCCATCGAGTAAGGAGGCTATAAATTTCAAATCCCCAAGGTAAAGATAAAATTTTCTTTAAAATCGTGGTTTCTACCTTAGGTGTATCTACAGCTTCTTGTTTTTGAAAAATACAAGATACTGAGCAATCATTACAAATATGTTCCCCTGTAGCTGCTGCTAAAGGGTTGTTAATAGTGATAATTACAAGCGCAGCTAATAAATTATTGGTTTCATTTAAAATATGCATTTGTGAAATATGCATACCTAAAGGGCAGCCGCTTAATTTGGCTTGTAAAGGATTTACTTTGTAATTTTTTTGGGAAACTGAAGTTAAATCACAAGCAGAAGATTCATTAGTTATAAAAGGTTTCTCTAATTCACCCTTACGACAGTAATCCCTAGATCTTATATGACATTTCACGCAATAATTACTGTGATTAAAATTGTAAAAAGGAGAGGTATTATCGTAATAATTAAAATTTTTACGGATCTTATAAACCGTATACTCAGCTTTTTCAATTTTATGTAAATCCATATATTTAACCGCAATTAAAGCATCAAAATTACGCTTTTTTGCTTTAAAAAATATAATTTGGGGTTCAAATAAAGCAGCAATTTCCTCGACAAACATAATACAGCTAGCAAAATTGCAAGCTAATTCGAGTTCTTGTTTATACTGGTCTTTATCTTGCAGATAGGCTAAAATGGCATCTATGATCCGTTCCTCATTAAAATACTGAATCTGCAATAAATCATAAAATTGAGAGCGAATTTTATTAAAATCTAAATTTTGGGCATTTTCAAGGCTATTTTGTTTTACTAAGCCCTTGATGAAGAGTTTTTTAAAAAGTAAAAGTTTATTGTTTAAAGAGGCGCTTTTATTTAATAAGGTATTATCTTGGGCGGCTGGAAAGATTAGAAAGAGAAACTCCTCAAAAAGCCTAGCACATTTTACTAATTCTTCTGATTCATTGCCATAATCTTCACCAAAAAACTTATTATTTTTCCTATTGGTAATTACATAATGATATAAGAATTTATCTTTAGCTTTTAAAAATTTTAAAAACATATTATCTAAATTTTTAAGTTTTTTACGACAATATAAATCTTTAATTTCTAAGCCAAATCCTAAGGTAACTTCCTTTGGGGGATTAATCTTCTTTGGGTTTGCAATAAAAGGAAAATTGTTAGAAGAAAAATTTTGATCCATGGGGATTTATTTTATTTTATTAACTATTTTAGCAGCAATATCCTTAAAAATCATAGAAATCCCATGATTAGGTTGCTGTAGAATAATATTAGTATGATGATCAGCTAATTCTCTAATTGTAGTTTCCAAAGGAATTGCTCCTAAAAAATCCACCTGCAAGGTTGCCGCGGTTTCCTTAGCACCTTGGGAATCAAAAATATTAGTAGTTTTTCCACAATGAGAGCAAATAAAAGAGCTCATGTTTTCCACCACTCCTAAAATCTTAACATTAGTTTGTTGAAACATTTTAATTGCTTTAATGGCATCTAGCAAAGCAAGTTTTTGCGGCGTACATATTATAATTATGCCCTCTAAATTAAATTTCAAAGCTAAATTAATCTGTAAATCTCCAGTACCAGGAGGAAGATCAATTAATAATATATCTAAATTACCCCAATTAGAATCTTCAATCATTTGGTTAAAGATTTTAATAATCATAGGGGCTTTTAAAACTATTGCATCATCTTTATTAGGCATAAAAGTTAATACAGAATTATATTTTATTCCATCTTTTTCAAGAGTTTGGATAAAATTAGGTTGCTCCAGATTAGGTATGTTCTCTAAGATAGGATTTTCTCTAAAAGAAGGAGATACATTTTGTTTTTCTTGAGAGGGATCTTGCATCATAAAACTTATAGAAGGCCCATAAATATCTCCATCTAAAATACCTACCTTTAATCCTAATTCCTTTAAAGCGTAAGCTAAGTTTACCGTTAAAGTAGATTTTCCTACTCCACCTTTACCAGAGGCTATACCTACTATGTGCCTAATATTATTTAAGGAGATTTTTTTAAATTTTTGGGAAAGACTTTGCTTAACATTACCAGAACTTACTTGATGGAGATTTTCTTTAATTACACTAATATAAGTTTTATAAGTAGGGAAAGATAAAGCAAAATCTTGCGCTAAAGTTGGTTGTATCTCTTTAAATAAAGGGGTTAATTGATTGTTTAATTTAAAAGTGCAGAAAATTTCTGTATCATCAATTAAAACATCCTCTAAGGCTCCAAATATGATATTATATTTTTGAGAGATTAAATTTAAAATATTATTTTTGATTTGATTTTTCATGGCAATTAGGGCATTATTTTAACAAAGATAATATAATTTTATTTGGGTAAATAGCTTATTTTATTAATGAGTTTATTTTTAAATTGCAAATGTCATTTTATTTAAACACATTTAATTATATAAATAAAGAAGCCTTCAATTAACATTTCTTTTGTTCAGATTATGATACCAATAATTTACATTTATAGCTACTTAATTAAGGAAAGTCCATGTCAGTATCTAAAATATTAAAAAAAATCTGTAATTTTAAGTTTTTGATTTTGGTAATCTTATTAGCGGTAATGGGACATTACGGATTTAGACATTTAGAAAATTTTAATACTTTAAAACGCAATGCTCAACTTTCAGAAGCCAACACATTGTCAATGGATTATTCAATAGATGAAAAATTAGATAATCAAGCAAATAATCTATCTTACACTAAAGCAAGGCGCGAAGCATCTCCAGATCCAGAAAAATTAAAAAATGTCATTGCAGAGGCCAAATTAGGCGATAATGCTCAAAATTATGATAAACCCTTTATTCTTGCTCAAGGATTTGCTGATTTAGCAGAGTTTGCAACGCCTTCTGTGGTAAACATTTCAGCGATAAAAATTGTAAAAAATCAAAGCTTGGATATGTCAGTTGATAATCCTGATCCAATCATTAGGGAATTATTAAAAAATATGTTGCCTCAGCAGCAAGCACCTCAAGAGCAAAAACTAGCAAGTGTAGGTTCAGGATTTGTGGTAAGATCAGATGGTTTTATTATTACTAACTTTCATGTAATTCAAGGTTCAGAAAACATTCAAGTAACCTTTTCTAACGGCAATAAATTTAATGCCTTAGTTTATGCAATTGATGAATTAACTGATTTAGCGGTATTAAAAATAGAAGCTAAAGGATTACCTAGCTTAAAATTTGCTGATTCTGATAAGGTAAGAGTAGGAGATTGGGTAATTGCTATTGGTAATCCATTTGGATTAGGGGGAACTGTATCCTCAGGGATCGTTTCTGCTACAGGGCGTGATATTAATATTGGCACCTATAATGATTTTTTGCAAACTGATGCAGCAATCAATCGTGGTAATTCAGGAGGGCCTATGATTAATAGCAAAGGCGAAGTAATTGGCATTAATACTGCGATTTTTAGTACCGCAGGTGGAGGTAGCATTGGGATAGGATTTTTAGTACCTGCTAACACCATAAAAAATGTAGTATCTCAACTTATTGCTAACAAAACAGTAGTGAGGGGATGGATTGGAGTACAAATTCAAGGTATAGATGATAATATTGCTAAAGCTTTAGGACTTGAAAATAATTATGGTGCTTTAGTTTCTAGGGTTTTACCTGAGGGTCCAGCAGCTAAAGCAGGAATTAAAGCAGGTGATATTATTTTAAAAGTTGACGGCGTTGAAATTAAAAATAGCCGGATTTTACCTAAAATTATTAGCAGTATTGTTCCAAAAACTAAAGCAAAATTAGATATTATTTCTAATAAGGCAAAAAAAGAAGTAACTATTATAATTGAAGAAATCCCCGTTGATGCATCAACATTAGGCAGCAATTTAAGTGCTCAAGATTTAGCCGAATCTGCTAAAATTAAAGAGGCTACTTTTGCTGATATTGGCATTAAAGTAGCAGAAGTTAATGATGCGGTACGTAAATTCTTTTCTTTAGATGCTAAATCTACAGGAATTATTATTATTGGAGTAAGAGGCAATTCTATTGCGCAGCAAAAAGGTCTGTATGGCGGAGTGAGAATTCTGTCGGTTAATCAAGTAGAAGTTCAAGATATTACTAATCTTACTAATTTGATTAATAAAAATAAAAAGAATGGCTTATTATTTTTAGTGGAAGATCTTAATAAGGGGCGCTATTTTATTTCTTTAACCAAAAAAGAAATAGATCAGGGTTATGCCGATTAAGCAAAGTTTAAAGTAATTAGCTTTAGTTAATAATAAAAAAGAAAATATAGATTATGTAATTAAATAAAAAGGGATCGTATTTTGAGGATCCCTTTTTTATTACAATTTTTAGTAAATAATTTTCTACCGGTAAAGGTTTGTAATCTTATATTGAGTAATTATGCTCTTATTAAAAGTGTTGAACGGGAAAAAGGGTTGGAGGTTAGTAAAAGATAGGTAAGCAATCTTAAAAAGGAGGAAGATATTTTCTTAACAAGTAAAGCTAAAGCTAATTGAGCAAATATAATTATGATCCTCTCCAGAAGAGCTCCATAGTTAATTATATAAAATTAAATAAATAATCTCAGCTAAGTAAATTATATTTTTCTAATTTAAACTAATTAATTACAAGGTTGGGCTATAATAACAATGATAGTTGTTATAAATTACCACTGCAGCTTGAGTTTACTAAAAGCTATATTTTAACCTAAAATTTAAAGTACATCTAACAAGTTGTAAAATGGTGTATTAATTTTACTTTAAATATCACTTAGAATTTTTGTGGCATACATCTAAACCAAGAAGACTATTTTAAGTAATATTTAATTATAACTTAAAGAAAATATTACGCTTTTACCTACATCATTATGTGCTGCTTAAATTTTATAGAGGTGTTGTTCACGCAAATAATTCTCTTAATGATTTTTTAATCTTATTAAATTTATAAATATCTACCACAGGAGAAGCAATGAATTCAAAATATTCTATTTAATTAGCTTTATTAACCCTGCGTAATGCTCCTACAGAAGCATTTTGAGCTAAAATGATGCTGGTGATTAAGGTATATAAAATGCTTTACCTGATTATCAGTAAAACTGTACTTTTCTAATTTAATCTGTTTTAAAAAGGCATTAAATCTTTTAACAAGATCTTGATTAGCAGATGTAAACCCATTAATCTCTCACCTAATTTGCTAGCAAGATCTAGCTAAACAATGTTATACACAATGCAAACTTTTTTCATAAGTATGCTCTTACCTCCTTAATTATCTTTGACACCACGTAAATTTCCATTAATAAGAAGATGCATATTTAAGTCTTTAAAAACAAATAAATGCTGTGCAGTCTTAATAGAAGACACATTTCATAACTTACGTAAGATTAATTATACTATGGTTGATATGATTTTTTAATTAAGAAATTAATTATTAACAGGAAATTGGCTAATAATGAACCTATAAAGATTAGATAAAAATATTAAAATAGGTTAAAATAATTCGCCTCAAACCATAAAAGAAATTATAGGTTGAGGCGAATAAATTAAAGAAAAAAAGATTAATTAAAGATTTTATAGAATAAATTCAATTAAAGAAGCTACTACTATTGCGGCAATTAACCATACTAATAGGGCTTTAATTAAATTCCCGCTGATTAAAGCATAAATTACTAAAACTACAAGTGCTATACCCCCTGCAATCTGGATGATTCTAATAATAGAAATTACCATAACATTAGGTCCATCCACAATTACCGCTGTAGCGGCGTGTAGGACTTCTAAACCTAAAGCGCTAAGCACACCGAAAGTAGTTAAAATTAATGTGGAAAGTTGTAGAATATAAATTAGTTTTTGTTTTATTGCGCTTGTCATGTAAATTACCTTTATAATAATATTAAGACCAATTTATTTTTATACTTTTCTGTATTAAAAATTTATTTATAGTGTACAAAATCATAAATAAATTGCTAATAGTAACCAATAGTTTAGAGTGTTTTAGGAAGATACCTCACAAGTCATTTTTTGCTTATGTTTATTCAATTAATCATCCTATAAGCAAAATCTCATAATTAATAGATGAAAAAATAATATCCTAATAAATTAAAAAAAGCTATTTTTATTGTTAGTTTATAAAAAAAATAAGGAAGATTTTCCTGATCTCCCTTATTATATTAATTTACCCTTGTTAACTTATAAATAAGAAACTTGGTAACTCTTACTGAGCATTTGGGGGCTGTAAATCTTCAGCATCTACTGCCTTCATACCTACAATGTTATACCCATTATCCACATAATGAGTAGATCCAGTTACTCCTGAAGAAAGGTCGCTTAATAAATATAAACTTGCATCCCCTACTTGATCTTGGGTAATATTTTTTCTTAAAGGAGAATTTTGGGCGTTCCATTTCAAAATATAATTAAAATCGCCGATGCCACTTGCGGCTAAAGTTTTGATTGGCCCCGCTGAAATAGTGTTAACTCTTATTCCTAATTTACCTAAATCTTCAGCTAAATATCTTACAGAGCATTCAAGAGCTGCTTTAGCTATGCCCATAACATTATAATTAGGAAGAATTTTTTCTGCACCATAATAGCTTAAAGTAACTATACTTCCGCCTTTTTTCATTAAAGGTACTGCATATTGACATAATTCGGTTAGAGAAAAACATGAAATATGCAAAGTATTTAGAAAATTAGGCAAAGTAGTATCTAGATATTTACCCTTTAATTCATTTTTATCAGAGAAAGCAATTGCATGTACCAAAAAATCTATTTCTCCCCATTCTTTTTCTAAAACATTAAAGACAGATTTCATAGTTTCAGGTTTAGTAACATCGCACTCTAGCACTAAACTACAACCCAAAGATTGAGCTAAGGGTTTAATTCTTTTTTCAATTTTATCGTTTGGATAAGTAAAGGCTAATTGTGCGCCTTGATTAGCTAACTTTTTAGCTATTGCCCAGGCTATTGAATACTCATTTACTACTCCTGTAATGAGTCCTTTTTTGCCCTTCATTAAAGCTTCCATATGTGAGATCCTTTAAAATTCATTGACTATTTTTTATTGAAGGCTGCTATATTTATATTCCCATCTAGACAATCTAGCGCAAAGGGTAATTAAATAAGCAATTTTATGTCTTATAGTGATTAAGCGGTTTACATTAAAGAAAAACCTTTATATGATTATTCATATAACTATAAGTCCTTATTTATACAAGATTAATAAAGGATTAGAGTTTATGCAAGGAAAAAAATTATAAATTAAAAACTTCAAAGTGAAAATGCCAGAAAAAAAGATCATAATCACCCAGCAGCAAGTGGAAAAGTCGCAGCAACTTTTAGAAAAATCTTTAATCAATGGCTTGGAGAAGGTATTAGAGAATAACTTAAAGGAAGTACCCCTAACTGTTGAAGCTAATGATTCTTTAAAAATTATTGCTAAAGAGGGTTATAAAGCAGGAAATACCACAGAAGTTAAGAATATTCAAGAATCAAGTTTAGGGCAAGCCGGGGAGAATTCCTTACAAATTACCACCGCAGCCCTAAAATCTATTGTTTTACTTAATAGTAGCGATTTACATACTCATGGAGAACCTACTCAGTTTTTTGCTACAAAGCTTAATGATTCCCTTGAAATCAAGGGTGTTACACAGGATTTTAGTGAGGTTATGCCTTCATCAAAGGATAATAATTTTACAGTATTAACTAATTATGCTAACAAGGAAATTGATCCTCATGTTTATGAAACTTCTTGGGAGTCAGATTTTTTAACCTTTAAAAAGGTTGAAGCAGAAAATTTTTTAGAGGGCGCTCTTGAAGAACGCTTATTGTATTATTTAAATAAAACTGATGATGGTGCAATTTATAAAATTTTAAAAAATAGTTTTATAAATAATAATGAGCATGAAGTTTGGGGCTATGAACTTGGGCAAGATAAAATTGATTTAGCGGAATTTGTAGATGAATATGGCAGTTTAGCTAGTTATCACCTTTCTAAAAATGAGGGTAATTTGCAATTACATATTGAAAGTGATCGCGATTATAGTATTATCTTTAAAGAGGTAGATTTTGATAAAACCCAAGGTGATTTAGATGATATTTTACAAAACATGGTGATTAACCCTTTAATTATCAAGTGTTAAGTTAATTAAATGTCTAATAGTTTTTATGGCGAAACAACAATTTATAATAATTTAAATCCTGAAAATTTATCTGTAAATACTACGCTTTCTAATATCCTAGAAATATTTACCCACTGGTATAAAGAAGCTAAAGTAGCTTATGAAAAACAGCAACTACAAAATTATAATGGTTTTAGCTTATCTACTTGTTTTGATAATCAACCTTCTTCGCGTTACGTATTATTAGGAGAATATTCACAAAAAGGGTTTATTTTCTATACTAATCTTAATAGTCGTAAAAGCTCCAACATTAAAACCAACCCTAAAGTAGCGATGTTATTTTACTGGGGTACATTAAAAAGGCAAATTAGAATAGAAGGTACGGCACACATCATAGATGATTTTACTGCAGATAAGTATTTTGCTAACAGACCATATTTAAGCAAAGTAGGAGCTTGGGCATCTAAGCAATCTTTAGAACTTAAGGCTTCTAAGGATTTAGAGTATAAGGTGCAAGCATACTCAGCAAAATTTCCCCAAAAAGTACCTAGACCTCCTAATTGGAGCGGCTTTACCGTACAACCTCATTATTTTGAATTTTGGGAAGAAAGAGAATTTAGACTACATAAAAGGGTGTTTTGCTCTAAAATTATGGAAGATAATTGGAAAACAGGATTATTATATCCTTGATTAATTTAATAAATTAATTAGCAGCTAACAATTTTATTATATCTTTATTAATAATAAAATTATACTTTATCTAAAGCTAAAGAAAAATTTAAAATATCTGTCTGCAAAAAAACCTTCCTAAAATTTAATTTAATCAATATTTAAACAAAATTATCGTGGTAACCTAATATGAGATGGCAAAAAAAAATCATTCTGCTTATAGTGGCTATATGTTCATTATATAGCGCTAATTTATTTGCTTTTTCCTTATTTAAGGTTTTTAAAAGTGATGCATATCTAGATCCTTTTTTCAATAAATATATGGCGGTTTTGCCCGCAACCGAAACTAAGCAAGCCAAATATTATAAAGAATTGTTCCAAGAAGCTTATACTTTACTTTTGGATGTGTATATCTATGAAATCAAAAATGAACGAAAAAAAGAGATTGTTCAAGAAGCCGAACAAGCTTTAGAAAAAATCGTAGCCTATTTAAGTAAAGAAAATAAAGTTATAACCGCTAAAGAAGTTATGGAAGAAGTAATGGACACAGTATTTAATAGTATAGATGCTCATACTGCTTGGATTTCAGCAGAAGAATCTAAAAAATTCTTAGAACAATTAAAGGGTAAATACAAGGGTATCGGCATTTTATTTAATTTTGATAAAGCAAAAAATATGATGCTGGTTTTAAAGGTATTTGATAATAGTCCTGCCAAAAATGCAGGTATCAAAAAGGGTGATTATATTTACGCTGTGGAAGGCAAAACCATAACTAAAGATGATAGATTAGAAGAGATTGTTAATAATATAAGGGGTGAGGCAGGGACAAAGGTAAAAATTGGAATTTTTAGAATTAATCAGGCTAATCTAGAAGAAAAGGTATCTTATGAAGTTACTCGTGGTAATTATTATGTGCCTTCAGTAGAATATAAGATATTAGACGATAAATACGGTTATATTAATATTAATAGCTTTAATGATGATACTGCCTCCTCATTTAGAAATGCATTAGAAGCTATGAAAATTAACGAGCTAAAAGGATTAATTCTTGATGTTAGAAATAATGCGGGAGGTTTACTAAATATGGTAATATTAATAAGCGACAGTATTCTTTCAGGAGATAATATTGTAGCTATTAAAGGACGCAATATTAATGAAAATAAAACTTTTACCTCTTTACATAGTAAGCAAATAAGAGAAGACCTGCCAATTATAGTGTTGATTAATTCTATGTCAGCTTCAGCATCTGAGCTTTTAGCAGGAGCTTTAGGAATGAATAATCGGGCGATAATTATGGGAGAAACTAGTTTTGGTAAGTGGAGTGTACAAACTAGTATTCCGCTTAAAGACAAGAGTTTATTTAATATAACAACCCAATTGTTTTATGCTCCTAAAAATGTTACTTTTCAAGGGATAGGAATTGCCCCTGATATTGAGATTTTAGGGAAAGAGGAGACTAAACCCTTTAGAGAAAATAATTATCCTAAGTATTTAAAAGCCGCAGATATCAACCATTTGCAAAGGTCGGCCAAACTTTCTATCAGCGAAAACAAATGTGATGCGTATGGGGAAAATAAAGATAAAATATTAGGATGTGCTTTATCTTTTTTAAATGCTGGAGAAGACTTGGAGGTTTTTTCTAACAGCTTGCAAAACTAAATATTGATAATACTTAATAATCTATGCCTAATAAATAATGAAAAAAGTCGATAAACATTTGCGTAATATCCTTTGTTTTTTACAACTGTGTTAATTCTATGAAACTTAAAATTTCTTTACTTTCAATTTTTGCTACGGTTTTGTTGATTGGAACAGGAGTGTCTCCTATGCTGCCAGAAATGGCACAGGATTTCGGGGGCGAAGCTTTTGCAAAATTATTTCTTACTTTGCCATTTTTAATTATTATTCCTATGGTATTTTTATCAGGATTTTTATCAGAAATCTTTGCTAAAAAAACTATGATCAATGTTGGTTTAATTTTATATTTATTAAGCGGATTAGGGGGTATTTTAGCTTATGATCAAACCACTTTATTGCTTTCTAGGAGCTTAATTGGGATAGGGGCAGGTATAGTAATCCCTTATTCAACTTTTTTAGTGGGCGATTATTTTAAAAATGCTGAACGGGATAAAATTTTAAGTTACACAGGCGTTGTCAGTTATCTGACTGGGATTGTTATTTTATTTGGCGCAGGATATTTGGCTACTTTTTACTGGAAATTAGGCTTTTTAGTATTTTTACTAACCTTATTACCTTTATTTTTAATTAATAAGCATATTCCTGACATACCTACTACTTATCTTAAAAAGCGTTATCCTTATAGATTTACTTTTATTTTTAATTCTACTGTTTATAGAGCATCTTTCTGCTATTTCTTTGTTACTCTTTTTGTTTTTACTTATTTTTCTGAGCTTTCCTTTTTAATTAGTAGTAAAAATTTAGGTAGCACAATCGCAATTGGAGCAGCACAAAGTATAATGATGGCTGCAGGGGTAGTCTCTAATTTGTTGATGACAGTTATCAAAAAAGTTTCCATTTACTTTTTATGTAGTTTACAAATGTTTTTTGTGGCTCAGGGATTTTTTGCTTTAGGCACTGCAAGTATAGGGATTCATAATATATATTTTGGATCTTTTTTACTTGGGATAGGTTTTGGCAGCTTTGCTAGCACTATTATGTCAGTAATAAGTGAAAGCACTACTCGTATTAATAGACTCAACGCTATAGCAGTAGCAGTAGGTTTATTTTATTTGGCTCAATTTATTTCTCCTTGGATTTTTAGCGCAGTAAGAAATATAACGCGGATTAAAGAATATAGTATACTTTTTTCTACTGAAGGAGTACTGTTCACTTTTATAGCTATATTGTGTTTTTACATATTTATCCAAAAAGGTAAGCAAAAATCAAGGAGAACTAAAATAGTATGATAATGATTACTAGTACAATAAATAGTATAACAAGGGGCAGCATGAAGATAGGGGTTTTAAAAGAAAATGATCTATTAATCACTTCTGGAGATAGCTTTATTGAAGAGAAGCGGGTATCCTTAACTCCTGAAATTGCTAAAGATTTTATCAAGCAAGGATTAGAGGTTTTAATAGAAACTAATGCAGGTGAATTATGCGGTTGGAGCAATGAAGAATATCAAGCTTTTGGAGCAAAGATTGTAAATAAAGCAGAAGTGCTAAAGTGTGAAATTATTTTAAAGGTTAATCCGTTATCTACAAAGGAAATTTCTTTATTAAAGCCCAATCAAATTGTCATTGCTAATTTTAAGGCCTTAAATAATTTAAATCTACTTAAGGAAGTGGCGAATACAAAAGTAGAAGCTTACTCTTTAGATTTAATGCCTAGAATCAGTCGCGCCCAAAGCATGGACATTTTATCTTCCCAAAGCAATTTATTAGGTTATCAGGCGGTTATTCATGCAGCTTATTATAGCAATTTAGTTTTTCCTATGATGATGACCTCAGCAGGGACGATTGCTCCAGCTAAAGTTTTTGTAATCGGTGCAGGAGTAGCAGGGCTACAAGCAATTGCTACTGCTAAAAGATTAGGGGGTGTGGTAAGCGCTTATGATGTTAGACTAGATACTAAAGAGCAAGTGGAAAGTTTAGGAGGGAAGTTTTTAATAGTTGCTGAAGCTAATTCTAATCTTACAATAACTTCCTCTGTATCTAAAGTTAATAGCCATACTTCTAAAACAGCTCAAGTGTATGCCAAAGAAATGAATGAAGATTATAAAGCCCAAGAAAAGGCCCTATTATTAAATCATATTAGCAAACAAGATGTGGTAATTACTACCGCTTTAATTCAGGGGAAAAAATCCCCCATTTTGATAGATGAAGAAATCTTAAAAAAGATGAAGCCAGGGAGCGTAATTATTGATTTAGCTATTGAAAATGGAGGGAATTGCCTCTTTGCTGAAAAAGGTAAAATTGTTGAGCAATATGGAGTAAAAATAATTGGCTTAAACTTAATTAATTTTATTCCTAAACAAGCGAGCCAGCTTTTTGGCAAAAACATTTATAATTATCTTATTCCATATTTAGATAAAGAAGCTAAATTAATTAAATTAAATCAAGAAGATCAGCTAATTAAAGGCTGTTTAGTAACTAAAAATGGTGAAATAGTGCATGATTTATTAAAGTCTATGTAAAAATAAGTTATTTAAAAGAGGAAGCAATGGATTTTTTATCGTTATTAATTATTTTTATCTTAGCTTGTTTTGTGGGATTCTATGTAATTTGGAGTGTTACACCTGCTTTACATTCGCCTTTAATGTCAGTTACTAATGCCATCTCATCTGTGATTGTAGTGGGAGCTATTATAGCGGCTGGTTCTAATTATATTAATATTTCAAGCTCTATGGGGTTTATTGCTATGATTTTAGCTTTTATTAATATTTTTGGGGGCTTTATTATTACTTATCGCATGCTCAAAATGTTTAAGAAAAAAACAATACGTTAAAAAGTTTGGATATAATTTTTATTATAAAAATAAGGATATAAAATGTTTTGGTATGGTTTAGCTTATCTGATAGCCTCAGTATTTTTTATTTTATCGTTAAATGCTTTAAATTCACCTAAATCAGCAAAAAAAGGTAATATATTTGGCATTGTGGGTATGGTTATTGCTATATTTACTACCATTGCTTTACCTAGTGTTAGTAATTACCTTTTTATAGGTTTAGCTTTACTAATTGGTGGGTCAATTGGCGCTTATATTTCTTATAAAATTGATATGACTAAGCTTCCTCAGTTGATCGCTGCTTTCCATTCATTGGTAGGATTATCGGCAGTTTTAGTAGCAATAGCCACTTTTTATAATCCCCAAATATTTAATATTGGCATTAGAGGTGATATTCAAACCAAAAGTCTTATCGAGATGGCATTGGGTGTAAGTATAGGAGCAATTACCTTTTCAGGATCATTGGTAGCTTTCTTAAAACTTAGTGGATTAAGTAAATCTTCTGCTATTCATTTTAAAGGCCAACAATTCCTTAATGCCTTGATCGCTCTTGTGGTAGTGATAGGAATGATTCTTTTATGTGCAACTAATTCAGATTATTATTTGTGGGGTTTGATTATAGCATCATTTGTATTAGGATATTTGCTGATTATTCCTATTGGAGGGGCGGATATGCCAGTGGTGGTTTCTATGCTTAATTCTTATTCAGGATTTGCGGCCGCTGGAATCGGCTTCTCTTTATCTAACCCAGCATTAATTATAGTAGGTGCTTTAGTAGGCTCCTCAGGAGCTATTCTTTCTTACATTATGTGCAAAGCGATGAATCGTTCTATTTTTAATGTGATATTTGGAGGGGTAGCTCAAAGCGAGATAAGCACCGAGGGAAATCCTAAAAAGCAACAGCATTATAAAAGTGGTAATGGAGAAGACGCCGCTTTTATTTTAAAAAATGCTTCCAAAGTAATTATAGTGCCAGGTTATGGTATGGCTGTGGCCCAAGCGCAACATGTGGTAAAAAAAATGGCAGATCACTTAAAAGCAGAAGGAGTTAAGGTAAAATATGCGATACATCCTGTGGCAGGTAGAATGCCCGGGCATATGAACGTGTTATTAGCAGAAGCTAATATTGATTATGAGGACGTTTTTGAGCTGGAACAAATTAATAGTGAATTTTCTTCAGCAGATGTAGCGTATGTAATGGGGGCTAATGATGTAACTAATCCTTTGGCTAAAACTGATCCTACTAGCCCCATTTATGGCATGCCAATTTTAGATGTGGAAAAAGCTAAAACAATTTTATTTGTTAAAAGATCTATGGGAACAGGCTATTCAGGTGTAGATAATGATTTATTTTATAGAAATAATACTATGATGTTGCTAGGGGATGCTAAAGCAATAACGGAAGCAATTATAAAAGCATTATAAGCTAACTAAGTGAAAGTAAAAAAGCCAAAATCATAAAGCTTTTGTGGATTATTCTACCTATACTAATTCCTTTATAAATAAGCCCTAAAAGAAAGCCTATATATAAAATTAAAAATTTATTTATAATCAATAATCTATAAGAATAAAGCATTTAATTGTTTTTATAAAAAGATATTATTAGATTAGGTATATTTATATCAGTTATAAATCTATGGTGTAGTACAGCCAACTAAGAAAAAATAATTCTTGCTCTTTTTCTGCGCCTTGAGGTTAATGCTACCAGCCCCTTGCCTTTGCTTTTGTTGTAGTAGGGGTGCATTAATTTTTTTAATAGAATTTTTTAAACCGTTTTATCATATCAGTAGTAAAAACGCCTAAATTATGCAAAAAGGAGATTAAGGCATCAAATTGATTTTTGGTTGAGTTTAACTTCGTCTTTGGTGCAAACTTCATTTAAGTAATCAAGCAAGCCTTTTAAATCTTCTAGAAGACATTTGTATGCTTGGTGTTGTATGATTTTTTCCCCAATTTCATCCCTTTGAGATGACTATCACCCATAGTTATCAGTTTTTACTTTATCAACGATAAATGCATAAACTTCTAATCTACTGCCTTCAAATTGCTTAATTATATTAATTACTTTTGTTGAAATTCTCATTTTATCTTTATCAAGCTAATCTATTGATAACATTTATGCAAATAATAGTTATGTCTTGCTAATGAATAGCAATCAACGGATCGTAAAAAATATAATCTATTATTTTATTTTGATAAATTGGGGTTTTAGATATTACAAAAAGGGGTGGGGAAATTTAGATAGCGACCTTAAAGCAAAGGAAAGGCTACTTTGAGAATTAAATTATAAGTTTATAAAGATATATTTTATAGCATTATATTGGCTAATAGGTAATAATAAAACAAACTGTATTAACCAATATAATTTTGCCATAGAGGAGAAAGTTAGTAAAATTTTAGAAACCTTGTTTTTCCACTCGTTTTCTCGCTAGCTTACGAGATCTTCTAATAGCTTCGGATTGCTCTCTAGCTTTTTTCTTCGATGGTTTCTCAAAGCCAGTTCTTAACTTAAGCTCTCTAAAAATTCCTTCTCTTTGTAACTTTTTCTTAAGGATTCTTAAAGACTGCTCTACGTTATTGTCTCTAACTGTTACTGTACACACTTTTTTATCAACTCCTCTCATATTTATATAAATAGTATATAATAGTGTATGAATTTATTTAGATAAAAGCAATTATTCTTTAATAAAACCAGGGAATTAGCTTTACTTTTTAAAGCTTTGCTAATATAGTAAATTACCTTGAGGAATATATAATTTTCAATCGGAGAGTGTAAATATGAGTGAGATAAAAAGAATCGGAGTTCTAACCAGCGGTGGAGATTGCTCTGGCTTAAATGCAGCAATTAGGGCTGGGGTTTTAAGAGCACACCAATTAGGTTGGGAGGTTTATGGAATTATTGAAGGTACTGTAGGTTTAATGCAAAGACCTTTGAACTATATCAAACTAACTCCTGAAAATGTGGGTGTAGAGCTTTTAAGAATGGGTGGCACTATTTTAAGAACAGTAAATAAAGGGGATCCTTTTAATTTTCCTATGCCAGATGGTACCTTTAAAGATAGATCACTTGAAATTGTAGAAGGCTATAAACAATTGGGCATTGATGCTTTAATCGCCATTGGGGGTGATGGTAGTATGCGTATTATTGAAAAGCTTACTGCATTAGGAAATATTAGATTTATAGGAATTCCTAAAACTATTGATAATGATGTTCCTTTTACCGAATTTCCTATTGGCTATATGACCGCCGTTAGCTGTGCAGTAGAAAATATTGAAAGGCTCCATGATACCGCGCTTAGTCATAAACGAGTAATGGTAGCAGAAGTGATGGGTAGAGATGTGGGTCATATTGCTTTAAGCTCGGGAATTGCGTCAGGGGCAGATGTAATCCTAATTCCAGAAATTCCTTATGATATTAATAAAGTAGCGGATAAGATTAAAGAAATTTATAAAAATGGCAGAGATTATGCGATTATAGTATGTTCTGAAGCTGCTATTTCTAAAAGTGGATCCCAAACTTTTTCTGAGGGCCAAGATAATAAAAAATATGGTGGGGTAGGCTATGTTATTGGCAATGCTATTGAAAAAATTACCGAATACGAAACCCGCGTAACAGTATTAGGGCATACTCAACGCGGTGGCACGCCGGTTGCTTTAGATCGCATTATCGCTACTGCATTTGGTGTAAAGGCAGTTGATTTGTTAAATGAAGGCCAAAATAGAAGAGTAGTAGGCTGGATGAATAGACGCGTTATTGATGTGGATCTAAATGAAATTATAAATACCAGCGGTGCCGTAGATATTGAAGGCGATTTAGTAAAAACTGCTAAAGGTGTTGGTATTAGCTTTGGTGAATAAAAAACCCTGCTTGTTAATGAGGTAAAAAAACATTATTAAAAGCCCTATTTATTTTTAAATAGGGCTTTTAAACGTTTAAATTTAAAGAAATTAACTATAATTTATAAGTCTATATGAGTTTAATTATATGTAAGACAATATTGTTTAATAAACTTAATTTAAAATCCAATTAAGCTTTAGCTTTTTTAGGCCTTTTAACTTTTGTTCCCACTTTTGATTCTGGAGTAGTTTCTTCTATCTGTCCTGTAGAAGAACTTTCAACATTTCCAGAGGCCAACTTTTTAGGATGTATAAGATTAAATAATGCTTCTTCGGTACATAAATGTTCTGTTACCGGATTTTTTGGGGAAAGGTTGTTATAATTCCAATAGCTTTTTGATCTAATAGATTTTACTACATTAATGGTTGAACCTAATAATTTACTAATTTGATAATCATTAATTTGGGGATAATGGTTTAAAACCCATAAAATACATTCTGGCTTAGTTTTTCTTTTAAATTTACTTTGCTTAATTAAAATTTTTTTAGCAGATTTATATTTGGAATATTCTTCGCTTTCAAAATATTTTAAATTAGCTTGAGGATCTTTTTGGCAGCGCTCTATTTCTTCTTCAGTGGTTTCCCCTGTAGTAATAGGGTTTAACCCACGTAAAGATTTATTAATTTCTTCATTAGCTAAAGCCTCCACTTCTAAGACATGAAAACCACAAAAATTAGCTATTTGCTCAAAAGTTAAAGAGGTGTTTTCTACCAACCAAATCGCCACCGCTTTAGGGTTAAGAGGAGTTTGATTAAGGGGAGGAGTTTGCATTTTAAATCCTTATTCTATAGATAATATATATTTATAATTTACCACTTAATTGTTGCAAATTATATACCAATAATAAAAATTTCATATTTATTATCTGTGATTATTTTTCATTAATTTATAGAGCATTTTTAGAATATCTCTTTATATAATACAAGATTTTCTAAGATTTATAATCGCTTTAGTAAAGTCTTTAACGCTTATTATCTCTTTTGATTACCACCTTTATTTAACTCTGGCTTTATTAAGGCTATGGGTTTGAGTCATTACGATTTGGGTTAATAAAGCAACAAAAGCACAAAATATTCCTACTGTAATCCAAATTAAATCAGCATTGATTACGTAAAGGAATCCCAAAATATTAGGGCCAATAATACGGCCTAAACTAGATGCTGATTGATTAATACCAAAAATTAATCCCTGTTGATTTTTGCTGCCTTGTAAAGAAATGTTGCCCGTTATATTAGGATTAATAATACCCATACCAAAGGCCATAACTACAGATAACACAATCAAAGCTAATATGTCATTGATAAATAACACACTTATAGTAGCAGCACCAAATAATAAAAAACCTATTACTATAGCGGCTTTCGGTTTGAAAAGCTTATTAATATTTAGTTGAGTTATAGTTAAAATAATAGAGTATAAACTCCAATATAAGCCTAATTGCTTGGCACTAAAGGAAAACTGTTCATTAAGCCATAGTCCAAGATAAATTTGTACCCCTACTGTTATAGAAGAAAAGCAAACGGTTAAAAATGTAAAGAACAAAATAGTTTTATTAGAATAAGTAGTAATAATTTGGGCTAATAAATTTTGGGATTTAATAGTGAGCTTTTTTAATTGTAAGCGTTCGGGCCTTAAAAATGTCTCTTTGAAAAAAAATAAGGCTAATAGTGCAGCAATCAGATTTAAAAAGGCTGCCGCATAAAAGGGTAAAGTAACATCCCCTGAGGTAGCATCAGTACTGGCTAATAACCCACCTAAAGCCGGACCTAAAACAAATCCTGCAGAAAAAGCAGCTCCTATGATTCCCATATATTTAAATTTGGTGGCAGGAGTTGATAAATCTGAAGCGCTGGCAAAAGCTACAGAAAAATTACCGCAGAAAAATCCTGTTAGGCCTCTTAAGAGTAAAAATGTTGTAAAACTCTCTGCACGGCCAGTGTAATAATACAAAACTGCAACCACAAAAAGAGGAAAACAAAGTAGCGCTTTTCTACCATATTTATCACTTAAAAGACCAAAAACTATATTGCCGATTAAGCTAAATAAAGCAAAAATAGAAACCACATAGGCAAGTTCCCCTCCTTGTAATTGATATTTAAGTTTAATAATAGGAATTAAAGGAAAAATTATTCCTATACCAATTAAATCAATCACAGTAATTAAAAACAAAATAGGCATCTATGTGTTCTCCTGGATCACGATATTATATCAAATTAAGATAAAATATATTATAAACATTGTCTGTTATTTTAATAGCTTTTATTTTTAAAATTTAACGATCACAAAGATACTGCATAAACATATAAAAGAAGTAGCAAGCCAAGTTAAATTTGGATTAATAAAATAAAGCATTCCTAAAAGATAAGGCCCTATTATTCTGCCTAAGCTACCAAAGGATTGGTTTATGCCAAAAATCATACCTTGCTGATTTTTGTTACCTTGTAGTGATAGATTTACATTGATACTAGGCAAAATCATCCCCATACCCAAAGCCATAACAAAAGTAAAAAAGTATAAACTTATAAAATTATTAGTTATCACTAAAGAAGCCATCCCTAGCATAAAAGTAGCAAATCCTGCGATTAAGGCTTTTTTAGGAACGGGAAATAATTTAGGGGAGAGCAATTGTCCAAGTGCCACTACCACAGAAAATCCACCCCAATATAAACCTAAATTTTGAGAAGTAAGCAAAAATTTATGATTTAACCATAGGCTTAGATAAACCTCTAAGCCAGCTAAAATTAAAGAAAATAAAATGGTCAAATAGGTAAATAAAATAATAGTTTTGTTAGTATAAATTTGCTTAATATTAGTCCAGATATTTATGTGCTTGGCCTGTTTGCGCTCAGCGACACTTAAAGTTTCTCTTAAAAATATAAAAGCAAGTATTGCAGATAATAAGGTAAAAAAGGCGGCTACATTGAAGGGTAAAGCAAAATTAGCTAATAATAGATCATTAGTATTACCTGCTAATAATCCTCCTAGGGCTGGTCCTAAAATAAAACCTAAGCTAAAGGATATACCTAAATATGACATATTTTTAAATTTATTTTCCTTAGTAGATAAATCTGAAAGACAAGCAAAAGCGACCGAGAAATTTCCTGTACAAAAGCCTGCTGCAGCTCTTAAGAGCAATAGTTCACCATATGATTCGCTTAAGCCTGTAAAATAATAAGCCACAGCAGCAAAAAATAACGGTACAGCTAAAAGATATTTCCTACCAATTTTATCACTTAAAATACCAAATACCATACTCCCGATTAAATTAAATAAGGCGAAACTAGAAACTAAATAACCTACTTGCATATCATTAAGAGCAAATTGAAGTTTTAAAAGTGGTAATAAAGGAAAAATCATTCCAAATCCTAAAAGATCAATAAAGGTTACCAGTAGTAAAATAATCATTGTAATTGGTCCTGTGTACTTCTTGAAAGTAAAAATATAACATCTACTTTGTTTGTAGCCCTCATATAATCATTAAAGAGATATTTTTAATATAGCTTAAATATCTATCTTCCCGCTTGAATAATAAAATGAATGAATATAATAAATATAATTAGCACTTACTTTAGTTGTATTTGCTAATTATATTTAATGATCTTTAGATTTTAAAGCTTATTAACATAGAAGCAACCTCCTTACGAAGGTTGCTTCTATGTTAATCATTATAAAATATATAAGCTATTTTTTCAATCTTTTAAATCTAATAGGAATAGAAAGAATACAAAAAATAGCAATTCAAGCCCAACTAAAATTAGGGTTAACGCTATATAATAACCCGGTTAAATAATGGCTAATTATTCCACCACCACTAATACTGTGGCTAATACCCCAAATCAACCCTTGCTGATTAAAGCTGCTTTCTATAGCTAATTTACTATAAATATTTAGGAAAATTAAATCCATTGAAAAAACTATTATATCTAACGCCATAAAAGGAGCAGTTAAATTTGCCAGCTTAATATCATAGTTCCAGTGGAGATAAAACAAATTGAAGTTTAATTAGGGGCAATAAAGGAAAGATCATACCAAAGCCGAGCTGATCAATAAATGTAATTAACAGCAATATAAACATTTTAAGTCTCTTAAGTGAATTTTAATTTAATAAAACTGCCTTAATAAAATTCATTATAAACTAGCTATAAGGGCTAATTTAAAAATATTAGAAAACCCATTATTATTATATTATAAAATGAAAAATAGCTAAAATATGCAGATAAGCATAATGCAATATAGGTAGTATAAAACAATTTATAGATAATTAAGGAAGCATAGTTAGAAAAATCTATAGAAGATGCTACTTATAAGTCTATGACTATAAGAACGCTTATGATCTTAGACTCATCATTGCAAAATAGTAAAATTACTACTGAGTTTGGGATTTTTTATCAATACCAAAGTTGCCGAATCTTGCATTAAATTTAGATAATCTACCAGCACTATCAGATAATTTATGATTGCCAGTCCATGCGGGATGAGTTTTGGTATCAATATCTAAAATCATTACATCTCCTGTTTTCCCCCAGGTTGATCTGGTTTTAGCTTTGCTGCCATCCGTAAATTGGATCGAGATTTCGTGATAATCTGGATGTATACCTTTTTTCATTGTTTTTCCTTTAAGTGCCTATAAGTTTTTATAATTCCAATAAGTTTTTAATGTATCTGAAATCATGTTAAATGTCAAACAATATATACATTAAACTAAAGAAACCCTATTGCTCTAATGATTTAATTTATGTAAAGCGTTTTGCTTTTCTACCCACATAAACCTAACTGTAATAATTACTGCTAAAGAAAAGGATAAAGCAATGGTAAGCCATCCATAATTAGGCGAGGTATTAGCATAGATAAATCCTACAATTATCGGACCTAAACTTTGACCCAACGTTCCAGCGGATTGGCTAATACCCAATACAAAACCTCTTTGGGATTCAGAGCCATATAAAGAAATAGTAGAATTTAAATTTGGAAATAAAATACCAATGCCAATAGCTAAAAAGATTAAAATAATTACTAAGCTCACCATGTTAGGATTAAATAAAAGAGCAAAGGTAGAAATTGAGGAAATAAGAAAACCGATTAAAATCGCTTTGCTACCTGTGATATGTTTAGGTGAGATAATTTGTACCAAAGCAGCGAAAAAAGCAAAAGTAGTTCCTATAATACCAAGAGATAAAGGGCTAAGGTGAAATTTCATAACACTCCAAGTACTTAAAAATACATTAAGCGAGGCAAAGGAAAACCACATTAAAACCGATAGATAAATAAGGAAAGTGATATATTTATCATTAAAAATAAGTAATAAGGTGCGCTTAATCCTTGCTACAGGATCAAATTTATTGGATTTTACAGAAAGTGATAAAGTCTCCTTTAAAAATATAGCGGCCATTATCGCTGCTACTAAAGTAAAGACACAAGCTATATTAAACACGAGTTGAACGTCAGCGCCTTCAACAGTAGGTCCACCAAAAAATCCGCCAATAATCGGTCCTAACATAAATCCAATTCCTGAAGCGGCCCCGATATACCCCATATATTTAGCTCTTTTATTACTGGTAGATAAATCAGCTACTGAGGCCAAAACCACTGAAATATTCCCTGTAAACATCCCTGCCAGACTACGCGCTAATAAGGCACCATAAAAGGTTGTGGCTTCAGCGAGGAGTTTGTAAGATGCACTAATAAAAAGCAAACATACAATTATAATAATTTTCCTCCCATATTTATCACTTAAGGCTCCTAAAAACGGGGCTGTTAAAAGTTGAAAAAAAGCAAAAGCTGAAATTAATAGTCCCAATTGGATGGGACTAAGACTATACTTAAGCGCAAATATTGGCAATAAAGGGAGAATAATGCCAAATCCAATGGAATCAGTTAATACTATTAAAAATAATAAAGGCATTGATGGATCTTATCCCTTAATCAACCTATCATATACTCTAATCTTTATGATATAGGTTTTTCGTTAATTATTAACAGGAATTTTACCGTTTAATCTAAGCAAAGTATATTCAATTTATTCTATAATGAAAATTAAATTATTTTAAAGAAACATTAATGGATTGTGGACGTTGACGCCTAGGAGTAATATTAGGCGTAATCCCAGAAGTAGTAGTCCTAGACTCTTCAATGGTTGTTTGTCGCGGTGCTTCTATAAGCTTTGCCACTTCTGGATGGATATTACTTTTAGGTAAACAAGTGGAAATATCCTCAGGAGGAGATAATTCATAAAACATGCTAGAATTATAATAAGGAGAAAATTGTATACAGGCACGCAACATACCAGGAAAGATCATAGCAGAAATCATAGTAAAGATTAATATTATTTTTAAATTATAAAATCTCACTAATTTTCCCTTGAGTTTTTATATATTATCTAGCTAAATTATTCTTAAATTTTTTAGAAAAATCATATTCTTAATATTTTGATACTAAAAATATTTTAGATTAATTTGTTTTTTTTAAAGAAATGATATTTTTTTTATCATCTAAAACGATATCAAAAACAATTCCTGCTTCTTGGGCAATTAGTAAAGCAGGTGCTAGTAAATGATAAGGGGTTTTTTCTTTAAAAATACAATCATCAATTTTATTAGCGCTAAGATAACACAGCTCTAAAGCCTTACAATTACTTATGCAGATAAATTGATAACTATCAAAATCTAAATTTTTAACTGCTATTTTATCAGTAGCAATAGTTAAAGGAGCTTCTATTTTCTCTGAGCTTCTATAACGTAATTTCCTTTTATTATAAAAAGCTCCTTGGCCCTTCTCGGCATAAAACATTTCATAGGTAATAGGATTATAAATAACTGAAGCAAATACTTGACTATCTCTTTCTAAGTAAGCCGAGCAGGCAAAATTAGGAGAGCCTCTGCTAAAATTGGTTAATCCTAAAATACCACTTAGGTAAAAATAATTAGATTCATCTTGTTTAGGAATTAAACTACCGTCAAATTTTTTAATACTGTAAGTAGGTTTATATTTTTCTAAATTTTTCTGTAAATTTAATAAAAAATATTGATTAGTTTTTTCAGCAAAGGTAAAAGCTTGATTAGGATTATTTAAAAAATTTTCTATTTCACCAAAATCTCTAATTACGCTATTACAAGAATCTTTTACGCCCTGGGAAATAATGGTATGGATTAAAAGAGACATGAAATTTATTTTGTCCTTTCTACGTAAGAATTATCCGCCGTATTTACTACTATTTTAGTATTAACCCCAATATGAGGAGGCACTGTAGTTCTAATCCCATTTTCTAAAGTAGCAGGTTTAAAGGAACTAGAAGCAGTTTGCCCTTTAATTACGGCTTCGGTATCTATAACTTCTAAAACTACAGTAGCTGGGAGTTCTAAATCTATAGCTTTTTCTTCATAAAGCTCAATGGTTACAGGCATACCTTCTTTCAAAAATAGCAGTTTGTTTTCCCCAATATCACTTTTTGATAATAAAATTTCTTCATAGTTTTCTTGGTTAGTAAATATATAAAAACCCTTATCTTCATAAGAAAATACACAATCTTTTTGTTCTAAAATAGCGCGATCAATTGTAGCTTCTGAGCGGAATCTTTCATTAATTTTGGTGCCACTTAAGACATCTTTTAATTCGGTTTGCTGATATGCGCCTCCTTTACCAGGTTTAACATGCTCAGTTTTTACAACCCTAAAGAGTCTATCATTATGCTTAATAATCATGCCAATACGAAGTTCGTTTGCTTTCATATGTACCTACTATTTGGGTTGATTTTATTATTTTTATTTAGTTTATAAAGATTCAAACTATTTAATTATTAAGGGGAGAAAGTTGTTTGCCAAAATAGCTATTTTTATATAAGTATCCTTAATATAATTACCTTATTAAGATAATTATAATCTGACTTAGTGTAGCTTTAATTGCGAAAATATTCAAATACATTTTCTTGATCAGCAAATAATTGGCTTTCTTTAGAAATTGCTAACTCTTTTAAACTAGCAAATACCTCTTTAGGTACTTTACTTAAAATAATATATTTAAATTCATTTTCTAGAGCAAATATAGTATAAGAAAGACTATTTTTACAATCTAAAACTATTTTGTGGTTAAAATTATTATGATAGGCAATAGTATTTTTTAATAAAATAATACCTAAATTATGAATTAGATAATAATCAATTAGTATAATTTCTGTAAACTCTTGAAAACCTGTTAAAGAAATATAACAGCCTCTCCCAAGAGCAAGTATTAAAGCCTCTTGATCAGCAACAGTTATAATAGAGAAATTTTTACAAGGAAAAGATTTATAAGCCATTGGATTACTATTAAACTGACTTAACATTATTTGATTAAATTTTAGTAGCATATTTACTTAAATCTCCTTAAAAGCCAAAAGTTTAAAATAAGAAAACTTTAAGAAATATGCTACTAAATAATAAGTAAAGCTTTAAGATAATCTACAAAGAAATCTTAAAGAGTATTCTTAAAGAAGGCTTGCCATAATTGCTGCACTATCAGCCATTCTAGTGGAGAAACCCCACTCATTATCATACCATGATACCACTCTTACTAAGTTACCACCGATCACTTGAGTTTGAGTAAGATCAAATACCGAGCTAAAAGGAGAATGATTAAAATCACAAGATACTAAAGGCTCTGAGTTTACTCCTAAAATTCCTTTTAAATTTTTAGAATTACTAGCATTAGTAAGAGTTCTATTAATTTCTTCTACAGTAGTAGGCTTCATAGAAATAAATTTGAAATCAATTAAAGATACATTTGGCGTCGGCACGCGAATCGCTGAACCATCCAATTTTCCTTTTAATTCAGGCAATACCTCACCAACTGCTTTAGCAGCTCCAGTTGAGGTTGGAATCATTGATAAAGCACCAGCTCTAGCTCTTCTTAAATCTTTATGCAAAGTATCTACAATGGGTTGATCTCCAGTATAAGAATGGATAGTACTGCAGAAACCTTTTTCAATTCCGATTTCATTATTTAAAACATAGGCTACAGGAGCCAAGCAATTAGTAGTACAAGAAGCGTTAGAAACCACTAAATGTTCTTTAGTAAGCTTATGATGATTAACGCCATAAACCATAAATAAATCAGCATTTTCACATGGTGCAGATACTAATACCCTTTTAGCTCCTGCACTAAGGTGGGCAGAGGCTTTTTCTTTAGTTACAAATATTCCTGTACATTCAAACACTATATCAATATTAAGTTCTTTCCAAGGTAATTTATTAGGATCTCTTTCTGCAATTACTGTGATATCCTTACCATTAGCTGATATTAATTTGTCGCTCTTAGCTTCAATTGCAAAAGGGAATTTGCCATGAACACTATCATATTTTAATAAGTGAGCATTAGCTTGAGCTGATCCTAAATCATTAATAGCTACTACTTCCATATCTTTTCTGCCACTTTCTAATAAAGCTCTGAAAGTTAGTCTTCCTATTCTTCCGAACCCATTTATAGCTACACGAGTAACCATATTATCTCTCCTTGTTAAATAAACACCCATATTATAATATAAGTATATTAGCATTCAAATTAAATTATGTATAACTAAATATTTTGCATATTTTATAATGAAGTACCTAGGTATTTTAGGTTTATTTTATAGATTTATGCAATAAGGCTTCAATTGACAACATATTGACTATCAAGGCTTTTAATATTATGATAGTAACACCATATCGCCTTATTAGGTAGCATAAAAATAAGAGAATAAATTGGATAAAAATATCGTTTTAACCTTGGAAAAGCTAGATGTAATTAATAATTATCTAGCAGCTTTAGTAGAGAAATATGAAGAAATAAAAAGGCAAGAAATGGAGCCTACTTTTTTTGATCTACCAGTGATTAAAGAAACGCTTTTTCAAAAAGAATTAATCCAAAAACAATTAGTTTATGGAGAAAATGAAGAAATACAAAGATTAAAACACGAAAATCAAATTCTTCAATCTAAACTTGAGGATTATACCCAAGCTTTAGTATCCATAAATAAAGAAGTTGTTGGCTTAATTGAAGTTTTAAAAAGCATCTAAAAGATCAAAATTTTAAAGTATTTTTAAGAGATTTAATATGACTATTGTAGAAATTAAGGTAAATAATAAATTATATCAAATTGGTTGTGAACTAGAAGATGAAACAAAAATTATAGATTCTGCTAAACTGCTTAATGAAAAAATAGAACTGTTAAAAAGTCAGAGTCCTTCATTTTTTATGAATCTCAATAATGAACTAATCTTTTTATTCCAACTCTTACTTACTTTATCTGATGATATAAGTAACACGGATAAAGCAAGTTTTAATCAAAATTTGGATCTTTTTGAGGGTAACACATTGAAAATTAGCCAAGAGGGACCTTCTATCACATTAAATAAGATTGAAGATAAGATTAGCCTTATCAATGTTAACATTAATAAACTCAAAAAATTAATTCCTTAAGAAGATATTTAACTACTTTTCTATAAAATAACCTTGTTGGGATTTAGATTTTTTGCAGTATGTCTATGAGAATGAAACAAGTAATTGCAACTTTATGGAGAAGAAGTTATTATGTTATACAATCTATAATTTATTTTATTATTAGAAAATTACTGTTATAATTTTCTAATACTTGCTAATACAAAAAAACAATTTATAACAAAAATAGATCATAAGAAGCGGGGAAGTTTGTTAGGTATTATATATCCTAGGGCTACAATCTTTATATAGGGAGCTATAACTAAATGATGAGTATATTTAGCACCCAACTTTTAAATCTGCCTGTTTAAGATTTAATAGCGACGGTTTCTCGGCTTCTTATAATATAGTTTTTAAAAGCAAGGTAAATTAGGTGATTTAATAGTAATTATGTAGATTTTGTATATTGATGTAGTATTTAATAGCTATATGTTAATCATATGTAAATTAGTTAACAATGATAATTTCTAGGGGGTTGCAATGATGCGCAAATTATTATTAGATCATTGCAACAGCACCATAGAATTAACTAACACCGTGGAACATCAGAGGTTAAATAAATGTAGTGTTAGGGAAAAAAAGCAAATTATCCTTAAAGCCTACCGCCCCGATTATTCATTACTTAATACTCAATTATTAAGTAATTTTAAAAAGCTTTGGCAAACTCTTCATCTTAACGTACATGCCACTACTACTGCTGCAGGATTTTATCCGATTAAACATGAGGCTAATTGTTTGCCTATTTTAGCTTATCTTCGTACACAAAAACTTTCTGTGGCGTTACCCTCGGTACAAGATACTTTGGTATTAAAGTTTAAAAGCTATAATCCTACTGATGAACTTATAGAGGGAGCTTTTGGGATTAAAGAACCAAATCATGAAAAATTTCATTTGCCTCAAATTATTATTGCTCCCTTACTTGCCTTTGATAAACAAGGCAATCGCCTAGGATATGGCAAAGGGTATTATGATCACACCTTACATTATTATAATAGTATTAATCATAAGGTAGTTTATATAGGATTGGCTTATGAGATACAAAATTATAGCAAATATTTTCATTACCTACCTGTGGATTCAAAAGATATACCTTTAAATTATGTGGTTACTGAAAAAGATTTTATTTCCTTTTAGCAGCTTTTAAATTTCTCTAAAAAAGCCTAATAAGTTTTTATGAATTAATGTTGATAAAAAATCTAATGTTTGTAATAATTACATACTTAAATAATTACCCTCAAATCAAAAATTAATTATATTATGGTAATTAAATGGCAGGACATTCCCAATTTAAAAATATTATGCATAGGAAAGGTGCTCAAGACAAAAAAAAAGCTAAAATATTTACAAAAATCATTAGAGAAATTACTGTAGCTGTGAAATTAGGCTCCCCTGATATTGAATTAAATCCTCGCTTGCGCTCTGCTATTGCTGAAGCTAAAGAAGTTAATATGCCAAAGGAGAACATCAGCAAAGCAATTAAACGAGGTGTTGGTACGGAGGCCATTGAAAATTATGAAGAAATAAGATATGAAGGTTATGGACAAGGAGGGGTGGCTATTATTGTAGAAGCTCTTACTGATAATAGAAATAGAACTGCTTCAGATGTAAGATCATTATTTACTAAAAATGGCGGCTCTTTAGGGGAAAATGGCAGCGTTAATTTTATGTTTGAAAGAGTAGGCTTTATTAAATTAACGAAATTATATATAAATTTTAATCAATTATTAGAGCAAGCTATTGAATGGGGCATACAAGAGGTTTTAGAGGAAAATAATTATTACATTATTATGACCCACCCTGAGGATTTACATACAGTTTTTGGTGCTTTACAGCAATATATTTTATCAATTAATAAAAATAATGAGCTTGTTTCATCTATAAAGTGGCATCCCAAAACCATAATTGAAATTACTGATGAAGAAGTAGCCGCTAATATATTGAAATTAATAACAACCTTAGAAGACTTAGATGATGTCCAACAGGTTTTTGCTAATTTTGATATTTCTGATCAATTGTTAGAAAAAATTACTGTTTAAATCAAGCTTGAAAGGTAATAATAAAGCCGTGGAGAATAGTATATCACAGATTTTAGGTATAGACCCTGGGCTAAATTTTACTGGGTGGTCATATATTAAAATTGATAAATCATCAATTATTTTAATGAATTGTGGAATTATCAAACCTAATAATAAATTAAATATTTCCGATAGATTGGTTACTATTTATGAAGAGCTTAAACTTATTATTAGCACAGTCCAGCCCGGGGCAGTTGCTATAGAAGAAACTTTTATCAATAAAGATCCACAAAGTGCTCTAAAATTGGGCTATGCCAGAGGAATAGTACTAATGGTGCCAAGCTTGTTTAAAATCCCTGTATTTGAATATTCTCCTAATACTATAAAAAAAACTGTGGCAGGTAATGGCCATGCCTCAAAAGAACAAATGAGGGCTATGATTAATTTAGTTTTACCTAAAACCAAACAATTAGCTCTTAAAGAAGATGAAATAGATGCTATTGCTATAGCGTTATGTCATGCTTACCATCAACGTTCTTATTAAAGAGCTTATATTAATTATAATTTTCTGCTATGCTAAATCTAAGACTATACCTAAGCTTAAACTTAAAGCACAAAATTAAGTAAAAATCTATTGTTTCTGGCCTGGGTTTCTCCAGTTTTTATATGTTTAATAATAAGATATTAATAACTTATGTTTGCAAAACTCACAGGGATCATTGATTTAATTGAAGAAGATACCATTATTTTAGAGGTAAATGGAGTAGGCTATTTAATTAGCATTCCTTTATCTTTAATGGCTAATTTAGAATTAGGAGTAGAACAGGCTTTTTATATTCAAACTATAGTTAACGAGGATTCTATTGCTTTATACGGGTTTAAAGAAATTCAACAAAAAAGGCTTTTTAATCTTTTAATCACCGTACAAGGAATTGGGCCAAAAATTGCGTTAATTATTATTGCCCGAATTGCTTTAGAGGAATTACAAAAGGCCATTTTATTTGAAAATGTTATATTGCTAAAAACTATCCAAGGTATAGGCTTAAAAGGTGCGCAACGTTTAATTAATGAATTGAAAGATAAAATTACTAAAATCAATCTACCTAACTTTAATATATCTTCTACCTTGGTAGATAATAAATCCTTTAGTAATATTAAAGATGCAACATTGGCTTTGCAAAATTTAGGCTATTCTAACTTTGAAATTAACAAGGCAATGCTCCAATTAAAAGCTACCATTACTTCTGAAACAAGCACGGAAAAAATTATTAAAGAAGCTTTAACTTTTTTTGTAAAAACTCTTAATTGATTTCATCAAAAATCCCGATTGATTAACTATAAGATTTCTAAAGGATAAATAATATATGATAATAGTAAATAATCAGGGCCACTAATTTATTTGGCTTCTAGAGAATCATCTTGATATAGTTTAATGAAAAAAATAATGAAAAAGCTAGATAATAGAATAATATCCCCTATGTTAGAAGGCCAGATAAATGAAAATTTTGGTCACCAGCAAACTGAAAATAGTTTAGAAGGTAATGTGCGCCCTGTTAAAATTGCAGATTTTGTAGGGCAAATGAAGCTTAAAGAGAATCTTAAAGTATTTATTGCAGCATCTAGACAACGCCAAGAAGCTTTGGATCATGTATTATTTTATGGGCCTCCTGGCCTAGGTAAAACCACCTTGGCTCAAATAGTGGCTGAGGAAATGGGAAGCAAAGTTAGAATTACATCTGGTCCTGCTATCTCCAAATCTGGAGATTTGGCCGCTATAATTTCTAATTTAGAACCTAAGGATATTTTATTTATTGATGAAATTCATCGTTTGCCCATATCTGTAGAGGAAGTTTTATATTCTGCTATGGAAGATTTTAAAATAGATTTTATCGTGGGTGAAGGTCCTACGGCTAGATCATTGAGAATTGATTTACCCAAGTTTACCTTAATTGGAGCTACTACTAGATATGGTTTATTATCAAGCCCTTTGCGGGATCGTTTTGGTATTACCTTACAATTAGCTTTTTATGAAAATGAAGAATTACAAGAAATTGTTCTAAGAGCAGCTAAAATATTAAAAATTAGTATTACTTTAGAGGGAGCTCATGAAATTTCCAAGCGCTCAAGAGGAACGCCTAGAATTGCTAATCGTCTTTTAAGGCGAGTAAGGGATTTTTTAACTTTATCTTCTAAAGCTAGTATTGATGCTGAGCTGGCAAGCCTGGCTTTGAGTCAATTAGGCATTGATAAAAACGGCTTAGATGAGCTTGATCGCCGTTATTTGCATTCTATCGCTCATTTTTATGAAGGTGGACCTGTAGGTATTGATACAATCTCTACCATGTTATCAGAAAGCCGTGATACTATAGAAGATACCGTGGAACCCTTTTTAATTCAAAATGGATTGGTGTCAAGAACGCCAAGGGGCAGAATCATTGCCAGTAGCGGTTGGGCCTATTTAAACCTAAAACCTAAAATAGTTACTCCTGATTTATTAAGCGATCTCTAAATATATAATAATAAAATAACCTTATAATACAAATGACCTTATAATAAAATGACTTTATTCAATAGCAAACTAGAAGAGTATATTCATGCTTTAGAGGTAGATATTACTTACCAAGATACCGATATGGCAGGGATGGTATATTTTGCTAACTACTTTAATTATGGTGAAAAAGCTAGAGCAAATTTAATTCGCAAACTTATGGGGAAAATTAAGTTTAATGATAATCAAAATTGGGCAGTTAGAAAAGTAAATGCCCACTACATAAGCCCTGTAAGAATTGAGGATAAATTATTAATTAAAACAAAAATAGTAAATATGAAGCAGGCTAGCTTGTTATTTGCCCATGATTTTTACATACAATCTGATTTAAAATCCCCCAATCAAACCAAACTATGTGTACAAATGGAAGTGGAACTTCTTAGTATTAATGAAAGAGCGCGTCCTATTAAAATAGATGAGAAATTTTTGGCTCAAATAAAAAAACTTTTCAAAGAAAAAATTTAATAATAAATTATAATAATAAGTATATTATTATATCTAATATAGATATAATAATATACTTCCAGGATACAACAATGAATAATTTTGGTATAGTTTACGCTTTTTTGCATGCAACAATTATTAATAAATTAGTTTTTATTACTTTAATTTTATTATCTGTGTTTTCTTGGGCCTTGATTATTAAAAAATATTTATTAATTAGAAAAGCTTTTAAGAATTTAAAAGAGGCGGAACAAGCTGTAAGTTCTCAAAACCCTCGTATGATTAACACTTACTTGCTATCTACTGATTATGTAGCCACAGAAATTATTCGCTTAGTAATTGATGCTAATAAAGATAAAAACGCGGTAACAAAAGAAGAAATTAAGCAAAGATGTGAGCTTCTTTTAGAGGTTAACGTTTTAGAGCTACAAAAAAATGTAGAATACTTAGCTACTTTATCCAATGTTGCTCCTTTTGTGGGCTTGTTTGGCACCGTATTAGGTGTAATTAGCAGCTTTAATCAAATTGGAGCTACTAGTTCTGCATCTTTAGCAGTAATTGCACCTGGTATTTCTGAAGCTTTATACGCTACAGCAATTGGCTTATTTGTGGCTATTCCGGCTTCGGTTTTTTATAATACTATTAACATTAAGATTTCCCAATATATGGAACAACAAAGAATCTGGTTAGAAGAAGTATTTTATACCTTATATAACAAATAACAGTATAGGTAGATATATGGTACACATTCCTAATAAAAATAAAAAAGTTATTTCCGAAATTAATGTTACTCCTTTTGTGGATGTGTTATTAGTAATTTTAATAATTTTTATGGTAACTGCTCCTATGCTTAATACAGGTTTTGATATTAATTTACCTAAATCCCCCAATGCTTTATCTAACGCCGAGCAACCTGTTAAAGTAACATTTTCCTTAGATAAAAAATTAAATTTATATTTTGATAAAGAAGTAATTAAATTTGCTGAGATAAAAAATGCTTTAGGGACTTATAATAAGGAAAATACTCAGATTTTTATTAGAGCAGATAAGGACGTAAAATATCAAGAAGTTATTAACTTGATGAATGTTATTAATAGCTCAGGATTTAATAATATTTCTCTAATTGCTGAGCCTAATTCTTAAAAGTAGCAATTGAAAAGTGTCTTAAATGAGAAAATTTTTCTTTATATCCTTGATTTTGCATGGAATTTTGTTTAGCATATTCTTAATTATAGGGATTTTGTCTAAATCTTCTATACCTAAGCAAATTGTAAATATTACTTTAGTTAAGGCGGTTCCTAATGCTAAAGAAGGTAGGCAAAACCAGGATAAAAAAGAAAATCCCAATAGTAAACAAGATTTAAAAGGTATAAGTAATTCCAAAACTTCTAGTCAATCTTTAAAACCCCGCGCTGAAGTGCTTCAAGTTCCGTCTACTAAATCCGCATATTCTAAGAGCAAACAGGATTTTGTGAACGCGGTTAAGAAAAACGCTTTACAAACGCCCACTCAGGGGAAAAATAATACTCTTCCACTTGTGCCAGCTAAAATCTTGCCTTCTAAAGACATATCCCCTACAAAATTACCTCCTGTAAAGTCTAATGCAATTGCCAAGTCGCCAGCACAAAATGCCCCCTTACAAAGTGTACCTATACAAAATTTACCAATGCAAAAGCTTACTACTCAAACCCCTACCAATGAATCTTTAAGCGCCTTAATTTCTAATAATATGTTAGCGCTCCCTCAAGCTACCTCAGCAAAGGATACTCTTTCAGCTCCTACACAAATTATAGGAGAAGCAGTAAGTAAAGCCGCTGGAGAAACAATAGATGATCCATTTGCCGTTGAAACTTATAGTGTTATATTGCCTGCATCTAGTAAGGATTCTCCTGTTTTTGAGGCTAAGCTTCCGGAAACTCCTAATATTAATCAACTGGCTCAAAATTTACTTAATAATTCAGAAGCAAAGAATGAGATAAGTCCAGCACAGCCTTTGATCAAAAATCAAGATTTTACTAATTTTTTAGAAAAAGTAATGCTAAAAACTCCAAAAGAGCAACCACCTAATTTTATTTTAGAAACTCCTACTGAAAATTTTAATGGAGAATCCAATGGGACTTTAACAGGAGGAGAAAGAGCAATTTTAGCTAGGCAAATCCAACAATGCTGGTCAGGTATAAGTTCAATTAAAGACGAAATGGTAAGCTTTCAGTTGCAATTAAGCATGAATCAAGACGCTACTATAAATTCTATAAAAATTACTAAGCTTAATAAGGTAAGTATTAAAGAAGAAGACCTAAAAGATTTAGAAAAAAGAATCACAGCAGTGTTAAATAATCCCAGATGTTCAAAATTGAGTTTGCCGCTTAACAAATATTCTACTTGGCAAAATTTTTCTATTAAGTTAAACGTGAAAGGTATTTTTGGCTAATGAAGATAAAATTTTTAAAGTCCCTATTATCATTAAGTTTTTTACCAATTATTTGGTTTGTATTTTTTGTACAATTAGTATTTTTCTCCTTATTTTGGCAAAAAGCTAAAGCATTGGATTTAGAAATTGATATTTTAAATAATAATCATACCCCCTTGCCTATGATTATCTCAGATTTTTATGTTACCCAAAATACACAAAAGCATTACGAAAGGTTAAAAAACACAATTATTTGGGATCTTAAAAATACTGGAGCTATAGCTCCTACGTTTGTGAAAGATGAGCTAGTAAATGGTTTTACTAATTTTAGTGAAGATCAAATTGATGTGTCTGCTTATTCTTACTATCAAGCTACTTTAATGGGCAAATTTATTTATGATGATAAAAACAGAATCTATATTTTACAAGTAATGCTAATGGATAATTATTTAGGTACAGCTAAATTTAAAAATCAATATATCATTAAAGAAGCAGATATAATTCCCCACTTGAATTTCATTGCTCATAATATTGCCAATGATGTTTATAAGGCACTTACAGGGTTACAAGGATATTTTAACTTTTCTCTTTTATATGTGGAAAATAAAAATCAATTGGTAATCGCTGATTATAACGGAGAAAATAGAATAATCTTATTTAAGGGTAAGGGAGAAATCTATGCTCCAGCCTTTTCTAACAAGGGTGATTATATTGTGTATGTAGATTTTTATCAAGGTACAAGTGAGCTTTATATTTATGATTTATACTTTAAAAAAACAATTAAACTAATTTCCTTAGGAGGATTAAGTTTAAGCCCGAATTTTGTTAAAGATGATAAAAGCCTTATATTTTCATTAGCAAAAGATGGTTCAACTAATATTTACGAGTTAGATATTGCTAGCAAAAAAGTAAAGGCTTTAACTAAAAGCTATTCTATTAATTTATCAGGAGGATATTCTTTTGATAAACAATATGTTATTTTTAACTCAAACCGTATTGGTAGGCCTCAGATTTACGTAATGTCCATCATGGGAGAAAAAGTTACTAAGGTTAGTAAAAATACAGGTAATTATTTTACTCCTTCGTTTGCGCCTAATTCTAACTTAATCTTGTTCACTAAAATTGAACAAGGGGCCTTTAAAATTGGTATTATGAATATGGCAGGAATAGAAAAAATAATAAGCGTGGCAAAAAAAGCAGAAAATCCTAAATGGCTAGCAGATGGCCGTCATTTAATTTATCAGTATTCTTATTCTAAAGATAACTTTGATCATCTATATATGTTACAAGTCGTGGACATAGTTTCGGGTTATAAGCTAAATATAAAAAATACCTTTAATGCAAAATATCCTAGTTTGTCAAAGAGTATCTTGTTTAATAAAAAAATTAGTATTAAATCTCTTTGAGAAAGTATAATATTAATTAATTCTTAAATATTTATAAGAAATTAGTTAGTTAAAAAAGGAAGGATAACAATGAAAGTCAAACACATAATTGCTATAACAATAGTAGGATTATTAGCATTATTAGCTGCATGTAGCAAACCTGTGCCAGCAGATAGCCAATATAGTATTATGGATGATAAAATTCCTGAAAGACCTATAGCGCAATCTATGGAATCAGAGAATTGGGAAGAAGAGACAAGCATAAATTTTGAAAGCGTTTCTACAATTTATTTTAACTTTGATGAATCCACGCTGCGTCCTGATCAAGAAGACAAATTAAATGAGCAAGTACAATGGTTAAAAAATAATCCATTTATATCTGTAAATATTGAAGGACATACTGATGATCTAGGAGGCGAAGAATATAATATTGGGTTAGGGGAAAGAAGAGCTAAAATGGTAAAAGAATATTTAAGTACTAAAGGAATCCAAGCTAACAAAATTAAAGTAACCTCTTATGGAAAAAGTAGACCAGTTAATAGAGAAGAAAGTGAACGAGCTAGAGCTGTTAATAGAAGAGCAGTTAGCATTGTAGTTAATTAATAGTTAAAATTAAAAAGCAAAAGCTAATTGATTATCATAAAAAATCCATTAGCTTTTTGCTATATTGTTATAGATATCCTAATTTACAGGCCTTACTAGAAACTGTATTAAACTCTATAATAATTACTAATTTGAATTTAGGTGTAATTATAAAGCTACAAGACAATAAGGTTCAATGGATGTATATTATTAATAGGGTTTTTAAAAGGTATTTTTCGCATGTAAGTAATTTTTTTAGCGGGCAATCCGCTATAGATTATTTATATCTCTTACTTCTTTTATTACTCCCTTTGTTTTTTCCTATAACTCTTCAGGCGGCTACTACATCTACTAATCAATCCCCTTCTATTACTAATTATTCTGATGATATCATCACGCAGCAAAATTTTGCTGAACAGGAGATTATTAGATTAAATCAAGAATTAGAAGCGTTGAAAACGCAAATTAATGAAAAAGAACTATCTGAAAAACAAATAAATTTAGAATTAGAGACTTATAAAAGTAAAGAAGCCTTAAGGATAGCTAAGCAAAATAGGCTTAAAAATTTGCAAATCCTTTTAACCTCTACTCTTTTTGGTAATAAAGATAGCTTAGATAAAGATTATCGCTTTGCTTATCAAGCAATAATGTTAGGAAGCATTGAAGAGGGAATCAAACAATTTAAAGTATATTTGGCTAAACAGGAAAAAGAAGATAATAAAATTTTAACCAATCAAACTGCAATTAAGGAGGATCCATCTCAAATTGCCAAGCTTAATGATAAGGAGACTTCTATAAACGCTAAAGCTAATTTTATTTTAGGAGAGTTATTGACTATTGAATCAGATCTTAGAAGCGCTTTAGTTCACTTTGCAGAAAGCTATAAACAAACCCAATCCATTGATATTAGTTTGTTATCATTAATTAATATGGCTTCTTTATTTGATCTTTTAAATAGACAAGATGAATTATGTATTACTTTAAAAAGATTTGATGATGATTTATCGATGATTATTGCTAATTCTTTAAAATCTGATATTGCTGCCAAATATTTTAATATTATTGATGATTTAAAGAAAACTAACCAATGTACCGGTTCTATTAATACTAATCAACTAAATAATAATATTGCTAACTCTTTGCAAAAAAATGAACTTACCTCACATCCTGAATTGCCTGTTAATACTCAAGATGAGGCAAGCTCATTTATAACAGATGAGCCACAAGCTAATTATAGCGTAAAACGGCAGCTTGATAATTTGAACAATGCGCTGCTGGATAATTTTCAACAAAATACCAATTCTTACTCTAATATATTATCTCCAAGTGATAATGAAATTTCATTCCCCAAAACAAGCAAGCCTTTACAGCCCTTAGATCCTTCATTAAGGGGGTATAAAACCTCTACAGAAATTAAAAAGCCTTATATGCAGCCTTTTGGTGATTGATATTTTAAAAATAATGGTTAATCAAATAAGGGACAATATACGTTTGCTTTCTAAAATTTCTATAATAAAATACCAAGATAGAAATTTATAACAATAAAGTTTTGTATTTAAAGTCTTAAGGCAATTTATATGCTATCTAGTTACCTTCTCAATGATCATAATTTCAGTAAAATTTTATCTGCTTTAACTATTTTTCCTAAATCTCCTAAATTAGCAGTGGCCGTATCAGGGGGCAGCGACAGTATAACATTAGCTATATATTGCGCTAGATGGGTAACTAAATTTGGAGGAGAGGTCACGGCTTTAATTGTGGATCATCAAATGAGGGAAGAGTCTACCTTGGAGGCTAAGTTTGTAAAAGAACTACTTAAAGACTACAATATTAGATCTGTGATTTTAACCCGGGAAAAGCTTAATTTAACCTCAGCTATTCAATCCAAGGCGCGGGAAGACCGTTATCGCTTATTAGAGCAATACTGTCAAAAATATCATATTCCTTATTTATTGTTAGCTCACCATTTAGATGATCAAATAGAAACATTGATAATGAGAGAAGAAAAAGGGGTTAATATTATTGGAAATTCGGGTATGGCTGCAAAACTTATCAAAGAACAGGTAATTATCCTGCGTCCCTTTTTACAATTAAGTAAAGCTCATATTAGAGATAAGTTACAAAAATTAGGCGGCAAATGGGTAGAAGATCCTTCTAATCAAAATGATAAGTATAAAAGGGTGCAAATTAGAGAATCACTAAAAAAGCTCAGTTTGGTTGAAAAGTTAAATTTACTTAAAAATCTTACAAAAAATGTGAAAAATCGTCAAAACATAGAGAGCCAGATAATGGATTTTTTAATAAAGGGGGTAATAATTAATAAATTTGGCTTGCTGAAATTAAATTTAATACTATTTAATACATATGAGAGAGTAGTAAAAATAATTATTTTAAGAAAGCTTTTAAAATATGCTTCAGGATCTTTTTATTATGTTAAAATAAAAAAAATAGAAAATCTTCTTACTCAACTAAAAACTATCCAATTTAATACTTATTCCTTGGGTAATTGTATTTTAAAAATTAAAAAAGATTTTCTAATAATTTTTAAAGAAGCTAAGAATCTAAATTTGAACTTACCGCATACAGAAAATTTTTGTATATGGGATGGTAGATTTTTTATTCAAGGCCTAAATCCTAATCAATGGGTTGGCGTGCTTAATCCTGAGATACTTGAGCATTTGAAAAAAGATAAAGATTTTATAGGTTTTTTTTTAAAGCATAATTTAAAAGAAAAAGAAATAAAATCTTTACCTTGGATATACGAAACAACAAGTGGGCAACAAGATTCTTGGAAACAAGGCACATATCATCAATTTTATTATAAGGCTCAAGATAGCCTTTTAATGAGCATATTTTGTGATTAATAGAGAAAAAATTGTTATTTATACTATTATGTTAAAATTCTGATAACAAATAACACTAAAGAGGTAATTTTGAATAAGAAAAATAATTTAGTTGTAATTGTATTAGCCCTATTAGCCATTGCTTTAGGGTACAATTATTTTTATCTTAAAAGTGATAGAAGGGTTGAGAAGCCTATATCTTATACGGAGCTTGTTAACAAAGTAGAGGCAAGCGGTATTAAAAGAGTTAGTATTAATAACAACATAGTTAAGTCAGAAGATCAAGAAGGTAATATTTATATTACTGCTATCCCTATGAACGATAACGAGTTTATGAAGGTTTTGAAGGAAAAAGATGTCAATATCTCAGTGGCTTTACCCACTACAGGGAAAAGTGGTCTTTCAGTTTTCATTTATATTGGTTTAGGCTTACTTTTAGTATATTGGTTATTTAAAAGTACTAAAGGGGGAGAGAATCAGGGGGGGAATGCAGGGGGAGCTTTTGGATTTGGTAAATCTAAAGCAAAATTGCTTAATCCTAAAGATAGTACTATTACCTTTGCAGATGTAGCGGGGATTGATGAAGCTAAAGATGATCTTCAAGAAATTGTGGATTTTTTAAAAGATTCTAAAAAGTTCCAAGTTTTAGGGGCAAAGATTCCTAGAGGGTGTTTATTAGTAGGTTCACCAGGAACGGGAAAAACTTTATTAGCTAAAGCAGTAGCAGGGGAAGCCAAAGTACCTTTCTTTTCTATTTCTGGATCTGATTTCGTAGAAATGTTTGTCGGCGTAGGAGCTTCAAGGGTTAGAGATTTATTTGCTCAAGCTAAAAAACATGCTCCTTGTATTGTTTTTATTGATGAAATAGATGCAGTGGGCAGACAAAGAGGAGTAGGTGTTGGCGGTGGGAATGATGAAAGAGAGCAAACTTTAAATCAACTACTTGTGGAAATGGATGGGTTTACCCCCAACCAAGGTGTAATCATTATTGCTGCTACTAACCGTCCCGATGTACTAGATCCAGCACTTTTAAGGCCAGGAAGATTTGATAGGCAAGTAGTGGTTCCTCTGCCAGATATTGTTGGTAGAGAACGCATATTGCAAATTTATTTAGCTAAAATTCCCTTAAGCAAAAATATTGATATTAATATGATTGCCAGAGGAACAACAGGGTTTTCAGGGGCAGAAATTGCTAATTTAGTTAATGAAGCAGCCTTAGCAGCAGCACGTAACAATAAAACCAGTGTAGATATGGAAGAATTTGAGCTAGCACGTGATAAAATTATGATGGGAGCAGAGAGAAAATCCACTAAATTAACTCTAGAGGATAGAACCCTTACCGCCTATCACGAGGCAGGACATGCCTTAGTTGCTTTTAAAATAGGAGATTATTACCCTGTGCACAAGGTAACTATTGTACCGCGTGGTAGATCAATGGGTGTTACAGCTTTTTTGCCAGAAAGAGAGGAGTATAATCGTTCTTATCAACAATTAACTAATCAGCTAGCTGTAGCTTTTGGCGGTAGGGTAGCAGAAGAGATAATTTTTGGTAAGCCCAATGTTACTACAGGAGCGGCGATGGATATTCAAATGGCTACAAATATTGCTAAAAAAATGATTAGTGAATGGGGCTTTAGTGATAAAATTGGTCGTGTAAGATATGCAGAAAATGACAAAGGTTATTTTCCAACTCGTTCTACTTCAGAACTAACTTCTAGAGAGATAGAAGAAGAGATTAAAGTTATGACCTTCGCGGGAGAAGAAAAAGCAAGGGAGATATTAACCCAATATTCTAAAGAACTTAAATTATTAAGTGAAGCTTTGCTTGAGCATGAAATTTTAACGGGTGAGGAAGCTTTAAGAATTTGTAACGGTAAGGACATTAAAACTATTAAATCTCCTCAAATTGAAGGGGTAAATAAGGGGCGTTTTTCAGGAACTAAAATAGAGCTTAGTGGTGACTCTTCGGTACCTGTAGTAGATTAATTTAAGGCCTAATCTTAGCCCTTAAATTAATCCATATATTATCTTTAAATACATTGAGCTAATAATTTTTTAATTATTAGCTCAATGTATTTATATGTAATTAAAATTTAAATAAAGCACCCAATCATCTAAGTATAATATTATTTATAGAGCAATTGTACGAATCATAGCTTTTCTTAAAGCTAAAGGTAACTATAAATAATAATAAAAAATAAGAGGCAAGTAAATAATAATGAAAACATTTGGTACAGATGGCATCAGAGGCAAAGCTAATGAATATCCTATGACCTCAGAGATAATTTTACAAGTAGGGATGGCAGCAGCCTTACATCTAGGATCTTCAGAAACTACTAATAGGGTGGTTATCGGCAAAGATACGCGCTTATCAGGATATATGTTTGAAACTGCTCTTACCTCAGGTTTAACTAGTATGGGTAAAGATGTGTTATTAGTAGGACCAATGCCCACTCCAGCGGTGGCAATGTTAACTAAATCAATTAGAGCGGATTTAGGGATCATGATATCAGCTTCTCATAATCCCTATTATGATAATGGAATAAAATTATTTGATAAATATGGTTATAAACTTTCCGATGAAAGCGAACAAGCTATTGAAGCACTATTGGGGAAGGATTTTTCTCCTTATCTGGTGAAATCTAGTAAAGTAGGAAGGGTAGAGCGTTTACAAGAATCAGTGGGACGCTATATTGAATATATAAAATCCCATTTTCCTCAAGATGCCTCATTATCAGGTCTAAAGATTGTGGTTGATTGTGCTAATGGGGCCGCCTATAAGGTGGCACCTACGATTTTGTATGAATTAGGCGCCATAGTAATCCCTATAGGGATTAATCCTAATGGTTTTAATATTAATCAACAATGTGGATCCACAGATATTAAAGAATTACGCTTAAAAGTTTTAGAATCAGAGGCAGATATCGGCATAGCTTTTGATGGGGATGCTGACAGATTAATTATTATTGATGAAAGAGGGAATGTAATTGATGGTGATAAAATTTTGGCCATTTTAGCTACTCATTGGCATAAGGTAGGTAAATTAAAGAATCATAAAGTAGTGGGCACCATTATGGCCAATCTAAGTTTTGAGAAATATTTAAATTCTCAAAAAATTGAACTGATTCGTACTTCAGTAGGTGATAGATATGTAAGCGAAGGAATGCAGCAGCATCAATGTAATTTAGGTGGGGAACAATCAGGGCATGTAATTTTATCTGATTATTCTACTACAGGAGATGCTATATTAGCTGCTTTAGAGGTGTTAAGCATTATTGTTATATCCAAACAATCTGCTAGCAAAGTATGTAATTTATACAAAGCTGCTCCTCAGATTTTAAAGAATCTAAAATATAATACTGATTCTAATCCCTTAGAAGACAAAAATATTATAGATTTTATTGAGAATCAGCAAAAAAAATATCAGCAGGATTATAGGATAGTAGTAAGAAAATCAGGCACAGAAAAGTTGATTAGAGTAATGGTAGAAGGAGAAAAACACGAAGAAACCAGCATGATTTGTGACAATATTATTGATAAAATTTCTGCCCATATTAACTAATAAGCTAAGATAGAGGTAAATAGACTTTAAACTCATATTAGTAATTTAAATAATTTTTCTTAGGATTTTAAATAAAGTATTTGACAAGGGGTTAAAAGGGGATTATATTAGATTTTATAATTTGAAGGCTAGTTGGCTTAAGAAGGTTTGGCTAGTAGATAATTTTATAGGTTTACAGATATTGAATTAGTAAGGTAAGTAATATGGTAGTAGGTGGTGAGAGTTGCCTATGAAGGTTAGAAATTGAAGAATTAAGCTAACGTCGATTCATGGGTAAAGGAAATTAAATAAGAGTTTGATCCTGGCTCAGAACGAACGCTGGCGGCATGCTTAACACATGCAAGTCGCACGAAACGTAAGTTTAGTGGCGCACGGGTGAGTAACACGTGGGAATCTACCTTAAAGGCTGGGATAACTTCTGGAAACGGGGGCTAATACTGGATGTGTCTGAGAAGATAAAGAAGTAATTCGCTTTAAGATGAGCCCGCGGTTGATTAGCTAGTTGGTGGGGTAAAGGCCTACCAAGGCAATGATCAATAGCTGTTCTGAGAGGAAGATCAGCCACACTGGGACTGAGACACGGCCCAGACTCCTACGGGAGGCAGCAGTGGGGAATTTTGGACAATGGGGGCAACCCTGATCCAGCAATGCCGCGTGAGTGAAGAAGGCCTTCGGGTTGTAAAGCTCTTTAGTCGATGAAGATAATGACGGTAATCGAAGAATAAGTCCCGGCAAACTTCGTGCCAGCAGCCGCGGTAATACGAAGGGGACTAGCGTTGTTCGGAATCACTGGGCGTAAAGCGCAAGTAGGTTGTTAGATAAGTCAGATGTGAAATACTTGCTCTTAAGGCAAGAACTGCATTTGAAACTGTTTAACTTGAGTACAGAAGGGGATAGTGGAATTCCAAGTGTAGAAGTGAAATTCGTAGATATTTGGAGGAACACCAGTAGCGAAGGCGTCTATCTGGTCTGTAACTGACACTGAGTTGCGAAAGCATGGGGAGCAAACAGGATTAGATACCCTGGTAGTCCATGCTGTAAACGATGAGTGCTAGATGTTGGTGTTTAGGCATCAGTATCTGAGCTAACGCATTAAGCACTCCGCCTGAGTAGTACGGTCGCAAGATTAAAACTCAAAGGAATTGACGGGGACCCGCACAAGCGGTGGAGCATGTGGTTTAATTCGAAGATACGCGAAAAACCTTACCAGGATTTGACATTATATTTATAGATGTAAGAGATTACATTGTCATTTAGTTGGAATATAACAGGTGCTGCATGGCTGTCGTCAGCTCGTGTCGTGAGATGTTGGGTTAAGTCCCGCAACGAGCGCAACCCCCATTTTTAGTTGCTAACAGGTTAAGCTGAGAACTCTAAAAAAACTGCTGGTGCTAAGCCAGAGGAAGGTGGGGATGACGTCAAGTCCTCATGGCCCTTATATCCTGGGCTACACACGTGCTACAATGGCGATGACAATAAGTTGCAAGATTGTGAGATGGAGCTAATCTTAAAAAGTCGCCTCAGTTCGGATTGTACTCTGCAACTCGAGTACATGAAGTTGGAATCGCTAGTAATCGCAAATCAGCATGTTGCGGTGAATACGTTCCCGGGTCTTGTACACACCGCCCGTCACACCATGGGAGCTGATTTTACCTTAAGATGGTATACCAACCGCAAGGAGGAAGCCAGCCAAGGTAGGGTTAGTGACTGGGGTGAAGTCGTAACAAGGTAGCCGTAGGGGAACCTGCGGCTGGATCACCTCCTTTCAAGAATATTTATTTATTGGTCTAAAAATTAGCTTTAGGGTTAAAGATTAGGTTTAATATTAAATGTTCAAAATAATATATACATACATTTTAACTCTCACCACCTTCTAGCATATTACCTTATTTACTTATGTCACATTTTCTACCTAAAATCTTTAGGTAGAAGTTAAGATAAAAAAGCGAGATAACTTAAAAAATTATCTCGCTTTTTTTATGTTTAACTAGCTTCATCTTTTTAAGTTAATTACTTTTTAAGTTATTTGATAGCTTAAAGTTTGATTATCTAAAAGTGGAAAGTGACTAAGAGCTGATAATAAGAGATCTAACCGGTAAAAAAGGAGCTAATTAAAAGATTATCTCCTTTTATGCAGTTTATAGTGATTTGTAATTATTAATTTAACTTTTTATAGCAGGGCTTAAAAAGCTGAAAAATTAAGAAAATTAAGAAAGGTAAAATCATTAATGAAATTATAAAATTATGAATTATTAAATCTTAAAGATATTACGTAAGATTTAAATATATAGGCCCTTAGAGGGAGATAGTTAAGAAGATAAATTATTATTAGCAGCAATATTAGATATTTATTATATAATATCAGAAGAATAATAAGAACAAATTAATTTCTATTTTGTTGCTAAAATTATTTTTTAATAGCTTAAAGTAGGATAATTTAAAGGATAGAAGATAACGGGGGAAAGAACATTTTGCTTAGGCTATTAAGGTAGATAATTTTTTCTATACTAAAATATAAAGCTTAAAGTACTTAGGAACATTCCATAATCATCATTGGAAGAAATATCAAGATTATAATAATAAAGGTATAATCTATTAAAATCTAAAAAAATTATTCATAAAATTTAAAACTCCCAATAGGTAAATAAAATTTACACCTATGGGAAACGAACAGCTTGTAGCCTGGCAATAGTAGTACTTTATGCTTAAAGTCCTATCACTTCTGCTTATTACTACTTCTCCCTCTTATTGGGTATATAAAGATAAATGCTATAATTGATGTTATTTTATTTCCCCTAGGTATACTTTTGGCTACTCTTAATAAGATCTCTATAATGTTTATACAAATAATTAAAAATAAAACGCCTATCTATTTATTTAAAGTATTGAACACTACCTTAGGGAGTAAAAGGGTAGTTATGAAGTAACTTATAGGAGAGTTACTAAGAGTTATATAATAATTATGATAATTGAGGAGCTTACTAAATAAGGGAAATCAGTATTAAATTTCAAAAAATAATATGCTTTCTTATAGTTTAATTAAAATACACGGATTGTAATTAAGATGGGTAACAGCAGGAGTATCTAATTAATAATAATTCAGCCTTAACATATAAGTTAAGCAGCAAATAAAGATCTTAACAAATAAAGTACCAAAGCCCCACCTATAGTAAGTAACCCAGCTACACTTACTTGGCTTCTAGATATCAATAATTGATATCTAGAAGCTATTATTCTTGCGACCATGATAGATAAAAGTAAAGAAGCCATTATATCAGAAATATAATGGCTGTTTGAGGCTACTCGAGAGTAGGAGACAAAGATGCCAACAATATAACTTGGAAGCGCATAGTAAGCACCGAATCTAAAATGAATAAAAGCCGTAGGGGCAAAACTAGTAGCTGCATGACCACTTGGAAAACTATCGGCTTTCCCATTGGGGCGTATTCTTTGGAAAATCTTTTTAGCCACATAAGTAATGCCCACTACTGAAGAGGCAATCACTACATATTGTGCTAATCCTTTATAATCTCTAGTAGCTACAATTAAACCTAAAGCTCCAATATTAAGCACATAAGGAAGAAAACTGCCTACATTTTTTTGCAATACTATAGACTGAGAGCTTTGGGATTTAAGAAACTGCGGAGAATCAAGCGGAGTAAAAGAGATTATTATGCTAATCAAAGTAGCGATAATTGTGCTAATAATAAAAAAGCGATTACTCATATATACACCTTAATTTAATTTCCAGCTTACTATTTTCTAAAAGGATCCCAGATTCTATTTGGCAGTTATTGGTAAAATCACCCATATTTAAAGCAAGCAATCCTATGACAAATTTAATTTTGAGATTACTATTTTCCAAGAGGCCCCAGATTCTATTTGATAAGTATTGGCAAAATCACCCATATTTAAAGCAAGAGATACCTCTGATAAATTGTTAAGGTAAAGAACGGCACCACTTTCTGGACCCGCAGCAACTCCTCCTACATAAGGTATATCATCATTATATACTAAGGTATTTTCATAATAAATTTTTACATTTAACTTATCATTAAGCTTAGTCTTTAAAGTAGAAAAAAGCTTTTTCGGAATATTAGTCCACACATTGCCATAGGTGGGTTCAATGATTGATACCATACCGATCAGGTTATTCTCCTCAACAGTTGGTTTAATATATTGCAAAGTAATAATTTCATCAGTAAATTTATTACCAATATCAGCAAAAGATATTTGTTGATTAGCTAACAAAGCTGCAGTTAAAGCGTACATATTTAATTCAGCTGGTAATTTGCCTTTATCTATCTTACTCATTAACTTTTCTCTGGATATTATCCTAACTTCTTCAAGGCCTATATTTTCTTTAATTAAAGTTAAAAGACCATTATTAGGGTTAACAAAGTACTGGGAGGTTTTGCTCTTAGCAATAATAGCTTGATCAATATTATTAGGATCCGTATTAACTATAGATAAAAATACGGTGCCTTTTGGCCAAAAATTGCTTACTTCTTGTAAACGGTAAGCGCCTTCCCATATATTATAGGCTGGAATATATTGGGTAATCTCAAAGGTAGGAATATTTGAGTTTATACTGTAAATAGAGCCTTTTAAACGAGCTAGTGCCCCATCTTGTAATCCTAAATCGCTCATGATTATCACCGCATTAACTGAAAGATTAGAGGTTTTGATTATTGTAGAAACAGGTAGGTTTCTTATAGCTCCTGAGGATCCACTTTTATTAGTGTTACCTTTAGTACCAGCATTTTTAGTAGAGGGGCCAGAAGTTTTAGGCGCAGCTTTTTTAGGAGCCATAGTAGTTTGTTTACTCTTACTGTTAGAAGATGCGGTAGCTTTAGTTGCTTTAGAGGAGGGGGTTGAACTAGGGGTAACTGATTTAATTTCAGCTGCATTAGTAGAGATAGGTGGCTCCGCTTTTAGCTGACTAGTTTGATATTTTTCTGCAGCTTGAAGATAATTATATTTTATTGTAGGATTATTAGTTACTAAGATAATTGCAATTAACATAGGAAATAATTTCATTAGGATAATCCTTGTTAGTTTTAATAAGTAAAATGAACGAAAATTGAATATCTAAGGTTATAGAGAAAGCCCTCAATTTTAAGCTTTAATAAGCCTTAAGGTTACTACTTTATATGGTTAATAAAAAGTTTTAGTGAACAATACAGGACGTTTTTTTACACCAAAGTTTAAATAATTAATAAGATGATTAATATTTAAATCTTATTATATTACAGAATATTTATAAAATATACAAAATCTTTTAGGAACCATTAGTTTAAGGCCTTGCCTTTAAGGTGGGTTATACTTAAAAAATTAAGGGTATTGTAAATACAATCCTATTGTTATTTTGAATTTATAGAAGTATAGTTATAAAAGAGGGATTGCGTTTACCCCCTTGGTATTGATCAAGAGGATTTCAAATCAAGAGACTATCCCACAAAGCGCTTTATATATAATAATATATGTAAAGTGATCGTCGTTGTTTGTTTTTTTGTGTTGCCAAATTTATGAAGCATTATTGCAAAAATTATCAAGGAGGTTGCCATGGATGTTAAAGAAAGTAAACGTTATGTGGGGGTTTTAAAATGGTTTAATGAAGTGAAGCAGTTTGGTTTTATTACCCCAATTTTAGAGAAGGATGAGTTAGCGGACTCCGATATTTTTGTACATAATAAAGATCTTAATAATTGTGAAATTAGTTTAGATTTCTCCTCGCCAAAAAGAGAAGGGGATGGAGGGGTAATGCTAGAGTTTGAAGTTAAAAAGGATATTGATCGAGTAACTCATAAAGAAAGATCAATGGCAGTTAATCTGGTAAGAAGAGACGATTTACCTATACCTGAACAATATTATATTAAGAAAGAAGAAAGATCAAAGCGTACTAACTATCCTTCTAATAATAGGAGCTATTATAACGTAGATAATTCTGGAAGAAATAATTAAACCTCAAAGAAAATTAACTGTAGCCTAGTTGCCTTTAAGGAGGTTGTTATTATTTAGTTGTATTTATGTATAAATTAGGTTATAATTAAAATATTAACGTTCGCTAACTCAGTTTAGGTAAAGTTAATTTATAATACAATCTAGGAAGATAAAAATGGTTAATTCAGGGAATGGTGGTCAATATAAGGGTAGAGTAAAATGGTTTAATCCCACTAAAAAGTATGGATTTATTTGTCCTCTCAATGCTGATGGCACAGAAAAAGTTAATAGTGATATGTTTGTTCACTTAAATGCTTTTACAAATGCTGGTATAAATGAGAACGAAATCGTGGAAAAAATGCTTGTTTCTTATGATGTAGAAATGGACAGAATGAAGGGTAAAGATTCGGCTGTTAACATATCTATAATAAAAGAGTAATTACAAGTTATTATTATTGTCAGTTAAATTTATAAAAATCTAATTACAATAATATTAAAAACTAGAAGCCTTTTAAAATAGGCAGTAAAAATATAAATAAATCATAAAAATAGAAATTTTAGGGAGTGTATTAAATTTTTGTTTGATTTTTTTATATCTTACAAGGGTAATTTAGTACATAATCTAAATTTTACTATGATCAAAGATTTTTATTGTGGATTTAAAGTAAAAGTATTGGGAGTCTATAGGATTCCTAGTATTTTTACTTATAATTAGCTTGCCATCCTGATTATTATTTAGATAAAATCTGATAATCTCATCCCTTCAAAAGAATAATACGCCCAAATAGTGACACAAAACTAAAGATAGTACTTTTGCTATAAAAAATTACAAAGTATCTATCATGAATTTAAGTTTAAGTTTAAGTTTTATTAAAACTAATTAACTTAATTTAATAATATTAATATAAAGGTATTTTATAATATATGGAAACATTTACAGAACTTGATATCCCGAATTGGTTAAAAAACTCGTTAATTAAAATGGGATATACCCAACCAACATCGATTCAATCAAAAGCTATTCCTTTAATTTTATCTGGTAAAGATATTTTAGGAACTGCACAAACAGGAACAGGAAAAACCGGGGCCTTTTTAATTCCCCTTATTGCTTATTTAGAAAAAAACAAAGATGCAACTGCATTAATTTTAACTCCAACTAGAGAATTAGCAGCCCAGGTACATAAAGTAGCTGTGGAAATGTTAAGAGGAGGCAGTTATTTAAAATCAGTGTTGCTTATCGGAGGTGAAAGCATTTCTAGACAGTTTTATCAATTAGAAAGTAAGCCGCGTTTAATTGTAGGTACACCAGGTAGGGTTAATGATCATATTAACCAAGGCAGCCTTAATTTAAAAATGACATCTTTTGTGGTATTAGATGAAACCGATAGAATGCTTGATATGGGTTTTGGCGTACAAATAGATGAAATTTTTCAGTATATTGCTCCTAAAAAACAAACTTTGCTATTTTCAGCAACCTTACCGGCAGGTATTTTAAAGATTGCTAATAAATATTTAATTGATCCTGTTAGAGTAAGAGTAGGAGAAGTTAATGCTGTTGCTAAAAATTTAACTCAAAAAAATATTGATACCCGAGATAAATTCGCCTCTTTAATTGAAATTATAACTGCAGCAAAAAGCCAACCAGATAACCAAGATACTTTTATTATTTTCGTTAAAACTAAAAGGACGGCTGATCTTATCAGCGAAAAATTATACCGGTTAACTTATACATTAGGTAAAAAGGCTGATAATGAAACTATAGATAATTCTAAGGTAGAAGGATCTAAAACAGAAGGTGCGGAGGAACACCACTATCGATATAAAGTGGATGTGCTTCATGGGGGATTAAAACAATCCAGGAGAAATAGCGTAACCAAGGCTTATAGAGAAAAGAAGTTTGATATTTTAATAGCAACAGATGTAGCTTCAAGGGGATTAGATATTCCTCATATAACTTATGTAATTAACTATGATATTCCAGCAAATGAAGAAGATTATGTGCATAGAATTGGTAGAACAGCAAGAGCTGATAAACCAGGAACTGCGATAACATTTATTGCAAGCGCTGCGGAAAAGCAACAATGGAATAAAATTCAGAGATTTATTGGTAAAGATCATGATAGTGCGGGATTATCAGAGCGTGAAGATAATGGCTACGATAGAAGAAGTTTTAAACCAAGAGGCGATTTTAATAGAAGAACTGGAAATAAAGGTGGTAATCAAGGATTCGGTAATCGTTCAGATTCTTACAGTAGCGAAAATCGGGGTAATTATGAAAGCAGAAATTATAGTGAACGCCCAAAAAGCAACTTCAGTCCTAGAGCATATGATAATGATTCTGCAAGGCCCCAGGAAAGATATCTTCCTGAAAGAACTTATAGAGATAAAGTAGCTCCACAAAGAACCTATTTTGAAAGATCTCATTCAGAAAATAAAGGCGAAAGAGGTAATTCTAGACCTTATCAAGATAGATCTAATCCTAATAGATCATATGTTGAAAGAACGCACACTTATAAGCCACGCACTGATAGTGCTAATAGCGACTACACTAAAACTTACGAGGAAAAATCAAAAAAAGGTTTTTTCTCTAGACTTACAGGTAAATAATAGAAATTAAAAAAAATTCTATAATATTTTATTAACCAACTAATCTAAAATGCTAAATCTTATTTGATTAAGATTTAGCATTTTTTTGTGTATTAAATGTAGGTTTTTTGCCTAAATTTAAATTAGCAGAAAATTAGCAGAAGCTTTCTAAGATATTGCAACTTCTTAAATTTAAAAAGTACCATAGCTAAAGTTAGCAATTGGTTATATAATTATATGTGGGCTAATAAAGCTGAAAATAATAGCAAAGGAAAATCCAATGGAGTTGCCAGTTGAAATCGGTAATTTTAAGGGGAGGGGGGTTATTACCTGTTTTTTAAAGCCTTTATTTAAAACTATCAAAGTTGCCTTATTATTAGCTTTAAGCTATTTTTTTATAGGTATAGCCAAAAGTAGTGAGAAAATAACTGTGTATAAGGTAAAAACCCTACCTAATGTCACAAATTTAATGCTTAAGCCCCGTTATTGGATAAATAAATTATCTAATCCTGATAAAATCATTATGACTTTATCAGAAATTAATGATTTTAATTATAATAATATTTATAAAAGGTCAGTAAGATTAGTAGATCTTTTAAATCATAAAAATTTATTAAGTAAAGATGAATTAACCGCCTTAATCTTAACATGGCCTATTCCTCAAAAAGGCTCTACCCCTGAATATCTTAATGGCAAATTAATAAATCCCGTAAAATATTATAAGCGCATAGAGACGCAGCGTAATCTTAAAGGTGTAAAGGATTCTAATAGAGTTTTATATGGTTTTGTGATTAATAGAGCGGCGGTTTTGTCTTTTCCCACCACTGATAGAATTTTTTCACATCCTAAGGATAACGAATTTAGTACCTTAATTGGTACTACTTTAACCATAGCGCAGCCAGTGCGTATTTTACATACTTCTGCTAATAAAAAATGGTATTACGTACAATCTAGAGATTATATTGGATGGATTTTGGCAGAGGCTGTAGCTATTGCTGAAAAAGAGGAATGGGAAAATTATTACAAGCAAACCCATTTGACTAAAGATATATACAAAGAAGAAGCAAGCTTAACCCATCCAGATTTAGAATTAGAACTGAATATGAAATTTCCGCTTGAAGCTTTTGAGGCCCCATCTCAAACAAAAGTTCCTACTAATAGCTTAGTTATAACGGCAAATGAACTAAGGTTAGGTTTAAATCCTTATATCCCAGAATTAAGCAATTTAATTATTCCGATGGGCACGGCATTACCCTTGGTGGAAACAGATGAAGAACTTATCAATAATCAATCAGTAACTGGTAATTACGTGGTTAGCATACCTACAAGATCAAAAGAAGGTAAAGTAATCTTTAAAAAGGCGCTTATTCCTTACAATGCTGATGTTAACGAAGGATTTTTACCTTATACCTTGAAAAACGTTATAGAGTTAGCCTTTAAAATAAAGGGGCAACGCTATGGCTGGGGAGGTGATTTTGGTGGACGTGATTGTACTTCCACCTTACAAGACATATATAAAGTCTTTGGTATCCATTTAGCAAGAAACAGTGGAGATCAATTAAGGAGTTGGGGACAAATTACACATTTTTATTCTACTGATAGCCAAATTATGAGAGAAAATAAGCTATTACAACTGCAGCCAGGGTCATTATTATACTTTAAAGGCCATGCAATGCTTTATTTAGGTTATGAAAAGCAAGATAAAATAATTAACTTTTATGCTATTCATAATATTAGTTCTTATGGAGCAGGACCCTCATCTGACTCTAGCATTGCTTTAGGACGGGGTATTTTAAATGAGGTAGTGGTTTCAAGTCTTGAAATTCCAAGACGTAATGGAATTAGCTTTTTAACATCATTGGAAGCAGGCGTAGAAATAACCCCTGTTTTAGAATAAAATATGACCTTATTTATAAATTTTCTTTATAAATATCTAATATATCCCTTATTGATACTTTTTTAAATGTTCATTTTAATGATTAAAATTTAAACAGAGCTCAATGAGAGCGTCATTTGTTTATTTTTGCATTAAGCAAAGAAATATCTAGTTTTATTATTTTATATTTCCCCTAACAACTAAGCCGTAATAAAGCTTGTAACGGCTTAGCAAATTATGAAAGTTTTAATTAAAACAGGAGAAGGCTATGAATTCTTATGCTATAAAACTTATGCTATAAAAATGATACTAGGAATAATAAATTAAATGCTCTATGCGGATTATTGTATAAATAAATTAAATAACCCTAATGCAAGAATTATGATTCTTTCTGAAAATGCCGATTTGTATTATAATAACATCAAAAAAAACCAGTTAAATTAGTTGATATTGTAAACTATAAAACTTCTTTAGATAATGAAGAATTAACCTATTTAATTTTAACTCATAAAATCCCTCTCAGTACTTCTTCTATATATTAACGGTCAGCAAGTTGATAAGATTAAGTATTATAAATAGCTAAATATCTAACATAATGTTCACAGGGTTCAAGATTCCAAAAAAAACATTGTATGGCCTTGTGATTTATCGCCTTGTAGGGCAAAGAAGTTCAATTCTATCATCTTCTGCGACAAATAGGATTTTTTCAAGCCTGCATATATAAAATGGAATGCTCTTATAGAGACTGCATTTATTTGTAAGCTTGTGATGTTTATATTATATAAAGCAGTGGATAAAAAAGTACTATGTTCAAGGTGGCGATTATCTAGGTTGGGCTTTAACAGAAATATAGTGCTAGCAGAAAAAGGACTATGGGCAGATTATTATCTTCAAACTAACCTATTAAATAATATAAAGGGTAAAATTACCTCCTTAAAGAAATTTTGGGTTATTCCAGGTATAGACTTAAGATTAGGCCATACTCCTTATTCTTCTGAGCTTAGTTAACTATCTTTAATTATAGGTACAGTTTTACCAAAAGTGGCTATAGAATCTGCCCTTCTTCTTATTGATAATCAATCAGTAAGCTAGAATTAGGTAGTAAATATACTTAAGTTTCCAAAGGAAAGTTATATTTAAAAAAGCACTGATTCCTTTAAGGGCAGATATAGCAGAAGAATTATTGCCCTATACTTTGCCAATGATTATAGAACTAGCTTTTAAAATACAATGTTAAAAATAAAGTTAAGAATTTACCACCGGTAAATTTACTATGTTTCCAGGATATGCTTTGCTTTATAGGTTATGAGCAATATAAAGGTAAAAATTAATTTCTTTGCTATTATTAATATGAGCTCATATGGATATAAGGAGATGCATTGTAAATTTATGTTAGGTAAAACTCGTCTTAACCAAATGTTGGCTTCAACACTGGATCTACAACGACAAAATAGCCTTCCTTAAATTAATATACATAGTAATTAACAATTTTTTGTTGTACTAAAATATGACTATAAACTAAACTTATCTTAGTTTAACATTAATTAAAGGAATATAAAAAATGGCATGGATCTACCTTATGCTGGCAGGTATTGCAGAAATTGGCTGGCCAATAGGCTTAAAAATTATGCAGCAAACTGAACATTATTTTAGAAGCTTTAGTTTTTATAAGGGTTTATTTATAGCTGCTGTTTGCATAGCAGCTAGCGGAGCTTTATTATTACTTGCTCAAAGAGATATTCCTATGGGCACAGCCTACGCCGTATGGGTGGGTATTGGAGCAGCGGGAACTTTTCTAGTTGGAGTGTTTTTCTATGGAGATTCAGCAGCATTAATCCGCTATTTTGGTGTAGGTTTAATCGTGCTAGGAGCTATATGCTTAAAATTAGGTTAATAATCTATTTTCCTCTTTCTTTATAAGAAGTTAGAATAAGAAGGCTATATTCAACTTTATAATAAAAAGAAAAAACTTGAGCAATACATCAATAAAGAGGAATTTTTAGGAAAAAATAATAAGGGGTGCGGGAGGGCAGAGGGGGATTCGAACCCCCGAAGGTTTGACCCTTATCGGTTTTCAAGACCGGCGCTTTCAACCGCTCAGCCATCTGCCCATTTTGTTTAATAGCTATAGTACTAAAATTAGCTTTATTAATCAAGCAAAATTTCACTACCTGTATGCATTATTTATTAAATTTATAACATCTTATTCCTGACCTAATATTTACCTTAATTAATATAGCTTATTAGTTAATTTGCAGAGGTTATGGAAATTATTTTATCTATATAAACTATAGTAGCACGATGATTTTGCAGATATTTTTTATCAAATACTATAGCAGTTGGGCATCTATAAGGAGCAATTTGATTAATAATTATAATATCTACATTGCTGCAATCTTCAGTAAAATACTTTAGATAATCTGAAATAGTAATAATTTTACCTTTAATAGTTGTTAGGCAATGCGAATCTTGGCAAAAGAACCTCGAAGAGGAAAAAATATTTTCTAAATAATTAGTTTTAGGATTCTTAAACCAATTTGATTTTATAAATTTTTCTTCCTGTGCCTTGGAAAAAATATATTCATTTGTACCCTCTTGGATAGAAGGGAAATAATTTTCTTTTTTAAAGGCTACTAATCGTCCTTCATAATCTAAAATAATATCAGGGTATTTAACATTAAAGGGATAAAAAGCGAAAGTTAAGGCCATAAAAGTTAACCAAATATATTTAACTTTACCTTTAGAAATAGCGAATAATAAATAAGCTACTAAGAATATTCCTAACAAATAAGAGGGAAAAAAATCTAACCAAATATTAGAAAAACTTAAATTACCAAAAAAATTGGCTATCTCTAGTAGTATTTTCATACCATAATCTGCTATAATTAAAAAATATTTACCTATAATAACTGGGGTTAAAAAGTAAATTAACAAGCTAGGCATAATAATAAAAGAGAAGATAGGGGAGACTAAGGTATTGGCTATAATGCCAACTAAAGGAATATTTCCAAAGTAAAAGACAATTATAGGAGTAATACTTATTTCAATTATAAAGGTTAGTATTATAGAAAATAAAATTATTAGCAAAAATCTATAAAAAATACTTTTAGGCTTAAATCGATACAATTTTTGTATATAAGAATTTTTCCAAAATAAAATAATGGTCAAAGTAGCATAAAATGAAAGTAAAAAACTAGCAGAATAAATACTATAAGGTTTCCAAATCAAAATTAATAACCCAGCCAAAAATAAGCTATTTAACGACAAAGCTCTAAAGTTTAAAATAATTGCTAATAAAAATCCTGTGCTCATAATCACAGCTCTTAACGCCGGAGTTTTAAAACCAATAAGTAATAAGTAAAACAATAAAAAGCCGATAGTTAAGATGCTAGTAATTTTTTTATTATCAAAATGAATAGAAATTCTAGGGATCAAGCTAAGAAGATTTCTAATAATAAAAAACATAAATAAAGCAATTAAACTAATATGGTAACCTGAAATAGATATTAAATGAGATAAAGAAGATTTACGCAAGTTTTCTAGGTTTTCCTTAGGCAAAAAATTTTGTTCTCCTAATAACACCGCTGCTAAAAAAGGAGCTGATTCTTCAGAGGTATGTGTTTTAATCTGAATAGATAAATAATGCTTAAGTCTAGTAAGATAGGTTAATGAAAATTTTAAGTTAGAAGTATTAGGATCAATATTTGCTATATTCTCTAATATTTGTAATTTCCCCAACACATAACCATTACTACCAATGTTATTAAAAAAGGCATTTCTACTAAAATCAAAGCCATAAGGAAGCAATTTTTGGCTGGGTGGATAAATTGTAAATATACCTTTAACTATATCACCGGTTTTCAAATCAATAGGATATTGATAAACTACCTTTACGGTGCTAGGCATTTCCACTTCAGTTTCTCGAGAAGGTACAAGATTTTTTAAATAAACATAGGATTTGTTTTCAAATACTGTTTTTTCTAACTTGTATATTTCACCGTACATAAAAGCAAAGACGATAGGATGTTTTAAAAGTACAGTTTTATTATTAGCAATATTAAAAGATACTACAACAAATCCTAAAGAAAAAAATGTAATAAGGATAATAAAATGTACATAAGCAGAATTTTTTAAGATTCTACAAAATATGATTAATAAGATAAAAATAATAAGGCTAAGATAAAATGCCCCAAAGGTATGCTTATAGTTATTGTGTAAGTAAGTAAAATTAATTAATAAGGCACTTATATAAGCACTAACAGAGTATAGGAACATCTTGATCCAATTTAATCAAAAATCAGCTTTAACCCCGGTATAATGGAATTGAGGGATATTAATTATGATGTTTAACTTCATTTAATTTGGTGTCTTTGGCTATACTTTGCTCTACTTCAGCAATAATTTTCTTAAAGGATTTACAAAAACTGCTAAGATCTAGATCATTATATAGATATTTATTTAAAAAATCTACCAGATGATTGCGTGCTAATTTCTGTTTTTTTACGATAAAGGTGTATTCATCTTTAATATAAAAACTCCAAACCTCGTTTAATTTATTATTAGGATTTTTAATCATAATTTTTAAGGTTATATTAGAGCCTTGGGCTAATATTTGAACGTGCTCTTCAATGTTTTTTACATTTTTAAATTTAGGCCACCAACTAGGATAAAAAGAGATATTTTGTACTAATACCCAACCCACTGAAGAATCTTTTAATTTTATCTCTTTAGAGTTATAAGTTTCTTGGTATAAATAAATTACTATATAATTCATAAGTATAAATAATAAGATACATCCTAAAATTATTAGCTGTGAAACCGTAAATATCATGATTAAAAACTTTGTTATAAATATTAATATGTTAGTTAAAATAATAAGGTAAGCTCATTTAAATCTAAGCTTATCATATAATATTATATGAGCAAAGAGATTTGCGTTATATCGGGATAGAATGAAGGTTTGGGGGGTGGTATTTGGGTTGCTGGTATAATTTTTTGGTATATGATAAAAAGATATTGACAAGAAGGAAAGAAAGTACTAAAGTATGTTTTATGAAATTGGTTGAGTGGTGTTAATAATTTTGAATAAGGTTTATATGATTTTGGTTTTTGTATAAATATTTTTTAAGATGAGAATAATATTGTATTGATATTTTAGCATTATATGATTATATTAAGAATAGATATTGAATAAGTTTGGTTTTGAGATATTTTTGATTATGTTTATGATATTTGGTTTGCTGTATTTCTATGGCTGATTGTGATATTTTAAGTGAGTTGAAGATATGAAGAAAGAAAGATATGAAAAGGAGAGAACAATAATAACTGAGAAGGTGATGATTAATAATTGTCACCGGACATGAGATCTCAAGAAGATAAGGGCATTAGGTGGATGCCTTGGCACAAAGAGGCGATGAAGGACGTATTAATCTGCGAAAAGCTTAGGGGAGCTGATAAAGAGCGTTGATCCTAAGGTGTCCGAATGGGGGAACCCAACCTGTTAAGGTTATTTTATACTTGTAAGGGTATGAAAAGCGAAACGTAGCGAACTGAAACATCTAAGTAGCTACAGGAAAAGATATCAAAAGATACTCCGGCAGTAGTGGCGAGCGAAATCGGAAGAGCCGAGTTGTTGTATAATAAGAACTAGAATAATCTGGGAAGGTTGACCAAAGAGGGTGAAAGTCCCGTATAGGTAGAAAGTTATACGATACTAGAGTAGGGCGGGACACGAGAAATCCTGTTTGAAGAAGGGGGGACCATCCTCCAAGGCTAAGTACTACTTTGTGACCGATAGTGAACAAGTACCGTGAGGGAAAGGTGAAAAGAACCCCGAGAGGGGAGTGAAATAGACCTGAAACCTGATGCCTACAAGCAGTCAGAGCCCGCAAGGGTGATGGCGTACCTTTTGTATAATGAGTCAGCGAGTTAATGTTGCAAGCGAGCTTAAGTCGATAGATGTAGGCGCAGCGAAAGCGAGTTTTAAAAGAGCGAATAGTTTGCAGTATTAAACCCGAAACCCGAGTGATCTAGTTATGAGCAGGTTGAAGATAAGGTAACACTTATTGGAGGACCGAACCCACTTCTGTTGCAAAAGAAGGGGATGACTTGTGACTAGGGGTGAAAGGTCAATCAAACCGGGAGATAGCTGGTTCTCCGCGAAAACTATTGAGGTAGTGCGTCGCACGAATACCTTAGGGGGTAGAGCACTGGATAGGCTAGGGGGTATACCAACTTACTAAACCTAACCAAACTCCGAATACCTAAGAGTACTATGCGGCAGACAGTCCATGGGTGCTAACGTCCGTGGACGAGAGGGAAACAACCCTGACCCTCAGCTAAGGTCCCTAAATTATAACTAAGTGTGAAAGAAGGTGAAGAGACCAAGACAGCCAGGAGGTTGGCTTAGAAGCAGCCATCCTTTAAAGAAAGCGTAATAGCTCACTGGTCTAGATAAGTTTCTTTGCGTCTAAGATGTAACGGGGCTCAAGTTATATACCGAAGCTAGGGAATATATTTTAATTAATATATTGGTAGCGGAGCGTTCCGTAGGCCGATGAAGCGGTATCTGTGAGGGGCCGTGGAGGTATCGGAAGTGAGGATGCTGACATAAGTAACGATAAACCGAGTGAGAAACTCGGTCGCCGTAAGTCTAAGGTTTCCTACACAATGTTAATCAGTGTAGGGTTAGTCGGCTCCTAAGGCGAGGCTGAAAGGCGTAGTCGATGGGAACTAGGTTAATATTCCTAGACCTTCTGGAAGTGACGGATTTGAGAAGATGTGTTTTCTTAAACGGATTGGAGATGCATTGGATTAGGTCCCAGGAAATAGCTCCAGAGAATAGACCGTACCGCAAACCGACACAGGTAGACGAGTAGAATATACTAAGGCGCTTGAGAGAATGATGCTGAAGGAACTAGGCAAATTGACTTCGTAACTTTGGAATAAGAAGTCCCAATGTGGAGGTAACTTTATGTTGGGGGCACAGAAATGGGGGTAGCGACTGTTTATTAAAAACACAGGACTATGCAAACTCGTAAGAGGAAGTATATGGTCTGACGCCTGCCCGGTGCTGGAAGGTTAAGGTGAGATGTGAGAGCGTTGATCTGAAGCCCCAGTAAACGGCGGCCGTAACTATAACGGTCCTAAGGTAGCGAAATTCCTTGTCGGGTAAGTTCCGACCTGCACGAATGGCGTAACGACTTCCCCACTGTCTCCAGCATCAACTCAGTGAAATTGAACTCTCCGTGAAGATGCGGAGTACCCGCGGTTAGACGGAAAGACCCCGTGCACCTTTACTATAGCTTTACATTGTTATTATGAAACAAATGTGTAGGATAGGTGGGAAACTATGAAGCCAAAACGCTAGTTTTGGTGGAGTTGACCTTGAAATACCACCCTTTTGTTTTATGATATCTAACTGAGATAAGAATTCCTTATCCAGGAACGTGTATGGTGGGTAGTTTGACTGGGGCGGTCGCCTCCCAAAGAGTAACGGAGGTGTGCAAAGGTAGGCTCAAACTGGACGGAAATCAGTTGACGAGTGTAATGGCAAAAGCCTGCCTGACTGCGATATCGACGGATAGAGCAGAGACGAAAGTCGGTCATAGTGATCCGGTGGTCCCGCATGGAAGGGCCATCGCTCAACGGATAAAAGGTACGCCGGGGATAACAGGCTGATACCGCCCAAGAGTTCAAATCGACGGCGGTGTTTGGCACCTCGATGTCGACTCATCACATCCTGGGGCTGGAGCAGGTCCCAAGGGTTCGGCTGTTCGCCGATTAAAGTGGTACGTGAGTTGGGTTTAGAACGTCGTGAGACAGTTCGGTCCCTATCTGCCGTGGGCGCAAGATATTTGAGAGGATCTGTCCTTAGTACGAGAGGACCGGGATGGACGCACCTCTGGTGTACCTGTTGTCACGCCAGTGGCATCGCAGGGTAGCTATGTGCGGAAAAGATAACTGCTGAAAGCATCTAAGCAGGAAACTTGCCTCAAGATGAGATATCTCTATTAGAGCCGTTATAGACTATGACGTTGATAGGTTAGGTGTGGAAGTATGGTAACATATGAAGCTAACTAATACTAATAGCTCGAAAGACTTGAGAAATTTTTACATGTCCGGTGATAATTATTATTAATATATTTTATTATATTAAATTATAATATTTAAAATAATAAGCGTATATGATAAATTATCGGTGATGTTTATTATTGTAATTGAACTCCTTTTCTATCTTGTTGGTTTGGTGGCCATAGCAAAGTTGAAACACTTGAACCCATACCGAACTCAGCAGTGAAACACTTTAGCGCCGATGGTACTATGTCTTAAGGCATGGAAGAGAAGGTCGTTGCCAAACCTACTAGATAGAAAAGTAGAATACCTTTTTATATCTTTCTTTAACTCAATTTATTTGTTAACTCGGTAATTTATTTAATTATTTGCTATATTTAGTTTATTAGTTTATTATAAATGTTAAATATTTATAATGTTTATTTTTACAGATTTTGCACCTTGAAAATAATTATAAGTTTAGTAAGATTAGCTGGTTAATCTTTAGAAATACATAATTTAGGTAATACATAAATATTCTAATAAAAGTATCCTTTATAAAGGTTTTAACTAAATTATTTATTAAAATATAATTTGCTGTTTGTTCAGCAAGGGAAGCTCTGAATATTATTTGGGGTTGTAAAAAAAATACCTAATAACATAAGATAAGGTTTAATATAAAGAATTTTGAAATTTTAAGTTTTTATTGCCTCCTTTTGCCTCCTAGTAGAAATATTAGGAGGTTTTTTTTTGTCTAATATTAATTTGCTTAAGGTATTTTATTTAATTATAGCTTTTTATATTTGATATTCTTTGCCTCTTTTCCCCTTTTTTATTCCCAAAAACTTTACGCCTTTCTCAGAGTTATAGCTTTATAGGGCCTGTAGAATTTTTGAATCCTCTTATCAAGTATCTTTTTAGAAAATTATTTTATAAATTTAAAACTTCCTTCTATTTAGCTAGGGATAATAATTTAATAATCTTTGCACCTTATAACATGATAAAAATAGCTCTATGAAAACAAGTGGCAAATATCCTTACAATTCTCACCCTTTATAATCATATTACTTTTTATCCCTTAAAAGCTTAATTATAGATTTATTGCTCTAAAGTGAAATAAATTAGATAATAGAGCAAGAATCTATGGAAGCTTCTTTCAATGCAAGTTTTAGTAGGAAATTTAGCTTAGGATCAATATAATTAATCTAAGCACTTAAGTAGGATAACCGGTATAAAGATTTTAGGAAAAAAGTGGGCAAAGTAGTCCTTATAAGGAAAATGAATATAATTAAAACTTATAAATTGATAAGAGTTTAAATTTAAATATAAAATTTTTAAATTTAAACTCTTATATTTAAAATTAAAGGGCACACTGGAGAGTAAGCTCTTAATTTAGGCGTGCTTTAAAATATTCTTAAGCTTAAAAATCTGAAAATCAGGATTAAATTAAGAGTATGGAAGTGTAAAATTATATTTTTAAGGTGCAGATTTTTTAAGGAACTTAAACAGCAAAAATTTATATTAAAACTACCTTTACAACCTAATTGTTACGCTGCCTTTAAAACTAGCGCTTAAAGCTCTTTTATAATGCCACAAAACTTCCTATGCTTACCCTAATAAAAGCACCAGCTATTCCCACAACAAACCTTATTTATAAAAAACCTTGTAAAATAAAAGCCAAAAGAAAAGAATAAATAGTAAATTTTTATAAATCTGACTACTTTAAGGCAGCTCCTCAAAAATTTAATAAATTATTACCCACTAACCTTGAAGTTTTTAGCTTGCTGCCATTTTACGCCGAACTTTCGCTTTTAGTAGGAGCTAAAGTCAAACTCCCTATCAACGGCTTTACTTATAAAGATTTTATAAAAATTGATTATTAGTAGATAAAAAAGAGAACAAATAAATAAAAGTTTTCTTTGGTTACAAATAATTTTATCGTATATTATTTTATAATATTTGTTATGATTATAAAATTAATTATCAAGAACTAATAAAAATAATGCGATTAGCTATATACTTCATGTAGTACGTAGAAAGACATTTATATATATTGCTAGGGGCACATTTTTTAAATTCTTATCTTTTGCTAACAAAAACAAAAATTTGTTCTAGCAAACTAATTTACTTACAATGAAAGGAAGTTTTTGAGTGGCCTATGAAAATAAAGTATATATGTCCTGGGAAGAAGTCCATACACACACCAAAGCCTTATGTGATCTTATTCGTCACAATAATAAAGAGTTTAAAGGTATAGTCTGTGTAACCCGGGGCGGACTAGTACCTTGTGCTATAGTAGCCTCTGAACTTAAAATTAAAAAAATTGAAACTTTTTCTATAACTTCTTATAGTAATTATGCTCAGGGTATTGATATAAAAACTCTAAGTGTTCCTTGTCAAGCTTTAATTGATGAAGGAGCAGGTTGGTTGGTTATAGATGAATTATTAGATACAGGAAATACTGCTAAATATATTAAGCATAGGCTACCTAAGGCAAGTTTTTATTGTCTTTATAGTAAAATTTTAGAGGACAGTTTTTTAGAAGGATATGTAAAATATTTTCCAAAAGAAACTTGGATATATTTACCTTGGGAAATTTCATAATGTACGCTATATTGTTATTGTAGCCGGAATAAACTAACAATCTAATATAAATAGATGGAAATTTACCATTATGGCGATTATAACCTTATTGAGAAAATTACTATTTCTTAGTATCATATCAGTAGGGGTAATAATAATAATATATCTATTTTACCAGAGCATTATACGTGATACAATTACCACTAAGCAAGCAGGCTCGATTTGTAGTAAATTAATTTATGAAAATATATCGCCCGCTTTTACTATTACTAAGGTTGAAGCAGGAAGGTTTTTTTCTTTAAATAAAATGAAAGTTTCTTTATATATAATTTTCGCTAATGGTAAAAAAACATCTTCAGATTGCATTTTTTATAAAAATTATACGCAAGGAATTATAACTCTAAAACAAGCCTTGTTGGTTGATCCTGATGGTAAATTAATTATATTTGACAATATAAAAATTCAATATAATTAGAATTTTAAAGGGGTATATAAGATAATTAATTTTTTTTATATATTGCTATATGATAATATTTTGCTAAGCGCAAGATAAGGATTGTATAGTTATATGTTGTAATTTTTATGTTGTCTTTTGCCTTTTTCTATAGTATACAATATGATTATATTCTATTTTGTTTTTAAGAAGAAAGAGATCCAATATGTCTTTGAAAATAAATTTTTTCCCTTTACATTTTATAGTAAGTTTACTCCTTTTAGTATCTGGCGTGATCATTTTCAATGATACAATATACATTTGGATGTCCTCAAACATTTATATAAATTCCCTGATCCTAACTTTGTTTATAGTGTGTATTATGTGGATTTTGGGGGTATTATCTTATTACAGCAGAAGTACAAGAGTTTTAAATAAGTTGCTGGGTGTTGTAAATCCTGATGTAGTGTTGAACAACAAAAGATTATCCAATCCTAGAAAACAAGCCATGTATGTTGCCTCTTCTATTGCAGGGACATTGATAGATAGTCCTATTGCTTCTAGAATTTTGGCTACATCTTTAAAAACAGGTAAATTAGATATTAGTAACAGCGAAGCTACCTTAATTGTAGATGCTGTAAAAGAAAATGGTGAAAGGGTGATTAATCCTTCTAGATTTTTAACTAGTTTGTTTACGATGCTAGGTTTATTAGGAACTTTCTTAGGACTATTGCAAACCATTGATGGGGTAGGTAGAGCTTTAGCCGCTCTTAGTAGCTCTGCTATAGTAGACGTATTAAGTTTTGTTAAATTGTTGGCTGACCCTTTACAAGGTATGGCAGTAGCCTTTAGTACTTCTTTATTTGGCTTAGTATGTGCCTTATTTGGTAATTATGGGAATTATGTAGCTTCGCAAAAATTGGCAATTTTATCTAATAAATTAAAGAATTTTTTAACTGCAAGTTCAGGGATTATGGCTTCAGAGCCTGATAAGATAGAAGCTAAAGATATTTTAATTTCTTTAGATGACTCCTTTAATAGATTATATACAGGTTTAGCAGATAAGTTAGACAGTGTTACGGATGGTATTATTGGCTTATCTAAAGCAGTCGTAAGAACTCAAGAAAGACAGGAAAAGATTTTAAAAGTTATTGTTGATAGCTTTGCTACTATGGAAGAAATGTGGGAAGCTATTCCAGAGATGGCTGAAACTTTGAAGAAAATTACTACTTTACCTGATGATATGCGGGTAGTTCTCAAAGAATCACGTGTAGATTTTTACTCTTACTTAGATAATAATTTCTTGCCTATACTGGATAGAATATCTTTAGATATTGAAGAAGGTAATGAAATTAGTACAGATATTTTAGATTCCTCAGAAGATGTATATAATTCTTCACAAGATTCTTTAAGAGAAGTTAGTTCAATTTCAGGGATTTCTGCTAATATATTGAATGCTAATGCAGAGGCGGTAAATGTTTCTAAAAATGTATTTTCTGCAGTAGATGGTTCAGCAGGTATTCTTTCTGGAATATCCGCTTTAAATTTAGAATCAAATGTATTGAGTAAAGAATTAATCAACGTCAATTTAAATCACACCGCTGTAGCCAGAAGAATAGCAGATTTAGCTAATTATATTCTAGATAAAATACCAGGAGCAGAATATACTGATGTGGTTAATGCAATTTTAAATGAGCTTTCCAAGGGTAATAATCTATCTACTTCCATAGCTAATGAATTAACCAATGCGAATGTGTTAGCTAGGGCCGCAGTAGGGGAATTAACGGCAATCAATGCTGCTTCTAATTTTACTGCAGGGAACGTAGATATAATCAAAAATTTAAATGATGAAATTAGAAATGAGTTAAGTGCAATTAGCAATATATCTAGTAATATTTTATCTATTATTCCTAATTATACCCCAGAATTAAACGCTTTAGGTGAAATTATAGATAGTGGTAATCAGATTAAAACCATGATTGCGGGGGAATTATCTAAAATCTCTAATTTATCTTTTAATATTTTAAATAAACTCCCAGCTGGTGAAGAAACAGTGAATTTCTTTAATAATATGGGCAGAGAAATTTTAGTAGCGAATAATCTTTCTAATAATCTTTTAACCGAGGTGCATGGTATTAGTTTGTTATCACAATCGCTACTTTCAGAGGTAATAAACGGTAATGGTTCAGCCAGTATGTTAATGGAAGAAGTATCAAGATTATCAAATACCACTAACGCTATTTTAGAAAACAATAAGATGTCTAATGAAATAAGTGGAATGGTTAATAATAATGTGACATATATTGGAACAGTAGTACAGTCGCTATCTGAGGGACTTTTGGAAGCAAACGGAGTTTCAAGGGCTTTGCTCGATGCTCAAAATCAAAGTATCTTAGGCTCTAGAGAAATTAATAATAATTTATTATCTCTATTAAATTCATTTGCTGAAGGCAATCAAATTTCTAATGAAATTTTAGCCTCTTTGGTAGGGGCTATGGATATTTCAAGTAGAATAATGGATAGTTTGTCTAATATTTCAACCAATATAGTAGCTGAGATTACCAATGGGATTAATTCTTTATCAGGAGTATTAGCTAATAACACCTTTGAATATATTGGGGTGGCTAGAGAGATTTTAGAGGTTTCAAATAATAGTTTAGTTCAATTAGATGCTTTAACCTCAAATTCTTACCTTAATTTAGAAGGAATAAGGTTGATTTCTAATTCATTAAATAGTCTTCCTACGGCTTTAGAAGGTATAACTACAAGCGTTAATAACTCTTTGGTGGGTATGGAAGATATTGGCTTTGCTATTAGAAATGATGTAGTAATACTTAGAGATACTTTTCAAGAATTTGGAGTGAGATTTTTTGATATAGCTAGCATATTTCAAGAAAATGTAGCTTCTTTATCTAATGCAGCCTTTATTGCTAATAGTTTAGAGCAAAGAATAACTAGCTTAAACGATGCTTTAGCAAATTTAATGCCTATATTAAATAATGTTATTATATCAACTGATAGAGGTTCTGATTCAATTGCTATGGTATTAGATACAATTATAGATTTAGGTAATAGAGCCGATATAGTAGACACATCTATCAATAATTTAAGTGATACTATTGCTAATGAAACTTCTAGAGTATTTGAACAACTAACTAACTTAGGAAATATTGCCACTAATGCAGGAAATTCTATGATTAACTCCTTAGATACTACCTTATCATTAGTTGAAGATATGAATTCTAGGGATGCCAATGTTCAGGCTAATATTTTAGAGCTAGTTAATGAATTTGGAGATTTAAAAGATACGTATAGTTCGCAGATTGTTGCTATTACTGATCAATTATCCTTAAGTTTAGAAAGTATTTTAAATTCTTTTGACTCGATGTCACAAAATATTTTTGATGTAGGTAGATTGGTAGATAAGGTTGATAATTTTTTAGATAGATCAGAAGTTACTCAATCAGAAGCGTTTAATAGAGTAATTGATGAGTTATCAGCTATGAGGAATATTCAAAGTCAATTTTCAAGCGCCTTAGAGGGGGAAGCAAAATTTGTCTTCTCTAATGTTTTTGATGGTATCAGAGAGTTTGCTGATAAGTTAAGTGATATTCAAGATTCCTTACGTAGTCAAACCATTAGATTAGAAAGCGTAGATGGTAGCTTGATTAATTTTTCAGAATATCGGGGGAATTTCTTAGATGATGTGGTAGTTCAATATAAAAGTTTACAGGATATGATTTCTGATTTAGTTTCTAATTTTCATTTAATTAGTAATAATTTAACCGATGTAACTTTTGAAATTTCAAAACAATCAGATGCTATGGAAAAAAGTATCGATGTAGGCAATATGGTATCTAATAGTTTATTAGAATTATCTAGATCCAATGAATATTTGATAGAAACTTCTAATATGATTAAAAGCACAGCAGATACTTTCTTATCTTTCAATGAAACGTTGGACCGTCTAGATAAATTAGTAAATTCTCAAGAAAGTGTGTTTAAAAATTTAGCAGAAAATATTGATGATGATATTGTACAATTATCAAATATAATTGCAGATTTCGCGGATATGCTTTCTAAAAGGGATGATCTACCAGCCTTATATAGAGAAACCGCTAAACTAACTAGTGTAGTTAATGAATTTGTAACAAAATTTGATCAATCAATTGAGGCGGCTCTTTTATCTAATGGAGATGCTAACAAAGATTTAGCAAATTCTTTAGAAGGTTTATCGCAAGAAATTGTGGAAATTAGGAACTATTTTACTGAAAATCTTTCTAATACTTTGTTAGCAGAAATATCTAAATTCAATGGTAATCAAAGCGCTATGATTAATAGTTTAGAAGAGATTATGCCCGCCCTTGAGAGAAATCTATCGACTTTTACCGATTCTGCTAATAATGGCGCGGGAAATCCAAGGGTTGTAGAGGCATTAACACAGATTAAAAATGAGTATGCTACTGGTAATGCTAGATTAAATGTTATCGCTAATGCAATGGATGCTTTGATTACGGAGATGTTAAATTCTAGAGACGTTACTCAATCTATATTAGATATGGTATATAAATTTACTAATACTAAAGACGTTTAAGGTTTGAATGTTTAATAAAATTGCTTTTTTGGAATAAATAACTAAAATGAGTATAAGCGTAATAATAACAGTGTTAATAAAATAGATGTCTTCAAATAAGCAAAACGATGCATCAGATCAGGCGTGGCCCTCTTTCGTAGATATTTTATCTTCTACGCTAGTTGTGATGTGCTTTGCTTTGCTAATTACTACTATGGTTTTAAGTATTACTAAGGTTACTTCTTCATCTTCTAAAACTAATAATACCAATGAATCTAGCCCTTCTTCTATTAAAATTGAATCGGATATCTTAGGAGAATATAGAGCAGAATTTCAAAAATTGGCAATTATAGCGAATCCAAGTTTAAGGAAGGAGATGGAAATTCAAAGTAGTCAGCCTATTTCTGATCAAGCTATGCAGCCGGTTTATATCCCTAGGGATGCTACTCCAGTAGAGGATCCTCAGGAAATTAAAGAGCCAGGTGAGAGCACTAAGCAAGTTTTAGGAGATATTCCTAAAACTATAGATAGTAGATCAGTAGAAGTTATTAAAGAATTGATCATGGTGCAAAAAGATGTAATTGAGCAACAAAGAAAAGTAATTGAGCAAAAAAATCAAGAGGTTTTCCAAACTATAAGAGAATATCAAAGTCTTTTAGCTTTGGTTACTAAGGATAAGGAAGTTGAAGATATAAGACAGATCTCCAATCCAAAGCCGGATCAGGCATTATTTGCTGAAATTAATGAAGATGGAGATAGATTAACAGGGCCTTCTAGTGTACCCAAAGGTAATAGTAATTATGCCCTTAGTCCTTCTAATGATCCTACTAAAACTTTAGAAATTTTGTCCTCAGGAGTGGGGGTAGTATTTAATTTTAATGATAATGCTCCATTTATTACAAAAGAAACTTATGATAGTGTAAGAGCAAGCTTACAGCAAAGAGTAGAAGACTTTAGAACAAAAGGAGTAACAATAGAATCTAAGCTTAGTGATTTTGCGTTATCAGGAGCAGAAGCACAAAGAATAGCCGTAGAAAGATTATTAATATTCCGTTCTATTTTAATTGAAACTGGGGTTCCGCCTTCTTTAATTAGATTGAAAACCGTTGAAGATAATGGTCAAATACAAGCTGAAACAGGCGGCGATAATATTCAGGAAGAAAACTATGGGTGGATTAATGTTAAGAGAAATGATTAAGAATTTTTTAAAAATATTTTCTATGATCTTAATAGTTATAATTTATAGCTTTAATTCTAATGCCTTAACGATCTATGAAGTGATCGAAAAAGTTGTGAATAATAGCCCAGAATTAAGAATAATATTTGAGAGAAAAAATCAAGTAGTAGAAGACTTTAAAGAAAATCGTTCCACTTATTTACCGAAAATCTTTTTAGTATATAATAGAGAATATCAAAAAAATGATCCTATCACTAACTCTATAAACAATAGTTGGGATGCTATAAATAGATTTCAGTTAATTTTAGAGCAAAGAATATTTGATATGGAGCAGATTTCAAAGGTTATGAAATCTGCTCAAATCGTGCAATCTCAAGAATATCAGAATCAAAAGCTTTTAGAATCTTTAATACAGCTAGCTATTATTTCTTATTATGATGTGGTGCAATCAGAATACTTAGTGTCTATTTATAGAGAATATTTTAGACAAGTAAAAGATATTGAAAGGCTTACTACTAGTATGAGACAACAAGGGGATGCTACACTGGGTGATTTAAATTTAGTACAGTCACGCTTAGCTTCCGCCAATTCTGATTTGATATTAATGCAAGCTAATTTAGAAAAAGCAAGATTAAAGCTAGCTTATTTATTAAATTTAATCGATCAAAATAAAATTGTTGAAACTCAAGCAATATTGCCGGAATTATCTAGTAAAGATTTTTATGACTTAGGCGATAAAATTATTAACTTTATTCCATTAACGCCAGAGGCATTGTTAAATCAAGTATTAGCTAGCAACATTGATATTTTAATCTTAAGGTCTAACCTTTGTGCTGCCGGTTATGATGTAGAGGTACAAAAAGCCAGATATTTACCTGTACTTAATTTAACTACGGAACTTAGAAGTGAAGAAAATAGAACTAATGTAGATTTTCAGCGCTATGCTAAAATTACGTTAGAAGCAAGATATATGATTTATGATGGTGGTAGTAGATCAGCGGGGGTTAAAAAATTCTCTAGCGCCTTAAAAGAGTTAGAATATCAATATGACATCTTAGTAAGAGATACCAGCGATCAATCGTATAGCTCTTTAAATCAGCTTAGAAGTTATGAACAACAAAGGGTTTCAATTTTAAAAGAAATAGAAGCTTCAGAAGAAGTTGACAGAGTATATGCTATCCAATTCCAATTTGCTACTCGTAGCTTAAATGATAGGCTAGATAATTTAGAACGCATAGCTCAAGCAAGAAGAAAATTAGTGCAAATGGATTATTCTATATTAGTTTCTAGAATTCAAATTCTGATCACTATGGGTAGTTTTGTTAATTTCTTCGGCTTCCAAAATTACTTAGAAGTAAGCAATTTAAAGCTTTGTTAATAAATGTTAATAATTTAAGTAAAAATTCTATAGTTTTTAGGGGCTTAGATTAAAAATTAGCCTTAGACCCTCACCTAATTTTTATAATATTAATACTTTCAAATAACCTTTAATTCTTCAAAATAACATTGCAACTTGCCGGCAATTTCAGCCTTTCAGAGAGTAGTTCTTATAAAATATTATAAAATAATTATAGGGGTTAGTAAGTTTAGTATAATAACCTGGACTTGTTTAAACTTCCTTTATTGCATAGATTTTTAAAACTGATAGCTCTAAAAAGAGCAAAAAGCTGATTATATACTATATGATAGGATTTCCTTTATATGGTAGTTAAAATTATAAATGGTGGGTATGCCTTTGGATAAAGTCTTTATTTAACTAATAAGGAGTAGTTAAATAACAAGATACATTAGGGGAATTAAAAAAATCACAATGGTTATTATTTAAAAAAAGTGCTTTTTTATTTTTAAAGTATATCTAAGATTTATATTAAAAAGAGTTTTATAAAAAATTTCTCATAAAACTAAATTAATTCTGGAGCAACACGTATATTAAAATTACTTTAAGACTAATAAAGGATTTTGCAATTTATTATCATATGAGAAGTAAATTAAATTTAATTTTTAATGAAACTTTTTAGGTAAGTAACCTTTCCCTGCTATCTCACAAGTCAAATAGTTTGATTAAGGTAAGTGCTTAATTGCTAAACGTCTTTAATAGATTAATTTAAATAAGTAATTATATTAATTACATAGTAGAGATTAAGGGTTATTAAGGAGGTAAGGATGTTTAATACAATTAAATATTTAAGAGAAAAGTCAGGGCAAAGCTATAAAAAAAGCATAATTTCCTTAAAAAAGCTGCAGCATTTGTCATTTTACAAATAAACTTAAATTTTTAACCTACTAAATTGTGCTCAATACCTTTACTTAAAGGGTTGCGGTTCCTAGGAGCTTTAGATGTATAAAAAAAGCAATCCTAATAATTAAAAAAATTTAACAAAGAGTTTATTACACTACCTAAATATTAAATCCTAATAAAGTTGAGAAGATTAAGATTTTAATCACTATAATTTTAATATATTAAAACTTTAGAGTAATTGATATAAATTGCCCTATATCAAAGGGTATAATTAAAGCTAAAAAAATTAATTAAAAAATTACCTTTACGCTCTAAAGCCTTTTAAGATTATATAAGTAAAAGCCTAAGGTTAATAAAAAACCAAATATATATCACTAACTTTTCAGTTTTTTTAAAAATTTTTTTAAAAATTGATTATATCATAAAAACGTCACTGGATAAGATTGTTAAAAATAAAAAACGCGCAATATTATTTCAATTATAACGATAATAGTTCCTTATATTCATTTAAAGGTGTAATTCTATATAATGTAATGCTATGGCTTATTATATATTAGGGAGTTTAAATAAATATTGATTGTATAAAAAATTGCTTTTCTTATTAAGCGATAAGGCTTGATGTATAAGGAAGAGAAAAGGAAATAAAAAGAAAAATACACTGCAAATTTTATATAAATGATTATAAGGCATAGCAAAGAAAAATATTTAATAAAAAATAATATAAAGATTTATAAACAAAAAGGGGCAAAATGCCAGAGATATTAACTTCAAGGGGACAACAAGTTATTAATTATACCGATAATGAGATTTCTATATTTCAACCTGATGGGGGGTCAGGAAGATATATAGCTTATTTAAGGCCTGGTGATAATATTTTATTAAATTTTGATATTAAGACTTTAAAAGTTGATATAGTTAAGGGTGATTTGCAAATTCTATTTCCCAATGGTTCTTCAATAACTTTAGCCTCTATGGTGGCTTTAGGCTTTAGCAGTGTGGCCCCTACTTTAAAAAGCGTAGATGGTAAAGTGTTTTCCTTAGAAGAATTTTTAAATCAAACAGAAGTGCTAAATTATAATGAAGCCATCTTAATTTTAGCCAATAGAGATAGCATAAAATATTCTCAAGAAGAAGAGGAAGATATAATCCGCGTAGCAAGTGAGCAAGATTCTACATTAAGTGCGGGTAATCCCATATCAGGGGTTGGAACTATAGATACCCCAACCAAAGGGCTAGAAAGTGTAGTAATTAATCAAAATGGCTCAGTGGTAGATAAAAATCCATATAGCGGCACCGGAACTTATGCGATTACTTCTACTACTTCAAATATGCCTTATAATAGTGATCAAAGTCAGTCGCAGCCTGGAGAGGCAGAGTTAGCTTTAAAACCTACTCTTGATAATAAAGTAAAGTATGGCAGCCGTTTAGAAAGAGGGCCAGATACATTATTAAACTCTATCAATTATGAGACCTATTATTTTAAGAGTGGAATAGGTTTTACTGATGAGCCAACTGCTCAATTAGTTCCTAATATCGTTAATGCTTCTAACACTAGTCAGCCAATATTTATTAATAATAAAGGTGAAATGAAGTATGTCCTAGAGCTTAATTATGGTAGGGGAGTATTCCCTAATTCAATTGATATTGTGGTTCCTAGCGCAGTAGCTGGGGATATCAGTATAAATTCATCAAATCCTAATATTTCTATGACAGGGCCCTTTGTTAATGCAGCAGGTAATACTTACTATAAAATAGACTCACCTGATCCTCTTGGAACTATGCAAATAAATCTTGCTTTCCCTGAAAATTATAGAGATTCTGAATTTGAGCTCTCTTACGACTTATATTATTTTAGTCTAATCACAGGTCAACTTGAGATATCTAATGTGAGTCAAGCTTTTAGTATTAAAAAAGTGATAAATGATTCTGATGTTAATTCAAGCGGCAATAGAGCAGTATTATCTTCTGTTCCTAACCCAATTAATGTGACCACCGGGGATGGTGGAGACATTATTTTAGGAGGAGGAGGCAGTAACACTATGGTAAGTGGCAAAGGCAATGATAAAGTTTTCTCAAATTCAGGAAATGATACTAGCGATTTGGGTGAAGGAGATGATAGTTACTGGGCTTCTTCAGGTACAGATATTATCAACGGTGGTAGTGGCAATAATAATATTTATTACAATAACTATGTGGATACTGCAATCGTAGGTAGCGCAAGTTCTTCTACCTTTGCTATGTCAAATTTTAATACTTATACTGCTTTATCAGGGCTTCAAGCTTTTTTAGGACTAACTAAGGATAAGGTAGTAGATAAAATTAATTCGATATTAGATACGCCTGCTGTAGTAAGAAACCAAGCCTTAGCAGCCATAGGAGATGATACATTTTTTATTGCTAAAGCAAGTGGTTACGATATTGTTAACAATATCCAGAATGTTTATCTTTCTAAATTAACTAATAATGTTACGGTTGGTAGTAATAATTCTAAGCTTATAAATTTATTTAGTGGAACAGTTAATGATATTATTAGGATTGATGATAGCTTTACTAACGCGGTAATCGATTTAAATGCTAATAACATTAGTGTAGGTACATTGGTTAAATATAATTTATTTAACAATCATAATAGCACAAATCCCACAACTTTTACTAATATCGTAGGCAGCGCAAATGCAGATATATTTCGTAGTGGAAACCTAACAGCAAGCTACGTTTTAAATGGAGGAACAAATGCTGCAGGAGTGGGAGATACGATTTCTTATGAAGACTTGGTTTCTCCAGATGTTACTCATAATTATACTATAACTTTTTTTGCATCTTCTTCTATAGTGGATAAGGTGAGAACTGAGATTGCTACAAATACTGTGGAGCTGGTAACAGGTAGAGATACAATTTTCAACTTTAGCAATATAGTGGGCACTTTAGGGGATGATATATTTTATGCGTCCTCAGATGCTGCTAGAAATTATAATTATACTTTAACTGCTAATGATAAATTAACTTATGATCTGGGTAATACGGGTCAAGTTACTTGGGATGTGGATGCAAACAAGATATATAAAACTACAGGGGCAATTAGCAGTACTACCGTTTTTGATAGGTATACTCCAATTAGCAGTGATCGTATAACCCTTACCAGAGGGGCTGATATTGTTCTTATTACCAATGCAACAGTGTCTTATACAGGCCTAGATGCTAATATAGGTAGGGATATTTTAGATTATACCTCAGTAGCAGGAGTAAGTGGATCACCTGCGACTAATCTAACCTTTACCTTTATAGGAGATTCTGATCCTAATGCTTTAGGTGGTCAAGGTGAGATAACTAAAGAAACAGGGACTTCTATAGTAACTGATACTTTTAGTATCTACACTAAATATGCTACAGGAAATCAGAATTTTTATACTTATAAAGGTACTACTACAGGCAACAATAATTTTAATGTGAATATAAACTCTAATATTACTTATAGTTATTCTTTTGTAGGCAATGGTAATGTTGCTTTGACTAATACACTAGATTATAGTAGCAGTATTGCGGGGGCAGGAATAAGATTTAATTTTGGTAGTAGCGATGGACGAAATACTGCTTTAAAGTATTTTAATAATAATTTGGTAGGCATTGATGACTTCCAAGCCATTACTAATTTTATAGGCACTGCTGGAGATGATAGTATAATTTTTGGGGCAGGTATTAGTAATGTAAATGAAATTAAAAATTTTAATGTGGATTTAAGAGAAGGCACTAATTCTTTAGATTTTTCTGCTTTATCCGCTACTCTTATAGGCGTAAGAGGATCTCCTAATCCTGCAACCAGTGCAAGTATTATAGTAAGCTTTGCTGCTTTAAGTAGTGGAACTTCAGCAACTGTTAAAGTATGGGTAATAGATAAGTTTGATCCTACAGCTTCTACGGTTTTATCTACTATAGATGCCGTGGTGGGCAGCATAGAGGATGTAAATTTTAATTCGGTATTAAGCGCGGTGGGAACTGCTCGTAATGATGTGTTTAAAGTCTTAGATGGGATCAATCAGACCCTAATTATTACTGGAAGAGGCGGGGATGATACCGCTGATTATAGAAATATAATCACTAATTTGAGCTTTAATTTATTAAATAGTACTATCTCTCGTGCCAGTGGAGCTGTTAGGTATAATGATAGTTTTTCTTCTATAGAATATTTTTATGGGGGCACAGGAAATAATTCTTTCTTAAGTAGTGCAAATGGCAGCTATTCTTTTTATGGAAATTCTGCGGCAGCTCAAAATATTCTAAGTTATATAAATTTAGCTAGTAGCACGGTAAGCATAGATTTTCTAAATAGCACAGTAGATAAAGGAATAAGCAACCGGGATAGATATTCTGGGATGAGCGACTTCGTAGGTTCTAGAATGGGTGATCGCTTTATTGCCTATGATAATACTGCAGGTTCTAACGCTCTTGCTATAAAAATTGATGGTGGGGGGGCTGTTATAGGATATGATATTATAGATTTTAGTGGAATCAAAAATTTCACAAACTTAAACGTTAATTTAAATAATGCTATAAATATTAATTATGCCAATATTAATTGGGATCTTATCAATGTTAACGGCATTATCGCTACTGCAAATGACGATAACTTTATTATAATAGGAGATCAAGGTTATAGTATTGATGGCCAAGGCGGCAATGATACATTATCTTATACTTCAACCACTGGTATTTCTAATACTACAGCAGTTAGAATAACGCTTAATAATCTAATAGGAGTAAATAGAACTATAAGTATTGCAGGGGGCCCGGCTATTACAGTTCAAGATAATATTACCAATATTGAAGAATTAATATTATCAAGGGGAGATGATAATGTAATGGTAACTAAGGAGGTGATGAGTTCAGGAGTAACCTCTATTGATGGTGGTGCAGGAATTAATACTATGGATTTTGCTGCTATCACTACTTTAGATTTGGTGGTAAATTTACAGACTTTTCAAACTACTTTTACTTCCGCAGGAGGACCTACTCCTCATATTCTTACTCATTTGAATTTTTTAAATTTTAGGGCCAGCAGTGGAAATACAACATTTCTTATTAGTAATACTTTAAATAACGCTAGTTTTATAGCCTCCACAGTAATAGGAGCTAATACCGTAGTAGATTTTTCTAATTTTACCACAATTAATCTCAATTTAGCTGCCTCCGCAAATGGTGGAGGTACTTTTAGTGCTACTACCTTATCAGGAAATTTTAGTGGAGCTAATTTAACTTTTTCTCAAATTCGTACCTATAAGTTAACCAATGGTAATGATACAGTAGTTACCTCTGCGGGATTTAATGGGCAATATGAGGGCAACGGAGGCATAGATACCGCTGATTATACTTCATTTAATGGAGTAATTACTTTGGAAATAGGGACAGTAGGGGTAGGGGGGGGGGCAACTTCAGATAAAGTGATCAAAGGCTCTACTTCAGATGTTTTATTAGACTTTAAGAAAATAATAGGAACCGCTGGTAATGATACAGTAAAGCTACAAAATAATTCAAGATTAGTTGAAGTAGATTTACTGGGAGGAAATAACCTTATAGAGTTTAATTTGTCAACAGCGGTAAATTATATTTATTCAAGTGGGGTAATTAATGATCTTGCCAGTGGTAATAATATTAATATAAGCCAGATTAGCAGCACGGGTGGAACTTTAGGTTTAGTGTTAACAGCAGCCAATGATACTTTTATTTTCGATGCGGTACCAGTAACGGCAAGTGCCCTAACCAGAATTGATGGTGGAGGAGGGGATAATACTGTTGATGCTACGAGTTTAGCTGCAGGTGGAGGAGGAGCTTTTTTTGCTTTTAATGCTAACACTTCTAGAGCGGGAGTAAACTTTGCTGGGGCTGCTCCAGCGGGAGATCCTATGATTAATAACATTAATTGGACTAATTTCACTTTAAATAGATTTACTACAATTAATGGATCTAATACTTTAAACAATTATTTTTTTGGCAGCCATATTGGATCTTATGTTTTTCAGGGAGGCACTGTTGCAAGTTCAAATTCTATATTAAGCTATGTAACGTCTCAAACTAGTTTAACTTTTGACTTAACTACTAATAAAGTAACAAAACCAGGAACCTCAAGTAGCGTTGATAGCTATAGCAATATAAATAAAATTATAGGAAGTGTGTTTGCCGATATTTTTAAAATTACCGATTTAAGTTTAACTTATGCTATAAATAGTGCCCCTACAGGGCAAAATAACTCTAATATAGCCGATACCTTACAATTTATTGGATCTGATATTACCGGTTTTGATATTGCCGGTACAGGCCTAACTCATATTATACAAACTTCTACAGGCGGTTTGCCTGGGATTACCCAAGCCTTTGAGGGTATTAGAGTGTTTGAATTTACTAACAATAATGCTACTGCTACTACCATTAATATTACGGGAAGGTTAGATACTGCATTTAGCTTCAGAGATACTTCATCAGTTACTACAAATAGTACTATAGCATATAGCAATGTGGGAAATTTTACCTATGATGCTACTGTGCGTGTGGTTAGTAGGCAAAATGTTGGGGGAGGAATAATAATAGATAAATTATCTAATATACTAAATATTAATCATACAAGTTATGCTGTAGGAACAACTTCTCTTTTTATTGGCAGCACGGCATCTGTTAATAATTATACGGGTAACAACAACAATTCTTTTCTAGATTACTCAAATATCAGTACAGGCCTTGAGGTTACTTTTGATGCGGCAGGAACACATAAAGCTATAAAAGGTAGCGGCCCAGGAGCTCCAACTGATATCTTTAAAGGGATGAATTCTATTAAAGGGTCAATTCAAAATGATGTCTTTATAATTTTTGATAATACTGGTGCTACTACGATCAAAATTGACGGGGGGCTAGGTGCAAACACTGTAAGCTTTGAAAATATAGGCAGCGGTTCAGTTAACTATACTGCGGCTAATTTGACTGGGGGAGGTGGCATAGTTAATGGATTTACTTTAACTAATATAACTACTTATCGTCTGACTAATAATGATGACACTTATAGCGGAGATCGAGATAGTGCCGTTGATATTGATGGAGGTAATGGTAATGATTTATTGGATTATAGCGCTTTACCTTCAAGTGGTGCTTATAATGTGGAAATAAATTTTGTTACAGGTGTTGTAACAAAATATGAAAATACGAATGCTAGTATTGTTTTTAATCCGATAAAGAACACAGATAGAATTACGAATTTTGAAAGAGCAAAAACAGGAGCTGGCGACGATACTTTTATTTTGAGTAATGCACAGATAGCGCCAGGCTCTGATACGGATAGTGGAGCTGGTATCAATAGTATTAATTTTGCTGCAATAACCAGCAATGGAAGTTATGCTTATACAGCGAGTACTAAGGTATTAGCTGCTAGCTTTAGTATTGGGGCAGCAATAAATTATTTAAACTTTACTAATATTATCATAGGCCAGGGTTCTACTTCTTCTGGGTTAGATAACATTTTTAATTTTAATGAAACAGCAGGCGCTGGTATTATTAATACCCCTACTACTTATACTATTGAGGCAGTTAATACAGGTATTCATACTCTTAATTTATCTGTTGCTAATACGTCGTTAACTTCTAGTATTAGTGGTATTTCATATAACTACACGGCTAATTTTAGAGGAGTAGATGATACAATTAGATCAGGAGCCAATATTACTTTAAATACAAAGTTTTTTACTACCATAAATTTTGATAAGTCAGCTTATGTACAATCTGATTTTTCCAGAAGAGTAAATATAAATTTTAACGCTGCGGGTAATAATGTATTAGATTATAGTGCGGCTACATCTTCTTTAACTGTAACTTCTGATGGGTCTCAACTTAACAAATTTAGCATAACCTCCCCATCTATAACAACTGCTGCTGAGATTAGCAATGTAGGCAAAATTATTTTAGGGGATTTTGATGATATTTTTATAGTTCCAGATCCAAGTAGTGCAGTAGGGGCAGGAACACTGCCAGGAGTTTACGCCATTATTGATGGTGGTAGAGGGACTAATAGTGTTTCTTATAGTGCTTACACATCTGGTATTACTTTAGATTTAGCTGTTACTACCACTACAAGCACCACATATAGATTTGACAATTTTAACAAGTTTAGCTTATCAAATAATGATGATAAAGTTACTATAGGATTTGAGAAAACTTTTGAGATTGATGGAGCAGTGGGAGCAGCTGATAAAGTTACATATGTAGGCCTTCCCTTTGCCCCGATTTCGGCTATTACCATTAATATTGGCGAAATTGCTACTACTCCTAATATTATTAGAATTATTAAATCAGGTGGGGTGGATCAATTAAGTAATATAGAAGAAATAGAGCTTACGGCAGAAGTTGACACTTTAAGGTATTTAAGAGCTAGGACATCAGGTAATGCTTTAACTGTAGATTTTAAAGGAGTGACTTCATCTACAGTGGGGGTAGCTAGGGATTTAGCAGATTTTTCCCAGGCCACGTCTGCAGGTAAGGGAATTTTTAACATAAATACAACAGGTGCTCAACAGATCAAGGTACAGCTAGATGCAAATACAGCAGCATCCCATAATCAGTATATTCTAAAAAGCCTTTATAATCTTACAGGGACTCAAGGAAATGATGATTTTATTTTTGATACGGATATCCTCAGTGCAGATTATATAATTAAAGGCAGCTTGGGTAATAACGCAATTATAATGAATTTTATTCCAGCTGCTTCTAGTCTTTACATCTATGATTTTAGTGAAAATCTTATAAAAAAAGGTAGCACTGATATAATTAGTTTCCAAGGGATTAATTCTCTAGATTTAATTGCTCCTACGGCTGCTGGCCTTGTTCAGACGGTAATAATAGGAGACGTGGATAGCACAGGGCAAAACACAGCAGTGACCATTAGAGGAAAACGAGATACTACTACGGGAAATATTGGAACTTTAACAGTAGATTATAGTAAGAGTTTATTGGGGATTAACGCAATTTATACGGCTGCTGATAGGTTTGATGTTACAAAAACTTCTACTGGTGCTTCGGATACTTTATATAATATCTCTACTTTGCTTGGAACAAATTATGATGATACTTTTGTAATAAACTCTTATTTAGTGGATCCAACAAGTGGTTCCCTTCCTAATATATTAACCATTAATGGCAATGGTGCAGTAAGTGGTGATAAAGTGGATTTAAAAAATCTTGCTGGCGTACAGAACCGTTTGATTAAGATTATTTTCAATACTACTACTAATCAATATAATCTAGAGCTTAATTCAGGTAATATTTTTCCAAGTATAATTAACATTATTAATATTAGTAACATTGACCTGCCCCTAGTGACACACCTTGCAGGCTTAACCTATACTATTGATTATAGGTTAGATCCTAGCATGTTTAATCAGATTAGAGGCAGCTTAGCCACATCTAATAAAGATGATAGGATTAATTTTCAACTCACCCCTGCGGGTACAGCAGGGGCAGCTAATGCTACTAATTTAGTTTTGGATTTAGTTTCGGCTAGCTCTCTTGCTTTTTCTTTAACTGACACTACAGGCGCAAATCAAAAAAACTATAATATCCGCCTTATTGATATGGATATTTATAATTTTACGCCTGATTTAACAGCCAATGGCTTAAAAGTAATACTTAATCAGCTTTCATCTTACCAGAATATTTCTGTAGAAACACCATTGCCTACTACAATAGGTATCACTACTTTAGATTTATCTAATTATGCTTCAAGTGCTAATGAAACTATCATTATAAATCCAGGGACCAGTACAAAATCTAATGTAGTAATTAATAGTAAGCTAATTAATGGGGTTAATTTTAATAATTCTTCTACCACAGGAGCAATTATTTTTGGCTCTAATAAAAAAACAGTGGTCGTAAATGATACTAGTATATTTACTGCTACGGGTACTACTAAATTACATTTAGATGGTGTGGCAGGAGATAATAAATTAGAATGGAGGCATACTCCGATAAGCACTGCTATCTATAAAGTGGATTTAACCGATAGGATAATTTTATCTAATACCAGCCATTATCTAGCAGCAATCAACTTTCAATCTCTTATTTTAAATTTCGCTGGAACTACTGCTTCTACTAATATAACTAATATCAATTTTACAGCTAATTATACAGGTCAATTAAGAGAGATTAGCTTCTTAGATAGCACTACTGCTTATAAACCTATCTATCATATTAATATGGATACGGCAGTTGGATCATCTACCGCAGTTGCCTTAACTTTATATGATGGCAGAAATACTTCAACTTTAGTTTTTAAAACTAATAGTATTGCGCTTACTGGATCTATTTCTTATATTAATAAATATCAATTAACTAGTGCTAATGATACGGTAACTTTAGGAGATTATACAATCGCATTAGGGGGAACTAATAACACACCTACTACTCTCATTGATGGAGGTGGAGGGGCAGATCGTCTCGTATTAACTGGTAACTCAGTCGTTAAAACAGTATACATTAAGGGGGGTACAGAGCAGGTAGTTCAGCCTTTAGGTGGTGTGAATTCTTTTAACGCCAATTTTATAGGGTTTAGAGATATAGATAGTAATGCTATTAATAATATTACTTATAATCTGGGGAATTTTGATATAACTGGGTTTAATAGTAATAGCTATTACTATGTAATTAATGCTAATAACAGTAATTACAGTAGTAGTGATCGTATTGTAGTAGATACTAATGGGGTTAACAGCATAACAAATTTTGAGATAGATAACAATAAAACGAACTTTATTGTAAATGCTTCGGCAGTGAGTAGTGTAACCTCAATAAATGTCTATATTAATTCAACAAGTATTGAGCATATTGCGTTAGGATATACTATTAATATTACAGGAGGAAATAATATTTGGAGTCCAGGAGCGCCTGCTGCTAGTATTCAACCTGTGAATATGGTAGTTAAAAGCTTAGACAATAATACTAGCAAAAGCTATAATTTTTATGCGCCAGATAAAACGCCAGTATCAGTGGTAAATAATCCTTTAGATGCCATGAACGGTGTGGATTTTAGTACCGCTAGACTTCCAACTGGCCAGGGCTTGTTATTTAAATTAATGCAAATGCAAGCGGGCAGTCCTGGACATATATCAGGTGGCGTGCGCGTTACTACTTATTCGGTGCCCACTACAAGCACAAGTACTACTTTAGCAGATACAAGTGCTAATTATAATTTCCATCAGGTACAACAGATTAAGGGCTCAACAGCAGGTAATAACGTTTTTTATTATGCTCAACATATAATGTCTTTAAATGTACCTATTATACCTAGTAGTAGCCCTTATAATTATATGTCTTATGCTTTAGATGGTAATTCAGGAATAGGAAACGTTGTAATAGTGGCAAATGCTATACAAACTAATAATATTCTTGGAGTGCAAGGTAGAGTACATATTAATACTGTTGATCAAACTATTACCAGAATGTACCGCGGTTTGAGCTTGGTTGATACTTATACTAATATTCAAAAGGTAAGTTTGCCAGGAGTTGGAGGTACAATTTTAACTATAGGTACTATTAATCCTATTACTATTATTTATCCCATTAGTAGATCTGCTATTTATGGGCATACTTTTTATGAACTATCTCAATCGCGTGATGTCTTAAATATTTTTAGTATGGAGGCTAATCAGGTAATTGATACAGGGAGTGGCTTAGATGATATCTTCTTTGGGGGTGATGCATTAGTATATAAAGTAGGCTTAGTGCATTTGGATAATTTATTGCTAAATGGTACCACTTATAATACAGGGGGTAGTTATTTATTTATTACTGATGGCTTAAATAATTTTATGTATTTATTAAATTCTACCTATGGCTCTATTGTAGCTAATGGTTTATATGATATTAATAAAATTTATTATGATACTTCGTACTTAACTGATTTATCAGGAATTAAAGACGTGGTAGGCGAACAAATTTTTGCAAATCAGCTTGATGAATATAAAGTGTTATTAGCAAATAATATAACCAATGCTGAAGAAGTAGTACCTGAAATTAATGTAGTTGCTGAAAATGATATAAATCCAGAAGATTTAATAATTGCATATCAAAAAGAGGTAAATAATGCTTTAGAAGAGCCAGCTTTAATAGAGCAGGTTTCCCAAGAGCAACTTTTAGAAGGACAAATTTCTGAAGTTGTAATTGAAGAAACAGCACAAATCTTAGCACTAAATGAACCAACTTCTGGAGATAATAATTATACCGAGATACTTTCTGAGGATATTGATTTATTTGCTGCTGCTAATTTTATGACAAGTAATCAAAATAATATCTCAGGTAATAATTTAGCTTTAGATGATGATTTTATAATGAGGTCATTAACTACTTCTCTTAATGATGATCCAGACAGTTTAGAAGAAATTGTGAAAATAGTTTTTGATTCTAAGGAAGATAACTTAACCTCCAAGGAGCTCATTCAAGAAATTAATTCTGAAAGTGATTTTTATGCTAATGTGCATGAAAGTTTTATAGCTCAAGAAGAACTTGAAAACAGCTTTAAAGAAGATGAGAGATCTCAAGATCCAACGCAAGAATTTTTAGCTAATATTGCTAAACATCATACTAATAATGGAGGAAATTTATAAGGTATATTAAATTTACTAACAATTTAATATACCAGATTATTAAAATATTAATAAAAGGAATCTAAGGAAGTAAGGTTTTTCTTTCTTAAAGTAGCTATGAAAATATTTATTTTTATAAAAAAAATGTGATAATATATGTAATAGCAATATTATTACTTTATTAATAAATACTAAAAAATACGATAAATAACATAGATATTATGCTTTTAGGGATAAAACAATTAAACGATTAGTTTAATTTAATAAAATTAAAGTGATTTATTTATTTAAAGCAATATAAGAGGGTATGTTGGTTCAGAAAAGAAGAAGCTTTTTAGCAAATGTAAATCCTAACTCTATCATATTTGATGAGGTGGAAAACAGGTTAAATAAAAAAATAGCTCTTATAACTGCTTATACACCTTCTTATGTTAATGGTAATCCTATTGAAGGTTCAGAAGGATATAAAGGTAAAGAAGGGTCTAAGGGTGAAGAAAGTAAAGATCAATCTCACTTTAATCAAGACTTTGATAGGTCTATAAGCTCTAAGGTAATTTACCCTAAGGATAGGAATAACTACAATAAAGGAGGCCTCTTTAGCGACCATAATAGCTCTGAAGATACTCCTAAGAACAATCCTAACAATGGCAGCCATGTTACAAAGGGGGAATGGAGCGAAACATCAAAGGATCCTCTCTTTAGGCAATCAGGTAGGCCAATAGAAAAAATCCAAGAAATTTCCTCTGCTCAAGAGAACCAAAATCCTACTAAGCAATTTTATACTCATAAACAACTTAATATTATTCCCAACATATATTTTGCAACCAGAAAAGGGGAAGAGAAGGGAAATAACTTTGCCCAGCTTCAGCCCAATTATCAGTCAGAAAATCACCGGCCAGAAAAGCAGCAATCTACTAATGATCTAACTACTTTTAAAATTAAAGGGCAAAAAGATAAGCCAGAAGTTATTCAACGTAGATTCCCTAACTTAATTACACAACCCTCAACTTATAATCAATCAGAAAGCCAATCTTTTTCTGAGGCAGGGGTAAACGAACCACAATTAAATAACAATCTTGCATCTAAAAATCAAAAGGTAGCTTTTAAGGAAAATCTCCCTACTGCAGATAATGATTCAGCGCCTTTTAATCATCAGACTTTATTTAGAACTTTTCCAGATTTCTCCTTCTCCGATCATACTTTTAAAGGGGGAGATAAAACAGTATTTTCTCAGGTTGCAGGTAATGAGATTGATATAAATTTGCATATTTATTCAGGGGGCAATGAGAAAATTGCTGAGCCAATTAATGTAAAAGTTAATACGCAAACAGATAATATTTCTCATTTAGATAATGAATCTGAAAGCAAAAATAATAATAGATCTGACTTACAACCCTCTAAAATTTTAGAAAACTTTAAAGGAGAAACTGCAGATTTAGGGCAACTTAAAGAGTCTTTTAATAAAGAAAAATTAAATAATGCAGAGCCTTTAGCGATAGATTTTTCTAAAGATATACTTTTAGAATTAACTAAAAAGTTAAATATGAAAAATACTAATGAGGTTCCTAATTTTTTGCTAAATCAGATTATGAATAAATTAGATCAATTTTCTCAAGCTAATAATATTAATAGGATTCAAGATTATATATTTAATTTAAAAAATCAAAATGGGGGAGGTTCAATTCCGCAAGGAGATGATACTTTTAAAAATCTGTTAAATTATAAGCTATTAAATAGTATCACTAAAGAGGAAAAAAATGATACCCCTATAGTAGTTAGTGGTAGTAGTTCAGGGAAATTTAGTGAACAAGATAATTTATTAAATGGCATTTTAGATCATTTAAAAGCTTTTACTGCGGATTTGTATGCTAATAAGCCTAAGGATAAAATTATTAATAAAGTAAAAGATACCGATATTGAAGAAATATTGCTTAATAATCAAAAAAGCCTAGAAAATGCTTTTAAAGAAGGCGTACAGCAGATTCAAGTGATTGTGGCTACCTTAGCAGAATCAAAAAAAATTGATTCGCAAAAAAACAATGAAGGCAGGAATAATGAAACCGATAAAGTAAACAAAGAATCTAATAATATAGAAAAAATTCATAAAGAATATCTTAAAGAATTATTAGAGCTTAAAGATTATATTGATCAAATTTATCAAGCACAGCAAATAGACAAAGACTATAGCGCAGTTAATATAGGTTTAAAAACCGTTTTAGAAAATTTGCAACAACAAAAAATTGATTTTAAAACCTACTCTGCAGAGATTAATCATTCCATAGAACTTTTAGCAAAGCAAAAAACGGAAAGTTTAAGTGCTTTACAATCTGTTGGAACTCAAGGAAATGGGGTAACTATAGAATTAATCAATAATATTAACAAAGTGCTAGGGCAAATTGTAAAACAATATGAGATTGTCAATTTGCTGCAATTAGTAGATTTAGGTAATAAGAAAGAAGAGCAAGGAAAGAGATTTCAAGATAATACAGCCTATGCCATAAAAGCCACAGAATTACCAGTGGGTTTAGATAATTTAACAGGGCAACAAGAATCATTAGATGCAGCAAGTAAGCGGGTCTCTACTTTACCTAAACTAGCTAATTCTGCAATTAATCAGGCTTCTTTACAAGATACAGTAAAGGCTAGTGAACATGACTTTAAATATAAGGAAGTGGTAGCTCAAAAACAAGATAAACCTATAAAATTAGATAATGCAAATGCAGAATCTACTGTAACTTATAGTAAGGAACCTTTTTATAAAAAAAAAGTTAGAAATATTTTAGATGTTGCAGATCAATCCGATAGTAAAATAACTAAATCAGCAGAGCAAAAATTAAACCAACCAGCAGCAAGGTTGGGAATTATAGGAAGTACCTACTCTAAAGAGCATCAAATTATCAATGAGAAGAATAAAAATGTTCAAAATGCGCACATGTTGTTATACAAGCAGGCTCTAAAAGCCCACGAATCAGTAGATATGGATAAAACACCTGCTTCAAGTGCCTTAAAAAGCACAGTGTATTTAAATCAAATTTCTACAAATATATACCAAGATCATTTCAATCCCAATAACCTAACTTCTAATTCCAAAGTTTTAGAACCATTTTTAGGAGACCATGATCTCCTAAAAATTAGGCAAAGCCTTAAAGAAGTGCTTAAAGAGAATGCCCAGGAATATAACTTACAGCCAGAACAAATTAATCCCCAAACAGCTATTGATAAGCAATTTAATGCCCAATATTTAGAAGGCTTAGAAGATATTAAAGTTACTATACTTGAAGGGTTCAAACAGGAAAACAATAAAGCTTTACATCTTATTGCAGATATTAAGGTGGAAATTAAATCAATCCTAAATAAAACTATAATTGAAGGAGGAAATTTTCAAGAATTTAATCATACTTTAGGTACAGCAAAAGACAGCATAGAAAATATATCTAATAAACTTGATAATCTGGATCAGGATTTAAGGCTTAAAGAGAATAATTTTTTTAAAGTGGCTCCTATTATTACAAATATTGAGTTTAAATCAGCTCAATTATTGGAAAATTTAGATAAGCAAATTGTAATTAGTAAAGCGTTTATGGCAGATTTTAATAAAAGTGCCACTTTAATAGCAGAAGTAAAAGAAAACCAACATTTTATAATCAATAAATTAGATCATATGGGAGAGGATATTAAGGAAGAAAGCGTAAAACTTATTAGTGATATTAAATATTTATTAGATGATATTAATCATAGAAATGTTTTAATTACAGCGGTTTTAGAAAAAATTAGCCAGTATGACATTAATAAAGATCTTAATTTAATTAAAGAAAATATCCGTATTTTATCAAATAGTGACCACTATTTAAGTGATGCTCAGCAAAAAATTAAAGAACAAATTAAAAATATTGAAAACAAAATTATTTATGAGGTAAAAAAAACTGAAGATCATGCTCAAAGAGCTTATAGGATATCTTCAGGAGCAGTTATAAAGGAGCTACAAGTAGACCTTAATTCACATATATCTCCTTTTATAAGAAATCATAATTTTGGTGAAAAAAATGATGATTTGAAAGAAAGTTTAGCAGAATCTTTAGCGCAGCAAAACGCTATTGAAGAAGCTAAAAAAGAAGATATTAAAGAACAAAATAAGGACGCTTCTTATTCTAAGTTATCTACTTCACTAGATCCAGCTAATAAAATTAATGAAACCCCTAATGCTAGCTCTACTATAAGCGATAAGACAAATTATAACTCTAAAATGGAAACTATAAACACTATAAATAATGATATTGCTACTACTTCCAAAACTAAAATAGCAAATTTAAATCAAAGTAGCCAGCATAAATTATTAGAAAAAGCAACCCAAGCTTTTAAAAATAGTAAAGAGGATAAAGCTAAAAAAATAGATTTATTAGCCAATATGCATTATTTAAATAAACAAATTAGTAAAAAGGTAAGCAATAAAGGTGCAATGGATAATAAAAATAATAAAACTTCTACTAAAGCTGATACCGCCACAACCATCGTAGATACCTCATTTTTATTTAAAAAATAAATATAAGCAAAACCTAATCTAATAATCCTATATACCTTTAATTAATAAAATTGTAATAGGCTTAAATTACAATAAAATCGTTTAAAAATTCAATTACCAATAATATAGAAAATTTATATCAAAAAGATAATTTATGATAAATATAAAAAAAGACAAGCCTATTACTTTAAATAATGCTGATAAAATTAATGAGGAAATTATTAATCAAATAGTTGAGCAGTCACCGCAAAATGATGGGGTACTTGAGAGCAGCCAAGATTTAAAATTAGCTTTTCAACAAATTTTAAGAATGTTTGATAAAAATGTTTCTCCTGAGGTGTTATATTCAAATTTAGCTACTAATGGCGAAGATCTAAACATTAAGCACTTATTTGAGTTGGCTAAAAAAGTTGGTTTAATCGCTGAGATGAGAAGAATTAATATTTTAGATATTAATTCAGGTCCTGGCATTTTGCTTTTATCAAAAAATAAGTTTTATGTAGTTTTAGACAAAGCTTCTGGTTTTAATATTCATACTCAAAAAGAGGAAGAATTTAAACCCCATAATTTAATCAATGATTATACAGGATATGCCATATTTTTTTACGAAGAAGATTTAAGTGTATCATCTTTTTTAAAAAGGACTGGTTTTCTCTTCAAATCCTTAGGTAGCTTTAAACATATATTTATAGAAATTTTAGTTATAAGTTTTTTCATTAATATATTTGCCTTAATTTCACCTTTTTTTACTATGAATGTGTATGATAGGGTAATTCCTAATTATGCTATATCTACTTTATTTGTTTTATCCTTTGGCATGATGTTAATTTATTTATTTGATCTAGTTTTTAAAGTTATTAAATCATATTTAAGTGATTATATTTCCTTAAGCATAGGTAACGAAGTTGATCAGGTGCTGCTAAGTAAGATTTTAAATGCTAAAGCTCCTGGAATTAATATGAGTAATGGTGCTAAAAATTCCCTTTTTAGAGAGTTATCTATGGTAAGAGAATTCTATTTTAGTAGATTTATTCCTACCTTAATCGATGTACCTTTCTTAATATTATTTTTTATGGTATTGCTATTTATTTCGCCTTGGTTAATGGTTGTACCTTTAATTGCTTCTATAATAGTATTTATAACTAATATTTTGTTACAGGTGCCACTACAAAATACCCATGGTACGATGATTTTAGAAGAACAACAAAGAAATGGCTTGTTAGTAGAAACTATCGCAGGCGCAGAAAGTATTAAAACCTTTAATGCTATTGGTAAGGTACTATACAAATGGAAACGTACTTTAACTAAAACTTATAAAACTAATTTTAGTTATAATTTGTGGGTTAATATTGCTTCTAATTTTTCAGTATTTGTAATGAATATAGTAGGGGTACTGGTAATTGTGGTAGGGGTATTTGAAATTTCATCAAATGCTATGACTACAGGAGGCCTAATCGCCGCCACCACGATTTCTGCTAGAATAATGTCTACCATTATTAGCTTTTCAGGAATGGTAGTTAGATATAGATCTATACAAAATACTTTACGTCATTTAGAGAAAATTGTTAATTCTCCCATGGAAGATGATACAACTTCTTATGGGAAAAAAGGACCGTTTAAAGGAAATGTTAAGTTCAAAGATGTAACATTTTTTTACCCAACTTTAAAAAATCCTATTTTAAATAAGTGTACCTTTGAAATTAGAGAAAAAGCTAAAGTAGCGGTGATTGGAAAAACCGGTGCTGGCAAAAGTACTATTACTAGATTATTATTAGGATTAGATTTTCAAAATGGCGGCCAAGTATTGGTAGATAATATAGATATTAATAACATTCATATTCATGAGCTCCGAGCCAATATTGGCTTTATGCCACAAAAATCCTATTTTTTTCATGGCACAGTACGTGATAATATTTTAATTAATAATTTAAATACTCCTGAAGAACAGTATAGAAAAGCTTGTGATATTGCAGGGGTTCATTTAATTACTGCTTTATCATCTAAAGGTGATGATATGATCATTGAAGAGCAAGGGAAAAATCTTTCAGGAGGGCAACAACAGATAATAGCTTTAGCTAGAGCTATTTTAAATGATCCTCCTATTATAATTTTAGATGAACCAACCAATGGTATGGATAGTTCTTTAGAGGCAACATTTATGGAAAATATTAAAGAATATGTGAAGGAAAAAACCTTTATTTTAATCACTCATAAACCTTCACAGCTTAATTTAGTTAATAGAGTAATATTAATTGATCAAGCTACGGTAATTATTGATGATACTAAAGAAAAGGTTTTAGAAATGCTTTCACAAAGTAAACGAGCAATATAATATATAGATTTAAAGGATAAACGTGAATATTAGTAAATTTCACTATCAATTGGTGATTTTTCCCATCTTTTTATTAATTACAGTTTTCATCTTATGGGCTTCTTTAATGAAAATAGGGGAATTTATTAGGGGATACGGCAAAATAGTACCTTCTGGACAAATCAAAAGAGTTCAAAATCTTGAGGGAGGAATTATATCGGAAATTTTAGTAAAAGAAGGCGAACAGGTTAGAGAAGGGCAAATTCTTTTTAGAATTCGTAATGAATTTGCTATATCTAATTTAGGTGAGTTGCAAATTAGTTTATATGCTAGATTAGCTACAGAGGCTAGATTAAGGGCAGAGCTTAATGGAGCAGAAGAAATTCAATTCCCTTCAGAAATAGCTGGTAAAGTACCCAATATTATTGATAATGAAAAAAGGCTGTTTTTACAAAGAAAATCTAATTTTAGAAATACCTTAGATGTAGTAGAGCAACAAGCGGAACAAAGAAGATTAGAACTTCAAGAATCCCGGGCTAGATCTAGAAATCTAAATCTACAATACCAGTTTGCTATTGAGCAACAAAAAATCCTCGAGCGGTTGGTAAAAAGTGGTGCGGGTTCCCAAAAGGAACTAATTGAGTCTAAACTTAAAGCCCAGAATCTTTTAACTGATTTAGAAGATGTACAAAATAAAATGCTTACCACTGAGAAGGCAGTTAATGAAGCTCAATCAAGAACAGCTGAGGTAAAAACCCGGATGCTGGTTGAAATTCAAACTGAATTATCTGGGGTTTTAATAGAAATAGAAAAACTTAAAGAGCAAATCAGTGCTAATGTAGATAGGGTTATGAGAACTGAGGTAACCTCTCCTGTGGATGGGGTAGTAAAAACTTTATTCTACAATACTATAGGGGGCATTATACGTCCAGGTGATACAATTACAGAAATCATTCCTACTAATGAGACTTTAGTGATTGAGGCAAGAATACAACCACAAGATAGGGGAAGAATTTGGCCCGGGCAAAAAGTAAATATTAAGATTACCGCTTATGATAGCAGTATCCACGGTCACCTTCAAGGTTCTATTATGGATATTAGTGCTGATACTCATTTAGATGAAGGTACTAGAGCTCCATATTATATGGTTAAGGTAGAATCAAATGTGAAAGGCTTTGGGGGCAATAAACCAATTTTCCCCGGTATGATAGCAGAAGTAGATATTATAGCTGGAGAAAGAACAATTATGGCTTATATATTAAAACCTATACTTAAAGTTTTTAATAGTGCTTTAAGTGAACCTTAATATTAAATATAACAACGGTATTTAAAAGATATTAATAGAGTTAATTACTTAGACAGAGCTTTAAGTACTGATAAAGCCAAGGCTCCCCACTGATTTCACTGTCAAAAAAATGGGCGAAATTATTGACTATATTGAGACCAAAATTCCTGAATAGCCTTATTGTAATGAAATTGAAAAGTCTAAACAAATAGCCAAGTATTTAAGCGTTACTGATAACCTCCTTGTAGGCAATTATTTTAGCTTTAAATATTTAATCAACTCTGATAATAAAATTCAAGTAAGTTCTCATCTTAATTTTGGCTCTTCCTTACATTTTAATTTACCTGATCTAAAAATCTCTAAATTGATGTGCAAGTTAACGAGCTTGAAATTATATTTAATAAATTTTTAGCAGTTAAGCTTAAACCGCTTTTAAGCCCAAAGCAACTTGCTACTAAATTAGCCAATATATCCAAACTTTTAAAAATTTATTTGCTAGAAGAAATAGAAATTCAAGACAAAGCTAAAAGAGGTGAGCTTTTTCAAATGTATATTTCCTTTAGAAATAATTTATCTGAAAGTATGGGTAAATTAGAATTTATTGATGCATTTGCGTAAATGGTTTCCTATGCACTATTTTTAGCCAAATGAAATATGAAAACTCCCCGAGCTGGGTAAATTTGTAAGGTTAATCTCACCTTACATAACATTAAAAAGTACATTGATATAAACTTCGCTTTAGTATATGAAATGGTTAAATACTAGTGGAGGTGAGCAATATGTCGATAATAATCTAAATAAAGATAATATTGAAAATATTATCTTTATTTATGCATCCTATAAGCAAAAATATTTAGAACATCTAAAAATAGATTTCCTACGCCTAATTTTTACAGATGATAAAAGAAAAATTTTTAAATTTAGCTAAATTGGGTAAATTATTAATAGAGGCTCACTTAGGTAAAAATGTAAAATTACCTACGGAGCTTGTTATTGAAACTATAAATCCTCAATACCTCTTTGATAGCGTAGCTACTACTTTGGATAATTGGATAACCTAATTAAAAAAGCCCTATTTAATAAATTTAACAGCAGATTATACATTAATAGCAACAGGTATTTTTCAGAAGTTTCCCAAGCTGTTTTATGATTATACTATTGTTAACAAAGGGCTTGAGCAAGATATTAATAGAAGCTCTGATAGAATTCTAGATCTTGAAAAAATTCAGCATTTAGAACAAACTATTAAAGCTTTACATATTACTTTAGAGCTTGAACTTCAAATAGATAAGCTTGGGTGCGGACCTTAGTATAACTATAAAAACGGCTATAAAAAAGGCAAAAAATAAAAGAAATAATTATAATATAAATGTTCAAAATAGGCCAAAGAAAAAAAGTTTTATCATTAAAGAATTTTATCATTTGTACTTTATGATTCTTGTTGGCATAAGATTTTTATTAACAAATATTTTTCTCAGCATGCTTGTAGCTGATGTAATAATCCTTCTAGTTATTATAAAGTAAAGGGTATAAAGTGAGTAAACCTATAGAGGCGACAAAGAAGTTAAGAAACGTAAAAATAGAAAGACCCCTCATAGCCAATGCAAGGAGTTTAAATACTAAAACCTCTATGGTGGTTAGCTTTATAAAGACAAGACACTATAGTTGCTTATGTGATTAGTGAATAATACTTCTAAAATTATTAAAGCATAGTAGCAAATATAGAGTTTGCTACTAATAGTAATATTGATAAATATAGAAGTTGTAAAATTATTACTAAGTAAGTTTACAACTATTTACAAGTAGAGCATATAGAAATGCTAATAGCTATAAAGAATACTATTTAAGATTTTTGATCGCGTTTAAAATATTCAATTAACTGAAATTATGACTTAGTAGTTCTATAACATTTATAAGCTTATTTTAGCATATTATCAAATAAGTTTTTTTATCGGCTTTAATATCTTTAATATTATCTTGAATGCTGCTTTCTAAGAATTTTTTACGCGGATTGAGCCTAAGTAGTGCTTTTTAAAGTTTAACAATATTTTTTGTATCTCCATAGCTGGTAGAAGTATTATTATTTGTGAAACAATTAATCGGGAATATTTCTTCGTCTATTTAAGCTGTCTTTTATGATTAGTAAGAGTATTTATATTTAGTTTGGAAACCTATCCTCCCTTATAAATAGAACATCATACAAGTAGTTCATTTTTTGGCAACCTTGCTATCATTAGAGATATGTAGATTGACTATAATTTTTAAATTTTTTCTGTTGATAAATTAACCCTTCCATAATAATAGCTCTAATAGAAATATTGCTATTTAGCTTTTTTATATAATATGTGATCAGCTATTACTAAAGCAGTCATGGCTTTACAAACGCTTACAGCCCTTATACCTATGCAAGGATCATGGCGACCTTTAATCTCAAGTTTAACTTTATTCAAATCACTATCCACAGTTTGTTGCGGTAGCTTGATGGAGCTTGTGGGTTTAATCGCTATCTTAAACATTATATCTTCTCCTGTACTTATTCCCCCTAAAATGCCCCCATTATTATTGGTTACAAAATCTACTTTTGTTTTTCCTTTTGAGCTTACCATTTGATCATTACCTTCAGATCCAAACATAGAAGAAAGCTCAAAGCCTTTACCAAATTCTAACCCTTTAACAGCTGGTATACTAAAAATAGCTTTGGCTAAATCTGCGTTTAATTTATCAAACACTGGCTCTCCAAGGCCAATAGGGCAGTTTTGCACAATTATTTGAATAATCGCCCCTAAGGAATCTCCTTTTTCTAAAACTTGCTTTAATTTGTTCTCCCATAACAAAGAGGTTGAATAATCTGGACATAATAACAAACTTTTAGAAATTTCTTGATAGTTAAGCTTATCATATTCTAATTTACTTTCATCAACAGCAACGCCTCCAATAGCATGCAAAAACCCCTGTATTTTAATCTCATATTTCTCCAGTATTTTATAAGCAACAGCAGAAGCAGCTACTCTACCTACTGTCTCTCTAGCGCTACTTCTACCTCCGCCTCTGGGATCAACATGCTCATATTTACTATGCCATACAAAATCAGCATGGCTTGGACGAAAAACCTTGGCTAAATTATCGTAATCTTCAGATCTTTGATCTTTATTTTGCACTAATAAAGCTATCGGGGTACCTAAAGTTTTATTTTGATAAATACCTGATAAGATTTGTACTTTATCTTCTTCTTGGCGGGAAGTAGTGTAAGGATTAAAGCCTGGGCGCCTTTCATTTAGTTTTTCTTGGATATAATCTTGAGAAATCTCTAAGCCTGAAGGACAGCCATCAATAATTACACCTACTCCAAATCCATGACTTTCACCAAAGGTGGTGATTTTAAAGAGCTTACCAAAGGAATTTGCAGACATTAAAAATCTTTCTATTATATCTTTAAGCAGAAAGTTTAGGTATTTTTTGTGCTAATGGAATCAGTGGTTTTTTCTACAAGGCTCTGGGTAAAAGTAGTAGGATTTTGAGCTAAAAAACTACCAAGATTATTGATACTATCTTCAATTAATTTATTTTGCACTTTATCATCTAAGTGATTTTTAAATAAAGTATCTATATTTTCTAAACTTTTATTAATAACGATAGATTGTACTTCAGCATATTTAATTTTTGCTTCATGCTTAAGATAATTATTAAAAGAAGACTTAGAATTTTTAACTTGAAGATTTAAATTGTTAATCACACGCTCATGATAACTATCAGCTTCAATTTTAGCTTTAGCAATACGCTCCATATTGATCTTATTAATTTGCTCAAGATCAATTTTTTTTTGGTTAAATAAGGTCATAGTTTCAGTAAGCAAATTAGCAGCTTGATTATTCTCTTCTATGATATTAGCAATTTTTTTATTTAATAAGGTATTAATATGATTTTTAGCTTTAAAATATAATACAAGTAAAGTAGTTATAAAAGCTATAATCATCCAAAAATGAAAATTAGAAAATATACTTAGCATAGGGGAAGTTTCCTTGAAGATATAGTTTTATTTATACATATAGAGATTAGCTCACTTTAAAGATTTAATTAATGTTTGTTGTGTATTTTCTCAATTATTTCTTCACTAAAATCAAGATTAAGTTTATTTAAAATTAACTTAGATAATACTAAAGAATCCTTATCTATATTTTTTAAGGTGTTTTTTTTATAAGCAGCAAATTTTTCATCAAAAGCACTTTGCTCTTCTTTTTTGCTAGCCTCAAGCTCGGATTTTTTCTGCTTAGTTAAAGTCTTAACCTTATTCACAATGTCTTCTGAAATTTGTTCTTCATCTTTTTTAAGCTGCTGCTTTTTTTGAACAATTAAGCTATTAATCTTATCGATATCTTTTTTGATTTTAGCAGACTGCTCAATATTATTTAATATTCTATTATTACGATCAGTTTTAATCTGCCTCAGTTTAGGAATAGCAATATAGGATAAAAATGCATATAAGCTACCAAAACTAATAATTAACCAAAATAATTGTTGCGTGTATTTTGAACTATCAAATTGCGGTAATCCCGCATTGCCTGCAAGAGGACTATTAGGAGCTTGACTTGCTATTGCAGCAATTAAACTGCTTTCCCCACCTTTTAGAGCAATCTCCAAAGTAAAAATAGAAAATAGAAATATTAGTACCTTACTAAAGTTGGTACTAAAAGTTTTTAAGGATTTAAAAAGTTTAAGTATTAGCATCAAAAATCTATTTCCTATCTGACGTTAGTTGCATGAATTTATGTGCCTTATTTATAAATTATATCTTGCAAAGTTATTACCTTTTATACTTAAATAATAAGATTTTCTAATTGCTTACTATTTAAGTATAAATTTCTAATTTTTAACTAAAACATTTAAATATAATATGCCCTAAAAAGTTAATATTATAATTAACTTAATTAGAAAATAACATAATAAATGCAACAACTAAGGCATAAAGACCCGCGGCTTCTACTAAGGCAAAGCCGATTAATGAATAAGTAAATAAACTGGTTTTAGCGGCAGGATTCCTAGAAGTTTCTGTAACTAAAGTAGAAAATATTTTGCCAATAGAGCTAGCCACGGCTGCTAGAGGAAGCATACATAATCCCACTCCTAAGTATTTTAAACCGGTTGCTAAATATTTGTAACTTTCGATGTTATCCAAGGTAAACTCCTTTTTAAATAGTGTTAATGTAAATTAATTACTTGCTCAAGAAACAAGCAAGTTAAAATGGTAAAAATGTATGCCTGAATGCAAGCAATCATTAATTCAAAAGCATAAAGTATTATAGTAAAAGATAAAGGTATAATCCCAAAAATCCCTAAAGCTATAATAAATCCCGCGAATATTTCAATAATAATGTGGCCGGCCATAATGTTGGCAAACAACCTTATTCCCATACTTAAGGCTTTAGCAAAATAAGAGATAAACTCTAGCACAGCCATAAAGGGAATAAGATAAAAAGGTAAGCCTGAAGGAATAAAAACCTTAAAAAATTTAGATTTATGCTTAATAATTCCATAAATAGTTGCTACTGTAAGCATTAATAAAGCTATACTAAAGGTGATGATAATTTGGCTAGTGAAGGCAAAAGAGTAAGGTATTGTGCCTAATAAATTACCAAATAAGATAAACATAAATATAGAGAAAATAAAAGGAAAGAAAACTTTAGCTTTATCTCCAATATTTTCTTTGGCAATATGCGCTACAAAATCATAAGAAAGCTCAGACACCATTTGGAGTTTGCTTGGCACCACATTAATGTTTTTTAAAGATAAGTAAAAAAATAATATTACTAAAACTGCAGCTAAAACCATAAAAAGGGCAGAATTAGTAAAAGATATATTTACACCTGCAATATATATATTACCCCCTATAGTTTGTACCTTAAATTGGTCAATCGGAGAAATTCCTAGCATTTATAGCCTATTAACTATTATTATAAATTTTTTGTATAGCGATACAAATTTACCACACCTGCGATAAAACCTAGAAAAACAAATATTATAAAAAATATAAAACCGGTTTTAAATAGTTTATCTAACATATACCCTATAGCCCCTCCTACTATTAAGCCACAGATTAATTCTAAACTTGAATTTAAAGCTATGGAAATAGCTTTGCGATTAGGGCTTATAGATTTAGCATCTTGCTTAGAATGTTTTTTCTTAAGTGTTCTTATTCTTAGATCTAAGCTATTTTCTTTATTATTTTCTTCAGTCATTAAATAAAATATACACTTAATTATAAAGAAATTTACAAAGTTTAAATTATTCATTTAATAACTTGTCAATTGCTCTTTTCACACGAGAATAAGGTTCAGCACCAGAAAGTCTGATTTTGCTGTCTTCTATTCTTTCGCCTTTTTTTACCAATATCATTGTAGGGGTGCCAGATATTTTGAGAGCTTTCAAAATATCTGTAGCGCTATCTGTTAGCCAAGATTTAAGGTTTTCATCTTCAGCGGTCTTAATTTCTGCATCAGTAATTCCTACAGATTTAGCATAAAAAATCAGTTGCTTTTTAGGGTTTGAGTTAGATAGCCATTCTTTTTGTGCCTTAAATAAAGCAGTAAGCAATCTTAAGGAAACTTCTTTATTTTTAGAAACATGTACTAAGCTATGGGCAAATAAATTTGTTGAGCTCCCCAAAGGAACATCAATAAAAATTATTTTTACTAACCCTCTATCCACATAGTTTTTTTTAACTTCAGGCATAACGTCATTATAAACAGTGCCACAATGACCGCAACTTAATGATAAAAATTCATATATAATTACAGGAGCATCATCTTTACCTAAGGTAATCCTGCTAAAACCCTTATTATCTACTTGATTAACTATTGAATCTACGGCATAAGAATTTAGCAACCCTAAAATTAAAAAGAAGGCGACTAAACTTGCTGATTTGAAAAAATTGCTAAGGGATTTCATGTGTTTTCCATCTTAATTATTTCTTAATTATACTTATTAAGTTACCCTAAAAACATATGTGTAACCTTATAACACTATAAATGATGTTTTTAAAAAGATCAATCTTATTCATTTAAACATTCCTTTAAAGAATGTCGCTATAAAATGTATATCAAGCTGTTTAAGCAGTAATCATAGCTTTAAATTTTATATCCACGATATAAGAGCAACCGAAATAACTATTAATTTTCTTTAAAATGATTTGGCGCTCATAACTAATTAACTGCTCAATAAAATGGTTAGTAACGGCTATATGTAAAGTGCCCTTATTGTTGATATCCCAGGATATTTTATAAGGTGAACTATTTTCTTGCCATTTATCAGGAATTATGGTGCTCCAATCTTCTATTAATTTAAGAATATGAATACCTCTTTTATGAAAGGCCGGACCTGTAATATCTTTAACTACGCTAAAAATGTGTTTTGAATCTGGGGGGTAACGCATGGAGTGCTTTGATTAGTTTTGTTATTATTTGTTTTGCAATTTAAAGTTTATAACATTAATATTATAGCATGTCTTATAGTTAATCCAAAAGATATAAGCCGCACGCAAATATTTTAATAAATTCCGATAATTCTATTAAGCCTAAGGATTTTTATAATTAATTAACAAATATTGATAACAATGATTAAGATAGATAAATTTTCAGTCTCCAATTTTAAAAGCTTTAAAACGTTTAATCTTAAAGATATTAAGGAATTAACAGTTTTAATTGGTAGTAATGGATCGGGAAAATCTAATTTATTATCTATGATTAATTTTATACCTAATCTTTTAAAGTATGGTGGAGCAAATTATTTAAGATCAAGGGAAAAGGTAATTAAGGATTATTTACATAGTTGGGATGAAGACAATGTTATTAAGTTTGTTTTTTCCTTTATTAATCTTGAATTATTAGGTGAATCAATCGGTAATTTAGTTTCAACCTCTAAGGCGGAAGAAGTTTATGAATATACAGTAGAAATTAAATGGTGTGAAAAAGAAAGTTTGCATATCTCCCAGGAAAAGCTTGTTAATCTCACTAAAAATATAATTTATGACTATTCTCAACTAATCCCCTTGGCAAGAGGCTCTTCTTATCATAGTAACCTAATACTGCCTACTAAAATTGAGGATTCTTTAGAAGCTAAATTAGTATATAATTTTTTAATTAATGTAAGAAGTTATAGTTTTTATAATAATAATTTTTTCTTTTCCAAAATTACGCCATTTAATAAGGAGCTTAATAATTTAAATAATCCGGATAAAATTCAAACTGCCACTGCCGTAAATAATTATGGGTATGATGTGGGAACCTTATTATGGAGAATAAAGGAAAACTATATTCATGATTACCATAAAATTGTGCAAATAATAAAAATTATGATACCTTCGTTTCAGGAGTTTGTTTTAATAATGAAAGACGAAGGGGTGGGCATTTCTTGCAAGATGCATTTCAGTCCTAAGATTATTAGCCTTAAATTTTTGTCTGATGGTACTATGCGATTTATCGTCTTAACCTGCTTGTTAAACTCTCCTAAAAAAATGCGGCCTGCTATTTTATTATTAGAAGAGCCAGAAATCTCTTTACATCCTTATGCTATAGAGCTTTTAGGGGATTTAATAGATTCTTATACCCAAGAATCGCAAATTGTGTTAGCTACCCACTCTCCTGCCTTACTTAATAAGGTGAAAAAAAATAGTATTTATACTTTACAGATGGATAACGAAAGCGGAGAAAGCTCTATAAAACCCATAAATATTATTTTATTAAAAAACTGGCTAGAGCAATATCAAATAGGAGAATTATGGCGTATGAATCTGCTAGGGGGTAATCCCATTAGTTAATTTTCTAAGTATTTGTCTGATAAAAGGGCAAATTAAAAATTAAAAAATTACTTTTAACCACTTATAAGTTTAAAGAATGAACCAAATTATTATTAATAACCACACTCCATTAGGGGATGATAAAAACACTTTTGCCTCAAATACGTTCTCCGTGTTTGTAAATAATCCTAAAAAAATTATTAAAATAGGAATCTCCGTTGAGGGACAAACCGAAGCTTTTTTTATTAAATATGTTTTAAGCAGGTATCTACGTAATCATAATATAATTTTAGGTGAACCAGTAGTTTTAGGGGGAAATGTTACTTTTCCGAGAATTTCCAGTGTTTTATCTTTACTAGAAACCCAATATGATTATGTAACTTGTCTTTATGATTTTTATGGTTTTGATGGTAAAGAAGAGGTGGATACCTATGAAAGTTTAGTAGGTAAGATTAAAAATGATAATATTTTTAGGAATAAAGATAAGATAATTCCCTATATCCAAATGTATGAATTTGAAGCTTTATTGTTTTCTGATATTAACGCTATGTGTAAACATTTTTATAACGATCCTAAGGAAATGGAGCAGTGTAATAGGCTCTTAAGTGCAGCACTTGCAGGTAAAACTCCAGAGACTATTAATGACAGCATACTTACTGCACCTTCTAAAAGGATACATCGTATCTTTAAACGCTATAAAAAGAGTTTATATGGCTATGTGATAGCTCAAGAGATTGGGGTAGAAAAAATAAAATCCATGTGCCCTAAATTTAGTAATTGGATTGACAATTTAATTAGACTAAATTCTGAAGAGCATCAGGCTAATATACAAGAAAACTCTTATCCTTTGCTTTGAGAAGAACAGGCTTTTTAAAGCTTGTTTTATTCAGCCTAGGATTTATTAGATAAGGTGATCCTTTAAGCTGTGATAATAAACATTCAATATAGTTAATATAATTTTAAAAAATGTATTGACTATAATTTAATTAATTATTAATCTTAAAAAATATTGGATTTAATATCTCCAATTTCTATTGGTTTCAAAAGTTTTACAAAGGACGTTAGCGATGTTAAGGAATGTAGTCAAAGTTGTCGGTATTTCTTCGTTATTAGCTGTAAATGCCTACGGCGTACAGGTTTATAAAGATGATAGCAATACATTAGATATCTTGGGATCTTTAAGAATTTACACAGGTGGTCATATAGATAATATTGAAGCTCCTACGACTTTCTTCGGTGGTAATGATTTATCTTCAAGGATAGGGTTAAAATTTACTAATCTTGATTTACCAGGGATAAGAGCAACTGCTTATCTTGAATTAAAAGTAAGAAGTCAATCTAGAATGGATGGAGAGAATTTCTTTGGTAATAGATATGCTTATATTCAATTAGAAAATGATAGATACGGTTCTGTAAAAATTGGTAAAGTACAATCTGTAATTTATGATATTATTGATAACACTACTGATAGGAGCATGATCGGGGTTAATCCTTTAGACGGTGGTATCTTAAGAGCTACTGGTCTTGAAGAAGGTTCAGATGATGGTATTGATAAAGTTAGAAATGCTATATCTATTGCTAAAAACTTTGGTGGCCTAAGAGTTGCTGTGCAGTATCAAGGTAGAGAAAACAATAGAATCATTAAAGTAGGAGACCTTTCTAATCAAACTTACGGCTACTCAGTTAGTACTATAGGACAGGTAGCTGATAGTTCATTAGTATCACAGCCTATTGCTACAGAATCTCGTTCTAATTTATTGCTAACTAGAAACTTTGGAGCTGGTATTGGAGTTAGATATAATACTTCAAATGCTGTAGTTGGTGCTGCTTATCAAAGAGTAGAAAATACAGCTACTTTAAGAGCAGATAATGGTAATAAGACAGATCCCTCTGTACCTAGCTCTGTTAGAAATACTGATATTTATTTAGTGGGCGGTTCGGTAGATTTGGGTGATTATACTGTAGCTGCAAGTGGTGGGATTTTCCAAAATTTACATGTTACAGGTATAACCTATATGAGCGCAACTTTATTCGCTGAATACAGAATGGGTAAAATAGCTCCTTATATCGGATATCAACTATTATATGCTCCAAATCCAAACAAGCATTTTCCTATAAGCAGAGGTGGAAGAGCTAATTATGTAATGGAAGATAATTATGCTACTATAGGTATTGCTTATAAACCTACTTCAACTTTAACGTTTGCTGTAGAGCACGCGCAAGATTTAAGAAGCTCTAAGCTCCGTAATACGGCAATCCTCTACCCAACTAAACAAAACACAACTAATCTATTAGTTAGATATAACTTTAGTTAAGTAGTTCTTATAAACTAGATAAAAAAGGGGCCTAGATTAAATTTAGGCTCCTTTTTTTGTTACCCATCACCTTAATTTTTTAAAAATTGTAGCTCTTGTGTTTTTTTAGTTGTTTATAATTAATTGATTAAAATCCTAGAGTTCAAAGGTATGATTTAGTTTTAAATTAAGGAATTTTAACGCATTCTAATTTAAGGTTGATAATGTGCTTTTAGATTTCTGAAAAGTAAGCTAAATTTTTTATTAATTTTTTATAAAATGTATTAAAGCCTAATTTTTTATTTCAGCAAATACCAGTATAATCTTTAAATTGGTAGCAATTCTTCTTTAAGCTATTTTTTTTATAGGCTAAAGTAGAACGCCTACACCCATCTTGTCTCAATTACCTAAATATAGGTGAGACAATTTAAAGGCAAAGGATTTATTTTCTGCAATTCCTAAGGAATTGATAGGTAAAAATTTTAAAGATATCCTAAAGCTTTAAAAGACCACCTAGCGTGGTTTAAGTATTGTTGCCCTTAAATTAATGCTATTGTAATAATTTTTTTAGATTACTAGTTTATTATAATTTTATATCTAATATTTTACTTTAAAAGACTTAAATCATTATCAATATTCTCAGCCTAAATTATATTTATGGCATCAAAAATTTTATGGCTGATGAAAAGCAACAATAAAGAAGAGATTTTAAAAGCAAATTATAAAGGGGAGTATGTATGGATACATAGATAAAGAGACAAAAAGTTTGTTTGTAATTTTTCTTTTATACAATCTCTGCTTGTAAAGCTGTACATTTAAAGTGCAATCTAAGATTGTATACTATCTTTATAAAGATGCATTATTGCCTAATTACTTAAGTTGAGAAATGAAAGATAGATAAGGATAAAATTTACATACGCTATGCTGCAGGAGATTAAATTAGCTAATTTTCCTGCAGACTATAATTTATAAAAGGATCTTATAAAGGAGGGTTATTATGAATAAAATTAATTAATTAAAAGTAGAGCTACTAAAAAGGCAAGCAAGCTAGAAGATAAATTTAAGCCAGAGCGGATTAAAGTAAGCTTTAAATTTTCTTTTCTTAAAATACTTTCACCCCATATATTAACTATTATTAGTAAGGCAATTAATAATACAATTACAAAGAAAGTTTGTGGTAAAATAAAAAATATATTGTAAGTTAAATAATAAATTAAAATAGATTGCACTAAACAAACAATTCCCATAATAATATAATTTCTATTAGTGGTAGGTGTCCAATTATTTTGCGTTAAATTATTTAAAGCATTTTTAAATAAAAATTTTGAATACCACAACACGTTAAGTACTGTTAATATAATTGTCATTATAAGTATAGATATTATACTAGATAGCATATGAAATCTCCTATTTTACTGATTAATGTGGTTAAAGTATAAATCAATATATTTAGATTTCATAATTAATAAAAATATGTTGATTTTATAGGTAAAAAATATTACCTTACTAATGGAATAAGAAACTATATTGTGTTTTTTAAATTATCAAGAATTATATTTTTATGCCGAATTAGCTCAGAGGTAGAGCGGCTGATTTGTAATCAGCGGGTCAGGAGTTCGATTCCCCTATTCGGCACCACATTACATCCTTTCAATCCGAAATACATAAAGTTTATCTTAGAAAGGGCAAATAGATATAAAAATCTTCCTAAGGCTTTACTCTTATTAAGTTTTTTATATTTAGGCTAATTTAATGAAATATTAAGGCTTAAATTATACTAGTTAGGCACATTCTATAAAATCCATAAAATAGATAAAATTAGGTAAAAATTCTTATCGCAAGAAAGTTAAAGAAAAACTTATATTATTTAATCTTAATACTTTAGAAAAGACTCTAACTTAAAAATACTTTCTCCTTAAAACATCCAATTTAAAAATCTACTTTAGAAACTCCTTTAAAGCTGCCATAAAAAACACTTTCCTTAAATTTCATTACTAAAAAATCAATAATTCTATTTAAAAAAATTCGCTTTAATTATCTTATAAGTCTTTGGCTACCCCTAGTAAAATTAAATTATTACACTCAACTAATAGGATTTTTTCCCTAAAGGTTAAAAGAAGTGCAAGTCTGATATAAGATGCATTGTAAAAGAGCAAATTATGAGATAGGTGACTTATAATTCCTTAACTGAATTACTATAGGGACACCTTCTAAGAGCAATTTATTGGGAAATATATAAGTAAAAGCCAGGATAATTAAAATAGAGGATTAATGTTTTAAAAGGAGATACCAAGCCCACGTTCAACGCCTAAGCCTGTAAAATTTAAAAGTCTAAACTTATTCACCTACTACTTAACTCAAAGCATGATTAAATAATTGCACAGGATAACTTTTATTGCTAAGCTGACTAAAGAAATTTATAAGAAAATAATAAAGGATAGTTTAGAGATTTTATCCTCTAATTTTTGCAAAGTAATCCTTGCAAAAAAAATATTGCAAAAATCCTAACGCTTCTTACATGAAACCTATTATTTAATAGCGCTGTGGAGTTTAAAAGATAATGTTTAAGATAGAGGAATAATCCAGCAACAAGCCTACTTACGCCAAACTTAGTAGATTAGCTATGAAGTTGTAAATTAAGGCAATACTCCTTAACACTTTTGTAAAATAGAAGGATTATTTCAGATAAAATCACTCCTTTAGAGGGTTTAGGCATGTTTTTAATTCATTGGGAAAATGAGTTAAAAAACAATTAAAGAGGGGTGAATTTTATGAGGAAGATTTTGAGCTTGTAAGCTGGTAGGCCGCATCTTTATTAATATAAAATGGTGCGATCTTAAAAGATTTAGTTACCGATAATAGTAATAAAGATTTAATTGATCATAATTTTGAGGATAAATTAAAATCGGCTTTTGAAAACAAATTATTGTGCACAACAGATGAGACAATTACCCTAGAAAATCACAAATAAATGGCGGTGATCTAAAGCAAAGGTAGGTGCCCTTAACTAAATATAAGGCGCCGCTATCTACACTTACTTTAAATATTGATAAGGATAAAACAGGGAAGTTTGAGGGTTTTACCTATTGCTTAGCCAATTTAAGTCTTAAAGATTACTTAAGCTTTTTAGAAACTGTGGGCAAAATAACATTAGAGAATTATTTTGTAGTTTTGTGGAAGATATTAGTTTAAATAAAACAGCTTAGAGGGGGGAAGGGAGTTTTCTATAGAATTTTTTAGAAGTGGTTTAAAAGAGATTTTAGGGTTGCAGGGATATATTATAGCTTTAAGAAAATTTTTCTTAAAGCTATAATATATCCCTGTATAATAAGGTGTATAAATTAAAAAGTAAGTACTGCATTGCTTTTAATAAAAATTTATGGATCTATAGGAGATTTATCCTTTATTTCCCTAGATTTCTAAAGACTTTTATAGATTTTACAACTATTTACACTTCTGATGCTGTTAAGGCTCTTACTCTTAGATTATTTTTAAAATCTACTTTACCTATTTAGCAACAACTTATCACTTCAATCACAAATATATGAAGCTTATAAGCCACCTTTGAAAATAGAAATTAAGAGTAAGATGTTTAATACAGATACAAATAATCCACAAGAAATAAGCAAAACATTGTTTATTTTAGTGTTAGCATATTCTCCCATAACCTTTTTAGAAGAGGTTAAATAAACTTGCAAAAATATTGTAAAAGGTAATTGTATACTCAATATCATTTGCGAATAAATTAAACCTTTAAGTGGATTATCAATAAAAAGAATAATTAAAGTAGCTATGATTAAAGTTGACAGTACCCCAGCTTTAGTAGTTTTACTGGTTTCATCATATTCTTTTTGAAACAACCCTGAAAATATAGTACCCCCCGCCATACCTGCAGTAATTGATGAAGCAACTCCACAAAATAGTAAAGCAATAGCAAAGGCTACACCAGAATAGCCTCCTAAGATAGGCGTTAATAAATCAGCAGCTTGAGAAAGCTCAGTAACCAAAACATTATTTTTAAAAAATACCTCAGCCGCTAAGATAATTATAACGCTGTTAATAATCCATCCTAACAACATGGAAATTAAAGTATCTAAAAATTCATAACGCAAAAGTTTCTTTTTAAGCTTAGCGCTCCTTAAATACCACTTTCTACTTTGAATGATCTCCGAATGTAGAAACAAATTATGAGGCATTACTACAGCTCCCAAAACACTTACTATAATCAGCAAGGAACCTTCAGGGAAACTTGGAGTGATGGTTGATATGCCAACCTGTTCCCAATCTATAGAAAATAAAGTGGTTTCATAAAAAAATGATAGGGCAATGATGGCCACAAATAGGATAATAAGTTTTTCTATTCTTTTATAAGTATTAAAAAATAAAGTCAATATAACAATTCCTAAAATACCAAACATAGCTACTTTAATAGGGACCCCAAAAAGCATATTAATTGCTATAGCTCCTCCTAAAATCTCAGCCAACGCAGTAGAAATTGCTGCCCCCATGGCAGTTAATAAGATGCCACGACTAATAAAAGGTTTGAGATGACGTGCAGAGTTTTCTGAAAGGCAATATCCCGTAGCAATCCCCAAATGGGCAGAATTATGCTGCAACATTATAAGCATAATTGTTGAAAGAGTTACCATCCATAATAAACTATAACCAAACTCCGACCCTGCCGCTAAATTTGCTGCCCAATTCCCAGGATCAATAAAACCCACTGTTACTAAAATACCAGGACCTAAATATCTGAAAACTGAAAAATTCTTCCTTTTATAAATTGGTTTTGTAGCTGTATCCAATGGCTGCATTTTTTTAACCCTATTAACTTATTAATATAATAATCTATAAGCTAATTTATAATAGTTATAAATTAGCTTATAGATTATTTAGACATATTAATACAAAAAAAACAACAGAAAATGTATCCAAAACTCTGGGGAGTTAGGAAATATTTTATGAGTAATTAGTAAAGCTTTTTAGATTAATTCTGCCAATTACCTTCGCTATTAAGCGGAAGATGGTGCGTGAATCTTCTAAATTAACTTCTATAGGATCATAATCGGGATTACTAGAAATCAATTTTAAAACATTTTTAGATTTAAATTGGATCTTTTTTATAAAATAATCATCGTTATAACAAACTATATAAACCCCTTGCGTGGTGATATCGTTGTAGCTTTTTTGCGCAAAAACTATATCACCCTCTTGAATAACAGGTTCCATAGAATCCCCCTTAACTTTTACCGCAAAAACATCATTAGTATTATTTATGATAAATTGGTTCTTTAACCAGGTTTCATCAAAATTTAAGTATTCATGAGAGCTATCTAAGGTGGCTAAGCCTTGTCCTGCGGATACCTCAGAATAGAAAAATGGAATCCTCATAATGTTTGTATTTTGCGGCTTATCAAATTCACTAGGATTAATTAAAGCTAAATCAATTCCTAATATAGCCGAGATTTTCTTTAATACCTGAAAACTAGGCAAAGCCTGACCACTTATATACCTTGATACAGTGGCTTGGGTTACATTAATTTGTTTAGCAAATTCTAATTGATTTTTGAATTTCTTTTTAACTTCTAATTCTAATAATTGACCAAAATTATTATTACCGTTCGTAGTATTCTGCTTTTTCACTCTTTAAAACTTCCTTTGTTGGGTTGTTACTTATAGATAGTATTAAATTGTATATAAGGAGGCGTATATTTTTAAATAAAAATCTTGACTTTTATACGCCATAAGTATACTATTATTATAGTTTATTCTTCATGTAAATTTATTAATAGTTATCTAATATTGCAAGTATATATTTAGACCAGAAAGTAGGCAACCAAATTATTAATATACATAGTAATGAATAAGCTATAAAAAAATAATTAATAGAGGACGCATGTATTATATTCAAAGCTTACGAAACCGCTCACAAACTTTAGTCAACTTAAATGACTCAAATAATAATAACGAATCTAATAATCAATTAATATCTACAAATTTATCAAAAAATGCAGGATATGTAAACATTTTACATTCTATGCAAGATAAATATTGTTTACGTATCATTTTAGAAAACTTTGATGGCCGTAAAATTTATATTTCTAAAAACAAAGGAAAAGCACAAGTTTTTAACAAATATAAAGTGAAATTAACTCATATTTTGCAAAAAAATTTTAGCGGCAAAGTGATTTACTTTCCTAAATTAAAGAAACTGTTAGCATTTTCAAAATCATCGAAATTTCTATTTAAAATTACTGAGTCATTGGCATTAAAGGATTTTAACATAAACCCGGGACAAATTAAAATCATCAATTATAAAGTTACAAGGGCGTTAAGCTCTTAATCTATACCTTGCTAATTTAGTTACAAATTTTACATTAATTTATAATTATTAATTACTCTTATAAGGAGCAGACTATGGCTATTTTTCAAACAGCCTTTGATAATATAATAAAACTTCCATTACAACCTGAGGTTGTTCCACACCCTATTTACGAGCACCAATATGGCCTCTCTAAAAGGTTTTTAGAGTGCTTAGGTTTAGGTAATAAATATCCTTTAAGCAGTTTAAATCAAGAGTTAGCCGAAGATATATATTTTAATAATTTTTGGCTTAAAGAAGGATACCATAATCTGTTATCACAAAATTTAGCTAATAAAATGCTTAAATGTTGTGGTCAATTTACGTCTAACCTTGCTAATTTATTTTTACAAAGATCTATTAATATTTATCTAAAGCACAACACTGATCTTCATAAAATCCTAGAAATTAATTCGCTTAATGGGCTATTCTTGGTTTGTGAAAATAGTAAGCTTGATGAGAGATGTTTTAAGCTAGCTAATCAATTATTCAAGTTAGAAAAAGATATGGAATTATTAAATGTTTTTCTAGAAGAAGAAAAATCTTATTTAGTACAAATTAAAAGCTCTAAGCAAACTTAGTATTTAAAGACGATATTTAATTAATAAAGGCCCAATAAATGTATACAGGAGGCTATAATGAAACCTATAAGCAATTTAATTATTAAAATATTGCAATTAGTTATGGATAGCATTAAAGTAAACAAACCTAATAAAAAAACTTCACAAAGTTTTATATTATTATTAGCAGCAGCTTATGGCATAAATTACTTAACCAAAGAGCAATTAAACTATTTAAGGCAATTTTTTCAACAAATCAACATTAGCTGGATAGATATATATTTGTTTTTTATTAATATCTGTGTAATGGCGTTGATGTCAATAGGTGTGTGGTTTGTGTTTATTAAGGTTAAAAAGCTTAATAAATAAGATGTTAATAAATATAACATATAAAAGAAAAATGTGATAAACTAATATATAATAGATGGTAAGCAATGTATGGATTTTGTAACCAAAAGTTTTGTAACTTAATAAGTAACCACCGAAAATCAATCTTTTTATTTTAAAAGTGATAACTATTGCTTTTTGTAAATAATCAGCTTATCATGTATATAAATACACTTTTTTTTGAAGTTTTTATACATTTATTTACATCAAGTAAGCAAATCTTTAAAAAATTCAATATAAGCGATAAGCGATGGGAATAAAATGCTACCCGATAAAAGAAGACAAGAGATTTTAAGACTTAATTATGAAAAGCAAGGCATTTCAATTAAGGAACTAGCGCATTATTTTAAAGTTTCTAACATGACGGTTTTACGTGATGTTAAAATTTTAAAAGCTCAAAAGAAGCTTGATTTAGTTAGAGGAGGAGTGGTACCTCTTGAATCTATTGACGATTCTTCGCTATTTTCTGTGGAAAATTATGATTTTAAAAAGAGAGAGTCTTTATCTGAAAAGCAACAAATCGCTGAATATTGCGCTGAAAATTTTATCAAAGAAGGCAATATTATAGCATTAGAAGGTGGTTCCACTGCTGGAGCAATGATCAGATTTTTAGCAAAAAAGAAGAAAATCACCCTAATTACCAATGGGTTCTTTGTACTACAAGAAGCTTACGCTACTTTAAATAAAAGTAGCAGAGTAATTTGTACAGGAGGAATTTTAGAAACTCCTTATCTATTATTTTTAGGACCTGATGTAGAGCATTTTTTTAAAACCCGCCATACCGACATAGCTTTTATTAGTTGTGTTGCTTTTGATTTTACCGTAGGACCTATGGATTCTTATCCTTTGGATATACAATCTAAACAGTCTATGTTAAGATCTGCTCAAAGAAGAGTATTAATGATTGATAAAAATAAGTTTAATCTTAGATCTGTTATGCAAACTATAGATATTAAAGAAATTACAGATTTAGTTACTAATTCTAGTATTTCTTCTGATATTTTAGAGCAATTACAAAAGCTAAATGTTAAATTACATTTAGCTTAATTTTTTAAATTTTGCCTAATATTTTAATGATACCTATAATTTATCTAGTTAATTTTATACTGTACATCTTTAGGTATTTAAAAACTAACCTTATAGGTGGAGGGTAGGTAAATAAAATAATTACTTTTTTTTTATGTGTATTATCTCTAATATTAGGATACGTCCTATACTCCAAAATCATTGCTAAGCTTTTTTTACCTCCTATTCCCCATACTCCCGCTTACACCTTACAAGATAATATTGATTATATACCTTTAAATAAAACAAAAAATTCCTTAATTAACCTTTTAAATATTGCTGGAACAGGGCCAGTCTTTGGGCCTATTTTGGGAGCCTTGTATGGACCTGTATCCTTAATTTGGATTGTGATAGGATCTATATTTATAGGAGCGGTTCACGATTTTGTCATCGGTATTGTTTCCATACGTAATAAAGGGGGAACTTTACCTTTGCTTGCAGAAATATATATGGGTAGGTTTTTTAAACATATTGTAAATTCTTTTTCTGCTTTATTGTTAATTTTAGTAGCGACAATTTTTGTGGTGGGACCAGCTAATTTAATCAAAGATCTCTTAGGTATAGAGGATATTAAAATTATCCTTTTATTTTTATTTACTTACTATTTATTATCTACTTTATTGCCTATAGATAAAATAATAGGGAGGATTTATCCTGTATTTGCTGTACTGCTTATAATAAGTGCATTGGCTCTTATTATAGCGGTGCTATTTTTCTCTAAATTACCTTTACCAGAATTAAGCTTAAAAAATATACATCCAGAAGGTATGCCTATTTACCCTTTACTATTTTTGATTTTATCCTGTGGAGCTATTTCAGGGTTTCATGCTACCCAGATTCCTATTGTGGCTAGGACCTTGCAGGTCCAATCCCATGCTAGGCCAGTATTCTTTGGCATGATGATTATAGAGGGCCTAATTGCCTTAATTTGGGCTTATGCCACTATAGTATTATTAGATAATCAAACTTTATATAGCTTAATTAAAGAAGGCACACCTTCTTTGGTAGTTAATAAGGTAGTGGTAAGCGCTTTAGGAGTTTGGATGGGCACTATAGCCATATTAGGAGTAATAATTCTTCCTATAACTTCAGGGGATACCGCTTTTAGAGGGCTTAGGATTATGCTGGCAGAATATCTTAAAATTAATCAAAAGCCTATGCTTAATAGAATAGCTATTGCCCTACCTTGCTTTGTTATCTCTTTTATTCTTTGCTTTGTGGATTTTCAGCACTTAGGGCAATATTTTTCTTGGGCCAATCAAACGATTGCATGTATTTCTTTATGGATTAGCACGATTTTTCTACTTAAGTTAGGTAAACCAATTTTTTACACTTTTTATCCTGCACTTTTTATGACCTCGGTATCCTTAATTTATATATTATATTCACCCATTGGGCTGGGCTTGCCTCTTTATATGGCCAAAATCCTTGGAATTGCTATTTGCGGAGCTATATTTATTATAATGCTAATTTATAGAAAAAAATTTTTGCAAGCAACATCAAAGAGCAGTTCCATCAAATATATAAAAAGCGAAGAAACCTCTTTATAATTAGGTATATTTAATTAGATAGATTTAATTAAATTATTTATGGCTTTTATAAAGCTCATATAAAGCAATGGCACTGGCAACACTAATATTTAAACTTTCCATGGCCTGGATATCCATAGGAATATTTGCTAAAAAATCACAAGATTTTTGGGTTAAGTCTCTCATACCTTTATCTTCTGCTCCTAAAACCAACGCTGTTCTTTGATAATTTTGCAACTCATGGAGAGATTTATCCGAACCTGCATCCAATCCAATAATCCAAAATCCCTCCTTTTTTAGCTGTATAATTGCTGTTTGTAAATTACTCACCTCAATAAATTTAATTTTTTCTAACCCCCCGGCAGCAGATTTTGCCATCAATCCATTTTCCTTAGGAGAACCAACCTTAGTTACAATTATCGCATAGACTTTAAAAGCTACTGCTGATCTAATAATTGCGCCTATATTTCTTGTATCTGTAACATGGTCTAAAATTAAAAAACTATAGTGGGTTTCTTGGGACATTTCTAATAAAGTAGTACTTAAATTTAGCCTAGGTAAAGGGATAGTTAGCAAAGCGTACCCTTGATGAACAGAGTCAATAGGTAAAATTTGATTTAAATCATCTGCTGTGGCGACTTTAATCAATTGTTTAAAACTAATGCTTTTATCACTACCTTGTAGAGATAAAATTTCTTCTACTTGCTCAAAATGTTTTTGGTAAATTAAAATCTTAATAATTTGCCGCTCAGAGTTTTGCAAGGCGCTTAATACTGCATGCTGTCCGTATAACCACACTTGATTCCCTGAGGAACTTTTTTTATTTTCGTTTGGTTTATTATGAGATCTATTTTTTAAAAGAAATTTTACGTTAGAAGCTTTGGCCATATTATAAAACTTTAGGTTAATTGGAAGTATATTTAAATATATGAAATTTAATGAGGGAATTAAATAAAAAATGATGTTCATCAAAAACTTCTTGTAAAATTTAATTCTTCATACTATTATAGTTATACTTTCTACAAAGTACATGATTTACAAGGATGGGTGCCCGAGTGGCTAAAGGGGGCGGGCTGTAAACCCGCTGGCGTATGCCTACGTAGGTTCGAATCCTATCCCATCCACCAGATCGATTATAGAAATTATAATTATAATAATTATGCGGGTGTAGCTCAATGGTAGAGCAGAAGCCTTCCAAGCTTATTACGAGGGTTCGATTCCCTTCACCCGCTCCAATTTAAATATTTTAGAGAAATTGCTTTTTAAATAATTGGACTCAAAGATAATTTTGGATTAAAAAAAGAAAAAATAAATTCTAAGATTTTAACTAGAATTTTAGAATATAAGTATCTTCAATTTATATTCTAAAATAACTAAAGGATATAAGTAATTTATGCTACTCTCCTTTAGCCCCAAGCAACTTAATATTAAATAAATTAATTGATAATCCTAGAAAAATAGAAAATTAAGAGGTATTTTAATTTATCTTGAATTTTATGATAATTAAATATAAAGTATAGAATTATTTAATATAATTATTTAAGGTTCAGAGATTTGTGGAAATATTTAATATCCATAATCATTTAAGAATAATTTTATATAATTTGTATCTATCTTGCTGTAAGCCCAATAAGGGTAGATACCTTAAAATAATAAGAAAAATTAGTAGGAGATATTAGATGGCTAAAGCGAAGTTTATAAGGGAGTTACCGCATTGCAATATAGGGACTATAGGTCACGTTGATCATGGTAAGACGACATTGAGTGCAGCAATAAGTAAGGTAATGTCTGAAGTTAATGGAGGAGATGCAGTAGATTTTGAGAACATTGATAAATCTCCTGAGGAAAGAGCTAGAGGGATAACGATTAATACGGCACATATAGAATATAAAACCTCCAATAGGCATTATGCGCATATAGATTGTCCTGGCCATGAAGATTATATTAAGAATATGGTAACAGGTGCGTCGCAGATGGATGGAGCAATATTAGTAGTAAGTGCTACAGATGGAGCGATGAAGCAAACGGAAGAGCATTTGATTTTAGCAAGAGAGATTGGTGTTCCTGCATTGATTGTTTATATGAATAAAGTAGATGTGGTAAAAGATGCAGAGATGTTAGATTTGGTTGAAGAAGACATTAGGGATTTGTTGAAGAAGCATGGATTTCCAGGGAATGAGATTCCAATAATCAGAGGTTCTGGATTGATGGGTTTACGTGAGAGTAAAGATAATTCCACTGAATTGGGTAGATCTTCTATTATTAAGTTGATGGAAGAAGTTGATAGATATATCCCGCAACCTCAAAGAGAAATTGATAAGCCTTTTGTAATGCCTGTTGAGGATGTATTTACCATTGCTGGTCGTGGTACTGTTGTAACTGGTAGGATTGAAGCTGGCACGGTTAAAGTAGGTGAGGAGATTGAGATTGTAGGTTTAGCGGCTACGGTTAAAACCACCTGTACTGGTCTTGAGATGTTTAAGAAAGAGCTTGATGAAGCGCATGCGGGAGAAAACGTTGGAGTTTTGTTAAGAGGAATAAAGAAAGAAGATGTACGTCGTGGACAAGTTTTATCTAAGCCTGGATCTATTAAGGCGTATAGTAAATTTGAAGCTAGAATTATAGTAACTTCTACTAAAGATGGTGGAAGACATACGGGATTTCAATCTAAATATAGGCCACAATTTTTCTTTAGAACTACTGACGTAACTGGTACTATACATTTTACAGGTGATCGTGTAATGGCGTTACCAGGGGATACTATTGAATGTCAGGTAGAATTAGTAGCGCCTGTGGCGATGAAAGAAGGCTTAAGATTTGCGATCAGAGAAGGTAGTAAAACTGTAGGTGCTGGCGTAATCACTAAAATTATCGAATAGGAGTTAATAAATATTATGGAAAGCCAAAATATTAGGATTAAAAGTCCTAGTATTTTGTTAGCTTGAAGAAATTTATAACTAATTTTAATTTTATAATTTAAAGTAAAAAATCTTTATGTTATTACGTTAATATAAAATATAATAGATTTTAAAGCATTGAAAAGTTTAGGTTTTTGTAATATTGTAGGAGTGTAGCTCAATAAGTAGAGCATCGGCCTCCAAAGCCGAGGGTTGTGGGTGCAATTCCGACCGCTCCTGCCATTTATATAATCATTAAAATCGCATAAAAATAACCTAAAAAAATAGAGGTTCCAATTGTTAATACTAAAAGCCCCTGTTAAATTTTTTGTTCAAGTAAAACAAGAGTTTAAAAAAATTACCTGGACAAGCAAAAAACAAGCTCTTTCCATTACGGGGATTGTATTTGTTATGATTTTTATAACAGCCTTTTATTTTTTTGTTTTAGATTGGATATTATCAACAATAGTAAATTTTTTACTTAGGGTAGGGGGATAAATAATATGAGTTGGTATGTCTTACAAGTATATTCGGGATTTGAGGATAAAACCTCAGAAGCTATTAAAGAATTAGCAACTAAATTATCAGTTGAAAAAAACATTAAAGAAATTTTAATTCCTACCCACGATGTTTTAAGATCAAGTTATGGTAAAAAAGTTGTTATTAAGAAAAAATTTCTTCCTGGTTATATTTTAATTAATATGGATATGGCAGAAGATTTTTTGCACTTAATTAAAACCTTACCTAAGGTTTCAGGATTTATTGGAGCCTCAAAAGATGGTTTACCTTATCCTGTTAGTGAGGCTGAAATTAATAAACTACTTAATAGTACAGTAGATCAAAATAGCAATAATGTTAATATGGAACCTATGTTTGATGTGGGCGAGCAAGTTAACATTATCTCTGGACCGTTTAATCGCTTTAAAGGAGTGATTGAAGAAGTGGAGGAAGATAAACGCAAGATTAAGGTAGCCGTTTCTATATTTGGTAGGTTAACTCCTGTTGAATTAGAGTATCATCAAGTAGAAAAATTAGATACTTAATTAATAAAGCTAAATTTTTTATTGACATTATAATTTAAAAATGTAAGTAATTAATTTAGTTTTTCTTATATGTTGTAGTAAACAAGCAAAAGTTGCACTACGACTCCCATCATCATTAATTTTAAAAGGGAAATAAATGGCAAAAAAAATCCAAGCACAAATAAAATCACAAATACCAGCTACCCAGGCTACACCGTCGGCGTTAGGTTCTACTTTAGGACCAGCAGGGGTAAATATTATGGAATTCTGTAAAGCGTTTAATGCTAAAACCACAGGACTTGAGGCAGGAATGCCTATACCTGTAATTATTACAGTATATGTAGATCGTAGTTTTACATTTATAACTAAGAAACCCCCAGTAAGCTACTACATTAAAAAAGCTGCAAGTATTACCAAAGGGTCTACTACGGCAGGTAGAACTTTTGTAGGCAGCATTACTCAAAAGCAGATTAAAGAAATAGCCACAGAAAAAATGGTCGATATGAATGCAATTGATTTGCAAGGTGCTTGTAGCATGATAGAGGGTTCAGCGCGTTCATTCGGTATTGAGATAAAAGGAGAGTAGTGCACATGACAAAAGAAACAAAAAGAATAAAAAAGATTAGAGAAGCTGTAGATTTTACAAAAACTTATTCCGTAGAAGAAGCTATTAAAATTTTAAAATCTAATAGTGCAGTTAAATTTGACGAAACGTTAGATGTAGCGGTTAAATTAGGCATTAATCCTCAGCATTCTGATCAAATTGTAAGAGGGGTTGTTCAATTACCTAATGGTTTAGGAAAAAACATAAGAGTAGCGGTTTTTGCTAGAGGTGATAAAGCTGCAGAAGCCCTAGCCGCAGGAGCCGATATTGTTGGAGCGGATGATTTAGTAGATAAAATTCAACAAGGTGAAATTTTATTTGATAGATGTATAGCTACTCCAGATATGATGGCTTTGATAGGTAAAGTAGCCAAAGTTTTAGGACCTAAGGGATTAATGCCTAATGCGAAATTAGGCACTGTAACTTTAAATATTAAAGATGCAGTAATGGCAGCTAAGGCGGGTCAAGTAGAATTTAGGGCTGAAAAAACTGGGATTATACATTCAGGTTTAGGCAAATTAAGTTTTTCTGAAAATGCTTTAATAGAGAATATTAAGACTTTTTTTGATGCATTAAGCAGAGCTAAACCTTCAGGAGCTAAAGGAGCTTATTTTGTTAAAGCAACTATTACTTCTACAATGGGAGTAGGTTTAAAGCTAGACATGGGCAGCGTAGTAAAATTATAAACTCATTAAACTTGATAATTAATTAATAAATTCTAATACCTGTCCGAGACCGTAGGGACAAAGGTTTTTTCTACATAAGCTTTTGTTTAAAAATCCTAAGTAGACGGTGAGCAGTAAAATATTCTCACTGGGCGGGAGTAACGTATGATTGAGTGTTATAAGCTTTAAATTATACGTTAGTCTACTACAAAAAGTTATTTTAACATTATAATTGAGGAGAAGTTAAGTGAAGCGCTTAGATAAGCAAGAGCTTATTTCTAGCTTAAACGCAGTTTTTAAGGAAGCTACATCAGTAATGGTAGTTCATTATAAAGGACTAAGTGTTGCTGATTTAGAAGCTTTAAGGAAAGAAACTGCTAAAGTGGAAATAGGCTTTAAGATCATTAAAAATAGCCTTGCCTCTATAGCTCTAAAAGATACAAAAAGTAAAGATTTAGATGAATTTTTAGTAGGACCTACTGCAATTGCCTGGGGTAATGATCCAGTTTCTTGTGCAAAAACTTTAAGTGAATTTTCTAAGAAAAAATCAAATCTTTTGCTTGTAGGAGGGGTGCATGATGGATTAAAACTCTCACTTATAGATATTAAAACATTATCTACTTTACCATCTTTTGATGAGCTAAGAGGAAAAATCGCGGGTTTATTATCGGCAGTAGCTACAAAAATTGCTATTGTAAGTAGAACTCCAGCTACTATGACTATCGGAGTTTTAGAGGCTTATTCTAAAAAATAAAAGTTAATTATAAAAATATATTTAATAAATAAGTGGAGTATATAAATGGTAGATTTAGATAAATTAGTAGAAGAACTTTCAAAATTGACAGTATTAGAAGCTGCTACGCTTTCAAAAAAATTAGAAGAAAAATGGGGAGTTACAGCAGTTGCAGCAGCAGCTCCGGCAGCCTCTACAGGTGCAGCAGCCCCAGAAGTAGAGCAAAAGGATGAATTCTCTATACATTTACTTTCTTTTGGTGAAAATAAAATAAATGTGATTAAAGAAGTAAGAACAATCACAGGATTAGGATTAAAAGAAGCTAAAGATTTAGTAGAAAAAGCTCCTACGATATTGAAAGAAGGGGTTAAAAAATCAGAAATTGAAGAACTGAAAAAATCTCTAGAAGCTGCGGGTGCAAAGGTGGAATTCAAATAATATATTAAATATATTGGATTTGATAATATGCCACATTAAGACTGATTTCTTAGTGTGGCATATTGCAACATAGTATCCATTATCCATAAAATTAACATTAATATATTTTATCTTTTAAGTCCTAAAATAACCCAACTCAAAAAATATAAGGAATGCTTTTAATGCAAAGTTTAAGTCATAATATTAGAATTCGTAGAGATTATAGCAAAATTAAGTCTGTTGAAGCCATTCCTGATTTAATAGCAATGCAGACAGATTCTTATACTAAATTTCTTCAGCTTAATATGCCTAGTAAAGATAAGGGTAATTTTGGTTTACAAGGGATTTTAAACTCTGTTTTTCCTATTCATAGTAATGACGGTAGATTTATTTTGGAATTTATTGAATATTATTTTGAAGAAAATAAATACTCAATTGATGAATGCAAGCAAAGAGGAGCTACTTATTTTTTACCACTAAAAGTAAAATTGAGATTAATTACCAATGATGTAAACAAGGAAACAGGAACTCTTTTAGTTAAAGAAATTAAAGAACAAGATGTTTATTTAGCTGATATTCCTTTAATGACTAATAATGGAACCTTTATTATTAATGGTACCGAACGCGTTATTGTATCGCAAATTTATCGTTCTCCTGGGGTATTTTTTGATCATGATAAAGGTAAAAATAGCAATGGTAAATTGTTGTATAGTGCAAGTATCATTCCTCACATTGGCTCATGGCTGGATATTGAATTTGATAATAAAGATTTATTATATGTAAGAATTGATAAAAGAAAAAAAATCTCTTTGGCGGCGCTATTAAAATCTTTAGATAGCAGAAAGACAGAAGCTTTAAGAAAAAAAGTAGCCAAAGAAGGCAAAATTTTAGATAGTGCCTTAGTGTTGGGGATGTCTAATAACGAAATATTAAATACATTTTACGATACTTTAACTGTAATTAAGCAAGATGAAAATTATGGTATTAATTTTGTGGGAGATTTTTATAAAGGCAGAAAATTAAATTTTGATTTAATTGATGCTAATACCAATAAGGTAATAATTGAAAAAGATACCTTAGTTAATATGGGAATTTTACGTAAGTTAGAAAGAGCAAAAGTTGAAAAAGTACTAGTGCCTGAAAGTGAGATTATTGGTAAACATATAGCTAAAAATATTTGCGTAGTGGGTAATAAAGATATATTAATTACCGCTGGCTCTGAGATAACCAAGGAAATCTTAGAGCAATTACAAACTATTAATGTAAATACTTTTGAAGTATTACTTATAGATAATATTAATGTTGGACCTTACCTATTAAATACTATATTAGCAGATAAAATTGACGATAGATTTGCAGCTTTAAATGAAATTTATAAAGTAGTTAAATCAACAGATGCTCCAAATTTAGAAGTTGCAGAAGATTTGTTCCACAACTTATTTTTTGATAATACTAGATACGATCTCTCAGAAGTTGGTAGAGTAAAAATTAATGAAATATTCGGCTTAGAAAATAATGAAGATTTAAGGGTTTTAACTAAGCAAGATATTGTAAATGTAGTAAAAACTCTTTTAAGAATAAGAGAAGGGCAAGAACAAGTTGATGATATTGATCATCTGGGTAATAGAAGAATTAGATCAGTAGGTGAGTTACTTGAAAATGAGTTAAGAGTTTCCTTAATTAGAATGGAAAAAATTATTCAAGAAAAAATGGCTGCTGCTGAAGAATTAATGCCAAATGATATTGTTAATATTAAAACTATACAATCTACAATTAGAGAATTCTTTGGTACTTCCCAATTGTCACAATTTATGGATCAAACTAATCCTTTATCAGAAATTACGCATAAAAGAAGGTTATCAGCCTTAGGACCAAAAGGATTGACCAGAGAAAGAGCAAGTTTTGAAGTAAGAGACGTACATGTAACGCATTATGGAAGAATTTGTCCCATTGAAACTCCAGAGGGTCCAAATATTGGATTAATAAACTCTTTAGCTGTATATGCTAGAATAAATAAATATGGATTTTTAGAAACTCCTTATCGTAAAGTAACCAATGGTGTGGTATCTGATGAAGTAGTATACATGAATGCTACCCAAGAAGGTAAATATGTCATTGCTCAATCAAGAACCAGTATTAATGCGCAAAATAAGCTTACCGATGCTTTGGTAAGCTGTCGTATTAATGGTGAATTAAAATTATGTCCTCCTGAAGAAGTTGAATATATGGATGTATCGCCAAAGCAATTAGTATCTGTGGCAGCCTCTTTAGTACCATTTTTAGAAAATGATGATGCTAATAGAGCATTGATGGGCGCTAATATGCAAAGACAGGCAGTTCCTTTATTAAAGACTGAAGCTCCTATTGTGGGCACAGGAATGGAAAGAGTGGTAGCTAGGGATAGCGGGGTGGCAGTAATTGCGAAAAGGGACGGTATAGTTCATCAAGTTGATGGCTTAAAAATTGTAATTAGAACAGTTGATAAAGCTACAAAAATTTCCACAGGCATTGATGTTTATAATTTAAAAAAATTCCAAAGATCTAATCATAATACGTGTATTAATCAAAAACCTTGTGTGACGATAGGGGATGTTGTTAAATCAGGAGACATTATAGCAGACGGCCATTCAATTGATAAAGGTGAATTGGCTTTAGGTAAAAATGTTTTGGTAGCATTTATGCCTTGGAATGGTTATAACTTTGAGGATTCTATTTTAATTTCTGAAAGAGTGGTAAGAGACGATGTCTTTACTTCCATTCATATTGAAGAATTTGAGGTAGTTGCTCGTGATACTAAATTAGGACCGGAGGAAATTACGTCTGATATTGCTAATATTGGTGATGAAGCTCTTAAAAATTTAGATGAAACAGGTGTAGTTTATGTGGGTGCGGAAGTAAAACCAGGCGATATTTTGGTAGGTAAAATTACACCAAAAGCTGAAAGTGTAATTACTGCAGAAGAAAAATTATTAAGGGCAATATTTGGAGAAAAGGCTTCAGATGTTAAAGATACTTCTTTAAGAATACCTTCTGGTATTAATGGCACGGTGATTGGAGTAAGGGTTTTCTCAAGACGTGGCATTGAAAAAGATAGTAGAACTCAAGCTATGGAAAAGCAAATTGTCGATAATTTAGCAAAAGAAAGGAATGAAGAATATTTAGTTTTAGAAACTCCTTACCTTTTAAAAGTTATTGAAATGCTTGATCAGCAAGAAGTTGTAAGCTCAACTATTTTTGCTAAAGGAGAAGCATTAACTAAAGATAAATTAAGCAAATATAATTTATCTGAGTTATTTAAAATAGTGATTAAAGATAAACAAGTTACTATTAATTTACAAGAAATGATTAAAGATTTTGAATTATTAGTAGTAAAATTAAATAAATCTTTTGATAATAAATTAATAAATCTACAAAAAGGTGATGATCTTCCAGTAGGTGTGTTAAAAATGGTAAAAGTATTTGTAGCGGTAAAAAGAAAATTACAGCCAGGGGATAAGATGGCTGGTCGTCATGGCAATAAAGGGGTAGTATCTAAAATATTACCTATAGAAGACATGCCACACTTAGAAGATGGTACACCAGTAGATATTTGTTTAAATCCTTTAGGGGTGCCATCGCGTATGAACGTGGGACAAATTTTAGAAGTGCATCTAGGATGGGCGTGCGCTAATATTGGGAAAAAAATTATTCAAATGTTAGATGAATATTATGATAATACTTTAAATGCTAAAGACATTAAAAATTACTTACTTACTTGCTACGGCCCTAATGAAATTGAAAATATTAAAAAGCTGAAAGATGAAGAGGTACTACATTTAGCTAATAATATTAGAAAGGGCTTGCCGATTTCTACCTCAGTATTTGATGGGGTTAAAGAAAAAGATATCAATGATTTACTAACTTTTACAGGTTTAGGTACTTCAGGACAAATGATATTGCTTGATGGGAGAACCGGAGAACCTTTTGAGAGAAAAGTTACAGTAGGTTATATCTATATGTTAAAGTTACATCATTTAGTAGATGACAAAATTCATGCACGTTCAATTGGGCCTTACAGTTTAATTACGCAACAACCTCTAGGTGGTAAGGCGCAATTTGGAGGTCAGAGATTTGGGGAGATGGAAGTGTGGTCATTAGAAGCTTATGGTGCGGCTTATATTCTGCAAGAAATGCTTACTATTAAATCAGATGATCAAATGGGTAGAACACATGTGTATGAATCAATTATTAAAGGGGATGAAACCTTTGGTACAGGTATTCCAGAATCCTTTAACGTATTAGTTAAAGAATTGAGATCATTATGTTTAAATTTAGAAATGAAAAAAACTAAAAATTAATAAACTTTGATAATTCATCTAAGCTAGTTAATTAAAATGGCGATTAAAAAGGAGATCTCTATATGAATGATGCTTTAAAGCACTTAGCAAAAAACAATGCTAATACTACTCCGGCTAATAATGATTTTGATGTTATAGCAATTTCTATAGCTAGTCCTGATAAAATCCGCTCCTGGTCATATGGAGAGGTAAAAAAGCCGGAAACTATTAATTATAGAACTTTTAAACCAGAAAAAGATGGTTTATTTTGTGCTAAAATATTTGGTCCAGTTAAGGATTACGAATGCTTATGTGGTAAGTATAAAAGGATGAAGCATAAAGGGGTAATTTGCGAAAAATGTGGCGTAGAAGTTATTCAGCAAAAAGTTAGAAGAGAAAGAATGGGGCATATTGAATTAGCTGCTCCAGTTGTTCACGTATGGTTTTTAAAATCTGTGCCTTCTAAAATTGGTATGCTACTAGATATTAATTCTAAAGATCTAGAAAAAGTTTTATATTTCGAAAAATATATAGTAGTTGATCCCGGCGTTAGTACCTTTAAAAATAATGAAATCATTTCTGAAGAAGAATATCGAGATACGGTAGAAAAATTAGGTGAAAGTTCTTTTAAAGCAGAAATGGGTGCTGAGGCTATCAAGGAAATTCTAGTAAATTTAGATTTGGAATTAGAAATTAAAAATCTAAGAGTATTTTTACAAGAAAGCTCTTCAGATATTAAATCTAAGAAGAATCTTAAAAAGCTAAAGATTTTAGAATCTTTAGTAGCTTCAGGAACTAAACCAGAATGGATGGTAATGGATGTGTTGCCAGTATTACCTCCTGATTTAAGACCATTAGTTCCACTGGATGGAGGACGTTTTGCTACCTCGGATCTTAATGATTTGTATAGAAGGGTTATTAATAGAAATAATCGTTTAAAAAGATTAATTGAAATCGGTGCGCCTAATATTATCGTAAGAAACGAAAAAAGAATGTTACAAGAGGCAATTGATGCTTTATTTGATAACACTAAAAGAGGCAACCCCATCACCGATGGGAACAAGAGACCATTAAAATCTTTTGCAGATATGTTAAAAGGTAAGCAAGGACGATTTAGACAAAATTTACTAGGTAAAAGGGTAGATTATTCAGGACGTTCAGTTATTACTGTGGGTCCTTATCTTAAATTACATGAATGCGGTTTACCTAAAAAGATGGCTTTAGAATTGTTTAAACCTTTTATTTATTCTAAGTTACAATCTTATGGTATTGCTTCTACTATTAAAATTGCGAAAAAAATTGTAGAAAAAGAAAGGCCAGAAGTATGGGATATCTTAGAAGAAGTAATCAAAGAACATCCGGTTTTATTAAATAGGGCTCCAACTTTACATAGGTTGGGAATTCAAGCCTTTGAGCCAAAACTTATTGAAGGTAAAGCCATTCATTTGCATCCTTTAGTTTGTGCTGCTTTTAACGCGGATTTTGACGGCGATCAGATGGCTATTCATATTCCTTTATCATTGGAAGCGCAGTTAGAAGCTAGAGTATTAATGATGTCTAGTAACAATATTTTAAGCCCTGCTAATGGGAAACCAATTATTGTACCTTCTCAAGATATTGTATTAGGACTTTATTATTTATCTTTAGAAAGAGATGGAGAAAAAGGTGAAGGTAAATTATTTGGTAATATCTCGGCGCTTGAAAGTGCCTTAGAAAACAAGGTAGTTACTCATCATACTAAAATAAAATATCGTTTACAAATTATGAATGATAAGGGGGAAAACGTAAATAGAGTAGTTGATACTACTCCAGGACGCGTGATTTTATCAGAACAATTACCAGAAAAAAATCTTGTTAGTTTTGATTTAGTTAATAAGGTTTTAACTAAAAAAGAAGTAGCTAATTTGATTGATTATATTTACAGAATCTGTGGGCAAAAAGCTACAGTAGAATTTGCTGATCATTTAATGCAGTTAGGTTTTGTAGCTGCTTGTAAAGCAGGTATATCTATTGGTAAAGATGATTTAATTACGCCAAAAACCAAGGATAAATTAGTATTAGAAACTGAAAAAAAAGTTAAAGAGTATGATCAGCAGTATCAAGAAGGTTTAATTACTAATGGTGAAAGATACAATAAAGTAATTGATGCTTGGTCTTTATGCACTAATCGTATTGCAGAAGATATGATGAAAGATATGTTTAAATTAGAGCCAGGCCAACCGATTAATTCTGTTTATATGATGGTGCATTCAGGAGCTAGAGGTTCCATTGCTCAGATGAAACAATTAGCGGGTATGAGAGGGTTGATGGCTAAGCCATCAGGAGAGATTATTGAGATTCCTATTATTTCTAACTTTAAAGAAGGTCTAGAAGTTTTAGAATACTTTAATTCTACGCATGGTGCTAGAAAAGGGTTAGCCGATACAGCTTTAAAAACAGCTAATGCGGGTTATCTAACTAGAAGACTTGTGGATGTGGCGCAAGATATTATTGTAGTAAATGAGGATTGCGGAGCAAATACAGGGGTAGAGGTTAAAGCAATTATTGAGGGGGGGGCAGTAATTGAATCTTTAGGGGAAAGAATATTAGGTAGAAATATTTTAGAAGATATTAAAGATTTTACTACTAATAAAGTTATTATCCCAGCAGGTTCTTATATTGATGAAAATCTTGCAGAATTGGTTAATCAAACTGATTTAGACAAAATTATTGTAAGGTCTGTGCTTAGTTGCAAAGAGAAAAAAGGCGTTTGTCAAAAATGTTATGGACGCGATATTTCCAAAGGATATGAGGTAAATTTAGGCGAAGCAGTAGGTGTGGTAGCGGCTCAATCTATCGGTGAGCCTGGAACGCAATTAACTATGAGAACCTTCCATATCGGTGGAGCAGCGCAAAGAGTAGCAGATAAAAATAGTATTGAATCTCCAATTTCAGGAACTTTACATTTAATTAATTGCCGAGTAGTTATTAATTCCGAAGGTAGTACTACAGTAATGAGTAGAAGTGGGGAAGTGGTAATCCGAGATGAAAGAGGCCAAGAAAGATTTAGACAAAAATTACCTTATGGAGCTAAAATTTATGCTAAAGAAAATGATGTCGTAGAATTCAATACCAAAATTGCTGAATGGGATTCTTTTACTGTTCCAGTAATTACAGAATTTGAAGGATATGTGGAATATGCAGATTTGCAAGATGGAGTATCTATTATTGAGCAAACTGATGAAGCCACAGGTATTACATCTAAAGTGGTAACTAATTGGAAGCAGCAGGCTAGAACCTCCGGATTAAAACCAAGAATAATTTTAAAAGATAGCAAATCAAGCTCTAAGGCAGAAATCAGTTATTTATTACAAACTAATACTATTATTGCGGTTAACAATGGTCAATTTATTAAGCCTGGCGATATTTTAGCAAGAATCCCTAAGGAATCAGCTAAAACAAGAGATATAACAGGAGGGTTACCAAGAGTTATTGAGCTATTTGAAGCAAGAAAATATAAGGATGCTGCTATTGTTACTGATATTTCAGGGATAGTGGAATATGGTCATGATTATAAAAATAGAAGAAGTATTATTGTAAGATCCAAGGAAGATACTACCTTGTTCTTTGAATATATTTTACCTAAAGATAAACAATTGTTAGTTTATGAAGGAGATTCTATTGAAAGAGGAGAGCAAATTTCTGATGGTCAAATTAATCCTCATGATATTTTAAGGACCAAAGGTTTAGCTGCATTAGCTTCTCATATGATTAATGAAGTTCAAGACGTTTATAAACTGCAAGGTGTAAGTATCAACGATAAGCATATTGAAGTTATAGTACGTCAAATGCTACAAAAGGTTGAAATTACTGATATAGGGGATTCTAAATGCATTTTAGGTGATCAAATTGATAGGCTAGAAGTATTAAGAATTAATGATGAATTAGCTAAGGAAAATAAAAACTTAGTGAAATTTAATTTAATTTTACAAAGTATTACTAGATCAAGTTTACAAACGCATTCCTTTATTTCCGCGGCTTCATTCCAAGAAACAACTAAGATTTTAACAGATTCAGCTTTAATGAGTAAAGAAGATAAACTTGAAGGGTTGAAGGAAAATATTATTGTAGGAAGATTAATTCCTGCAGGTACTGGATTCCTGGTAAAAAAATATAAAGAACAACAAGAGATAGCGAAATAATTAAGATTATGCTTGACTATATGAATAGAAGAGATTAGTATAATTTATTCTATTCATATAGAATAAGTATTTTTTTGACTTTTATAGTAATCAATAATTAAGGGTAAGGAAATTTATGCCAACGATTAATCAATTAATTAAAAATCCTAGGGAAAAAGTGAGTGCTAGAAACAGGGTTCCAGCGTTACTAGGCAGCCCACAGCGTAGGGGAGTGTGTACACGTGTTTATACTACAACTCCAAAAAAACCTAATTCAGCTTTAAGAAAAGTTGCGAGGGTGAGATTAACCAGTGGTCATGAAGTAACAGCTTATATCCCAGGAGAAGGCCATAATTTACAAGAACATTCTGTAGTTTTGATAAGAGGCGGTCGTGTTAAGGATTTACCTGGGGTTTTATATCATATTATAAGAGGTACTTTAGATACTCAAGGTATTGAAAAAAGGCGTAAAAGGCGTTCTTTATATGGTTCTAAAAAACCTAAGAAATAATTAAAAATAAAAGAGGATTAAAGTATGTCTCGTCGTCACTCTGCAGAAAAAAGAGTAGTTTTAGCAGATCCCAAATTTAAGGATGTTACTATTACTAAATTTATAAATTGCTTAATGTATGATGGTAAAAAATCAGTAGCAGAAGCAATATTATATAACTCTTTAGAAATGCTAGCTAATAAATCACAAAAAAGCCCTCTTCAAGTTTTTCATGAAGCGTTGGATAATGTTAAACCAGCGGTAGAAGTAAAATCCAGGAGGATCGGTGGAGCTACCTATCAGGTGCCTGTGGAAGTTAGAGGTGACAGAAGAATCGCTTTGGCAATTCGCTGGATAATCGCTATCGCTAGAAAAAGGTCAGAAAAAACCATGGTAGAAAAGCTGTGTAATGAAATGATGGATGCATCAAATAACAGGGGTTCTGCGGTAAAGAAAAGAGAAGACACTCACAAAATGGCCGAAGCAAATAAAGCTTTTGCCCATTATCGTTGGTAGGGAGATTTAGATGTCAAGCGTTGAAATTAATTTAAATAAGTATCGTAATATTGGGATTATGGCCCATATTGATGCGGGAAAAACTACTACTACAGAAAGAATATTATATTACACAGGTCGTTCTTATAAAATAGGTGAGGTTCATGAAGGAACAGCAACTATGGACTGGATGGAGCAAGAGCAAGAAAGAGGTATTACTATTACTTCTGCGACTACTACTTGTTTTTGGCGTGATCATAGGATTAATGTAATTGATACTCCAGGGCACGTGGATTTTACCATAGAAGTTGAGAGATCGTTAAGGGTTTTAGATGGTGCTGTTGCAGTTTTTGATGGGGTAGCAGGTGTTGAACCTCAATCTGAAACCGTATGGAGACAAGCTGATAAGTATAAAGTGCCAAGAATATGTTTTATCAACAAAATGGATAGAACTGGCGCTAATTTTGATCGATGTATTGAGATGATAATAGATAGATTAGGTGCTTATCCTTTAATTTTACAATTCCCTATAGGCTTAGAAGCTGATTTTATAGGGGTAGTAGATTTAGTAGAAAATCGCGCAATAATTTGGCTTAATGAAGAATTGGGTGCAAAGTATGAATATAAAGAAATTCCTGAAGAATTAAAAGCAAAAGCTGACAAAATGAGAGCTGAGCTTATTGATAAAGCAGTAGAAGTGGATGAGCAAGCTACAGAAGATTATTTAGAAGGCAAAGAGATTACTTTAGAGGTTTTAAAGCAATGTATCAGAAAAGGTACTCTTATAGGAGCATTTTTTCCTATAGTTTGTGGCTCAGCTTTCAAAAATAAAGGGGTGCAACCTTTATTAGATGCCATTGTAGATTATTTACCCGCTCCTACAGATCTAAAGGAATTAGAAGGTACTAAGGTTGATGATGCCGAAGCAATTATTACAAGAAAACATCAGGCCGCAGATAAATTTGTTGGTTTAGCTTTTAAAATCATGACTGATCCTTTTGTAGGAAATTTAACTTTTTGTCGTATTTATTCAGGTACTTTAGAAAGTGGTTCATTTGTTTTAAATTCTGTTAAAGATAAAAAGGAAAGAATTGGTAGAATGTTGTTAATGCATGCTAACCAAAGGGAAGAGATTAAACAAGCTTCAGCGGGAGATATTGTTGCTTTAGTAGGTCTTAAATACACTACAACGGGTGATACTTTGTGTACTGTAGAAGATCCTATAATTTTAGAAAGGATGGAGTTCCCTAATCCCGTAATGGAAATAGCGATTGAACCTAAAACCAAAGCCGATCAAGAAAAAATGGGTTTAGCTTTATCGCGTTTAGTTTCGGAAGATCCTTCTTTAAGGGTTAAATTAGATGAAGAAAGCGGGCAAACTATATTAGCTGGTATGGGAGAGTTACATTTAGAAATTATTGTAGATCGAATGAAGCGTGAATATAACGTGGCTGCTAATGTAGGCGCTCCTCAGGTAGCTTACAGAGAAGCATTTGGTAATCCTGTTGAAGTAGATTATACTCATAAAAAGCAAAGCGGTGGTTCAGGGCAATTTGCGAGGGTAAAAATTAAATTTACTCCTACACCTCCGGGTTCAGGATTCACTTTTGAAAGTACCTTAGTAGGACAAGGAGTAGATAAAGCTTTTGTTCCAGGAGTAGAAAAAGGTTTGCTTAAAAAAATGGAAGAAGGAGTGATCGCTGGTTTTCCTGTAGTAGATTTACATGCAGAATTTTATGAAGGAGCTCAGCATGATGTGGATTCTAGTGTTTTAGCTTTTCAAATAGCCGCAGAAGCTGCCTTTGTAGATGCTATGAAAAAATCTTTGCCTATTTTATTAGAGCCGATTATGAAAGTAGAAGCGGTTACACCTGCAGACCATATGGGCGATGTTATGGGAGATTTAAATAGTAGAAGAGGTCAGGTAAATGGCACTGAATCAAGAGGAAATGCCACAGTAATTTTAGCAAACGTTCCCTTGTCTAATATGTTTGGTTATGTAGGCAACTTAAGATCTATGAGTAAAGGTAGGGCGCAATTTACTATGCAATTTTCTCATTATGCTAAAGCTCCGGAAAATGTAGTAAAAGAAATTAAAGAAAAATATACTAATAAAGTTTAATAAAGAGATAAATAGAAGTATATATTTATAGCTAAATTAAATATATACTGAAAAAAGAAGCAATATAGGAGATATTAGATGGCTAAAGCGAAGTTTATAAGGGAGTTACCGCATTGCAATATAGGGACTATAGGTCACGTTGATCATGGTAAGACGACATTGAGTGCAGCAATAAGTAAGGTAATGTCTGAAGTTAATGGAGGAGATGCAGTAGATTTTGAGAACATTGATAAATCTCCTGAGGAAAGAGCTAGAGGGATAACGATTAATACGGCACATATAGAATATAAAACCTCCAATAGGCATTATGCGCATATAGATTGTCCTGGCCATGAAGATTATATTAAGAATATGGTAACAGGTGCGTCGCAGATGGATGGAGCAATATTAGTAGTAAGTGCTACAGATGGAGCGATGAAGCAAACGGAAGAGCATTTGATTTTAGCAAGAGAGATTGGTGTTCCTGCATTGATTGTTTATATGAATAAAGTAGATGTGGTAAAAGATGCAGAGATGTTAGATTTGGTTGAAGAAGACATTAGGGATTTGTTGAAGAAGCATGGATTTCCAGGGTATGAGATTCCAATAATCAGAGGTTCTGGATTGATGGGTTTACGTGAGAGTAAAGATAATTCCACTGAATTGGGTAGATCTTCTATTATTAAGTTGATGGAAGAAGTTGATAGATATATCCCGCAACCTCAAAGAGAAATTGATAAGCCTTTTGTAATGCCTGTTGAGGATGTATTTACCATTGCTGGTCGTGGTACTGTTGTAACTGGTAGGATTGAAGCTGGCACGGTTAAAGTAGGTGAGGAGATTGAGATTGTAGGTTTAGCGGCTACGGTTAAAACCACCTGTACTGGTCTTGAGATGTTTAAGAAAGAGCTTGATGAAGCGCATGCGGGAGAAAACGTTGGAGTTTTGTTAAGAGGAATAAAGAAAGAAGATGTACGTCGTGGACAAGTTTTATCTAAGCCTGGATCTATTAAGGCGTATAGTAAATTTGAAGCTAGAATTATAGTAACTTCTACTAAAGATGGTGGAAGACATACGGGATTTCAATCTAAATATAGGCCACAATTTTTCTTTAGAACTACTGACGTAACTGGTACTATACATTTTACAGGTGATCGTGTAATGGCGTTACCAGGGGATACTATTGAATGTCAGGTAGAATTAGTAGCGCCTGTGGCGATGAAAGAAGGCTTAAGATTTGCGATCAGAGAAGGTAGTAAAACTGTAGGTGCTGGCGTAATCACTAAAATTATCGAATAGGAGTTAATAAATATTATGGAAAGCCAAAATATTAGGATTAAATTAAAAGCTTTTGAGCATAGGCTTTTAGATAATTCTGTAAATGAAATAGTTGCTGCAGCCAAAAGAACTGGAGCTAGAATTGTCGGTCCTATTGCTTTACCGACTAAAATAAGTCGTTATACTGTTTTAAGATCTCCTCATATTGATAAAAAATCTAGAGAGCAATTTGAGATGAAGATGCATAAAAGATTGTTAGATATAAAAGAACCTACGCCGCAAACTGTTGATGCTTTAATGAAGTTAGAATTGGCAGCTGGTATTGATGTAGAAATTAAACTTTAGAGGAAGCCATGAGAACAGGATTAATAGCAAAAAAAATTGGCATGTCTAGAATCTATGATGATAAAGGGATGTTTATTCCCGTTACTATTTTAGAAGTTAAAGATTGTGTAATATTAGGGCAAAAGTCCCAAGCAAAGCATGGTTATAATGCTGTGCAGTTAGGAATAGAAAAAGCTAAAGTAAAAAATGTTAGCAAACCAGTCATAGGTTTTTTTAAAAAACTGGGTATAGAGCCAGTAAAAAAAATTATTGAATTTAGAGTAGATGCAGATAATTTGCTTGAAGTAGGTAAAGAAATGTCGGTTAATCATTTTATCAAAGATCAATTTGTTGATGTTTCAGGAATTTCTATTGGTAAAGGTTTTGCTGGGGTTATAAAAAGGCATAATTTTAGAAGTTTAAGAGCGAGCCATGGGGTGTCTTTAACGCATAGATCGCATGGTTCTACAGGAAATAGACAGGATCCAGGAAGAGTTTTTAAAGGTAAAAAAATGGCTGGACATCTAGGTGCAGATAATGTTACAATACAGAATTTGAAAATAGCAGCAATTGATGAATCAAATAATTTGATTCTTGTTAAAGGTGCAGTTCCAGGCTTTGCAGGTTCTTTAATTACTATTCAAGATGCTGTAAAAAAGAAGTCTCCGCTTAATGTGACTAACTCATAGGTAATAAAAACAAGGTATTTATAAATGAAGGTAGATGTTATAAACTTATCGAATACTAAAGTATCAGAAATAGATTTAGATAGCGCTATTTTTGATGTAGAGGTAAGATCCGATATAATGGCCAGAGTAGTTAAATGGCAATTAGCTAAGCTTAGAAGTGGTAATCATAAAGCAAAAAATAGGGCTGAAGTTAAGCATACCACTAAAAAACCTTTTAAACAAAAAGGTACAGGTAGGGCTAGACAAGGTATGTTAAGTGTTCCTCATATGAGAGGGGGGGGGGTAGCTTTTGGGCCTGTAGTAAGAGATCATTCGCATAATCTACAAAAAAAGGTTAGAGTGCTAGGCTTAAAAAGTGCTATATCCTCTAAATTAAAATCTGGAAATTTGGTAATTATGGAAAATCTAGAATTATCTAGCCATAAAACTGCAGATTTCTTAAAAATGTTTAATGGATTAGGATTTAAATCTGCTTTATTTGTAGATAGAGAAACTATTAATCAAAATTTTAAAAATGCTTCCTCTAATATTATTAAAGTAAATTCTTTACCACAAATTGGTTTAAACGTTTATGATATTTTGAAGCATGAGAAGCTTGTAATGACACAAGATAGTATTAAAGGTTTAACGGAGCGTTTAAATGTCAGAAAATAATAAAGAAAGACTCTACGAAATTATTCGTAGACCATTAATTACAGAAAAGAGCACTTTGCTTTCTTCAAATAACCAAATAGTATTTGAAGTTTCAAAATGTACTAATAAAGCAGAGATTAAAACTGCGATAGAATTTTTGTTTAAAGTAAATGTAAAGAATGTTGCTACTTTAAATCAAAAAGGTAAAATAAAAATTTTTAAGGGGAAATCGGGTAAAAGAAAAGATGTTAAAAAAGCGATAGTAACTTTAAAAGAAGGTCAAACCCTTGACCTCGCAGCGGGAGTGTAAATAGATGGCATTAAAACATTATAATCCTACCACTCCTGGCCAAAGACAATTAGTTTTAGTAGATAAATCAGATTTACATAAAGGTAAGCCGGAAAAAACTCTAGTAGTGGGTTTGAAAAAAACTGGTGGTCGTAATAATACTGGTAGAATCACAACTAGACATATTGGAGGGGGGCATAAAAGAAGCTATCGTTTGGTAGATTTCAAAAGAAATAAATACGACCTAGTAGCAGAAATTCAAACTTTAGAATATGATCCAAATCGTACTGCTTTTATAGCTTTAATTAAATATGAAGATGGAAAACTCTCTTATATTTTAGCTCCCCAAGGCTTAGAAGTAGGTGATAAAGTGGTAAGTAGTGCTAAAGCTGAAATTAAGGTAGGTAATACCTTGCCTTTACTTAATATTCCTGTGGGCTCTATCTTACATAATATTGAGTTAAAAGTCGGTAAAGGTGGGCAATTGGCACGTTCTGCTGGAGCCTACGCTCAATTAATTGTTAAAGATAGAGGGTATGCCCAACTAAGGTTGAGCTCTGGGGAATTAAGATTAGTAAATGCTAATTGTTTAGCAACACTTGGTGTGGTTTCAAACATTGATCATCGTAACGTTAGTTCTGGAAAAGCAGGAAGAAGTAGGTGGTTAGGAGTGAGACCGACTGTAAGAGGCACGGCGATGAATCCAGTGGATCATCCACATGGAGGAGGACAAGGTAAAACTTCAGGAGGTCGTCATCCGGTTACTCCTTGGGGCAAACCTACTAAAGGAAAAAGGACACGTACCAATAAATCTACAAGTAAATTTATTATACGTCGTCGTTATGATAAATAATAAGGAGATATAAGAAAAATGGCTCGTTCCCTAAAAAAAGGACCGTTTGTTGATGGCTATTTATTAAAACTAGCTGAAAAAGCTAGCGGCACAAAAAGAAATGATATTATTAAAATTTGGTCTAGAAGGTCAACCATACTACCTCAATTTGTTGGTTTGACTTTTGGAGTATATAATGGTAAAAAGTTTGTTCCTGTATATGTAACAGATGAAATGATAGGACAGAAATTAGGAGAATATTCTCCTACTAGAACCTATTATGGTCATGGGGCAGACAAAAAAGCTAAGAGGAATTAGATATGGCAGTTAGTAAAAATGTTAAAGAGGCAAAAGCGATCCTCAGAAATGTGCGTGTTAGCCCATTTAAATTAAATTTAGTTGCGCAAAGTATAAGAGGGTTAAGTTGTCAAGAGGCTCTTAATCAACTTACTTTTTCTCATAAAGCTATAGCTTTTGATGTGAAAAAAACTTTATTATCTGCAATAGCTAATGCTCAAAATAATCATGATATGGATGTTGATAAGCTTTATGTTAAATTATCTTCTGTAGGAAAGGCTATTGTGATGAAGAGATTTCATGCAAGAGCTAAAGGTAGAGGGGTTAGAATAATAAAACCTTTTAGTCATTTGTTTATAACTCTATCTGAAAAAGGAGAAACTGTATAATGGGACAGAAGATTAATCCAATTGGGATCAGATTAAACATTAACCGTACTTGGTCATCAAATTGGTATGCTGATAAAAATTTTGCTAAGTTTTTGCATGAAGATCTAAAAATAAAAACCATAATTGGAGAAAAAGCCAAAGATGCTGGCATATCTAAAGTATTGATTGAAAGATCTTCTTCTAAAAAGATTACAATCAATGTCCATTTAGCTAAGCCAGGGGTAATTTTAGGTAAGAAAAAAAATGGCATAGAAGAGCTAAGAAAAAGTCTATTAAAATTAACGGAAGCAGAAATTAGACTAAATATTGTAGAAGTAAGAAAGCCTGAAATGGATGCTCAGTTAGTAGCTAGTACTATTGCTACTCAATTAGAAAAAAGGATATCTTTTAGAAGAGCAATGAAAAAAGCTGTACAGGGATGCTTAAAAATGGGTGCAGAAGGTATTAGGGTAAATTGTAGTGGGAGATTGGGGGGGGCAGAAATTGCTAGAATGGAATGGTATAGAGAAGGTAGAGTGCCTTTACATACATTAAGAGCTGACATTGATTACGGTGAAGCCACAGCATTTACTACGTATGGTACATGCGGAATCAAGGTTTGGATTTTAAAAGGTGAAGTAACGGAAAAAGATTACTTAGCCGAAAAGAAAAAATAATAAATAATTAGTAGTAAATATATAGATTAATGCATAGGATAGGGGTAAAGGAATGTTAAGTCCGGCAAGAACAAAGTTTCGTAAAGCTCATAAAGGTAGAATTCATGGTTTTGAATCAAAAGCTACCGCATTAAATTTTGGTCAATTTGGCTTAAAAGCTTTAGATCCAGAACGAATAACTGCAAGGCAAATTGAGGCTGCTAGAAGAGCTATTACTAGATATATGAAACGTGCAGGCAGAATGTGGATAAGAATGTTTCCTGATATTCCTGTATCTAAAAAGCCTGCGGAAGTACGTCAAGGTAAAGGTAAGGGTAATCCAGAGTTTTGGGTTTGCAGAGTAAAACCCGGTAGAATTTTATTTGAGATTGATGGGGTGTCTGAAGAAGTAGCGCGGAGAGCTTTTGAATTAGGGGCTGCCAAATTACCTATTTCTACAAAATTTATTAGTAGAGTTATGTATTAAATATAGATTAAAGGAATTATTCTTATGAATGTTAAAAATCTAAAGTCTAAAGATCTAAGAAGCAAGAATGATTTAGACTTAAAACAAGAAATGTTAAAGCTACGCAAAGATTTATTTAATATCAGATTTCAAAAAGCTAGCGGCCAAATGGAAGGGGTTAATCAATTGCGTTTTATGAGAAAAAACATAGCGAAGATTAAAACTCTTTTAACAGAGAAGACTAAAAATATAAGATAACTGCAGGAGCAATTGAGAGATGCCAAAAAGAATTTTAGAAGGCGTAGTTGTAAGTGATAAAATGGATAAGACTATTGTGGTAAAAGTTGAAAGATCTATTCAGCATCCTATTTATAAAAAAATTATAAAAAGATCTAAAAAATATATGGTACACGATGAAGAAAATTCTTCTAAAGAAGGTGATAGGGTAAAAATTTTAGAATCAAGACCATTATCTAAAAATAAAAATTGGGAAATTTTAAGTAATACAAAATAATTAGGTAAAAAAAATGATACAACAAGAATCAACTTTGCATGTTGCTGACAATTCTGGAGCTAAAATGGTGCAGTGTATAAAGGTGCTAGGGGGCACTAGAAGAAGAGTAGCTACAGTAGGAGATATTATTGTGGTTAGTGTAAAAAGCGCTATTCCCAATGGTAAGGTTAAAAAGGGTGAAGTAATGAAAGCGGTTATTGTACGAACAGTGGCTGATGTCAAGAGAGCAGATGGATCTATCATTAGATTTGATAAAAATGCGGCCGTATTAGTGAATAAAGATCGTGAGCCAATTGGTACCAGAATATTTGGTCCCGTGACTCGTGAATTAAGAGCAAAAAAATTTATGAAGATAATATCTTTAGCCCCTGAGGTTTTATAATGATTGTAAAAAGTAAAATTAAAAAAGATGATAAAGTAATTATTATTACTGGGAAAGACAAAAGCAAAACTGGTACTATATTAAAAGTTTTTCCTTCAGAATCAAAGGTGATTGTAGAAGGGGTAAATATTGTTAAAAAACATCAAAAACCTACTCCTACAAATGCAGGAGGACTAGTTTCAAAAGAAGTACCTATTCATATATCTAATGTGGCTCTTTTAGATCCCTCTAAAGGTAAGCCAACTAAAATAGGATATAAGGTAGAAGATGGTAAAAAAGTAAGATATTGTAAGCTATCTGGTAATGTTCTAGAAGCCTAATTACAAATAAATAAAAAGAGAATAAAATATGACTCGTTTACTACAACATTATAAAGATGAAGTAATTTCAGGTTTAATTAAGGAATTTAATTATAACAATCCTATGATAGTGCCAAAATTAGAAAAAATAGTTATAAATATTGGGGTTGGGGAAGGGGCTATTGATAAAAAGAAGATAGAAATGCCTTTACAGGAGTTAACTTTAATTTCTGGACAAAAACCTATAGTGTGTCTTTCTAAAAAAGCCATAGCGGCTTTTAAATTAAGGGAGAATATGCCTATAGGCTGTAAGGTAACTTTAAGAAAAGCAAAAATGTATGAATTTTTAGATAGATTTGTTAATATTGCTTTACCAAGGGTAAGAGACTTTAGAGGGTTAAGTCATAAAGGTTTTGATGGAAAAGGCAATTATTCTATGGGATTAAAAGAACAAATAATATTTCCAGAAATTGATTACAATAAAATAGATAAAATTAGAGGTATGAATATTACTTTTTGTACTACAGCAAAAACGGATAAAGAAGCTAAAGCGCTTTTACAAAAATTTGCTATGCCTTTTATAAACAAGTCATAATATAAAACGAATATAGGAGAATAATGGTATGTCTAAAGCAAGTGCCATTGAAAGAAATAAGAAAAGACAGCAGATGATCATAAAATATAAGGATCAACGAGATAAATTAAAGCTTATTATTAGTGATAAGGGGGGGGATTCAGAAGAAAAATTCGAAGCGGTACTAAAATTAGCTCAATTACCTAGAAATTCTTCTTCTACTAGATTTCGTTTAAGATGTGAATTAACTGGCAGACCTAGGGGAAATTATAGGAAATTTTTATTAAGCAGACATAAATTCCGTGAACTTGCTTCAAAAGGGCAAATTCCTGGTGTAACTAAAGCTAGTTGGTAGGAGAATAAAATGGATATTATTAGTGATATGTTAACAAGAATAAGAAATGGTTTAATGGCTAAAAAATCTGTAGTGGATGTATTGTATTCAAAACAGAATTTAGGCATATTAAAAGTTCTTAAAGAGGCAGGGTATATTAAAGAATATAAAGAAGTAGATATTAGAAAAGGGGTTAAATCCATTAGCGTTGATTTATCTTATTATAACGGAGAACCTGTTATAAAAGAATTAAAACGTATTTCTAAGTCTAGTCGTAGATTCTATAGATCTATAGAAGATTTACCATTAATTTTTAATGGTTTAGGTATATCTATTTTATCTACTTCTCATGGAGTTTTATCAGACACCGAAGCTAGAGCTCATAATGTGGGCGGTGAAATTATTTGTTCGGTATTTTAATTAGAAGGAATTTATAATGTCAAGAGTTGGTAAGTATCCCATTATTTTAAAAAATGATATTACAGTGGATTTAAAGGACAATATTCTTAATATCAAAGGTAAAAAAGGCGAAGCTAATTTATTAATACCTGTTGATGTGCAAATTAAGCATGAGGACAATACTATAGCTATTAGTCCGCAAAATGATACTTTACAAGCCAGAAAGCTATGGGGATCTTTTAGAGCATTAATTAATAATATGGTAATAGGTGTATCTGAGGGCTTTAAAATTACTTTGGATATATCAGGCGTTGGCTATAGGGCCACTGTTCAAGGTAAAAACTTGGTTTTACAGCTTGGATTTAGTCATGATATTATTTTTCCTATTCCTGAAGATATTTCTATTGTATGTCCAGATGCTACTCATATTACAATTGAGGGTTTAGATAAACAAAAAGTTGGTCAAGTAGCTGCAAAGATTAGAGCCTACAAAAAACCTGAACCTTATAAAGGTAAAGGTATTAAATATTCAGATGAAGTAATATTAAGAAAAGAAGGTAAAAAGAAATAGCATGTTAAGAAAAATTAAAGATAAAGAACAGTCTATATTTTTGAGAAGAAGGAATAGAATTCGTTATAAACTGAAAAAAACTCAAAATAAAAAACCTAGATTAAGTGTATACATTTCAAATTTACACATTTATGCGCAGGTTATTAATGATTTAACTAATCAAACCGTAGCATCAGCTTCTACATTAGATAAAGAATTAAAAGGGGTGTTAGAAAAAACCTCTAATAAAGATGCTGCCAGCGCGGTAGGTAAATTGGTAGCAGAAAGATTAGCAAAAACTGGTATTAATGAAGTGGTTTTCGATAGAGGCGGCAAATTATTTCATGGAAAAATAAAAAACTTAGCAGATTCTGCTAGAGAACATGGATTAAAATTTTAAGGAGTAAAATCTAATATGTTAGCACCTAAAGAAAATAAGAGAAAAAGAGAACCTAAAGAAAAATCAGAATTAAGTGAAAAATTAGTACATGTAAATAGAGTTGCTAAAGTAGTGAAAGGCGGAAGAAGATTTGCGTTCGCTGCCTTAGTTGTAGTTGGAGATGGTAAAGGTAAAATAGGTTTTGGTTCAGCCAAGGCCAAAGAAGTGCCAGATGCCGTATTAAAAGCTACTCATTCTGCTAAAGCTGCTATGATTCATATTAGTATGAAAGAGGGTAGAACCTTACATCATGATATTGTGGCAAAGTTTGGTGCAGGTAAGGTAATTATGAGAACTGCCAAACCAGGTACGGGGGTGATTGCAGGAGGTGCTATGCGAGCAGTATTTGAGGTGATGGGTATTCAAGATGTGGTGGCTAAATCCATAGGAAGTACTAATCCCCATAATTTAGTTAGAGCAACGTTAGCAGCTTTAAAAGCTATATATTCTCCTAAAATCATAGCTAAACACAGAGGTAAAAATATTGGTGAGATTGTAGCTAAAAAATTTGTAGGAATGCCACCTCAAGATATAATTGTTGATAAAGTAAATTAAAACCAAAGTTAAGCTAATATTCAAGTTTTTAAAAAATTTGATAAATTACTTCAAAATACAGGTAAATTAAATGGTTAATCTAGAAAAAAATAAAAATACCGTTAAAGCGGGAAATAATAAAGTTGTTAAAATTGAGCAAATAAGAAGTGCGATTAGAAAGCCTAAAGATCAAACTGATACTTTAATTGGGTTAAAATTAAACAAGCTTCATAGAATTAGCGAATTAAAAGATACTCCAGAAGTTAGGGGTATGATAAGAAAAGTAGCACATTTGATTAAGGTTCTATAAAAATATTTTTATTTACTGTAAGGGGTTATAAATGAAACTAAATGAAATAAGAGATAATATCGGAGCTACCCATGCCAAAAAATTGGTTGGCAGAGGGATCGGATCTGGTAAAGGAAAAACTTCAGGTAAAGGTCATAAAGGGCAAAAAGCTCGTGGTACCGGCAAAGTTAGAGCAGGGTTTGAAGGCGGACAAAATCCTATTTATAGGAGAATGCCAAAAAGAGGATTTAATAATCCCTTTGCCAAAGAATATTTTCTAATAAATCCAGGTAATATTTCTAAATATATTGATGAAGGTCTTCTTGATAAAACTACCACTATCAATTATGATTATTTAAAAAGTGTAGGTTTAATTAAAAGAAATTTAGATGGAATTAGGATAGTTAATAAAGGCTCATTAGCTCATGCGATTAAGTTAGAAGCTCAAGGGGTTTCAGCAGCGGCTCATGAAGAGATTAAAGCTAAAGGTGGATCCGTGGATTTAATAGTTGCTGCCAAATTTATTAATGAGAAAAAACAATATAGTAAATAAAATTAAATAAAATCTGATAAGGGATAAAGACAAGTGGCTAAAAACTTAAACTCCAATGTAGCCCCTAAATTAGGCGCATGGTCTAAGGCTTCAGCTTTAAAGAATAGAATTTTATTTACTTTAGGCGTCTTAGTAATCTATAGGTTAGGGACATATATTCCTATACCTGGCATTAATCCTTTAGTATTAAAGGATTTTCTATCGGATAATTCTCAAGGGTTATTAGGAATATTTGATTTATTTTCAGGGGGAGCTCTGGGAAGAATGACAATTTTTGCTTTGAATATAATACCCTATATCACTGCCTCTATTATGATGCAATTATTTGTCATCATTTTTCCTTATTTAAATGAGCTAAGAAAAGAAGGCGAAAGTGGTAGAAGAGAAATCAATCAATATACAAGATATCTTACTTTAATTGTTTGCTTTATTCAAGCTTTAGGGATCGCAATTGGGTTAGAAAGTCTTCAAGCTGGTAACGTTAGCGCTGTAATAGAGCCAGGTTGGATGTTCAGAATTATGACGGCTATTACCTTAACGGCTGGTACTTTTTTTGTTCTCTGGATGGGTGAAAAAATTACCGAAAGAGGAATAGGTAATGGAGTTTCTTTAATAATATTTGCCGGGATCGTTGCTAATTTACCATTTGCTTTAGCTACTTTATTAACTCTAGGTGAAAAAGGCGCTTTATCAGTTATTACAGTAATTGGCATTTTAATTATGGTAGTATTAATAATATATGGCATAGTGTTTATGGAAACTGCGCAAAGAAGAATAGTAGTTAAATATCCAAAGAGACAAATTGGCAATAATAAACTTTCCTCAGGGGAATCTTCTTATTTACCTTTAAAAATTAACAATGCTGGTGTGATTCCACCAATTTTTGCTAGCTCTTTATTGTTGGTTCCAGCTACTCTTTTGAGCTTTTCAGGGGAGGCTAATTCGTGGTTAGGAAACTTAGGAGTTTACTTAGGTAGAGGGCAATTTTTATATTTATTTTTATATGCAGCATTAATAACTTTTTTTGCCTTCTTTTATGTTTCAGTGGTGTTTAATCCTAAAGAAACAGCGGATAATTTAAAAAACCATGGCGGTATAATTTTAGGCATCAGACCAGGCAATGATACTAGTAAATATTTAGAATTTGTATTAAATCGTTTAACTGCCATTGGGGCTTTTTATTTGGTGTTGGTTTGTTTATTGCCAGAATTTTTAATTTCTAAATTATCCATACCTTTTTATTTTGGGGGTACTAGTCTATTAATTGTTGTTTCAGTTACTATTGATACTATAACTCAGGTACAATCTCATCTTATGTCTTACCAATATGATAATATTCTTAAAAAAGCCAAGGCGGGAAAAAGATAAAAATGGATAAAATCGTAGCATTATTAATTGGTCCCCCAGGTAGTGGTAAGGGATTTCAGGCAAAAATAATCCAAGAATTATTTAATATTCCGCATATTTCTACAGGAGATATGTTGAGAGAAGAAATTAAAAATAAAACTTCTTTAGGGGCAATTATTGAGGAAAAGATTGCTTCCGGTAAATTGGTAGAAGATTCCATAATGAATAAATTATTAGAAGAAAAAATCAAAAAACCAGAAAGTATAAAGGGTTTTATATTAGATGGGTATCCTAGAACCTTAGCTCAGGCTATTAATTTAGATTATATATTTGTAAATCATAATATTACAAATTATAAAGTTATAGAATTAGTGGTAGGGGATAAAGTAGTTATAGAGCGTATCTTAAATAGGTATACTTGTTTAAATTGTGGGTCTGTATATAACAAAATTTCTAATAATCCCCAGGTAGAGGGAGTTTGTGATAATTGTAAAAGCAAAAATTTATCTAAGAGATCTGATGATGTGTTAGAGGTAGTTGAGCAACGATTAGTTACTTACCATAATCAGGTTAAGCCTATTTTAGAATATTATGATAAAAAGAATAAAAGATATGTTATGCCAACAGATCAAGGCACAGAAGAAAATTATAAAAAACAATTACTTAAAATCATAAATAATTAACAAAGTATTGACATAAAAAAGAATATTAGTTAAAGTACATTAATAATAAATTTGATTGAAAAATCTAAATAAATTAGGGAGATATAAGTTTGGCTCGTATAGCAGGTATAAATATTCCAAATGCAAAGCGCTTAGAGATAGCTTTAACATACATTTATGGAATAGGATTAAAAACATCTTTGGAGATATGTGGTAAAGCCGGACTTTCTCCTGATACTAGGGTTCATGCTTTAACAGAAGCAGAAGTATCAAAACTTAGAGAAACTATAGATAAAGATTATACTGTAGAGGGAGATCTTAAAAGGGTAAGTTATCTTAACATTAAAAGGTTAATGGATCTTGGATGTTATAGAGGATTAAGACATAGAAAGAATTTGCCAGTTAGAGGTCAACGTACTCATACCAATGCGAGAACAAGAAAAGGGCCTGCTAAAGCTATAGCTGGAAAGAAAATTGCAAATTAGGATAATTAAAAATGGCTAAAGTAGCAGATAAACAAAAACTAAAAAAACGTGAGAAAAAAAATATTGTTACGGGCGTAGCACATGTTAGCTCAACTTTTAATAATACTTTGGTAACTATAACCGATCTACAAGGTAATACTATTGCATGGTCTTCTTCAGGTCATCAAGGCTTTAAGGGATCAAGAAAATCTACCCCTTATGCTTCACAATTAGCGGCAGAAGTTGCTTCTAAAAAAGCCATGGAACATGGTTTAAAATTTATTTCAGTGGAAGTAAGAGGACCAGGCACAGGCAGAGAGTCAGCATTAAGAACATTTCAAACAGTAGGTTTGACCGTAACAGCAATCAAAGATGTAACCCCTATTCCTCACAACGGCTGTCGCCCTAGTAAAAAGAGAAGAGTATAACATAATATAATTAAAGATTATGTTAAATATAGTGGTTCATTAATTTAAACTTATTTAATTTAGTATTACGAGGTAACTAATAGTGATAGAACAAAATTGGCAAGGCTTAATTAAACCTAAAAAGGTTGAATTGCTTATTGAGAAAAATAAAAGTAAAAACACTAAAGCTAAACTTGTTGTTGAACCATTAGAAAGAGGGTTTGGAGTTACTTTAGGTAATGCCTTAAGAAGAGTTTTGCTTTCTTCATTACAAGGGGCAGGAGTTACATCAATAAAAATTAAGGGTGTTTTACAAGAATTTTCTTCAATTGCAGGAATTTCAGAAGATGTGGCCGATATTATTTTAAATATTAAAGATTTAAAAATTAAATCCAGCACTTCTAATCCCACTACTTTACAAATTAAAGTAAAAGGGCCTAAAGTTATTACTGCAGCTGATATCATTGAAAACCATAATGTGGAGATCTTAAATAAAGATTTAGTCATTTGTACGTTAGCTAAAGATGTGGATTTTGATATGTTATTAAACGTAGAGGTAGGCAAAGGATATTCTTCAGTAGAAAGTAGAATAGTAAATGACAAAGAAATAGGGGTTATTTTAATAGATACCTTATTTTCCCCAGTTGAAAGAGTAAAATACGAAGTGGAAAACGCTCGTGTTGGTCAAATGACAGATTATGATAAATTATATTTAGAAGTAACTACTAATGGCTCTATAACTCCAGAGGATGCGGTGGGCTTTGCAGCTAAAATCCTTCAAGAGCAGTTAAATTGCTTTGTTAATTTTTCTGCGCCTGTTACGGAAACTAAAGTAATAAAAGAAGAAGTTGATAAATTACCTTTTGATAAAAACTTATTGAAAAAAGTAGATGAATTAGAGTTTTCTGTAAGATCTGCTAATTGCCTTAAAAATGATAACATTATATATATAGGTAGTTTGGTACAAAAAACAGAGGGTGATATGTTAAGAACCCCAAATTTTGGTAGAAAATCTTTAAATGAGATTAGAGATATTTTATCTAAAATGGGATTATACTTAGGTATGCAAGTTGAGGGTTGGCCACCTGCTAATATTGAAGAACTAGCAAAAAAATATGAAGACAAATATTAATTATATAGATATATAACCAAAAAGTTATAAAGGGATTATAGGATGAGACACAAGATTAGTGGTAGGAAACTTGGTAGAACCAGTAGCGAAAGAAAAGCTTTATTTAAAAATATGGCTACTTCTTTAATCTTGCATGAGCAAATTAAATCTACGTTACCTAAGGCTAAAGAGCTTAGATCTTATGTGGACAAATTAATTACTTTAGGAAAAAAAGGATCGTTATCTAATAGAAGGCAAGCCTTTGCTTTATTAAGAGATGAAGATAGTGTAACTAAATTATTTACCTTGTTAAATACTCGCTATCAAGATAGGAACGGGGGTTATACTAGAGTAGTAAAATTTGGCTTTAGAAAGGGAGATAATGCTCCAATGGCTATTATTGAACTCGTAGATAAAGATATAAATGCAAAAGGCTTAAAAGATAAAGAAGCTGATGCTTTAAGAAAGAAATTGATGCAACAAGAAGAATAAAATTTATTATATCTCTTTAGAAAAAAGAGAATAAAAACAGAATTTGCTATAAAGAAAATATGAAAGCTAAAGGATAAATTATAAAGTTTTAAATAAAAAGTTTATAATTCTGTCTTTAGTTGAAGAAAGGGGTAGAAGAAAAAAATAAAAATTATTAAAACCCCTATTTATTGTTTAAAGTTTAGTAAAATTATTGTAAGCAAATTAATAAGTTGATTTAGTAAATTTATCTTTCTTCAGTCAGCCTAGTAGCCAAAGTAAATAAAAAAGTTAGGAAGAGGTGTTACTGTAGAAATTATTTATAAAATATAAGTAAAATAACATTTATAGAAATCTATAAAGTTTTCTTAAAAAATGGCTTATAAGCTCTTAAAGACTTATTGAGTTTTTAACTGTTATTAATGACAATTTTTATTCTTATAAGCTAAATACTACACTAGTTTGTATTATTTTATTAAGAATTATTAAATTAGGTATATAAGTTATATTTATCAGCTGAAAAAAGCTTTAGACTTAAATTAAAAAACATCAAAACAATAAATAATAAAATCTTGATTATTAATTATAGAGGATAACAAATGACTCGTTCATGTAGTATTGCAAAAAAAAGACCTTTAAGTGGTAATAATGTAAGCCACGCTAATAATAAAACTAAAAGAAAATATTTGCCTAATATCCAAGTGGCCTCTTTTTATAGTAATATTTTAGAAAAAAGCTTTAGATTTAAGCTTTCTGCCAGTGCTATTAAAACCATTGATTCTAAAGGTGGTTTAGACGCTTGGATTTTACAGGCAAAAAGCTCTAATATAAATGGGATTTATAAAAAAATCCACAAGCTGGTAATAACTAAAATTCAAGAAGCAAAATAATATATCTAAATCTTTTAACTGCTGCTTTATTTAATTTATTATATAATAACTTTCATACTAAATACTTTATATTATATGAGGTTGATTTACCCAATTAATTAATATTATAAGGTTGTTAATAATACTTTAATATCTTTTTATATAAGATTTACTTTAGGTTTGCTGTCTTTCCTAAATTGTTTTTTTCTGCTTAAAATAGATATTAAATCTCCCTTATTAGTCTGTATTTAGGTAAGTTTTGCTATTTTTATTTTAATATACTATTTTGCTTAAATAAAAATAAAGTGGAAAATTATATATTTATATCGTTAAAGTTGTTATTTAAAATCGCTTGGCTCTTTCTAAAAAATTCAACGTGAAAAAGACAATAAAGGGTTATATAGAAAGGTGCAAATATTTAAGGTCTATTTATTTAAAAGGCTTTTAAATAATCTTCATAATCTGTCTACACACTTTTTAAAGTATGTTTGCAATAATCCTTAAAAATAATAAAATATTTAAAATTTAATTGCAATTATACGTGCTTTACTTAAAGGCAGAAAATATTATTTTTGCTAAGGGATAAGGAATTTTATACTAGGGTATCATAATGATTTATAATTTTTCCTTAAATGAAGCACTATTTGTTTTGCTTAATTCTATTTTATTTTATTGCTTCCTAATTATTCCTTTATTCTTTATCTTTTGTAAAATATTTTATTACAATAAAACCTTGGCTTATTTACCTTTATATTCTATATTTTTTTATCACTTGCCTTGTGTCATTATCCTTTATTTTTTACCTCTTTCATTAATTATACAAGATGAAGTATTGTCTTTAACAGCCTTATTTATTTTCTCTTGGCTATATTCTTTACCTTTAGTATTTTTTTTAAATAAATATATTTTTGCTGAAAATAATTTAAAGAGTTTGATAAAGATTTTTTTGATATTTAATTTTATACAATCTTTGACAGCTATAATTATTTATATAATTTTAAAATAAACTTAAGATTTAAAAATGTTGAATTTTTTCACTCTTGATTCTTGTTTAAAATATAATTCTTTAATCACACTTATTTAAACACAAATTTTTATAATGCTTAGATCATTCTTTTTCCTATTATTTTTGTTTTTTGGTTGGTTAATATATGGTCCCCAAGTACGGGCAATTGGAGATTATTTAAAGGCCGAGGATAATAATAAGCTCAAATATACTATTGCTGCGGTGGTTAGCATTTATGGGGTAAATTTAACCGGCGCTAAAAATATCGAAATATTTATGCAAGCAGAGGATAGCAATCAAGATAAAGACGTCTCTATAGGTTCAGGAGTGATTATTAATAAAGATGCTTTAATTCTTACTAATTATCATGTTATTGCAGGTAAAAATACTATTAAAGTGGTATTAAGCGATGGTAGAATTTTTAAAGCTAAAATATTAGTTACCGACAGTAATTTGGATCTAGCATTATTGACGTTAGAAACATCTTTAATAGATATAATACCAGTACGAATTATATCTTCAAGTAAAGTAGCTATAGGGGATAAGGTGCTAGCCATAGGTAATCCTTTTGGTATAGGAATTTCGGTTACTGCTGGGATTATATCAGCATTACCTGCTAGAAATATTACTTCTTCTGATATTGGAAAATTATTACAAACTGATGCAGCTATTAATCCAGGCAATTCTGGTGGGGCTTTGATAACCCCTGAAGGAGAATTGATTGGTATTAATATAGCTATGTTAAGCAACGACAAAGGTTTTGTAGGTATCGGGTTTGCTATACCCTCTGATATAGTTAACCTATTTATTAAAAGGGCTATAGAAGGAAAAAAAGTAAAAGAATACTGGCTAGGAATTTCTATAACTAATGTTAGTAATGAAATAGCAAAAAAACTAGGTTTAGCTCTGCCTAAGGGGGTTATGGTTACTGATGTGTACCAAGGTGGACCCGCGGATAGGGCTAAGGTAAAAGTAGGAGACGTTATTATAGAGTTTGATAAACAAGAAATTAAGAATTCAGCAGATTTATCCCTAGCAGTAGCAATGATAGATAACACCGAAAATAAGGAGATTAAGATTTTTAGAGATAAAGAAATTTTAAATATCCCGATTTTTGCCAGCATACCTCAGGAAAACATTATAAGTGATAAAACTTTTTTCAAAAATGGTTTGTTAAAGGGGCTTACCTTAGCTAATAATTCTAATGAGATTTCCTACGAAATTAATTCTTTGCCCTCTCAAAAAGGAGTGGTTATTGTGGAATTATTAAATAATTCGCCTTTAAAAAAGATAGCAAATTTGCAAAAAGGAGATTTTATTATAGCAATTAATAATTATAAAATTAATAATATGCTTAAACTAAAAAATATACTAGAAAATACCAAAAATCAGAGCCAGTTTTATATTTTAATAAAAAGAGGCTCCTCTTACATTGATGTTAATATAAAGCTTTGATTGAAATGTTATAAGAAAAAATGAGTTGATATTACCTTTAATACATCACCTTAATAAAAATATAGAGGATACATCTAAATTATGTCACAACAATTGCTTGAAGAAACAATTAGCTATTTTATGGTAAGTCAATTAGATCACCATATGCGCTTAGATAAATGGCTATTAACTAATTTTAAAAATCTCACCAATGCCACTGTGCAAAAACTTATTAGAACAGGGCAAATCCGAATAGATGGTAAAAGGGCTAATTTTGACTTTAAACTCCAAGAAAATCAAAAAATTAGAATACCCATGTTTATTGTTAATAGTTATGCTCCACTTAGCTTAAAAGAAACTTATAATAAAAAAGTAAATCTAGATCTAGTAAAAAACCGACAATATATCACAACTATTCTCAATAGTATTTTATATAAAGATGAAGATTTTATTATAATAAATAAGCCTGTGGGTTTAGCAGTCCAAGGAGGTAGTAAAATCGGATTTAATTTAACTTCTGCCTTTGAATATTTAAAATTTGAAAAAGAAGAAGTACCTTATATAGTTCATAGAATAGATAAAGAGACATCAGGCATTTTAGTATTAGCCCGCCATAAGGAGGCTAGTCGTTTTATAGCAGAAAAATTTAGAAGTAAAGATATTAAAAAAATGTATAGCTGTTTAGTGGCGCCTTTATTTAAGAAATCCTCAGGAGTTATTGCTGCTCCTTTAATTAAAATGGCTAATTTACAAAACCAAAAGATGATCATAGATGAAAAAAATGGTAAAGAGGCGATTACTCAATTTGAGGTAAAATCTATCAATAATGAGGTAGGGTATCTAATGGTCAGTCCAATTACTGGAAGAACTCATCAGATTAGAGTACATATGGCAAATGTATTAAATGCTCCTATTTTAGGAGATTTTAAATATGGCTTTACTCCTTTAAAAAATATTAAACTGGATTATAAAAGATTATATCTCCACGCTACAAGTGTAGAGTTTAAATCTTTAGACGGTAATAAAATAGCAATTACTGCGCCTTTTGAGGAGGAATTTCAGGAAATGTTAGATATTTTAGAGTTTTAAGCTTTATCTAACTTTAAGAAAATTTTATAAAATTTTCTTCTGGATTTAACTTTTTTCTCAATTCATCTCCTACTTCTATAAGTGGGAGATGAATTGGTAGGATGATTTTTTATTTTTTTCTATTATAGGATAATTACTTATATTATAATTAGTAATATAAGTAATTTGATGGCTATTTTATTATGGAACTTGATACTAATAATCATTCAGTATTTTTGTTATATTATCACTTGGTACTAGTAATAAAATATAGAAAGCGTGTAATTAATGATGTTATTTCAGAGCGTCTGCAAGAGATTTTTGCTTATATTGCTGTAAGCTATAATATTAACTTACAGCAATGGAACCATGATAAAGATCATGTTCATATTTCATTCAAGGCCCATCCCAATAGTGAATTATCAAAATTTATAAATGCTTATAAAAGCGCATCTTCTAGATTAATTAAGAAAGAATATCAAGAAATTAGAAAGCTGTTATGGAAGGAATATTTTTGGTCTAGGAGTTTTTGCTTGTTAAGTACAGGAGGAGCTCCTATTGAAGTAGTAAGAAAATATGTTGAGATGCAGGGTTCTAAACTATGAACAAAGCGTATAAATATAGGATATATCCTACTTGTGCCCAAGAAGTTCTAATAAACAAAACCTTTGGTTGTGTGCGTTTTGTTTATAATCAAATGCTTGCTAATAGAAAAGAATTATACGAAAAATATAAAGAAGATAAAGCAACTCTAAAACAGCAAAAATATAAGCTACCAGCAGACTATAAAAAAGACTATGAGTGGTTAGCTGAAGTAGATAGCTTAGCCTTATCTAATGCTCAGTTAAATTTGCAAGTTGCCTATAAAAATTTTTTTCGTAATAAAGGTATAGGCTTCCCAAAATTCAAAAGCAAACATAGGGATAGAAAATCTTATAGTACATTCGGGGTTAGCTCGGTAATTATTCTAGCATTAGCTGGAACGTCCCAAGAAGCCCTCACTTCTAGCAAATGCTAAGTGGTGGGAGTATGTCACAAACCCTTTTCTTAGAAGAGCGATCTACCTTATAGCAATACTAAGTAAGCTATAAAAATCCAAAGTCGCACCTCCTTAAGTGTGGAATATAAAAACAAAATAGGTAAGTAAAAGCAAGGTAACTTGCGGGATTAATCAATTATATTTTTGCTTTTTTGTTTTATATAAGGGGAATATTCTACTAATTTTGCGTAATAATTTTAAGAGTTTTATATTTGCCTAATTAGAGTAATTTTTTTTATTCTTTGCTGGCTGACGTATTTCTAATATATTTAATCTACCTACTAATAGGTAGATTAAATATTTAAAAAATCCTTACCAAACTAAAAGATATAAGGCCACAAATATAAGAAATTAAAACTATAAGAGAGATTTATTAATGCTTACTTTTAGTATAATCAGCTATCTTAGCTTAAGTCTATTCATTATAAAAGGCTAAAGATGATAAAGCGTAGATAGTAGATAAAACCAGATGAATGAAATTTCTAGGAAAACTAAAAATAGAGATAATATTTATTCTAATAAGTAGTGAAAATTCCTTTGGAATAAGGGAATTACTAAAAGAAGCTAGGGGTTAATTGGATAAGTTCGTTTTTAAAAAATTATAATTGCTAAAATAAAAGTTAAAAAAGAGAGGTGGGAGAAATTAGTTGGATAATAAAATAATTAATACAGAAGATGTGCTTTATAACTTTAAGGATGATAATGTTTCTACCAGGGTAAAAATATTAGATATTACTACCCATTATATTCAGTTAAAAGGGCTAAATGCTTTTAGTTATAAGGATTTTAGAAAAGGAGTTAAATATTAAAACCTCAAGTATTTATTATCATTTTCCTACTAAGCAAATGCTAGTTTTGGAGTTGATAAAACGTTATTTAAAAGAATACACGTTAAGATTACCTAACATTAAAAGTCCGAAGTAAAGGTTTAACTATCTTAGTGCAATAATTCAGGAGGCTTTAAGCGGCTTAGAGTCTGCTTAATACTAATAATTAAATTTTAAGAATAATTTTTATAAAGGAATAAATAATGACTAAGATAAATCTTAAAGATATGAGCGGAAAAATAAAGGCTTAGCACTTATTTTTGGAGGCTCTTCGGTTTTGGGTTTAGAAATAGCCAAAATCTTATTAGAAAAAAGAAAATGGTCCTATCTTTGTTGCCAATGATAAAGATAAGTTTCAAGAAGCTAAAAGAACTTTAATTAAGGAATTTTCCACCTTCAAGGAGGTGATCAATCTCTAGAAGCAGTTAAAGCAAATATTTATAAGCAAGGTGAAGTAGCAAAACTTATAGAAAAAATTAAAAAGTTACCTCATCAGATTAGCTATTTAGTGAATGCACCAGATTTTTTTTTGTAAACCAGTTAGTTTTTTGGAACATTGTAGTCAATATTATGATAAACAGATGAAACTAAATAAAGCTTTCTTTGTCATTCCACAAGCTTTGGTAAACAGGGGCTTTCAATATGAAAAATTGTGGCTCAGGCTCTATGGTGAACATAAGTTCTATTTTAGCGAAGCAAACTATAAAGCTAATTCCTTTGACTTATTGTAGGCAAAAAGCAGCACTGCATTTTAATCTAGCATTTAGTTATAGACCTTGCAGAATACGAGTTGTCTAGCGGCCTTATAGTTAATGTTAAAGCTAGTGATAGGACTAATAGTATTAAGTTTTTGTTATCTGAAAAATCTTCATGGATTACCGGAGGTATTATAGATAATACCAATATTTTATAAAGCTAATTAATAAATATAAGCCAATAATAAGGAAAGTTATTGTTTATATTTGTGCACAATAGGTAGTTGCAAAAGAGTAAATGCTATACTTAATCCTAATATTCCAAACACTTTAAAATTTACCCAGGTATCAGTGGAAAAATGACGCCATACTATTTCGTTCATTATAGCTAAACACATAAAAAAGCTGGACCAAGAAATTGTTAAAATATGCCAGCCCTTATCTTTTAAACTTAAGCCGTCTGCTAGTAATAATCTTAAAAAGTTTTTCTTAAAAACTAACCCTGTAATTAGTATTAAAGCAAAAAGTAAGTTCATTAAAGTTATTTTAATTTTAATAAAATCTCCATTATGTAAAATTAAGGTTAACCCACCAAAAAGAACAGCTAAAAAAGTGGTTATTAAAGGGATTAGATGGAAAACTTTGGTATAAACGTAAGCCATAATAAGATTTAATAAACTAAAGACAATTAAAACGCCTGTAGCAACAAAAATGCCATAAAATTTATTGATGATAAAAAATAAAAACAAGGGCAGGATTTCTAAGAAAATAGGATACTTCTTTTTTCCTTTGGCGTTAGTGATATTTGGCAGGGAATTACTCATTATTAAAGACCTTATAAAACGCTAATTTTAGTTGATGATCAAATTCTAAAAAGGATATAGTTTTTTTTAACTTGTGTAAAGACGTTACTCCCATGCTGGTTCCACAAGGAGAAATATTGCTAAAATTTTCTAGATTAGAATTAATATTAACAGCAATTCCATGATAAGCAACCCATTTTTTTACCCTTACTCCTATGGCAGCTATTTTTTTTTCTTGCTGATCCTCTATTACCCAAACCCCAATATTATCGGGTATAATAAAAGCATCAACGTCTAAGCTTTGTAATGCTGTAACTATCCATTTTTGCAAATTTGCCATATATTTTTTAATATCTTTATCATGAATTTTTAACATTGGGTAAATTACTCTTTGTCCTAATCCATGATAGGTAGATTTACCTCCTCTTAAGGTATCAATAATTGGAATATTGTGATTAGTATTAAGAATTTCTGAGGGAGTAGCTGATGTACCTTGGGTGTAAATATCAAAGTGCTCAAGCAACCAAATTAGTTCATTGGCTTCGCCCTTGATTATTAATTCTACATGATTTTCCATAATTGGCATAGCTTTATAATAAGCTATGGGTTGGGTTTCAAGGTGCCAAACAATAAAATTGTTAACATTATGATTGAAGCGAATCATAGAGATAAAGGGGTTAAATATAGTTTTTTGGGAAATTATTAATATGATATTAATATATCATATTAATTAGAGACTATAAGTAGTTTTTTCTAAATATTTACTTTGATTATGGATAAAAAAATTGTTATCTTTTAAACAATAATATCTTAGTAATTTCTTTTCTATGCTTAACTTAATTGTTCAGTAAACCTGCAAACTAAAAGATACAATGTAAGCTTTGATAATATTATTTAGCGACCGTGGTGAAATGGCAGACACGCAACGTTGAGGTCGTTGTTTTTAGGGGTTCAAGTCCCCTCGGTCGCACCAAACTTCCTTAACAAATTCAGCATTTTCAATTTATTTCTAAAAAAGTGTAAACTTCTGTAATTATCTGTAAGCACCTTCAAACCCTTTTACCATCTCACATTTATATCCTTTTAATCACTCAATTTTGGCTCGTTTTTTAATGAGAAGAAGAGCTAACAATTTATTTAATTTATCTAAAATCATCTAAAAGTATCTAAAACTATCTAAAAAAATCAAAAGGGGGGAAAACTGCGCTTTATGCAATAAAAAATGGTTTAATTTTTTTATAAAGCCCTGTTGATAAGGACTTGTTAATTAAAAAACATTTTTAAGCATGAAAAGAGTTCAAAGTAAAAAATATGGTAAAAGAACAAGCAAAACTTTTGTTGCTGAGCTGTATTTTACATCTTATCCCGACAAAACCAATGAAGAAATCGCCAATATTTTAAGCGAAGATGTTTCTAAAACTTCTTTAAATCAAGTAGAAGTTATGAGAAGCCGTTGGAAAAATAAACTGCAAAGATTAATCACCAAACACCCTGAGCTTAATCGTCAAGTTCGTAAAATTATTACAAGTGCCGATTTTCAACAAAGTTTTCTTGGCGCCTGTGTGGCTGTTAGTGGTCAGGTTGAAGAGCGACAAACCAAATTCTCCAATAAAGAAGTTATTGATTTATTCAGCAATGTTACCTCCATAGTAAATGGAGGTAGCCATGTTTAGTGATATTCAAGCAGATTTTGCTAAATTAAGGGCTGAGCTAAAAAACACAATTGCTTTCCAAAGCTCTACTACTCAATTTACCGAACAAGATATTTTAGGGTTTACTTTATACCCAGAACAACGTAAATGGATAGATTTTGCTTTTAAGCGCAGTAGCCAATTAAGTTCTCAAGAAGTAGAAGTTAAGAACATTCAAGGTGCACGTGATTATGGTAAGACCGAGGCTGTTACTAAGCTTGGGATTATAGAATACTTAGCTAAAAATCCTAAAAGCACTTTTATTATTGCTACTCGCGAATATTCTAGATCTAAAGATATTTTATATTCTCTTAGCTTAGCTATGAAGCAAGTAAATTTTAAAGGAGATTTTAAGGCTGAAAGTATTCGCCTTCAAGGTAATATTACCAAAGAAGCGACGATTTCTTTAGCTACTAATAAAGCAGGTTCTATTCGTGGTAAACATGTGGATTATATTATCTGTGATGATTTAGTTATTGCAAGTGATGAGACTTCAGAATTAGAACGTCGTAGAACTTTAAAGTTTTTTCAAGAATGTTTTAATGTTGCTAAAAACATCATTATTTTAGGACAGCCTGTGCATGAAGAAGACCTTTATGCACACCTAAAAAAATCAGGAGTACAAAGCATGTTTAGCTTTTTTGGTTCTATTCCGCAACGTGATAAAGACATAGCAGAATTACGTAAAAATGGCGTTAGTGAACGAGAAATCCAAAAAAACTACTTTGGTGAACTTATAAGTGATGACCTTTACCCTTTTGCCAATATTAAGGTAGAAGAATTTAGCTTTGTTAGTAATACCTTTGCTTGTATTGACCCTGCTTTTGATGGAGAGGATAATGTAGGAGTTGCTATAGGTATAGAAAAAAACAATATATTTTACTGTTTAGTTAAAAAACTTAAGGGAGATATTTACGATCTTAAAAGCCAAATCCTTGATCTATTAGAAGCTCATAACGTAGAAGTTTGCTATGTAGAAAGTAACGATGGCGGTGGTGCGTTTAGAAGTTTTAAAAGCGAAGATACCAACATGTTTTTTAGAAAATATAAAGAGACCTTGCATAAACAAACCAGGATTAAATCGCGCATTGGTAGAGTTAAAAACAATTTAGTTTTAAGTAGTAATTCTAATTTTTCAGAGATTTTATCATGGAGTGAAGACAAAAAACATGATGATGCAGTAGATGCTTTAGCCTCGTTGTTAAATTTTTTAACAGGTAATAAAGATATGGTAAAGGTATAAAGATGTTTAACTTAAATTTGCCCTTTAAGCTGCTCAAGCAAACTAATTTTGTTAATAATCCTCAGCAAGAAAACACTGATGAGGAAATCAATAATGATACGTTAATAAAAGATATCAAAAAAACGGGCACCTATAAGCGGCTACTTAACTTAATTGTTGATGAAGCACTGGGCAATCTGCCAAGAGATATTACTGATGTTTTAGGATATGATTTTATTTCTGTCTTTAAGGAGGCCCTAATTTACATGCGAGAGCAAGGGATAGCATTTTGTTATTACGATGGTTATAGATTATTTTTTGATACTGCTATAAAAGTTAAAGAAGTTAAAAAAGATACAACTAATTTAGGAGAAAAATTTGCCTTTAACATAGGAAATAAGCCACTTCCTTATAATCAAATTATCGTATTTGGTGATTTACTTAATCAAAACAAGGGGGAATTTATAACAGATCATTCTTCTTCACAAAGTATTTTAATGTATGAAAATGCTCTAATAAAGTTTTTTTCCAAAATTGACGATGCCCATGCTTGGATATTTAAAATTAAAGACTATAACGAGTCTTCTTTAGTAAAAAATAAACAATCACAAGCAATCAAAGAAAAGACTAAGAAAATAGCCAATAGAACTAGTAAATCAGTGGTTATTTTAGATAAAGAGGACGACTTTACTAATACACAATTAGATTTAAATTGGTTTTCGGGGTATCTCCATGAGTATAAAAGCAAAATATGTTTAGATTATTCAGTACCTTTTACCAAGCTATTTGGTGAGGTTGCAAGTGGTTTAAATAGTACAGGTGAAGGAGATCGTAAAGCGTGGTACGACACAGTGCGAGCCTTTCAAATAATTTATATCTTTGAGGCTTTAAAAAAATACGCAGAACTTAAAGGAAAAACTCAAGAATTTATTAATATAAAAATGGAGCAGCTAGATAGTAGAGACCGCGAAAGTGATGCTTTAATTAATAATAATAAAATCAATAGTATCATTGCAGCAGTTTCTACGGGCCTTTTAGAAGATGAACAGGCACAACAACTTATTTCTGAAATTTTAGGATTAACTGCGGTAGTAGACCGCTCTGCTAAAGGCGAAAAATATTAATAAAAACAAAGGAAAAGCTTATGGAAAATAATCCCTTACTTAAAGAAGGCTCTAGTAAAGGCCTAGCCAATCAAACTCAAGAGAACAATGTAATTAGTAAAGAACTAAAACCAAGTGCTTTGGACAAACTTTTAAATTATAACCAAGGAAAAGATAAAAAACTTCCTAATGATCCTTTTGCTGAAGTTAGATATAAGAGCGAGGTAGAGGCTAAGGAAAAAGAATATACGGATCAACTAACAAGCTTATATGCTGATGTTAAAAGCTATTTTACAAAAGCTTTAGGTGAAAATTCAAAAACCTATTTAGATCGTTTAAGTAGTATTAGTTCTTTAGAAGATAAAACTAATTATATGGCTAAAGAAATCATTAGAAAAGCTTATAACAATAGCCCAGATATTAATAATTTTTTAGATAGTTGTAAAAGTAGTGTTTTGGATAAAACTTCCGCTTTTTATATTAGATATACTGATGCTTTAAAAATGCTTTATAAAGAAAATCAAAAGGTAAGTGAATTTTATAAAGTAAAAAGAAATTTAGACCTTGAGGATTTAAAAAAACTACAATACCAAATGTTTGATTATAGAACTAAACTTAAAGCTGTATCTCAAGCCCGAGATTTAGATTTATTAAAAGCAATCCAATAATAAAAAATCAATAAAATAATAAGGAAATTTAAATATGTTTACCAATACACTAAGCCCTACCTTGGGCGCCACTGCTAATTCATTAGATGAGCATATGGATAGTTATCCACTAAATATAAGTCATCTTCGTACAAATAAAGAACTTAGAGGCTTAGGAGTTATCCAAAATGGTTATTTTTTAGGAATTATAGCAAATTCTAAGCAGCCCAATGAGTTAATTTATTCAGCTGATGAAGTAAAAACCACAGTTTTCTTAAGGAAAAAAGGAGTTGTTTATGTGCAAGTAAATCAAGCAGTTAAACAAGGTGAGATAGCTGCTTTAAATAGTACAGGAATTTTTAGCAAAACTGATGATAGTAATAACCCTATTGGATTTTATACCCAAGATAGTTTTGAGCAAGGTGAGATAAAGATCGGAGTTTTACAATTTAATGCTATGTCCCCTATGTTAGTAACTAAAAATAATGCTGCAATAGGTAAAAAATCTACAGATCATCTAATTGATAATGATAAAACAATTAAAAAGGTAGAACCAGGGATAGCCCTATCCCTCACTTACTAATTAACTTAATAACCTCAAATTAGGAAAACATACAATGAACGAAAATACAGAAATAAGTTTTATAGAAAATACTAATGTCCCTACTGTTGAAGAGCAAGTAATCGTTAATTCAATTAAGAATTTTGATAGTAGTAATTCTGATCCTACTAAAAAGGTATTTAGTAATATTTTAGATGCTTTTGATTTTGAGGTTGTTAATCTCAATGGTGGAGAAGTTAAAATTGAAATGCAACGCAATACTGGTAGCTTTATCCCTACTATTATTGGGGATTACCATACAGATACTAATACCTTAGAGCCAACTTTATATAAAAACAAAATAGAGATTTATCAACTAGCTCATGAACTAAAAATTGATATTAATAAATTAGAAGATGGCAAAGTTGATTTATCTTTAGCAGTCCAACAGGCTCAAGATGATTTAGAAACAGCTAGTATGTCTTTAATGATTATGGGAGAAGTTTTTGATAAACATACAGGGCAAGGGATAAAATTACTAAAAAATAGTTTTATGGGAATAGGTAATACTGTAAAAAGTGATACTAATTTTGGTAGTAGTTCTGCTAACAAAATTGGTTCTTACGTTAATGAAAGAATGTCAGAAATTGAAGATGCCACAGGCAAAAGCCCTGACACTCTTTTAATCTCTAAAAAAGCCTGGCGTAAAATGGGTACAGCAGAAACTACTATATCGGAATTTATTATCTGGAACTACTTAACTGAAGTGCTGGGTTTAAATATTTTTCCAACTTCTTATTTAGATAATGTACCTGGTAAAGGGGCAGCTATGGCTTTATTTAGAAAAGATCCTGCTATGCTAAAAGGTTATATTGGTAAGCCCCCACATGTTAGGAAAAACAAAAAGACTAATAATTATATTGATTACAATGCCATTTTAATGAGTATTGGCGGGTTTGAAAATTTAACAGGCAAAAGTGGTTCCATTGATATCTCTACACACATCTTAGGCTAGACACCAGGGTCTAGACCCTGGACCCATTTATTAAGAGTCCAAAGGTTAGCCCCTTGACTCCCCTTAATTGGATAAATATCCCTATAAGAGACTTTCAAAAAGGTTTAAATAAAATGGTTAATAGAAGTTATATAAAATGATGAAGCGAAGAAAGCCTATAGATTTAGTAAGTCAATATCCAGGAGAAATCTCTAAATTTGAGATGGATAGTTTATTAAACACCGCTGTTACTTCAAAATTTATTTATACCAAATACAATAAAGGTGATATTGCTAACTTCAAAAAAATACTACTGGAATTTGTAAAAGATAATGAATTTATAAACTCCAAAGATATTGAAAAGTTTTTAAAAAATATTGCACAAAAAGCTACGGCAAATTCTTTTACTCAGGTTCATTTTTACGAAAATAGAGGTACCTTTGCTGGTGGTTCGCAAAATAAATTGTTTTTAAACAAATCTGAGATTGAAGCAATAACTACTGAAAGTCTTGCTGTAATTAATAGTTTTATTGCAGATTATCAAAAGCAAAAAGTCCTAGATAATTTGGATAAAGGAGAATTTATTCAACGTGCAGAAGTAATTGCTAAATGTGAGACCACTAAAATAACCAACTTAGCTGTTACTAAGGTAGCTAAAAATGAAGGTTTTTTACATTGGGTATGGGGTGTAAGTAGCTCTAAAGATAGTCGTAGTGTCCATGAAATACTTTATGGAATAAAAAGTAAAATTGGTGAGACACCTGCAGAAGCTGGAGAATTCCCAGGAGAGTTACCAAATTGTAAATGTAAAATGATTTTTGTTAAATAACCAGGGCCAGCCAGTATTCTTTCCGGGCCCTTTGATTAATAAATATGGAGCAAACTATGAGTAATGTATTAGAGATTATAAGTGGCATTGAGAACTCAGGGTTTCTTAATGATAATGAAATTATGCTTTTGGAATTTAAAGACGAGGTTAATGTTTATTTAGAACAGCTTTTTGAACTAGAAAAGCTTGAAGAAGATAGCATATATTGGGCACTAGTCAGCAAGATTATAGATGATTTAAATGTAGATAATGATAATAAAGAACTTATTAACCTTGCGTATGCTTGTGTATATGTAATTATGCTTTATGAAGATGATAGTAATTTTAATACCTCGGGTTCTATCTCAATTGGTCATATATCTGTAGGAAATGTAGAAAATGAAGAAAAATCTTTAACCACAAAGGCCTATAGATTACTAGAACAATATGGATTTCTTTCAGGTTTTTCTGCTGATGTAATAAATGGCTAGCAGCACTAGTCTTGCACCTATTTTTTCGTAGGTAAAAAACAATAATTTAAACGGGTGAGAAATTGAATTATGTTAAATATCAAAGTTAAAACTAATTCTCAAAGTGTTAGTAAATATATTAAAAAGCATAATATTAATTTTAAAAGCCAGGTGGGATTTTTTTCTCAAACAGCAAGGAAAACTGTGGGAGAAAGCTTGGGGAAGGCGACGCCATATGGTAAACGTCGGCAAAGTTTAAAAAGCAAGGCTCGTGTAAGCAATGTTCAAGTAGCTTATGTTAATATTTTTGGTATAGGTAGAAATCCTGCTCGTAATTTCTTTAAGTTGGCAGGTAATAAAAAATATTGGCAAGATAATAATTTTGATTTTCTAAAGAAGTTTTTTGTAAATTCTGCAGCTGCCTCGCCTATTGTTAGTGAGACCATAAATGCATGGAACAACTTAAGTAAGGCAGTTTTACGCAGGTCAATATTAGATTTTAAAACTCCTCCAAATTCTCCGATTACTATTGCTAAAAAAGGTTTTAATAATCCCCTAATAGATAGCCAGCAAATGTTGAAGGCTATTGCAGGGCTCCCTTATAAAAAGATTAATGAATGAAAAACTTTAAAGAATTAGCAAAATCTCTAAATGGCAAAATTTATAGAATTTTACTAAAGGATTTACAAAACTTAGAAGAAACAACGTTAGATATATTAGGCATATTAATCAAAACTAATAATTTAAGAAAAAACATGTATGGTAATAGTTTTGATTATAATGGCAGATTTTTAACGGATAATACTTTTAATCTTCAAGGCACTTCTCAAGCTCTTATAGATGGTGATTTTAAATACTCCTTGGAATTAGAATATGATTTTGTAGAACTTGGTAAGAATAATCAAATTAATAATTTTAGGCATAGAAGTTTTTTAATTAAACCAATTAATTAAAAATATCAAATAAGAAAGGAATTTTTAAGTGCAAATTATGCAAGTAGTTAAACAATTAATAAAATTCGCTAAAGAACATACTAAAGAAGATGTTCAAGCTTTTTACCTTCCTACTGCTGACTATAAAGGTTATGTAATGATTTTTGAAAGTTTTGAGCAGCAAAGCCATAATGCTAATCAATATTTTATTAAAGGTACCCTCTGGAAACAAATAGATATGCTGAAAAAGGAGGAAAACTTTAATCTACTTGGTAAAAACTATCTCTTTGAAGATGATTATATTAGTTTTAACTCTAAAAAACTTGCTGTAATGGATAGTCAACAAAATGTAGAGCGTGGCTTTGCTTTAAGCTGCCCTTTTGAAGCTAAAATAACTTTGATCAACGATAATGAACAATCCTCTAATTTAGAGGCGCTACAAGTAAGTATTAACCAAGAACAAACAATAACAATTAAATAGGTGCGATCGGCACACATAACGAAAGGAATATCAAACAATGTTAGTAGATGACACCGTTAAAATGAAAACTCTTAAATTAATTAAATAGGTGCGGCGGCACATATAACGAAAGGAATATCTTACAATGTTAGTAGATGACACCGTTAAAATGAAAACTCTTAAATTAATTAAATAGGTGCGGCGGCACATATAACGAAAGGAATATCTTACAATGTTAGTAGATGACACCGTTAAAATGAAAATTCTTAAATTAATTAAATAGGTGCGATCGGCACATATAACGAAAGGAAAATTATATAATGTTAGTAGATGAACTCATCAATATCGAAATAAATCTTGCTTCTTTATCGCAAAGCCCTTTAAATCATCGCACCTTTGCTTGCTTTTTAAAGGTAACTGGTGAAGAAAATTATATTAAAGTAACCCCTGCTAATCTTAGTAATGCATTAAATAAAGTTGATAATAATGGCAAAGCTGTATTACAACTATGGTTCAAGCAAGGCGGTACTAATTTAACAGTATATTCTAATGATTTAAAATATTTGAAAACTTTAGAGTTTATGCCTGAACATAATATAATTTTTGCTGCAAATTCTCCTGCTGAGCAATTAGCTATTTATAATTCTTTAATATCCACACAAGTTTCACAATTGCCTGAGACAATAGAGCCTGGAGAAATTTCTGATATAGAAGTTACAGAAAATAATGGCAAAAAAACCATTATTGCTACCAAAAGGATTAATGTAAAAGATAGATTATTTTTAACTAAATCTACCAACTTACCTGATTCTTCGCCAACTGTTGTAACTTCTTCTAAATTAGTAGATAAATTCTTATATTTTACCGTAGATAATGAGTTCAATGTTGAGAACTATCCTAAAGGACGTGGGATTTTTGCCATTTTAAGTAATCCTTTAAATAATGATTTAGGAGTTTTTGAGTACTTGGCCGCTTACACTATACAGGATTACTATTGTAAAAATAATTTTGAAAGCAGCAGCTTACAAGGTTCAGAATTAACTACCTTATCTTTTTTAACTCAAAACAATTTAGGAGCTTTAATTTATTTCCCAGAATTTAAAGAAAGTAAATTTTATAATATGGTAGATTTAGCAGGCTTTGGCTTAAATCGTAGCTTTTTAAATAAAGATTTAGAGCATAAAGCTAAAAATAGATGTTTAACAGCACTTGCCAATGGCAATACTTATAATGATAACACTTTAGCCAAGCTTGATAATGTTATCGCCAGTTGTGCAGATTTTTACGTAAATAATAATTTGATAGCCTCGTATGTAACGTCTTATTTGCCAAAAGCTAAGCAACAGGTTGAGGATACTGTGCAAGGAATTGCTAAAGGCTTTAAGCTTATTTACAAGCCAATGGATGAAGTTAAAAAGATGCATATTAATTTAAGTGAAGGGTTTTAAATAAAGCTAGTTTAAAAAACATGTTAATTAAAAGGAGTAGATAAAATGATAAATCCAAATAATATTTTGATAATATGGGGAGAATATACAATTAATGAGATGTTTAATGTAATTAGTATAGGCAAGCCTCCTGCTACTAGCCCTTACTCCTTAAAGCAAGAGATTATGCCTAATCGTAAAAGCAGAACAATAGCTTCTGCCAATACTGAAAATGATTTAACTATAACTGTTGATGGATCTGTAGTTAATAGAAAAAGTTTTAACACCTTAATTGATCTATTTAATAGTAACTACAATGATAGGTTGCGCTTGGTTAATAAAGATACGGGGGATATTTTAGTACAATATTCTAAAGCTATCCTCACCAATACTAATTTTTTAGAAGGAATTGAAGATAGCGCAGGCACAAATGCCGTTATAACTTTAAATTGTATCAATGAAGGGTAAAGAAGATTTATTTAATAAACAAAGTGAATAAAATGCCCATCATAGTAGCAAAAAAGGCGCTTAATACTGCAACGTTTAGAGTGATTAATATATTTACTTTTGCTTTTAACTCTTTGATATCTGTTTTAACTTCAATAATAGCATTGTTTTGCTCTAAGACTGTTTTCGTAGCTTCTGCAACTTCCAGTGAGGCTTTTTCAGCTAATTCTTCCCTAACTCCAGCTTCTTTTAAAGCTTTATATAAATTTGCTGATATAATGCTCATCTTAAAATCCTATATTAATAAACTAGCTAGATTATACAATAATTTCTTAATCAATTCAATTAACATAGCAGCGAAATATCTTTATAAATAGGAAATCAAAAATGTTTAGATTAGAATTTACGCCAATAACAGCCAATAATATTGCGACCTTTAATGCATACATAAATGCAGTTAGGTGCGATAATTTTATTAAATTTTCACAGTATTATGATAAAGATTTTACTGCCTTATTTAAAAATGTGACTATCTTTCTTACTAAAGGCAATTCTACAAAAATTGAGAATGAAGATAATGATATTTTTGGGATGCCATCTGTAAACTCTTCTAATTCCAAAGCCTTAGGAGATGATAAAGGCAAGGATTTATCTATTGCATGGTCAACGCTGCCTTTAAATGTTTTAAAACAAGTATATGAGCAAGTGGTAAAACATCGTGAACAAGAATTTAAAGGAGTATTTGAAGAAAAAGACATAGCTTTTAAGGATTTAAGTGAGCTTGATAAGGTTAAACATTCCTTATTATTCCATTATGGCGATAAATTAGGAGGATATGCAGTAATTGCAAGGTTAGATATTCAAGAATTAATTACCTTATATAAACATTTTACCCACATGCACATTGAGCAAAATACTGTGGCAAAATCACCTAAAGATTAAGAAATTAGTAAATAATCACAATGAAAGTTGCAGACATGGCAAAAAAGATATATGCCCCGCAGGGTAAGCTCCGTGCGGATACCGTTAAGTAATAGTAAATTAGGAAACAAACATAATGAAGGTAGCTGACACGCGGTTTTGCAAGCGCAAAACGTATATAAAACTAAGCGCAGCTTTTAGCTCGTGCTGCAACGATTTATCAACGAAAATTTAAGGCCAAAATAGATGAAAGTTGCAGAAATTTATGCCGACATGGCTTTAAATGTTAATCAAGGCAGTTTTAATAAAGCTCAAAGACAATTTAGTAATTTTGGTAAAAATGCTACCCAATCTTTTACTAATCCTATTGTTGAAGGCTCTAATAAGGTTGAAAATGCTATTGCTTTTGTGGGAAAAGCCTTAAAAGGCTTTTTAGTTTTTCAAGCAGTAAGTACAGCTTTTGATATGGCAATAGGTGGTATTAAAAATATGAATGATGAGCTGCAAAAAGGGATTGCTATCACGGGTAATTTCAATGATTTAGCAGGAGCTTTGGGCCTTAGCTTTAAGCAAACTCAACAATTAAATATTGCAGCACTTTTAGGTGGCATGGATGGAGCCCAAGATTTATATAAACCTTTTATAAAATTCCAAGAGGCCTTATCTGCTTATAGAAAAGGTGAGCAAAATGAGTCTACAAGCATTATTGGCCAAACTTTATCTCCTTATATCGGCAAAGAAAATGATCTACAACTTTTTGGCAGAATAAGCTCTGCACTTTCAAATTTAGATAAAGATACTGCAAGCAACTATACTAAAGCTATATTTGGAGAAACTAATGCTAAACAAAAGAATTTCTTACAAAACACAGGATATTCTAATTTAAATAAAGCTTATAAAGAAAAAGATCTTTATATTAATGAGAAACAAGCCACAGAACTAGGCAGTGCTGAAACTAAATTAAAGATAAATAATTATGAACGTGAAGTTAAGGATATAAATGAGCTAAATGTAGAGCAAAACCTTAAAGTAAGCCAAGATAGCGCGCAAATAAAAAACGATATCAAAGAAGTTAAAGAAAAACTTAACGGGATCTACGCTTGGCTAGCTGGTGAAGGTGCTAAATTTACTACAGACCTTAGAAGCACTGGTTTTTGGGTTAATGTGGCAAAGGTAACTTTTACTCCTGCGTTTTTTTCAACCTTTCTTCAATTATTTAATAAAGGAAAATAATTATGGATTTAAAAACATGGATTTAAGTTTATTTGAAGCATTTATCTATACAACTATTACGCCAAAATTTGATAGTCTGCTAGATATTATAAAAATAGAAATTTTAGAGGAAGAATATAGTGGTAGCTCAAGTATTACTCAATATGCTATGCCCATAGGGTTAAATAGTGATTTTGTTAAAAATAATCCACTAAAAATTAGAATAGTTGATTGTTGTATTAAAGACTCTTTAGGCTTAAGCAAAGGCAATTTAGAGGTTAATATGTTTAAAATCTTAGAATTACAGCAAAAATTAGTGCCAATTTTTTTAAAAACCAGTAGTTACAATGGCCCTGTTTTAATGGAGAGCTGGCAAATTAAACGTTTAGGATTGCAAAGTTTATTTTCAGCTAATTTTATCACTACTAATATTGTAAAACCTTATGAAGAGATAGAGGCTATAGGAACTTCTTATCTGGAAGGATTAAATATAAGCCCTGCATCTATCCCTAGTTTAGCGCCTAATATACATTAATAAAAAAACTAAAAGGAAAACTCCATGAAAGTTAATATTATAGATTTCCCTAATGTAAGTATGGATTTTACTACCAACTACTTTTTAAGTTTAAAGTTTTTGTTCCAAGGAAGTGAATACAATTTTAAGTTAATAAAAAATAAAGCAGATTGCAGTTTTTTATTTTATTCTCCCACTAATTTTATAATTAAAAACCCTCGCGCCGATACTTTATATAAAGCTAAAGATTTTTATCTAGGATTTTTATCACCAGAGTTTTTAGAAAATCTTTTACAGCCCACTTTATATACAACTTCACCTATTAAAGCACAATCCCTAGAAATGATAAACTTTCAAGAAATTTTTAAACAATATAAATTAGGAGTATTTTACAATGGTTAATATAGTTGATGCTTTAACTGCTAAACCTTTTGATTTAAAAATTAACGGTAAATCTTTTAATTTAGATTATTCTTGTACTTTGCGCCATGAAAGGGAAAAAGTGCCTACTTTAAAAGTAAGCCTTTACAACAGCCAACTCAGAGCAATTAATCATGTGAGCTTAGAACTAGCAGGAGTAGAAATTTTTAATTCTGCTCCTAATAATGATACTGAGGAAATAAAAAATTCTGCAGGGCATGTAACCCAAGCGGGCATAAAAGATAGTGATCAAGATGGTATAGTTTACGTAGATTTAAATACATTGTTTGATACGAGAGAGTTAAGCTTTACCGCTCATCAAAGAGTGCCAGAGATCTTTGACACAGAAAAAGGAGACACTATTGCTAACACTAATTTAATTAATATATCGGAGCAATTTATAATATCCACCAATCCTTTTGTAAAAACAGCTTTTGAAAAAGCTAAAATATTGTTTGGAAGTATATCTTTAATAGACAAGTCTAGCACTTTCTATATTCAATCTAATAAAATAATCTTTATTAACGGTGACTTCAAACCCGCAATAGAACTAAAGGAGAATACAAACAAATTTAGGGTTTATGACTTGCACCATAATCTTGATGGAAATATTATGCAATTAAAGGCGATTGCTAATGAGCTTATTCAAGGCGGCGATATTATTACTTATAAAGGCAGAACTTATATAGTTGATGAAATTTATATAACGGTAAGCACAACTTTAGGAGCACAAGCAATCTATACTTGTAAAACCTTAGAACTAATCAAAAAAGAACTAAAAGCTCAAGGGATAAGAAATGCAAATAAATAAAACAATAAGGAAAGATAATAAAGTAAGTATATTAGGAGTTGAATATCCTGTTACAACTTTAAATACTATTGCTAAATCCCAAAGTGAAGGGTTTTTAATTAATTATAATCATGGGGATTTATTTTTCATTGATAATACTAATTTCTTTGTGGAGTTGCAAAGTACTTTGGAAAGTTTAAAAGAATTTTTAAATGTGTTTGCCCAAGGTGCAGTAATTGGCCAAGGACAATCACCTGTAACTCCCACCCCTGCATTATCTCAAACTGCCACTACAATCAATTTAGAAATTGATAAACTCATCAAAAAACTCCCTTAACTAGTCAATGTCTACCAGGACTAGTCCTGGACCTATTAATCAATTTTTTTTCAATCCTACTTTCAATTATAGCTCAAAGGTAAATCATGGATATACACACTGATAATAACGATAATCTAAAGTTTGAAGATACTGGACAAGGTGCAGATATAGCTTTATTAAAAACCCCAATTTATCCTGTAATTGCCTTACGTAATTATTTACGTAAAAATAAATATCAAATTCTGCAAGGTAGTGAGGATATTAATAATATCTACAATATTATCATCAATAAAGCTTTAGAACTTAATCTTAATCCAAATTCTTTAATTCTAAATCAAGATACTTTAAAAAACGGCGAGTTCAATCTTAAAGTCAAATTAACTAAGGCCTAGACCCTTGGCCCCCTTTAATCATCTATAATCAATTCCCTACTCATCAACACGCGCAAGGCTAACCCCCTGTTAGGCCTGCCTTCAAGGAAAAAATCATGCTCAACAAAACTCAAAATAGTATTTTAAAATTATATAAAGAAGATTTTTCTCTAAATAAAACTGATTTAAAAGAAACCATTTTTATTAACTTAGAAAATCAATTTAAAGTAACTTTAGATAGAAATCCTGATAGTAACCTTAGTATTTTGGTTTCTGTGATTGCCGATAGCATTATAAAAGGCAAAATTGAATTTTTAGAGCTCATCAACAATTTAACTAATTTTTTTGATAGCAATAAATTTGACGGCTATAATAGCGGCAGTTATGCAGGGTTGCATCAGGCTTTGCTTAGCTTACCTTATATTTTAGATTGCAATTTAACTATCTTATCTCCTGGCACAATTGCTATTATTTTACAGTTTAAAACTCAAGCTGATAGCAGTTCAAGCATCACTACTAAACCTACCAATGAAAGAAACTTGGAAGTTGCCCAAATCCTTCATAAATATATTAGCATTGGGATTTTAACCGCAGTTCCCTCTTCTACTTTAAAACTCAGCAATACTATTAACGCCTCTACAGGTCAAGCCATTACCTATAATTTTTGCGAAAGTGTAACAAGAAAATTTAATTTTATTATTAAGTACCACCTTGATTATGAACAGCAATTTACCGAATTTGATATTGAAGATAAAATCCAAAACGCTTTTTTGGCGATATATAAAGAAAAATATAATAAAATCGGCAAAAATTTTAACGTTCAAGATTTTTATTCACTAACTAAAACTTTACCAGGAATAAAAAAATTAGAAATTACTTTGCAAGAAATTATTTTACAAGAAGATCAACCCAACGCGCTAAACTCCAAAATTGAAATAATTAATACTTTTACAGATACTGATATAGAGATTAAAGATTGGGAAATTTTAATAAGTAATGATATTAAACTAAGCCAAGGGAATTAACATGAAGGATAGTTTTCTTAAAAAAGATAGTAGTTTTAAGTATTTATTAGATCAAGTGGGATTGATAAATGATTTTAATTATTTAGGCGAGATTAAAAATTATAACCAAGATATTTCAAATATTACAGGTCAATTTCTACCCTTAGTTTTAAAGGCCTTAGATTTAAGCTCTATAGTGTTTTTCTTAAACGATGGTAAGCAGTTTTTTGAGAACTTTAAATTAATTACAACTTACGATGGCTTTGCAGGAATTTTAAAAGCTTTATTTTTAACTGAAAAAATCACCATAATTGCAAAAAATCCTTGTGTTTTGGATATTAAAGTTACCAATAAAAATGAAGCTTTAATTGCCAAATATATTGATGTTAATCAAGCACTTTATCTAGATAACAATTACAAAAATTATGCAGGGTTTAAAAGCGATACCAATAGTTCTTTAGAGGCTTTTTTTAAAAGGTTTTTACAGCGCTTTTTACCAGCAGGTGTGATTCTAAATAGTATTACGATCAATAGTTTTACCAAGGGTAACCCTAGGTCCCTTAATAAACTGAATATAAATTCCATAATTAAAGTAAAAAAATCTACAAAAAGAATAAATAAAAGGAGATTATAATGTCAAATAAATATCTGGCCGAAAACGAAAGTGTTCAAGGCACACAACTGCAAGATAAGTTTTTAATTTTAACTAAAACCAAAGGATTAGATTATAAAGTATCGTGGGATGTGATTTTAGATCATTTAGAAAAACAAATTCAACATAGGCAGTTTTTAAGAGAGGTTGGCTATAAAATGCTTATTACTCCTCATAATAACCATCGTGATGCTTTAAAAATTAGAGATGATATGTATGAATATGTTTTATGCAATGGTCAGAATGCAAAAAGGGAGGATTATTTAGATTATTGTAACAAATTAGGGATAATTACAGAAAATTTTAATTTCCCAGATTTTAAGGACGGCACCCTAAGAAATCAACCCTTGGGAGGAGGACGGCCTCTAGGAAGTTTTGCTAACTATACAACAGCTTTACCGCAGCAAGCTTTTACTTTAAATATTAATAATACTACAGTTACAGGGCATACTGCTGAGTCAGGATGGCATAATCATAGCCTTTGGATGGATTACCATGGTTATGAGTACCGTCCTTGTATAAGTAATGTAGGTTGGGGGGCTACCAGGGCTGGACTTGGCGGTTTAGACAAAATTCAAGGCGGTGGTGCTCATAGTAATAATTTAGTTAGCAATCCCCATAATCATACGGGCTCTGTAGGAGGTGGTGATAGTGAAACCGCTATGAATAATGTGGCTGTGCAAATTTACGTTTTAGCTAAATTTATTAAAAATTAAAGGAATAAGCCAATGTGGCAAACATTAAAAGATTATATCTTTAAACCTATTAGTGATGTATTTCGCAATCGCCTGCTTAATAAATATACTCCCCAAGGTATTTCTTTACTTGTAGCTGTAGGGGTAGGATTTGGCTATTTAAAAGAACAAGATGCTAATTTAATTATCACTATCTTAAGTGGTATGAAAATAACTTATGGTGATATTTGGCTTTTAGTAATAAATCTTGGTTTAATCTATATGGGCTATAGGGGGATTAAATTAATTCTTAGATACTCTGATTGTTATTTTGAGGAAAAAATCATTAATAAATGGAAAAATAATAATAAAGATATAGATAAATCTGATAAGCTAGATTAAGTTTACATATAAAAATCAGGAGGTAATTTATATGCAAGGTGCCAACAAAGATATAATAGAATATTTTCTAAGCCACACGGCTGAGGATAAAGATAATTTCAAAGCTAAAATGCAAAAGCTACTTAATCAAAGTCCATTGTATATAGAAAAATATTTTATTAATGAAAAAGATTTTAGTGTAAGAGAATTAGATATTTTATGTGAACACTTTAAAATTAATATAGATGACATTTTTGCCTATTTGGATAAAAAAGAGAATAAAATTTAAAAGCTTTATAAAAGTACTAAACGCTTCTATTTTCTTTTAAAGGTTATTAGATATGCCCCTTGACAAGTAACCTAAAGTAGAATTTAATATTATTAACGATAATTAAGGTTTAATAATATGAAAAAATCTATTTTAGGTTTAATTTTGTTTTGTGGACTTATGTTTAGTAAAGTTGCCTATGCTGATACAGTGCAGATATGCGATGTTTACAACAATGATCAACTAATAGCTAAAGGGAAAATAGAGTATTTTGAGGATTTAGATCATTATAGGATCAGCTTTAGAGATAAAATATATTATTTTAACCGTGCAGGTTATTCTTTGGAGAAAAAAGCAACAATTGAGGTTGCAGGGGGAATGGAGATTAAGGGAAAGTGGATAGATATAAATGGATTTCCCTACTTACATGACTATACTAATGAAAATAATGATATGTACTACAATAGTGAAATTAAAAATTTAAGCATTCATTATAAAGAAGGAGGTATAGGTCATTACTTCCTTAAAAAATGTTATTAATTGGTAATAGCGGTATCAGTTAAAATAGTCAGTAGAAATGATTTCTTTGATATAACATTAGGCTTAATTGTTCTGCTAACTTTTTTAGAGGTCGTTAAATATCTTTTAAAATTCAAATTTAATATTATACTTTTTCTTGTTTTTCGCTTTTTTATTATCCTGCCATAACATTTGGTAACATTCATTTAATGTTAGTATAACATGTCTTGATCAAATCACAACCTAATTATATGTTTTATATTTTAGCTGAAAATAATATAGAAAATCCCTTTTTAAAAGATCTAGGTGCTTTAATTTTATAAAAATCAAACTTACTACTTATTGGGGGGTAATCTTAAAAAACTCAGCAAAGGGGGTAAAATTATTTATTTACTATTTTTAAAATTAGAGCTTTATTTTTATTGAAAGCGGATTGATAGTCAGTATTTTCCCTAATCATTGTAGTAGTAATAATATCATAACAAGCTAAAAAATATCCACCATAAATTTCTATAGAATAACTAGTTGCTAAATCATAAACAAGAGCAAATACCTTATTGAACAACTGGGGATCTATAATATTTGCGTTCTCATCTTCATTAAAAAAATAGGATATATCAATTTTACAATATTCAGAAATTTTGAATAAGATGTCTAAGTTGGGAAGATTATCACCACGTAACCATAAGCTAACAGTTTTTTCATTTATTTGTAGTTCTTTAGCAAATATTTTTTGTTGTTTGAATTTTTCTTTTATTAATTTTTTTAATTTTTTAATAAAAAGCTCTCTTGAAATCATTTTTTCCCCTTTTAATCAATAGTAAAAAATGTAATAAAAATGCTTGTAATTTACATTTTTTACTATTATAGTATTATTAATGCTAATATTAGAGAATAGCATTAATTTAAAGGGATTTAAAGCAAGCAAGGAGAGATTTATGCAATTAATAAGCAAAGAAACGACTTATCACTTAATAAGCAGCCGTAGAGAATTAAGATTAATCAAAGAAGGGTTAAGGTTATTAGAGGTAGAATTAAACGAAAAAAATTATGATTATATCGGCGTTGATAATAAAATTTGTGAATTATTATTAAGCGATATTAGTAAAACCCTAGAAATTCAAGAAGATAGATAAAAATAAACAAAAATAAAATTCCTATTTAATGTTTACACAAAATTGATTTTAAATGGAAAGTTAAAATAGAGGCGTAAAATGGAAGAAAATTTATTATTAGCTATGAAAAAAGAAGATATAGCGAGGTTTCTTGGTTTGGAGGTTAAAGAATTGAATACCCTTTTATGGAATAAAAAAATTACAGGGGTATATAAACTAAATAAATATAAATATCTTGTAGACAAAAAAGAATTAATTGCTGGCTTAACTTTAAAGAATAAAGAGTAATTAAATATGACGGTTATAGATAAAAAACTTATAAGTTTAAAAGAAGCTAGTAGTTTGCTTAGTATGAGTTATAACTATTTTAGTATTATGGTAAGAAAAAAAGCTTACTTAGGAGTATTCCGTATAGGAGGCCGCTATAAAATAGATTTTAGTACTTTTAAGCTTAACTTTAATGAAGACAAAATTGTTCATAAAGTATCTTTTGAAAAGTTAAAACGCTATTTTGATACAGAATGTGCCTATTGGAATACTATTACTCAAAATACTATCTCCAATACTCGCAAAGCTCTAAAAGAAGCAGAACTATTTTTTTATGATAAAGATTTTACGAAAGAGAATATTTATTTATGGAGGAATGATTTAAAGGCCCAAGGCAAAGCTGATGGTACAATTCGTAAATACTTAGGTAGCTTAAGCAAAATGTGTGAAGAATGTATAAAGGTGGGATTGCTAGATATTAATCCTTGCTTGTCTACAAGGGAAGGACTTAAAAAGGAAGTAAGAACGGCATTTTTAACTCCAGAAGAGCGCAATCGCTTACTAGCTGTATGTTACGAAGATTTAGCAGATAAAATAAATTTTGCTATAGAGACAGGGTTAAGACGTGGAGAACAATTTAGCTTAGTATGGGATAGAGTATTTTTAAAAGAAAGAGAAATACTAATTACTGAAACCAAAACTAACCGAGATCGTACCGTGCCTCTTTCTCCGCCTGCACTTGAGATTTTAAAGAAGAGAAGGCACCTAGCTCAACCATTTGTTGGATATAATGCTAAAGATTATAAACAAGCTTTAAAAAAAGCTAATATCACTAAACATATAACTTGGCATGATTTACGTAGAACCTTTGGTATGTGGCTGATTAAAGGTTGGCACCCCTGGGCAAAGGGCAACATGAACAAAAGTATTATTGGCAAATATTTAGGGCATTTAAATGAAAAAACCACCAGTATTTATGCCTCACTTGATGTTAAAGACTTACATAATCTTATTAACCAAGATCTATACTATAATATAGAAGAATAGAAACTAATTTTTATTAAAGATTTTTAAGGAATTTTTTGCATGGAAAATCATGCCCAAAACAACTATATCCAAGTAAACTTACATTTAATCTTAGATTATTTTAGTTTTAAATATGAAACTAAAGGCACAGAAAGATTAATATGTTGCCCCTTTCATAATGAGAAAACTCCTTCTTTATATGCCAATGAAAATACTTTTAATTGCTTTGGCTGTGGCGTAAAAGGCAATGGTATATCTTTTATTGCGCAGTATTTAAAAATTGATAATGCGACCGCTTTTAAACGCTATTGCGAGCTTGCTAATATTAATTACTCTAAAACTTTAGAATTCAAGAATAATGGGGAAAAATACTATGACAATTTAAATATTCCAGAAAAAATCCTCCGCAGTTCAGCAAAATTACTAGAGCCTACAGAATACTTAAAAAGTCGTGGGATTAATGATTTAAGTAAAGCCCCTATATATATATTAAACAAGGATTTTATAGAAGCTTACCAAGAAAAAGAAATTAAAATCTATAAAGATGCTTATATAATTCCTATTTATAATAAGCATGATAGATTGCAAAGCATTCAATATATCACTCCTAATAATCAAAAGTTTTTCTTAAATGCTCATCCTTTAAAAAATGGCTTTTGTAAGTTTTTTATTAATACTGATGAGCGTTTTTTCTTGGTAGAAGGTATTTGGGATTCATTAAGTTTAAATATGGCAGGATATAATGCAATTTGCGTTTTTAATAAGGATGGTTTAGTTAATTGCGCCTTAGACAATTTTGAGGCTTGGCAGTACAAGGGTTATGTTTTTGCTGATAATGATGAGCTAGGTATTAAACAAGCTGATAGGGCTAGTAATATTCTTAGTACTTCAGTATTAAAAAGCCCTAACGAAGAGCTTAAAGATGTAAATGATATTCTCAAAGTTCAAGGAGTAAAAAATCTAAAAAACTTAATAGCTAATTTCTTAGAAGGCCATTATTTAGCCTCTATAAAGTCTCTTATAAAAAACCAACAATTAAAGATTTTTTATAATAAATTTGATGATAAGCATATGGTTTATTTATTTAATGAACGTTTACAGCATCAGGCTAAAAGTAAAATCGGCGAATTAATTTTAAATAAACTACAACAAGCTAAAATTATCTTTATAAAAAGTATGGATGTTGAAAGAGTATCTAAAGAAATTGGTAAATATATTAGCTTATATGAAACCATGATTGATGATGAAAATTATCACCCTAGGTATAAATATTTTGAGGTTTATAGCGATAATGATAAAAAATATTTAAATCTTTATAAACCTAGTGGTCTGCACGCTAAAGCCAATTTAACAAAAAAGCCTTTTCCGATTATTTATGAGCATTTCGTGCATATCTGTGGTTCTATTGAGTATGCTCAATGGTTTATAGAATTATTGGCGTGGAAGTGGCAAAAGCCTTGGGTTAAATACGCATATTTACCTATTTTTTATGGCAGTATCGGCACTGGTAAAAGTTCAGTGGCGATAATTTTAAAAGCTTTATTTGGGGACAATAGCAATAAAGATTTAACGGATCATGATTTTGAGGATAAATTTAATTCTGCTTTTGAAAATAAATTATTTTGTATTGCTGATGAAGTAATTACGGTAGAAAATCGTGAAAAAGCTCATAGTAAAATTAAAGCTTTAACAGGATCTACCACTTTTGCTTTGGAAAACAAAGGAATTAGAAAAAAGAATAACTATAATAACTTTAGTACGATTATATTACTTAGTAATCAGCAGTATATATACAAGGTAGAAAATAACGAACGTAGAGCAGTTACTTTTGAACAAATGCACTCCCCTGACAATTGGTATAACGAGCGCCTTGCCACTATAACCACAAACACCCAAGAAGATATTACAGGAGAGCTAGAAGGCTTTGCCTATTATTTGGCTAATTTACCATTAAAAGAAAACTTAAAATTTTTAGAAACTGTAGGTAAAAATAAGGTTAGGGAGCTATCAGTAAATTATGTTGAAGAATTTGTGGATGATTTAAGCTTAAATTACAATGCGGTAATTGGCGAAATAAATCACCTTTATAAAATGGATTTTCCAACAATAGATAATGAGGGTAATGAGGTTATTGAAAGAGAAAAAAACGGCTTTTATATTAAATATGATGCAGCTAAAAATGAATTATCTTTAAGCAATAACTACTTTATAGCTTTAGTTAATAAAAAATATAAATAAAGCGCCAAAAATAGCCGCTTTATTTATGCTATGGCAAGGTCAAATAAAAAGTTTAGTTATGATACTAACAATAATGATTTTGTAATTTCTTATAACCGAAAAACAATAAGAGTAATTAAGATTAAATTAAGCAAATAAATGGGGTTTTAATTGATTTAAGTTAATTAAAATAAGCCTTACACCATTGAGATTAAACCAAATAAATTGTATCCTTTATTATTTCCTTTAATCCCTTATTTTCTGCAATTTTCAAAATCCACTTACACAATTACACTTGCTATTAAATCTAATAAGAAAACGCCTAAGTTGCATAAAAATGGCCTTCCCCTCGGTCGCACCAAATTATCTTAACAATTTTCATATTTTCAAAAATCCTTATCAAAACAATCATATTTATTTTTAATTTTTGCTAATTGCTATCTGTTAATAAGGTAAGCTATTTAAATATAATTTTACTTTTTAATATCCCAGTTTTTGTTATATATGTTATGATTTCTTTATTATAACAGTTAAGATAGGTAAAAATGAGCCATGACAACCAAGATTAATAAAAAGGTGCCTTCAAAATTTTATGATATGTCTTTGGTTAAAAAGAATTTTTTTCATGCTATCAAAAATTATAATTTTGAAGAGGCCATAAATTTAATATTGCTTTTAGACAAAGCAGATACAATAAATTTATTAGAACAAATGTCCGAAGATAAAAGAAAAACTATTTTGTTTCTTTTAGATACTGCTTTTTTTAAAGAAATCATTTTCTGGCTACCTAATTATTTGGTTCAAGAAACTATTGATGTTAAAGGTGTAAATTTTATCGTGGATTTAATACATGATATACAAAATGAGGATTTACCTTACTTTATTGTCAAAGATTTAGAAGAAAAAGATAGAGGAGTTATTGTTACTGCTTTATCTGAATATAAAAGAAAAGAACTTGAAAAAAAGCTTAAATACCCTACAGATAGTGCTGGACGTTTAATGCAAAGCTCATTTGTTAGTATATCTCATACTTGGATGGTTTCGCAAACTATTTTATATTTAAGGGAATTAGAAGAGTTTAATCCAGCTGCTTTTGACAACTTATATGATATTTTTATAGTAGATGATGCAGGCGTTGCTGTGGGTTCTGTAGCACTTGCGAAATTATTAATCAGCAAGTATGAAGATAAAATCATGGATATTAAAAGCGAGAACTTTAAAACTATAGAAACTGAGTTGGATCAAGAAGAAGTAGCTTTAGTTTTTAGAGATAGAGGGTTTGTAACAGCAGGGGTTGTAGATGCTGAAGGGGTATTGATGGGCATTATAACTATTGAGGACGTGGTAGATGTAATTTATAAAGAAGCAGAAGAAGATTTTGCTCTAGTTAAAGGGGGAATAAAAGATAGTGGAATGTATAGGAAGATTTTTCATACTGCTAAACTAAGAATAAAATGGCTAGGAGTAAATTGTATTGGTATTGCTGCAATTTCCACAATTATACCCTTTTTCTCTGAGGTATTAAGCAAATATGTGGTAATTACTGCACTTTTACAATTTGTGGCTGCTTTAGGAGGCAATGCGGGTTTACAAACCTTATCTATTACTATTAGGAATCTTTCTTTAAAATTATTATCACCTTCTAATGCTTGGGCACAAATAAGTAAAGAATTTATCATCGCCTTAATTACAGCAAGCGCACTAGGGGTGGTGGGTTGTATATGGGGTTTAATCTGGGGACATGCACTTATTGTAGCTTTTATTGCTTTTATTGCAGTGTGGATTAATATTTTGCTAGGCACCTTATTAGGAATAATTTATCCATTATTATTAAAAAAATTAGGAATAGATCCTGCTATATCCTCATCCATGTGTGTAACTACTTCTACAGATTTTGGTGGATTTTTAATTGTACTTTCAGTAGCATCGTTATTGTTAAATTAAAAAACTAAATAATAAATTTACGCTTGTGAAGCATATATAAAGAAGGAGGAAAAAATACGCGGAACACCATATAACTTCCTAAAACAATAGGCAGAACAATTAAAACCCCTACGGAGATTAAATAGCTAAGTGTATAAAATAAAAAAGCAAAATTAATTACCTTAAAAATTAAAGCTACAAAGATAGTTTTATAAATAGTAATACGGTAGCCTGAACGTTTAAAAGCAGTGATAGTAAAAAAATAAGCTGCTATTATAGTAACAAAAAGCGGAAATAAAACATTAGAAATTCTACGTAATACTTCTATTTGCACTGCCTTAGCAAAATTTTTATAAGCTACGGGATCATGGGCTAGGCTCCTTGTCCAACTTAAATTTTTATAATCTAGTAATTCAGTTAAGTAAAACTTATCGACACTATTTCTAATTTCCTCAGGAATCAATCTTATAGTATCAATACTAAAGATATATTTATCTAAATTGATAAAGGAGGTGGTTTTATTAGTAAGATCATATTCTTCAATGCTAACATTTTCTAGCAATAAAATTACCTTATTATTGTCAAAATCTACATATCCTGTTTCACCAAAAATAGTAGCTAGCTTGCCATTTAGACCAGTACTATGAATCATAATTGTATTAAATACGTTTCCTGAAATAGATCTAACATAAAAAGTTAAAGAATTATTAAGTTCAACAAATTTACCTTGCTCAATCAATTTTAAATTATAATTATTAGCGATAATACTTCTAACTTTTGTATAATTTATTTTTGCTTGAGGAATAAGATAAGATACACAAAATAAGGAAATTATACTTACAGCTAACCCCACATAAATAAAAGGTAGTGAAATGGTTGCAGGCGTAACACCTGAAGCTTGCATAATAGTAATTTCTTGATTAGTAATCATAGAGTTCCAAATAAAAATTACACCTAGGATTAAAGAAAAAGGCAGTATTTCCACCCATAATGAGGGAATAGCTAAGGCAGATAGATAAAGCAAAGTTGAAATACTAAAGCCACGACTTAAAATAAGATTTAAGAAAGATAAGGATTGTAATAACAATAAAAGCAAAGTAATTGTAAGTACAATTAAAATCACAGAAATCGCCGTTTTTTTGATTAAATATAATCCTAAGATATTCATTTGCTATATTTCTGTATAAAGTTGCTAATAATCAATGGTTTAAGTTAATACTGAGAAAATTGGGATTTTAGTAGCTTATTTTCTAAATTTTCTTCCTGGTTAAATAATAGAGTAATTTTTTTGCTTGTGCATAATTTAATCTCAGCCCTTACAATTAAGCGAAATTCCTTAAAATCACAAAACATATTAATCTTTCTTTTTTTAGGATCAAGATTTATTATCTCAAATACATGCTGATCCCCTAATGTAGTGCCTTTCCATCCTAAAGGTGAAAAAGGGCTAATAGGTGTTAAAACTAAAAGCTTAGAGGCAGCTTGAATAACATTACCTCCACAGGCAAGATTATAAGCTGAACTACCCGTAGGAGTGCACACTAAAATTCCATCGGCTACTAATTTATCTACTCTAATTTTGTTATCAATTTTCACTCTTAAATGAGCAGCTAAGGATTCACATCTTAAAAATGAAATCTCATTAAAGGCAATACCACTATTGATATAACCTTGAATATTTTCAAAATTAGTCTCTAAAGGATTAATATTTAAAGGCACAGCTTTGGCTACCAAATCTTCTAAATCTTGGGAAAGATTTAGCTTGTTCATCAAAAAGCCCAGGTTACCGCAATTAATGCCATAAAGCGGTTTGTCTAAAGGTAAAAAGCGATGCATACAATATAAAATAAATCCGTCTCCTCCTAAACATATAATCGCATCTGCTTCTTCAGCTGGATAAAATTTATATTTTTCGTTTAAGGTATGAAATAAATTATAGGATTTATGTGATTTTGAATAAATACAGCTTAGCTTCATGAGTTTGACAGATTGCTTTTTATTTACTTTGTTATATGCTTTATATATTATCTAAAGTATAATATATAAAGCATATAAATCAAAAGGTATTCATGGATATAGATTTTAATTTGTTGAAATTATTAAGCTCACGAATATGTCATGATCTTATAGGTCCTGTGGGCAGTTTAAATTTTTCCATGGATCTTCTTAAAGAGGATAAAGCCCTAGAAAATACAGAAGCTATTGATATTGCTAACGTTAGCCTTAAAAATTTAATTAATAAATTAAGTTTTTTTAGAATGGCCTTAGGGGCCGCATCTTTGGGAGAAGGCGACGTAGCTTTAAATAAAGCCAAACTGCTAATTGTTAATCTGCTTAAAGAAAAAACTGTAGATCTTAAGTGGAATAAGGAGGTGGATAAATCATTATTAGTTATTGCTAATAATGTTAATCTTAAATTAATTTTAAATATTTTTTTGGTGATTTTTTATTCAGTACAACGTAATGCCACCATTAAAGTTTATGTGGGTGAGGTAGATAATAAAATAGGGGTTGCAATTTCAGTTAAAGGCAATGGCATTAAATTGGGTATAGATAATATCCAGGCTTTACGACTAGAGACTTCTCCTGCAGAGGTTAACCCAAGGAATGTTCATAGTTATTTTACTGCGCTTTTGGCTAAAGAGGCTTTGACTTTATTAGAAGTTAGAGATAATATGCAAGAAGAAATTCAGATTAGCTGTATTTTGCACAAAGCTTAATAAAGTTATAGAGCTAAGTAATAGATATCTAAATTTTCCTTATACTTCTTCTATATAAATTTACTCTAAAATCCCTCCCCATAAGGCAGTTGAATAAATTTAATTTAAATTTTAAATAGCTTACTTAGGCTCATCTAAAATATAGCCTTGTCCCCATATGGTAGCGATATAATTTTGATTAGTAAACTTTTTGATTTTTTTTCTAATTTTACACACAAAGACATCAATAATTTTAGGCTCTGGTTCTTCCATTCCCCCATATAATTGATCTAGTAAATGTTCTTTAGATACTGCTTTACCTTTTTTTAGGGAAAGAATTTCTAAAATACTATATTCTTTATGAGTAAGAGGGATGTTCTTTTTAAAAGCGCTGACCTGTTTATTATCCAAATGGACTTCTAATTCACCAATTTTAATAATGGAGCTTGAATGTCCCTTAGAACGACGAATAATAGCATGCAAACGAGCCATTAATTCATTTTTATCAAAGGGTTTAGTTAAATAATCATCGGCTCCTTGATTTAAACCCTCAATTTTATTAGTTACGTCATCTAAACCAGATAAAATCAGAACAGGAGTAGCAACTCCATTTTTTCTAACCGTCTTTAATAGCTCTAGTCCATTTGTATCTGGTAATAACACATCCAGTACTAAAAGGTCATAAGTGTAGGTGTTTAAAAATTCTAAAGCTTCCTCGCCACTTAACGCATGATCTGACTGCATATTAGCCATTTTAAAGGCAGTTTTCATGTTGTTAGCTAAAGACATATCATCTTCAATAATAAGAATTTTCATTTATGACCTTTTCATATTTAATAATCTTATTTTTTTGTATAAGATTATTAATGTAATTACCTTATAGATATAGGCTAATTATAGAAGTAAACAAAATATTAATATTTTGTTTAGCGATTAGATTAAAAGTAACAAATTTTGCCCTAGTATGCAACTACATTTACCGTTTCTTTGATCGTTGTAGGCTGTTACTTATAGACTTTAAAATTTACTTTAAGCACTTCTTATAATCGTATGGGTTTAAATTTTTTCCTTATAATTTTTTTCTCATTTTAAATTTTTTAAAACTTATATTAATTATATATATTAACAATAAAGTTATTTGCTATATTCCAACTTAATAATAAAGTTTTGCCATTAAAAGCTATCCGCTTACAAAAAAAGTGTATACTTGATGTTTTTTTGTTGTATGCGAGTAATTTCTTTTGTAACCTTATAATAAGGGTTTTTCCTTAGGAAATGCGCTTAGGTGTCGATAAGCTATGGTATTATAAATAAGTATATTTAATGACAACAATTAGATCGGATTTGTTATGGAAAAATTACACAATAATGTGAATTTTGAAAAACATATTGTTGATTATACCCCTACAGAAAATGAAGAATTTATGAATAATAAAATGAGAGCTTATTTCAAAAGGAAATTGCTATTATGGAAAGCAGAAGTTTGTAGAGATCATGATAACGTCATAAATAATATTAGAGAAAACACCTGTAAGCACGGTAAAGATGACCTAGAAATAGTGGCTAATGATATTGATATTACCCTTGAGTTAAATAATAGAGAAAGAGCCTGTAAAGTTTTAGAAAAAATTGATAAAGCTTTAAAAAGGATTGAGAATGATGAATATGGATATTGCATAGTTACAGGAGAAAAAATTCCTATAAAAAGATTAGAGGCTCATCCCATAACGCTTTATAGTGTAGAGGTTCAAGAAAAAAAGGAAAAAAGGGAAAAACTTTATATATAACTAATTTTTATCATTAAAGGGATATTAGTAGAATAAAATTTATAATATTTTATATCTCTTAGTTTAAGCTATTAGCCCATCCTTCAAATTTTGGTTTATCGCAGGGAAAGCCTTATCTTTTGATGCAACTTAATAGAGTGTACTATTTAGATAGTTAATTTGTTTTTCCTTATATTATCCCCTTTAATTTAAAGTTAATTTCCATATAACTCGGTTGTTTTAAATAGGGCTGGCATGATTATTATAAATTTGGCAACTAAAAAAGAGCGTTTTAAGATTTAAGGGGAAAATTATAACTAATTACTATTTTTTTATAATCTTTAATTGCTGCTCTCTTGTAAGATTACTAAGGGCCTATTAAATTATCTATAGGATTTGCTTGTATTTAGTGACAAAAAATGTCATAGTTCATGCACTATTTTTATATAAATTTATTTAAGGAGATTGTTGTGGAAATAAAAAACATACATAAGGATTTTTCAGCGCAAGAGGTAGTGTCCTATGCAAAGAAAGATGGGGTATTATTTGCAGGGACGCATTTGTTAATAGATTTATGGGGAGCCACTAACTTAAATCATCCTAAAAAAGTGGAAGAAGTTTTAATAAATTGCGCCAAAGCAACGGGTGCTACAGTTTTACACTCTTATATGCATCATTTTACTCCGCAAGGCGTTTCAGGAGTGGTGGTACTAGCAGAATCCCATATATCGATTCATACATGGCCTGAAAGGGGATATGCTGCTTTAGACATCTTTGTTTGCGGAACATGTGATCCTTATAAAGCCATAGAGGGCTTAAAAGAATATTTTAAACCGGCGCAGGTGCAAATTATAGAAAGTAAGCGTGGAGTAAAAGTATAAGTTTTCTATATTCTATATCTAGCAATATTATTATTACATAAATAAACTCGACGAAGTTGTTTATAAAATTAAGATAATTAAATAGTCATAATTAAACATTTAAAACTAGCGGCTATTTTATTAATTCTTTCTCTAATCTAGGTTACTTATAAAATGTTAGCGGTCATATTTTATTTACTAGCAAGCTTGATATGCAACTTATCCAAAAAGTAGGAATAAATGAAAATGAAAAAATGGTTTGAAGAAAAATTATATAAAAATCAAGATGATACCATTGGTTACAAGCAAAGTTTATTGGTTAATCAACATTTTGCTAATAAAACAAATGAATATCAAAGCATAGAAATATTTGTTAACCCCTTTTTTGGTAAGGTTTTAGCTTTAGATGGAGTGGTTCAAACCACCGAAGCTGATGAGTTTTTTTATCATGAAATGTTTGTTCATGTGCCTATGTTTGCCCATGGCCAAGTAAAAAATGTGTTGATTATTGGTGGTGGAGATGGGGGGATTTTAAGAGAAGTTTTAAAACATAAAAATGTTAAAAAAGCTATTATGATAGAGCTTGATGGAGATGTTATAGATTTATGTAAAGAATATATGCCTAATCTCAATAAAGGAGCATTTGCTGATAAAAGAGCCGAAGTGCAAATAAGAGATGGAATAGATTTTATTAAAAATACCAACGAAAAATTTGATCTTATTTTAGTTGATTCAACTGATCCAATTGGAGCAGGAGAGGTTTTATTTAGTAAAGAATTTTATATGAATGTAAAAAGATCCTTAAATGCGGGTGGTATAGTAATTACCCAAAGTGGAGTACCTTTTCTACAGCCCCAAGAGTTCACTGATATAGCCAATAAATTACAAGCTAATTTTTCCCAACTTAAATTTTATACCGTACCTGTGCCCACGTATATTGGAGGTTTTATGTGTTTAGGTTTTGCGACAGATGATTCTATCATCTTTAATTTAAGCCTTGAAACTTTAGCAGAAAGATTAAAAGCTTCAGAAATTACTAATCTTAAATATTACAATTCTCCAATACATGTAGCATCTTTTGCCTTACCTCAATATATTTTGAACAAGATTTTAAAATAATTGTAAAATAATACTATTTGCTAGCATCCTCTATTAAAGGCTTATATTTATGAGATTAAAAAAATATATAACTCATATCAATGCAGATATTATTTTACAATTGATTTTTTTTATATTTTTAGTAGGCTTACCAATTTTAAGTTTATTGTTTTATTACAATCCTCCTATTCTTTATAAAATCGCAGATTTCCTCTTTATAGATATTAGTTTTATAAGAAAAATATTACCTATAGGGTCTAAATTGGTATTGTTTTATTTATGGTTAGCTAATTTAATTATTATACCTTTATGGATTTATAAATCTTTTTTTAGTCAGGCTAGGCATAAAAACATTATAAATCTTTTAGCTAAACAGGGAAAAAACGATAAATTATTAAGCTATATGGTAACCGATAGCTGGGGAAAAATTATTTGGGTAAGCGATTTATTTAAGCAGATTTTTAAGATCAAATCTCAAGAGGAGCAATATATAAACAATAATTTTTTAAATATTTTAAGCAATTCTACTGATATGAAAATCAGTGACATTATGCTAAGTGAAATTGCCAATAACTTTAAGTTTAAAAAAGCAGGTATATTAGATCTACCCATAAAAATTGCCTTACAAGATAGTGCTTTTAGATTAACTTACATAAATATAAATTCCTTTTATATTTGGCAAATTATGTTGGTACAAAATAATTACTTGGAACAAGCTGATTTTAGTAAAGATCTGCTTTATAATTTGTCAGTTCCTGTGATAGTGATTGGTTTTAATAGCCAAACTTTATATGCCAACGATGCTTTTAAAGAGTTATTTAAGATAGATTGTAGAGCTAATATTGATAATATTAATCTGGCTAACTTAGTAATTAATATAGAAGAGGCTTCTTCTATAGAGGGAAAAGCCCATTATTTCCAAATCTCTAAATGTCTATGTAAAAATTCTTTAGGTGAAGAATTTCAAGGAATAATTATACAAAATAATATGAGCGAGCAGGACAAATTAGCCTCAAATTATATGGCTTTTACTATTTTACCTTTAAACTTTATTAATATAGCAGCTACGCAAAACAAATATAAAGCAGAAGAACAGAAATTAGTTTATCTAAAAGAAATTTCTAATCAGGCTCCTTTGGGTATCTTATTAATCGATGAAAAAGACAATATTATAAAAGCTAATACCTATATTAAAAACCTCTTTGCTCTTGAAATAAATAATACTGAAACCGCTTCTTATGATTTTTCAGAAAATGATAAAGATTTTAGCGAAAAAGGTAGATTTGCTAACCAAAGTATGGATACTTATAATTACTGGAAAAAAATTAATTATGAGGATTCTAGAAATGAAGATAAGCTCCTTAAAAAGCTCGAATATAAATCGCTTCCTGAAATTTTCGGTCCTAAAGAAAAATTTTGGCATACTAATTCCCTAAATACACCTAGAGAGCAAGAGTTAGGTAGACAGGAGCAAGAACTACAATTGGAGACCTTACAAGGAAGAAAACTTCTTAAATTTATAATGGTGCCTATATTAGATAAAAAAATTATTTATATTATTGATTTAACTTACAATAAAGGCCTAGAAGCAGAAATAAAACTATCCCAAGGGTTGCAAACCATAGGTCAAATTGCCAGTGTGGTGGCCCATGACTTTAATAACTTATTAACCGCTATGATGAGCTTTACTCATTTTGCCCAAGAACGTCAAGCCGAAGATGATCCAGCGCGCGCAGATTTAGAACAGCTGCAACAAGTAGCTAATCGTTCTAAGGTAATGATTAAACAACTTTTAACTTTTTCCAGAAAACAAGATCTTAAAGCAGTGATTTTTGATTTAAACTCAGAAATTTCAGATTTAATGACTACAATTTTGAGGTTAATGGGAGATAGAATAATACCTGCATTTGTTAGAGGAAAAAATGTGGGCAATATTTTAATGGATAAAGTTCAATTTCAGCAAATTATCACTAATTTAGTAGTTAATGCTAAAGATGCTATGCGTAAAGGAGGCAAATTAGATATAATTACTACTTCTATTAATTTAGCTACTTCTAAAGAAGGGGTAATAGGCACTATACCACCTGGGGAGTATGCCTTAATTGAGCTTAAAGATTCAGGTGAAGGCATAGGTAAAGAAAATATAAAACTGATTTTTCAATCTTATTTTTCTACCAAAGGAGATAAAGGAAATGGCCTCGGCCTTTCTACAGTAACTAAAATTGTTAAAGATAGTGCAGGATTTTTAGATGTAAAAAGCGTATTAGGTAAAGGCACGAGCTTTTATTTATATTTTCCTAAAGCTTACGAAGAGCAATTGTTACCTAAAGATTTTAAAATATCTGAACAACAATCTCCTTCTGAGCAGATAGTTTATACAAATCATGAAACAGTATCTAATTTAAAAATAGCGAAAAAATCCAAAGAGATTACTAAAGCTACTGAGGGGGAATTGGCATTGCCCTTTAAACTTACTTCTCTTAAAGAAGCCCGCCTAAAAGAAGAGGATCAAGAAACAGTAGATTCAAGTAAAATAAAGGAAAATAAAGAGAATATTTATTCCGCTATAATCTCCCAAAAGCAAAATATTAGAAAAAAAGATCTAATTGATTTAACAGGTACAGAAACTATTTTGCTGGTGGAAGATGAACTACCAGTAAGAATGGTTTGCTGTAGATTGCTAAAAAGCAAAGGGTATACTGTTATAGAAGCGCAAAGTGGATTTGAAGCTTTAGAGTTGATCAAAGAGAAAAATCTTACTCATTTAGATTTAATCATTAGCGATGTAATGATGCCAGGAATGAGTGGTCCTGAAACTATCAGTATGGTAAGAGAGATTTTCCCAGAGGTAAAAACTATCTTAATGTCAGGTTATGAGGAGGAAATTTTAAATGATATCGATGGAGATATTTCTTTAAAAGGTATATATTTTTTAGCTAAACCTTTTACGCCTGATGTCTTTGCGGCAAAAGTAAAATCAGTTATAAAACAATAAATATATAAATTAATTTAATTGAGTAAAGGCTTTAAGTGCACTAGATTAATCCCTTTATTTTTTAAAGGAAAAATGTTAATAATAAGGTATTATTTGCGCTATCTTTTGCTAAAAGTGCAACTATGTAGAATTATATCAAACTAACTTCATTGGAGGAAAAATGGATAAAGGTAAAGCTTTAGAAAATGCGATAGCCCAAATAGAGAGAGCCTTTGGTAAAGGATCAGCCATGAAGCTAGGTCAAAAGGGCAAAAACATAGAAGTTGAGGTTATACCTACAGGTTCTTTAGGTTTAAATATAGCTTTAGGTATTGGGGGTCTTCCAAGAGGAAGAGTAGTAGAAATTTATGGTAATGAAAGTTCAGGTAAAACTACTTTGGCTTTACATGTAATTGCAGAAGCCCAGAAAAAGGGCGGTGTATGCGCTTTTATTGATGCTGAACATGCTTTAGATCCTTCTTATGCAAAAAAACTAGGGGTGGATATTTCTGAACTAATAGTATCGCAACCAGATTCAGGGGAACAGGCTTTAGAAATAACTGATACTTTAGTGCGTTCAGGGGGAGTAGATGTTTTAGTAGTAGATAGTGTGGCCGCATTAGTACCTAAAGCGGAATTAGAAGGAGAAATGGGAGATTCTCATATGGGCCTGCAAGCAAGATTAATGTCCCAAGCTCTTAGAAAGCTAACTTCTTCAGTTTCAAAATCTAATACTTTGATAATATTTATTAATCAGATAAGAATGAAAATTGGCATCGCCTACGGCAATCCTGAAACTACTACAGGAGGTAATGCATTAAAGTTTTATGCTTCGGTACGTTTAGAAATAAGGAGGCAAACTCCAATTAAAGATGGAGATGTGATTAAAGGAAATACTACCATGGTAAAAGTAGTAAAAAATAAAATGGCTCCTCCTTTTAGAATTGCTGAGTTTGATATTATGTATGGTAACGGGATTTCAAGAGCAAGTGAAGTAGTAGATTTAGCAGTTAAAGCTGGAATTATTGATAAAGCAGGTTCGTGGTTTGCTTATGGAGATGAAAAAATCGGCCAAGGTAAGGAAAAAGCTAAAGACTATCTAATTGCCAATCCAAAGATCATGGCTGAAATTGAAGCTAAAATTTTCAATAATTTAGTGGTAATTGAGGATAAAATGTTAGAAACTAGTCCGCATGCCGTAGCTAAAGATCCAGAGGATAATGGGGTTATTAGCAGCAATGAAGAAACTAATCAAGAAGCCTCAGATGAAGATGACCAAAAAGCTACAAAAAAATTTAAAAAGTAGTTAAATATAAAACATTAGATATTCCTAATGACCCCTAATTTTTAGCTATAAGTTGGGTGTATCTACTTTAATTTAATTAGCGGTAAATTATCTAATTGGCTCTTTTTTTATAAAGAGCCTTTTGTTATAAATTATTAATAAGACTTTAATTATAACCTAAGGAACAGGTGGTATTAAGCACTTGTGATATAAATATGATCACCTACCAACTGCGTCATAAATTTTTAAATTATTTTATTAAAAACGGCCATACTTTACTACCCTCTTCTTCTTTAATCCCCCATAATGATGATACATTATTGTTTACTAATTCAGGGATGGTGCAATTTAAAAACATTTTTACAGGATTAGAAAAGCCCCTTTGTTCAACCGTAACTACTGCCCAAAAATGCTTACGTGCTGGTGGTAAGCATAACGATTTAGATAATGTAGGATATACAGCCCGCCATCATACCTTTTTTGAAATGTTGGGTAATTTTTCCTTTGGCGATTATTTCAAGGAGCAGGCAATTTTATATGCCTGGGAATTTATTACCAAAGAGTTAGGCCTACCTAAAGAAAAATTAGTAGCAACAGTGTATCATGAAGATAATGAATCCTGGAATTTGTGGAAAAAAATTAGTGGCTTAGCAGATGATAAAATTATCAAAATTTATACTGCTGATAATTTTTGGTCAATGGGTGATCTAGGGCCCTGTGGACCTTGTACAGAAATCTTTTATGATCATGGGGATAAAATTCCAGGGGATTTTCCAGGAACGGCTGAACAAGATGGGGAAAGATTTGTAGAAATATGGAATTTAGTTTTTATGCAATATGAAAAGCTAAAAGACGGTAGTATGATAAATCTTAAAAAATCTTGTGTTGATACTGGTATGGGTCTAGAACGAACTGCTGCAATCATGCAAGGTGTACAAGATAATTATGATACTGATATTTTTAAAAATATTATTCAAGCTGAAGAAGAAATTCTAAAAGTCAAAATGACTTCTAAAAATAAAGCGGGTTTTAAGGTCATTGCTGATCATCTAAGAGCTAGTAGCTTTATGATTTTAGATGGGATTTTACCATCTAATGAGGGCAGGGGATACGTTTTACGTAGAATTCTTAGAAGGGCAGTACGATATGCCCACCTTTTAGGGGCTAATGAGCCTATTATTTATCAATTATTCCCAGTTTTAAAAAACCAAATGGGTAAAGAATATAAAGATTTAGTGGTTAAAGAAAAATTTATTATAGATACCTTACAACAAGAAGAAGTTAAATTTTACGAAACCTTTGAAACAGGGATTAAAATACTTAATGAGGAAATTGGTAAGTTAAAAAGTGGGGAGATTTTCCCTGGGAAAATGGCGTTTAAACTTTATGACACCTTTGGTTTTTCTGTGGATTTAACTCAAGATGTACTAAAATCTCATCATATAGAGCTTGATAAGCAAGAGTTTGAGGTTGCTTTTGCTCATCATCGCAATTTAGCTAAAAAATCATGGCAAGGTAGCGGAGAAAATAAAGAAGATCCTATCTGGTTTGAATTAAGTGAGGAATTGCCGGCCACTTCTTTTGTAGGATATCAAAGGCTTAAACAACAAGCTAAAATTTTAAGTCTTTTAGTTCCTAAGAAAGATAATTTTTTACAAAAGGTAAATAGCTTACAAACAGGAGAGGAAGGTTACCTAATTGTAGATCAAACACCTTTTTATGCAGAAATGGGGGGACAGGTGGGGGATAAAGGCTATTTTTTTTGGGAGGTTGAAGGCTCCAATAGTACCTCATCTAAATTATTGATTAAAGTTTTAGATACAATAAAAAAACAGGGTGATTTATTTGTTCATAAAGTAAGAGTAATTGAAGGGGAAGTTACTTTAGATAGTGAGGTAATCGCAGAGGTAAATAGCCCCCTAAGAAGAAGCATAGCCCGTCATCATACAGGGGTTCACTTGCTTTATAGTGCTTTGCGTAAAATTTTAGGAGGGTATATCAATCAACAAGGTTCCTTAGTTAATGAACAAAAGTTGCGTTTTGATATTTCACACAATAAGCCTTTAAGTAGTCAGGAAGTTACTTTAATAGAAGAAAATATCAATGAAGCGATCTTATCTAACTTACCAGTGGTAATAGAAAGTATGGATTTTGATGTGGCAATTTCTAAAGGAGTTTTTATGTTAGCAGGCGAAAAATATCCTAAAATAGCAAGGACGGTAAAAATTGGAGATGAAAAAAGCAATTTATATGATTTTGAATTGTGTGGAGGTACCCATGTTAGCGCTACGGGAGAATTAGGCTTATTTAAAATTATTTCTGAAGGATCCATTGCTTCAGGGGTAAGAAGAATAGAAGCAGTTTGTGGCCTTAAAGCGCTTGAATATTTTAATGAAATTGAGCAAAGGATTAGATCTGCTGCTAAATTATTAGGCTCTGATTATAAAAATCTAGAAGAAAAAATACCTAATCTCCTTGAAGAAAATAGAAAAATTAAAAAGGATGCTGAAGCGTTGAGTATGAAATATTATCTTAGCCTTTTAAATAATAGTGAAAAAAAGATTGGAAGGCTTAATTATATATCAGGTGTATTAACAGATTTAGATGCTAAAGGATTAAGAAATTTAGCTACAATAGTGGTTAATAAATCTAATACATGTGCTTTACTTTTTGCCCCTAATTCTAAGGAAGCTATTGAAAAGGTGGCTTTTATCTTAATACTATCCAAAGATTTAGAAAAGGAGTTAGATATCACTATTTTAGGCCAAAAGGTATTGGCGGAATTAGATGCTACAGGCGGAGGAAGTAAAGGATTATTGCAAGGAGTAGGAAATTTAAGAAATGTTGAACAAACTAAACAGGCTTTAGAAGATTTGCTAAGTTCTTTGAATTAACAGAAAGTTAGGAGCATAAAAGTAGTTTTTACTCTTAAGAAATGATCCTTAAATAATTGTAGTTAACTATTATTACAGATTCCTATATTTTCCTAAAGATCCATGGACTTTAGATAGTTAATGGTGAGACTTTAAAAAATTTTACCCTAATTTATCTTTGGTTCTTGTGTTATTTAGAAAAATAAGGCAACAAGATAGGAAAGGAGAATTTTTACTTTTTTCTAATTATATCCTCTTCAGAAGTAAGAAAGCCTAATTTTTTGTATTATCAAATATCCTGAAACTTTTTGTATTATCAAATATCCTGAAACTGATCTATCATATGGCTAACGTGTTGGAACGGTAGCCCCCCTAGGAGGCGTAGGTTGAGAGCTATAACCTGTATAATTTGGGGTAGTGGTAATAATAGGAGTAAAATTATTACCATCAGATATGGTATCTACAGGGTTGATATTGGAAGACTCTTCGGCCTCCGTAGTTGCTAAAGTGGTGCCCATAGAGTTTTCAGCAGTAGCTTTGCTTTTTGAAGTAATCTCTGTGGAAGGGCGCTCGCTTACATTGCTCAACGAAGTATCTCTTGAAGTGGCACTATCAGTAATTTTATTATCAGATTTATTAGAGCTAGATGTTTCCGTAAGAGTAGCTTTTATACTAGAAGAAGCTATCGGAGCTTGTGTAGTAGCGGAAGGAACCTCTGTAACAGAAGAAAAGCGTGTGCTGCCTGCGGTATTGTTAGTAGCAGAAGGGAGTAGATCGGCTGCTATAGTAACTTTATTGATAACTACAGGAGTTTTCAAGAAACCTTCATTAGTAAAAGAGCCTTCTATGGTTTCTAAATAATCCATCCCTGAAACTACTCTACCAAATATACTGTATTTATCATCAAGCCAAGCAAAACTATTAAAAGTTATAAAAAATTGCGAGTCATCACTTTTTAAATTACCTGTATTTGAAAAAGCAATACTTCCTCTTTCAAATTTTAAGTCAGATAGCTCAGCTTCTTGTAAATTTCCTGATCCTCCATAACCCGTATCTGTGGGATCTCCACCTTGAATAAAATAATTGGGAATTAATCTAAAGAAGGTACTATCAGTATAAAATCCCGATCTCACCATTTTTTTAAAGTGTTCTACAGCTTTAGGGGCTTTGCTAGGATAAAGCTCAATCAAAATAGTTTTTTCTGTGGTATAGATAATTGCATAGTTTTCCCCTTTAGAGGTTACTCCTATCATTTCTTGCAAACTTAATCCTGCTTCTTCTAAAAAGGCATAATTATCTTGAACATTTTTAGCAATTTGGGCAGAAAGGGCATTGTATTCAGGCAGTAATTGCAAAGCATGCTCAACCTTACTAGAGGATTTTGCACCTGCATTAGAAGTACTTGTATTTCTAGCATTTGCATTTTGCGCAGTAACTTGAGGTGGAGCAACATAAGGGTTATTAGCAACCGTTGCACTCCTAGTTATAGTAGTAACACTAGGTATTATAGGAGTATTTGTGATAGATTGAGGGGTAGTAGAAGTAGATGGAGTAAAAGTAGGGCCAATAACAGGAGGCTCAGCGGCCTTTATTTCAGCGGTTTTTAATATTCCAAAGAATCCTATCTTAAGGTCTATTGTAGGAGTTAGTATAAAGGCTAGCATAAGTATAAAGGAAAAAAGTAAGGTTTTCATCTAATTTTATCTTTTTCTAAAATTCTCTATTAATAAATTTTAGTGATTTTAATTAATCAAGGCTGGGTATTTTTTCTTATTAATTGTGCAAAAGATAAATCACTAATAATTAATATAAGCTTTTGGTTAAATTTAAGCAAAGTAAATCAAAGGATAATTATTTAAATAATAATAGATCATAAATTAATATTTACCAAACACTAATTTATAGTTTATAATAAGACTATCTATGAATAAGATTAGTAAATCCTTATTTAATTGAAAAAGCTTTTAATAATTTTTATAATTCATAAATGAGATACTTAAACATAATTATGATATACAAGGTGTAATATGCAAGTTAATAAAGAATCTAAAAGAGTTAAGATAGTTTCTACTATAGGACCTGTAAGCAGAAGCTTTGAAATGTTAGAGAAGCTTTTCTTGGCAGGGGTTAATGTCTTTCGCCTAAACTTTAGCCATTCAAACTACGAGGAACATACAGAAAGCTATAATAATATTAGAGCAGTTTCAAAAAAGTATGGAGTGCCTTTATCTATATTAGCTGATATGCAAGGACCAAAATTAAGAGTAGGAAAATTTAAAAATAAAAAAGAATTTTTAGAATTAGAACAAAAATTTATCCTAGATTTAAATGAAGAATTAGGGGATACTACCAGGGTTTGTTTACCTCATCCTGAAATTTTTGAAGCTTTAAAAGAAGGCGATAGTTTGTTAATCGATGATGGTAAAATTAGATTGCAAGTTGAGCAATGCGGCGCTAATTATGCGGAAACTATTGTGAAAGCTGCAGGTTATATTTCAGATAAAAAAGGAGTAAATTTTCCTTCTGGTATCTTAAAACTTTCTCCTTTAACGGAAAAGGATTTAAAAGATCTAGATTTTGCATTAAATTTAGGGGTAGATTATATTGGATTATCTTTTGTGCAATTATCACCTGATGTGGAACAAGCTAGAGAACTAATTAAAGGCAGAGCTAAAATAATTTCTAAAATAGAAAAACCCTCTGCTGTGGAAAATATAACTTCTATTATTGAAGCCTCAGATGGAATTATGGTAGCTCGTGGTGATTTAGGGGTAGAAATTCCTACTGAAGAAGTTCCTGTGGTACAAAAAATGATCATTAGAGAGTGTAGGCGTCAATCTAAACCTGTAATTGTAGCAACTCAAATGCTAGATTCAATGACCAATGCTCCTATTCCTACCAGAGCAGAGGCCTCAGATGTAGCTAATGCAGTTTATGATGGGACAGATGCAGTGATGTTATCTGGAGAAACCACAGTAGGAGAGTTTCCGGTGGAAACAGTAAATGTTATGGCAAACATTATTTCTTCTGTAGAAAATGATCCTTTATATTGGGATGTTTTAAAAACTTCTTATGATCATATTATTAAATCATATTTAGAAAAAAATCCTAAAGAAAAGCATGTAAGTATAGGAAGGGCTATTTCTATCGCCGCCAAAGAAATTGCAGATGCCGTGGACGCTAAGGTTATAGTAGCCTTTTCTTTTCAAGGAACAACGGCGCATAGAATAAGCCATCAACGTCCAAGAGCTAAAATTTTATGTATAACTGATAATCCTGTACTTTATAATCAATTAAATTTAGGTTGGGGTATTACACCTTTATTAGTAGAGACAGTAAGTTCTTTTTCTGAAATTGCTGATCTGGCATCTTCTTGGCTCAAAACCAATAATTGGGTTAAAATTGGCGAAAAATTCTTAGTAGTAGCTGGAGTTCCCGTAGGCTTAGGCGGCATAACCAATTCTATTAGAGTTTTAGAAATGGAATAAACTAAAAATCGCACTTATATGATTAATAGAATAGGTGCGATTTGGTTAATTTATTTGATTGAGAAATAATAAAACTAAGTATAAAATAGTTTTTAAATAGAGCCATTTAACTAAATTTTTTATGTAAATTAGGTATCAAATATCCATTAATGGTTGTGTTTCTAACAGGATTAGGATATTTTATTGGTATAAAATTTATATTGCGCTAATATATAAAGGCATATGCTATTAATTAAGGGATATAAATCATATGTTAAAGTCTAAAAAGAAGTTTTTATTTATAATTTTAGGTGCTATAGGAGCAGCAATAATTATATTATATTTAATGAAGATATACATGCCTAATTCTGATATTCCCAAGGGTGATAAAAATACTGTTAACTCTACTAAACCTGCAGAACGTAACGATGGGATCGCTACTAAAACAGCAAAAACAACTGAAAAACTCTCACAGTCAGTAAAAAGTGGATCTTCTAATAGCTCTAGAGGTATAGAGGATAATAAAGCAATCCCAGATAGCAATACAGCCAGCCAGGGTACTAAGAAGGTATCTTCCAAGAAGGTTGCTAGTACTTCTGCCCCAGAGGATAATGCTAATACAGTAAGGCAAAAGGGCGCTCCTATGGCTAGATCTGGCAAAAAGGCAATTGGTATTACCACCCATAATGTAAAGGCGGCTGATTTTAAAATTTATGAAAGAGCAATTGGGGTTGTATACAACTTTGATTCTTTAGGGGTTGCTGCTGAAGTAAGTGGTATAATAAGCGGGATTACTGTGGAAATTGGGGATTATTTAAAAAAGAATCAAATATTAGGTAATATTGCTAAAGAAGAACTTATCAATACTAGAAGAAGCCAAGCTGCTGAGGTGGAAACTTTAGAGGCTAAATTAAAAGATCAGCAACGAACTGCGGGGCGTTATAAAGAACTATTTGGTAATGGATTTATTTCTCAGGCAGAATTAGATGCTTCAGATATTTTAATTAAATCTTATGAAGGGCAATTAGCGTCAGCAAAAGCTTTATTATCTAATTCTAATATTGAAATTGAAAAATCAACAGTTAGGGCTAAAAGCCCAGGTTTTGTTCAGCAAAGATATGTAACTAATGGAGTGTTTGTTGGAGTAGGAACGTTGTTATTTGATATAGTGGATAATACAAGGTTAACGATAATTGTAAACCTTCCAGAAGGGTATGCTTCGATACTTAAAAGAGGCCAAAAAGTTGTTTTAAGGCCAAGTGGTACTGAAATTATGATTAACCATACTATTAAAGAAATTAAACCGGTGATTGAAGCGCAAAGTAGATCGGTCCAAGCAATTATTGAAATTGATAACAATCGTTATAATTTGAAGCCAGGCGGAACTTTGGATGTTCAAATTTTGATTGAGGAAAAATCTAAAGCTATATTAGTCCCAGAGGCTAGTGTAGTTCTAAGAACCTCAGGTAAAGTAGTATATGTGGTTAATTCAGATAACACGGTGTCTGAAAAAAAAGTGAAGGTAGGAGTTACTCAAGAGGGTTTTGTAGAAATAGTATTGGGGCTTAATGTAGGAGAGCTAATTGCCGTAGATGGAGCAGGTTTTTTAACCGATAAAGCTATAATTACATTGGCTAATAGATAGCTATTAAATTAGGCGTAAATTAATCAAATTAGGCAAATTATTGTTCATTTAAAACATATATCTAGTAATATATAAATATTAAGGCGCGGTTAATGAGTTTATCAGGATTAGGTATAAAAAGATATATAATGGCTTTTATGGTTGCAGCAGCAATCATTTTGTTTGGAATAGTAAGCTATTTCCGCGTGGGGATTGATCAATTCCCTGATGTGGATTTACCTTTTATTACTGTATTAACTACTCAAGAAGGTACAGATGCAGAGGTAATGGATAATACGGTAACTTCTATTTTATTAGATAGGTTAAATGGCATAGCTGGGATTGATACTTTAGCAGGTAATTCTAGGCCCTCTACTTCTCAAATTTCTATTGCTTTTGATTTAAGTAAAGATATTAACGTTGCCTTTAATGAAGTCCAATCAAAAATCAATCAGGCCTTAATTGATTTGCCTACAGGCATTGATTTACCTCAAATTATTAAAAGTACTAGTAGCGATACTCCATTTTTAAGTATTACTTTAACAGGAAATAGAACCTTACAACAATTAAATGAATATGCTACTGAAATCGTTAAAAAGAAACTAGAAACTATTAGCGGTGTTGCTGAAGTTTTGATTGAAGGGGAAAGAGATAGAAATATTCGTATAGAATTAGATATCTATAAACTAGCTTCCTATGGAATTGGGGTTAATGATGTAGTTAATGCATTTAATGCTGCCCATGTACAGCGTCCAGGGGGTTATATAGTTGGCTCAAGGAATGAGCTACTGTTAAAACTAGATTTTGAATTTCATAGGGCTCAAGATATTAAAAATTTAGTTATAAAAAATAATCAGGGAGCCTTTGTAAAATTATCCGATGTGGGTACTATAGTAGACGGTTTAGAAGATTATAGAGGCTTAGCTTCTTATAATTCTGAGCCTTCAATTACTTTGGGGGTTACTAAAATTGCGGGATCTAATGCTTTTTCCATAGAAAAAGAAGTAATGGAGCGTTTAAATAACGATATTATTTTAAATGCTGAACCTGGATTAAATATAGATGTTACTAGTAATGATGTTAAATATATTAAAGCTACTGTGGCCGCTTTAGAAGAGCATCTACTTTTAGGAGTTTTTTTAACTTCTTTTATAGTTTATTTATTTTTGAGAAATTTAGTTTCTACTTTAATTATTTCTTTAGCTATTCCTATTTCTTTATTAGGTGCAGTGATAGTAATTTACGCTTTTGGTTATACTTTTAATACCATCACTTTATTAGCTTTGCTACTTTTGATTGGGGTGGTGGTCGATGATGCGATTATTGTTTTAGAAAATATTTATCGAAAAATAGAACAAGGGGAAAATCCTACCCAGGCCGCTATTGATGGTAGTAACCAAGTGGTGTTTGCAGTTTTAGCGGCTACTTTATCGTTGGTATCTATCTTTGGTCCTGTAATTTTTATGGAAGGCATAGTAGGAAGATTTTTTCAATCTTTTGCCGTAGTAGTAACCTTTGGAGTAATTATTTCCTATTTTGTTTCTTTATTTATCACTCCCATGTTATGTGCTAGATATTTAAGGTTACCTAAAAATCATCATAATCCAGGAAGATTTAAAACCACCTTAGAAAAAGCTTTTGTGGGTTTAGAAAGAAGCTATATTTATCTATTAAGGCTATGTTTAAATCATCGTTTAATTGTGTTAATAATTTCTTTAGGTATTACTATTTTTGGGTTTACCTTCTTTGCTAAAGTACCGGTAGAATTTGTGGCCGAAGGTGATAAATCCCAATTTAGGGTGTTCGTAAGAACCCCTGCAGGTACTAATATTTATGATACAGTAGATAAACTTAGAGAAGTAGAAGCTATTTTGATGTCTTATAAAGAAATTAAAGATTTCACTGCCTCTATAGGGGGGAGAAGTTCCTCAGTTAATCGCATAGGTATGACAGTTAACATGGTAGATATCAAAGATAGAGATATTTCTCAGGCTGCTTTTATTACGCTCATCCAAAAGCGTCTTGATCAAGTAATAGGGGCTAGTATAATCGCTTCTGCAGGTTCTTCTGTGGGTGGAAGTTCATACAAGATGACTTTTGATCTTTTAGGAACAAATTCGCAAGATGTTTACACATATGCGATAGATTTGCAAACTGCTCTTAGGAATGATTCTCGTATCCAAAATGTGGAGATTGGCATAGATATATTGCCGCAAATTAGATTTAATCTTGATAGAGATAAAGCAGCACTGTTACAATTAGATTCAGCTACAATTGCTCAGACTATTGCGGTGATAGTAGGGGGCAGTAAAATTGGTAAGTTTAATGAAGATGGGGGTAATAAAAGATACGATATTAGAGTGAAAGCAGTAGAGGATCAAATTACATGGATTGATTCTTTAAATAATATTTATCTTAGAAGCCCCTCCAATGAAATGGTTAGATTAGACAATATATTAAAAGTAGAAGAATATTTAGGGTTATCCGTAGTAGAACGAGTAGGATCTATTTACTCTGCCTCCTTTAATGCCAATCCTAATGTAAGTTTAGGAGAAGCAGTAGCCGTAGTAGAAAAAATAGCTACAGAAATATTGCCCAGTGGTTATTATGTGAATTTATCGGGTACTTCTAAAGAGCTAGGAAAGACCATTAATAATATAATATTTGTTTTTGGATTATCAATCATCTTACTTTATATGGTGCTAGCAAGCCAATTTAATTCTTTAGTGCAGCCGTTGGTTTTATTAACCTCTGTACCTCTAGCGATTATTGGAGGAGTTATCGGTTTATACATAAGCGGTTTTTCTTTAAATATATTTTCTATGATAGGTGTAATTTTATTAGTAGGATTAGTGGCAAAAAATGCAATTTTAATGATAGATTTTACCAATGAGCTAAGACAAGAGGGTAAATCTATTAATGAAGCCTTGTTAGAAGCCTGTCCTATTAGATTACGTCCTATTTTAATGACTTCTTTAACAGTAATTTTATCTATGGTTCCTGCGGCTTTAGCAAGAGGAGCAGGTTCAGAAAGTAATGCTTCATTGTCTATTGTAGTAATTGGCGGTATGATTTCTTCTACTTTATTAACTTTAGTGGTGGTACCAGCTTTATATTCATTAGTTGAACAATTAGTATATAAAATTAATCATCATAAAGGTAACTCATCCACTATAAATTAATATATTTAATATTAAAAAAACTATATTAAATGAGAATCAGGAAGTTATAATGGTATACATGAAATTTAAAATGATTAAAATAGTAATAGGATGGATGATTTTAGGGGGTGTTTTTGCAAGTCACATTAAAGCTGAGGATTTATTACAGGTTTTAGATATTGCTTTTAAAAACAATTATCAATATAAATCTGCAGTAGAGCAATATAATATATCTTATGCTTATAAGGGAATAGCTCAAGCTTATTTGTATCCTACGGTTAATATAGAAGCGGATGGGGGATATACCTCAAACATTAAAACTTATGATAATTTTCCGAAATCTGATTATAAGGGTCCTTCAGCAGGTTTAACTTTAAGCGTAAGTTATCCTATCTATGATGCAGCTTATTGGGCACAGTATAATAAAAGTAAGCTAGAAGTAGAAAGAGGGGCGATTAAATTAGATAAAGATAAAAATACTTTAATGTTACAAGTAGTACAATATTATCTAGAAGTTTTATCTGCTATGGATGACGTGGAATATATTAAATTACAAAAAGAATCTTTGGCTGAGCAAATGCAGCAAACTAGCGAAAGGGTAAGAGTAGGGCAAGCTCGAGTTATTGATGTTGAGCAAATCAAATCTAGATATGAACTATCTAAGGCCGAGGAAATTTTATATGAAAATAATTTAAAGGTAAAAAAAGAACAATTAGACCAATTTCTTAATTATAAAGTAAAAAGTTATAAAACTTTAAAAGACGTAATTGATAATACTCAAATCCAACATTATAGTTTAGAGTCTTGGCAACAAGCAGCTAGTAGCTATAATTTAGACATTTTATATGCGAAAATAAGTGTATTATTGGCTGATGAAGACATTTTAAAGGAAGAAAAAACCTTTTATCCTACAGTAAGTTTATTAGGTAATTATGGAGTTAGCAGAACTAGAGATCCGGCTAGATCAACGCAAGCGAATGTTAGAGAAGGTTTCTTGGGATTATCCGTAAAGCTTAATTTATATGCAGGGGGGTTAAGTGTAGCGCAGAAACAGCAATATATTGCAGTAAAAAATAGTTCTTATTATAATGTAAATAGCTTAATAAGTGACATGCAAGTGCTTATTTCCCAATATTATTTAAATGTTTATAATGGTTTATCACGTATAGAGGCGCTTAAGCAAGCAGAGTTCTCTTCAAAACGCTTTTTAGAAGCGGCTAAAAAATCTTATGGGGTAGGATTAAGTACCAATACGGATGTTTTAATAGCTAATGAGGCTTATTTTAACGATAAACGAAATTTATCCCAAGCAAAGCACGCCTTTTTATTAAGTATAGTAAGCTTAAAATCTGTAGTGGGAAATTTAAAAATCCAAGATATTGCGGAGATTTCTAGTTATCTGGAATAATAAAGCAATTTAAAATTAGTTATCCCCATGATTATTGTAGCGCTTTCCTCTCAAAGTAACAAATTTATTAACAAAAGTTTTAAATAGTAGTTGACAAAATTTATCTAAAGCATTATATTAATATTATAAAAATAAAGTTGAAATTAATTTGAGTTAAAGGGGTATTAAAATGCAACTTTTATTTAATTTCTTCATTATTAAATAATCTATCAATTTATTTAGCTCCTAAGGCTATAAATATTGAGTTTGTTATATTAAAAATTTTAAAAAATCTAATTTTTTAAATAAAGTATTTGACAAGGGGTTAAAAGGGGATTATATTAGATTTTATAATTTGAAGGCTAGTTGGCTTAAGAAGGTTTGGCTAGTAGATAATTTTATAGGTTTACAGATATTGAATTAGTAAGGTAAGTAATATGGTAGTAGGTGGTGAGAGTTGCCTATGAAGGTTAGAAATTGAAGAATTAAGCTAACGTCGATTCATGGGTAAAGGAAATTAAATAAGAGTTTGATCCTGGCTCAGAACGAACGCTGGCGGCATGCTTAACACATGCAAGTCGCACGAAACGTAAGTTTAGTGGCGCACGGGTGAGTAACACGTGGGAATCTACCTTAAAGGCTGGGATAACTTCTGGAAACGGGGGCTAATACTGGATGTGTCTGAGAAGATAAAGAAGTAATTCGCTTTAAGATGAGCCCGCGGTTGATTAGCTAGTTGGTGGGGTAAAGGCCTACCAAGGCAATGATCAATAGCTGTTCTGAGAGGAAGATCAGCCACACTGGGACTGAGACACGGCCCAGACTCCTACGGGAGGCAGCAGTGGGGAATTTTGGACAATGGGGGCAACCCTGATCCAGCAATGCCGCGTGAGTGAAGAAGGCCTTCGGGTTGTAAAGCTCTTTAGTCGATGAAGATAATGACGGTAATCGAAGAATAAGTCCCGGCAAACTTCGTGCCAGCAGCCGCGGTAATACGAAGGGGACTAGCGTTGTTCGGAATCACTGGGCGTAAAGCGCAAGTAGGTTGTTAGATAAGTCAGATGTGAAATACTTGCTCTTAAGGCAAGAACTGCATTTGAAACTGTTTAACTTGAGTACAGAAGGGGATAGTGGAATTCCAAGTGTAGAAGTGAAATTCGTAGATATTTGGAGGAACACCAGTAGCGAAGGCGTCTATCTGGTCTGTAACTGACACTGAGTTGCGAAAGCATGGGGAGCAAACAGGATTAGATACCCTGGTAGTCCATGCTGTAAACGATGAGTGCTAGATGTTGGTGTTTAGGCATCAGTATCTGAGCTAACGCATTAAGCACTCCGCCTGAGTAGTACGGTCGCAAGATTAAAACTCAAAGGAATTGACGGGGACCCGCACAAGCGGTGGAGCATGTGGTTTAATTCGAAGATACGCGAAAAACCTTACCAGGATTTGACATTATATTTATAGATGTAAGAGATTACATTGTCATTTAGTTGGAATATAACAGGTGCTGCATGGCTGTCGTCAGCTCGTGTCGTGAGATGTTGGGTTAAGTCCCGCAACGAGCGCAACCCCCATTTTTAGTTGCTAACAGGTTAAGCTGAGAACTCTAAAAAAACTGCTGGTGCTAAGCCAGAGGAAGGTGGGGATGACGTCAAGTCCTCATGGCCCTTATATCCTGGGCTACACACGTGCTACAATGGCGATGACAATAAGTTGCAAGATTGTGAGATGGAGCTAATCTTAAAAAGTCGCCTCAGTTCGGATTGTACTCTGCAACTCGAGTACATGAAGTTGGAATCGCTAGTAATCGCAAATCAGCATGTTGCGGTGAATACGTTCCCGGGTCTTGTACACACCGCCCGTCACACCATGGGAGCTGATTTTACCTTAAGATGGTATACCAACCGCAAGGAGGAAGCCAGCCAAGGTAGGGTTAGTGACTGGGGTGAAGTCGTAACAAGGTAGCCGTAGGGGAACCTGCGGCTGGATCACCTCCTTTCAAGAATATTTATTTATTGGTCTAAAAATTAGCTTTAGGGTTAAAGATTAGGTTTAATATTAAATGTTCAAAATAATATATACATACATTTTAACTCTCACCACCTTCTAGCATATTACCTTATTTACTTATGTCACATTTTCTACCTAAAATCTTTAGGTAGAAGTTAAGATAAAAAAGCGAGATAACTTAAAAAATTATCTCGCTTTTTTTATGTTTAACTAGCTTCATCTTTTTAAGTTAATTACTTTTTAAGTTATTTGATAGCTTAAAGTTTGATTATCTAAAAGTGGAAAGTGACTAAGAGCTGATAATAAGAGATCTAACCGGTAAAAAAGGAGCTAATTAAAAGATTATCTCCTTTTATGCAGTTTATAGTGATTTGTAATTATTAATTTAACTTTTTATAGCAGGGCTTAAAAAGCTGAAAAATTAAGAAAATTAAGAAAGGTAAAATCATTAATGAAATTATAAAATTATGAATTATTAAATCTTAAAGATATTACGTAAGATTTAAATATATAGGCCCTTAGAGGGAGATAGTTAAGAAGATAAATTATTATTAGCAGCAATATTAGATATTTATTATATAATATCAGAAGAATAATAAGAACAAATTAATTTCTATTTTGTTGCTAAAATTATTTTTTAATAGCTTAAAGTAGGATAATTTAAAGGATAGAAGATAACGGGGGAAAGAACATTTTGCTTAGGCTATTAAGGTAGATAATTTTTTCTATACTAAAATATAAAGCTTAAAGTACTTAGGAACATTCCATAATCATCATTGGAAGAAATATCAAGATTATAATAATAAAGGTATAATCTATTAAAATCTAAAAAAATTATAATTGACTTAATAATTATATATTTAGCTTACAGAGATTTTTTGCCTTTGGGATTATAATTACAACAAGCTGCTAGTAATTATCAGTAACCTGCAGGTAGTAAACAATATATCTACTTTATCCTAAGATAAAAGTAATAAGTAAAAAAATCTTTCTTTAGCGTTACTTAAACTAGTAAAAAAGATAAATAACAAAAATTGCTAAAAAAGGTATGGTCAGAACGTAGCCTATTACACTATAACTTACAATATTAATGTCTTACCTTCTATTAAATAAAAAGAAGCTTTCTGAAATAAATAATTGCGGAACCATTTAATTAGTAATATTTTGGTGTTAAATTAATAAAGGGCTTAAAGGGTAGCTAGAAAGCCCCTCTCTTTTATTACCCTATCCCGCAAACCATGATTTTAACAAATACAATATTAAAATAGCACCTAAAGTAATTAGCTTAGCTAAACTTACTTGCTTTAAGGAAAGCAATAAAGGATATTTAGAGGGAATTATTTTTGATGCTAAAATCTAAGATAATTATTATACTCCCTGGGCCTCTTATTTGATCAAAGGTAAAAGCGGGCTAATTCTAGCACTTAATTATGAGTCCCTCCTGGGGTATAAAAATTTTTTCTGTTAAGGATAAAAGCATATTCTCGGGAGATTAAAGAATTATAGAGGCCCTGGAGGGAAATTTATTTGAAAATGGTGATGAAGATTGAATTCTAACAGGCAGCAGTTAAGGCCACCCACTACAGAAGTACCAACCTGATATATTGTATCTCTAAATAATTTCTTTTAATTCTAATCAAAAATAAGACTTCTTTAATCTCATATTTATAAATTTTAATCCTTTAAATCTACTTTTTTGGTAGTTTTGCAGAAAATATCAGATTTGATTATTTAAGGGTCTTAGGCAGGGAAGGTGGCTCAGAGATTAATCTCTTAAAAATAAAACTTAACAAAATTGCTAAGAATCGCAAAATTAGTTAACAATATGAGTACTAATCGTAAAGTTAACTAACCAGATTACTACGAATTGCGAAGGTAATTAGAAAGCTAAATAATAGTTAAGTTCTAGGTTTTTAAACTTTATTACTATAAATTTTAATAAAATTTATACCAGGGCTCTTTGTTTGCTATTTTTTCTCTATAACTCATAAATAGCGTTGCATAAAACCTAAATATGAGATATTATAATAATGTATGTTATTATATGTTATATTTATGAGAATAAAAAAAGGAGTAATATAACCAGAGAGGAAGAATGGTTGATTATAAAACACTAGCAGCAGAAATCATTCATAAAATTGGCAAAGATAATATTGTATCCTTGACTCATTGTGTTACGAGGTTGCGCTTTATATTAAAAGATAAAGAAAAAGTTAACAAAAATGAAATAAAAATGCTTAAGGGAGTATTGGGAGTACTGGAAGGAGGGGGGCAGTTTCAGGTAGTGGTAGGGATGGAAGTCCCTTATATTTATGAAGAAGTCCTAAAGCAATTAGCTCAATCTAATAAGGAGGATAGTTCTAACGCTAATTTTAGCTCTGCTGAACAACTCAATAATGCACATAAAAGAAAATTTAATCCCTTAACTATGATACTGGATTTTATGTCTGGTTCTTTTCTTCCAATTCTTCCTGCGTTAGTTGGAGCAGGATTATTAAAGGGACTGGTGGTAGCGGCTACTAGCTTGGGTATATTATCAGTAGAATCAGGAGAATATTATATTTTAAATGCAGCAAGTAATGCTTTTTTTTACTTTATGCCTATTTTATTAGGATTTTCTGCCGCAAAAAAAGTTGGAGCCAACCCGTTTGTGGGTGCAATAATTGCAGCGGCATTGCTTGAGCCTAATTATACTAATCTATTAGACGGCAAGGTTGAGGGATTAACCTTTTTAACTATACCAATTGTTTTAAATAATTACGCCTCAAGTGTTGTTCCCATTATTTTTGCGGTAATTATTTTGGGATATTTAGAAAGATTTATGAATAAAATAACTCATAAAACTATCCAATTATTTATAGTTCCCATGGTATCTATTGCGGTAATAGTGCCGCTTACCATTTTAGCTTTTGGGCCTTTTGCCATGTTTTTAACAGAAATTGTAGGTGCAAGTTATAATTTCTTACATAATACAAGTCCAATTATTACAGGGATGGTATTGGGTGCAGGGTGGTTTGTTTTAGTGATTTTTGGCCTACATTGGGCCTTTATTCCCATATTTATTGCCAACTATCAGCTTTTTGGATATGACAATATTTCGCCACTGTCTTCAGGGTCAGCGCTTTATGCCCAAATAGGAGCCGCTTTAGGAGTATATTTAAAGACCAAAGATCCTGAAGTTAAAGCAATAGCAGGCCCAGCATTTTTTACAGGACTTTTAACCGGCATAACCGAACCTATTATATATGGAGTGATTATTCGCCACAGAAAAACTATAATTGCCACTATCATCGGGGGTGCTCTTTGTGGGGGTATAATCGGGACTTTAAATATTAAGCTTCTGGTGGGTTCTATGGGTGGTATCTTTGGTTTACCTATTTATTTTACTGCAAATAATTTCTTACTTTATTTGCTTGTTAGTATTTCTACCATATTTTTTACTGCGGGTTTAGCAATTTTAATTGGTTTTAAGGATAATACTAAAGATAAGATTGGGCTGCGATAAAAAATTTTAAAACAATATTTTTTAAAACAATATTTAATAGGAGATATTATGAAAACAATTAAATTTCCAAATAATTTTTTATGGGGAGGAGCAGTGGCTGCTAATCAATTAGAAGGCGCCTATAATAAAGATGGTAAAGGATTATCTACAGCTGATGTTTTACCTAAAGGAATCGAATACCCAAGGGTAAAAAGCCTTGATCTTAATGAATATTATCCCAATCATGAAGGAATTGACTTTTATAATCGTTATAAAGAAGATATGGTGCTATTTGCAGAAATGGGATTTAAATGTTTAAGAACTTCTATTGCCTGGACGAGAATATTTCCTAAAGGGGATGAAGATCAGCCAAATGAAAAGGGTCTAGAATTTTATGACAATTTGTTTGATGAAATGATCAAACATAAAATAGAGCCTGTGATTACTATTTCCCATTATGAAATGCCTTTATATTTATGCGATAAGTATGGAGGGTGGAGAGATAGAAAATTAGTAGAGTTTTATGAAAAATTTGCCCTAACTCTCTTTAAGCGTTTTAAAAATAAGGTTAAATATTGGATGACTTTTAATGAGATTAATATTCTTAATCATGCTCCTTTCACAGGAGGAGGTCTTACCCTTAAAGAGGGGGAAAATAAAATGCAAATCGCTTATCAAGCAGCTCATCATCAATTTGTGGCCAGTGCTTTAGCAGTAAAAGGCTGTCATGAGATTATTCCAGACGCTAAAATTGGCTGTATGATTGCCTATATCCCTGCGTATCCTTTGCAATGTTCCCCTGAAGATATCTTAAAAATGCTTAAGGAAGAAAGAGAAATTTTATTTTACAGCGATGTGCAAGTTAGGGGTGAATATCCAAGGTATAGTAAACGTTTATTTAATGAGCATAATATTAATCTCACTATGCTAGAAGGTGATGAAGAACTTCTTAGAAACCATACGGTGGATTTTGTAGGTTTTAGCTACTATATGAGTAGAATAGCTAGTGCTGATCCTAAAGATCAACCACAAGATAGTAGTCTTTTTAATATAATAAAAAATCCTCACTTAAAATCAAGCGAGTGGGGATGGCAGATCGATCCTAAAGGCTTGAGGTATGCTTTAAATACTTTATATGATCGTTATCAAAAGCCTTTATTTATAGTAGAAAATGGATTAGGAGCTAAAGATGTAATGGAAAGTGGAGCTGTTAAGGATAGCTACAGGATTGATTACCTTAAATCCCATTTAATCCAAGTAGCTGAAGCCCTTGAAGATGGCGTGGAGTTAATCGGTTATACTAGTTGGGGGCCCATAGATTTAATTAGCGCCTCAAAAGCTGAGATGTCAAAAAGATACGGTTATATTTATGTAGATAGAGATGATATGGGAAAAGGTACTTTAAAACGTACTCCTAAAGAAAGTTTTTATTGGTATAAAAAGGTTATTGCCAGCAATGGAGGAAGTTTAACTGAATAATTTATAACTATTAAGATTAAGTAGTATATTTGTTTAGAATAAAGTAGCATGTAGTAGGCTTTCAAGGATGTCTTGCAAGCCTACTAAGTATTAATGTTAACCGATCATAAGAAAAAAATAAAATACTTTCTCATATAATTTAAATTTTGTATTAATATAAAAATATGAAATTTATTTAGTTTAAATCCAAAATGAGGTGAAGAATGTTGCAATTATTTTATGGCAGAAGTCCAGTTTCAGAAAAAATAATAATTATGTTAGAAGAAATAGGCTTACCTTATGAGAAATTTCCTATCAATTTAACTGCGAAAGCTCATAGAGCGTCTATGTCTTATATGAAAGCGGTACCAACTGGTAAAGTGCCAGTGATTATTGATGAGGGGAAAGTAGTATTTGAATCAGGAGCAATACTTCTATATTTAGCTGAAAAATCTAATAAACTTTTTCATTTAAGCTCTAGAAGAGATTTGCTATCTTGGCTCTTTTGGGGCACAGCAGAATTAGGAGTACACTTTCTTAACCACTACTTGGCTAATATAAGATATCCTGATAATAAACAGCTTATTATAGATTATGAGCAACATGTTGAAGACAGATTATATATTATGGAAGACGCCTTAAAAAGCCAAACTATTTTAGGTAAAAGCTTTATTTGTGGTGAGTATTCTATTGTAGATATTAATGTTTACCCCTTGATCCAAACAATTAGGCACACTCAAGGACTTAAGATTTTAGAAGATCATAATCTAAAATCCAAGTTACCACATATTTTTGCTTGGCTAGAACAAATATTTAAAAGACCTGCAGTGGTTAAAGCAGCTAAAGAAATGGCTAGTTTTGATATGGAATATATAGCAAGCGAAGAAGAAATCAAAAATTTTATTAAAAGGATAGAATAAATTTTTACCTATGCTTTTATCTAAAATTTTTTGCATATAATTATCTAAATTATTCTTACCTAACTTACAAGGCCCTATATTATTAAAGCCAGAAAGGAAGGTAGTAACAAAATCCACTTTCCTTTCTGCTACTTGTAAATTTACTAGCTTAAATTCAACTTTGACAAGGAAAATAAAAACCAATTTATTTAGCAGTAAAACTCTTATACAAACTGTAGATTAGTAAGCCAATAGATCCTTTAATTACTAATCCCGGAATAAAAGGAATAAAACCTAAAGTAAATAAATTAGAGCTAAAGCCAAAATATACCCCTAATACCGCTAACCCAGAAGCAAATAAAGCGATTTCAGCACTAATAAAAAAAGTAATACTTTTAACCATATTTAGTTGTGCTTTTTGCAATCCTAACCCATATAAGTAAGTATATAAAGTAAATCCTAATAAAAAGCCTCCGGTTGGACCCATTAGATGCCAAAAGCCCATTTTTCCTCCTGAAAACACAGGTAACCCCATTAAACCTTCAAATAAATAGGTAATTACTGCAAGGCTTGCACGTTTTGGCCCTAAGGTTCCTGCTAAAATAATTAAACCAAGGGTTTGTAAAGTAAAAGGTACGGGCCATAGGGGTATAATAATTTGGGACATTAAAGCTAAAAATAAGGAACCTGCAATTATTAGTGCTAAATTACTATATAATTCTTTACTGTTTAATAAAGAAGCAGAAAACATTTTAGAGGCTGGGTACTTAGATATCATGTGAGAGTACTCCTTTATATGGTATCTATTAGTTTAATCATAAAGACTTACTATAAAATTTACATTTAGTAATTAATAAAATAATACTTGTTCTGGTTATAATATTCAAATTTATTTAATTATTTTTTTAAATTAATTAGATAGATTTTCAGGACCAAAAGATAAGGGTAAAAGTTCATCAAGCGTAAGAGTACACAAAATCTCCTTTTCTTTAGCCATATGAATTTGGGTTTTTGCAGTGGAAAATTCTCTTATTTTCTGACGACATCCTCCACAAGGAGTACACAAAATTTCGTCGTTACCCATTACTAGAATTTCTTCGATTTCACCCTCATTGCCTAAAATCATATTGGCGATAGCAGATGCCTCAGCACAAATACTTTCAGGGTAAGCAGCATTTTCCACATTGCAACCGCTATATATATTGCCTTTTTTGGTGATGATACTTACGCCAACTTTAAATTTAGAGTAAGGTGCATAAGCAAGGTCTCGGGCTGTTTTGGCGGCTTCTAACATTTGGTTAATTTTATTATTAATCATGGATTATTATTCTCCCTTAAGATTATTAATATATTAAAATTGTTTATGAGCTTTATTCCATTATATACAAAGTGTTTCAATAATTGATATAAATTCTGCTAAAGGATAATTAATAAAAATAAATAAAAATTCCCAAAGTGACTTATCTATTAAGGTAGCCTTAAATTAAGGAGGGCTTTAGCCTTTTATTAATGATAAAAAAGGTGCAAACTTTGGGATTCTTACTTTAAAAGGTTTAAGGAAATCATATTAAAGATGGGCTATATTCTTAGCTAAAAAAGAGTGAAAAGGTAAATAACTAAAGTAGGAAAATTTATTATCAAAATCAAGTAGTAATTAGTGGTGGAGATAGTCGGAATCGAACCGACGACATCTTGCTTGCAAAGCAAGCGCTCTACCAACTGAGCTATATCCCCACAGCATAATTTTTTAACTTGATTACTATTTTAGCAAAAATTCTAAATAAGTTAAAAAATTTTTTAAAATTTAAAATCATTTTTAGTATTTATTTTTAGTGGTGGGCCTGGTCGGACTCGAACCAACGACCTCACCCTTATCAGGGGTGCGCTCTAGCCACCTGAGCTACAAGCCCACAAAGAATAAAGTAAAATGTAATCTACTTAAAAAGTATTATTACTATAATACAGATAAATAAAATAGTCTATTATTTTTTATCTATTTATTAAATAAAAAACAGAAGATTTTGCTTTTAATATAAAGTACAATAAAAAGGCGATATTCTATATAACATATTTGCAACATAATGTATCATACTATAGCCGCTAATCATTTACCTTAACAAAGAAAAATCAGGGAGAAAACAATGAGAATACTGTGGGGAATAGCAGGAATATTAATAATTTTATTTATTGCTTTTTTATTATCTGAAAATAGAAAAAAAATTAATTACCGCACCATTTTAGGTGCATTTTTTTTGCAAGCATTTTTTGCCATGCTAGTTTTATATATACCTATGGGTCAAGCAGCTTTGGGTGGATTAGCTGCCGGGGTAGCTAAAGCAATTAACGCTGGGTATGTTGGGGTTGAGTTTGTTTTTGGTCCTTTGGCTCAAGGGAAAGTTGGATTCGTTTTTGCTGTATCTGTATTAGCAATTATTGTGTTTTTTGCTTCTTTAATTTCTGTTCTTTATTACCTTAGAATTATGCCTTTAATTATTAATACCTTAGGCTTGGGTATTCACAAATTATTGCAAACTTCCAAAGCAGAATCTATATCGGCAACGGGAAATATATTTGTTGGACAAACCGAAGCACCTTTGATTGTAAAGCCTTTTTTAAGCACTATGACAAGATCGGAATTATTTGCGGTAATGGTGGGAGGATTAGCATCAGTAGCTGGTAGTGTATTGGTGGGATATGCAGCGCTTGGTATTGATATTAAATATCTTATAGCTGCTTCTTTTATGGCAGCTCCTGGGGGATTATTGATGGCAAAAATTCTTATTCCCCAAACTGAAGTACCTATACAAAGCTTAAAAGAGATAGATGTTATAGAAAATAAAGATAATAACAAACCTGCAAACATAATTGAAGCAGCAGCAAATGGGGCGGCTTCAGGGTTAATCTTAGCCTTAAATGTGGGGGCAATGCTTATTGCTTTTGTAGGATTAATTGCCTTAGCCGATGGCATTTTGGGGGGCTTAGGCTCTTTAGTTGGTTTAGAAAATCTATCATTTAGATTGATTTTTGGTTATCTGTTTTCTCCTGTAGCTTTGGTTATTGGTATTCCTTGGTCAGAAGCAGTGCAAGCCGGCACCTTTTTAGGTGAGAAAATTCTTTTTAATGAGTTTGTGGCTTACCTTAGTTTTGCTAAAGAAGTAAATAATTTTACTCCTGCCAGCCAAGCAATTATCACGTTTGCTTTATGCGGATTTGCTAATATAGGATCTATAGGAATCATGGTAGGAGGTATTGGTAGTTTAGCTCCTAATCAAAAAAGTAATATAGCTAAACTTGCTTTAAAAGCACTAATTGCCGGTACCTTAGCTAATTTAATGAGCGCTACTTTAGCGGGGATATTTTTAAGTTTATAGCTTGTTCACAGGTGGTCTTAATTAATTTAATTAAGACCACCTAATAAACATTTAGGGATAGTACCGCTTAATAATGATTTATAAAAATAGGAATAATAATATGGGAAATATTTATACAGCAGCACAGATTTTAAGTCTTATAGATTTAACTTTATTAAATGAAAATGATAATGAAGAAAATATAAAAGATCTTTGTACCCAATCATCAAATCCTTTAGGAAAAGTGGCTGCTATATGTATTTTTCCACAATTTATTGCTACAGCGCAAGCAGCATTTAAGGAGCTAAAAAATCAAAGAAGATTCTTATCCCCTAATTTAGAAAAGCCAATAGCTATTGCTACTGTAATTAATTTTCCGCAAGGGGAATATAATCTTACTAATACTTTACAAGAACTAGATTTTGCATTAAAGGCAGGAGCGGACGAAATAGATATGGTAATGCCTTATCAACTATTGTTTAGTGGTGATAATTTGATGGCAGAAGATTTTATTAAAGAAATTAAAGACCATTGTCAGGAAAAAATTTTAAAAGTTATCATAGAATCAGGTGAACTTGATGAAGAATTAACTAGAACGGCTAGTAAAATTGTTATAAATACAGGCGCAAATTTTATAAAAACTTCAACAGGAAAAGTTAAAATTAATGCCACTTTAGATGCAGCAAAATATATATTAGAAGAAATTCATAAAAGCAAGAGTAAATGTGGCTTTAAAGCTTCAGGAGGAATTAGAACTAAAGCAGAAGCTGTTAAATATTTAGATCTAGCAAGTAAAATTATGGGTAATGATTTTATTAATCCTAGTACATTTCGTTTTGGCGCCTCAGCTTTAGTTGATAATTTGTTAGCAACAAATCCAGTAGAAAAAAAAGATAAACTTCTAAATTATTAACAGCAATTAAGAATTAGGGATTAATTAACTTACTTAATAGTAAATAAAAAAATAATAGTTTAAAGAAAAGGTATAAAAATGTTGTTAGTTAAAGAAATAATAAGAAAAAAACGCGATAAGCAGGAACTTTCTAAAGAGGAAATTGATTTTTTTATTGAAGGGGTAACTAAGAATGTGGTGACCAATGAACAAATTTCAGCCTGGGCCATGGCGATTATTTTTAATGGAGCTACTATTCAAGAAAGTACTAATATTGCTTTAGCCATGCGCGATTCAGGGGAGAAAATTGTATTTGATAAATTAAAGGATAAACCTATTGTTGATAAACATTCTACTGGAGGGGTGGGGGATTTAATATCTATGATTTTAGCTCCTATGGTAGCAGCTTGTGGGGCCTATGTGCCTATGATAACGGGGAAAGGGTTAGGTCATACAGGAGGTACAAGTGATAAAATGGATAGCATACCAGGTTATAATACTTATCCTAGGGTAGAAAAGTTTCAAGAAGTTACAGGGGAGGTAGGATGTTGCATTATTGGACAAACTTCAAGATTAGCTCCAGCAGATAGGCGGATTTATGCTATAAGAGATACTACGGCTACAGTAGAGTCGCCAATTTTAATTGCTACTTCAATTTTATCTAAAAAATTAGCGGCAGGAATCAATTACTTAAGTATGGATTTAAAGGTCGGTAACGGTGCTTTTATGAAAAATCTTGAGGAAGCAGAAAATTTAGCCAAAATTATTATTCAAATTGCTAAATTTGCTGGAGTAAAGGCCTCTGCTTTACTAACTGATATGAATGAAAGCTTGGGAGATAACATTGGAAACACTTTAGAAATCAAAGAAAGTGTGGAATACCTATTAGGCAAAAGCAAGAATCAGAAACTTCATGAAATTAATCTTAGTTTAGGAGCAGAAATGTTGCTATTAACTAGTTTAGCGGTTGATGAAGAAGATGCACGCAAAAAATTAAACACTGCTCTTACTTCGGGCAAGGCCGCACAAATATTTGATAAGATGGTGCAAATAATGGGAGGACCCAGGAACTTTATTGATTCCTATGAAACTATTTTAACCAAAGCTAAAATTGTAAAGCCAATTTATGCAAAAAAATCTGGTTATGTTACCTTTATAGACAACCGAGAGCTGGGGCTCTGCTTAGTGCATTTAGGTGGTGGTAGAAAAACAATTACAGATAAATTAGATTATTCAGTAGGTTTAGAAAAAGTAGTTAAGGTCGGGGATAAAATTGAAAAAAATCAACCATTGGCTATTTTGCACTGTAATGATGAGGCTCATGAGCCTTTAATTACTGAAATATTAAATAAAATTATTGTTATTTCAGAGTATAAAGATGGTATCCAAATTATTAAACCTATTTATAAAAAAATAGTCTAATTTCAAAATTTTAAATTGATCTTTTTTCTGCACGATTTTTTATTTGAAAGTTGAATGTAGGGGAAGATGGTTAAAAGTTTTGTCAAATACTGTATTAAAGCCAATTTATTATAAATAAAGTATAAAAATCCCATACTACACTATCAGCTTGTTTTTATATGGATCTTTGTATATAATTTTGAATTAACAAATAATCGGAACTATCAATGAAAATAAGAAATGTTGCAATTATTGCGCACGTGGATCATGGCAAAACTACTTTAGTTGATGCTTTATTAAAACAAAGCGGAACTTTTAGAGCTAATCAAACTGTTAGTGAAAGGGCTATGGACTCTAATGATTTAGAAAAGGAAAAGGGGATTACTATTTTATCCAAATGTACTTCTGTATCTTGGAATGGTTACAAAATTAATATTATTGACACTCCAGGCCACGCAGATTTTGGCGGAGAAGTTGAACGTATATTAGGAATGGTTGAAGGGGTGATTTTATTAGTAGATTCCCAAGAAGGTCCTATGCCCCAAACTAGATTTGTTACTTCTAAGGCATTAAGCTTAGGATTAAAACCTATTGTTTTAATTAATAAAATGGATAAAGCAGAAAGAAGACCTAAAGAAGTGCATGAGGAAGTTTTAGAACTATTTATGAACTTAAACGCTACTGATGAACAATTAGATTTTCCGATTTTATATGCAGCAGCACGTGAAGGATGGGTATCTAAAGAAGAAGATAAGGTAGCTACTGATGTTGCAGCTTTATTTGAAACTATAATTGATAAAATAAAGCCTCCTAAAGATGACCAAAATTTACCTTTTTCTTTAGTTACTACTATGTTAGAAAATGATTCGTATGTGGGTAGAATGATGACAGGTAAAATTCAATCGGGCTCAGTAAAAGTAGGAGATAATCTAAAAGCCTTAGATATTTATAATAATGTAATAGAAAAATCAAAAGTTACTAAATTAATGATTTATGAAGGGCTATCTAAAAAAGTTGTAGAAGAAGCTTTTTGTGGGGATATTGTATGTATAGCAGGCTTTAGTAAGGCTACTGTATCTAATACGGTTTGTGCTTTAGAAGTAGAGCAAGCTCTTATAGCTAAGCCTATTGATCCTCCTGTGCTTTCCATGACATTTTCTATTAATGATTCACCCTTATGTGGTAGAGAGGGCACAAAATTAACTTCCAGAATGATCAGGGATAGATTACTCAAAGAGCAAGAAACCAATGTTTCTATTAGAGTAGATGAGATTATAATTGAGGGGAATAAAGTTACAGATACTTTTAAAGTTTCTGGACGTGGTGAATTACAAATTGCCATTATTATAGAAACCATGAGAAGAGAAGGCTTTGAGCTTTCTATAGGACGTCCGGAGGTTGTTACTTATATTGGTCACCCTACAGATCCTGCAAGAAAAGATGATGGCAAAAAATATGAGCCTGTTGAGTTTGTGCAAATAGAGGTAGATGAAGCTTTTGCCGGTACAGTAATTCAAACTATTACAAGCCGTCGTGGCAGATTAGAAGAAATGCAATCTATTAGTGCAGATAATAAACAAAAGATCATTTTTTTAGCCCCAACTAGAGGTTTAATAGGTTATTATAGTAATTTTTTAACTGATACTAAAGGAACTGGGACGATGTCTAGAGTTTTTCATGATTATGAAGAAGTCAAAGGTGCTATCCCCCATAGAATTAACGGAGTGTTAATTTCTACGGCAACTGGTAAATCAGTAGCTTATGGTTTATTCCATTTAGAAGATAGCGGTACTTTATTTATCGGGCCTGGGGAGGATGTATATGTGGGTATGATTATTGGAGAGCATACTAGACCTAATGATTTAGAGGTTAATCCTTTAAAATCTAAACAGCTTACTAATATGAGAGCCTCTGGTAAAGATGATGCAGTGGCACTTACGCCTTTTAAACGTATGACTTTAGAAACTGCAATCTCTTATATTCAAGATGGAGAAATCATTGAAGTGACTCCCAAACATATAAGATTGCGTAAGCAAGAACTTAATTCTACTGATAGAAAAAGGCAAGAAAGGTCTAGAGCATCTTTATAGATTAAAAATCTTTATTTAACTTGCATAGTAAATAAGGAGAATAAAGTTTTTATCCCCCTTATTTATTACTAGACAGTAAGCTTTATTTAATTGGCTTGTTTAGTATGAGTAACAACGATTTCTCTTATACACACCTCTTGAGGTTGTTGATACGCATATACTACAGCATTAACAATAGGTTCTACAGTTAGGATTTTACCTTTATCTCCTTGACGTTTTTTCTCTGCGGCTTTTTGATCTTTAGTATAGCATAAAATATTAGTATCTACGGCCCCTGGAGCTATTGTAATTATTCTTACATTATTTTCAGAAGCCTCAACCCTTGTAGCTTCTGAAAAAGCATGCACTGCTGCCTTAGTAGCACAATATACATTATGATCAGGATAAAGCTTTTTACCAGCGGTAGAAGATACGTTCATCACAGTACCCCCTTGGCGTTTGATCATTTTAGGGAGTAAAATCTGTAAGCCATATAGGTAACCTAAAACGTTAGTTGCAAACATTTCTTCATATTGAATTTTATTTTGTTCCCACATTTTTTCGCTAAGGCCCATAATACCTGCATTATTGATAAGTAAATCTACCTCACCAAATTTATCTTCACCTTTTTTAATAGCCTCTTCAAAGGCTTCTTTATTTCTAACATCTAATTGTATAGCTAAAGAATTAGGTAGATTGAACGATTGCATTTTTTCAATTGATCTAGCAAGCAAAAGGGTAGGATAACCTAAAGCAGAAAATTTTTTCACTATAGCTTCGCCAATTCCTGAGCTAGCCCCTGTAACCACCACTAATTTTTTATCTGGATTTATAGTCATGTTAATGCTCCTTGGTAGATATAATTTTATTAACTTAATTAATAAAATTATATCTTAAGATTAGTTTTTAAAGAATAAGGATTTTTAATTATTATTTATCTCATTACATACATGGGTTTGTCGTTTGTTTTTTCTAAGATTTCTTTACTATCAAAATCTATCTTAATTTCTTTAATTTTAGAAAGGGTAACCTTTAGAATTTCTTCAGTAAAAAAAAGAGACATAGGATAAATAACGATAACTGCTATGTTTTTCCCATTTTCTGCTTTACCATATTGGGGGATATATCTAAAACTAAAGCTTGCTTTACCATTTAACTTTTTATCTTGTAAATAATTAAACAAATTATAAGTATAATCGTTAGCATTTTCTATGGCATTTTCAGAAGCTTTTTTTAGTGCTTTATAATTTAAGGAGGTGTTAGGAGATTTAGGGAAAAACAAAGAACCAGGAGCTAAAGAAAAATCATTTACTACTTCCATACTATCTTTTAGCCCTTCTCTAAATTTTAATCCAACATAGGTAAGGTGAGCAAGATATGCTCTAAAACCATTGATTCCTAAACTTTGTAATGCCACCCAAGCATAAAAAATAGAGCTAGCTGATCTAGAATGCTCAAGCGTAAAATTGAAATAAGCATTACCACCATATTTATTACGTTCTACAAGACTAAAATCAGGATTAACAATGCCGTGTAATTCTGCCATATTTTTGGTTACAAAAAAACTGCTAGAATAACTTGATAACCCAGTTTTATGAAAATCTACCCCAAAGCCATCAGCATATTTAATAGAACTTATACGCATTGTTGCTTTTTGAATAAGTTTTAATGAGGATAGGGGGAGTTCCAAGGGATTATCAGCAAAATTGTAGGAAGCAAAGAAAAGCCAAGGCCAAGATATGCAGCTATCAAAATAAATATAAGGACTATAATCTAAATTATATTCTTGCTCTAGTTTGCTTACACATTCTTTTATAACTACTGCATCATCAGGAGTTAAATGAGAAGTGTTACCACCTGATAGAATAATACAAGCAATAGGGTAGCCTTCTGTAAGGGCCTGCCTTAGTAAGCTTTCAAAAGAAGATAAGTTTATGGTTTCATCTTCATTTACCTCGCAGCGCCAACAATTTTTTGATCCTATTCCAAGCAAAGCACAAACACTATCTATACAAAGGTGATTACCTTTGCTTGTAATAACTAAAGGAGCTTTAGGAAGCTGTGAAAGGCCTGTTAAAGAAGCATTTTTTATACACCTATTTAAACCTATTTTGATGGCATACAAGATACAGGCTTTACCACCAATAGTAGAAATACCACCCGGATTATTTTTTTTAATTTCCTTTGGAACCACCCATCCAGCCATGGTAGCTAATTGTTCTCCTACTTGAATTTCCATGGCTTGGGCTCCTGCGCTTAACTTATCCCAAATAGCATTTAAATTATATAAATTAGATAAGGTTGCTGCGGCAACTCCAGCAACTAAGGGAGTGGGTATAATGTTATGAAGCACGTGAGGGTGTTGAAATTTAATAGCACCATTAAAGGTTTGGGCAACTGCTTGAAGAATCTGCTTTTTATCCCGTGGATTGTCATCAATATGCTGAAAATCTTTTAAAAAATCATAATTACCTTGTAAATTATTAATATATGGTTCTTCATTGGGAGGAATGCAGCTAAAAAGATAGTCAATGTCCCCAAAAAGCTGATCCCTATTATTTTCTGCAGGATTAATTACCATATTTTTAATATTATCTAGTAATGTTTGATAGGGCGTAATTTGTAAAGATTCTTTATTAATCATTTTCTCTCTCCTATTACCTTTAATAACTAGGATATCACGAATAATGTAGTAGCACTAAATCAATTAAATTTATTTAAGTTATTAGCTTTGATTTCTCCACATTCCCCATATTACTAAGGATTATAATAAAAATCCCTATAAAGGCATATAAAGAAGGAACTTCCTTAAATAATAAATAGCCAAAGATAGTACCCCAAATAATTTGGGTATATTGTAATGAGGAAATATATTGTACTTGTCCCCTTTGATAAGAGCGGATAAAAAATATCATTCCTAAGCTTATAAATAGGCCTGCAGCAAAAATTAACCCAATTATATTAAAATCAGCAGGAACATTCATCGCAGCATCTGTAAGCCCAAAATACAGTAAAACTATAAGTAAGCTTAATAAAATACTATAAGAGGCAATAGTAATAGGATTCTCTTTAGGTATATATTGCACAATTATACCACTTAAACTGCCAGTAAGAGCAATACCTAATCCTCCAATAACCCCTATAATATGCAAATTAAGATTACTAAATCGCCAAATCTCTAAGGTTATTCCCATTCCTAATAAGCCAAGAATAATTAGCAAGATTTTTCTGATTTTGATTTTTTCTAACCTAAAAATAATGGCAAATAAGGCCGCAAATAAAGGCTGAGTAAAAGCTAAAATATAAAAAATATGTAAAGGTAAATAAGACACAGCTAATAAGGAACAAAAAGTATTTAAAACCGATAAGGCAGACCGTATTACTATATATTTATAATTATTAGTTTTAAGGAACCTAAATTTGAAGCCAGTGCCAAAAAAGCCAAAAATTATAAGGCAAATAAGGATGGCAAGATCTAGCCATAACACGTAATTAAAAAATTCTATATTTATTATTATAAATAAAAATCTATTAATCACATCCGCAAAAGCAAAAGCAGCAAAAGCCATAAAGGCTAAAATAATAGGATTGGTCATGTTACTAAGAAAAAGCTAGCTTTTATTTTTATAGAGATTTAAAAGGCAGGCAAAAATGATTATAGCGGCTCCTATTAAGGTTTTAGCAGCCACTGAATCAGAGAAAAGCAGATAGCCAAAACAAATTCCCCAAATTAATTGGGTATATTGTGAAGGAGCAACATAACTTACTTTACCAACTTGATAAGCCTTCATATATAATGTGGCTCCTATTAAAGTGGCTATAGAGGAAAGTATGATCAGTAGTAAAGATGAAGGGTTAGGTGATAATAAAGCAAACCCTGGAGATAGTGTAAAAAACATACCTATACCTAATATAGCAGAAAGTAAAAATGCATAAAAGGTGGAAGTTAAAGAATTCTCTTTTTGCAAATATTTACGCGTTATTAAAGCTGCACTTACTCCTGTAAAAGCCGTAAGCAAAGCTAAAATTAGGCCTAATAAGCGATCTCCTGCAGAAATACTAGGTTGAATAATAATAAGTATACCAATAAGTCCTAAAACTAAAGAAATTATTTGCAAGGGGCGAATTTTTTCTTTAAGGAAAATTGCTCCTAATACTGTAGCCAAAAGAGGCATAGTAAATACGATGGAGTAAAAAAGATCTAACGACAAATAAGAAACTGCCAACATCCCACACAAAATATTTAAAGATAAAATAAAACTTCTACAAAAGACCATTTTTTTATCATTTACTTTAAAGAAGGTACTTTTATAACGTAACGTCCCAAAAGCAGCAAGAAGAATTAAAATCATTATTTGTACGCAAGCAAAGTAAGTAGGAAAAGCGATAAGGTCATTGGATAAAGTAAATCTATTAGTAGTATCTGTAACAGAAAGGGCAAAAAATCCTGCAAATCCTAGCAAAAATCCTTTTCTATTATTATTATCCGATATAAGCATAAAAGCCCTTTAAATTAATTACAGCAATGATTATAAAGCTATTGCTAAGTTTTTAGTTAAATATTATCCATAATAACATATAAATTGCTAGAAGAAAAGCAAGGAGGCAAGAAATATATGACATGTGAGCTCAGATTTTTTAAAATTGGGGCTTTACCCTTAGAAATTTTATCATTTAATTTATGCTTCTATTAATGGGTGTTAACAGCTAGTCATTGCGCCTATTACTTTGGTTAGAAAAGTGATTTTTAGCTTTTATATGGAGCAAAGCTACTATCTACAGTTAGGCAAAAGACCAAGGTAATCTAGCTTTAGCAGGCCAAATAAGAGAGAAAAGGGGGATAGTGAAGGATCTATAACTATAACCTATGAGCCTTATTTTTTATTATGCTACTGTCCAGCTAGGTATAAAAACCAGAGGTAATCTTGTTGAAAATCTAGCAGTTCAAAGGAATTCTAAGAAAAATGCTTAAAGATGCAGATATGCTAAGATATGAAATCCTCAGAGCTAGATCTAAAAAATAGGGCTAAAAATAGGGGTTTAAAAGGGCATAAAAATGCAAAAACCTTATTGAAGGCTTATTAATTAAATTAGCAGATCATAGAAGCCGTACAATTATGTCTTTTCCCAACCCCTGATTTAAACGATAAATTCTCTATTATTTATAACTAACATTTCCATGCTTGATTTTCTGGTAATCCCAAATTTTTATATAGGATTTAAAGCGATTATTTATTAAACCTATTTTCCTAAGCTACCTTAACTACTTATTTATATTATGGGATCGGGATAGAATGAAGGTTTGGGGGGTGGTATTTGGGTTGCTGGTATAATTTTTTGGTATATGATAAAAAGATATTGACAAGAAGGAAAGAAAGTACTAAAGTATGTTTTATGAAATTGGTTGAGTGGTGTTAATAATTTTGAATAAGGTTTATATGATTTTGGTTTTTGTATAAATATTTTTTAAGATGAGAATAATATTGTATTGATATTTTAGCATTATATGATTATATTAAGAATAGATATTGAATAAGTTTGGTTTTGAGATATTTTTGATTATGTTTATGATATTTGGTTTGCTGTATTTCTATGGCTGATTGTGATATTTTAAGTGAGTTGAAGATATGAAGAAAGAAAGATATGAAAAGGAGAGAACAATAATAACTGAGAAGGTGATGATTAATAATTGTCACCGGACATGAGATCTCAAGAAGATAAGGGCATTAGGTGGATGCCTTGGCACAAAGAGGCGATGAAGGACGTATTAATCTGCGAAAAGCTTAGGGGAGCTGATAAAGAGCGTTGATCCTAAGGTGTCCGAATGGGGGAACCCAACCTGTTAAGGTTATTTTATACTTGTAAGGGTATGAAAAGCGAAACGTAGCGAACTGAAACATCTAAGTAGCTACAGGAAAAGATATCAAAAGATACTCCGGCAGTAGTGGCGAGCGAAATCGGAAGAGCCGAGTTGTTGTATAATAAGAACTAGAATAATCTGGGAAGGTTGACCAAAGAGGGTGAAAGTCCCGTATAGGTAGAAAGTTATACGATACTAGAGTAGGGCGGGACACGAGAAATCCTGTTTGAAGAAGGGGGGACCATCCTCCAAGGCTAAGTACTACTTTGTGACCGATAGTGAACAAGTACCGTGAGGGAAAGGTGAAAAGAACCCCGAGAGGGGAGTGAAATAGACCTGAAACCTGATGCCTACAAGCAGTCAGAGCCCGCAAGGGTGATGGCGTACCTTTTGTATAATGAGTCAGCGAGTTAATGTTGCAAGCGAGCTTAAGTCGATAGATGTAGGCGCAGCGAAAGCGAGTTTTAAAAGAGCGAATAGTTTGCAGTATTAAACCCGAAACCCGAGTGATCTAGTTATGAGCAGGTTGAAGATAAGGTAACACTTATTGGAGGACCGAACCCACTTCTGTTGCAAAAGAAGGGGATGACTTGTGACTAGGGGTGAAAGGTCAATCAAACCGGGAGATAGCTGGTTCTCCGCGAAAACTATTGAGGTAGTGCGTCGCACGAATACCTTAGGGGGTAGAGCACTGGATAGGCTAGGGGGTATACCAACTTACTAAACCTAACCAAACTCCGAATACCTAAGAGTACTATGCGGCAGACAGTCCATGGGTGCTAACGTCCGTGGACGAGAGGGAAACAACCCTGACCCTCAGCTAAGGTCCCTAAATTATAACTAAGTGTGAAAGAAGGTGAAGAGACCAAGACAGCCAGGAGGTTGGCTTAGAAGCAGCCATCCTTTAAAGAAAGCGTAATAGCTCACTGGTCTAGATAAGTTTCTTTGCGTCTAAGATGTAACGGGGCTCAAGTTATATACCGAAGCTAGGGAATATATTTTAATTAATATATTGGTAGCGGAGCGTTCCGTAGGCCGATGAAGCGGTATCTGTGAGGGGCCGTGGAGGTATCGGAAGTGAGGATGCTGACATAAGTAACGATAAACCGAGTGAGAAACTCGGTCGCCGTAAGTCTAAGGTTTCCTACACAATGTTAATCAGTGTAGGGTTAGTCGGCTCCTAAGGCGAGGCTGAAAGGCGTAGTCGATGGGAACTAGGTTAATATTCCTAGACCTTCTGGAAGTGACGGATTTGAGAAGATGTGTTTTCTTAAACGGATTGGAGATGCATTGGATTAGGTCCCAGGAAATAGCTCCAGAGAATAGACCGTACCGCAAACCGACACAGGTAGACGAGTAGAATATACTAAGGCGCTTGAGAGAATGATGCTGAAGGAACTAGGCAAATTGACTTCGTAACTTTGGAATAAGAAGTCCCAATGTGGAGGTAACTTTATGTTGGGGGCACAGAAATGGGGGTAGCGACTGTTTATTAAAAACACAGGACTATGCAAACTCGTAAGAGGAAGTATATGGTCTGACGCCTGCCCGGTGCTGGAAGGTTAAGGTGAGATGTGAGAGCGTTGATCTGAAGCCCCAGTAAACGGCGGCCGTAACTATAACGGTCCTAAGGTAGCGAAATTCCTTGTCGGGTAAGTTCCGACCTGCACGAATGGCGTAACGACTTCCCCACTGTCTCCAGCATCAACTCAGTGAAATTGAACTCTCCGTGAAGATGCGGAGTACCCGCGGTTAGACGGAAAGACCCCGTGCACCTTTACTATAGCTTTACATTGTTATTATGAAACAAATGTGTAGGATAGGTGGGAAACTATGAAGCCAAAACGCTAGTTTTGGTGGAGTTGACCTTGAAATACCACCCTTTTGTTTTATGATATCTAACTGAGATAAGAATTCCTTATCCAGGAACGTGTATGGTGGGTAGTTTGACTGGGGCGGTCGCCTCCCAAAGAGTAACGGAGGTGTGCAAAGGTAGGCTCAAACTGGACGGAAATCAGTTGACGAGTGTAATGGCAAAAGCCTGCCTGACTGCGATATCGACGGATAGAGCAGAGACGAAAGTCGGTCATAGTGATCCGGTGGTCCCGCATGGAAGGGCCATCGCTCAACGGATAAAAGGTACGCCGGGGATAACAGGCTGATACCGCCCAAGAGTTCAAATCGACGGCGGTGTTTGGCACCTCGATGTCGACTCATCACATCCTGGGGCTGGAGCAGGTCCCAAGGGTTCGGCTGTTCGCCGATTAAAGTGGTACGTGAGTTGGGTTTAGAACGTCGTGAGACAGTTCGGTCCCTATCTGCCGTGGGCGCAAGATATTTGAGAGGATCTGTCCTTAGTACGAGAGGACCGGGATGGACGCACCTCTGGTGTACCTGTTGTCACGCCAGTGGCATCGCAGGGTAGCTATGTGCGGAAAAGATAACTGCTGAAAGCATCTAAGCAGGAAACTTGCCTCAAGATGAGATATCTCTATTAGAGCCGTTATAGACTATGACGTTGATAGGTTAGGTGTGGAAGTATGGTAACATATGAAGCTAACTAATACTAATAGCTCGAAAGACTTGAGAAATTTTTACATGTCCGGTGATAATTATTATTAATATATTTTATTATATTAAATTATAATATTTAAAATAATAAGCGTATATGATAAATTATCGGTGATGTTTATTATTGTAATTGAACTCCTTTTCTATCTTGTTGGTTTGGTGGCCATAGCAAAGTTGAAACACTTGAACCCATACCGAACTCAGCAGTGAAACACTTTAGCGCCGATGGTACTATGTCTTAAGGCATGGAAGAGAAGGTCGTTGCCAAACCTACTAGATAGAAAAGTAGAATACCTTTTTATATCTTTCTTTAACTCAATTTATTTGTTAACTCGGTAATTTATTTAATTATTTGCTATATTTAGTTTATTAGTTTATTATAAATGTTAAATATTTATAATGTTTATTTTTACAGATTTTGCACCTTGAAAATAATTATAAGTTTAGTAAGATTAGCTGGTTAATCTTTAGAAATACATAATTTAGGTAATACATAAATATTCTAATAAAAGTATCCTTTATAAAGGTTTTAACTAAATTATTTATTAAAATATAATTTGCTGTTTGTTCAGCAAGGGAAGCTCTGAATATTATTTGGGGTTGTAAAAAAAATACCTAATAACATAAGATAAGGTTTAATATAAAGAATTTTGAAATTTTAAGTTTTTATTGCCTCCTTTTGCCTCCTAGTAGAAATATTAGGAGGTTTTTTTTTGTCTAATATTAATTTGCTTAAGGTATTTTATTTAATTATAGCTTTTTATATTTGATATTCTTTGCCTCTTTTCCCCTTTTTTATTCCCAAAAACTTTACGCCTTTCTCAGAGTTATAGCTTTATAGGGCCTGTAGAATTTTTGAATCCTCTTATCAAGTATCTTTTTAGAAAATTATTTTATAAATTTAAAACTTCCTTCTATTTAGCTAGGGATAATAATTTAATAATCTTTGCACCTTATAACATGATAAAAATAGCTCTATGAAAACAAGTGGCAAATATCCTTACAATTCTCACCCTTTATAATCATATTACTTTTTATCCCTTAAAAGCTTAATTATAGATTTATTGCTCTAAAGTGAAATAAATTAGATAATAGAGCAAGAATCTATGGAAGCTTCTTTCAATGCAAGTTTTAGTAGGAAATTTAGCTTAGGATCAATATAATTAATCTAAGCACTTAAGTAGGATAACCGGTATAAAGATTTTAGGAAAAAAGTGGGCAAAGTAGTCCTTATAAGGAAAATGAATATAATTAAAACTTATAAATTGATAAGAGTTTAAATTTAAATATAAAATTTTTAAATTTAAACTCTTATATTTAAAATTAAAGGGCACACTGGAGAGTAAGCTCTTAATTTAGGCGTGCTTTAAAATATTCTTAAGCTTAAAAATCTGAAAATCAGGATTAAATTAAGAGTATGGAAGTGTAAAATTATATTTTTAAGGTGCAGATTTTTTAAGGAACTTAAACAGCAAAAATTTATATTAAAACTACCTTTACAACCTAATTGTTACGCTGCCTTTAAAACTAGCGCTTAAAGCTCTTTTATAATGCCACAAAACTTCCTATGCTTACCCTAATAAAAGCACCAGCTATTCCCACAACAAACCTTATTTATAAAAAACCTTGTAAAATAAAAGCCAAAAGAAAAGAATAAATAGTAAATTTTTATAAATCTGACTACTTTAAGGCAGCTCCTCAAAAATTTAATAAATTATTACCCACTAACCTTGAAGTTTTTGAGTGGCCTATGAAAATACTAAAGATAAAAAGCTAAGGAATTTACTAAATTATAAATTAATAGAATCAGCCGAGAAAATAAAGTGAGCATAAGCTAATAGGATCCTGTAATACATAGTTTTCCTTATTAATGTTGTAAAAAGTATAAAAATTGTTATTTACTAATTGGTAATTGCTAAAAATATAGCTGTTCCAGATTTAAAAGAAATAGGCATAGATCTTGCAAGCCTATATTATTATTACCCTCTTTAATAGGACCAAATTAATTATTAAATTTTATAATATTTTCTTTAGGTTATTTTTATATGAGCCAAGCTATGTGGGAAATAATTTGTAATATAGTGTGGCATAAACTAGGAAAAAGTTAGTGAGAAAAAATAATATACAATCTCCTGATGTTGAGTTAGTTTATAAAACATTTGAGCATATAATATATTAGTTTAGTTACTTAGATGTTTCCTAGAAACTTAGTGCTGTTATATAAAATTAGCATAGATAATATTATATAATGGCAAAACAGGGGGTGTTATTTGAATATCAAGAGAGAAAAATCTGGAGAGAGCAAAATTATTTGCGCTGAAGATTCTTTAAATATAACTCCTTATGATTTTGTATAGGCTAATAAAATAAAGTTAATGTAAAAAATTTAATTTTATATAATAACTGTGATATTTTCGAAGATATAAAGGACGTTGGAGATTTGATAAAGGAAAAACTGATTTATAAAAGTTATGTAAATATTGCCTCAAAGCTCTTATATTTTAAATTTAATGGTGAAAAGCCTGCTTATATAACTTAACCGCCGATACATGAGCTTATAATTTATCATTAGATAAAAAATTTAACAAATACAGACACTAGTAGATATTAAAGGAATTTAATTTTATCGCCCCTGATATAGGAAAATGTATATTAGATAATTTTTTCTCTAAAGATAATAAAGAGATTATGCAAAAATATGATAAAAATTAAAATTTGATGGGTAATTAGATTTTATCTAAAACCCTCATTTATAAAGCTATAATTTTTTAAAATCTCGGTTGTAATTTACAGAATTTATTTATAATAATTATTTTTTTCCAAAAACTGGGATCAAAAAAATTATGCTAATTTGAGAAAATAAAAGCTGATTAAGTTTGCTTAATTATGAGGTTTAGTAAGAATTTTCATCTTTTTATAAAACTATATGGACATTTAAAAGGAAGTAAATTCTAAGTTCTTTAGGATTTTAATAGTTTTCTCACGTCATAGCCTTAGTACAACTATTGTAGAGAGCAAAAATAAAACAAAAAAGAAATTAGAATAAAAGTTTTTAAGATTATTATTAACTACTATGAAAATTCAATTTAAGTTCTTTAGAGATAAAGATCTATTTATTTTTACTTAATATTTTGTTTTTTCTCTCATAAGAAATATAATGAAAATGAGCTAGTTGTATTAATTACCATGTTGTTCTAAACAAAGGTGAAAATAATGATCAAGCCATTGAGTTAAAAGCATTAGATCCTTTTCCTCCACTGTAACTCCGCACCATATTCTTAGACCCAAAGGAGCTTTACGATGAGAGCGGATATCATAAGCTATTTGTTCGTCTGCTAATATTTTATGTAAATCATTTAAAAGCTTTAACTGAAATTCTGGAGATAAAGCCAAATACTTAGGATCAGTTACTTGTAAACAGCAAGCTAATTTAGATAAGTTTTTATTATCTTTGGACACAAAGCTAACCCAACTAGAATTTTGCACCCAATCGTAAATAATTTTAAAATTATCAGCGGTTTTTTGCTGACAAAAAGCTAGACCCCCCATATTTTCCACCCAATCCAAACTATCTATGAAATCTAAAAGAGTTAGTATAGATAAAGTATTAAGAGGTAATCCGGTATCTAACAAAGTTTCATCAACCTTATTATTTTGCTTTATTTTAAAAAGATGAGGAATAGGCCAAGCAGGACTATAAGTGTTTAAACGCGCAAGGGCTTTTGGCGATAATACTAAAACCCCCGTTTGAGCTTCTCCTCCTAAACATTTTTGCCAAGAAAAAGTTAAAACATCAATATTTTCCCATATTACTTTTTCTCCAAAAACATAGGAGGTGGCATCTGCAATTATAAGACCTTTTCTATCAGCAGGAATTTTAATATCTACAGGAAAAACTATACCTGAGGTAGTACCACAATAAGTAAAAATCACATCATGTTCTTGAAAATTAACCTTTTCTAAGTTAGGAAAATCGCCATAATTACATCTAAATTCTCTAACATTTTTTATTTGTAATTGTGCAAGATCCTCTAACCACATATAGCCAAATGCTTCCCAAGCCACGCAATCTACAGGCTTAGGTCCCATTAAATTCCATAAAGCTAATTCCATAGCTCCTGTATCTGATCCAGGAGTTAAAACAATTCTATAATCTGCAGGAATTTTTAAAGTGGTCTTAATTTTACTAATTAAGGTTTTAAGTAAGGCTAAAATTTCAACACTACGGTGACTTCTACCAAGCAAAGTTCTATTTAAATTACTTAAATCATATCCAGGGCGCTTAGCCGTAGGACCGGTGGAAAATCTAGGATTATTTGGCTTAGCAAATGGTAAAGGATGCATATTATTCCTAAGTTTATATTAGTAATTTTTAGGAGCTAGAGGCTTTAGATTTTTTATATATATAAATCAGTAAAAGGCGTATAAATATATTTAAACCGATCAACATCATGAAAAAGAGATAGATGTAATCAAAAAATATAGGTAATAAGGAAGAAAAGATAAGGAAATTAAGAATTAAAAAATTTTCTATAACATAAAAAAATGGATAATGGAAAAATTTAGTAGGGGCTTTTAAGGATTTTGTAGCGGTATTATTTAAAATAAAAAGTAACCCAAAGCTTAATAAAACAATAAGAGCTCCATTAAAAGGGGATAAAAACCTTACTTCATATAACTCCGCATTTAAGTATAAATATAAAAAGCAAAAGAAAAAACCAAATAAGAAAATATCGGTCATCAAATTATGATTACTAAAAATTCTTTTAAGTTTTTCCATATTGTTTTTAACCAATAATATATATAAAACTGTAAAAGGCAATAAAGATAAAATGAGGAGGAAATGGATTTTATAAATTAAAGCAAAAGATAAAATAAATAGATTAATAATAAAAAGCCCAATAAAAAATGAAACACTAATATTGGTTAATTTCTTATTAATTTTAATCAAATAATAAGAAAAATGGTAATTAAAAAATTGATAAAACATAAAATCTCCTAAATTATAGTGCTTTAAGGGATAGAGTTTTAAGGGAAATTTAATTACGATTTATATGTAAAACAATAAATTAATGGTTTCCCCTTTAAGTAAGATTTATTTTCTTAATCATAAATTTTAAAATATTTTAGGGAAAAGATCAACTTATTTATTTAGATTTTAGCTAATGAACTTTAATTGGCAAACTGGTAAAGTATTTAATAAATATTAAGTTAAATAAAGTAAGAAAATAATTGCACTTTATTAGATTGATAAAAACAGATTACAAGAATTAAATTAAGTATGTTTATTTAATTGAGCTTAATAAAAATTTAATTTAACACGAAGTAAGAAGAAGTTTCGGTTTTAAAGCATATATTTTTAAGAGGTTTTAGTGAAATTTATAGAGAATAAACCTTCATGATTTATTTAATTTTAATGGTAAATCAATGTAAGTAAATCAAAAAAAAATACCTTTAAAACAAATAACATGGATTTAAAGTCTGAAATAATTTACAAGAGGTGGTGCGAGTAGCCGGAATCGAACCGGCATGGTATTACTACCGCAGGATTTTAAGTCCTGTGCGTCTACCTGTTCCGCCATACTCGCATTAAATGAATAAGCAAAATAATATCATAGTTTTTTTAATGTGCAATAGTTAAATTAAGATTTTTATAGTTTTTTAATAATGCAAAAAATAAGACCTAGTTGTTTAAATATTATAACAACGAATAACAACCAAAATAGTTGGTTATGCGATTAATGTATGCTATATTAAGGAAATTAATTTTTTAGCCCGCTGCTTTTAGATAAGGCCATGCTATAACTGTAGGGTAATAAAGTAGTACTTATAGGTTTGTGCTTATTAAATATATTTAATAAGATAAAAAAATTATTGTATAATCAAACCTTATAAATTAGCTAAATAATTCTATATATAAATATAATAAACTCCGCAAATAAAAGGGCTATAATGCTTAACTTTTTACTAGGTATTTTTAAAAATAGAGATAATGAAAAGATAATCAAAAGATTTTTGCCGACTATAGAAAAAATTAATGCTTTTGAAACTCCTTTTGAAAAATTAAGCGATGAGGAGCTAAAAAACAAAACAGCAAGTTTTAAAGCGCACCTTGCGCAAGGTAAAACCCTTGACCAAATTTTACCTGAAGCTTTTGCCACTGTAAGAGAAGCAGCTAAAAGAGTACTAAAGCAAAGGCATTTTGATGTACAGCTAATGGGCGGTATCGCTTTACATAATGCCATGATATCAGAGATGTTAACAGGGGAAGGTAAGACTTTGGTATCAACATTGCCCGCATATTTAAATGCTTTGCTAGGTAAAGGTGTGCACATTATTACAGTAAATGATTATTTGGCTCAAAGAGATAGCAGGTGGATGGGTCAGATTTTTAATTTCTTAGGTCTTAGCGTAGGTGTGATTTTAAGTAGTTCTTCAGAAGAAGATAGAAAAATAGCTTATAGTTCTGATATTACTTATGGTACAAATAATGAATTTGGTTTTGATTATCTTAGAGATAATATGAAAACAAATATTAATGCTTTAATCCAACGACCTTTTTACTATGCTATTATCGATGAAATAGATTCCATTTTAATTGATGAAGCTAGAACCCCTTTGATTATTTCAGGCAGCAGTGATGACCGTACGGAATTATACAAAGTAGCCAATGGTTTTGTTAAATATTTTGATCAAAAAGAAGATTTTGCCATCGATGAAAAGCAAAAAAGTATTAACATTACTGAAAAGGGTTTAGAAAAACTAGAGGGTATTCTTAATAAATCAGGACTAATTATCAAGGGATCTTTATTTGATTCTCATAATATTCAATTATATCACTTTATAGTGCAGGCTTTAAGGGCACATCATTTGTTTAAAAAAGAGGTAGATTATATTATAAAAGATGGCGAAGCTATTATTATTGATGAATTTACTGGAAGGATTATGGATGGTAGACGTTTTTCTGAAGGGCTACACCAAGCGCTTGAGGCCAAAGAGGGGTTAAAAGTAAAAGAAGAAAATCAAACTTTAGCTTCAATTACTTTCCAAAATTATTTTAAGATGTACCCTAAATTAGGAGGGATGACAGGCACTGCTTTAACCGAAGCCCAGGAATTTATTGAAATCTATAATTTAAAGGTAGTCAATATTCCTTCTCATAGAAAAGTGCTAAGAAAAGATTTTAATGATGAGATTTATCTTACCTATAAAGAAAAAGAAAAAGCAATAATCCTTAAGGTAAAAGATTGTTATGAAAAACAACAACCCGTATTAATTGGTACAGTTAGTATTGAAAAATCAGAATCTTTATCTATGGCATTAAAGGCGGCCAAGCTGCCTCATAAGGTTTTAAACGCTAAATATCATGAAACTGAAGCTTATATAATTTCTCAAGCCGGTAAGCCAGGAGCTATTACCATTGCCACTAATATGGCAGGTAGGGGAACAGATATTCAGCTTGGGGGTAATATGGAAATGTTGCTCGCTAAGGAAGATTATTCTAAACTTGATGAAAGTGAAAAAGAAAAAAGAATCTTTGAAATTAAAGAGCACGTTCAACGAGATAAAAAAATCGCTATGGAGACAGGGGGCTTATTTGTTATTGGTACTGAGCGTCATGAGAGTAGGAGGATAGATAATCAATTAAGAGGTCGTGCGGGGCGCCAAGGGGAGCCTGGGGCTTCAAGGTTTTATATATCTTTAGAAGATGATTTGATGAGAGTTTTTGGTTCTAATAAGCTAGAAAGCACTTTAAAAAGACTAGGATTTAAAGAAGATGAAGCCATTTCTCATCCTATGATTTCAAAGGCTATTGAAAAAGCACAAAAAAGGGTAGAGCAATATAATTTTGAGACCAGAAAAAGCTTATTAAAATTTGATAATGTGATCAATGAGCAAAGAAAAGTTATTTATGGCCAGCGTAAGCAAATAATGAATCAAGAAATTAATACTTTAAATTTGGTAAAAGATAATATGGCAGAAATTGCAGAACAAATAGTTCAAGCTCATTTACCAGAAAAAGAATATAGAGAAAAATGGGCATTTACTACTTTAAGAGCTGATTTAGCAAGAATTTTTAATAATCATGATTTAGATGTGGAAAAGCTAGCTATTGAAGAAGCTAAAGAATTAGATGAGATTATCGAGCTGATAGTAATTCAAGCCCAAAAGAAAATAGATGAAAAAATTGCTCAAGTAAGCTTAGATAATTTTGAAACAGCTTTAAGAAGTATTGTATTACAAATGCTTGATTATTCATGGAAAAAACATTTATTAGAGTTAGATCATGTAAGAGGAGCGATCAATCTTAGGGCTTATGCTAATAAAGATCCTTTTAATGAATACCAAAAAGAATCTTTTATTTTATTTTCAGGAATGTTAGAAGAATTTAAAGAAAGAATAGTTAGTATAGCTACTCATATTGAGTTTACTGTAGAGCCAAATCCTGAGAAAAACCTTTCTAATACTTCTAATTTAATAACTGCTCCAATAATTGAAAATAAAAATATAGGGAAAGTAGGGAGAAATGATCCTTGCCCTTGTAATTCGGGGAAAAAATATAAAAATTGTCATGGTAAATAATTTAATTAATTAACAAAAGGATAAGGAATAAGTAAGACTATGTTCACAGTTTTAGATTACACAATATTTTTATTATCTAGTATAATTATTATTTTTTCTGCTTATAATGGTTTTTTAAAAGAGTTTAATTATATTTTTAATATAATAGTGGCTATGATGATATCCTATTTTGCTGGAAATTATGTAAAACATTATTTAGATAATTTTATTCCTATTAAGCTTTTTAGCTTTTTAATAGCTTATGGTATGATTTTTATTATTGCTTTATTGTGGCTAAATCAACTTCTAGGAAAATTATTTGCTAGATTTCAATTTAGCCGAAGTTCGGATATTATCCTAGGAGCAGTGCTGGGAATAATAAAAAGTATTGCCTCGATTTATTTAGTTTTTATTATAATAGAAATGGGGCTTCCTATAAGCGCGCAGCCAAATTTTATTAAAAATTCTTACATCAAACATATATTTGATAATTCTGCTTTAATCCGATAGTGGTGTCATAGAATTATGTATCAATCTAAAAGTAAGGAAGTTAGGAAATGATGAGCTTTATTGATACTTTTGTATTATCCTTCTTTACTTTTTTTGCTACTGTATCTCCTATTAGTAGTTTAATATTATTTATGTCCTTAACGGGAAATTATTCAAGTATACGCAGGAAGGAAATAGCAGTTAAGGCTATATTTATAAGTTCCATTATCTTGATAGGCGTTATGTTTTTAGGGGCCTTTATTTTAGATTTTTACGGTATTCATTTTTATGCCGTGAGAACAGCAGGAGGGTTATTATTGCTAATAACTGCCACAGGGATGATATTTGGTGATGATACTGAAGGGTATGATAGATCAAAAGCGGTAATTACTAAGGATATCACCATTTTTCCTCTATCGGTACCGATTATCGCTGGCCCAGGAGCAATGACTGCGAGCATGCTTTTAATTCAAATTGAAGGCTTTATCCTAAAAATGGCAGTATTGGGCGCACTAGTTCTTAATTTGTTACTTACCCTAATTTTCCTATTGCTTTCAGACAAGATTATAGCTAAAATAAGTAAGTCAGTAATAGAAGTTTTTATGAGGATTGCAGGGCTGATCCTTGCTTCTCTTGCTATCCAATTTATATTTGATGGATTAAAAGAATCTGGGGTTTTTAAATAAAAGGTTAAACAATGGAAATAGATAAGCAGCTACTAAAAGAAATTAATAGAGATTTAAAAAGAGATAAAATTTTCAATTTTCTAAGGAGATATAAAAAGCACATATTTTGTATTGTGTTACTCTTAATTTTAGTAATTAGTAGTTACTTAATTTATAGTTATTACTTGAATAATAAGGCAGAGAAAAATAGCCTTACTTTTGCGGAAGCTAAAAATGCTATTGCTGTAGGTAAGGAAGAAGATGCCAGGGTTTTATTAGATAACTTAATAAAAGATGGTACTAAAGGTTATGCTTTTTTAGCTTATATGGAACAAATTAATATTTTACTTAAAAAAGGTGCCTTACCTGAGGCAATTAAGCTATTGCAAGAGGCAAGACGTTCGATTAATTTACCTGATTATTATAAAGATTATTTGGATACTGTGTTTTTTATGACCAGATTAAATAATAATGAAGATATAGGAATATTAACGGAAGATCTTAAAGAACATTTGGATAAAGATAGTAGTTTTTACTTTGCTGATTTAGAAATGTATGCATCTTTATTAGCCATACAAAAAAAGTATGAAGATGCTCTAAAAGTTTATGAAGAAATTATTCAAGCTGAAAAATCCCCTATAGATACTAAAGAAAGAGCAAAAAGAGCAAAAAGCTTATTATTAGGATATAAAAAGTAGTAACGATGAAAAAAAATAAATTTAGTATTTGTTTTATTTTCTGTATAAGTTTATTTTTTTTAAATATTCCATCCCATCTTAGAGCTTGGAATTTTCTTGCAGGTAGTGGGGAAACAGGTAGTGGGGGAAGTTTAGGATCTAATAATTCTTTGTCCCCTGCTACTCCTTTAGGTTTATCCCCTTCCCCAGAAAAAAACCATACTTTAGAAGAAAATACTTTTATAATTAATAGTACCGGAAACTCCAAGGTTTCGGAAAAAAACTTAGGCTTTAATCCTTCTAATAATACAAGAATTGTTAAAACTCAGGGGTTAATAATTAACACGTGGAGTAATCTGTATTTTAGCAATCAAAATAATATTGCCCCTATTAAATTTAACAAAGAACTTAATTTTTCTAAGGCTTTTAAGTTATCAATTAGCTCTTCTTATCGTAAATATCAATTAATACCTAATATCATTATTGTAGATGATCTAGCTTATTCTTTAAATGCTCAAAATCAGCTGATAATTGTAAATTTATCTACTAAAAAAATTGTAGAGAAAATTAGCTTTACAGATTTTAAAGGACAAAAGACATCAGGGCTAGCTTTAGATGGGGATTATTTATACCTAACTTTTGAAAGCGGCGATGTTTTATCCTTTTCCTTAATTAGTAAAACTGTGTTATGGCAAAATAATATTGGATTTGCAATAAATTCTGTCCCTGTAATAGATGAAAATAAATTGTTTTTTACCTCTAATAACACCATTTATGCTCTTGATATATATACAGGTAAAATTTTGTGGAAATTTGCAGGCAGTAAAAATGGGGTTTCTTTAAAACAGCTATATTCCCTTACTGTTTATTCAGGTTATTTAATGGTAGGGCTTTCTTCTTCTGATTTTTTAGTTTTACGTAAAGAAAATGGTACCTTAGTATGGAAAGAAAACATATTAGGTATGAATTTATTCAGCGTTACTGCTAATCCTTTAGTGGGTGATATTAAATCTCCAATAATTGGGATTGGGCAAAATGCCTTAGTGATTTCTAATAATAAAATTTCTTACTTTAACATAGTTTCTAAATCTGTAATATGGCAAAATAATACTACTGGTTCTAATAATGCTCCCTTGATTTTTAATGATCAAATTATTATTACTGATGTTTATAATAATCTTATTAGCTTAAATATTACAGATGGCAAGCAAAAATGGCAAACTCCTTTAGTATCTAATAAAAATAATAAAAGTAAAATTTTTTGGTTTACCCCTATAATTATAAACCAAGAGATAGTTGTTAATAATTCAATAGGTGAAATTAAAATCATCAATATCGAAAATGGCACTATAAAAGCAGATGCTGAATTATATAAAGCCGATATTAGCGCAATTTCTAACTTTCCTGCGTTCACCTCAAACTACGTGGTATACTTAAGTACAAATGGTGATTTTTATATATATAATTAGTAAATTGAAATAAAAGATGTTTAAAATCGCTATAGTAGGCCGACCTAATGTTGGTAAATCCACTTTGTTTAATTTTTTAACGGGCAAAGAAACTGCTTTAACTGATCCTACCCCTGGCTTAACGCGTGATAGGAAAGAAGGTTTAGCCAGCATATATGATATAAATTTTCTTTTTATTGATACAGGTGGATATGAGGAAAGCGAAGATATAATTAATAAAAAAATATGGGATCAAGCTCAAATTGCCATTGCCCAGGCTAATTGTGTGCTATTTTTATTAGATGGTAAAGCAGGCTTAAGCCCCATGGATTTTTTTCTATCTGATTTTATTAGAAAATCTAATAAACCTGCTATTATTTGTGTAAATAAGCTTGATACTAAGGAGGCTAAAGCCAATTTATCTCTTTTTCACGAACTAGGTGGCGAAAATATTATCCCGATCTCTGCCGCTCATAGAATGGGATTAAACGAACTATATTATTCTATAAAGCCTTATTATGAGGATTATAAACTCACTAATGCAGTAGATGAAGTATCTTTAAAGCCTGAAATGATGCTAGCCTTTGTGGGCAAACCTAACGTAGGGAAATCCACTATTGTTAATACTCTTTTAAATGAAGAAAGGTTGATCACGAATAACGAGGCAGGCACAACAAGAGATTCTATTTATATTGATATGTATTATAAAGATAAAAAAATTAAATTAGTAGACACAGCAGGCCTAAGGAGAAGAAGTAAAGTTGATCCCGGCATAGAGAAAATGGCGAATAGTGATAGTATTACAGCTATAAATTTTGCTAATGTGGTGGCCCTAATTATTTCCGCAGAAGAGGGCTTAACCAAACAAGATTTAGTTTTAGCTAAGCATATAGTTGAAGAAGGCAGAGCTTTAATTATCGTAATTAATAAAATAGATTTGGTAAAAAATAAAAAGGCATTTTTATCAGAGGTAGGTGAACAAATTGAGATGGCGTTTTTCCAAATTAAGCAGCCTTATGTTATTGGTTTATCTGCTTTAATGGATAAAAACATCAACACTATTTTAGAAGATGCTTTAGATTTATATAAAAAATGGCAATTTAAAATCCCAACTTCTAAGTTAAATTTTTGGATTCAAGATGTGCTTGAGCAAACTCAGCCCCCAAGCATTGATGGTAGAAGTTTAAAAATCAAATATGTTTCCCAGGTAAAAAGCCGTCCTCCTACAATTAACTTATGGAGTAATCAAAAAGAAAAATTTCCTATGAGCTATCTACGTTATATTCAAAATGAACTTTATAAAGCTTTTGATTTATGGGGTTGTACCATAAGATTTAACATCCAAAAATCAGAAAACCCTTATGAGGGCAAAAAAGATACTGAGAAAAAAAACATTGATAAAGCCAGTACAGCCTTAAAAAAGGAAGTAAAATTATCGAAGAAAAATGCCGAAATTCATCGAGATAAAAAGAAAGTAGCAAGAAAAAAGACCAACGTTTTAACAATTGATGAGCAAACTCAAAATTATATTGATCAATATTCACAAGAAAACTATAAATCAGCTTCTACCCAATCTTCTGATAAATCTACTTCGGCTAAACCTAAAAGGATTTATAAAACTAAAGGTAATACTTCTACTAAGTTAGTAAAAGTTAAAAAAGGTCCTGAGCACAAAAAAAATGCAGGGCGCAAGCGCAGTATTAAAGGCCCTAATAACTATCACTAAAAGTTTCTAAATTCACTTAAAGAAATATTTGTACATCACTTTCTTCTATAGAAATTTCCTCCTTTAAATTATATTAATTACTGTCTCTTAAATTTTTGGCGGAGGGATATTATCATAAAAGATAATTAAGTAAAATATATATTTTATGGTTGCACTACATCAAAATGCTAGGCACTTTATCTCTTATATAGAAAATAAGTATTTAAGTTCGAAAACGCTTTTAGAGATATTTAACCTTCCTTCTAAACACAAGAAGCAATTGCTGATAAACAAGCGCAAGCATTATATAGCTGCTTATCTTTAGAACAATTTTATACCCCAAGTGAAGCTAGCCTTGAGAACGATTTTATAACAAAGCTTATAGATATTTTAGATTATTCTTATATTTTTAAACAAGATTTTTCTATCCAGGGGAAATCCTATGAGCTTGATTTTTTTATTATTTGCCAACCCCTGATAAGCAAAAACTTATCTCCTTTGGTTATCAACTTGAGGATATAAATGAGAATATAAAACATCAGTTGATCTTAGAGATAAAAGCAGTAGATAAAAAACTAGATATTAATAAGATAGATTTTGTCAATAATCCTCATTACCATTTATTAAATTACCTTATAAATACCGGCTATAAATATGGCTTTTTACTTAATGGCAAGTACTGGCGTTTGTATGATGGAGCTAAGAGATTTTCCCAAAGGTCTGCTTATAAATGGATTTATATGATATTTTGGATAATAAAAAGAAGCAAGATTTTTACCTTTTTTATCGTCTTTTAATGCGAAATATTATTTTGCCTCTTATCAAAACATAACTTCGCAAGAGCTTCAATTGAGAAAACTAAAGGGTTAGATCAATTAAAAATTAAAGATATTGAAAACCGCTTGGCTGAAATTATTTAAGGTGCAGTCAATGAAGGATTTAAAGATTTAGCTCTTGAAAATATAAGAGCAGCACTTTATAAATACCATAAAAACACTGCTATCCTACCACCTTTAAAAACCTTATTTCATGATTCTATAATTTTAATGTTTAGATTAATCTTTTTATTTTATTATGAAAGTACATTAAAGGTTACCTTAGAAAAGCACAGGGCTTATTATTAATATTCTATCTATCACTTTTATAAATATAACATTTTAAATGAGAAATCTGATTATGAGGATTTTAATATTTATGGTAGCTTAATAGAAAATTTAAAAAATTAGCATTTGGCAATAGTAGGAAAGTAATGCCTATGTTTAATAGGTGATTATTTGATCAAAAAAGGTAACTTCTTTAAATTTTAAGGAAGTTTTTAATAATAAAGGTATCAAAGATATCTTCCATAATATATTACTTTATCAAATGAATGATAGCGATAATATAAACCTTTTTAGCAATTTTGATTATGTTCTTGAAACCTTTATAAAATTTATTTTTGGAGTAGATAATAATTTAGTTATAAAAATTGCCAAATTATCAGTATGGATAGAAACCTTTGTATTTGCCACACCATTGTCTTTTATTGAGCATCATATTAAGCAAGGAAATTCCTTAATTAGTACCACTATTAAAAATTTTTAGGAGATAAAAGCAACTATAAAGAGGGTGGATTTATTTTATTCCTCTAAGGATAACTTATTCAAACTTGAGGCCGCTTATAATTAAATTGTTAAATTAACTGATACAACAGTGGAAGAATCCCTTGAGGCTAAAAGGATTGATAATGAAGATGTGTTACCAATTATTTTATTACCAAAGGCTATAAACATTTAACAACAAAGAGCTTTAAAGTAGGTATTCAGCAAATTTTAGATGCTTATAATAATAAAGAGCAGAAGTTTTTAAAAAAATTTAACACCTTTATTACCATTTACATGCCCTTTAGGTATGGAGTGGAGTTCCCTAATACTAAGGGTTTTGAGATTGGGGTTGTAATCCCCCTTAGGAAGAAGCAGCCTATATGATCATGATTTTTTCTCCCAATATAATACTGCCTATCACTGCAAGACTATTAAAGATAAAGCGGCCATCTCTTAATTAAGGAATCTAAGCATATGTTAAAGAGCATTATAATCAACAACAAAGCTTTATGGTTCTATATAATAATTATTTAAAATATATCTATCCTAAAAACTTGGGCGCGGAAGATAATAATTTATATAAATATTTTTTGGAAAAAATCGTACACTTTTAAAATTAGATGTGTATTCAACTATCTTACACCAAGTGTTTGGATTTATGCCGAAGGCGCTACCACACTTAGAAGGTATATTTTAAATAATTATACCTTAAATTATTTTTATCAATTAGAAAATCGAGTTAAAAATCTTCCTAAAGTACATAGTAGGTATAAGTTTGCCATATACTAAATAGGCCAAGGTAAAATGTTGCCTGAGCAAAAAATTAATTTCCGTTTTTATGCAGCAAAATCTCACTGTATTACAAGATTTTAATAATATTATGGAAATTTCCTTAAAAGATATAATAAAAATATCATCGGAGGAATATTCTATTTTAGAAATTAATAACCAGCAAGACTTAAATCTGATAAGCAAATTATATAATATTTTTATCCAAAATAATCAAGAATATATAAAATTTGCCAGGGAGCTGGATATGACTAATAATAGATATATAATGAAATGATCTAATATTGAGAGAGAAGGTATCCCGAGTTTGAGGGTAAAAGCATTCACCAATTTAATAGCAAATTTAGACAATTTCAATATCGGGTTATCTAAAAATAATTAGAAAACTTGGAGAAATCCAAAAAAATTTATCGTCTTAAAAAACAACTAAAAGTGGTAAATAGGGTTCAAGAAAAAATATCAATAAATGTAGAATGTTATATAGATTATTGTTACAAATATTATCGTTTAGCTATTAAGGCAATTGCTAGAGGTACTGATGAAATAATCCTAATTTCTTCCATTTTGCCTAGATTTCCTACCGTTAATAATACGTTAAATATTTCTGTGCCCCTTACTTATATATGAAGCTAGTGATCAAGCTTAGTTTATCTTACTCCTTAGAACAGTTATTTTTTTATTAATTCTGTTCTTAATTCTTTAGTCATGAAGTACCTTGCCAGAAAAAGTGGAGATATTGCTATAAATTTATATATTCTTCAAAAGCTTCCGCTGCCCCGCTTAGAAACCGAGACAATAAAGGGAATTCACTTTACAGACAAACTATTAATTAATGCTGTAATTTTATCTTATATGAATGCACCTGAACATTTTAAAGGGGTAGTATAAAAACTAAAAATTGATCTATCTATTATTAATAATTACAAAAATAATCCGTAAAAATTAATGACCATGCTTGCCATAGAAAATGATTTTCTTGTGGTAAAAATGTATAAAGTTACCATGTATTAGCTAAATTTAATTATTTATTCATTAGCTGTATTTAATAGAGACAAACCTGCTTATAAATGCTATTGCTTAAAAAACATCAGGATTATTGTGGGTAATTACCTAATATTTTATAGAAATATAGAATAAATGAATAAGGATGAGGCGCAAAATAAGGTATATCTAAATTATGTATAGCAATTTCTTAGTGCACAAATTTCCTATTGCAGATTTCTAGTTCTTATTAAGCAGTATTATTCTGGTATATACATGTGTAATAAATCTAGGAGATTATATAACAAGGCTAAACGATTAACTTTTAAAGTGGGTTGTTCAGTTTCATTAATTAAAACGTTATCTAAAAAATCATCCACTAAAGGCTTAATTTTAAAAAATTCTTTAAGTAACAGGTCAAGCTTATTATCAAAAGTCAAATTCATTATCAAAAGCTGAGTAATGGCATCATATAGGGCTTTTTCCTGAGGTTTTACTAGCAAGGAACTTTTAATATGGCTAAATTCTAAAGCATTAGGGTTTTCCTTTTTAAAGTTTTCTAAGTAGCTTTTATGAGGCTTTAAAATATTATTTACTCTTTTGTATAAAGTAATTACCTGTAGCCCTTCTTCTTGAGCTAATAAATGTGAAGTAGTTTTTAAATCCTGCTGAATTTTAACAATATTTAAATCTTGCTTATTTACTATAGATTTTACCAAGGCTAAATTATCATAATCTCCCTGGATATAAACGATAAGGCGTTCCCTAAAAAACTGAATTAATTCCGTAGATAAATACTGATTAAGATTAAGGTTTAGCCTAAATTCTAAAATTATTCTGATAATTCCTAAGCAAGCGCGTCTTAAGGCAAAAGGATCTTTAGAACCTGTAGGCTTTTGTCCTATACCAAAAAAGCTAATTAAAGTATCAAGCTTATCCACAATAGCTAATTGGGCTCCTAATAAATTTTCAGGCAAGCTATCCGTATTACCCTGAGGCTTATACTGATCTCTAATTGCTAAAGCTAAATCAAGATCCTCTTTTTGTTGTAAAGCATAATAATAACCCATTATTCCTTGAAGCTCTGGTAGTTCAATCACTACTTGGGTAGTAATATCAGCTTTATAAAGATCACATAATAAGTTTTGTTCACTTGCAAAAATGGTGTAAAATAAAATCTTTACACGTTGAACCTTATCATAAATTGTACCCAACCTTTCAAAATAGGTAATCTTTTTAAGATCCTCTATTTTACTTTGGAGCTTGTTTTGTAAATCATTATTATAAAAAAACAAGCCATCTTCTAATCTTGCTTGTAAAACCTTTTGATTACCTTTAATAATTTGCGTACCATTATCTTTAGTTTTTAAATTAGAAACTATGATAAATTTGTTATTTATACTACCATCATAATTAATTAAGATAAGATATCTTTGGTTCTTTACTAAAATATTTATCAACATTTCAGGGGGTAATATCATATATTTTTGTGGAATTTCTCCTTCTAAAAGCACAGGATATTCTACTAAATAAGTGAGTTCGTTAAGTAAATTAGGATTTTCATGTAATTTGGCCCCAGCTTTTTCAGCTATTATATTAGCACTTTTTAAAATCATTTCCCTTCTTTCTTTAGGATCTAATATTACAAAATTTTCCTTTAGCTTAATAAAATAATCATCCACAGAACCTATAGAAATAATCTCTTGGCCCATAAATCTATGCCCTTTGGTAAAATTAGTACTAACCATCCAAGGGATAAGATTATTAAAATCAACCTTTAGGTTCTCATTATCTAAAATAATCAATATATTGCGTATAGGCCTAGCCCAGGTAAAATTAGTACTATGCCAACGCATGGATTTTTTCATTTTAACTTGTGTTAATGTCTCCATAATTAAACTGGGTAAAATGTCTTTAAGATCTCCCCCTTTTTTAACTAAATTAAAAAAATAAAACTCCCCTTTAGCTGTGGTTTTTTTAATGCAATCCTCTAATTTAAGTTTATTACTCTTTAAAAAACTTTCTAAAATAGATAAAGGAGCATCTACCTTAGGCCCTTTCTTTTCTTCAACTTGATCTTCGCTTTTACTAGGTAAGTCTTCAAATAAAATGGTTAGCCTGCGTGGTGTCGCTAATACAGTAATATTTTCTTTATTAGTATTTAAGCTTAAATTAGTTATATTTACGTCCTCTTTAAGGGGAGCTTGAAGATTATACTTTTTTAAAATCTCTTGCCAAAGCTGAGCCATATCAAGCTTAAGCTGAATTTGCAAAGTATAAGGTATTTCTTCGGTTAAAATTTCTATAAGGAGTTTTGCCATCTTTATTTCTTATTATCTTATTATTTATAGTGATTTTTATATGCTAAAAGATTTTATCTATTGGTGATTTACATACTGGAGGGGTTTTACATATAAAGCACAGCATTTTTTTACTAATTCTCTGATTTTGGTGATGTATAAGGCTCTATCATTATTGCCAATGGCGCCTGCAGCATCCAATAAGTTAAAAAGATGTGAAGACTTGATAGCCGCATGATAAGCAGGATAAACTAAATCATTTTCAATTAAAGAATTGCACTCTTGTTGCAGCATATTAAATTGTAAAATCAAATTTTTGGGGTTGGAATATTTAAAATTATAGGCGGAAAATTCCTTTTCACTTTGTAGATAAATATCACCATAGGTAACACCTGATTTAATGTTCCACGGAATGTCGTATACATTTTCATATCCTAAAATATACATGGCAATACGTTCTAAGCCATAGGTAATTTCCACGGGAATTTCTTGGCAAGCTAAACTGCCAATCTGTTGAAAATAGGTGAATTGGGTAACCTCCATACCATCGCACCATACCTCCCAGCCCAAGCCCCAGGCACCTAAAGTAGGGCTTTCCCAATCATCTTCCACAAATCTAATATCATGTAAAGTAGGATCAATACCTAAAAGCCTAAGGCTATTTAAATATAGCTCCTGGATATTGTAAGGAGCTGGCTTCATTAATACCTGAAATTGAAAATAATGCTGAAGACGGTTAGGGCTTTCTCCATAACGTCCATCAGTGGGCCGCCTAGAGGGCTGAACATAACTAACATTCCAAGGCTTTTTGTCTAAAGCTCTTAAAGTGGTAGCAGGATGAAAAGTGCCTGCACCCATTTCCGCATCATATGGCATAAGATTACAACACCCTTGATCAGACCAATATTGTTGTAAGATTGTTATAATTGTATAAAAATCTTTTATCTCACTCATAGTAATAACCTTTGTACAAAAATGAATTTATATATTATTATTGTGCTAAGTAAATAATATAGATTACATATATAAAATTGTATAATAATATATTACTTATATAAATAAATAGTTTTTTGCTCAACTTTTCTATTAATGAGGATTATATGGATATTAAAATGCCAAAAATAGCTCCTGAGGGCCACAATTTAATAATAATTTTTGCAATTATTACCTTAATTTTATTTTTTATTTCTGGAGTTTTAGGAATAATAGGGGTGATATTGACAGTTTGGTGTATTTCTTTTTTTAGAGATCCTGAAAGAATAACTCCAAAAAGCTTTTCGTTGGTAATTGCTCCTGCAGACGGTAAAATAATACATATAGAAAAAGTTATCCCTCCTGAAGAAATAGGGATAGTATCTCCTATGTTAAAAATTTCAATTTTTATGAACGTTTTTAATGTGCACATAAATAGGGCACCTTGTGATGGTAAGATTAAAAGAATAATGTACAATGCAGGGAAATTCGTAAATGCTTCTTTAGATAAAGCAAGCCTTCATAATGAAAGACAATCTTTTATTATGGAAAATATGAAAGGTGATACGGTAGTATTTGTACAAATTGCAGGTCTAATTGCCAGAAGAATAGTTAAATTTATTGATGAAGATACAATAGTTAAAGCAGGAGAAAAAGTAGGCTTAATTAAATTTGGTAGCAGAGTAGATGTTTACTTACCAGAAAATGTAGTTCCTTTGGTAGAAGTAGGGCAAACTACCATTGCAGGTGAGACTATTTTAGCTGATTTTGATTTTACAGGAGTGCGCCTAAATTATGGAGCTTTAAACAGAGTTAAATGATGAACAAATATAACTTATATAAGACTATACCTAGCTTGTTTACTATTTGCGCCTTTATTTTTGGATTTAAAGCTATTATGTTGGCAATTGATGGTAAAATTAAGGAAGCTATATATTTTGTTTTAATTGCATCAATTTTAGATTTAGTAGATGGCAGAGTAGCACGGCTATTAAGGGCTGATAGCAGATTTGGGGCCCAGCTTGATTCCTTAAGTGATATGGTTTGTTTTGGGATTGCTACTTCAATAATCGTGATGTTTTTTTATGATTTTAATAGCAATTTTTTATTTTTAAGTGCTTGCTTTTTTTCTATTTGTGCTATGTTGCGGTTGGCAAGATTTAATTTAGAAATAAAATATCCTTCTTATTATAAAAACTTTTTTGCAGGTATTCCCACTCCTGCAGGATTTGGATTAGGAATTTTGCCTATTTGTTTTCATTATGGATTTAATATAAACATTGATAGTTTATATTACGCTTGGTATTTAATTTTAGTTTCCTTTGGTATGATTAGCTCTGTTCCTACCCCTTCTACAAAAACTATGGTTATCCCCAGATCTTTGTTGCCTTTGATTTTAGCTCTTTTTGCCTTAATAGTAGTTTCTTTAGTTATGTATGCTTGGGTAGCTCTATCCTTTTTTGGGGTAATTTATTTATTAGGAATACTAGGAAGCGTAATTATAGTTTTAAGAAAAAAACACAAAATTTCCCATATTGAAAAATTAGATCTAAGTAAATAAGAAATTAACCTACTTAACAATATATTAATATAATGTTGCAAATATAAATATATGTTATAAACTATACATATCTGTTTTTGGCCCAATATATATTTTAGGTATTACAATAGGAGTTGGTATATGGTAGGTAAAATTGCTAGTTTTCTCTCTTCGTCTTTGATGGAGCTAAGTGTTTTTGATCTGGTTATATTAATTTTATTCACTTTAGCCATCGTAATCACTATTGTATTTAGCTTGTTTGCCATAGCGACTAAGGTTAGAAAATTAAATAATGATATCACCGATCAATCAAATACTGCTATTTCTAACGATAAAATAATTTTAAATCAATTAGATACCATTATTGATCGTTTGTCTGATCCGCTTGTTAGACAAGGCCAAGTGGAGGATAATTCTAGTATCAAGGCCAATGCTGATCTTGCTCAGAAAAATAGCTTTCAAACCTCAGGGGAAACTCATAGCAGGTTTAATTCATATATTCCTAACTCTAATTTACCCGCTACACTCCCTGGTATTCCTTTTATTAACAACGAATCATCTTTAAATATTAAAGATAATGAAGATAAAATTAATTCTGCAGAAGCTATATCTAATGTAAAAAGAGCACAAGTTACTAATATTACTAATGTGGAAAGCCCTGAGATCCTTGATATTCATGAGCTTAATGAGCAAGATTATGAGCAAGAGAATACAGAATATAATAAGGATAAAAATCCCTTAAGTGGCTTATCTTTACCGCCTTTATCTCTTAATTTATTAGATAAAAACATTGAAGAATCCGCGCAAAATTATAAAAGTCCTGTTGAAATCCCATTAGATCAATTAAGCCCTAATAAAGATCAAGAACTTATTATAGAATCTACTCCTAAAGCAGATATTTCAACTAGTAACGTAAAAATTGTTCCTAAATTAGAAGTAAATAAAAATGGAAACCCTTCTGCGGTTGATAAAGCGGAAAATTTACAAACTTTAGCTTCAACTGACGCTACTTTGCAGAAAATTTTAAATCTTTATAACAGCAGCAATGTGGAAAAGCAAGCTATACTTACTGAAAATAGGCCTTCTGAAATAAATTTTAATGGTAAAAATAAAGCAGTAAGTGAAGATAATTTTAAAACTAAATATGAGAGCGAAAATTTTCCTCCTTTAAAAACTACTCAGACAAAAGGTGATTTTAAGTTAGTTACTACGGTAGGTGATTTCGAAGATACATCAAAACCTTGGCTTGATGCAACTAATTATACTAATTCTGCTTCTCCAAGTGTTGTTTCTCATGATAGTCAACCGGCTCAACCTCCGTCGTTAGTTGCAGAGGATGCTCAAGGTTTAACTTCAAATAATATGAAAACCAAGGATATGAATATACAGACCCCATATAATGATCTGGTTAATCAGAATTCAAGGAGTACTGCACCTTCAGCCATTGCTTCATTAGGCAATACTTATAATCAGAACTTTGCATTAGCTAATAGTTTAAATAATCCTGATTCTAATTTAAAAAAGTTAGCAGTTACCCCTTTTAATGCTAGCAAAAATCAATCTAACTTTAATAGGCCTTTAAACTCTGCTTCTGCATTTAATTTTAATAACCCTACTACTGAGGGAACTAATGCCCAAGCGATGACTTTTAATCAGTTTAATGAAACCTTAGGTGGGGCAAGTTTAACTAATAATAGGCCAATAGGTACTAATGGTCAAAATCAAGGTGTGCAAAATAAAGGACAAAATTTTAGGGGTTCAACTAATACCAACTTTAATATTAATGCAATGAGAAACGCAGGGGGTAGGGCGTTTAATTATACTAATAATCCCTTAAATCCCCCTACTTTAAATAGCAATGTTAACAACAATGGTAACCCAAATACCCATAATGAAGTAAAATTTGGTGAAACTAGGACACAATATCAATCCCAGTCTTTGAATAAAAACTCTGCTAATCAGGGCTATGTTAAATCGGCTCCTTCTATTTTAAATAATTCTTTAAACGCGGCTAACAACCCACACTTATATAGTAATTCATCAAGCTTTGGATCAAGTAACTCTCCTGGAATAAATTTCAACGCTTTGAACTCTAATGCGGGAAATGTTAATATAGACCAAGGTGAAAAAACTAATAGGTTTGGTAATCGGGCTCTTTCTAACCAAAATTTAGCCACTAATAATCCAAATTTTAATAATACAAGACTTAATAATACAAGGATTAATAGAACTAATGGAATAAATATTGCTCAATTTAATGGTCCTAATAATCAAGAGGAAAGTTCTGCCAATAATATGCAGCAGGGCTATTTGAATTCTCAAAACTATCAAAATACCCAAAGCCCTACACTTAATGAAGGCAACCAGAATTTTAATAATAAAAGGCTTACCAATATCAGGGGCAGAGTTAATAGGATTAATGAGGCTAGCAACCTTAATGTTAAGCAAGCTTCTTTACAGGAGGCTACAGGAACTTTAGGTAGGCTAACTAGAGATAACTCTGCTAAAGCTTCAATAAATAGGGGATTTAACTTAAGGGAAAGAAATAACTCTAATACTAACGGGATTACTAGAGCGTCTAATGATAGAAACGCCAATATTAATATTACAAGCGATATTTTTAATAGAATAGGAGCGAATGCCCCTACTAGAGTTTCTGCCCCTACTACTTTGGGAGTAGGCTTAAATACTTCGTCTGGCTCTTCTAGATCAAGACTGCTTCCTAGAACATCAGCAGGTTACTTAAGATCTTCAGAAGGCAGTATAAATAATTTAAGGTCTTCAAGAAATGTGGAAAATAGAGAAAGCCCCAGCACTAATTACAATAATACACCTTTGAGGAAGGGCTTTTCGTCTAATCAAATTAGCAATAGAGAAGGAGCTAGAAGAGGGAGTTTAAATATTACCTTAACGAGTTTAAGATCTTCAGAAGCTAGGGGATCTAATCCTCGTTCATCAGTAAGTACTATGACTAACCGAAGAACAAGAGATTTAGGTAGTAATACTAGAACCTCTAATCAAACAGCAGCTTCTAAAAGTTCTACAAGAGCAGCAACAGTTTCTAGCTCTTTAAGATAATTAACTCTTAATTTTATTAAAAATATTTATAATAGATTTTTATCAAGAGAGCATTGGGAGGCTAATAATACAAGATCTGTAGGAAGTATGGCCACGCCTAGCAAATGGCATCAGATAAATTATTTTATACTAATAATTGTACCCCCAGCTAACTTCTAGCTAATGAAGTTAGTTTAAGTACTTTAGTAGCTAAAGCCTTTTATTTTTATAATTTCACCTTTATTTTTTTAGCCTTAGGTTTATAAGATGTTTTTGATTATTAAGTTTTAATTAAATAATCAAAGGCTTGATTAAACAAAATTTAAACCTGATAAATTTTTTTCTAAGGGGGAAGCTAACCTAAGCCCTCAACCAAATCCTTCAAAGTTTTATTTCTAAAACTTTACCTTAAGGTATACATTTTAATTGTGATTTTAATAAGAGACCAAAGGATAGTTTATTATAATATGTTTTTTAAAATCAAGCTGTTATAATGATTATCTCTTTCACAGGCTAATATTAATAAAATTTAAAATATTTAAATAACGCTTTAAAAGCAATGACCTTAAATTAAAATGCTCTTATAATAAAGCTGCTTATAATTTGCTTAATTTAATTTATAAATAGCAAATTAAGGCCTTGATTTTATTAGATAATTCTATTAATTATAATTAATAAGCTTATTTTTTTAATTAAAATATATAAATTTGTGATTTTATAGTATGGCTAGAAAAGGCGCTACTGTTTTTGTATGTAATAACTGCGGTGAAAAATTCAATAAGTGGGCAGGACAATGTGATAATTGTGGAGCTTGGAATACTATAGATGAAATAGGGATTGATTCCTTGTCTTCTAGCAGATTATCTAAAGGTATTGATCCTTCTAGTATGAAAAACCTTATTTTTGCCGATTTATCAGAACCTACAGAAATTATTGACCGCTATTTGTCTAACATTAAGGAGTTTGATAGAGCTTGCGGTGGAGGATTAGTACCGGCTTCTGCCTTATTAGTTGGGGGAGACCCTGGGATTGGAAAATCAACTTTATTAATGCAAGTAGTAGCTAAACTTTGCCAACAATATTCTTGTGTATATGTTTCTGGTGAAGAATCATTAGATCAATTAAAAAGAAGAGCTTTACGCTTACATATTGTTACTAAAAATCTTAAAATTGCGACTGCTACTTCAGTAACTGATATTTTATATTCTTTAGAAGTTTCGGGCTATCCGCAAGTGCTGATTATAGATTCTATACAAACTATGTTTTTAGAATCAGTGGGATCATTACCAGGAAGCGTTAACCAGGTTAAAGCATCAGCTAATGAGCTTATTAATTTTTGCAAACGTCATAACATAATTATTATTATGATCGGTCATGTAACTAGAGAGGGTCAAATAGCAGGCCCTAAGGTGCTAGAGCATATGGTGGATTGCGTATTATATTTTGAAGGAGAAAAAAATAACAGTTTTAGGATTCTAAGAGCAGTTAAAAATAGGTTTGGAGCAACCGATGAGATTGGTATATTTGAAATGGGCGAAAAAGGTTTGCAAGAAGTTGATAATCCTTCAGCGTTATTTTTGCATGATTACTTAAGTAACACAAGCGGTACCGCAGTATTTGCTACCATAGAAGGCCTAAGGCCAATTTTGGTTGAAGTCCAATCTTTGTTAGTTCCTACGGTATTTGCTACACCTAGAAGAGCTGTTGTTGGTGCAGATTCCAATAGGCTTTCTATGCTTACTGCAGTTTTAGAGGCGCGCACAGGAATTTTATTGGCTACCAAGGATATTTATCTTAATATTGCAGGTGGTTTAAAAATCAATGAACCAGCTCTAGATATGGCGGTTTGTGCTTCTTTGCTTTCTGGCTTTCTTGAGGCTCCTTTAAATAAAGAAACTATTTTTTTGGGAGAAATAAGTTTATCAGGGCAGGTGAGAAACATTTCTCATATGGAAAGGCGATTATCGGAGGCCATGCGATTAGGATTTACTACGGCCATTATACCTAAGATTCCTAAAAAGCAAAAAGATTTAATTAAAAAAGAAGTTTTATCTAATATTAATCTCGTAGAAATTTCTAATATTAATGAATTAGTTAAAATAATTAAACAAAGCTAAAGGTTTAATCCTAAAATTTTTTTTGAGCAAGGCTATATAAATATGATCACCTTAAGTAAAGAACATCTTTTACTTAAGGTAGTTATTATTATTTTACCAACAGTAAGTTTAATTTAGAATATATCTAGGTTAGATTATTCTAAAGGCTTTGCTTAAAGGATTTAAAATTTTAACTCCTTATCAGTTTTTATACATTACCTGGGGTTTATCCTCTCAGAAGCTACAACTTATCTCAGTTGGGCGTGCAAAAACTGAGATAGTTCCTAAGCTAACATTACTTATAAATTCGCAAGCGGTTTTATAAGGCCCATATGGAGCAATTTTTTCAGGTTGAGGATTTTTACAGCGTTCTCCAGAGCCAATAAAATTATTAGTTATTACTGAACGATTCCTTAGACAAAAATCAAGCGGCAAAGGTTTGCCATTTAAGTTCTGCTATAATATATTGATAATAATACTCACTAATTCTTTAAGAGAAGGTGCCGGTAGCCATATGTTGATAACTATATCTAAAACTAGGCTTTGCAAAGTATGCTGAGGTGTTTTGGATGAGATTTATATCAGCAAAAGGGCGATAGGGTACTATCATATAATAAGAAAGGGTATTAAGTAAAACTTCATAAACGTAAATAGGCTCTTTGTTTATTAACTTCTTGAAAATTTATAGCCTATATAACTTCATTTACTTTAGCAAATAAACTAATTAAGGTTGTATTATTATTTTTTACAAGGTTACCTAAAAGATGATTATAGCTATTAAAATTACCATAAGGTTTATTGAATCCAGGGGCTCTAAAAACAATAGCCTCACTTGGTATATTAAGCAATATTTCTGGCCCTTGGCGAGCTATCCTATAAAGAGCTTGACAAGCAGGTATAAGGCGACAACCTCTGGAAGATTTAATTTTACTATGGGTTATGCAAGAAGTACTTTCATGGTTAGTTCCCTTACCTAGAGTTATTGAGCCTATAAGAGTATTTATGATGTTCGTCTTCATAATATGTGATTACATAATATATAAAATTTGGCATCATATAAGTCAAGAGGACTTTGATCCCGATAAAGAGTTACAGGTAATAGATTAGGACTATAGAGAGAAGCTTAAATTTGTCCTAAATCAAGTATGATCTTAGTTTTTCCAACTTCTACTTTAACTACTTCAGCTTCTAACTTTGCATATCCTTTTAAACCATGGGGATAAGTTTAAGGGATCAATTTTAGTGTTGTTGATAATAGAGTCATTTACTTCAACGATATATTCGGCAGTTAGGCCAGTGATTTCCACTAATACAATCATCACCTAAAGTAAATCAGGTTAATAAAACATCCTCATCTGTATATAAGGCCCTGATTACCCTTACTTTAGTAAGTGAACTTCTAATTCCAGATTAAAAGCGCATTATTGATGGTGATCTAATATTCTCTTTAAATATAATAGCAAAATAAAACTCAAGCACAAATGAAAGTAAATCAGTGGACGGGATATAATTTTTAAAGGATAGGATTTTTTACCAGAGATAATTCTTGGTTGTAAATTTCCTATAGGGTAGGGGAATAGCTAGAGGGAACTATAGCACTCTATTTTATGCTTTGAGGACAATACAGATTCTTAGAAAGGCAATAGGCACTATTTATCATTAAAGGAGACCCTCAAGCTCATACAAAGTGAGATCCAGGCCTAAGGTTAGTAGAGGGCAGGTATCATTTTTATAATCAATATAGACATGCATGTTTTTTAATTTACGTTTTACCGCAGCGGTAATATTAATTAACATAGGAACAATTAGCAGCGGTTAAAAAACCATTTATTACTAATAAGACTCCCTACACAATTAGCTTCACCGTCAGTATTATTATTTATACTTATAGACCCTAAGAAAGCTATTTTTTTAATATCAATCTCATTAACGTAAAGACTTTATTCTCTGGCTTTCTAGCTAGCTTAAGGTTACTGTGATCATTAATTTTTTTTATCTTTAGTATAAAGGGGTAGTTCAAACTCATCGCAAATTTTAATACAACTAGAAGGAGAGAAAAGATTGTAAAGGTCTATCTTGGCATTTAGCTACCTTTAATATTAGATTGCTTAAATATACACATCTAATTACCTTGCGAAGAATATTTTATATTTTTATGCCTGTCAAATATAAAATATTATATTAAAGGTATTAAATAATATAAGTAATTTTTAGGAATATGTAAGTTAGTTTACCTAAATTTGGTATAAAAAGAAATCTAGTTACAATTTATTAATTAAAAATTAAGGATACCATTCGTTTTACCGGATTATAACGGTAATCTAGTGGGAAATTTTTTCTTTTATTTTATATTTCTTTTTTAATTTACATTTAATATATTGTAAAACAATTTATTAACCTGTTTTTAAGGGTTATTTTACTGATTACTTACTTTATTCTTAAAATCTTAAAAATTTTTTAGGAAATTCTTTAAGTCTCCAACAACCCTAGGTTGACCTAAAGGTTGATTTAAATTTATGGGTAAAGCAGATGCAAATTTCAAGGCTATTGATAAGAGGATAGCAAAATATTTTTAACCAATTTTTTTACAAACCTAAAGCTTATAAAAATAAGGATAACAAGGGGAAATTTTAATTTTGGTTTAATTATTATGGAGTTTAGAATCTTTTTAATTTGTTTTTTAATTTTTACTTAGTTACTCCTTAAAAGGCTACTTTTGGCAAGCATATTTTAAGAAAGGTATTTATTAACCCCCTATACTAAGGTAGTGAGTAAAAATCTAATATAATAAAAACAAAAAAATGGTCACCAAAGATATTTGATGACCATTAGGTAGTAATTAATAAGTAATTAATAAATTTACTTATTAATTACTTTCCATATAACTTTTCATTGACATCCTCAGGCTATCAGACCTTGGCCCAAAGATAGAATGAACACTTTTGCCAGTAGCGACAATGCCCTTGGCTCCAAGATTTTTAAGTTCTTGTTGGTTTACCTTAGTTGGCTCTATAACTTCAACACGCAATCTAGTAATACAAGAATCTAAGCCGCTGATATTTCCTTTACCACCATAAGCTACAACTAGTTTTCTTCCCATATCTGCATCTTTAGAGTTAATAGCTACTGTAGAAGAGCTTAAGCTAGCAGGATTATTTGAAGCTGCCGCTTTGTTAGTAGCATTTAAAGTATTTAATACAGCATCTTCTCTACCTGGAGTTTTTAAATTGAAATATTGAATAGTAAATCTAAAGATTACATAATATAAAACTGCCCAAACCATCCCTAAAGGAATTAACATCCAACCTTTGGTAGTATTAGCGTATAATACCACATAATCTATTAATCCTTGGGAAAAAGTCATCCCATGATGAATTCCTAATTGCATAACCACTACATAAGCAAGACCAACTAAAATAGCATGAATACCATAAAGCATTGGAGCTACGAACAAGAATGAAAATTCAATTGGCTCAGTAATCCCAGTTACAAATGAAGTAAGAGCAGCAGAAATCATTAAGCTTGCAACAGCTTTTCTGTTTTCTGGTTTAGCAGTGTGAATCATAGCAATTGCTGCAGCTGGTAAGCCCCACATTTTAGGTAAATAACTTCCAGCTAAATTTCCTGCAGTTTTATCCCCCGCTAAATATCTGGCAATATCTCCATGCACAGTTACGCCTGTGGCTGGATTTACATAACTACCTATTTCAAAAAAGAAAGGCACGTTCCAAATATGCTGTAAGCCAGCTGGAATTAACAATCTTTCTATAAAGCCGTACAGAGGGAATGCTACTTTAGGATTACCATAAGCTGCCCACTCAGAGAATATTTTAATCCCTGCGCCCACTGGCTGCCATACAAATACCATCAACGCGCCTAAAATTAAGCACACAATACCTGTAAAAATTGGCACAAATCTTCTTCCGCCAAAGAAAGCTAAAAATTCTGGTAGCTGTACATTGCTATACCTATTGTAAGAAATTGCAGCTACTGTACCTACTATAATACCTCCTAAAACCCCTGTATTAATAGTGGTTATCCCAAAAGATGATGTAGTTTCAAAGCCTGCTACTTTAGCTACTGCGCCCATAGTTGCTAAAAAAACCACATATCCTACTAATGCTGCTATAGCGGAGGCACCCTCTTGTTTAGTAAAGGCAATTGCAATAGCAATGGCGAATAATAGAGGTAAAATACCAAAAATAGAAGATCCTGCTGCATCCATTATTGAAGATATTGAAGCTGGAATAAAAAATAATTTAGCTGCTCCAAAACCTAATAATAGACCGGCAAGGGGTAGAACTGCCACTGGCAACATAAAGGCTTGTCCTACTCTTTGTAGACCGGAAATTAAAGATCTCATAATATAAAAACTCCAAACATTGTTACACAACTATAACCATACCACAAATTATATAATTGTAAATATTTTAATTGTATAAAAGAGGCAAATATAAAGGAATAATTATCTAAAAATTATTAGCTAAATTAGTATAAATGTGTTAAAGTAGGTAATTAATTTTACCCTTGTTAAAGCTTTAATTTCTTCTTTACTTAAATGCAAACTTCTTTAGAGCTCAGCTTATAAAAAATCTATCAAACTGCTAAATGTTAATTTGGTAAGCAATGTGTGAAATTGTGTTAATAAGACTAGTATAAAAGAAAAGAAATAAATTTTTAAAGATACAGGGCTCTTAGTGGGTACATTTCACTTAGCCCATAAATAGAAGCCTTTAATTAGCCATATGTTAGAAGTTCTATATAGGTCATGCCAAGGAAATATGTAGTGATATTAAATTTTTTAAGGCATTTTAATAATCTTTAGCTTTATAAATTCCAAAGGTCTGGTTAAATGACGCTTCTTTTTAAGATTTTCAGAATCAGTGGGGGAGATCTAAATAATTTTATACACCTTAATTTTAGTATTAGTTAATTACTATTTAAAATCTTTGACTATTGCAATATTGATATAAGTTATTTTTTTAATGATGATTACCATGCCAGCATAATTAGTAAATGCGAAATTATTTAATAGCGTCTTTTTGCCATCCTAAGAATTGGCAGGTAAAGAAAATATTGATATCAGCAGCAGTTATTTTTTGGATGTTATGGAAAATCTATCGTATCAAACATGCTTTGAGAATAACAATAAATTGCTTTTTTTAAAAGATCAAAATTTTTATCTAACAACTTAATCTAAAAAACATCTTCCTAAAGCGTTTACCTAGTAATTTTAAGTTGACAATCCTTAAAGCAAACCTGGCCCTTGATTACAACCCTATTGATTGTTTTATATAATAGGGAAGAATTTAGCTTATTAAGGCAAAATTTGCAATTTAAACCTGAGATAGGCTCTTTCACCCAAAGTTAGATGTTATAATATAAGGAGGTCAAATTTGTATGTGTTTAAAAAGATTTTAATTGTCACTATAATGTATAAAAACATTGGAAAAGTATAAATAAAAAGTGCAAGGTTAAAAGGGAGCAAAGCTAAAGTAATAATTAAAGTTGTACATTATATTAGTTTTTTATTTACGATAATATTTTTTAGATTATTTAAAAAAATAAAGGGTAAAAACGCACAGTCTAAAATATGGGAAATTATACTAATAAGCTACCAAAAAGGTAATTAAGTAAAAGGTTTGATGGGGTTTGCAGATATTTAAACCTTTGTATAATAAAATCAAAAAACGGAAAACTTGTTAAGGATATTTGGTAGCAGAGGGGGGGATTGAACCCCCGACACAAGGATTATGATTCCTCTGCTCTACCACTGAGCTACTCTGCCAAAAGATTAATAATGAAGTATAATAAAATTTTTGTAATAACTCTATTTCTTACTACTTAACATAGACTAATAAATTATTATAAAATTATCAACTATAAAATTCCTTTTTTATTAATAATAAGGTGTATTTATAAAATAACTTTACTTAATTAGGGAATTTAGTATTATTTTATAAGTAAAAGGGTAAGATAAATATTAATATTTAATAAAGCAATCTAAATAATCCCTCAATCTTATAAGTTTCTTCCCTATATTTTACTATAATTTTTCTGTTAACAGGTAATGTTATATGTTAAATACTTAATTTTTTAAACTTTAATAACGCCTATTACTAATTAAATTGAAATTTTTAACTTGGGTATGATAATGAAAAAAATGATGATCATATTATTAAGCACTTATATGACATACACAAATGCTTATGGGGCAAATTTACATGCAGCCACGTCGTCATCGCCTTTGGCTCCAATTCCTGCTCCCCCTATAGCCACCCCTAATACTTCAACTCCATCTGCTATGGCTAATACCAATATAACTTCTAGGCCTAACAATAATATTAGCCCAACTCCTGCTACTGCAGCAGCTACTTTAAATCCTACCTCCACTCCTTCATCAGTTAATAACACTAATACTGCAAGCAATAATCTAGGTAGGTCTACTTCTAGCGCGGTTAGCGCTAATGCTAGTCCTTCTAAAGCAGAAAGCACCCAGACTAACTTAAATTCAACTGCTTCTAGGGTTTCTCCTAATGTAATTGCCACACCTGCAGATCCTAATCTAGGAAAGGGTACTAATAGTGGAACGCTTAATAATAGGCCTACAAATAATATGAATCCTAATGATAATCCTTCTATATCTAATGATAAGACCTTTACTAGTACACTTTCTACAGGAGTAGCTTCTAACAGTAAGGGAGCAACTGAGAGGCAAATGTCAACTCAGCCAAATACTCAACCTATTTTAGGGCAGCCAAACGTGCAGACTATGGGCAACCAAACAGCAAATTCAGCTACACATGTACTTACAGAAGGTAATGAGGCTAATAATGGGAATGCTAGTGATAATTCTATGCCTCCTACCGTGATAACTACAAAAATAGTAGTGAATTTACAAACTCTTACGAGTCGTGCCAGCGATATAGGAACAATTTTGATTGAAGAAACCCCTTATGGATTATTACTTACCCTCAAATTAAGAGGTATAACACCTGGTTTACATGGCTTAGCTATACATGACAATCCCTCCTGTGAAGCAGAGGTAGTCAATGGCATTAATGTGGCGGGCTTAAAAGCAGGAGGACATTATGATCCACAACAAAACGGCAAACACGGAGGACCTTTTGAGGAAAATTCACATTTAGGGGATTTGCCCGTAATTTATGCTGATATGGCTGGAGTAGTTAATTATCAAGTACTAGCTCCTAGAATTAAAAGTATTTCTGAGATCTTTAATCGCTCTATCATTGTGCATATGAATAATGATAATTATTCTGAGCAACCTGAGTTATTAGGGGGAGCAGGTGGCAGATTAGCTTGTGGAATTATTAAATAAGTTATATATAAATTTACCAATGAGCCGATGATGCAATTTTCTCTAATTCAATTACCACGAGCTATTATAAAAATTGAAGGTCCAGATCGTAAGCTCTTTTTACAAGGTCTAATTAGTAATGATATTAATAAATTAGAGAAAATAGATGAGATAGAACCCCCTAATAAAGTTTTTAGGGGCCTATACACTGGACTTTTTACTAATAAAGGACGTTATGATTTTGATTTTTTTGTTATTTTATTTAAAGATTATTATTTAATTGATGTACAGCAAAATGCTAGTAGCATTTTATTAAATAAACTAAAGTTTTATAAGCTAATTTCTAAAATCAGTATTTCTCTACAAGAGCAGCAGAAGGTTTTTGCGCTTCTTTTTTTAAATGTAAATGCCGAAAAAGAAGATAGCGCTAATACACTTTTAAATTTTATTACAGCTAATCTTAACCAATTTCCTGATTTATTGGTATATCAGGATTTAAGAGTAAAGAACATGGGTTTTAGGATACTCACCCCCCTTGAGAGTAAGCCACTTTATTCTTTATTAAGTAGCGTTACTAAAAGTAATTCTAACATGAATATTAACCCAGGGGAAATTCAAGAATACGATTATTTTCGTTATATTAATGGGATTTTACAGCAAGAAGAGCTGATTAGAGAAAAATCTATTCCCCTTGAAGTAGGGTTTGATGAACTAAACGCTATAGCCTATAATAAAGGTTGTTATTTAGGGCAAGAATTTACTAATTCTTGCAAAAATCTATTAGTCATAAGGAAAAGAGTTATACCCTTTGTAATGGGAAATAAGGAAGAAGGTGTAGAGATAAAAGTAGGGGATAAAGTTTACATAAAAGCTTTAAATCTAGAAGAAAAACACAATCTGGAAGTTGGAGAGATTTTAGGTATTAAAAGCATAGGGAATGCCAAAATATGTCTACTAGTGCTTTTTAAAATGGAATTTATTAAAGAAACAGTTTATTATCAAGATATAACATTACAAGCTATTATACCTAACTGGCTTAATTATAGTTAAAAGAGTAAAATAAGCTATGATTAAAAAAGCTATATAGATTAAAACCTAATACCATTAGTAGGTTAGCAAATGTAAGTAATAACTAACCTAATATTGATAATTAAGACTTAATAGAGATATTTTCAATAAATATATTAATATCTTGATCAAGTTTATTAAATAATTCTATTTTTTGCTGCGCTAAGGTTTCCTCCTTATTAACTAAATTAGTTAAAGTAGATAAGTGGGTTTCCTCACCTAAATTGCGATTTTTAAGGCCTAAATTAGCCAATGCTAAAATCTCTTTATTAATATCTTTAAGGGATTTTCCATATAAAGAAAGCTCAAGACCTTTGGTAGGAATTGCTTGTTTTAAAACCATAAGATCTTTATATTGCCACTTGTTAACTAAATTATAAGCATTATCTAAAGCTGCATCATCATACAATAAACCCACAAATAAAGCAGAAAGTGATAAAAGATAATTTTGGTCAGGACAATCAGCGGAGCGGGTTTCTATGTAGGTTTTTAAGCGCACATCAGGGAATAAAGTAGAAAGGTGTAAGATAAAATCTGCTAAAATGGGTATAATTTCTTTACCTTGATTATCCTTTAATTTAACTTCGCCACTTAAAAAGCTTTGGAAAGTAATTTGTGGGATTTTAAGGTAATGGTCTTCTCTTTTTACAAAATACATCGGCACTGTTAAAGCGTAATCCACATATTTTTCTATATTAAAATCTCCTGTAAAAGCAAAAGGTAAAAGGCCAGAGCGCTGATTATCAGTATCAAGCCATATTTGACTACGATAAGTAAGATAATTGCTAAGTTTACCGTTGATTAACGGAGAATTAGCGTACATGGCGGCGACCAAAGGCTGGAGATAAAGACTAGCCTTAAATTTTTTAGCTAAATCATCTTCAGAACTAAAATCCATATTAGTTTGCAAAGTGCACGTTTGTTTCATCATACGTTGCCCTAAAGAGCCAACTTTAGGCATATAATTATACATAAAATTATATCTATCTTTAGGCATTAAAGGCAAATCTTTAAGATCATATTTAGGATTAAAGCCTAAGGTAAAAATCCCGATATTTTTATCTTCTAAAATAGGTAGAACTTCTTTAAAATACAATTGTACTAGTGTGTTTAAATCATTAAGGTTACTTACAGGATTGGAAGAATATTCAAATTGTCCTGCAGGTTCTAAAGAAATTGCTCCTGTAGCACCTGCTAAACCAATTATAAATCCGTTTTCTATAACGGGTTGCCATTTCTTTTTATCAAAGGCATTCAAAATACCTTTAATATTATGCTGATTTCCCCCATCTGCCTCATCGTTAGAATATTCATAAGCCACAGGGGTAAAATCAGCTTTATTATATAAAAAGCTTTCAAATTCTACACCTACTTTATGGGTATTTTTGGGCTTACAGCCACTTAAAATATAATTTATTAGTTGCGCTTTATTAGTTAAGTGCTCTTTGGGATTCATTATAATCTCTTAATGTGGTGATAATTACTCAATAAAATACAGATAGTATGTTTTTTATAAAATACAAGTGAGCGCTTGGTAATTTATAATAGCAGCCAGACAAGCAGTTTCAGATTTTAATATATTACCCTGCAAATAAACAGAGGAAATAATCTTTAAGGAGCTTAATATTTCTTGTTCTTTATAAGAAAATCCCCCTTCTGGACCAACAATAAAAATCGCATCTTTAATTTTTGTTTGCACTAAAAGCTTTTGGCGTAAAAATTGGTAAAAGTCAATACCATTTTTCTTTTCATTTAGCCAAAATATATGAGGTAAGTATTCTGTATTTTGGTTATCAGCTAGATTAATCAAATAAGTAAGAAAAATTTCTAAAGATTTTGCGGGATGAATTAAAGGAAGATCAAGCCGCCCGCATTGTTGAACTGCACTTTTAACTTTTTGTTGGAGCTTTTCCACCGGTTGTGTATTGTTAACTGTGTAATTGGTTATAATAGGGGTAATTTCATTAATGCCAAGCTCAGTTGATTTTTCTAAAACAAAATCATTAGCTTCTTTTTTTAAAGGCGCATAGGCAAGGTGTAAATTAAATAAGGGCTTTTGGTAAGAGTTTAGTTTTTTTAAAATATGTAACACTAAATTACTTTTAGTAATTTTAACTATACGACATAAAAATTCACCATGTTTTTCATTAAATAAACTGATATATTCTTCGGTCTTAGCTCGTAACACTATGGCTAAATGATGAAAAATTTCGCCGCTAATTTCAATTTCTTTAGGGGTAGTTTCTTGAGAACCAGTTTTTTTATTGGGATCAATATAGTCAGAGAAGGCAAAATCAAAATAAAAACGGCTTTTAATCTTATAAATAGCAGGCAAGTTATTATTCCTTAGATTTTATTAAAGGTAGTATAGTTAAAGAAGGATTTATTAATTATAACTTATCTATTAAAATTAATATAGTCTGTACCTTACAGGTTAGGGCTATAGCGGGAGCGATTAGGGCAAAATAAGGGCTTCAATGCATTGATATACTTTAAGGTAATAAAATTATAAATACACTATTAAAAGGCGTATTAAGTTTAAGTACGGATCTAATGCTTATAGGGGATTCAGCTGTAATTTAAGCAGATTTGCTGTAGATTATTAAAATCAAGCCTCTGTGGACAATATTGCTTAGCGATTAATTAATTTCCAATTAATATTAAATTAAGGAATTATATTAAGCTATTGGCTTTTTATTAATATCTAGAAAAAAGGGTTTAATTTAGGCCCTTTTTTGTTGGGTTTTATTGATTATAGTATGGTAAAGTTATTAGATAAAAAATTAAATAAAAATAAAATTTCTGAAGGGAAGTTAAATGTTAAAAAAATTGGCACCTTACTTTTACTTAGCAAGATTGCATTCACTTGCTGGAGTCTTTTTACTACTTTTACCTTCTTATTGGTCTTTAGCTCTAAATTCTAGATTGAAAGATTCTTTAAAAAAATTAAATGTTGGGAATTTAGGGGAACAATTAGAGACGTTTGCTAGCTTATTAAATAAAGCAGATTTTTATAGAGAAATATACTATTATTTGATTTTTTTAATAGGGGCTATTTGTATGCGCTCCTTTGGCTGCGTAATTAATGATATTGCAGATAGAAATGTGGATAAATTAGTAGCTAGGACTAAAAATCGCCCTTTAGCAGCAAATTTACTTAGCATAAAACAGGCCCTAATTTGGTCTAGCTTATTATTAATCTTCCCTATATTGATTTTTTTACAATTTAATAATTTTGCTAAATTAGTTGCTTTGTTATCGTTGATTTTTTTATTTGTTTACCCTTTTACTAAAAGATTTTTCCAAGCTCCCCAGTTAGTACTAGGCTTAACTTTTAACTTTGGAATTTTGTTGGCGGATGCTGTAGTTAACCATCAAATTTCCTATGGAAGTTGGCTCTTATATTTAGCAGCCATATTTTGGACTTTAGCTTATGATACTATCTACGCTTATCAAGATTATAAAGATGATAAAATTAATCACATTAAATCTTTAGCTGTATTATTAGGAGAAAAACCCAAACCTTTTATTGCCTTTTTTTACTTAATGATGGTAGGAATAATTATCTCCTTAGGGCTTTTAAAAGCCTTTAACGTATTATTTTTTATTTTACTTAGTTTAGGATTATTAAAAATACTTTATGCTCTATATAAGTTAAATTTAACCAAGCCAACCCAATGTTTTGCCTTTTTTAAACTAAATATTTATTTATCAATAATTATCTGGATAGCCTTTTTATTAGGCTAAATACTTAATAAAATAAACAATAGAAACTAGAAGAGGAAGATAAAAAATTATCTTCCTCTTCTAAAGTAGCTTTAAAATATTGAGTTATAAGGCTTATATCGGTTTTTTAGAAGGGAATTGATGTCCTTTTCCATCTTTACCACCTGTAATTGGAGATGCCATAAATTTATTATTAAATACTTGAAGACCAAAGATTTGGCCAAAGTTTTTAACATATCTGCCCTGGGTAAATTTTATTTTTACTAAAGTAAAGTCTGTCATTTTTCTTATTAAAGCCACACTTTTAGCTTCTTTTTTCTCAAAAGCCTCCATAATAGTATCAAAATGCTGATAATCTCTAGGTAAAAATTCAGCTATGGCTTTAAATCTTACTCTTTTTCTGGCAAAAACCTGAGTTGATTTGCTTTCATCTTCTAAAAACATTACCTCTAATTTATTATTTTGTTTTAAATTATCACAATGTTCTGTAACGGAACTAATATAAATGTAGTAATTGTTATCATAAAAAGCGTAAGGTGCATAAGTAGCATAAGGTTCGTGATGATGGTCAGTGGTAGCTAAAATAATAGATTTTAAGGACCCTATGTGTTCATTAATTTCATCAGTTAAATCTAATGCTTCGGGTTTAGGAAGGTTTATCCTAGCTTCTTTAGACATATTAATTAATACTTCTTTTACATTGTGGTCTGTTATTTCCAGCGGTAAGGTAATGACCACTTTTTCAGTGTTATTTACTAATATTACCATACTGCTAAGTTTGATTTCTTGAATAGATGCGGCTTGCACATTATTATGTTTAGCAAAATGTTTTACCATATTAATAATAGCATCCTCATGGCCTTCATTCATGTGGGAAATTGCACCAGATATTGACATTTGATTACCTCTTTAGTTAATTTTTAATTATTATACCCATATTTATATAAGAAAGTACTACTGTTGATTTTTAATGTTCCTCATAATTTCATAATATTTTACAATTTCATCAATTAATAAAATTGACCCCCTAAGCAATACACTTGAATCAGCTAAAAATATGTGGTTGTTTTTCCAAGCATTAGTTGATTTTAAAAGCTCATGATTTTTAATAATATCGTTAACATCTCTTACTCCGGCTAAACCAATTAAAAAATCGGGATTTTCTTTAATTACAAATTCTGTAGATAAAATAGGTTGTTTGCCTACCACCTTTGTAGCCAAATTTTTTATTCCATAAAGCTTAAGAATTTCCCCTGGCAAGGTATTTTCAGCAAAAGCGATTAAAGGGTTAGCAGAATATAAAAATGCCCCTTTAAGATTTAAAGGAGGATTTTTCTGAAGCGCTTCAAGTTTAGCTTTTTGGGTTTTTACTAATTGCGTTGCTTCTGCATTTTTATTAACTAATTCGCCAAAAATCAAAGTATTAGTAAAGATATCTTCTAGATTATTTACGTTAAAAACTATAACTTTAAAGTTTAGTTTTTGCAAAGCTTGTCCTAGCTGGTCGTTATTATAAGATAAAATCACCAAATCAGGTTTATATGAAATTATCAACTCTAAGGTTGGCTTAAATAAATTACCCACAGAAGGTAATTTACTAGTTTTATCCTTAGGTTTAATAGTAGAAGAAGTAGGGTGAGCGATAGCTACAACATTTGCTTCCCCACCTAAAGCATAAGCAATTTCCACAATAGCAGGATCAATTATCACTATTTTTTTATATTCTTCACGGGTTATTTTAAAACCTTCATCACTTTCAATATGATTGTTAATTATTTTAGTAGCAAATGCATTACTGATAAATAATATAATTATATATAAGGTGACAGCGATTAAAAACTTAGAATAATAGTAAACTGAATGAAAAAGATTAGAAATTTTTAACATAATTTAAATACTCTGATTTAATAATTAATACCTATAATTTAGTAGGCAAGACATAAGGACAACCCTTGTTATTAATAATTTGACAATGAAAACCATAAATATCTTTTAGAACTTCCATTTTAAAAAGTTCGGCAGTAGGCCCTACATATTTTACCTCACCTTTTTTTAAAAATACAATATTATCGCAGTACATACCCGCTAGATTAAGATCATGTAAAATTAAAATACAAGTTAACCCAGTATTTTTAACTAATTTAGAAATTAAGTTAGTGATATCCAACGCATATTTCATATCTAAATGAGCGGTTGATTCATCAAGTAATAAAATGGTAGGCTCTTGTACTAAGGCTCTTGCTAATAGCACTCTTTGGAATTCCCCTCCTGAAATTGTAAATACAGATTTATCAATTAAAGCTTTTAAATCCAATTGCTGAATTATCTCCTCAACTTTTTCCTTATCGTGTTTAGCAAATCCCAAAAAATTATTTTTGATTTTGGATACTCTCCCCATATAGATTACGTCTAAAACTGTTAAAGGGGTGTTGATTTCTGATTTTTGGGGTACAAAGCCAAAAATATCCGCTAGCTCTTTGGGATTATAATCTTTAATATTCTTAAATTTTATAAGTATAGCTCCTGAGGCAGGCTTTAAATAGCTAATAATATTCTTTAATAATGTGGATTTACCCGAACCATTTGCTCCTAAAATTCCGGTGATTTTACCCTTTTCAAAGCTTAAATTAATATCTTTTAGAAAAAGTTTGTTATTATAGGAAAAATTTAAATGATCAATTTTAATAATGCCCATTGCTTAAGTTTGGGTTTTGGTTGCTAAATATAAAAAAAACGGGGCACCAAAAAAAGCAGTTACCACACCTATAGGAATTTCCACAGGAGCCACAATTAAACGGGAAATAGTATCACAAAATAGTAAAAAAACCCCACCAAACAAAGTAGCTAAAGGAATTAAGCGTGCATTGGTGCTACCTATTAATAGCCTTAAACAATGGGGAATAATCAGCCCTATAAAACCAATCATGCCCGTAAAGGCTACTGAAAATCCTACTACAAGCGAGCTAATAATTAGAATGCGTCTTTTAAATTTATTAACATTAATTCCTAAAGCATGCGCTTCTTGATCGCCGCTTAAGAGTAAATCTAACTCATATCTTTTTAAATAAAAATATGTGGTAGCAAATATAAAAGGAGGAAGTAAAATTATAATATGAGTCCAATTGGCGTATCCTAAATAACCCATAGTCCATATAATTATTTGAAAAGAGTCCTCACCAATTAAATAAATGGCTAAAGAGGTAAAGGCTCCTAAAAAAGCAGAAATGGCAATACCGATCATTAATAATTTGAAAATTTGCACACGAATATGATTTCTAGCTAACCTAAAAATAATTAAGGAGACCAAAGTGCAGACAATAAAAGCAAAGATTCCATAAACATTTTGAGGTAGCTTAAATAAATAGGCAATTACTACTCCAAAGGTTGCACTAGCCGCTATACCAATAATATAAGGATCAGCTAAAGGATTTTGAAAAACAGTTTGGGTAACTACTCCTGAGCTAGTTAACATCATACCAATTAATAAGGCCATAACAATCCTAGGCAATCTAATATCCATTAAAATAGACTTAGTTGTACTATCAATTAAGTGAAATTTCCAAGTTAAAATGTTAAAAAGATCTGCTTTTGATAAACTAACATTGCCATGTAAAATGGAGTAAGTAAAAATCAATAAAAATAATATTAACAATATTAAGTATAAGCTTCTATAAAGCATTACTTTAAGTTCCGCATAATTTGAAATACTATAACTGAATTATATCCTACTAAAATAATAGTATATGGGTTTTCCACACAAAAGCAAATTAATTTTGGTTGTAGCTAAAAATAATATTAAAATAAAGAAAGATCATTTTTAAATAATGTTGTAACTAAAGTAAAGATAGATATTTAATGAAAACTTTAACAAATTTTATAGATTTATTGGAACAAAAAGGTCAGTTAATTAGGACCAAAGAGCCCATTAACACTTACTTAGAGCTTACTGAGATTCAAAGTAGACTATTGGCAAAAAACGGTCCAGCGCTTTTATGTGAAAACATTCTTAATAAACAAGGTAAGCCAAGTAAATATCCGGTACTGATCAACTTATTTGGTAGTAAAGAAAGATTTGCCTTAGGATTAGGTAAAAATCTGGAAGAAATACAAAAGTTAGGGGAATTACTTGCTTTTTTAAGACAGCCTAAGCCTCCTAAAAATCTTAAAGATGCTCTGGGATTTTTGCCAATTATCCAAAAAATTATGGATATGAATTCCTCAACGGTTAAGCGCGCAATCTCGCAAGAAGTAATTTATAAATATGAAGAAGTAAATTTAGATGATCTACCTATCCAAGAATGTTGGCCTAATGAACCAGCACCTTTAATTACCTGGGGAATGGTAATCACTCATGGTCCTTCGTATGGTGATAAACAGGCCGAAGAGGTAGATGATTATAATTTAGGCATCTACAGAATGCAAAAGTTAAGTAAAAATAAACTAATAATGAGATGGTTAGCACATCGAGGAGGAGCGCAACAATTAAAACGTTGGCAAAAAAAGTTTCCTAACCAAGATATGCCTATTTGTGTAGCTATTGGTGCAGATCCAGCCCTAATTATTGCCGCCGTAGTGCCGTTACCTGATAACTTATCAGAATATAAGTTTGCTGGACTTTTAAGGGAGCAAAAGACCGAATTAGTAAAAGCTGTTACTAATGATATCTTAGTACCAGCTAATGCAGAAATTATCCTTGAAGGCTTTATTAAAGTTAATGAAATAGCTAAAGAGGGGCCTTATGGAGATCATACGGGTTATTATAATGATGTGGAGGAATTCCCTGTGTTTGAAGTAACGGCAATCACTACGCGCCAGCAGCCAATTTATCTTACCACATATACTGCTAGACCTCCTGATGAATGTTCGATTTTAGGGGAATGTTTAAATGATATGTTTGTGCCTTTTATTAAACAGCAATTTCCAGAAATTGTGGATTTTTATTTACTACCTGATGCGTGCTCTTATCGTATGGCTTTTGTTTCTATTAAAAAGGCTTATGCGGGTCATGCTAAAAGAATTATGATGGGAGTGTGGTCATATCTGCGGCAGTTTATGTATACAAAATTTGTGGTAATTGTAGATGAAGATATTGATGTCCGTAATCTTTCAGATGTGATGTGGGCAATTTCAACCAATGTGGATCCTAAAAGAGATAGCTTAATTATTGAAGCCACTCCCATTGATTATTTGGATTTTTCCTCTCCAGTTTCAGGTTTAGGTTCTAAAATGGGCATAGATGCCACCACTAAGATTTTTCCTGAAACCCAGCGCAATTGGGGCACTAAAATTTATATGGAAAAAGACATTATTGATAAAATTGATAAAATATGGGGAAATTTGAATATCAAAGGCGATTTTCCTTCAATTTGGAAAAAGTAATATTAAGATTAAGAAATGTAGAGGTTTTAATTCTTGTATAAAGCTTAAATTATATTTATAATATTTGATTATAAATTTTTTAAGGATAAATAATTTAGGATAATTTTCTCCCATATTAAATATGAAAAAGTAAATAAGCAAAAAAATAAAAAGATCTTAGAAACATGAATGAAAATAGTGTGTTAAAACCTATGAAGGCTACTAATATGAAAGTAAATGACCTTAGAAATCATGGAGAACAATCAAAAGCTTGGCCCTTTGTAGAGGCGCGGAAGATTTTAGAAAGGCTTGATAATAAAGTGCCAAATAAAGGATATGTATTGTTTGAAACCGGCTATGGGCCATCAGGCTTGCCTCACATAGGTACCTTTGGCGAGGTTGCAAGAACCTCCATGGTTAGATTTGCCTTTGAACAAATTAGTGATATTCCTACCAAGTTAATTGCTTTTTCAGATGATATGGATGGCTTAAGAAAGGTGCCCACTAATATTCCTAATCAGGATAAATTAAAACCTTATTTAGGTATGCCTTTAACAAAAGTACCAGATCCTTTTGATAAATTTAATAGTTTTGGTGAGCATAATAATGCCATGTTGCGCAATTTTTTAGATAATTTTGGTTTTCAATATGATTTTTATAGCTCTACCCAATGCTATAAAAATGGTATGTTTGATGAAGCTTTACTACAGGTTTTAAAAAATTATCAATCAATTTTAGATGTGATTTTACCCACTTTAGGGGATGAAAGACGTAGTAATTATAGTCCTTTTTTACCAATTTGCCCAAAAACAGGTAAAGTTCTGCAAGCCCAAGTAATAGCCTATAAGATAGAACAAGGTACTATTGTTTATCTTAATGAAGATGGAGAAAAAATCACCACTGAAGTAACCGGCGGTAAATGTAAATTACAATGGAAAGTAGATTGGGGAATGAGGTGGTATGCTTTAGATGTTAATTATGAAATGTCGGGCAAAGATTTAATCCCATCGGTGGTATTAGCCTCTAAAGTGTGCAATATTTTGGGCAAAATTCCTCCCATTAATCTTACCTATGAATTATTTTTAGACCAAAATGGCGAAAAAATTTCTAAATCTAAAGGAAATGGATTATCAATTGAACAATGGTTAAAATATGGCAATAAGGAAAGTTTAGCTTATTATATGTATCAAAAGCCGCAAACTGCAAAGCGTTTATATTTTGATTCAATTCCTACTAATGTGGATAACTGGCTAGTTGCTTTAAATCAGTATGAACATTTAGAAGATAATCTTAAAGTGGAAAGCCCTATATTTTTTATTCATAAAAATCAACCCCAACAAGTAGCCCAATATATTACTTTTGCCTTACTTTTAAATCTCATTGCAGTAATTAGTACAGTGGATAAAGGTATTCTTTTAGGTTATATTAATAAATATAAAAAATTAAATAAAGCAACTGAAACCGTCGTTAATGATCTGCTTGATTATGCGATTAATTATTATAATGATTTTATTAAGCCAAAGTTGCAATATAAAACTCTATCCCCTGGGGAAAAGCAATGGCTTAGCAATTTAAAAGATGAGCTTGCCAAGCTTAGTGAAGAAGATAGTGCAGAAACTATACAAAACGTGGTATATAAAATAGGTAAAACTACAGATATAGAACTTAAAGAGTGGTTTAGATTATTGTATCAAAGTATTTTAGGCCAAGATGAAGGCCCCAGGATAGGTTCCTTTTTTGCCTTATATGGCTTAAATAATTCTTTAAAACTACTTGATCAGCTTATTGCTAGATCTAATTAAAGGGAGTATATATATAATAAATTACATAATAAGGTTTATTATCTTATTCAAAAGGCTATACAATTAAATATTTACAGTAGAGTTAACCTTGAAAGGTTAGTCTTAATAAGGATTAGTAATGATTAAAGAATCAAAATGGACCGATGAATTAGTGAAAAAGCTAATAGATCTACACGTAAGTAAAAACTACTCGACCATGGCTATTGCCCAAGAATTAGGTTTTACTAAAAATGCAATTATAGGTAAGATTTATAGATTAAAACTATCGCAAGAAAGTACTGTAGGAACTGTAGAAAAAAAAGAAGACAAAATCCTAGAAACTCAAATTCCTGTAACTCCTAAAGAAAAAGGTAGTTATAAACTAGAAGAAATTGTCTCTAATATGTGTGTATGGCCTTATGGAGATGATGAGTTTAGGTTTTGTGGTGAACCTACAGTTTATTCAAAGCCTTATTGTAAAGATCATTTAGATCTCGTATATTTATCTGTTAAAAGAGCTATGAAAAAAAGAAGCGCTGATATTTATACTGAAGATGATGTTGATGAAGCTGATGAGACCGATAATTTGGAGGATTAAAATAGGTTAATTTATTATTATTAAATCAATGCTTACACGTAAAGTTCTAATTGTAGATTAGGCAGATAAAATGGATAAAAAAATAAATGAATAGTTTTTTTTAAATCAAGCCCAATATTTTACTTCTTTAAATCCCCAAGACTTTTCTAAAATTTACGTCAAAAATTCTCTAATAGGTTATATTGGATAAAAAAATAAATGAATAGTTTTTTTTTAAATCAAGCCCAATATTTTACTTCTTTAAATCCCCAAGACTTTTCTAAAGTTTACGTCAAAAATTCTCTAATAGGTTATATCAATGAACAAACTTTACAATTTTTGTTAGCAAATTATGCTAAAGATTTTGAGCTCAGAACCTTAATAGTTAATTCCTCCCTTGATTCTTCAGAGGACAATCAAAAAAGTAATCAAAAGTCAGAAAAATTAGATATTATTCCTAAATCCCCTTTGCCCGCTATTTATTTAAAATCAACTTACCAAACTTTTAACGATATTTCTAATTTTTTTGATAATCTTTTAGATTCTTTGCAAAATTATATTACTTTGGGCATCTTAATTAAAAAAACTAATGAATATTTATTAGTCAAAGGGGTAACTACCTTAGAGAACTTATTTAAGATAGATAGAGGGATAGCAGCTTTATTTGGGGTAATAAGTGAAGGCATTCATATCAATGGTTATATAGAAAAAGATAAAAAAATATATATGTGGATCGCTAAAAGGGCAGCTCAGGTAGTTGAAGCCCACAAGTATGATAATATGGTGGGAGGGGCAATTTCTTATGGTTGCTGTCCAGAACAAACGGTGATTAAAGAAAGCCATGAGGAAGCAAGTATTCCTAAACATTTGGCCTCCTCAAGCAAACAAGTAGGTAAAATAGCTTATAAGATTTATCGCAATAATGGGATTAGAAATGATGTTATCTATATGTATGATCTAAAACTGCCCTTAGATTATAAACCAACAATTAATGATCAAGAGGTAGAAGGATTTTATCTCTTGGACTTACAGGAGGTGTATCATTTATTAATAAATGATAAATTTAAATATAATAGCGGTTTAATAGTTAGCTATTTTCTTTTAAGAAATAACGCTCTTAATAATTATGAGTCCCAGCTATTGAAATCACTTTTTATAAAGTTATTAATCTAGCTAAAAATATTGAATACCTGATAGCAAAATAAAAAAGGCCTTAATTATTTATAAGGCCTTTTTTATTTTTAATTAAATTACTAATTAAACCTTGTTCTTTTTTAATAAATTAACCATTAAAGCGGTGATAATAGAACCTATTATAATAGCAATTAAAAAAGGTAGTTTATTGGTTATTACAGGTAAAACTATGGGCCCCCCATGTGGAGCATAATCGGCCACTTTAAAGAACCCTGCAGTAATAGCTCCTACACAAGATCCTACAATAATAGAGGGTATTACACGAATTGGATCGGTGGCAGCAAAGGGTATAGCGCCTTCGGTAATCCCAATTAATCCCATAAATACTGCAGCTTTACCAGCAATTCTTTCCTCAGAACTATATTTTTTAGGGCGTAATACAGTGGCCAACCACATTCCAATAGGAGGAACGCTTACTGCTACAGCTATTGAGCCCATGATAGTAGGAATACCCGCAGGAATCATACTAACGCCAAACAAGAAGGCTACTTTGTTAATGGGTCCACCCATATCCACAGCTATCATGGCTCCTAATAAACCATTAAGAAAAATAGAGCTAGTTCCTTGCATTTCTTTTAACCATACTGTTAATATCCTCATTAGATCAGCGATATATTCTCCAAGGCCGAACATTACAGCTGCTGTGAAAGCTACAGAGGTTAAAGGAATGATAATTACAGGAGCAATGCCTTCAATATAATGGTGAAACCTGATTTGTGAAATAAATCTACTAAAATAACCCGAAATAAAACCTATAAGAATACCCCCTAAAAATCCAGCTTGCATAGAATTAGCTAAGGCACCCCCAATAATTGCAGGAGCTAAAGCAGATTTTCCTCCGATAGAATAACCAATATAGCCAGCTAAAATTGGAATCATAAAGCCAAAGGATAAAGCTCCTATATTTTCCATATGTTTTAAAAAGGGATTAGTAATGGCAACGCCGCTGTTAGGTTCTATTCCTGAAAAAGCTATGGCAAGTGCGATGAAAATACCGCCAATTACCACGAAAGGAATCATAAAAGAAACCCCATTAAGCAAATGCTTATAAGCTCCAAGGCCTCTGTTAGAAGAAGTTTCTTTTGACCCTGTATTTTTGTTTGATTTCTCAGTTCCTGCATAAATATGTTCATTTTTTAAGGTATCTTGAATTAATTCTTTAGGCTTTTTAACTGCTTTAGCCACAGGCACTCTAGTAATCTTTTTACCTCCAAAAATTTCAAGATCAATATCAATATCTGAGGCAATAATCACCGCTTTAGCCTCTTTAATTTCTTGAGAGGTAAGAGTATTTTTTATACCAATAGAGCCATTAGTTTGTACTTTAATCTTTAATCCCATCTCAGCTGCTGCTTTTTCTAAGGATTTAGCGGCCATATAGGTATGCGCTATACCCACAGGACAAGCCGTAATGGCCACAATGTCTAATTTGCCTTGGCTAATGGTATTTTCTCTAAAAGATTTATTTAATTCAGCAGAATTTTCAATAATTGAATTAACGGTAATGTCTTTAGGGTTAAAGGTGCTTAGCAAAGCAATAGCTTCATTATAAGAAGAAACTTTATTCATTTGGCGGCAAAAATTTTCATTGATAATATATTGGGCTAATGTACCTAATATCTCAATGTGAGAATCTTCAGATACTTTGGGAACGCACAGCATAAAAAATAAAGTAGCTGAATTATTATTAGAATCCTGAGCAGATACAAGATGGTCAGCAACTCCTATAACAATGGACAGTTGGGTTGCATAATCACTTTTGGCATGAGGAATAGCTACCATATTTTCTATAAAAGTAGTAGAAACGTTTTCTCTACTCATAATATTATCGTAAAAACCTTTAAGATCGCTAATTGCCTTATTATCTTTGAGAACAGTGCAAAGCTCTATAAAGACATCTTCTTTTTTGGTGCTTTTAATTTTTGTAAAATAGATACTTTGTTTTGAAATTTTATCTAGTAACATTTTTAATTCCTTCTATACTTTTAATAATTATATTGCTTTCCTACAACACCTGCAATAACTAATAATGCGATTAAAATTATCCTGCGAAAAACTTCTTTAATAATTTTAATTTCTATAATTGCATTAATTAAAAAAACTCACTACAATTAGTAATTAAAAGTACTAATTAATTAACTATTAATATTAGGTAACTAATTAGTAAACCTTTTTAAACTAAGCTTTAATCAGGTAGACTAGAAAGAGCGTTATAAAATAAATCTGGAGAAATAAAATTATGAAAATAATATATGCACTATTTGCTTTTTTTGCTTTAACTATGAGTTTACAAGCTATAGAAAATTATGCGGTTGTAAACTACTCAGAAGTTCTGCAATCTTCTAAAGCTTTTGTAAGCTTTCAAGGCCAAATAGAAAAAATTAAAAAAGATTTAGAGACTCAATTTGGTAAAGAAAATGATGCTTTAAAATTAGCAGAAACCAATTTAGCTAAGGAAAGATCTGATTTATCTACTAATGAATTTGAGAAGAAAAGAACAGAATTTGAAAAAAAAGTAGAAGCTTTTAGAGTAAATGTTCAAACAAAACAACAAAGCTTTGATCGTATCGGTGCTGAAGTTATTAAAAATATTGAAGATGAAATTAAAAAGCTTATTGCTTCTGAAGTTAAATCTAAAAAATATGAAGTAGTTTACCAGGCAGAAGGCCTAGCTTATTATCTGCCAGCAAAAGATATAAGTAAAGAAATAATTAGGCAATTAGATAAGTCTTTACCTACGGTTACAGTTAAAAAGCCATAATTACTTACCTACAAGGAGTTATAAAAAATGATTCCATCATTTGGCTTAAATAATCAATCTTTAAAGTTAAAAGATATAGCTTTTTTAACAGGCTCTACTATTTTAAAAGTAAATGATCTTAATAAAAATAACTCAGAAGAAAAGGCTTGTGATGACAATAGAGAATTTAATGGGCTAGCTTCTTTAGAGAAAGCTACTCCAAATGATGTAAGCTTTTTTAATACTAATACTTATTTAGAGCTATTTGAAAATACTAAAGCCGGCGCTTGTTTTATTGCAGAAAAAAATATAAATAAAGCGCCTAAAGGCTTATTATTATTGGTAAATAAAGATCCTTATGCCGCCTTTGCTACATTATCCCAGCAATTTTTTCCTTTGGGCCGCGTCAGTGCCTATACTTCTCCTTATGCTTTGATTGATAAAAGTGCTGTTATTGGCAAAAATGCTCATATTTCTGCCTTTGCTGTGATCGGTAAAAATGTAGTAATTGGAGAGGATTGCTACATTGGTGAGCATGTAGTCATAAATGACAATGTAAAAATAGGAAGCTTGGCTATTATACATGCACAGGTAACTATAAAATATAGCAAAATAGGAGATAATTTTATCTGTCATGAGGGCTCTCGTATAGGACAAGATGGCTTTGGATTTGCTCCTAATAAGGGGGGCCACATAAAGATTCCTCAAATTGGTAAAGTAGTAATTGGAAATGACGTGGAGATCGGGGCAAATTCCTGTATTGATAGGGGCGCCTTAAATGATACTGAAATTGGCGATGGTACAAAATTAGATAACATGGTCCAGATTGCTCATAACGTTAAAATAGGTAAACACTGTTTTATTGCTTCAGGGGCGGCACTTGCAGGTAGCGTAAGCCTAGGAGATTATGTTTCTATAGGAGGAGCAGCAGCTATAGCTCCTCATTTAAAAATACATAGCGGCTCTCAAATAGGTCCTATGTCAGGAGTTACTAGAGATGTAGAGGTTAATCAGACAGTAATGGGAATACCGGCTATTCCTTTTACCTCATTTTGGCGTCTTAATGTATTATTTAAAAAAATGCTAGAAAAATCAAAATAGGAAACTTAAGAATTTAGGGGGAAATATGAATGAAAATAAAATAGAGGATGATAAATTTGAGCTTGATATTAACGGCATCAAAAAACTTATTCCTCATAGGTATCCATTTTTATTAGTAGATAAAATTGTAGCATTTCGTAAAGATGAGTATGTAGAATCTATTAAAAATGTTACTATTAATGAAGAATTCTTTCAAGGGCATTTTCCTAATTTCCCTATTATGCCTGGAGTTTTAATAGTGGAAGCTTTAGCCCAAACTTCAGCAATTTTTTATTTATTGAATTTAGGATTAAGCGAAAACAATAAAGTAGTTTATTTTATGGCGGTTGATGAATGCAAATTTAGAAAACCCGTAAGCCCAGGAGATACCTTAAAATTAAGGATTTCTTATTTAAATACTAAAGGTAAGATAAGCAGAGTTAAAGGTGCGGCCTACGTAGGTGAAACTTTAGTTTGTCAGGCTATTTTAACAGCTATGGTAGGGAATTAAAAGTGAGCATTCATAAAACCGCTATAGTTGAAGAAGGTGCAGTTATAGAAGAGGGCTGTATAATTGGGCCTTACTCTTTTATATCCAGCAAAGCTAAGCTAAGAAAAAATGTAACCATCATGAATAATGTAATTATTTATGGTGATAGTGAAATTGGAGAGGGAACTAAAGTTTTTCCTTTTGTGACTATTGGATGTATCCCGCAAGATTTGAAGTATGAGGGTGAAGATACTAAAATTGTTATAGGAAAAAATAACAGTATCAGAGAACATGTAACTATTCATTTAGGTACCAACCAAGGTGTGGGGGTGACCACAATAGGAGATAATTGCTTATTGATGGTAGGAGCCCATGTGGCACATGATGTAGTATTGGGAAATAATATAGTAATTGCCAATAACGTATTGATAGCTGGACATGTGATTATTGAAGATTATTCTATTATTGGAGGTGGAACGGCTATTCATCAATTTTGTCGTATAGGAGAAAATGCTTTTATTGGAGGCATGAGTGGAGTGGGCTCCGATATTGTACCTTTTGCTCTTTTTACAGGTATAAGAGCTTCTGAAGAGATTAACGGCGTAAACTTAATAGGATTAAGACGTAGAAATTACACTAAGCAACAAATCCACGATATTGTAGACGCCTATGACATATTATTTTCTACAAAAAGCACTTTAAAATCTAATATAGAAAAAATTATGAACATTTATAATGATAATCCTGGTGTGATGAAGGTAATGAAGTTCGTTAATTCTGAAAAAACTCGTAATTTATGTACTAAATACCGTAAAGATGTTTAATCTACTTTAAATCTGCTTACCCTTAAAAGCTAGGATTAATATGTTCCCAGATAAATACGCTATTATTGTAGGTAAGGGAGATTTGCCTATACGGATGCTTAAGACCTTAAAAGATAAAAATATTGATTTTTTGGTAGCAGGTATTAAAGGATTTAGCCCAAGATGCTTAGTTAATGGATATCCTCATTTTTGGTTTTATATCGGTGAAGTAGGGGATTTAATTTCAAAATTAAAATCTAATGGGGTTAATAAGATTATTATGGTGGGGGCTATTAGTAGGCCCTCGCTTTTTGCGCTTAGAGTAGATAGCTTAGGTAAAGAGATTATAGCAAACTATAGGAAAATAATTAGAGGTGATAATAGCATATTATCTATAGTAATACAAGTATTTCAAAGCCATGGGCTTGAAGTTGTGGCTCCTCAGATCTTAGATCCAGCAATTTTAGTAGAGGAAAAGTACTATACTAATGTGGAACTAAACGAGGCTAATAAAGCAGATATTATGTATGGCTTAGAAGTAGCTAAAGAGATCGGTAAGCTTGATATAGGACAAAGTCTAATTGTACAGCAAAATATAATAATCGCAATAGAAGCGGCAGAGGGTACAAAAAAGATGATCTTGCGCTCCAAATCTCTATTAAAAAAAAACGGTAGTAAGGGAATTTTAATTAAATTAAAAAAGCCTGGACAAGAGGATAAAGTTGATCTGCCAGTTATTGGGGATCTTACAATTGTAGAGGCAAGAAAAGCTGGATTGGGGGGGATAATAGTTGAGGCCCAAAACAGTATAATTTTAAATCAGGAAAAATTAAAAAAGTTAGCTGATAAATATGGGATATTTGTTATTGGAATTACACCAAACACAAAATTTGAGTTGAGTTAATGGGAGGCATTATCCTTTTTCTATAGCCTTTATATTAAATCCTCAATTGAAAATATATTAATGATTTATTTAATAATTATTATAAATAGCTACTATAATGAGCAATCATGTTAATTTCTAAGAATATTGCTATTATTTTATTGGTTAATACCTTTTTATTGGTATTAGGAAATTTTATTTATACTTTAGATATAGATCTTATTGGCAAGGTTTTAGTATCAGAGCTATGTTTTATAATATTGTATACCTTAATTGATAAAGGTAACCTTGCTTATGGGACGACTTTTACTGTTTTAAGTATTTTAGTAACTCTACAATTTTTATTGCCTGTTTATTCCTTTTTGTTCTTTTCTCGTTATGTGCAAATCGCCTCCGTGATTATTTCTTCCTGGGCTATTTTAATTAACAGCATGATGATTCGCAAAATGGTAAACAAAGGTCTAACCAAAATTTTCAGTTCTAGAATGTCTACTATTACTGCTACTATCTTGGAAATTTTTTTATTTGCCGTTTTATTAAAAATAGGAGTAATAGGGGCACTAATGACCATGAGCGTAAGAGCATTATATATTTATATTGTTCCTAAAATCATTTTTAAAAAGCCTTACCTACAATCTCCTTATTAAATACATATTAATTATGCTAGTTTTAACCTTTTTGATCTTTAAAAAAATCCTCTTATAGTTCTTTAGGATTAGGTATTTTAATTAAAAGTTAAAGCAGCAAAAGATTTATCTAAATACATACTGATAAATAACTTTTGAAGTGCTAAATTAAAAGCATAATGCTAAACAATCATATTCCCCCTTCACTTTACTCAAATCATATAGGTTAAATTGCTTTTAAAGTAAAATAAAAGCTACTTATTTATCACAATTATTATACAAATTATCAAAGCACTGATTAAAATGTTCTAGCCCATTTAACTTAAAATTATTAAAAAACTCTTTTGAAATAAGATGTAAGATCATAAGCGATGTTACTAATAGCAAAAATAAAAATTATATAAGTAGATTGAGATTTGGAGAACTACATAGTAATTACGATAAGAGATAATAGAATAAAAATAAATTAAGCAATAAACTTAAATTAAAGAAATTACTACAGTTTTCATTTGTATATTGTGTATGGGTAATTTTTGTTTATTGGATTAATTGCTAAAAATATAATAGAGATTTTACGGTAATAAAAAAATTATTAAAGGAAAAGGTAATAATAAAAAATAGCCATTTCTATAAATATTAAGAACAAGTCTTAGAGTTATGAGCTGCTTTTTTATAACTAAATCTTATCAAAATAGTTATTAGATAATACATTTTAGATAGCTTTGCTATAAAGTACAGTCAAAAAGGCTACTTATAGTACTTTTTAACATTTTATGAAATCCCTAATATTGTATGATAAGACTAGATTTTATGTGGATTTAGGTGTTTCCCTAGCTGAATTTTTATAAATATTTACTAAGGAAAATTAGAAGCAGTTGATAATTGTATCTATTCCTTATTGTTCATTATATATTAACAATAAGAAGGTATATAACTTTTAATTTCCTTACCCTTATTTCTATAAGCAATTTTTATAAAGGGCTTAATAATATAATAATATAATAAAGTAATAGCACTATGAATTTATTACAATATTTTATAATAAATTTTAAATACTAATTACTTTACTTAATTTTTAGGATAAGATAATTAATTATTTAGCTTTAGAGCTATCTCCTTTAGAAGCAGATCCTTTTTGGCCTGTAAATCCCGCATCTGAAGTACCTTGATTTCCCGTTTTAGATGCCATAACTAAAGCAGATTTTTCATTGGATTTTAGTTTAGAATCTAATGAACCTTGTTGTTCTAAGGCGTACAAATCATCATATCCGCCAATATGCTCTTTATTTATAAATATTTGAGGTACAGTTTTTTTACCATTAGATATTTTAAGCATTTCCTCCCTTAGTTTATCATCTGATTCAATATCAAGCTCATTAAAAGATACGCCTTTTTGTTTTAAAAGTTGCTTAGCTTTAACACAGTATGGGCAGTTTTGCTTAGTATATAAAAGTACTTGTGGAGCTTGCATCATCATGATAATACCTCTTTATCTTAATTTTAAGATTTAATTATATCTTATGTTACCTATTCAGCAACTACAATTAATTATAGTGTAACATTAAATTTTCATTTAGCAAGAATTTTTATCATAATTGCTACGCCAATCAATCATAATATAACCATAGCTTAAATTTTTAACTTTCCTTCAACCCTTGCAATAACCAGTACATGCACTGATTTAGCACCATGTTTTTTTAAAACTTTGCTACATTCATGGATAGTAGCTCCTGTGGTAATAATATCATCAATCAGTAAAATATTTTTATTTTTAATATCTACGTTAGAGCTACCTATAGTAAAAGCGGCATTTAAATTAGCTAATCTTTGCTTACCATTTAATTGCATTTGATCTTTAGTAGATCTATTTTTTTTAATAAAGTTGCAGTTAAAGTAAGAGTATTTTGCTTGGCTAAAAATTTAGCAAGTAAAGCTATATGATTGTATTTTCTTTTAAAAAGTTTAAGCCAATGCACAGGCACAGGAACTACTATATCAATATTTTTAAAAATACTATTTTTAGAGGAGGTTTTTAAATCCTTAAATTTTTTATCTAAATAGTTCCCCAAAAAGCTGGCTAAATTAGGTTGATCTTGATATTTTAATTGATTGATTAATGCAAAAATTGTTTCATTATACTCAAAACAATAATTTAAACTTTCAAAAGTTTTTTTAGATTTTAAACAATTAATGCACATTATCTATAAAGTTTCTTCTAATAAAATCGGGCCTTCTTTAAGGCTAAATCCACAAGTTACACAGCATTTTTTAGAAGCAAAAATTAAATTATTAAAGCATATACTACATAAGCCCTTGCTGCTTAAGAGATTGCTACATAAATGGCAAGAAGGCGGGTAAATAAAATTTATAATCTTTATAAACAATAGTCTTCACAAATATTTAAAAATATGATATTCTTTAACACGATATAACATTATACAACTTAATTAGCATATGTTCCAATGAAAATTTTTGATAGAGAACTATTAAAATCAAGAAAAAACACAATCGCTAAAAATGTAGGAGAGTTTTCTTTTTTACGTAAAGAAGTGGTTAGTAGGCTTTTAGAACGTACAGGCGAGATAAATAAAGATTTTCCTTTAGTTTTAGATATAGGCTGCAACCTTGGAGAAGTATCAGAATATTTTTATAATAATATTATAAAAAATAAAATTAATAGAATCATTCAAACAGATTTATCTTTAGAAATTCTTAAACTAAACAAATATCCTAACAAAATTAATGGCGATGAAGAAAACTTACCTTTTAAACCTAACACCTTTGATTTAATAATTAGCGTTTTTAGTTTACAAAATGTTAATTTTTTAAAGGAAACTCTAGAGAACATTTTTGCTATTCTTAAACCCCAAGGCTTATTTATGTGTTCAGTACCTATAGTTGGAACCTTAAGTAATTTAGAACAAGCTTTAATGCAAACCGAAATGAGCCTATATAATGGCATGTCCCCTAGAATACATCCTTTTTCTGATATTAAAACTTTAGGGAATTTATTTCAAAGTGCAGGGTTTGCAGAAATAATGGCCGATAAAGATCAGATAGAGGTTATGTATAAAGATTTTTTTAATATTTTTAGAGATCTTCAAGGCTATGGTGAAAATAATATCTTACTGCAGCGTAATCAAAGGCCTTTAAAAAAGCATTTTTTCCAAGAATTAAAAAATAATTTCAAACAGTTTAAAGATTCAACTACTGATCATTATCCTATTAATGTGGAGTTTTGTAATATTTTAGGTTGGAAAAACAAATAAATGGATTTAACTGCCAATAATTCTATGCCATTAATTAAAGGAATATTTCTAAAAAGATATAAAAGGTTTTTTGTGGAAGCACAACTGGTGGATACCTCAGAAATTATCACTGCTCATTGCCCTAACACAGGATCAATGCTAGGATTATTAAATGAAGGTGCGGCAGTTTACCTTAGCAAAGCAGTTAATATAAATAATAAGTTGCCCTATCGTTTAGAGCTAATAGAAGCCTCAAATAAAGCTTTAGTAGGAGTTAATACCTTATCTACTAACAAAATTATTCGTGAAGCTTTGCAGCAAAACCAAATTATAGAGGTAGTGGAGTATCCTCAAAGTTTAGAAGAGGTAAAATATGAAGACAGCCGTTTAGATTTTAAGTTAAGTAAGGGTGAAGATATTAAAGATCAATGTTTTATGGAAATTAAAAGTGTTACTTTATCAAGAACGTCCGGGATAGCTGAATTTCCAGACGCATCTACCAGTAGAGGCTTAAAACATTTAAACACCTTAATGCAAATAGCACAACTAGGAGCTAAGGCTATAAATTTATACTTAGTACAACGCTCTGATGTCAGCGTAGTTCGTATAGCTAAGGATTTAGACCCTTCTTACTACCAAGGGGTAATTAATGCAAAAAATATGGGGGTAACTTTTTTAGCCTATCAATGTGAAGTTAGTATTAAGCAGATTGTGGTTAAAAATAAAATTAAAATTATGTATTAAATATAATTAATACATAAAAAAGGAAAATTTTTATAATTATATCATTATAAAAAATCTAAAGATTAAAATTTAAAATTAATGGAAAATCCTAATGTTAAAGTATAAAAACGTGCCAATTTATGATCAAGCAGCTTTCAAGGGCATAAAAGCCGCAGGCGTATTGGCTTATCAAGTTTTAGAATATATCAAAGATTATATAAAAGTAGGAGTGTCATTAGAAGAATTAGATAAATTATGTGAAGATTATATAAGAAAACATAATGCTATACCCGCTACTTTAGGCTATCTAGGTTATCCTAAATCCACCTGCATCTCTTTAAATCATGAGGTATGTCATGGGATTCCTAATGAAGTGCAACTTCAGGAAGGGGATATTTTAAATATTGATGTTACTGTGATTAAAGATGGCTGGTTTGGGGATACAAGTCGTATGTTTAAGGTAGAAAAAGTATCAGATTTGGCTAATCGCCTGATTGCAACTACCAAATTATGTTTAGATGAAGCGGTTAAAATAGTAAAACCTGGTTGTCATTTAGGAGATATTGGAGCAGTGATTCAAGCAATTGCCCATAAAAATAATTTTTCTATTGTGGAGGAGTATTGCGGCCATGGTATTGGTTCTTCTTTTCATCATGAACCTAGTATTTTGCATTATGGTAGATTTGGGGAAGGCATGCAATTAAAAGAGGGTATGGTATTTACTATAGAACCGATGATTAATGCAGGGAAAAAAGAAACCGAAGAGTTAAAAAATGGCTGGACGGTGGTTACTAAAGATCGTTCTTTATCGGCACAGTTTGAGCATACATTAGGAGTAACTAAAGATAGCGCTGTAATTTTTACTCTTCCTTAATGCTTTTAGTTTTTTTTTATAATCTATAGATATGATCATCAGCAAGAGTTAACGATGCAAGAACAAAAAAATAAAGTAGAATTATATAAAGGTCATAGAAAAAGAACTAAAGAAAAATTTATCAATAATTATAGCAAAAACTTTGATTTACCTGATTATGAGCTTTTGGAAATGCTTTTGTTTTATACCATTCCACGCCAAGATGTTAAAGGTTTGGCAAAATCCTTAATAAGTGATTTTGGTTCTTTAGCTGATTTAATCAACGCTGATTTAGCAGATTTAAAAAATAAAGGTAATATTTCAGAAAATACTTATGTACTATTATTATTAATTAGGTCTGCTTGCTACACTTTGGTGAAAAATCCCATTCTTAATAAGCCTATCCTTAATAGTTGGAACCAACTATTAGATTATTGCTATGTAACTTTATCGTATGAGAAAAAAGAACTTATTAAATTTTTTACTTAAATAGCAAAAATATTTTGATCAAAGATGAAATTATTCAAGAGGGTACCATAAATTACGCGACTATTTATCCTCGAGAGATTTTAAAAAGAAGTTTGGATTTAGGAGCAGTAGCTTTTATTTTAGTGCATAATCATCCAAGTAGCGATTCTAGTCCTTCTAAGGAGGATATAGAAATTACGCATAAATTATTACACCTGGCAGCTAATTTAGATATAACTTTACATGATCATATAATTGTAGCGAAAAATGGAATAACTTCCTTTAAACAACTTAATTTGCTCTAACTATGGCGTGGTGCTCCCTAAAGTAGTAATTGACCTTAAAGGCAGTTAAAGCATTGACTTTTTAAATATTACAGTTTATTCTTTAAAAACTTAACATTACAACCATAAAAATATTTAACAAATAGGGTATAAATGTCTATAAATCTTGCACAACTTACAGAAGTTTTGAATCAAGCCTTTCCTAATTCTAAAGTTTTTATTGAAGATACGGCAGGAGATGGTAAACATTTTGAAGCTCAAGTTATCTCTGATATATTTTTAAATAAATCAAGTATTCAACGCCATAAAATGGTTTATGATGCCTTAGGCAGTGTGGTTGGCAAGGAAATGCATGCTATTTCTATAGATGCTCGTACTTTTAATGAAAGTCATCTTGATAATACTACTTCTTCAGAAATACATAGTATTAGTACAGAGGATGAGAGCCGATTATCTAATGATATTTTAAAACAAATAGATCAAGCTATAAAAAAGTATGAAATAATATTATTTATGAAAGGGACCAAGGAGCAACCAATGTGCGGCTTTTCTGCTACAGTGGTGGGCATTTTACAAGAATTAAACGTTAGGTTTATGGGAGTTAATGTGTTAGCTTCAGAAGAAATAAGAGAAAATATTAAAATATATTCTAATTGGCCTACTATTCCTCAATTATATATCAAAGGAAAATTTGTAGGAGGGTGTGATATTATAAGAGATATGCATATGAAAGGCAATTTACAAAAATTGCTTGAAAAAGAAAATTTATTGGTAAATAATTAATAAAATGCTATGGTTTTCTTAAATAAAAGCAAGCATAAAGTTAAAGATATATAGACAAAAATTATTTTAGGATTTGATAACGTTGATAAAATCACCACTTGATTATATTTTTATAGCTGCCAACGAAAATTTGGGGGCTAAGAGTGCAACTGCTCATCCTTTAAATCCATGCAATAATATTATAATATTATTGCATGGATATGGGTCAGATAATAATGATTTATCTAGCGTTGCCTCTTTATTTAAACAGTTACCTAATACTTCTTTTGTTTGTCCTAACGCTCCTTTTCCTTGTAATTATATGGGTTACCAATGGTTTGCTTTGGATTTTGTAGAAGATGAAATAGGTAATATAGATATTAAAGTTGCTGATTTTAAAGCTTTAAATAAAACTAATAAAATTCTCACTGATTTTATTGATTATATTTCTAATAAATATAATGTGCCTTATGAAAAAATTGGTTTATTCGGATTTTCTCAAGGCGGGATTATGGTTTTATATCATGGTTTACATAGCCCAAATAAATTTGCAGGGGTTGTATGTCATAGTGGATTATATTACGAACCTTACCAATTTAATAGTGATATAATAAAAAAACCAAAATCTGCTTATAATGACAACCAAGATATTTTGCTAATCCATGGGGAAAAAGATCGGGTAGTATCTTTTGACCATATGAAAAAAACCAGGGAATTTTTTGCAGCTAATAATTTAAAATACGAAAGCCACTTTGAAAAAAACTTAGAGCATAATATTAATGAAATTACTATGGCCAAATCTCAAGAGTTCTTTTTAAAACACTTTTAGTTTATTTAAAAGGTTTGGTAAAAAGACTTGACTTAACCATATATAATTATCATAATACTGTTACCTTCTAGGAAAGTTGTATATTTTAATATACACGCTTTTACTATATTGTTGCGTACCTATTTAATATTAGGCGTGGTTATAGATAAAAGAATACTGGGACAATAATTAAAATGATTTATCATAAAATAAGGTTTATAAATGACAAAAAGGCATAACGCAAAATATAAAATCGATAGAAGATTATCGGTAAATTTATGGGGAAGAACTAAATCTCCTTTTAACGTAAGACCTAGTAGGCCTGGTCAACACGGAGCTCAACATAAAAAGCCAAGTGATTACGGAGTACAGTTAATAGCTAAGCAAAAATTAAAAGGCTATTATGCCAATATAGGCGAAAAACAATTTAGAAAATATTTTGAAGAAGCTCTTAGGAGAAAAGGTGATACTTCACAAAATCTAATTGGTTTATTAGAATCTAGATTAGATGCCGTAGTTTATAGAATGAAATTTGTTTCTACTATGTTTGCTGCTAGACAATTTGTTAATCATGGTCATATTTTAGTAAATGGTAAAAGAGTTAATATTCCTTCTTATTTAGTTAAAGAAGGGGATGAAATTGAGATTAAGGGAAAATCTAAAGAATTAGCAATTGTATTTGCTGCGATTTCAAGTGGAGAAAGGGATGTACCTTCTTATATGGAAGCTAATCACACCACTATGAAAGGGAAATATTTACACATACCTAAATTAGAAGATGTACCTTTTCCAGCGAAAATGGATCCAAATACTGTGGTGGAATATTATTCTAGATAATAATAGTTTGTAATAATATTAAATCGTTAAATATAAACAATGGTTATTGTGATAAAAAAATATCATGATAACCATTGTTTTTTAATATTATATTTTTGCTCTTTACCTACTTTTACAATAAGTATTATATTTAGGCCTTTTCCCTTAAAAACATACTATTTTACTTATATTTTATTTTTCTTAAAACAGCAAATATAATTTACTGTTGGCTGAGAGCTTAAATTCCAAGTTTTATTTATTATGTTAAAATTAATTCCCTTAATTTCTTGTAAATAACAAGGTAAGTTAACTTGAGAGAAATTATGGGCCTTGTTGCCCGTACCTTCTACTAAAATATCTTCTACTAAAACTGTTAACTCTTGCGGAGTGATAAATTTTGAAAAATCATGGGTTTTTTTAGGTAGCCAACCCAAAATATATTCTGCTGTAAATTTGGCAAGCACTAAAGATTTTAGATTGCGATTGATAGTTGAAAAAAATAATAAACCACCGGGCTTGATAAAGTGCTTAATATAGTTCACAAATTCTTTAGGATCAGCTACGTGTTCTATAATTTCCATAGCAAAAACCGCATTATATTGTTTTGAACTTTGTAGATGCTCTTCAGGAGTAGCTAAGAGATATTCTATATTTAATTGTTGCTCAATAGCATGAGCTTTGGCTTGCACAATAGAAGGCTCTGAGGCATCAAGTCCTGTAACGTTATAACCTTTTTTAGCTAAGGCTTCACTTAATATTCCGCCTCCGCAACCTATGTCTAGTATGCTGACTTCAGCAGGATTTGCTAAAGCTTGCCCATAAGAGCTTAGGCATTGCTCAATAAAGACCATCCTCGTATGATTAAAAGCATGCAGTATTTTAAATTTTCCATCCTTTTTCCACCACTCTGTTGCCATTGCTGAAAATTTATTAATTTCTTCATCAATACTTGATTTTTGCATTTGTGATTATCCTTGCTAAAGCTTAGTAAATTATGTTAAAAATAAAAAGGTATTTTGAATAAGTATTTGCTCAAAATTTATTAATAGATTATATAAATAATACTATATTATTTCCTCCATAAAAAAGTAAAAATATGAAAGCTGAAACAGCAAAACCTTTAATAATTTTAAAATTCGGTGGAGAAGCTTTAGCAAATCAAAGTAAAATTGAAGAAGCAGCTAATATTATTGAGCACCATATTAATAATCAAGAAAATATCGTAGTAGCAGTTTCTGCCATGGCGGGCTACACTAATAAACTTATTGAGTACGTTGAAGCTACGCAAATACAAGAAAAAAACAACTCTTATTATTCTGAATATGATGTGGTGGTTTCCTGTGGAGAACAAATCACCTGTGGGTTGTTAGCTATTTCCTTACAAAAAAGAAATTTACAAGCTAGATCTTTTATGGGTTGGCAAGTACCTATAATTACCACAGCTCATCATAGTGTTTCTAAAGTAAAATATGTGGCAACCACCGAATTATTGATTTGCTTAGATAATAATATAATTCCTATTATTTCTGGCTTTCAAGGAATTACTGAAAATAACAGAATTACCACCTTAGGAAGAGGAGGATCTGATACTACAGCTGTAGCCTTGGCCATTGCCTTAAAAGCAGATTCTTGCTGTTTTTACAAGGATGTAGAGGGAATTTACACAGCTGATCCTAAAGTTGTTCCTACGGCTTTGTTACTACCTTTTGTAAAGTATGAAACTATGTTAGCTATGAGCTCCTCTGGCGCAAAAATTTTGCAAAATAGGGCGGTAGAACTGGCTTTAAAGCATAATATTAAACTTTTAATTAAATCTACTAAAAATTATAATTCTAAAGAAAATAGAGGAAGTATGATATTTAAAAAGGAAGAAAATCTAGAAGAAGGCTTTATTAGCGCTATCGTAACTGATGCCAACCTTTATAGTAAAATAAATATTGTGGATGCTAAGTGCGAGCATTTAAATATAAAAAATTTGCTAGAAGATTTTAATAATAAAAGTATTTATATAGACAATTTTAATTATTTGTATAAATATTGTAATTTAAAAAATCATCATATAGCCGATTTATCCCTAGTTACTAATCAGAATAACTTTTATGCTACTTTAAAAATTATTGCTGCACACGAAGAGCATTTAAAGTATAAAGCTATTAATTTTACCGAGAATTTAGCTAGGATTTCTATTGTGGGAATAGGGATAAAAACTAATCAAAGTATATTACAAAAGTTATTTGAAATTTTATCCAGAAATGGTATTACTATATTAATGATAGATATTTCTGATATCAAGATTAGCTTATTAGTTTTAAAGGCTGATGCCGCTAATTTAGTCAACGATTTACATAATATTTACATAAATTCTTAATTATATTAATTTAAAATATTGTCTTAAAAAGGTTAAAGATAAAATGAGCACTTTAGACGCTCTATATTCAAGGGGCAAAGAGTTTTTAGGGGTAGAAGTACCAATTTTAGGAGGTGCTATGTCTTGGATTTCAGAAAGTAATTTAGTAGCCGCGATTTCAAATTCTGGAGCTTTTGGTGTGCTTGCCACAGGAGCTATGACTGGCCCTTTATTATTAAAAGAAATTTTAGCTACTAAAGAAAAAACCAATAAGCCCTTTGGTGTAAATATTATTATTATGAATCCCCATTTAGAAGATCTATTAGATATTTGTATTAATGAAAAAATTAGCCATGTGATATTAGCAGGTGGGTTAGCTTCCGCTAAATCTATTGAAAAGCTAAAGCAATATGGTATAAAATCTATAGCATTTGCTCCTAGTTTTGTTGTGGCAAAAAGGTTAATTAGAAATGGCATTAGTGGTTTAATTATTGAAGGATTAGAAGCAGGAGGGCATATTGGGCCAGTTTCAACTACAGTGCTGGCACAAGAAATTCTTCCTAATGTTACTGAGGTTCCAGTATTTGTGGCAGGAGGCATAGGTAGAGGGGAAACTATGGTTAATTATTTGCATTTAGGGGCAGCAGGCGTACAAATGGGTACTATATTTGTTTGCTCAGATGAATGTATTGCTCATCCATCGTTTAAAAAAGCTTTTATTAATGCAGGAGCTAAAGATGCGCAAATAACGGTACAAATTGATCCAGATTTTCCGGTGATTCCTGTAAGAGCTATTTCTAATCAAGGAAGTATAAATTTTATTCTCTTTCAACAAGAGGTGGTAAATAAGTTTAAAAACGGCGAGTATAATAGTAAACAAGAAGCACAATTAGAAATAGAACATTATTGGGCAGGAGCTTTAAGACGAGCAGTAATAGAAGGTGATGTAGTAGAAGGATCTTTAATGGCGGGCCAAATAGTAGGGTTGGTCAATGAAATCCTTCCTGTACAAACTATTATTAATAATTGTCTTAATCAAGCAAGGGATTACTTAAAATCATAATGTACAATAAGATGAAAAAAGGAAGAAAATTGATGGCCGAAAAAGATTATCATGTTACAGAATTTAATGTGGAAGGCTACTCAAAATTAGGTGACTACCTTAAAGTTAAAAGAGAAGAAAAAGGGCTAAGCATAGAAGAGGTAGTTAATATTATTCGTATTAGAAAGCACTTTTTACAGGCTCTTGAAGAAGAAAATTATGAAGTTTTACCAGAACGTACTTATGCTTTAGGTTATTTAAGATCCTATGCTAATTTTTTAGAAATTAAAGATGCTAACTATTTGGTTAATTATTTAGACAGTGTTTATCATTTTACTAATCCTCATTATTCAAATAAAGATCATCACAATTATTTAGACGAAAAATACGCTTTAATTAATACGATTAAAGAAAATACTAATAATATTATTAATCAAATTAATAAGCCAAAAGAATTAGAGGATCCTAAAACTAAAAATTTAGCAAGTCCTGAGATTAAATTAAATATAAATAAAAGCTTATTACCTGGTGATATTAAATTTAATAATGCAAAAATTAAGAATGAGTATAAAACTCCAGTTAAAAAAAGCAATTTTACTACGTTATTATTAGTAATAATATTTATTGCTATTGTAGGTACCATTGTCTGGTTTGGAATAAAATTTACTCATTCCCCAAGAGAGTTAGACCAAAGGACGCCGCCTTCTAAAGAAACTGCTAATGAAAATGAAATGCAAAGCCTAATTAATAAAGACGATTTTTTGGTATTAAAAAAAGATGATAACGTGGTAAACCAATTAGCTCCCGCCCCTAATCCCACTTCTAATCGTCTTACAGGAAACTCAAACTCAGGGCAAAATACGGGAAGTGGAGGAAATGCAAGTAGGGCTGGTAATTCTGTAACTAGTGGTAATAATTCATTAAATAATAATTCTGCCCAAGCTAATTCTACCGTTAGCTCTAACGAAAATGCCCTAAGATTTTTTAAGGCTTCTTGGCCCCAAGAAAACAAGACTAGAGATATCAAATTATTTTTTAGTGGAGATGTTTGGGTACAAATCTACAATACTGATGAGCGTAACATGTATTACTTAGATAGGATTTTTAAAGCAGGGGAAAGTTTTGAGGTACCAGGAGTAGATAAAATTAGTATGATAGTAGGCAATTATCGTAGTGTTACGATGACTGTAGATGGTATTTTAATTTACCTTAATCAACAACGTAATAATAATTTAGTAGTAAATGGAATAATCTTGGAAAGAGATAGCTTGCTTCAAGCTTATGGTAATAATTCTAGGTATTAACTAACTATCAAAGCTAAATCCTAAGGTAATAATTTCAATATAATTATCCTAAGGTGTATACTAGTAGCTCATCAAAGCTCTTTTTATCAAGAGATCTTAAAACATATAGAAAAATTTACCTAATTTAAAAAGCTAATTTTATTGATCATGCTTTCTACTACTTATTTTTGCTGTACAAGGATTTTGTCTGTACAAGAAATAGCAAAATAGAGCTTTAACTTATATTAATTTGCATTATAACTTTAAGGGAAATAATAGTGTTATATGATTATAAAATACCTAGAAGAAAAACTAAGGTGGTTAATGTGGGTAAGGTATTAATAGGGGGGGATAATCCTATTACTGTACAATCTATGACCAATACTTTAACCACAGATTTTACGTCTACTATTAAACAGGTGCAAGCTTTAGAAGCCGTAGGGGCGGATTTAGTTAGAATATCTTGCCCAGAAAAAGAAGACACTGCTGCCTTAAAAAAAATCATCCAAAATGTTTCTGTTCCTATTATTGCGGATATCCACTTTCATTATCGCAGAGCCATAGAGGCAGCAGAAGCTGGAGCGGCATGTTTACGTATTAATCCAGGCAACATCGGTTCAAAACAAAAGGTAATGGAAGTAGTTAAAGCTGCTAAGGATCATAATTGTTCAATCCGTATAGGAGTTAATTCAGGATCTTTAGAAGCTCATTTAATAGATAAATATAAAAGTCCTACCCCTGAGGCTATGTTAGAAAGTGCTCTTACTCATATGAAAATCTTAGAGGACTGTGGTTTTTTTAATTTTAAAATCAGTGTTAAGGCTTCTAATGTATTTTTAGCAGTCAAATCCTATGAATTACTTTCTGCTGCTTGCGATTACCCCTTGCATTTAGGCATAACAGAATCAGGGAGCTTAAGATCCGGTACTGTGGCTTCGTCGCTTGGGATAGGTACTTTATTGTGGAAAGGAATTGGTGATACTATTCGGGTATCTTTATCAGCAGATCCAGTGGAGGAAATTAAAGTAGGTTTTGATATTTTAAAAACTCTCAACCTTAGGGAAAAGGGAGTAAAAATTATTTCTTGCCCTTCATGTGCACGTCAAGGATTTGATGTGATAAAAAATGTGGAGGCAATAGAAAAGGCTTTAGCCCATATTAAAACCTCCGTAACTATATCAATTTTAGGCTGTGTAGTAAATGGTATTGGAGAAGCCAATTATACAGATATTGGTATTGTGGGTATCACGGCTAAGGAAAATATTATATATATTAAAGGTAAAAAAGATCATAAAATTGATAACGAAAATTTAGTAAATCATGTAGTGAGTTTGGTAGAAAATTACGCTAAAGAAAAAGAACCAAACATAGTGAATAACTCTAATAAATTAATATAATTCTGCTTGCTTTAACGTTTTAATTAAATGAAATAATCAATCTTAATAAGAATAGAAAAAAATGAGATTATATACTACAGTAAGGGGTACCCACGATCTGATAGGTGAAGAATTAGATAACTTTAATAAAATAGAAGAAGCAGCAAAATATATTGCCAAAGCCTATAATTTTAAAGAAATCAGGACGCCAATTTTTGAATTTGCCGGTGTATTTGAAAAAAATATAGGAGAAAGCACAGATATCATTAATAAAGAAATGTATATCTTTGAAGATAGAAGCGCCAATAGGCTTGCTTTAAGACCAGAAGGGACAGCAGCGGTGGTAAGAGCTTTGCTTAGTAATAAAGAGTTACAATCCTTACCACAAAAACTTTTTTATTTAGGACCGATGTTTAGGTATGAAAGGCCCCAAAAAGGTAGACAAAGGCAGTTCCATCAATTTGGTATAGAGTATTTGGGAACTAATTCATACATTAGTGATATTGAAATTATTAATTTAGCTACCAATTTCCTTAAACGCCTAGAAATTACTGATTATAAATTAATAATTAATTCATTAGGTAATAAACAAGCTTTAACAAGTTATAAAATTGCTTTACTTGATTATTTAACCGATAAAGTAAGTAGATTATCTGCAGATAGCCGCTTAAGATTAGAGAAAAATCCTTTAAGGATTTTAGATTCTAAGGATAGCAAAGATAAAGAAATATTAAAAGATGCACCAGACATAGCAGCGTTTTTAAGTATAGAAGATAAGGAAAAATTTAACAAAGTTTTAGAAGGGTTAACTTTTTTAGGCATTCCTTTTGAAATTGATTTAAATCTAGTACGAGGTTTAGATTATTATACCAATACAATCTTTGAGATTATCACTACTAATTTAGGAGCCCAAGGTACTTTGATAGCAGGAGGGAGGTATGATCATATGATTAAAGATATGGGGGGGGAAGAGGTTGGCTCATTTGGCTTTGGGGCTGGAATAGAACGGTTAAGCTTAATGCTTAAACCCAATAATTTTACCTATAAGAATATTGCTATAATTACAACTCTTGAGCAATACAACCAACAAGCTTTAGCTTTAAGCCAATTGGTACGTCATCACTATAAATTTGCTGCTGATATTATTTTAGGCAAAGATATTGGTAGCAAACTTAAAAAAATTAATACTGAGAGTTTTTTTGCCACCATTATCGTGGGTGAAAAAGATTATAATGATGGAATTTTAACGCTTAAATATTCTGTGGATAATTCAAAGCAATTTTCCATAGTAAAAATAAAAACAGAGCAATTAGAAGAATTTTTAACAAAAGAATTTAGCCAATATAAGTTATAAAAAAATTAATCTACTTTATAATCCTTAGAAATTAGGTTATAAATTGATTTATAAATTAAAAGGTTTTACAAATCATTTGAGCAAAATACTGGAGCAAAATTAGGAAATAAAAATGAGTTTTGAGGATAATCTAAAATCTTTAGTTAGCAAACATAGGGAATTAGGAGAAAAATTAAGCCAGGATCCTGCAACTTTAGGAGGGGAATTTACTAACATTTCTCGTGAATATGCTAATTTAACCCCGATTGTAGATTTAATTAATAGATTATGGCATGCGCAAACTGAACTTAATAATCTTAATGAAATTATTGATGGAAAAGAAGATCAAGAAATTAAAGATATAGCTAAACAAGAATATCAAGGGGTTAAAGAAAACTTAGAAAATCTTACTAAAGATGTGCAGATAGCTTTATTACCTAAGGATAAAGATGATGAAAAAAATGCTATTTTAGAAATAAGAGCAGGTACAGGAGGCGATGAAGCGGGCTTATTTGCGGCTGATTTATTTCGTATGTATAGCAGTTATGCAGAAATAAAAAAGTGGAAGGTAGAAATAATTAGCTTAAGTGAAACAGGGGTAGGAGGATATAAAGAAATTATTTCTTCAGTATCAGGTAAAGGGGTATTTGCTAGGTTGAAATTTGAATCCGGTGGCCATAGAGTACAAAGAGTTCCTGATACGGAAACTAATGGGAGAATTCATACGTCTGCAGCCACTGTGGCTGTATTGCCAGAAATTGAGGAAATGGATTTTAAAATAGAAGAAAAGGACTTACGAATAGATATTTATAGAGCCTCAGGAGCAGGCGGTCAGCACGTTAACACCACAGAAAGCGCAGTGAGAATTACCCATATTCCCACAGGAGTAGTAGTGGCGCAACAAGATGAAAGATCGCAACATAAAAATAAGGCTAAAGCTATGAAGATTTTGGCAGCAAGGGTATATGAACAAGAAAAAAAATCCTTAGATGCTCAAAGATCTGCTGAAAGAAAAAATCAAATTGGTAGCGGCGATAGAAATGAGAGAATCAGAACATATAATTTCCCTCAAGGAAGAGTTTCAGATCATAGAATTAATTTAACGTTGTATAAATTAGAAAAATTTATACAAGGAGATTTAGATGATATGATAGATGCTTTAATTGCTGAAGATCAAGCTTTAAAACTTTCTAATTCTAACGCTAGCTAAAATTAAGGTTTAGGTATTTTCAATCCTTGGACTAATCTAAGAGATTAATAAAAAATGTTACTAAAAACTGCTTTTAATCAGGCTTTGCAGCTAGTAAGGCTACATTTTTCCCAGGCTGATCTTATGCCTTTTGGTTTGTCAAATTCCTGCGTATTAAAATATCAGCAAGAAATTAGGTTAATTTTACAAAATATTTTAGAAATTAATAATATTAACTTTATTTTATTACAAAATTTTTTGCAGCTGCAGCCTAAGCAAATTATTACTTTACACCAGTATATTAAAAGAAGGCTAAAAGGAGAGCCCCTTGCTTATATTTTAAAATACCAATATTTTTGGGAAGATAAATTTTATGTTAATTCTAAAGTTTTAATTCCCCGCAATGATACAGAAATCATGATACAAGCGGTATTAGATAATTATAGAGATAAAGCTTTTCCTGGGAAAATATTAGATATAGGTATAGGTAGCGGCTGTATTTTACTTTCTTTGTTAAAAGAATACCAGCACACTCAAGGAGTAGGGGTGGATATTTCCCTAGGAGCATTAGCCGTAGCTGCGAGAAATGCTTTAAATTTGGATATTTCCTATAGCATTTTTTATCATAAAAATTTTAAACCACACGTTAAGATAAGTAAAAAGGGCAATTACTTACTTGATGAACCAGAGAAAATAAAAGAAGAGCAAAAGTACTTAGAAAAAGATTATCCTAGATGTTTGTTGGTTCATGATTCTTTATTTTCTGGCTTTACTAATTACTCTTGGTTAACTTTGAATAAGTTTGATCTTATTATTAGTAATCCTCCTTATATAGATTTGAATGATCAAGCCCTAGAGGCAGAAGTTAAGCGCTATGAGCCTGCTTTAGCATTATTTGCTGATAATAGAGGTTTATATTTTTATAAAGAAATCCTTAGTAAAGCATATGATTTTTTAAAACCAAATGGCTTAATTATTTTAGAAATCGGCTATAAGCAATATGAGGAGGTTATAGAACTTAGCAAAAAAAATAATTTTAAGCTTAAAAAAGTCTATAAAGATTTAAGGGGTATTAAAAGGGTAGTTTGCTTTGAACCAACTAACAAACAAAATATGCTTGATTTTTAATTAAATATATATTAACCTGTTGAGATAAGTTCTTTATCCAGGGCGGTTCCAATTATTTGGAATTCTACTTATTTTTATGATAAATAGGAGTTAAAAGCGGTTGTTGTTAAATTAATTGACAATCCATGTAAATGTGCAATAATCATATTTTAATTGCGAATTAAATAATATTTTTCCTAAAAATAAAGAATAATAAAATAATATTGATTAAATTATTAATCAAATGTAAGTAATAATTTCTGTAAAAAGCGGTATAAAAAAATGAAAACATATTCTCCAAAATTAGCTGAGATCCAAAATAAGTGGTATGTAGTTGATGCTAAAGATTTAGTACTTGGTAGGCTGGCTGTAGTGGTAGCCACTAGAATCCGTGGTAAACATAAAGCGGGTTATGCCCCTCATATGGATTGTGGTGATAACATCATAGTAATCAACGCAGATAAAATAAAGGTTACAGGAAATAAGCTAAACCAAGGCAAATTTATTTGGCACACGGGCTTTCCAGGGGGATTAAAAGAAAAATCTTGGAAAGATATATTAAATGGTAAATTCCCAGATAGATTATTATCTAAGGCTGTGGAAAGAATGATTAGCAAAGGGCCATTAAGAAGAGCACAAATGCGAAGGTTGCATATTTATGCCGCTGATAATCACCCGCATCAAGCACAAACGCCAGAAATTTTAGATGTATCAGCATTAAATCCCAAAAATAAGAGGTAATAAATATGAGTGAAATGGTGGAATCTTTAAGCAGTATCCAAGATTTACAAGAACCAGAAGCTCCTAAATATCTACAAAAAATAGATGAAAAAGGTAGGGCTTATGCAACAGGCAAAAGAAAAAATTCCATTGCCCGGGTATGGTTACAACCAGGTAGCGGTAAAATTGAAATTAATGAAAAAGATATAGAGGCTTATTTAGCCCGTCCTGTACTTAGAATGATCGTTAATCAGCCTTTTGAAATAATAGGAGCTGAAAATCATTATGATATTAAAGTAAGTGTTTTAGGGGGAGGTTTATCAGGCCAAGCAGGAGCGATTAAACACGGCATTTCTAAAGCCTTATTTGCTTATAATCCTGATTACAGACCTGCTCTTAAAAGAGCTGGATTTATTACTCGTGATTCAAGGGTGGTAGAAAGAAAGAAATATGGTCATAAAAAGGCTAGAAAAAGCTTTCAATTTTCTAAAAGATAATTTTTATAAAAGTTATCTTTATAATTTACTACTCGTTTTATTTATAGTATTTACTATAAAACAAAAAGTGTTGATAAAAAAGGGGGGACAAAATAGATTAAATGGCCACTCCTTTTTTTATGGTTAGAATTAAAAACCCTTTATAATTAAAAACCCTTAATATTTTATTTTTATTTTCAAATTTTTTTCGCTAAATTTTTATCAATAAAAGTAGAGCATCTAGGAAAAAGAGGGTATATATTTTTAATTTTTTTTATAGATTTTATAAAAAGCTAAGACAAACTTCCCAATTTTAATTTAACTTATTAAGATGGTTATGAAGTAGAAGAAATAATTTTCATAAATTCTAGTAATAAATTTACACAAATAACTAGAAGCTTTATAAGAATTAGTAAATCATTAAAAACTAGGGATTTTATAATTTTATCCTAAATTTAAAAGTAGATTAAAAGCTAACTTTATCCTCTTTTAATCATAAATTAGTAGGTTGATTTTTAACGTGCTTAACTTTTTTTAACAGGCTGATCGTTAATATTGAGTTTCGCTATAATGCTTGCTTTTATACTATGAAATTTATCATTTTTTTAATCTTAATATTAAAGCTATAAAGGAAATTATAAAGTTTTAATCAGCATTAAAATCAATATTAAAGTGCAAGGTAGGTAATGAACTCCTTAAATCCACATTTTATTAATTTTTTAAATAAAAAGCTAAATGAGTATGTATCTTGCTAAGCTATCTAAACTAATTTTTCACAATCTATTTCTCCATAAGTTCATTGAACTTTTCCATAAGTTGGTTATATTAATTAGGTAGATCTTCCTTATGTAAATTAATTAAATGCTGTACATAATTATTTAAGAGCATCTTTATTATTTTTTCCTTATGATGAATTTTAATAGTAGGACCAATGCTAAAAAAATCTGATAAATAGCTCTCAAAATTTTTATTTACTTCTAAGGGTATATAAAAGATAGCTGAAGGGGGCTTTAAATATTCATGCATTTTTTTTATTAACTTTAACGGTAAGATTTTTGATTAAATATTGTTGATTTAAATTAAGTTGCTTTTCATACTCGGGGAAACTTTGGATGCTTAGCAGCTCTATATTATATTTTACTAAACTTATTAGCTATTTTGTCCTTAAATTATGGTAAAATAGATTAATTTTCTAATAAATGTTATCTTAAATAAGATGGATAGTTTTTATAAAAATTAAATATAAAATTAAAATATAGTAGTTAGTATTTAGGGAAAATTAACTTTTTTTATTTATGCTTACTATATATATTTACAGTGTAATTTCCTCAGATATTTGAGGATTTAGAGTTTAAAAAATGAAATATATAATTTCTATATTTTTCCCCTTTATTGGATTATTTATGATTAATAAACCAATAACAGGATACTTCTGTTTATTATGCTGCTTGATAGTACTTCTAGGATCCTCGTTATATCCTTCGGTTTCTATTCTTTTTATGCTATGGTTTTCATTGATTTTGTGGTCATTTTTTGAGATTCATGAGTATAATACTAAAATCTTTCTAAGAAGGATCATGAAAAGTCGGCAGGGCAAATAATAAACCTAGTTACCATTTAGTAAAATATTTAAATTCTTCTCAAAAGACTCTTTAATCCTTTTAATTTTATAATAAATAATTAATTATTAAATAATTTACTAAATAATAAGGGTATAATCTTTAACCCCATAAAACCTACCAAAACCAAGGTAATTAAAGGCCCCGTGGGGGCATCAATTATTATAGATAATAATACTCCTATAATTACTGCTATAGTGGCGAGAAAAAAGGAAACAATCAAACTAGAAAAAGGGGTACGTGTAAGTCCTAAAGCAATTAATCCGGGTATAATCATCAAAGAAGGTATTAAAAGTATACCTGCCAATTTAATCCCAAATACAATAAGACAAGACAGCATAAAAGTAAAAGCGATATTATGAATAAATGAATTAATATTCTCAGAGGTTGCTAACTCTTCATTAACTGCTAAAAGCAATAATTTATCCCAAAAAATATATAAATAAACCAAAATTGTGCTTGAAACCATATAAATAAATATTATATCTGTGAGAGTTAAAGATATAATGTTACCGATAAAATAAGTATTAGCCATTTTGCTAGGATTTAAAAGGCTAATTAAAGTTATTCCTAACGCTAAAGCAAATTGGGTATTAAAAATTAATAGCGCATCTTTAGCAATATTTAATTTTTTGTTTAAGAGTATCAGTAAAAAAGAAGAGATGAAACATATTAAAATAATGGCTATATAAGAGGCCCCAGGAATTAATAATCCTATAGCAATCCCTAACAAGCTACTATGAGCTATAGAGTCTCCTAAATAACTAAGACGATTCCAAATTATAAAGTTACCTAATACGCTTAAAGATAAGCATAACCCAATACCTCCTATAATAGCTAAAATAATTAAGTCGTGCACTTTTTGGCCTTCATTTAATGGTGGTCGTGGTGATAATATTTAAAGCTATCACCAAAAAGTTTATTAAAATCTGCATTATTTTTTAGATCCTTTGTATTTCCTTGACATCCTATAGTTCCTTTATGTAAACACAAGCTCCAGTTAGTATCTTTAAGCACTAAATTAAGATCGTGAGATACCATAATAATGGCAAGATTATTTTTAATTCTTAAACTATTAATGATATTATAAATCTCATTTTTTGATTTAAAGTCCACAAAAGATAAAGGTTCATCAAGGATTAATAAATCTGGGTTTAAGATTAAAGCTCGAGCTAAAATTACTCGTTGTTTTTCACCTCCTGATAATTTATGCAGTTGGGTTATTAATAAATGCTCAATATTTAAGGAATTTATAATAGCTAAATCATCATCAGTAAGCTTCTTTTTTATTTGATTTAAAAAAATAAAATCTAAAACTCTTAAAGGAATTAAAATATTATAATTACCTATTTGAGGGATATAAGAAATCTTTAATTTAGGAGCTTTAATAATTTTACCCGTATTAATTTTTAAATTATTGGTAATTACTTTACATAAAGTGGTTTTGCCTGAGCCGTTTTCTCCGATTATGGTAATAATTTCTCCAAGATGTATTTCTAAGGATATATCTCTTAAAAGATACTTATTATTTTTACGTACCTCAATATTTTCTAATTTTAATAAAGGCAAATTTAAAGAATTTTTAAACATAATAAATTATTAAGTTCCAAATATATAATTTTATAATTAAGCAGATTAGGATATAATAATATCATGGAAAGTCCTATAATCAAGGGCTATATTATTTTAAGACAATAGATCATCAAAAATTATAGTTGGCACCTATTAATTATAATTACCCTATAAGGAAAGTATGTTTAAAATTAAGAAATCTAATGTGTTTTGTTGTTCATCTAAACCAAAATCAATTGTGGCTTCAGCATTAATTTTTTTGATAATAGCTAGTTGTACTCCAGAGAAAAAGCCAATAGATACTGAAAAAATCCAGCCTCCTTTAAAGGAAATTGTAATCGTTGATATTAATACAACCTTGCTTAATAAGCAATACATTCAGCACTACTATGCTGGGATGCAAATGGCCTTAGAGGAAATTAATAGCACAGGAGGGGTTAATAATTTACCTTTAAAATTGGTAATTTTGGATGATATGGGTACATATTTAGAAGCTTATGCTAAGGCAAATTTAGCTCATGAAAAATACAAAGCCTTAATTTTAACTGGTACTTATTTACCACAAACCGCAGAAGGCGTTGCAAGGTATGCTAAGGAAAATCAGATACCTTTTTTAAATACAGGAACCCCTACAGAAAGCACTATAAGAGGCAAAAATTCAAGCAGGTGGAGTTTTAGATTAAGAGAAGGTTATGATACTCATATAAAAGCTATTAGCCAATCAATTGGTGGTTCGCAAGACGTTAAAAGCTTTACCATTGTTAGATATTCTAACGAGGATGGTGAATATATTTCGCAAAAATTAAAAAGTGCAGTTTTAGCGCAAGGCAAAGAGATTAATTTTGCGCAAGATATAATCATTTCTCCTTTTCAATCCAATACTAATATTGTTTCCTCTGAAATTTATAATTCCTATACTGCTGGTGTAATTATTGCTATTAATGGTCCTGATTTGGAGCAATTAAGCCTTAACTTACAACGTAGCTCTACGTTAGCCAGTAAAAAGGTATATGTTATGTTTGCAGGTGAGCCAGAATGGTTAGACTCTTTAGGAGAGCAACTAACTCCTAAGGGGTGGATTGTTACAGGTTTTCCTTGGTATAGTATTAAGACCAAAGCTAACTTGGACTTTTATAAAAAATATAATCAACGATATAAAACTAATCCCCGTTATGCATCTTACTTAGGTTATAGTAGCGTGTTGATAATAGTAGAGGCATTAACAGCAGCTAATATCAATAAAAATCCTGGATATTTTAGTAAATATAGAGAAAAGCTAGCTAAAATGTTGGAGACGACCTCAGCGGTTACGCCGATGGGAATAATACAAATGCAAAAAGATAGACAAAGTAATGTGGGTACATATATGGGCAACTTGTCTCCTTATAATACCCAAAAAAATCAAGGAAGAAATATTATTTTAAAATTAGATGTGAGGATGTTTAATTCTACTTATATAAAATACGCACCTTATAAAGGCAATTAAAAAATTACTACTTGCAAATAAGGAATTAATTGCAAGTAATAAAGAGTTAGTTGCTCCTTAATAAAAAATGCTTTTATTGCTTTTTACTCACAACTACTTTTTGATAAGTAGAACCAAAGAAAGTGGTTTTTTCCCAATGGTATTTATGGGCTTTATTGGTAAAGTTCTTAATTTCTCTTTCCCATAAGGCGTTAGAATAAGGCTCTAAAAATAGATTTACTAAAGAAAGTATAGGTCTAATGGGATTAAAAAAGCTGGGATTATGATAATCTATAAAAACTACCTTAGCATTATTTTCATCAATTTGTTGTAGAGCGTTTTCTATAATTTGCTTTTTTACGTAATCTGGAACCTCATGTAAAAGAAAATAGATACCAATAAAATCGTAGCTTCTATGGTATAAAACTGCTGCATCTTGAAGCCACATATCCACATTTTTAAATCCTTTTAATTTAAGTTTAGCTTTTTCTAACTGGTAAGGTACAACATCTATTAAGTCTAAAGAACCTTTTGCCTGTACTTTAGCAGCTATTTTTTTCACTAGGTTACCATAGACATGTGCAACTTGTAGAACTTTATCGGTTGGTTTAATCTCTCTGAGATAAGTTTTCATTAGTTTTGCACCTTGACCAAATAAAATTAGATGATAAATAAAAACATTATCTAAAAAATCAATATTTTTTGGTTTAATATACGCCCATTGATAGGTATCTAATAAATAATTAGGAATTTGATGTTCTTTTAATCGTTCAAGGTAGGGATCTTCTATAATTTCAGGTAAACTTGGTTCATCCTTTAAATATTCTTTAAACCTTTTACGTTTTTCGCTATCATTCATTTGCTTAGCCTTATATACAATAATGTATATATTATATATAATATTCCTACTATATAGTAATATATTTTTAATTAAAATATTGATAGAATTGTCATTTAAATTATTAATTTAGCAAAGATAAGTCAGGTTGTTTATCTTTTATACTTGTCTTTATTGTAAAATCTTGTAAATTAAGTAAATATTGCAAAGTTTTTACAACCTAACGGTAGGATCATATATTTTACTAAGCAGGATAAAGACAGCTTTTATAGCATGTTTTATTTACCTTTTTTTGAATTTTTTATTATAAAAATATTAAATGAAATTTATCTACTCTGTTTTTCCGCGAAAGCAAAATACTAGCTATTCATATAAAATTAACTTGGCAAGTTGTAAAAATTAAATAATTAGCATAAAGGTTATGGTTAATGATAGATTTCCCTAATGTAGATAGAAAAGCAAAAATTGTGGTAGCAATGTCCGGAGGAGTAGACAGCAGTACTAGTGTGGCTTTATTACAAGAGGCAGGGTATACCAATTTAATTGGTATGACTTTACTTTTATATGAAAACGATGATGAAAAAGGTATTGTTTGTAAAGATCAAACAGTAATGGATGATTGTAAAGAAGTTTCAGCAAAATTAGGCATAGAGCACAAATTTGTGCCTTTACATCAAACTTTTATGGAAACTATTATTAACCCTTTTATTAATGGATATATGTCAGGTATTACTTTTAATCCTTGCATTACCTGTAATCGGGATATTAAATTCGGTGCTTTATTGCAAGAAAGCCACAAAATTGCCGCGGATATTCTTGTTACAGGGCATTATATTAAATGGTCTCAAGGTATTTTAGGCAATGGAGAAATTTATAAAGGCACCCAAGGCAGGGATCAAAGTTACTTCTTATCGCAAGTAAGAAAATCTGCAGTAAAACATATGAGATTTCCTTTGGCTAAGTACACTAAGGCCGAAGTAAGAAGCGAAGCAACAAGATTTGGGTTACATGTGGCCACTAAAAAAGCTTCTAATGATTTATGTTTTGTAACAAGTGACTCTTTTTCAGAGTTGATGAAAAAATCCCAACAAAACATTAGTGAAGGTAATATCTTAGATACCGGCGGAAAAATCTTGGGTAAACATGCAGGCATTCATAATTTTACTGTAGGTCAAAGAAAAGGCATTGGGGTAAGCGGTCAAGAAACTCCCTTTTTTGTGGTAAAGATTAATCCTATTACAAATGAAGTAGTGGTAGGGCCAAAAGAAGCTTTAGCAGTTAAGGAAATTATTTTAGAAAATGTTAATTGGCTGGGCGATGAAGATTTTAAATTTGAGAAAAAAGTCTTATTATCCAAAGTTAGAGCTAGCCAGCCCTTGATGGAATCTGAAATTTATCCTCTGGAAAATAATTATGCAAAAATTATATTTAAGGATAGTGTATTTGGGGTAGCTAAAGGCCAAGTTTGTGCTTTTTATGAAGGGGATAGGCTTTTAGGTGGGGGGTATATCTAATATAGTTGTGTTTATTAACTGTATTGCTTTTTATTAATTTAACCATAACGTGTGAGATAAATGTCCCAACTACCATCCTCTAATTTAAATTCTGCCTCTTTAAGCTGGATTATGAGCGTTATAATATATCTAAAGCCTATATTTAAGAAGGCAATTTATAATGCTTTAGCTTTATTTAAATTTATGGTTCCCACCGTTATTGCTATTAAAATTTTTCAAGAGCTAAATTTAGTAGGGTATTTAGCTTATCCTTTTACTCCTATTATGGAAGTTTTAGGATTGCCCTCCATTTATGCATTAGCTTGGATCGGAGGCATTTTAAATAATAATTATACTACCTTTTCTATCTTATTATTGCTATTTCCTTCTGCACCTTTAAATTATGAGCAATTAACTGTAATAACTTTAATTTCATTGGTTTTTCATAGTATTATCGTGGAATCAACTATTGCTTATAAATTAAAGATTAATCCTTTTTGGTCAGCAGGGATTAGATTCATTTCAGCAGTAATTTTAGGGTTTTTAGTGCATATTATTTGCCAATATTTTGGTCTAATGCAAGATCTTGTTAAAAATCCGTTGTTATATAAAAATTATGTGGTAAATCCTAATTTTATGGATTTAATCCATAATGCAACTTTAGGATCTAATTACAGTAAATGGCTGCTTAGGCTAGCAATATGGATAAAAGCAGAAGTAATGATGCTTTTATTAATTACTATAATTATATTTTTAGCTTTTCTACTTGTACAATTATTAAAAGACCTAAGATTATTAAATAAAATTAATCTCCTTTTTAGCCCTTTATGTAGAATTCTTAAAATTAGTAAATATAATTCTATGGTAACTTTAATTACCTATATAATTGGGTTATCCTACGGTTGGGGTTTGCTAAAAGAGGAAGCTACAGTAAATAAATTTTTTAAAAAAGATCAAGCCTTTAAGGTAATTACTTTTTTATCTTTAGCACATGCGATTATAGAAGACAGTATAATATTTATTATTTTAGGAGCCAATGGCTGGATTTTAATTTTAGGCAGAACTTTATGGGCTTTTGTAGTAGTGTATGTTGTTAGTAGAGCTTTATTACCTAACTTGACAGAAAAATTTAAAAATAAATATTTGTATCACTAAAAGTAAAATTATTTAAAATCTAATTATATTAACCTAAGTAAGCAAGCATGATCAATATTAAATTAATTAGAGAATTTCCTCACATTGTAGGAAAAAGTTTAAAAGATAGAGGGGTTAGCATATCTATTAATGATTTAATTAATTTAGATCTAAATTTAAGAGAAAAACAGCTTTTTAGTCAATCTTTAGCAGCCAAACGCAATAAATTAGCTAAGGATATTGGTATTTATAAAGCTCAGAAAAAAGATATTACCGCCTTATTAGAAGAAGTTAGCCAATCTAAAAAAGAAGAAGAACAATTAGTATTAGAAGTGAAGGAGATAGAGAAAAACTTCCAGCAAATTTTAGCTAGTATTCCTAATATTGCTTTAGCTACGGTACCGTTAGGCGTTGATGAAAATGATAATGTGGAGGTTAGAAACTGGGGAAATATACCTAAGTATGATTTTACTCCAAAGGAACATTTTATTTTAGGCAAAGATTTAGGGATGATGGAGTTTGAAAAAGCTACCGAAATATCAGGAAGCAGATTTGTGATTTTAAAAGGGGATCTTTCCTTATTAGAAAGAGCCTTGTACAATTTTATGTTGGATTTGCATACAGGTAGCCATAATTTTAAAGAACATTCTATGCCTGTAGTAGTAAAATCAAATAGTTTGTATAATACTGGCCAACTACCGAAGTTTAAAGATGATCTATTTAAAACTAATGATGATTACTGGCTTATACCTACTACTGAGGTACCTTTAACTAATCTGGTAGCTAATGAATTTTTAGATAAGCTAGAATTACCTTTGCGTTATACAGGTTTAAGTCTATGTTTTCGTTCAGAGGCTGGGGCCACAGGTAAAGATACTAAGGGTATGATCAGACAGCATCAGTTTTATAAAGTTGAACTGGTGAGTGTTACTACGGCTGATCAATCTGAGGCTGAGCTAGAATATATAACTTCTTGTGCTGAACAGGTGTTGCAGCTTTTAGAATTGCCTTATCGAACTATGCTCTTATGTGTAGGAGATATGGGTTTTAGTGCGGCAAAAACCTATGATATAGAAGTATGGTTACCTGGCCAAAATAGTTATAGAGAGATTTCTAGTTGCTCAAATTGCACAGATTTTCAGGCTAGAAGGATGAACGCTAAAATTAAAGATAAAATTACCGGAGAAATTTCTTTAGTTCATACCTTAAATGGATCGGGTTTGGCTGTAGGTAGAACTTTAATTGCCATTTTAGAAAATTATCAGTGTAAAGATGGCTCTATTAAAGTGCCTAAAGTGCTTATTCCTTATATGCAAGGGAAAATGATGATTAAAAAATAAAAAGTTTAATTAAATATTATTTATTTAATTAAAAGGACTATTTATTTGGGCAGAGCTGAATAAAATTCACCTTTTTTTATTGTTTTATATTTTATAATCATTAAATATATTAAAATAATATAAATGGACATTTGTAATGAAAAAAACTTTAGCGAAAAATATGAGATTTATATCCTTAATTATCTTAGGAATTAGTTTTTTCATATTTGCGCCTTTTACTTTCTTACCTCTTACCTTTACTACATTTACACTAATTGCTGCTGAACAACAAAGTGATCAAGATGTTGATAAGGGTAAGCAAAATCCAAAAAATCTTAATAATATTCCTGTAGAGGGTTCTACAAGCAAAAAATCCTACACAGGAAGTTTACAAGTAGTGCCGACATCCCTAGCAGTAGCTCCATTAATAGAAAATTCTCCTAAAGATCACGCGCAAATTGAAAGTGAACGCTCAGAAAAAATCAAAGAAGACCAATTAAAAAGCTATCAGCCTATTACTCGATGGTTAATAGATAATCAAAGTAACTTTGAAAAAGTGATAACTGAAACTTCTCAAAAAACTCACACCAAATGGTTTATTAAAGAAGATGCGCAGCCTATAAACCAAGGTCTACAGACAATTGATCAGCCTATAACCCAAGTTAGCCCTGATATTACTCAAAAAGATAATCTTAATTTCCCGATAGAGGACGCTTCTGCTAAGGAAAAGTTTTTAATTTTCTATACAGTAAATAAAGGGGATACTATTTATTCTATTTCTAGAAAATTTGAGGTTGATGCTAAAGAATTATTATATTGGAATAATTTTTCTAGCTCTACTCAATTAAAAGCTAATGGAAAAATTAAAATTTATACGGCGGTTAATCTAGAGCTTAATGCTTCAGAAAATCAAATAGGCACTCCGCTATTAGCTAAAGCTCCATTAGAACCTTTAAAGCAAGCAGAGGGTGTTATTGCTCAGCCTGTTGCCCCAAGTGTAGCTGTGGAGGGTAATTCATTATCTGCTTCACAAGGAGTGAACTCAGTATCAACTAAAGCTTTAGAAGGGGCTCAACCATTAAGCGCTTTTCCTGAATATAAATATTATAGAGTGCAAAAGGGAGATACTTTGTCTTCCATCGCTAAAGCTCACACTATGACCGTGCCAGAGCTATTAAATCTTAATAATATTAATAATGCAACCCCATTAAGTGTTGGTTTAATTTTAAAGGTAAAAAGTAATTATACTAATACTTTAGCTGTAGATACTGCAAATAGTAATAATATTGTTAAAGATGGTTTTTTGTGGCCTGTAGTTGGTAGATTGTTGATACCTTTTGGTCCCCAATCAGGAGGAACTATTAATGAAGGTATTAACATTTCAGTTAAAAAAGGGGTAGCAGTAAAAGCTACCCAAGATGGTATAGTAACCTATGTAGGAGATGATCTTAAGAGCTTTGGTAATATTGTGTTAGTGCAACATGATAATAACTGGGTAAGCGCTTATGCTCACTTAGATAAAATCAAAGTGACCAAGGGTCAAAGATTAACTAAAGGCGAAATTCTTGGAGCAGTAGGAACAAGTGGGGGAGTTATTGAGCCGCAATTACATTTTGAATTACGTTATAATATAAAAGCGGTTGATCCATTAAGCTATTTAACCAGCTACAGATAGTATAATAACTGGTAAAATGTAAATTTTTTGTAGTAATTAGAAAGTTTTTATTATATCATGTTGTTTATAATTAATTATTTAAAGGGGATGTTAAAATGATAACTTTTTTAAACGCAGCAGAAACAACTGGTGCAGGGATGAGCAAGTTTTCTGCTTTATTTATGAATATTGCTCCCTTTATTTTTATCTTTATAGTGTTTTATTTTCTTTTAATCCGTCCACAAAAAAAGAAGCAACAAAAACTTAAAGAGCTCTTAAATAGTATTAAAGGCGGCGATAAAGTTTTATTAAGCTCAGGTATGGTAGGAACAGTAAAGAGAGTAAAAACTGACGGCTATTTAATAGTGGAAATTGCTAATAATGTAGAAGTAGAAGTATTAAAAACTTCTGTGGTAAACGTTATTAAATAAATCAAGCAGGTATAAAATAATATGATGATGGATTTCCCTAGCTGGAAAAGATTTTTAACTATTTTAGTAGCACTAGGTGCTTGTGTTATCGTCTTTTTAGATTTTTCTAATAAACAATCGAAAAAGAAGGAAGACTATGGCCTAAAATTAGGGCTTGATCTGCAGGGGGGATCATCATTAGTTTTACAAGCCGATGAAAAAACTTTTACCCAAGACTATACCAATACTTTATATGAATCAGTGCGCTATGCGCTAAGTTCTAATAATCTTAATTATTTTAATTTACGTAAAGAAATAGGGAGTGTATCTTTTACTTTAAAAAATTCTGAAGATTTTTCTAAATTCAGACAACAGATGAAAGCCTTTAATTCGGGCTTGCATGTTAGCGAAAGTAATAATACCGTTAAGGTTGCCTTTTCTGAGCAGGCCTATAATGAACAATTACAGGCTACTTTACAAAACTCCGTAGAAATTATCCGTAATAGAATTGATCAAACCGGCACTAATGAACCAAGTATTAATCAGCATGGGTCTAATCAAATTGTGGTAGAATTACCAGGAGTTGATAATCCAGAAAAGATCAAAAGACTACTTGCTACCACCGCTAGATTAACTTTTCATTTAGCAGATGATGAGGCTACTTTTACAAGAAAAGAGTTGCGTCCTAATTATAAGTATATAAGGGCTGCAGACGGAACTGATATACAATACGCTATTAAAAATGATCCGGAAATATATGGTAAAAGCTTAGTTTCAGCACAATTACAATTTGAGCAAAACAAGCCAGTGGTAATGTTTGCGTTTGATACGGAAGGCGCAAAGAAATTTGCCGCTTTAACTACTCAACAACAAGGCAAAATTATTGCTATAGTTATGGATAATAAGGTTATTAGTGCCCCTCGGATTAATATGCCTATTACAGGTGGTAGTGGGATTATTACAGGTAATTTCACCTTAGAAGAAGCTCAAGAATTGGTGCTGTTATTAAGAGGAGGAAGTTTACCTGTTCCTTTAAACATTATTGAAGAAAGGGTAGTGGGTCCCACGTTAGGTAGTGATTCTATTAAAGCCGGAATTAGGGCGGGGGCTATAGGGTATGTCTTAGTTTTTTTATATATGATTATTTTCTATAAAAAATTAGGATTGATTGCTAATGTTGCACTTATAATTAATGTAATTATTATATTAGCTGCTTTATCTTTATTAAAGGCTACCTTAACTTTGCCAGGGATTGCTGGAATAATTTTAACCTTAGGGATGGCCGTGGATTCTAATATTTTATTATATGAGCGACTATCTCAAGAATTAAAAATGAACAAATTTGCTAGCAAAAATTCTTTTGGCCTAGCTTTGTCAGCTTCATTTAAGCGAGTATTTCTAACTCTTATAGATGCTAATTCTACCACATTATTTACTGCTTTATTTCTATTCTATTTTGGCTCAGGACCTATTAGAGGTTTTGCGGTAACTTTGATTATCGGGATTTTAACTTCTATGTTTTCTATATTATTTGTTACTAGATTTTTGATTAATTTTTTCTTAATTAAAAAAAATCAAAAAAAATTAAAGAGATCCTAAAAAATGACACAGTTAAAGCTAGGTATTATTGGAAAAACATCTTTTGATTTTTTAAAATACGCTAAAGTATTTTTTATTTTTAGTGCGTTAATGATGGTACTGGCTATAAGCGTTGTTGCGTTTAAAGGATTTAATTGGGGCATAGATTTTAGAGGAGGCATTGTTATAGATTTAAAAGCAAATAAATCTTATTCCTTAGAAGATATTAATAATCATGTAAAAGCTCTAAATGTTAAAGATTTTTCTATAAAGCAATTTGGTGATAATGAATTACAAATTATTATTAGCAATGCTTCATTAGAAGGTGCAAGTTCGGTGACTAATTTGATAGATAATTTAAAATCGCAACTCGCAGAAGATTATACTTTTAGACAAAGCCAGTTTGTGGGCCCAAGTGTTAGTGCTGAGCTGATCAAAGGTGGTATCATGGCGGTTATATTATCCTTAATAGGGATTTTTATATATGTGTGGTTTAGGTTTGATTGGCAATATGGATTAATTGGAGTGGTAACCTTAATTTGGGACATTTCTATGGGCTTATTATTTTTGTCCCTAACTTATTACGAATTTAGCTTAAGCACTATAGCGGCAATTTTAACTATTTTAGGTTATTCTATTAATGATACGGTGGTGATTTTTGATCAAATTAGAGAAGATGTTAGAAAATATTCAAAAAATACAGTAAAATCTATTATTAACTTAAGTATTAATCAAGTGCTTTCTAGGAGCTTATCAACCTCTATTACTTTACTGCTAGTATTAGGAAGTATATTTGTATTTGGGGGCGATACTTTAAGATCATTTAGCTTTGTTTTATTTATTGGTGTATTATTTGGTACCTATTCTTCAATTTGTGTGGCGGCTATTTCGCTTGCTTATATAGGTAATATAAGACCTAAAATACAAAAAAAGCAAAAAGATGCGGTATAATATAGGATCTAAGCCAATAGTTATCACCTCTTTTGAAGATAATAAAGTTACTTTATCTAATAATCAAATTCTTACAAAAAGCTTTATATTGAGCGATGAGGGCTTAACTATTAATCTAAAAATTGAAACTAATATTGAAGATTTTTTAGCAGATACAAATAATTACCAGTTTTTGGAGAGCTTCAAAGGCAAAAAAGAGATTTTTATATTAGGATGTGGTAAAGAGTTTATTATACCTTTTTTTGGGATTAAAAGTTACATTAATTCTTTAGGATTTAAATTAGAATGGATGCCTACTAAGTCGGCTTATCATACTTTTAATTTATTGTTGGAAGATTACAGAAGTTGTTTTGGGTTATTTATTAATGAGATTGATAAAATAAAAAATTAACATATAGGATGTTTTATTAATGCTTAAAGTTCATCGCTGGTTTATCCTTTTAGGGGTAGTATTTATTGTTTTTATTGGATTTTCCTTAGATTTTAAAACTCAAAAAAATAGCTCAGAATTTGATAAATGGTTTAAACAATTTGTTTCTGATTTAAGTAACGAGGATATATCTCAAGAAACTGTAGAGGGTTTTACTAAGACAGTAAAATTTATTCCTAATTTGCCGAAAAAAGCAGGAGAAACCATAAATATTTCTAAGATACAATATTTGCTTGATGATGATTTAGTTTTAAAATCCCAATTATTTTTTAAAGATAATATTAAAGTTTTAAAAGCTAAAGAACAAAATTATAAAGTACCTTCAGAAATTATTGTAGCATTTTTAGGAGTAGGAAGTAAATTTGGTAATAATTTAGGTAATTATCAGATAATAAATGTGTTATCTACCCTGGCTTCTCAAAAGGAAGAGAGCGCCTCACAGGAATTATTAGCCTTTTTAAAACTAGTGGATCAAAGCTATGTGTCTTTAGATGCTTTAGGTAAAGAAGATGGAACATTTACATATTTAGGAATTACCCCTTCTAATTATTTATTTTATGGAGTGGATGGGGATTTAAACGGAAATATAGATCTTTATAATTCTCAATCAGATATTTTAGAAACTGCTTATTCTTTATTTAATAATATGGGATGGCGTTATGAGGAAGATTGGGGGGATAAGATTTTAGTTCCTGAAAATATCAACTTTACTGAAAATCAAGGGATTGCTAATGCTAGGCCCTTATTAGATTGGTCAGCTTTAGGCTTTAGGCGTGATACTAAAGATCCTTTACCTAATAATAATGATAATGGGGTTTTAGTTTTATTAGATAATGGTGAGGGAGTATTATTGTACTCAAATTTTAATAATATCTTTAAAGCTAATAATAATCTTAACAAATCAGTGGCAGTAGGTCTTTTAAGTGAGAATTTAAGAGTTTATTATAATTTAATGGATTATAAAGAAAAATATGTTACAGGCTCGCCAAAAACTCCTTATAAGTACACTAATGATAATCAAATTAAAAGAGATAATGTGCCTCCTGCTGCCCGATATCGTTATTTAGAAAGTATTAAATAATAATTAGTGTGAAGATGCCTTATCTATAGGTATAAGATGGTAAAAGGGATAAAAATTATTAAATTAGTTTTTATCCCTTTTTTTATTACTTTATTTATCTATTTCTTTATTTATTTGGGACCTACATATAATCTTAATGCACTTTTTAAATTTATTAGTATTAATTAAAATTAATACCTTTCTATTAAGGCTGATAAAACAATAATTAAAACCAGTATTGTTTATCCCCCTTGCTCTTAGCCCTTATTTATTAATAAAAGAGATTAAAAACTTAATTAAAAACTCTTATCTCCAGCTTAACTTAATTTTTTAATCCAGGATTACTTTCGTTTTTAGTACCTAAATTATTTATAGCCAAGCTTATAACTGATTTTTAGTTATAAATATAGTAGAAGCGAAATTTTAATTATACGAAAATATTTTACCTTTAAATGCTTTTTATACCATATTAGTATGCTTATATATCGGCTTAAATATTTTAAGAAAGAGGATATAACTTTAATAAAGTAGAGTCTTTAGGATAATTAAAAACTTTAATCAAACTTTGTTTTTAAACTATTAATAAAGCTATCTAATTGATTTTAAATCTTTATGCCTTATTGAATATAATTTATGATGATTATTTTATAATAAATTTCTTTTTTTAAGTCTTCTCTTTGGTATTTTCATCTTTAATTATAAATTTTGAGTAAAATATCAACAATAGATATAATCGTTATAAATTAAAACTTATTAGCTCAACTGGCCTTATCTGCTTTTTATATTAAGGTATTACTTTATATTAGCTAATACCTTAATATAAATTTCCTCACTAATTTCATATTAAATCCCTGTAACCTTTATTAGGAATTTTTATATTTCCCTAACTAGTAGTTACATATAAAAAATCACAGCAGAAAGGTTAGTTTAGTTTAAAGCTATACAAACTTAAGCAAGACATGATGCTGCATAAAGTTTATAAAATTTTCTTGATTAGTGCTCCTAATATGAATAATAAGGGCTTTTATGTTAATATTGGTATAGTTTTATCCCGCCTCATCACATCTATTGCTTTAGTAAATTCTTTTGGATTTCTAATTGCTGTTAAAATTTAGTAGAAAGTAGATTGTTTTGCCAGGTTAAAAAAGTATTTTTGCTAGCTTCTTCCCTTAAAGTTGTAAAATAGATAATAATCTTTAATTTTAACTTTTATTATGACCCCTAAGCTTTAAAAATTTTAATTTTCTCTTGAGATTTTCATCAACAATTATTAATAGCTATCATCCTAAATATTTAAAGAGCAGTTTTAGTACTTAAAGGTTGGTAGTAAAGGGTGTGGTATTAAAGTCTTCCTTCCTCAATTATGATTAATTACGCAGGAAATAAATGAAGCTAAGCTTTATTTATAAAGCAGCAGCGACAGTATCTTTTAAATTTACTAGTTCTTCTTGACTTAATTGCTAAATAATATTTAATTTATTTAATAAAATTTTATTAGATAATAACGTTGGAGATTGGATCTGTACTCAGCTTTATAGCAGCTATGGTTGTTTAAAGTTTCTCACTGTCTAAGCAAATTAATAAGAGGTTAGGAATATGTTATTAAAAGTTACCATTAAAGTTATAATCTAATAATTAAAGCAGAATATTTAGCTATCAGTATGATAATAATTAGGGGGCGTGCATCCAGGGCCTTCTTAAGGGGTAAGGTGTAGAGTTTATCAAAGCGCGCTCAAAGTGAGGGTGCTACAGGAATTGGTTGATGCCTAAGGATTATGATATAATAATAGGAGCTAATAAAATAAAAACCTATAAATTTTATGGATTTTACTAGGGAATTTAACTAGGAGAATTAAATAATCAAGGGAGAATTATTTATAAGAAATTTTATAGTTTATTTTTATTTCTCTATTTCCTTTAGTAAGGAATAAACTAAATAATTTTTAGGATTTATGGATTATTGATAAAAAAAATTATTGGCAAAAAATTATTATTAATAAAAACTAAAAAATATAGTAATTTTATAACCAACGTGTTATAACCATTTCTTTCTCCTCAGAAGTTAAATGGGAATTTTGTTTTAGATAATCAATAAAATCAAAACCATCTTTGTTTTTAGTTTTTAAGTTATGGGTTTTATCAATTAAATATCTAATTATATTAGGATTAGGATTAAGGTAAGAAGCCACCATAAGAGGAGTATTACCATCTCTATCTTCGCTACCTTCTAAAGAAGCTCCTGAGGAGATTAGGGTTTTTAAAACCTCAACATTTGGATTATGGGCCGCTGCCATAAAAATTACACTAAAATCAAAGGTATCTTTATAATTAAGATCATCTCCTAAAGCAATTAAGCATTTTACTACTTCAGAATTATTATAAGTAGCGGCTATAGATAAAGGGGTAACTTCATTATAAATCATTTGGGCGCTTTTCACATTGTAAGTTTTGATTTTAGCGCCACTATTACATAAAATGTTAATTACTGCAGGGGTGGTATTGTAATGACAAGCAAATAATAAGGCATTATAGCCATCCTTATTTAGCTCATTAACTAAAGCACCGGCTTCTATAAGAATTTTTAGCACTAAAGGATCATTGATATACCTGGCAGCAAGCATTAAAGCGTTCATAGATAATTCATTAACAAAGTATTTAAGATCTGCTTCTTGTTCTAAAACCATGGAGATACAGTTGGTATTTCCTCTTAGTACTAAGACTTGGAGAATTGATAATCCTTCAAAACCTTTATTGGTATCAATAAAATTTACATTGGCTCCTTTGGCTAATAAATAGCTTAAAAGAGTTTCATCTAAATAGTTATAATAAGCACATAAGTAAAATAAGGTATGGCTAAGATCATATTCCCTATTTAAACTATATTTTATTGTAGCATTACGGGAAATTAAATAAGAGATTATATCAGGATTAAGTTGATGATCTATGGCATATTGTAACAAAGTAATATCATTTTCTATATAAGCTGTGGTTTTCGTTTTAGAAATTATACCATCTAATTTACTTATATTTTCTTCTTTAAGATATTGAAAGGCTTTAGTGAAATACCCAATTTCTCTAAATTCTTTAAACCAAATTACTATTAAAATAAATGCGCTAATAAAAGAAAGGAAGATAAAAAATTTAAAGGCATAAGTAGGCATTCTATAATCTAAATTTGTATAAATATCTAAAAACATATACAAAAAAGGAAGTATCCAAAAGAAAGATAAAAATGATTTAGCAACACTTTTGTTCATATTTTTACTAAGTATAATTCTTTAATATTTAATTTTATACCTAGCCTGGTGCACAGCTGGCTTTATGTTAATAAGACTATAATATAGTACTTTTGCTAAGTTGTAAATCATAAAATCAGCAGTATTTACCTCTTAGAAGCTAAAGATAACTACAATTTTTAATTATCTGAGTATTTTTTTTCATTACATCAAAATATATATCCTCAGGATGGGCGTCTTTATAACCTAAAGGATCTAAGGTCGCCGTTAAAATTTGATTTTTTTGCGCAAACTTTGTTAGTACTTTATCCTCAAACTGTTTTTCAGTAAAAATACAATTAATTTTATTATTTTTTACATAATCAGTTAATTGTAAAATATCTCGAGTACTCAATGAAGTATCTAAATGATGATGATCATCTTCTGTAGCAATTGTAGCATAGAAGCTAATGTTGTATCTTTTTACATAATATTGCCATGCATTATGATAAAATAAGGCCTTAAAAGCAGAGTTTTTATTATTAAAATCCAGGATTTTCTTAATATCTTTATCTAATGCATCTAATTTTTCCTGATAAAAAACGAGATTTTTGTTATAAAGTGGCGCATTGGTAGGATCTAAAGTTGATAAGTGCTTGGCAATATTAGATAATAAGATTTTAGCATTGTGCGGGTCTAGCCAATAATGATAATCCAAAGGATTATCATTATGATTATGAGAGTGATTATTATGATTAGGAGAATTTAATTTTTGGGGTTTATTAAAACTTTCATTATTAAAAGGATATAAAACTAGTTTTTCGCTATCTTCAAGTACTATTAGATGGATTTTATTATCTTGAGCAATTTTAACGATGCCACTTTCCAAATTTTTACTTACTACAAATAAAATATCAGCGGACTTAATTTTGCTAATCTGTTTATATGTTAGTTCCATATGATGAGGAGAGGTAATACTATCTAAAATTATACCAGGAGCTATTATCCCCTTAGTAATCATGGCAACTAAAGAATATATGGGACTAATACTAGCTTGAACCTTTAAAGAAGATGAACTAAAAGAATTGGAGGACTTCTGATTAATAGTAACTAAGGTATATGTTTCTGAAGCATTTAAGATTTTAAAGTTGTTAAAACTTACTAATAATAATATAATAATATAGATTGCTTTTAGAGCTATTAGTTTTATTTTGTTAATCATGTGAACTTTAACTCATTTTTTAAATTTTTCTTAAATTAATTAGTAATATAATACCACATATTGGATAATATTACTAATTAATTTAAAAAGGTCGCATCAATTTATAACCTAAGCATGGCTTAGAAAATAATTTTATTAATATAGATTAAACCTTAAAGAGATACTACATGCCTAAAATTAAATATCTTTTATCCAGGTTTATAATTTGTAAATTTAAGATAGCTATATTAATAAACTCACTTTTGCTTTTTTTTTTATTGACTTTAGTTCCTTTAAAAGCTATCCAAGACGAATTTGGGGATATCATAGGTATAGCTATAGAAATAGATGAATTTGGGCACCCTACAGCAGGGGTTGCAGGAGAGGATTTTAACATTTCTGACCCTATTGAGCCCTTTAATAGAGGGATATTTCATACTTATAATTTTTTATATAAAAAAGCTGGAGGTAAAGTAATTATAAAAGGCTATACTAAGCTACCTAAACCATTAAGAAAAAGTTTTAGGAATTTTGTTGATAATCTTACAGAACCAGTTAATGCGTTAAATCACTTGTTACAATTTAAAGTACAAGCTTTTTCAGAAACAATAATTAGGTTTTCCTTTAATACCACCTTTGGAATGTTAGGTTTTTTTGATTTTATGCAACTTACTGGTTTAAATCGTAAGCCTAATGATTTTGGTGCTACATTATATACTTATGGATTTAATGAAGGATTTTATTTATTGTTATTGGGCCCTTCTACCTTACGAGATTCTATAGGATCTTTTGGCAATCAATTCTTAAGAGGAGTATATTTGCCTAATGATATCACCTTTGCAGAGCAAGCGATTTATATTTTAAATGCCGGAGAAAATTATATAAATTATGAGAATCTTATGGATAATTCTTTAGATCCTTATATTTTAGCCAGAGATACATTTATACAAATTAGAAGGCAAGATCTAAGGATTATTAGCGAATATAAATAATATATAAAATAAAGAGCAAAGATAATAATCTAGTAATTATCATGTAAAAAAACTTGAAATTTTTATAAAAAAGCCCTAAAATAACCATATTAGATTGCTTTAAATAGGATCTATATCTGGCTTAATATTAAGAAGATAAATCAAGGAGGTACTTTTATGACTAATAAATTTTTATCAATTTACAATGATTCTGAACTTAAAGCTTATATGTCCGCTATTTCTAATATTAAAATGTTAGAAGTAAAAGAAGAGTATGATCTTGCCATAGATTGGGTTCACAATAAAAATTCACAAGCTGCAAACAAATTAGTTGTTAGCCATTTACCTTTGGTGGTAAAACTTGCCTATTCTTATAAAGGCTATGGTATATCTTTAATAGATTTAATTTCCGAAGGAAACATCGGTTTAATTAAAGCAGTGGCTAAATTTGACCCTTACAAAGGATTTAGGTTATCTACTTATGCCATGTGGTGGATTAAAGCTTTTATGACTGATTATATTTTAAATTCTTGGTCTTTGGTAAAAAGCGGCAGTTTAGCAGGAAGGAAAAAACTATTTTTTTCCTTAAATAAAGTAAAAGCTAGATTAGGCATAGCAGGCAAAGCTATGACTGATAGTGATGCTAATTTAATCTCCCAAGATATGAAAATATCTAAGAAGGACGTTATTGAAGTAAATCGTATGATCAACAGTAAGGATGTTTATCTGCAATCTTTGGTCTATAATGATAATAGTAGTACAACTGTTATAGAGGATACACTGGAAAGTAATTCTGATACTCCAGAGGAGCTTATAGCTAAAAAGCAAGAAGGCGCACATTCTAGATATTTAATTAAAGAGGCTTTTTCTGTATTAAGTGATAGAGAAAAAAGCATTTTAGTACAAAGATACATGAGCGAGAAGCCTTTATCCTTAGAAAGTATTGGTACAAAATTAGGAGTTAGTAGAGAGCGGGTAAGACAGATAGAAGCTGGAGCCTTAAAAAAAGCTAAATCCTATTTGGCTAGTAAAACTATAGGAACTAATTTATCGGTAGTTAATTAAACATAATTAAAACCTATTTTAAGTTTTTCTTTATTTTCTATATAGTATATAATATTGTTATATGATGATATGCTTTAACATTATAAAATAGAAATTTAAAAGGAAAATTTAGGCACGATGGCGGAGAGGCTACGCAGCGGTCTGCAAAACCGCGTACATCGGTTCGAACCCGATTCGTGCCTCCAATCTTATAGATAATTAATTTTACAATTAACTTGCTAATTTCTAAATCCTAATTTTAGCAGTACAGTATAGCAACTATAATAAAAATTATCAAAAGTAAAATTATCTTAATTTTACTACTTGACAATATTAAATGTATTTCTTACACTTAATATAAATAACATATTTATATTCCGGCATAGTTCAGAGGTAGAACGGAGGACTGTTAATCCTTATGTCGTAGGTTCGACTCCTACTGCCGGAGCCATTTTTTTCCCCTCTCATCACTTATATTTTTTAGTTATACTCCCCTCTATATTTTACCTTTATTCCTTATTTAAACATCAAGACACATACTTAACACACTTTTAATTATAATAATTCATTTATCTTTAATCTAAAGTTGTGTAAAGTTTTATTTATTGATATAATTTGATTTAATAAATAATGATTCTACAAGTTTATTGAAATAAGGAGTGCTAGGTGAAGTTGACAAATAATAAAAAAAGAAAATTTGCTTTCAAGAAAAAGGTAATGCATGAAGGCCTTAATACTTTAATATTAAGTAAATTAAAAGCCCATACTACCGTAAGTGATCTGCAAGAAACCTCATTATCAAATATTTTAAATTGGTCAACTAAGGATATAGTTAAAATAGAAAACGGGGAAAAGGAATTAGGCATTAAAGAAATAGATATGTTGTGTAAACACTTGCAGATTAACCCAGATACTTTATTTCATAGTTTATCTTTTGATGAAAATGATAGTAAAGTTTTTGAAGACCTTATTAAAAAACATAAAAAATTATAATTTAAGCTTAAGATATAAAATATTTTACTTATTGAATTGAGAGTGTTGTAGTTTAAAGAGAATATTAAAAATTTATCCCTTAGGATAAAGAGTATAAATAAAAATAGCTAACCCTAAGCTTTAGTAATTTCATGAAAAAATTTTTTCTGCTACCTTAAGGTACATTTAGGTTATGTACAAATTTTTTTTATATAATCTATTTTTATTGACTAATTTCTAACTTAAAAGGTTTCCTATTATCTAAAATAAATAAAGTTACACTATTTACTTGACACTTTATTTTAATTAAAGTATCTTATCATTATATGCGGGGTAGAGCAGTCGGTAGCTCGTCAGGCTCATAACCTGAAGGTCGTGCGGTTCGAGTCCCACCCCCGCCACCAAAATTATTTTCCTCTCTTAGCGAAATTTATAAATACAATTTAACCCCCTATACTTTAAAACATTGAAAAATTTAAAATTCGCTTTAAATTTGTTTTAAATTTAAATCCCCTTAATAATTAACTTCTATTTGCATAGTATTTTATAATTGACCTACTTACTTAAAGGGGGGTTATCAAGTTTGATCTTTTGCTTTTACGATTATGTTTATCTTTAAGATTATAAGTATTCTTAGTATAGTTTTATTTAAATTATTTGATTTTATTAAACTTATTTAGCTTAACTCCTCTTACTTTTTAATTACATATACTCATGATTTTTTAGTAAATTTTTATTTTTATATTATTATATGTTGTTATAATTTAAATAATCTTAATCCTTTAGATCTTTTTAAAAATCTTTAATTGATTTAACCCTTTTTAACCTTAACTATCCTATAAAGCCATATAAGGCTACAGAAGCTAATAAAGTCATCTTTTTAAGAAGAAAATTTTTTATGTCCTAAAGCGTTTTCCTTATAGTAAAAATAAAATCTCTTTTGATTTTAGTCACTGGATCTTGCTGCTATGAACTCTAAAGGTTTCTTTGATAACCTGGAGCAATAAGGGGAAGTCTAGATTAATATTTTTAGATCTTAACTGCTGTGTGCAATTATAATAGTAACTCAAATATTACGCAAAGAAATTACAATGATTTTAAAGGGGATAAATTTAAGTTATTTATTATTCATTTATTAAGAAAATCTAATAAATTTAAAAAAGACTTTATACTTAAACAATACTATTATTTATTATATATCATTTTCTTTAGACTATTAATAAAGGTCTATTAACTATAGTGTGGCTTTATCATAAATTTGCTTATTGGAGTGGGGATTATAAATAATTTTGCATACTCCAAAAAAAACACCCTGCAGTTAAGCACACCTTAGAATTTAAAAATCTTTGGCTGCTTTAATTAAAGCAGGATTGATATGGCAATAACCATTAGGATTTTTCTTTAGATAATTTTGATGATAATCTTCAGCATTATAAAAATTATGTATTTTATCTATTTCAACAACTATAGGCTTAATATAATTTTGCTGTTGGCTTATTATATATTCGTTAATTAAGGTTATTATTTGCTCTGTGACATTTTCTTTGGCCTGATAATATATGCCGGTTCTATATTGGGTGCCTTTATCATACCCTTGCTTATTGAGGCTGGTAGGATCAATTATTTTAAAAAAATAATCTAATAATTTATTTAAAGTAAGGAACTGGGGATTATAAATAACTTCGCAAGCTTCAGTAAAATTGGTTGTTCCGGAACATACTTCTTCATAAGTTGGCCCAATTTGAGCTAGCTCAGGTTCAGATAACCCAGAACTTGATTGAACTCTTAACTTATTAAGATCTCCATTTGCATAGCCTACATAAGTATTTATAACGCCTTTTATATTATTAATATAGGCTTGCACTCCCCAAAAACATCCTCCCGCTAAGTAAATGATAGATTTATGATTTTCATGAGTATCCTTAGTAGGGGCAGAAATATTGTTAAATTTAGAAGAAGTTGAAAAATTTTGTTTTATCATGTTGCCTCTTAGAGTTTTTTTTGTTATAATCAGTTTATATTATTAACCTAACTAAGGAAAGTAAAATGCTTAAAATTGGAGATAGTTTTCCACAATTTAGTTTAGCAGGCATTGATGGAAATGGGGTTGAAAGAGAATTTAGTAATAGAGATTTTATAGGAAAGCCTTTAGTTGTATATTTCTATCCAAAAGATGATACCTCTGGCTGTACTACGCAAGCTTGTGCTTTTAATGCTGCTTTACCTAGAGTTCATAACGGAGCTCAAATAGTAGGAATTAGTGGAGATTCGGTAGAATCCCATAAAAAGTTTCTTACAAAACATAAATTAACTTTCCCTTTATTAACTGATGAAGGGCATATATTAACCAAAAAAGTAGGGGCGATTAAAGAGGGGATTGTAGGCAAACTAATTGAAGTGCCTTTTCTTGATCCAATGAGCATTGCCAGAACCACATTTTTATTAGATAAAAATGGTAAAGTTGTTCATATTTGGGAAAAAGTAGAGGTAAGCGGACATGATCAAGCCGTATTATTTGAGTTAGAAAGATTAGAAAAAAGTAATCAAATATTATAGGCTAATATATTAATTATCTATGATAATTAATATATTTAAAACAATATCCTAAGAATAAATAATATTCTTAGGATATTGTTTATTTACCTTTCCTGGTCAATGCAATATAATTTTAAATTTATAAGCCCAAAATTAAATAATATAATAATTATTTAAGAATTAAACTATTTCCTGGATCTATACTGACAAAGCCTTCAGCTGGTATTTGTAAATCCTTTTTGGCTTTTTCTAGATCTTCTCTAGGCTGGAAGTAAGTTTCGTAGGATAGCTGAAAGGTACCATAATGGATAGAAACCGATTTTTGTGCATTAATAATTTGATGAATTTTAGCACTTTCATAAGGGTTAATATGCGAATATTTCATAAAATTATTGGGTTCATAAGCACCAATAGGAAGTAAAGCCAAAGAAAAAGTTTGGTACTTGGCTTTTAAATCTTTAAAAATTTCCCCAGTGTAAAACGCAGTATCCCCTGCAAAGAAAATATTATGTTTAGGAGTTTGAATAACAAAACTACCCCATAAAGCCTTATTACGATCATATAGGCCACGTCTGCTCCAGTGATAAGCAGCCTCAGCATTGATTTTTATGTTGTTAGGCAAAATTATATATTCTTCCCACAATAATCCTTTTACCTGAATATTTTTAGAAATATTTTTTTTTAAGATATAATCATTACCTGCTAACGTAATAAATAAAGGATTATCTCTATAATATAGGTTCTTTAAAGTAGGTATATCCATGTGATCATAGTGATTATGGCTAATTAAAACCACATCTATCTTGGGTAAATCTTTAAAATCTATACCTGGCTTGTGATGTCTTCTGGGGCCTATTAAGTTCCAGGGGCCCGCTACTTTAGAATAAATAGGGTCGCTGATAATATTTAATCCATTGGTTTGAATTAAAACTGTGGAATGATTAATATAGTAAATTTTTATAATGTCCTCACTAGGCGTTTGGGTAGGAACCACTTGCTTAAAGGTTAAAGATTTAGTATCCCAGCTAAATTCATCTTTAAAAAACAACGATTTTACTAATCTAAATAAAGAGGTAGTGGGATACTTTTTACCATCTTCATTTGGCTTTTGTTCAGGTAAATTTTCAGGCCTCAAACTTACCCTTTTAAAGGTTTTTCCATCAAAAAGCTCAGTAACTGGACCTTTATAATAAACCTCATTTTTTAGAAGATTAATATAAGCTTTGCTGGCTAAATAGAAAATTAATAAAATAGATAAAATGGTAATCATAGCCTTTTTCACCTTTAAATGTTTCCTATATAAATTGCTTGATATTTACCTTATATAACTATTAGTAGTAACGTTTTATTATTTTGATTTTAAAAGTGTAGGATAATGGTTATAATAAATTATGCATAAGATTTTATTTATATTATTAATATCGTTAATTTGGGTGAATAGCCAAAGCTCAGCTAATGCACTTTCTTTTTCGCTTTTTGATAGGATAATAAAATCTCCCAAAGCTAATATTTCTTCCCCAAAGAGTAACGCCTCTAGTAGTACAGATAGCCCCAACGAGGTTATAGGAGGTAATCCTCCCGCTAATAATCTCCCCTCTAGAATATCTATCAATGATATAAGAGAATTGATTAATTTTCTTAGTAACACTACTCAAGTTTCAGAGCTAATTCAAGCCCTTGAGGAATTAGAGGCAAATGCTAAAAAGTTGGCTATTGACGAAAATTTGCCCGTTATAAACACCTCACAATTTAAAGAAACAGCTTTGCTTGAGATCGTTAAAGCACCTGGAGTAGAGTTAAATTCAGCCGCTAACTCCTTAGAAAAAATTAATCCTAGTAGTTTTGCTAATTCTAAATTGCTTCCGCCTTTAAAACAAATAACTACTCATTATAGTATCAAACATCTTACCCAATTACTACATAATTCTATAAAATCTCTACAAATAGGGGGATATTATCGAGATTTTTCTCGTAATCTAGGCTTATTTAAAACTAGCTTTAAAAATCTTAAAGATTTTAATTATTTAAGCGGATTAGGGTGGGTGTTATGGTTAGGTTTGGGCATAGGATTTATTCTGCTAATAGAAGCTTATTTTAAAATGGTTTGGCAAAATAAAAAGCTAAACCGTCTAAGTACTACTTCGGTATCTAAAATTCCTAAATATTCTCCTGGAGTTAGCACAAATTCGTATAAGATTATTTATAAGGTGGCTTTAAGATTTATAAAAATGCTGGTGGTAAAAGGATTAATGGGGTTTATATTTCCTAAGTTAATTGCGTTATGTATAGTAGTTATGATTATTATATTATTTTCTAATGAGTCTATTTCTGCTGAAATTCCAGTGCTACTTTTAGATTTAACTATCATTAGAATTGGGTGTAAGGTATTATCATTATTGCTTAATTATTTTCACAAACTTTATTCAGATAATAGAAGCTATTTTGTTGAATTACATCGTCATTTACAAATACTATTATATAGCTTTGCTTATGCATTTTTCGCGTTTTTTTGTATTGATAGTTTTATAAGCCACACCTATGGGTCTACTTACTATATTATTTTGCTCCAATTAAATACTATATTATTAACGCTTGTCTTAATCTGCTTACTTGTTTATATCAGGAGGATATTAATTTCTTTCCTATTAAATTATAGTCAATTAAAAAAGAAGCAATTATATTCACTTATATTTTTTAAATCTTATTATATTCCTATTTTAATAGGAGGATTAAGTATTGTTATAATGCTAACATTTTTTACAGATTATATAACTTTAAAAACTTTTCTATTTAACTTAGTTATATCTTTTATACTAATGCTTTTAATAAGCTATGGCAAAATTTTGGTTTCTAGTTTTATTGATAAGCAATTTGTTAAAAAATTTAATTATGAATTAAGAAAATTAGGGGCTGGCCATAAGGAGTTTTTAGAATCGTATAGACGTTTAAATATAGAATTTATTTGGAAATTTTTTGAAATTCTAGGTAAAGTAATTACGATTTTGTTAATTTTGATAGTTTTAGACCTAATTTGGCAGCTTAATATTATTAATGGTTTTAATTATTTTTATAGCTTAAAAGTAATTAGAGCCTTAGTTTTAATTTTTGCTTGGTTTGCTAGCTTATTATTTATAACTTTATTATTAATTGTTTATTTGCAAAAAATAATTTTTAGGTTAGATCAAGAAGAAAAAGATTGGAAAGTAAAAAAAATACTTTCTTTATTTCGCTTATGCCAAACTCCTTTTAAAATTCTTATATTTCTTATCATGTTTATTGTGGTTATTTCTTTCTCTGGAGTATCGGTTACTACCTTATTAGCAAGTACGGGAATTATAACTTTTTTAATTGCTTTGGGCTCTAAAGATATATTACAAAACTTTTTTAATGCTATCTTATTTATTATTGAAGGTAGTTTTTCTTTAAATGATACTGTGGAGATCGCAGGTTGCGTAGGTACTGTAGAAGATATTAGTATGTTGTACGTTAAAATAAGAGATGGTGAAGGGCGTTTACATATTATTCCTTTTTCGCAAACCAGGATCATTACTAATTATAATCAGGGCTTTGGTTGGGCTTTGATGAATATAAGTGTTGCGTATAATGTAGACCTTGATCATATTTTTGAAATTCTGAAAGAGGCTGGTGAAACTGTAGCAAAAAAACCAGAGTTCCAACCCTTAATAATTGGAGAATTAGAAATTGTAGGTGTAACCTCTTTGGCAGAAAACAATGTTAATATAGCTTGTAAAATTCAAACTCTGCCAGGCAAACAATATAAGGTAAGAAATAAATTACTTCAAGAAATTACAAATGAGTTTAATAAACACGGTATAAGAAGCAATAACGATAGGTATTAGGCTGGACCTTAATACCTATTAAAAATTGCCAAAATCATTTTCTAGTAAGTTAGTAAACTCTCTACCTTAACTGCAGTAGCATTTTGTCCTTTAAGTTCTGCCAACTCAATGATACATACGGCCCCCAAGATTTCAGCTTTTAACTTATTTAGGAGTTGGCAAGCAGAATTTATAGTGCCGCCTGTAGCTAAAAGATCATCTAAAATTACAACCTTTTGGCCAGGTTTAATGGCATTTTCCTGGATTTCTAAAGTATCGCTATTATACTCAAGGTCATAGGTTTGAGACAATATTTTGCCGGGTAATTTGCCCTTTTTCCTAATCATCACAGAACCTAAGCTAAGATTATAAGCCACTGGGGCACTTAATAAAAATCCTCTGGTTTCAAGTCCTACTAAAACATCAGGCTGCATTTTTTTCACCACATCACAAATACGATTGATAGTTTCTTGCCAAGCTTTGGCATCCGCTAAAAGGGGAGAGATATCGTAAAATAAAATCCCTTTTTTCGGAAAATCAGGAATCTTTCCAATATAGTCATCTAGATTAATTTTCATTATGGATCTCTTATTTTCTATAAGATAATTTGCAAAAATAATATTATATTAAAATAATAAGTTTGTGTAAAGAGCTAATAATAACATTAAATTAACAATCTGCCTTAATCATTATAATTACCCTTGCATAAAGTGGTTGATTTAGCTATAAGTAATCTATATAATATTTTATTATAGTCTGCTTTATTGGCCTGTGCTTAAAATTAGAAATAAGAGCTGCAAAACTTGCTATTTTAGTTTACTATATGAAAAATCACATAAAGATTTTTACATTTAATATTTACTAGTATTAATTTAGTTAATAGGGAACTACGGGAAATTATGTTCAAGATCAGTGTAAAGCATCTCCCTTTTTGCTTTTCTTTATTATTTATTTATAGCTTATTTTTAAGCCCTTTAGCAACTGCTAAAGTTAGTGCAGCAATTAATCCCCCTGTCCCTTCAAGTGGCACTCTTTCAACTACAGTTACTAATAATTCTTCAAGAGTAAGTATAAGAATTTCTGATGAGCTTAAAGAAGCCGCAGATAAAGAGATTGCTGAAGTCTTAAATAATAATCCTAAAAATAGCTTAAATTTAAAAAATCCAGTTTTTATTATCTCCGAAGGCGTAGAAACTTCTAATTATATTAATTCTACTGAATTATGTAATAGTGTAAATACCCAAGGGGCAAATATCACTTGTTTGGTATATCCTGTAGAAAATGCCAAAAGTGATATACCTTCTTTTATAAGAAATGGAGTGAAATCGAAGCAATATGATGCTACAGGAGTAAATGGGGATTTTGTAATTGTTAGAAAAGATATAGTAAAATTATATAAAGAAAATAAGGGTCCTTTAAAAGGAGCCCCTATTTTAGACCTAGTAATGTATTTAAATGGCGACTATTTCTTTATGTTTTCTCCCAAAGATAGAGGGGCATTTAGCTTAGAGCAGCTTTTTTCTGATAAAATTAAAGATTTTATTAGAATTGGTTTTATTACCCCGCAAAGTAGAGCGGTATTTGAAGGTATTGTACGTCCTTTGTTTCCTAGAAATAAATTTATTTTTAAGCAAGTATCTGATGTTAAAGGTTCATTGTGTTCCTCCGATGATGTAGATATATTTATGTATTTAGGTATTGATTATACTTCTGAAATTAAAGAAGCATTTACTAATTGTTCTAATAAGCTTACCCCTATAACTTTATTGGATTCTACTTTATCTTCAATCTTAGCGGGTAATGATATTTTTTCAGTATCCAATGTGGTTTCTTATTATGATTCTAACTCTATATTAAATTTTCAAGAAATTTATACTAGATTTGAATCAGAGTATAAACAAAAAATTATGAGAAAAGAGAGAGAAGATCAAGAGAAAAAAGACGAAAAGGTAGAAGAAAAAGCTAATTACATATCTGATGCTAATTTTTCCAATAGTGGACAATTATTAATAAAAGAGGCCGATATTCGTAGGCTACCAGGTAGTAAAGCTGTGATTGATCAAAAATTCAGAGGAGCTTTACCGGGTATTCAAAAATCTTTAGCTGTAGATACGCCCAAAATATATATAACTGGTAATACAGTGGTAAAAACTTTTGGTATTAGGTATGCATTATTAGCTAGTAGATATGCTAAAAGAGACGATGTAATTAATTTATTTGATGCTTTGGTTAGAAATTATTTTACCTTGCGTGAAAATTTTTTAACTCCTGATATGTCCAAATTTGGGGTGGCCGATATAATTTTAGGCACTTCACCTCAACATATTTTAGATTATCATGTAGGAATGTATAAATATTCTAGAGTGTTATTAGAAAGCAAATTGCCCAGAACGGCCGAGCAAAATTTAGCTATTAGATTATTAACTACTAATTTGCCCCAACAAGAAGCTCCTTATTTTTATGGACCTTTATATCCAGATCAAGCACAATTAAATGTTATTTCTAATAAGCTAGTAGATCTTAACCAAAAGAAAAAAGAATTTAATGCGGTTAAAATTTTCCAAAAAGATATAAAAGAAATAGAAAGTGCCTTAGAAGCAATGCGCAAGGGTAATCCTGTAATAAATGGAGTTCTGAAAGCCGCTGATATCGCAGATATGAATAATAGAAACACTGGGGTAGGTCCCCAAGGTGAAGTGTTAGCTAAAGACGCTGATAGCAGAGCTGCCATAGAACCTATCTTTTCTTTGCTATCTACTAGCAATAATATTTCTGAAACGGATGCTACACCCCCTTCATCTACGAATGCTTTATCTTTAGATGCTTCTTCTACCGCAGGCGCACCTAAAACACCAGCAGGAATATCTACAGGGGATATAGTAGCTTCTAATAATATAAGCACAGGTTCTGCTCCTGGTGTAACAGCTGATATTGTTAGGAGTAGGCTTGGTAGTTCTGCTAATGACGTAAATAGTGGTAATAAAGGAGGCGAAGCTAGGACAACGACTTTAGGGGCTTCTACCCCTACTGGGTTATCATCTACTACTTCCCCATCTAGTAATTTAGGCCCTGTTAATAATTCTGCTGCTAATGCTTTAAGTACAACAGGATCTATGGCCGAGCCGGTGGGGGCTACAGGTAGAGGGCTTCTTAATTCTAATCCTTCCGCTGTAACAAGTTCACCTTTGGGCTCTCCTACTCCTCCTAGTCCTTCTCAAGTGCTTAATGCCTCAGTTTCTAACTCAGGGGTTACTTCTTCGGCTTTACCTTCTAGTAGTGTGCCTTCTTTCACAGCTTTACCTAATAGTGTGCCTACAGGATCTAATCCTCCCCCTAGCAATCTTTCTGCCAACAATACTATAGCTAACACTAATAATATTGTAGGTGGTAATGCAGTACCTTCTAATACGGTTATGGGGAGCAATACAGTGGGTACGAATAACTATGGGCGCCCTTAAAAAAATTTTATATAATTAAATTAGCGCAACCAAGTAATTTGGTAACCTTAATTAATAAGCAAACTCAAGGCATGGGTAAGAACAAGGGCCAACCTTTTTCTTAATAAAGATTGGTTTTTATTAGATAATATGTTCTAAAGGATGATGTTATTTAGATCAGCAGGTATTAGAGCCAAAAATCTACTTTCTGTAAAATAATGCTTGTTTAACCTTTATTTAAATACTAGCGCCATTATTTTTTCTTTATCTATATTCATAAGATATTTATTACATTATTTCTTTCATAATAAAAGTAGATATATTTTTTGAAGTGTAAATAAAACGGGCAATAACACTATTTTTGTAAAAAATAAAAAAATTAATCTTTGTTATAAGGCTATTAAAATCTTTCTTCATCAAAAAGGGTACCAAGGGCATAAAGTTATAAAAATTTAAAGAGATTAAAGGTTTGGGAGTGCTTTAATTACAACGGATCCCTATTAAATGGCTTAAGTCATATAGACTTTTACCTTTATATAGGAGAGTTACTGAGATCTAAAGGGATTTGGCAAGAGTAATTAATCAAAATTTATAATAAAATTAAGGGTAAGTTGCTTTAAAGGCAAGTTGGGATTTTTAATAGGTAATCAACTAAGGTTAATTTGGCATTATATTTGAAATTAGACCAATTAGCAAAATCTAAATTAGTCTAATTTGTAGTTGTTAATAAAAGCCTTATTCTAACCCTATCTAGAAAATTATTCTATTAAAGCTTTTCATTATTAAAGAACTTAAAAAATATCAGGTTAAAACTTATCTAATATTTTCTTTGAGCTGATGAGGCAGCTAAAGCAACAAGCTTATCTTTATAAATGTTATTAATGGGAATTTTATCTAAATGTTCTAAAGCTTTTTTTACATAAGAAGCAGATATTTCTAAGGTTTCTTCAATACAATTATATTTATTAATATACTGCAAGCACTCTGGAAAAGTGCTTTTATCATATTCTTTATTTTGGAAGATTCTGAGTATAAATTCTTTTTCAGATTTATTACATTTTCTTAATAAAAGAATAATAGGTAAAGTAAACTTACCTTCTTTAAAATCGTTGCCAATTTCCTTGCCTAACGTTTGTAACGTACTATCATAATCTAAAGCATCATCTGTGATCTGAAAGCTTAAGCCCAAATTTTCCCCATATTGCTGCATATTATGAATATTATCACAAGAGGTTTTAGCGATCATAGCACCAACTTTGGTAGAAGTAGCAAATAAAGAGGCAGTTTTAGCAGAGATTATTTTTAAGTATATAAGCTCGTCTAAATGTATATTGCTAATATTTTCCAATTGCATTACTTCCCCTTGAGCAATGGTAGAAGATGTATTAGATAAAATTTCTAAAATTGGGAGTGATTCAGTTTGTACCATAAGCTCAAAGGCCTTAGAAAATAAAAAGTCTCCTACTAAAACGCTAGCCTTATTACCCCATATGGTATTTGCGGTGGGATTTCCTCGGCGATATTTAGTTTCATCTACCACATCATCGTGCAATAAAGTAGCGGTATGGATAAATTCTATACAGGCCGCCAATATAATATGTTTATAACCTTCATAAGTAAACATATTGGCGCTTAAAAGGGTTAAAATTGGCCTAATTTGCTTGCCTCCTGAGAAAACGATATGATTACCTATTTGCGGAATCAAATCAACCTCATTGGTCATTTTTTCTACTATTTGAAGATTCATTTGTTTTAGCTCAAGCTCTAATAAGCCTTGAATCTCCTTAATAATATTTTTAAAGTCCAAAAAAAATCCCCTTTACCTATAATTATTATTTAATTAATACTATAGATTTACACATATAACTAACTCATGTAACATATATTTTTCTATAATATAACCATATTGTACAATAATTTAAGCAAAGATTAGTAAAAATAAAGCAAAAAAATAGGGGTAATTAGATTATGGATAATTTAAATTTAGATTTATTCTTTAATGGAAAAATAAGCTGTTATCAACCAAAAAAAGGATATAAGTCTGGCTTAGATGCAGTGATGCTATCTTCTTTAGTAAAAGCTAAAAAAGGAGATAAAATTCTAGATATTGGTAGTGGGGTAGGTATTGCTAGTTTATGCTTGGCTTGCAGATTAGCTTTAGAAAATATTGAAGATATACAAGTTTTTGGCTTAGAAAAACAAGAAATTTTCCATCAAATAGCTTTAAAAAATCAGCAAGTTAACCAATTAAATATTAAAACCTCAAAATTTTTTCCTATTTTGGGTAATATTATAGATTATCCAGATTTTAATTTTAAATTTGATACAATTATTAGCAATCCCCCTTATTATAAAAATCAGGCTAAAAATAGCAACACTCAAAATACGCTTAGCCCTAAGCAAATGGCTAAAATAGAAAGTGATGCAGATTTAGCAAAATTTATTAAATTTGCTTTTAATAACTTGCAAAATCATAAATATTTATACTTGATTAACCGTAGTGAGAGGCTTCAAGAAACCTTAAATCTATTAAATAATAAGCACTGGGGTAATATTGAAATTTTTCCTCTTTATACTTATGCTAAAAAATCTGCTAAATTATTTATGGTTAAAGCTAAAAAACTAGGGGCGCTGGTCTCCTTATTACATTATGGAATTATCTTACATAATGAGGATAGTAGTTATAGCCCTGAAGCCAGGGAGATTCTTGAAAATGCTAAACCTTTTCCCAAATTTTTATAAATAGAAGTAATAAAAAAATAAAAATTTAGCTTTCCTTGCCAGTCTTATCTTTTATTAAAGGGGTGATTTTAATCTTTACCAATTGATGGCGGACCTTTTCCAAAACCTCAAATTTAACATCATGTAAAATAAATATGCTACCAACGTTAGGAATCTTGCCTGTTTCATATAGGATTAAGCCAGCGATTGTGGTAAAATCTTCATCTGGAAGTCTCCAATTCATTTTACGATTTAAATCTCTAATTTTTAAATCCCCTGCAACAATATGACTATCTTGGTCTTTTTGGATTTTATCATTAAGATTTTCTTGATCTTTGTTATTTATATCTCCTGCGATCTCTTCCATGATATCCCCTAAGGTAATAATGCCCATAAAGCTTCCATATTCATCTACAATTAAGGCCATCCTTTCTTGTTTTACTTTAAAAGCGGCTAATAAATCAATTACATAGGTAGTTTCTGGAATAAAATAAGGATCATTAATAAGAGATTTGATATTAATATTTTTAGAATTTTTTAGATAAGCTCTAAATACTTCTTTTACATTAATTACACCAATAATATTTTCTGGTGTATTTTTAAACACAGGCACACGAGTATAAGGAGAATTAAAAAGTCTTTCTAAAATGTCCTCTTTTTTATCATTAATGTTTATTACCATCACGTTTTTTCTATGATTTAAAATACTAGAAACACTTAGGTCTTTAAGATCTAAAATACTATGCAACATAGCCTTTTCTTGCAAGGTAATATCTTGCTTTGACTCATCTCTTTTAAGCATTTCTATAGCTCCACGTAAACTTTCTAAAGAAGCAAATTGTTCGTGAGACTGATTATTTTTATGGGGAAAAACATACAGCAAGAGAAATTTATTGATCTTTAAAAAAATATAAGAGATAGGCTTTAAAATAAAAAGCATAAAATATATGATAGGACCAAATGTTAAGCTTGTACGATTAGGGTTAGTAAAGGCATAGGTTTTAGGTAAAATTTCTGCAAAAATCAAAATAATTACTGTAATTCCAATCCCCAATAAAAAAGGATTCTGATTACCAAAAAATTTAAAGGCAAAAGCGCTTAAAAAAGTAGTAAAGAAGACGTTAGCAAAGTTATTTCCTACTAACATTGAAGTGATTAAAGCATTTGGATCGTTTAATATTTTATTAACGAGCTTAGCGCGCTTTACTCCTTGCTTTTCTTTATGGAGTAAAAAAGGTCTAGAAGCACCGGTTAGGGCAGTTTCTGCAGCAGAAAAAAATCCAGAACTAATTAGGCAAATAAATAAAATAATTATTATACTGATCATCGGAGGTTTATCTATCCTTTATTTAAATTGGTACTATTAAGTTATCAGTAATTTGTATTAATTTCAATTTGTAAAAAATCTTGTAATAAATTTATATTAACATTTTTATAGAAAAAAGCTTTTCCTATCCCTTTAGCTAATATTAGGTTCATTTGTTTAGAGTAATTTTTTTTATCGTTTTTCATCAAATTTATAATTCTATCCACATTAGGGTTTTTAATCACTTGGGATAATTTATAAGGCAATTGGGCATTTTTTATATGTTGTTCTACTCGGACATAATCTTTGTGGGAGCATAATTTTAAAAATGCTGAAAACTTAAAAGCCATAACCATACCTATACCTACTGCCTCGCCATGAATAACATTTTTATTATAGTTATTATAAGCCTCAATAGCATGAGCAAAAGTATGGCCTAAATTAAGCAATACTCTAATATCTTTAGTTTCTAACTCATCTTTCCCGATAATATAGGCTTTATACTCACAACATCTAGAAACAATAGAGATTAAATAGGAAAATTTATCTGTACCTAATAAATTATGATAATTTTTTTCTAAATAGTTAAAATATTGGTCATCAAATATTAAGCCATATTTTACACACTCCGCATAGCCAGCTAAAATTTCGCGTAAGGGTAAAGAGAGCAAAAACTCTTGATTAATAAATACGGCTTGGGGTTGATAAAAAGTTCCAATAGTATTTTTTCCTAAACTAGAATTTACCCCAGTTTTGCCTCCAATGGCACTATCAACCTGAGCCAATAAGGTAGTAGGAATTTGGAAAAATGGGATCCCTCGTAACAAAATAGAAGCACAAAAACCCACTATATCCCCGATAATTCCGCCTCCTACAGCAAGTAAAGCATGGCTTTTTTTAGGAGAAAATTGAAGTATTTTTTCACATAACTTTAAAGTCGTGGGACAATCTTTGTTTTTTTCTTTAGCCTCAATGGAGATCGCATGAACTTTGTAATTAGAGGCCTGTAAACCTATAATTAGTTTTTTTATTAGCGATTTAGGTATATTGCTATCAAAAATAATAATTACTTGCTCGCTGATCTGATGAAGTTTAAGAATATTACTAATATCCCTATCTAAGGTTGTATTGGTGTAGATATTATATGGTTGCTTAGTATTAACAGTAACTAAGGGAGCAGGAGTACTATCGTTCATTTATTTGCTAGTTATTAGAGTTTTTATTTGTTAATAAATTGTTATTAAAATAAAGTTATAAAATTAAAAATTGTGGGTTTTAATAAGTTGTAAAATTTTAGCACAAGCTTGCTTTATATGGTTATTGTGGATATTAATTGTTAAATGAGCTTTATTGTAACTTGTTATTCTTGATTGCAATAAGATGTTTAGTTTTATTTTTAAATCCTCTCCTTGTAAGGAGCTAGACCCAGAATTATTTAACAATGGTCTTGTATTACTATTTTTCACTCTTTCATAGATAATGGTTAAATCTGTATTAATCCAAACTACTATGCCGCTTTTTAAGCACATATCTTGATTAATTTTATTTATAAAAGTTCCTCCTCCTAAAGAAAATATCATATCTTTTGGGTTTTCAATTAATATTTTTTTTAAACACCAATGTTCAATTTTTCTAAAAAAAGCCTCACCTTTTTTGCTAAAAATATCAGCGATCTTGGTTTTAGTTTTTTTTTCTATATATTTATCTAAATCAATATATAAATATTTAAGTTCAAGACTTAAGAGTTTGCCAATTGATGATTTGCCAGAAGCGGGCATCCCCGTAAGTATTAACACCATTGTGGACTAATTTTTTAGTTATTTTTAGAAGTTGTTTATTTTAAATAATGTATAATTAAGTAATATATAATAAATTAAATACTATAAGAAAAAATAACTTTAAACAATGAAAAAAAATAAGGGCATAATGTAAAGATGAGAGTAAAAAAGACTTATACCCAAAGGAAAGCTGGCTTTAAAAATAAAATTATTGCTTTGGGAATAATAACTATTATTGGTTTAATTTGGATTAGTGCTTTTTACTATATTAAATCCTCATCAACTCAAATGGTTAATCTAGACTTTAGCCAAAAAATCAAAGAGAGAAAATAAAATGGCTACTAATCAGCCTTTAAATAATTTAATAAAGCTTTTTTTAGATGCGTTAAAAGTAGAAAGAGGATTATCCGAAAATACCTTATCTGCTTATACGGCGGATTTAAAAGATTTTGAGAGCTTTTTGAACAAAAGAAAGCCAATAAGGCAGCTTAATAATGCTCTACCTGAGGATGTTAGGGATTATATTTTCTTATTAAATTACAAACATTTTAGTGGTAAAACCCAATCCAGAAGGATATCAGCGTTAAAACAATTTTATTCTTTTGTTTACTTAGAAAAAATTATTACTCTCAATCCTATGGTGGCCATTAAAAATCCTAAAATAGCAAAAACTTTACCTAAGTTCTTATCTGAAGAAGAAGTCAATTTATTAATTAATAATGCTAAAAAATATGATAATCCTATGCTTTATACTATGCTTGAGATTATGTATTCAACAGGAGTAAGGGTTTCAGAATTGGTAAGTTTAAATGTGGCTGCAATTATAGAAAATGGTAATTTTTTATTAATCAAGGGTAAAGGAAACGTAGAGAGAGTAATACCTTTAACTTCCGTGGCTAAAGAAGCTTTGCAATATTGGCTCAAAGAAAGAGAACGATTTATTAAAAAGCTTACCTCTGCTAATAAGATGTTTGTTTTTCCCTCTAATAAAATTGCAACTTCTCATATAACCCGGGAAAGATTTGCGCAGCTATTAAAAATCTTAGCCCTAAAATGCGGTATTTCTTATCATAAAGTTTCTCCCCATGTAATTAGGCATTGTTTTGCTTCGCATATTCTTAATAATGGTGGGGATTTAAAATCTATTCAAAATATGTTAGGACATGCAGATATTTCTACCACTGAAATTTATACCCATATTTTAGATAGCAAGTTAAAGGAAGCGGTTTTTAATAATCACCCTTTAGCTAATAAGCTAAAGATTTAAATTATACCTGAGGATAACTTTTTAAGATCCTTCTAATTTTGATTGATATTGCTTAAATAATCTTTTTCTTATAGTATTATTTAATCTTAATAATAAAAATTTATAATAAAGAGAAATTAATGGTTGGGGGCTATTTATTTCTTCTTTTATTTAATCATATCTAATCACATAAAAACCCATTAAGTAAGGGATTTTTAATAAAAATGAGAAATACATATGCAATATCTTGAGTTTGAAAGTAAAATAAAGGTTTTAGAAAGTAAAATAGATGAGTTATCTTCCTCGCGTGATAGAAATTTAGGTTTAGATTTTGAGAAAGAGATACTAAGCCTAAAGGATAAATTAGATGATTTACTTGAGAGCACTTACGATAATCTAAGTCCTTGGCAGAAAGTAGCTGTTGCTAGGCATCAAGGGAGACCACATACCTTAGATTATATTGAAGGCTTAATTGAGAATTTTATCCCTTTAAAAGGCGATAGATTATTTGGTGAAGATGAGGCGATTACCGGAGGAATAGGCAGATTTTTGAAGCAAACTGTAATGGTGATTGGCATCGAAAAAGGTCATGATTTAGAAAGCAATCTAAAGCATAATTTTGGTATGCCTAAACCCGAAGGCTATAGAAAAGCTCAGCGTTTAATGTTATTAGCTGAGCACATGCGTATTCCAATTATTACTTTTATTGATACTGCAGGTGCATATCCTGGACAAGAAGCGGAGGAAAGGGGCCAAGGCGAAGCTATTGCTAAAAGTATAGCAGTATGCTTAGAAATTACTACGCCGCTTGTGGTGGTTATTATTGGAGAAGGCGGATCAGGAGGTGCTTTAGCTATGGCTGCAGGAGATTACGTAATTATGCTTGAGCATGCTATTTATTCAGTAATTTCTCCCGAAGGATGTGCTTCTATTTTATGGCGTGATGATAAAATGGCAGAAGAAGCAGCAAAAAGCTTATGTTTAACCGCCCAAGACCTGCTAAAATTTAAAATCATCGATAAAATAGTTAAAGAGCCTATTGGAGGCTCACATAGGAATAAAGCTTTATCTATTAAAAATGTTTCAGATGCTATTGAAAGTATTTTAATATTTTTGCAACAACTGAATCCCTTAGATAGAAAGAAACGTAAAGAACAAAGATATTTAGCAATTGGTAAGATACTTAAATAAAATTATTAGTAGTAAATAAAATAAAATTTTCTTAGTTTTCTTTTAAAATTATTGTAGGTAGGGGGAAATCGGTATCGTTATGTTTTCATCATATTAAATATAATATTAATATTTCAATAAAACTTGTAGAAAAAAGTCTAATTTAGTTCATTTGAATGTGGTAGAAGGTTTTTCTTTATTAAAAATATGCTACTTTATTTGATATATAACAAATGTTACCTCATAATTTGGTGAAGATACTTTTCCTAAACGGCTTGATTATTTATCTAAGTAAAAACCTACAACTGCATAAAACTTTTAAAAATAACCATAACGCTTCCTTTTCAATTTGGGCTAATAAGCCGCAATAAAACAATCTAAAGAGATAGTTGAAGTAAAATAATTAATAGAGTTTTTATACGATAATAAGGGAGTTCAAACTAGCTTTATTTACCAAATTATTTTATAATGTTTTAACGAAACTTATGGCATCTTCCAAGATGCCAAAGCACGTGGAATTGCAATTTCAAAAAATGATAAATTCTCCTTATGATTATTATCTTTAATTGATTACCTAAACTTTAAAGGAAAAGGTGTGGAAACTCCTTTGAGTAATTAATCAACAAAATTAGGGCTTTTTATAATTATAAGAAGATATAAAAGTTAAGGAAATTCTATAATTTCGCCCAATCTGCTATAATTGATTTAACCCGCTATATAGAAATTCTACCCCTAAAAAAATGAAGAACGTTGGCTATTTTAGCACAGTTATCCTATTTTAACCTATAGTGTCCATTATAAAGATCCATTATAAAGCCTTAGAAAAATCCTGGCAAAACTTATAGCTTCTTATTAGGTAGCTCCTAACTTAGTTTTTAATTGATAATTAAGGTAAATTAGAATGAAAAAGCCTACTATAAAGTTGTAATTCTTTTATTCTTCCTTATTTAAAATGCTTCCAGAATTTATACCTTATTAAAAATGATTGCTCATAATAGAGTGGGCAAGAAGCAGTTAAACACCTAAATTTAAAAAATATTAAAATTTTTAAGATAAGATGCGATAAGAATATTATCTGTCCTAGGGATGAAAAATTACTAAAAAGTCCTACCTTAAATAAGTTATTAGAAAAATTTCAAAGTATTTAAAAGCAATTTATCCATAAGCTATTGGATTTGAATATAGGAGTATTATCAAAAATCGAGCCTTAAAACAACTTTAACCGTTAAGGTAGATATTATTAAGTAACTCCATGAAGCTTAGATTTGAATTAATCAGAGAACTTACATTTTTGATAAATGTAAGTTAGGCCTAGCGAATGAGTCTGTCAAGTAATACTTTGGAACAAAAATCCGATGTAGGCTGCTTTAGCTATTAATTATAAAGTAAATTTAATCTTTTTGGCATTAATAGCAAAATCTTGCATAAACAAACAAGTATTGTAGGGGGTGATGGTATGTTTACAGATATATCCCTTGAGCTATTAAGCGATTAGATATAACAAGGGTTTAAAGTATACCGTTTTTCTTTTCATACAATTTAACCAGATGTATAAATGCAACTTAAAGACAGGTATCAAGAGGATGACTTAACTCAAAGCCTAGCAGACTTTTTCCTAGATTTTCTATTGTAAATTCTTTAATTTGTTAATATATCAAAATAATATATTTTACCTTCAAAGCTAATCATATTATCTAAGTTGCTAAAGTATAATTATAGGATATTATAGTATGGATATTTTAAGCAAGAGAAAAATATCTTTTTTGAAATGGATAAAAAAATTGTAAGTTGCTTAAAAATTGAGTTTAGAGAAAGCCTTTATGGTAGTTACAGATAAAATACAGGAGAAAAGCTAGGATTTACTTAGGGTTTACAGATGTTTACACTTTTTTTAGAAAAAATTGAAAATATGAAAATTGTTAAGATAATTTGGTGCGGATGGGGAGACTTGAACTCCCACAACTTACGTTACAGGCTTCTAAGACCTGCGTGTCTACCAATTTCACCACACCCGCATTTATAGTAGAAAAGAAAATATTTTTCTTAGATTATTATCATACTGTAAGCTAAAAATTTTGTAAATAATATTTTAACTAAAAATAAAAGAACTTTATAAATCTAATTATAAAGTTCTTTTATTTTTAGAATGCATTACTTATTTTAGATAATACCTATTTGTCTTACATTTTGTATTGTAAAGCCACATAATGAGAAATATCTGAAGAATTAAAATTGCGCATGCCCACGATTCCATCGGCATAAAAGCCCATATGGCTTGTTACCTTAAGGCCGTAACCTACAGCAAATTTTTTGTGATGTAAATAAAAACCATTAAACCATTGGAGCTCATCACTTGATCTATTGAGGTCTTTTTTTACTTTATTGGCTAAAAAAGCATAATTAAAGTATCCTTGATAAGCCAAAAAGGTGTTTGGATCAATATTATAAATAGGTTTAAACCAGCTTAATTCTAATTTATAACCATCAAATTTACCTTGTGCAGAAGAATTAAAATCCTCAGTTTTATAAAGAGCATATAAGTTTACAGAAAGAAAATAAAATTGAGTACCAAGCCCAATACCATTATGCCATAAGCCTTTAATGGGACGACCCTTAGAATCCGTTCCTGCGTTGCCTGCATCTATAACTGTGGCTGCTGAAACATAAAGGCTACCATAAGGTTTATTTTCTCCCAAAAGATTTGCTATTTTTATTCTTGGCTTAGCTTCCAAAAATAAATTTGATTTCGCATAACTATCATGCTTTTTGCTTTGAGTAACGTCTAATAAATCCACATAACCATATAATTCTAATCTACCAGATTTACCTCCAAACTCTATTTCTAAATAGGTATCCTTACCAGTTACAGCAAAGGGATTAGTTTGTTTATATCCTGCCATTAAATTTAAATTAATAAATTTAAAATCTTGAGCTTGAACCTGATGAATACTAAAAAAAATAGCTAAAACAACTAAAAGTGATTTGAAGAGTTTATGGGGTGTAACGAGTAAATGTTGTTTAAGTAACATTTAAATCTCCTTGTTAAATTAAATCTTAATTATAAGCGATACTAAATTTACATAAATAAACCGTACAAAAGCACGAGCATAATCTATATAATGTCCGAAACATTTGCATTTATAGTACAAGCTCCACATGGCATCTTTTTGTATCAGAGACATTTTAGCATTTAAAAAAAGTAAGTACAGCGTAATAAGTAACATACTTAATGTAGAATTTTGTGAATTTGATAATTAAAGGTGGTATTTAATCTAAAATAAAAAGGAAAAATAGCTAGTCACTTAAAATAATAGTAGAGCACTTATTGCTTTAAGCCTTTACTATTATAACAAATTAGTCTAACAATGGATTAGCCGATCATCCACTCTTTAGTAACAGAAACAAATTAAGTACTACCATAGTTATTTTTGGCCTCTTTAAAGGGTTTTTGCTATGAGTAATAACTTTATTGATTAAAATAATTATATGGGGTCCTAAAATATTTAAATAAATCAATTGGTTTGCGGCTACTATCAAACTCAACCTTATTTAAACCGTAAGGTAATAAAACCGCTGATTTACGAAATTATAAGAATTAATATAAGAATAATTTTTTTATAACAGTTGCATTTTTTATTAATCAAGCCATATAAAGAGGGATTTAAATAATTGAAAATTTTTCAAGAAAAATCTGAATTATTGCTATTTATCTAATTTACTAACCACTTAAACCCTTAAAGATTTTTTGTTGAATTATATGCTAAATTTTGCTATTTAATAGTATAATTAAAATAAATAGATACACATTTTTATAAGCTTTATCATATACTTTCATACCTAAACCCTTAATCTAAAATCATAAATTAACTCATAATTTAAAAGGAAATTTTGTCAAATGGAAATCAAACAAATCAATTACATTGCTCTTGAAAAAACGTATGAGGCTTTTATTGACGCTAAAGAGCTAGAAGAAATTAAGCAAAAAAAGCTGCAAGAATTTGCTCAAGAAGCTAAGGTGCAAGGATTTAGACCAGGGAAAGCTCCTCTTAATTTAGTGGAAGGACAATATAAAAGCAAAATAATGCCAGAAGTTATCAATGAGGCTACCACTCAAGCTATAGATAAAATCTATGAAGAAGGTAAACTTTCCACAGTAAGTTCTCCAAAAGTAGATATTTCTGAATTTAGCGATAAAGGTTTAACGTTAGTTATAAAATTAGAGCTTTTTCCAGAAGTTAAAGATATAGATTTAGCTAAAATAACCTTACAAAAAACTACTATAGAAGTTTCTGATAAGGAAATTGATTTATCTTTAAAGCAAATGGCTAATTATTATAAAACTTTTTCTGATATCACTGAAGATAGAGAAACTATGTTAGGGGATACGGTGGTTATAAATTTTGTGGGCAGAATGGATGGCATTGCTTTTGAAGGCGGTACAGGTAATGATTTTCCGTTAGAGTTAGGTTCTAATATGTTTATCCCAGGTTTTGAAGAACAATTGGTAGGCAAAAAAGTGGGTGAAAAAGTAATCGTTGATGTACCTTTTCCTACAGATTACCATGCTAAAAATCTAGCAGGTAAAAAATCAGAATTTACCGTAGAAATTCTTAAAATTCAAGCCGCAAAGCCTTCAAGTATTGATGATGAGTTAGCAAAAAAAGTAGGTTTAAAAGATTTAGATGAATTAAAAAATAATATTAAAGAGAGATATCAAGAACAAACTGAAGGTTTAGAAAAAAACAATCTAAAAGCAGCTTTAGTACTAGAGTTAAAGAAGACGGAGGATTTTCAGTTACCTGCCAGTTTAATAAAAGCTGAAAAAAATAATTTATGGAATGAATTTACTCATCAAAAAGCTCATATGCAAACACATGAAAAAAGTGGCGATTATAAATCTCATAATCACAACGATGAAGAAATTGCTTTTTACAAAAAAAGTGATGAAGAAATTAAGCAAATCCAGGAAAAACAAGCAGCTGACAGGGTAAAATTAGGTCTTATTTTAAATCACATTGCTAGACAAGAATCTATTATAGTAAAAGATGAAGATATTAGAGCCGTGTTAGCCAAAGAGGCAGCTATGTATGGCAAAGATGCTGAAGCTTTAATCGGGCATTATAAAAATGATAAAGCAGCTTTAAAAGCTTTACAAGGCAAAGTTATGGAAGATAAAATCCTAACTTTTATCTTAGGAAAAATTAATTATAAAAATAAAAATATTTCTTTTGAGGAATATACGGCAGGCCTTAAAACTTAGTTTTAATATGTTTTAAAATTAATGGTTGCCTATACTTTGGCTGCCTATAATTTTAGAGAGCGTGGTGAAAAATTGAGATAAAATAATAAAAGATAAGTTTAATTTATTAAAAATTAAACTTATATTAAGTAGAAGGAATTAAACAATGGAATCTTATTTATCTGGCTTAATTCCAATGGTTGTAGAATCAACGGCCAAAGGCGAAAGAGCTTATGATATTTATTCGCGCTTATTAAAAGAAAGAATAATATTCTTAACTTCTCCTGTGGATGATCATGTGGCATCTGTAATTAATGCGCAATTGTTATTTTTAGAATCAGAAAATACTAAAAAAGATATTCATATGTATATTAATTCTCCAGGAGGAGTTATAACTTCTGGCTTATCAATTTATGATACTATGAATTATATTCATTGTGATGTAGCAACTTATTGTTTAGGGCAGGCTGCATCCATGGGGTCTTTGCTTTTAGCAGCCGGTACTAAAGGAAAAAGATTCATATTGCCTCATGCTAGAGTGATGGTGCATCAGCCTTCAGGAGGCGCCCGTGGTCAAGCAAGTGATATTGAAATTCATGCTAAGGAAATTTTATATTTAAGATCTTTAATTAATTCTATTTATGCTCGTCATACTGCTCAGAAGTTAGAGGTTATTGAAAAAGCATTAGAACGCGATAATTTTATGAGCGCTGAACAAGCCAAGGAATTTGGATTAGTAGATAATATAGTAAGCTCAAGGAAGATTACAATTCTATGAGAAAAATAAAAAGGTAGATATAAAAAAGAAGGATAGTATGAAAAAAACTAGTAAAAATAGTAGAGAAAGTAAAAAAATATATTGTTCTTTTTGTGGCAAACAGCAAGCTGAGGTAGCAAAAATCATTCATGGTTTTAATGGTAATATTTGCTCTGAATGCGTGCTAGTTTGTTCTTCTTTAATTGATGATGAGGGGCTTTTGGAGGGTTATATGGAAGAGATTCAACAAAAAGGCAAAAAGAAAAAAAATAAAAACACCATTGCCATAAGTTCTCCTGAAGAAATTTTTAACAAATTAAATGAATACGTAATTGGCCAAGATAAGGCAAAAAAGACCTTGGCTGTGGCTGTTTATAATCACTATAAACGTATTTTATATGTTACTAAAGAAGAAGATCAATATAAAGATGTGGAATTATCTAAATCTAATATTTTGATGATCGGGCCTACAGGGGTAGGTAAAACTCTTTTAGCTCAAACGTTAGCTAATGTAATTAATGTGCCTTTTGCCATTGTGGATGCTACTTCATTAACCGAAGCGGGTTATGTTGGCGAAGATGTAGAGACCATTATATTAAGGCTTTTGCAAGCAGCAGATTATGATATAGAAAGGGCGCAAAAAGGTATTATTTATATTGATGAAATTGATAAAATCTCACGTAAATCGGATAATCCTTCTATTACTCGGGATGTAAGCGGTGAGGGAGTACAACAAGCTTTATTAAAAATTATTGAAGGTACAGTGGCCTATGTTGCCCCCCAAGGCGGTAGAAAGCACCCTTCCCAAGAATTTATAGCTGTTGATACCACGGATATCTTATTTATTTGTGGCGGAGCCTTTTCAGGATTAGATAAAATTATTTCTAACCGTACTTCTCAAAGCTCTATAGGATTTGATGCTCCTATTATGCATAAAGAAGCAGAAAAAGATATAGATATATACGCCAATCTGATAGAGGAAGATCTATTTAAATATGGTTTGATACAAGAATTTGTAGGTAGGTTGCCTGTGCTTGTAACTTTAGATAAAATGGATAAGGAAACTATGTATAGAATTTTAAAAGAACCTAAGAATGCTATTTCTTTACAATATAAAAAACTCCTTTCATTAGATGGAATAGAGCTTATTTTTACTGATGAAGCTTTAAAGGCTATTTCTATTAAAGTTCTGCAAAAATCTTTAGGCGCACGTGGTTTAAGGTCTTATATAGAAGGATTGCTAAATGATAGTATGTTTGAATTACCCAGCATTAAAAATACGGTAAAGGAAGTAGTTATAGATGAAGATGTTGCTAATAAAATAAAAAAACCTATATATATCAGTAAATGAAGTTAAAAAGGATAAATTATGAGCAATAAAGAAATTAATAATAATCTTTTACCTTTAGTACCGGTTAGAGATTTGGTTATATTTCCTGATATGATAATTTCTTTATTTATTAGCCGTGATAAATCTGTAAAAGCGGTTTTAGAAGTTACCAAGGATTCTAATAATATTTTAATTGTATCACAAAAATCTTTGGAAGAAGAAAATCCCAAAGAAAGTGATTTGTATAAGGTTGGCTGTTTAGTAGAAATTTTACAGATAGTTAAAATTCCAAACGATACTATTAAGATTTTAGTTAAAGGAATTAAAAGAGTTAAGATAAACTCCTTAGATTCTGCCAAGGATTATTTTTTAGCTAATTACATTATTTTAGAAGATGAAGAAAAATATGAGGAAGAAAACTTAGTAACAGTTAAAGAAAATGTTTTAGAAAATTTTACTAATTATGTAAATGTTAGTAAAAAAATCTCCCAAAGCTTATTTTTATCAATTAAAAAGATTAGTAGCTTAGTTAACATTGTAGATGCTATTTGTTCACATTTGCCTATTAAAAATGATGATAAGCAAAGTATTTTAGAGCAAACTGATTTATTGAAAAGGGTAGCTTATGTAAATTCCTTGCTAGAAGTTGAGTTAGATCTACTGGATGTGGAGAAAAAGATTAGAGATAGAGTTAAAAAACAAATGGAGAAGAATCAAAAAGATTATTATCTTAATGAGCAAATTAAGGCTATCCAAAAAGAGCTAAACAATGGTGAAGAACTAAAAGATGAAATTAAAGAACTTATATTAAAATCCAAAAAAGTAAAACTTTCTAAAGAAGCGCGGGGAAAAATTGATAATGAGATTAAAAAACTGTCAATGATGAACCCAATTTCTGCTGAAGCCACAGTGGTAAGAAATTATATTGAGTGGATTTTAAGTATCCCTTGGGCTACAAAAACCCCTGCTAAAATTGATCTCAAATCAGCAGAAAAGTATTTGCAAGAAGATCATTATGGCTTAGGTAAGGTAAAGGAAAGAATTTTAGAATATTTAGCGGTTTTAAAAAAATCTAGTCTTTTAAGGGCGCCGATAATATGTTTAGTAGGACCACCAGGGGTAGGTAAAACTTCTTTAGCTAAATCAATTGCTAAAGCTTCAGGACGCCAATTTGTAAGGATAGCCTTAGGAGGGGTACGCGATGAGGCAGAAATTAGGGGTCATAGAAGAACCTATATTGGAGCTATGCCTGGTAAAATTATCCAATCTATGAAAAAGTCTAAGGTTTCTAATCCTTTATTTTTATTGGATGAAATAGATAAAATGGGGTCAGATTTTAGAGGAGATCCTGCATCGGCTTTGCTTGAGGTGCTTGATCATGAGCAAAATTCTCATTTTATTGATCACTATATTGAAGTAGAATACGATCTTTCTAATGTTATGTTTATTACTACAGCCAATTCTTTAAATATCCAAGAAGCTCTTTTAGATAGGATGGAAATTATAGAATTAAGTGGCTATAGTGAGGAAGAAAAACTAGAGATAGCTAAAAAACATCTCTTACCTAAAAAAATGAAAGAAACTGCTCTTAATGATCAGGAATTTAGTATTAATGAGGAGGCCATTAGATCTTTAATTAGAAATTATACTAGAGAATCAGGAGTAAGAGAGCTTGAAAGAGTAATTGCCATGGTGGCGCGTAAGGCAGCTAAAGAAATTGTTCAAGATCAAGTAAAGCAGGTGATAGTTACTAAGGATAATATTGGTGATTACATGGGGGTGCCTAAATATATAGATAATAAGAGAGAAAATGACGATTTAGTAGGAGTAGCTACTGGTTTAGCATGGACGCGAGTAGGCGGTGATATTCTTTATATAGAGGTGGTAAAAATTCCTGGTAAAGGTGATATAAAAATCATAACGGGTAAATTAGGAGAGGTTATGCAAGAATCGGTGAAAGCTGCTTATTCTTTATTATTATCCACGGCTCCTTCTTTAGGTTTAGATGCGGAAGAGTTAAAAAAATATGATCTTCATGTGCATGTGCCAGAAGGAGCTACACCTAAAGATGGACCTTCTGCAGGGATCGCTATGGTAACTGCTATATTTTCTGCCCTAAGTAACGTTAAGGTAAGAAGAGATGTGGCTATGACTGGAGAGATAACCTTAAGAGGAAGGGTATTGCCAATTGGGGGAGTTAAAGAGAAGCTTCTAGCAGCTTTAAGATTCGGGATTAAGAATGTGATTATTCCTGCAGATAACGAAAAAGATCTTATAGAATTACCAAAAACTGCTTTAAAAGAGCTTAATATTATAAAAGTTAATTCCTTTCAGGAAGTATTGCAGCATGCTTTAGTTGAAAATCCTTCTTTAACAATTAAAAAGTAGGAAACTAAAGAAAAAACTTGACTATGGTAGTTATTGTTTTTACTATAGTGGAATAGTAAAAAATATTATACAGATAATAAAACATATACTTAAAAAGTGAGGAGTTAATTATGAATAAAACAGAACTAATAGTAGAAGTATCAAAACATTCCGGTTTAAGCAAAACTGATTCAGAAAAATTTTTAAATGCTTTTATGCAATCTATTGAAATGGCTTTAGCAAATGATGATGATGTTAGATTGGTAGGATTTGGAACTTTTAGTACAACTAAAAGAAAAGCAGGCGAAGGCCGTAATCCGCGTAGTGGAGAAGTTATTCAAATAGCTGCTTCTACTTTACCTAAATTTAAAGCGGGTAAATCTTTAAAAGATAGTTTAAATAATACGGATTCTGCTAAAAAAACCAGTGCTAATACTTCTAGTTCTAACAATTTCAAAAATACATCTAGTGGTACTTCTGCTGGAAATTCTAATTCTACTAGTAAATCTAATAATAAAGGTTCATCTTCATCTAAATCTGGAAAATAAGTAAAATAAGTATTGCTTATTAAAAATACTTAGTATATGATAGCATAATAATTAATCTATTATATACTTGTATGGGCGGCTAGCTCAGCGGTAGAGCGTCTCGTTTACACCGAGAGGGTCAGGAGTTCGAATCTCTTGCTGCCCACCATATATTTTATATTATTATTACTAGCTCTGTGAATAAGAGTAAATATAGATATTACTAAACTATTTAAAATTATGTAAGTTGCAAATTTTTAGGCTTAAGCTTTAGATTAAAGATTTTTAAAAAAATAAGGAACAAATTATAAATTATCTATAAAAAGCCCCGCTTATAAATAGAGAAAATATAGGGATAATTTCAAAGATAGATTTACAATGCTCAGTAAACTGTGATTGATAAAAGCTTTTAAAAAGCTACCCTAGAAAAGTTATATTATTAAGTGGCATTGTCTAGCAATAAATGACGGAATTTCCTAAATTTTTATTCGTTATGAGTACAGGCTTAAGATCTAATTAATAATTTTAAAGTTTTAATTTTATAATTTATATTTAAGGAAAAACTAATTTAGTATAGTTAATCTGAAAATTATATGTTTTTGGGAGCGTAGTTCAGCGGTTAGAACGCCCGCCTGTCACGCGGGAGGCCGCGGGTTCAAATCCCGTCGTTCCCGCCACCTTTAAAGGGTGGCTAATTAAATTAGCCACTTTTCTATAAATTCCTTTGTTTCTAATTTCCTTCATATAAAAAATTACTTTATATAATTAATATCTATAACCTCTTATTTTAAATTTTTTTATTTTATCATCACCTATGTGCTTTGCTTTTTAGCGGCTGCCACACTTATTTATGGGTTTAGGAGCTTTTTTTCTTCTTATTTTGTATAATTTTAAGTCATTAAATAGTTTATAGGGGTAGGGATGAGAAGATATAATCATTTATAAAATTTTTATATAAATCCTTAAGGTTATTATTATACATACTACTTGTCTTAAGGAAATTTAAACTAATTGCCTCTTATTTACCTCTTTACATTTACCTAATTTTTCCTAAAATGAGTGATTGTTTATAATTCTATATTAGTAGTTAGCTTAATAAATAGCTATAGGGAAATTTATTATAAATTTATAGGTCGGTGAAGTTAATATTATAAACTGCTTTAAATAAATTAAAGGGTTAAGCCTAACATTTTATAATAAAGGCAGGTAGAAATTTTTATAAGATTACACGGGGATAAAATCACATATAATAAAAAAAATCACTTTTTTCAAATCCTTATTAAGTAGGCAATTTTTATAAATGAATTAATAAAAATCTTATTAGCCTAATAGTTATGATCATAATAATTAGTCCAAAATACACCTTTTATTAAGGAGATTGTTATTTGAAAAAAACTTCTAAATTAGAGTTAATAAAATAATCTAAGGGCACTAATATAATACTAATATAGCAAAAAGTGTTTGATCTATAAAACCTCTACCTAGAAAAAACTAAAATAAGATGAAATATTATAAAGGGATTAAAGCAGTGCTAGTTAACTCCAACCAGCGCCAATATATTTGATTAGCAGGATACTTTATTAACAAGTCCCTTGATTACTTACAAACCTTAAATTACCGATACTACCAATCCCTTATTCTTCCTAAAGGGTAAAATTATAGTATAAATATTAGTAATTTATTAATCTATTATTTAAAAAATTTACTTTAAATAATTTCATGTTATAGTCTAATAAGAAACTTATTAAATAGCAAAAGATTTTTAGATATCCTTGAGCTTTTATAATTATTTTATTAACTAAATATAAAATCTTATCATGAACAATTATAATAACAATATTTTTACTAAATCAGGTTTTTCTGATAACCTTTTTACCTTACCATTTTCTCATAACAGTTCTAATAAGAGCTCTGTTTTAAACCAAAGAAATAAAGGGCAAAATTCACGCAGAGTTTTAAATCAAAAAGTTTCTACACAAAGACGTATTCTGCCAAGATTTAAAGAAAGGGTTCCACAGGATTTTTCTAAAAATATAGAAAGCTTTATTAATAAGAGTCCTCAAGTTAATGCTAATAGTAGAAGCAATAGGAATAATAGAAAAGCAATCTATGGGTCTAACCTTAATCAAAAAATCCCTAGAGTGGGTTCAACTTCTGATAGGGCTAATAAGGAACAAAGAAGTTCAAGCCTAAATACTCCCAGAAAAAGCCTTAATAGGAATGGAGATTATAATATTAATAAAGCAGAGGATTCTTATTACTTAGGTTCCGGTTTTTCTAATTGGGGTTCTACAAGCTTAAATAAAGCAAATTTTGGCTCTAAAAATTTAAAATTATCTTCTAGTAGAAAAAATATTTCTCCAAGTAAAAGCTTAAAAACTAACCGTTTATTAATAAGCCATTTTGATAATAACGTTTCGCAAAAATCTCAAGGGAGTTCTAATTCCTTAAAAAATCCTCTAAGAGATAATCAATTTGCAAGGCCCAGAAGTGTTCTTGGAAGATCAGAGTCTTTAAACTCTAATAGAAGGGGAACGACTTTAGATTATAGTTTTAGCACCAAAAAAGATTATGCCTATGATAATAGACAAATTAATAGAAGAGATCATATTAGACCAACTAATAATTTAAGAGCTCCTAGTAATTTAAGAGATACGCCAAGAAGCTCTCTTGGAAGTTATAGGGATAATTATAGAGATAACAATTATAAAAATACTGCGACAATCTATACCAATAGTGGTCGTAATGATAATTACCTTTATAGCTTTCTTAAGGATAATAAAAGCTATAGGAATAATGGTGGACTTAAAAATGATCGTCCTTCTCCTATACCCAGAGTTACAAGTAATGCTATAAGGCCAGGTAATAGATTAACCTCTACTTCCCCCACGGAAAAATATTTTCATCAAATGAGTAAAAAGATGAAGCAATTTGATTATATGGAAGAAAACCAACAAAGATTGCTTCCCCAAAAACCTAAAGAGATTCCTTTAGCCCGACTTAAGGAAACCTTAAGACCAACTACAAGCTCTTATAATTTAAGAGATAATAATCGTTACAGATAAAAGTAGTTTTGCTTAAAAAGGTTAAAGTTAAGAAGCATTAGATTGCTAATATAATTATAAATTTAGCTCGCAAATAACAGGGGTATGGTCTGAGGGTTGTTCAAGTTGGCGAGGGAGCTTATCGATATAAGAGTTTTTATAATAAGTAGTAAGATAAGGGGAAATAAGGATATGATCTATTCTAGCCCCATGGTCCCGAGCAAACCCTGAATTACGGTAATCCCACCAACTAAAAATATTTTTAGTATAAGGATATTGAAAATCAATTACATCAGTTAAGCCTAAATTAATTAACTTAAAATAAAAGTCTTTAACAGCTTTTTGAATTAATGCATCATTTTTAAAAGCCTCTACGGAATACACATCTTTATCTTTAGGAGCAATATTAAAATCTCCTGCTATGATAAAGTTCTTTTCCTGCTCAACCAGCTTTTCTAGGTAACTATAAAGCTTATCTAGCCAAATTAGCTTGTAATCGTATTTAGGGGTGTTAATAGGATTACCATTGGGAATATAAATATTAATTAAGTGTATATCTTGATAAATTATTTCTAAAAATCTAGATTGTTCATCTATCAGATCAGGAATAATTTTATTTGCTATTTTACATTTATATTTGCTTAAGGTTGCTACGCCATTATAGGCTTTTTGTAAAATAAAATAATGCTGATAATTTCCAAATTGTCTAAAAATTTCTTCATCTAATCCTTTAATTTCCTGTAATAATAAAAAATCCACTGGATTAGCAATAAGCCAACTTTTAACTATATCTAACCTTACCTTTAAAGAATTAACGTTCCAGGTAGCTATTTGCATTATATTTCCTTAATTATGGACTTCGCTTTGGTTGATAAAAGCCAATAGGGTCAATAAATTTTATACGCTAAATGAGCTGCCACAAGAGCAAGTTCCAGTAGCAGTTGTAACATTTAATTGAAAATAAGAGGATAAAATATCTTTAGTAAAATGTAGTTCTGCAGTTTGTATAAATTCTGCTAAGCTATTATTAATAACTATTTTTACCCCCTCTTGTTTGATAATTAGATCTTCTTCTTGTAAATTATCATCAATTTTAAAGCTGGTAGAAAAGCCTGAACAACCTCCGCTTTTTATTTCAATTCTAAAAAAGGTGGCCTCTGATTTAGATTTTAATACCTCGGAAATTTTACTTAAAGCTGCTGCACTTACACTAAGCTTGAAATTACTTTCTGGATTATTATCCATCTGATTTTAACCCTTAATTTTTTAAATCTTGATTTATAAATATAGTATAATTATACAAAAATTTCCCACAAACTGCTATTCAAATAAGTTATATACTTATAAATATAGTGATTTTATTCTATAATCTTTAATAAAGATAAATAGTAATTTAAATAGTAAAAAACTTTTCTATAAATTTATTTCCTTTTTCTGCTTATGTAATTATATTAAAGCCTGAATAAACTAGAGATAAACTTGATGGGTCTATGTTAAAATTGTAGTCCTTGATCCATTATTGTTAGATTTGCTTATTTCTCCTGGTGTAATAGCTTTTGGGTAAACTATTATAATGCTACTTTATTTCTCCTTAAAGTTTTTAATCAAAAAGGCTCCTTTTAGTAAGACCTTTTTATAATTATTTATAGTTATAATTTACAATAGAAATTAATTAAATTGCTTATTTACGCATTATCAATTATTTTTAAGGTATTAAGAAATTTCAACAAATTTACTCTTATATTAATATTTAATCTCAAGTAATCCATAATATGAATTTTTATAAATATTTTCACCAAAAAATCCTAAAGATTGTCCAAGATTTAGCTGCGCAAGATAACATACTACTTAAGGAGATAAATTTTAATTTAGAAGTGCCTAAAAATGAGTTCTATGGAGATGTAGCAACAAATGCCGCTATGGTGTTGTCTAAAAGTTTTAATAAGCCTGTATTAGAACTTGCGGAGATCTTTAAAGAAAAATTTAAGCAAATCCCAGAATTTCAAAGTATTGAAGTGGTTAAGCCAGGATTTATTAATATTGTGATTAAAGACTATTTTTGGCAAAATATGTTAAAAGCTATTTTAGACCAAGGCAAAAATTATGGTAGGGATAGCGTAGGAGATGAGCTAGCTAAAGAAAATGAGCTAATTAATGTGGAATATGTTTCAGCAAATCCTACAGGGCCTTTACATATAGGGCATGGTAGGGGGGCGGTAATTGGGGATATCATCGCCAATTTATACCGCTTTTTAGGGTTTAAAGTAATTAAAGAATATTATATTAATGATGCAGGCAATCAGGTAAATATTCTAGCAAACTCATTGTATTTTAGATATTTAGAGTACTTTGCCGCAAAAGTGGGTAAGCAAAATTTAGAAAATTTTAAAAATTTATATGCTCCAGAAGGGAAATTTTACCCAGGAGAATATTTAGTAGCAGCTGCTGATAAATTAGCAAAATCAGATAAAAATAAATGGCTTAATGTTCCAGAAAAGCAATGGCACCCTTTTTTTAAAAAGTATGCTTTAGATACAATGCTTAATTTAATTAAAGCAGATTTAGCTTTAATTGATATTAAGCAAGATGTTTTTTCCTCAGAGCAAGCTATCGCTACTGGAGTAGCTTATGATGAAATTATTGCGGATTTTAGCAAAAGGGATTTAATTTATAAAGGCACTTTAAATCCTCCTAAAGGCAAAATAATAGAAGATTTTGAACCTAGGGAACAAAAATTATTTAGATCAACTCAATTTGGTGATGATATAGATCGTCCTTTAGAAAAAAATGATGGAGAAAAAACCTACTTTGCTAATGATTTGGTTTATCATAATGATAAGTTAAAAAGAGGGGCAACTAAGCTAATTAACGTATTAGGAGCAGATCATATTGGTTATGTAAAAAGGATTCAATTTGGGGTAATGGCATTATCTCATAATAAAGTAAAATTAGAAGTGATATGCTGCCAATTAATTAATTTGTTGGATAATAATTTACCTATCAAGATGTCTAAAAGAGCGGGCAATTTTGTAACTTTAAAAGATTTAGTAGAGAATGTAGGTAAGGATATTTTTAGATTTATGATGATTGTTAGGAAAAATGATATGCCCATAGATTTTGATTTAGCTAAAATCAAAGAGCAAACTATAGATAATCCTATATTTTACATTCAGTATGCTTACGCTAGGGTAAATTCAGTTTTTAAAAATGCGCAGGAGGTTTTTCCCGATATTAAGGAACAAGATTTATCTTACTCAGATTTTTCTTTGTTAACCCAAGAATATGAACTAAATTTATTAAAGAGTCTTTGTAAGTTACCAAAAATTTTAGAAATAACTTTACAGTACAATGATCCTCATAAGTTATATTTATTTTTAATGGAAATCTCCAAAAATTTTCATAGTCTATGGAACAAGGGTAAAGAAGGAGATATCTTAAGATTTATTGTAAGAAATAATAAAAACTTAACTATTTCTAGATTATCATTATTAAAAGCGGTTTCCTTTACTATTGCTAATATTTTGAATATCTTAGGCGTTAATATAAGAGAAAGTATGTAAATTTATGAAAAACAAACGCAAGCTAAATTATGATGATTTTAATTCTCCTGAAGATGATCGCAAGGTAGATTTAAATTCATTAGAAACCAAAAATCCAATAGCCTCTAAAATAGGGCAAACCAAAGAAAGTAAAGAGTACTTTAAGATTGCTTCTGCAGGATTTGTTTGGATTTTTATGTTTATCGTTTCTTTTTTGTCTTTATTCTTAATTTTCAAGACTCCCTATTATTCTTATTATAATCAAAATAGCCCTATTGTTGTTGGCTCAGATGGCCTGTTAAAGGAAACTCCTATCACGGTAGATCAGGGGGATATTATAGAAAATCCATTAACTACCCAAAATTATTCTAGAGAGAGTTTAGCCGATTTAATAGAAAAACCCGAGCCTTCAGCTAATAATCTAAATTCATTGTCTAATAATTCATTAACTACTACTAATCGCCCAAGGGAATCCATCCCAGCTAGAGGCAAAAGTGCCTCATCAATGTCAACAAATCAATCTGAGGATCAAATTGCTACATCCTCAGCGGCGAAAAAGCCAAGAGAGGCTAAGCAAACAGCCAATTCTAAGCCTTCTTCTGCAAAAGCCATAAAATATCCGCAAAATAAAGTAGATACAGAAATCACTAAAATACTAAAGGCAGATACTACTAAAGCAAATGTAGTACCCAAAAAATCAGGAACCCAAGCTAAAACTCCGTCTTTACCAGCTACTGAAGCTAGACCTAAAGTATTAGAGCAGTTGAAGAAAAATCCCTTTAAGCCAATCGCGGCCTCTGATAAAGGTAACACATTGATCTGGTTGGTGAATATTTACTCAAGTAAATCTAAGGAACCCTTACCTGAAAAGCTGGGGCAAATTAAAAACCAGTATAAAGGAGCATTTGCTGATACCACTTTTTACTTTACCGAGTATATTGTAGAGGGGATTAGGACATTCCGTATTAGTTTAGCTAAAAATAGAATTAATGAGCCGTATTCTTATTTTCCTACCAAAGAAGAGGCAAAAGCTTTTTGTGATGGTTTAAAAAATGCTAAAATAGATTGTTTTCTTAGCACGGTGCTTTATTCAAATTTAGAAACTTATAAAGTTCAATAATAGCTAAGATCTATTCCTAAAGGTAACTAAAAAACAATAAAGATAATTAGTTAAGATGGGTATTATTATATCCACTCAAGGATAATGATATGTTTGGGATCAGTTTATATGAATTTTTTGTTATTCTTATTATTGCCCTTTTAATATTACCTCCTAAAGAAATTATCAGCTCATTAGCCACGATCATTAAATTTATTAATAACCTTAAAGATTACCTATTTAAATTTAAGGAAAATATTACCAAAGCAGGGATTTTAAATAGTCTAGCTGATTATGTAGAAATAGATAAAAGCATTGCCAAAGAACTTAATTTGCAAGATATTATTGAAGATCAGGCTTTTAATAATTTAGACTATGCTTCATCTCATAATAAGATAAAGAAGGTAAGCTCATCAGATTTTATTCAAAATCCTTCTACTTGTACTAGAAAATTAAGGAATAAAAGATCAATTGATAAATTAAATGGGCAGCAAAATATTATTAAACCCTATTCTAAAAGACCTAGAGCTTCTTTACAGCTAAATAATTTAAAGCGAAATAATAAGGTAGGAAAAGCCAAGGTTGCTCTCTTTAAATCGTTAAAGTCTTCTAAAAATTATCTAGATAAAGAGCAAGTCCCTTATAATTTAGATTTTCAAATTGATCAAAATAGCGCTTTAGAAAATCTGGCGCAAACATTAAAAACTTCTAAACATAAAAATTTTAACCAAGAGCAAAGAAAATCTCCAAAAAAGTAAAATCTATTAAAAGTAAACTCTTTAAGATATTAATTAAAACTTTCAATACTTAGTATTACTTTAATAAGGGTAAATAAAAATTTGTTAAAGCAAAAAAATTACAATAAAAATTTAAATAAAAATCTACGGGATCATCTTAAAGATTTACGCGTCTTTGTGCTTACTAGTGTAATTGGCTACTTAATTACTTTTGCTATATGTTTTTATTTTGCTAAACCTTTATATAAGTTTTTAGCCCATTCTTTATTAAAGTCTCTTATAAAATATGAGTTGCCAGGTAATTTTATTATTACTTCAGTAACAGAGGTTTTTTCAAGTTATTTAAAAATAGCTTTCTTTTTTAGTTTGTTTTTCTTTTTGCCGTTTTTTTTACTATTTTTATATAGTTTTCTTTATAGTGCTTTAAAACAAAATGAAAAAAAAATAGCTTTTTTAATTTTATTTTTAATACCTTTGCTATTTTTTTTAGGTAGCTTTATTGCCTATTACATAAGTTTTTCTTTTATATGGGATTTTTTCATAAAAATTTTTATCTTAAATAGTGATATTAATATATTGCCTAAAGTAAGTGAGTATATTAACTTAGTTTTAAGTATAATTTTAGCTTTTGGACTTAGTTTTGAACTGCCTATAGTGCTGATTATTTTAGCACTTTTGCAAATTATTGATGAAAAGGATTTATTAAAATTTAGTAAATATGCTATTGTTATTGCTTTTGTGATCGGAGGAGTTTTCACTCCTCCTGATCCTTTAAGCCAGATTATAGTCGCACTAGCTTTAATAATTTTATACTTTATTTCTTACTTTATTATAAGAGTTTTAAATAAATAAACTTGTCTTTTAGTAAAGGACTTTTTAATTCTACACATTAATATAGTGGTTAATTAGTCTCAGTCTAAATAAAGCTTCTTTAGGGCCTAAAGTTAAAATAATATCAAATACCGAGGCAGGAGATACATTTTTACCCACCAATAGTACTCTTAATCCTTCTACTGCTGTGCCTAATTTAATGTCTTTATTATCGGCATAGGCTTTAATAGTGTTATGTAAATTATCCCGAGAAAAATATGTTAATTTTTCTAAAAGACCTATGATTTCTAAAGTAGTCTCCTTACGGGAATTTAAAGTTTTGAAACTATTTTCATCAAGGTTAAAAGGAGGATTAATTATATAAAACCAACTATTTTCAGTTAATTCTATTAAAGTAGTTGAGCGTTGTTTTAAAGAATCTAAACCATTTTTTAATAAATTTTTATAATCAGGGTTAATCTGAAGGTTTGGATTTTCTAGGCGATATTTGGTTATAAATTTCTCAATAAAGGGTTGCATCAGGGCAATTAAAGTAGCATTATCTTCTTGTTTAAGATAATGAGAATTTAGGCTAATTAGTTTGGCCATATCAAATCTAGCTGGGGATTTATTTACCTCTTTAACATCAAACCATTTTATAGCATCGCTATCTAAGATAATTTCATGATTTTGATGAGACCATCCTAAACGTAATAAATAATTTCTTACGGCTTTAGGTAAAAAACCCATTCCTTGATAATCTCCTACTGCCGCTGCTCCATGTCTTTTTGATAATTTATTGCCTTCAGGAGAGTAAATTAAAGGCAAATGAGCAAATTGGGGTACAAACCAATTAAAAGCCAAATACACATGATATTGGCGAAAAGCGTTGGTTAAATGGTCATCTCCCCTAATAATGTGAGTGATTTCCATATCATGATCATCTACAACCACAGCAAACATATAAGTTGGTACTTTATCACTGCGTAAAATAATAAAATCATCAATTTCAGTATTTTGGATTTCAATAGTACCCATCACTAAATCATTTATCACGGTAGTGCCGGTTCTTGCAATTTTAATTCGCACAGCATAAGGAGTAGACTTAGTAATACCTCGGGCAGTAAGTTCTTGAGGGGTTAAATTTAAACACCTGCTTTCATAAGTATATACTTTACCTTGTGCTTCAAATTCTTTACGTCGTTGCTGGAGTTCTTCTTTAGTACAATAACATTTATAAGCGTTACCTAAGTTTAATAATTCCTCAGCTGCTTCTATATGTCTTTGTTGCCGTTGCATTTGAAAAACTGGTGGTTCATCAGGAGTTAATTCTAACCAATTTAATCCTGTAAAAATAGCTTCCACAGCTTCAGGAGTTGAGCGTTGTAAATCTGTATCTTCTATTCTAAGTAAAAACTTACCCCCTGTATGTTTAGAATATAAATAATTGAATAACGCGGTTCTAGCGCCACCGATGTGAAGATAACCTGTGGGAGAAGGGGCAAATCTGGTTATAACCTTCATAATTTAACCTTTGAAAAATAAATTTAAGAAATAAAAAATTTGCTAGCAATTTATAGAAGTTATAAAATATTATATACATTATATATAATATTGCATACAATAAGAAAAGTATATATTACAACTATAAATTTTCATTATAATATGTCGGGTAAGCCTAGTCTAAAATCGCTTTTTATCTTTTTATCTTGATTATTATCTGTTAATTATTTTTAATTATATGTTTATAAGGCTCATTTACTATGGAATTTTTTTATAATTTTTGGAACGTTTTTATTAGCATATTTAGTAGCTCAGAAAATTTAGTGCAACGGGTTTTAGAAAATATTTCTTTGTTAACTGGCATTGTCTCCATCATTTATATTATTAAACAAAAACCTGTTGGCTGGATTTTTGGTTTTATTAGCAGTGCAATTTTAATCAATATTTATTTTTCTTCCCAGGTTTATTTGCAATCTTTGCTTAATCTTTATTATGCTTTCGCAGCCATTTATGGCTATATATTATGGATTAAAAAAGGAGATAATAACAAATATGTTCTAAAAATTGCTGATTATTCCTTAAAATCTCATGTAATTATTATATTATTTGGTTTAATAATTACTGTATTATTAGATTTATTGATGACCTACGTATTCAAATCTAATCTTACCCTATTGGATTCTTCAATATTTTCTTTTTCTATTATTGCCACCGCTTTGCAAACTAAAAAGATTAAATCAAATTGGCTTTATTGGATGGCAATTAACAGCTTGGCAATATTACTTGCTTTAAAAGCCCAACTTTATCCTGTTGCCTTACTGATGTCTGTTTATTTGGCAGCTGCAATTTTTGGTTATATTAAGTGGAGAAATACTTATGTATCTAATATCAATCAACTTAAAATTCCACCCAATTCCACTTATTAGACTTAGGGGGAGGAGGTAACAATCAAGGTAAAAATGTGCTATTTAACACCTTACATTACCCATTTAATTACAAGTAACTTTGGTGTAATAAGGGAAGTTAAAAAAATTGATCATGCTTTTAGTAATAAGGTTTTTTATATAAAAACCCAAAATCAAAAGCTAGATAATTATCAAGCTATTAAAGAAGTTATTTTAAAAGTTCCTTCTAAAACTAAAAAAATATTTTTTAATAAACTACAAGAAAATAAAATTATTACTACGTTGCAACCTTATAATATTACTCCTAAAATATTGCTGCAAAACCCCACTAAATATACGCTATTTGAATATATTAAAGCTCCTCATTTAACATCATATGATCTATCGCAAACGGTAATATCTCAATTGGCAGATATTTTAAAAACCCTTCATAATCATCAATGTAAAGTTAATTTAAGAAATTTTAAGAATATAGGCTTAAAATATTTGCACCATAGAGAAAGAAATTACCCTAAGGAAAATAATAATTATCAAACTCTGGGGCAGGATTATTTTAAACAATTTAAACATAAAGATGAGTTTTTAAAAATCTTAGACTTAATTTTTATTAAAATAGCAAAATTTAAGATAAATTATGGTCTATGTCACAATGATCTTATTTTAACTAATTTATTATTAGATACACATAAAAAACTATGGATTATAGATTTTGAGTATGCCTCTATTAATGATATTTATTTTGATTTAGCCCTATTAGAAGAAATTCTAAGTAAAGAGCAATTTACTTATTTTATTAGCTTATATTTTCAAAGCAGCCCTTTGCCTTATGAGGCAGAAAAATTATTTTTTTATAGTATGGTAGTAGATTATATAAGAATAACCTGGTATTATGCTTTTGGCTATGATGATTATATTGCAGAAGCTTTAGTACTTTTAAAAAAGAAATTAGCTAAGATAAAATAATTTACTTTTTAAGTTCTTAGGAGCGGAGTAATATAAATTTAATCTATAATTGAGTGATTTTTAATGATAAAAGAACAAATGTTTAACCCAGATTTAGCTAGGCGATCAGTTTCTATAATCGGCTCTACGGGTTCTGTAGGCTGTTGCGCTATAGACCTTATTAAACTTAATAAAAATCTATTTGAAGTAACCTTTTTAGTTGCTCAAAGTAATTATAAAAAATTAGCGCAACAGGCCATAGAAGTTCAAGCTAAATATGCTATTTTAGAGCAACCAGAAAACTATCGGCTTTTAAAAGATGCGTTGCAAGATTTTAATATAGAAGTTTTAGCAGGAATGCCTGCAGTATTAAATCTTATTAAAGCAACAAATCCTGAAGAAAACATTGTTATTTGTTCAAGTGGAACTTCTACTATTTACTATTTTGAACAGGCTATTTACTGTAACAAATTGATTTCTATGGCTAATAAGGAATCAATTGTATGTGGAGGACCTTTATTTCAGGAGAAAATCAAAGCTTCAAGTGCGGTGGTAATCCCTTTGGATTCTGAACATAGTGCTTTATTTCAGATTTTACAAAAATTTGGTTATAATGATCTACATAAAATAATTATTACAGGATCAGGAGGACCTTTTTTAGATTTATCCTTAGAGGATCTAAAAAATGTTTCCTTAGAACAAGCCCTTGCACATCCTGTATGGTCAATGGGGAAAAAAATCAGCATTGATTCAGCTACTTTTGTAAATAAAGCTTTAGAATATATAGAAGCTTGCTATTTATTTAATCTTAATGCTTCGCAAGTTGAGGTGATTATTCATAGAAATTCAGTTATGCACGGTGCGGTGAGCTATAAAGATGGCTCTCTTATTGGTCATTTTTCTAACCCTTCCATGGAAGTTCCGTTAGCTCATGCTCTACACTTTCCTAATAAAATCAATACCAATATCAAGACACTTTGCTTAACTACTTTAGGTAAATTACAATTTGAACCCCTTGATGAAAATCGTTTTATAGCTATTAAATTAGCAAAAGTTGTTTTAGAAAAAGGGGGCAATTATCCTACTATTTTTAATAGTGCCAATGAGCTAGCCGTTAGTTGTTATTTAGAAAGAAAAATTAACTTTATTAATATTTTAGATGTGATAGAATACTCACTTAATGCTATTCCTTATAAAGATCTACAGAATATTGATGAAATATTAGCAGAATATGATAAAGTAAAAGATAAGGTTTTAAGATATATTGATCAAATTAAAACCTAGTATTGTATGTATAATGGTAAATTAAGCTAGCAAATCCGAGTTTTTGTCTAAGCGTTGCTAAACCTTAGTATATTTTAGAAAAGGGCATTTAAGAATTTATCATGATAGAAATAATTCATTTTATTAAAGATTATATTGTAGGGTTTCTTCTTTTAATTTCTATTTTAGTTTTTGTTCATGAGATGGGGCATTATCTTGTAGCTAAATTATTTAAAGTTAAAATAGAATCTTTTTCCATAGGGTTTGGTCCAGAACTTTTTGGTTGGACAGATAAATCAGGTACTAGGTGGAAAATATCCCTTTTACCTTTGGGGGGGTATGTAAAAATGAAGGGAGAAATGATAGAGCTTGCCACTGATACTTCGCAAAATAGCCTTGATCCTGAACCTGACGCTTTTTTAGCAAAAAATCTTATGCAAAGATTTCTAATCGTTTTTGCGGGTCCGTTTTTTAATTTAGTTTTCCCATTAATAATTTTACTTTTTATCTCATTCTTCGTCGGAATACCTAGCTTATCAACTAAATTAGACAGAATTTTACCTAATGATCCTGCGGATAATATTTTAAAATCAGGTGATGTGGTGCTTAGAGTTAACGAAGTAGCAGTAGAAAAATTTACTGATATGCAAAACATTATTCTAAAAAATCCTGATGAAAATATTATTTTAAAATTACAAAGAAATGGTTCTATTATAGATGTTAATGTAAAAATTGGATCTAAAGAAGAAAATGGTAAGCAAATTGGTTACCTTGGAGTTACAGCTGATCCGGGTACTTTAATCTATAGTAAATATTCTCTTTATAATGCTTTAGATTATACTTATAATACTTATATAGCAGTCTTTAAGTTACTGCTTGGTGGTTTAGCTCAGCTCTTTACAGGTAAAGTGGGGTTAGATGACATTGGTGGCCCTTTAAAAATTGCTCAAATATCAGGAGATAGCTTAAAACAAGGAGTAGGTTCTTGGTTATTTTTAATGGCCATGCTTTCTATTAATTTAGCCATTATTAATTTATTTCCTATTCCGGCCCTAGATGGTGGGCATTTATTATTGTACATTGTGCAAGGAATTACTAGAAAAAAAATTAGTCCTAAAATACAAGGTATTTTAATGCAAAGTGGGTTTATTTTTCTTATGCTTTTAATGGGCCTTGTGATTTTTAAAGACGTATTATCGTTTATTTAAATATTTGATTAAAAACTTGATTGGAAACGGAATAATTTTGAAAATTTTAAAAGCAATATTTTTCTCTTTATTTCTTTACCAAATTATATTTACTACTCTTTATGCTGTTAGTATTAAGCATTTAGAGATTCAAGGTAATGAAAGAGTGGAGCTTGATTATATTGAATCAGTATTTAGAATCGCTCCAGGGACTGATTACAATGAAAATTTAGTTAATGAGGGCTTAAAAAGGCTTTATAATACTGATTTGTTTTCTGATATCAGCTCAAGTTTTCAAAACAGTAATTTGGTAATAATCCTTAAAGAAAATCCTTTAATAGACGATTTACAATTAAATGGCAATAAAAAAATCAAAAAAGATGTAATAGAAAAGGAAATGCTTTCTAAAAAAAGAACTACCTTTTCTCAAAGCAAACTCAATTTAGATATTCAAAGAATTACCGATTTATATTATAAAAGTGGCTATTTTAGTGTGGCAGTTACCTCTAATATTGTCCAAAAAGAGCTAAATAGAATTGATGTACAAATAAATATTATAGAAGGTAAAAAAACTACTATTGATCAAGTAATCTTTGTGGGGAATCAAAAATTTTCTAGCTCTACGTTAGGCTCGGTAATTTTAACTCGCCCGGATCGTTTCTGGAGAATATTAAATCCCGGTGAGATTTATGATAAAAATCGTATTTTATATGATGGCGAGTTACTCAAGCAATTTTATTTGGAAAATGGGTATCCCAATTTTACTTTAATTTCTACCTTTAGTGAGCTATTGCCACAAAATGGTAAGTTTATTATTACCTATAATCTAGATGAAGGCGAAAGGTACCGCTTTGGCAATAGCTCATTAATTATCAGAATTCCTGAATTGCAAAGCTATGAAGAAGAAATAAAAGCTGTAATTTCTTTAAATACTCAAGATTGGTTTAAAAATAGTTTATTGCAAAGGGAAGTCAATAAATTAAAAGATAAAATTAATGAACTGGGATATCAATTTGTTACTGTAAACACCCAATTAATTTATAATGACATTGCCAGAAGAGTGGATATCGCTTTTGTTATCCAAGAGGAAGAAAGATTATTTATCAATAGAATAGAAATTAATAATAATACCAAAACTCGGGATTACGTGATCAGAAGGGAGTTAAAGTTTTTAGAACAAGATTATTTTAGCAATGATAGAGTTAATGTTGCTACTACTAATCTATATAGAACTAGATATTTTTCCTCTGTAAATATTACTAATAAGCCATCTGAGGAGCCAGGAAAATTAGATTTAAATATTGATGTAGCTGAAATTTCCACCGGGCAAATCACAGCAGGGGGAGGATTTTCAACCTTAGATGGTTTAAGTTTTGAAATGGGTTTTGCGGAAAGCAACTTATTTGGTAGTGGTAAATATTTATCCCTTAATGCCGGTATTTCTCGAAACACTAATACTTATAGTATTAGTGTTTCTGAGCCTTATTTTTTAGGTAGAGAATTATATTCCTCAGTATCTTTATATAGAACTGAGAGCGGTACCAATCGGTTTAGTCAAAGGAGCTTATATAAAACTACCCAGGTGGGAATTTCTACTTCATTAGGATATTACTTAACTAACACTATAAGACAATCAGTAGGATATGAAATCTTTAATCGGAATATTTTTGGTGTATACCCTGATTCCCCTTTATATATTAAGGAAATTGAAGGCAAAGCTTTTATTTCTGTAATCAGTCATAGTATAAGTTATGATACTAGAAATAACGCTCTTTATCCAAGTAGGGGGGTAGATTTAAGCTTAAGTACTTTTTATGCCGGATTATTAGGAAATGTAGCTTATCTTAAAAATATAGTTAAAGGGGTGTGGTATTATTCTTTATATGAGGATATTGTATTTTCTGCCTTGGGTTCAGCCGGAATAATTGAGGGTTTAAATGGACAAACCGTTAGTATTAGAGATAAATTTAATCTAGGGGGAGCTACTTTAAGAGGATTTACGGAAACCTTTGACCGAGGCGGAATAGGCCCAACAGATATCCAAACTAATGAGACCTTAGGAGGAAGATATATGTATAGAGGAAGTTTGCAAATAGAAACTCCTTTCCCAGGAATTAAAGATTATGGCTTATTAGTACATACTTTTTTAGATTTTGGTACGGTAACGGATAGAAATATTAACCCTGCTTTAACGCTAGATAGTGGTTCACTTAGAGCCTCTGTAGGCGTAGGTTTGTCGTGGAGATCTCCAGCTGGCACAATTAGTATAGATTTTGGCTACCCTATTAAAAAGGAGCCTACTGATAGTAGCCAAACTGTTTTATTCAGCTTTGGCACTAGACTTTAATAGATGCTGAAAAGCAATAAAAAGGGAAAGCAAATTTGCTTTTTGTATACTTTTGGGGTTCTAATATAATTGCTTAATGAGCTATTGCCTTTTTAAAAGGTTTATATGTGAAAGCAAAAAATTTTAATATGATAAATGGCGATATATGAAAAGATTAGTAGTACTTTCTTTAAATCCTAGTGTTGATAGATTTATAAATTGTGATATTGAGTTAAATAGTTTAAATGTAGTAAAAGAATATACTGATATTCCTGCAGGAAAAGGAATCAACGTAGCGAAAATTTTAAGAAATTTGCAAAATGATGTACTTTTACTAGGGATTTTAGGTAATGATAATAAAGATATATTTTTAAAGTACTTTGAAAAATATAATATTCATAATCAAATTGTCTTAAGTGATGGAGAAACCAGAATTAACCTTAAGATAGTTTCTGAAACCCAAGTTAAGTCTGCATTTTTTCACGACCATACACCAGTTATTTTACAAAGCCAAAGGGGCTCTACTACGGAAATAAATTTTAAAAATCGCTTTGATTTAACCAGTTTAGAACAATTATTAGAAGTTCTACCAAATTTAGAAGAAAAATATTTTATTATTACAGGTGGACTGCCCATAAATTTTAATGACGATGTTTATTTTAGAATAATAAAATATTTAAAAATTAAGGGCTGTTTTGTAGCCTTAGATGCCTCAGAATTGCCTTTAAAATTGGCCATTAGAGCACAACCTGATATTATAAAACCTAATATTAATGAATTAGAAGGTTTATTAAATAAAAAGCTGTTAAATGATCAAGAAGTTATTGAAGAAGCTAGAAATTTAATTATTAAACATAACCTTGGTACTGTAATAGTATCCCAGGGAAAAAAGGGGGCATTATTTATTAAAAAAGATAAAGCTTTAAAAGCTGAACTAAAAATATCTAATAAAGATCTTAATTTTTCTAAAGATTTAGAAAAAAAAGGATTCTTTTATAAATTTAATGAGGAAGTAGGCAATACTCGTACTTTACAGATTGTTAATGCCACAGGGGCAGGGGATTCTATGGTAGCGGGTTTTATGAGCGGCATTATGGAGAATAAAAGCTTTGAAGAATGCTCCACCTTAGCAGCAGCCTGTAGTTTATCTACTTTGTTGCAATCAGGAGTAGGGGTAAATAAAAATTACTTACCTGAATTTTGCAGTAAAATCAAAATCAAGGAAATATAATTCAGCGAATCATATTAAAGAGCTTTAATCTTTTATGCTGGTATGTTTCAAGTTTTTTAAACTAAAAGTATTATTTTTGCTTTTTTAGCCCTCTTTAATTATACCCTTAATCTCCAGGGTAACCCTATAAGGGCTTAGAAATTAACAGTAAATATTACTCCTTATAAAAATCTTTTATTATACGATACTTTAGCTAGCAGTTGCAAAAAAAATTAAAAAATAGTATATTTTTATTAATGTTTAATAAAAATATTTTTTAAAAGCGGATTGAGGTGTTTACAAACCTATAAACTTTTTAATAAAAGTGTTAAACATTAAAAAAACAATACAAACAAAGGTGCCCTATGTGACTGATTAATTCAGCCCAAAGCAAAGACGCTCCATTAGTATCAAGGCTAGTTTATGATGCTATGGGCGCTTACAGTAACCATATAGTGGTTACAAATACTCCAGAAAAAATATATGAAAGACTGGAATTATGTTTTAATAAAGAGTTAGTTACCTCTTTACATCGATCAACATTCTTAGTTGCAAAGGAAAATGAGCTGGTAGTGGGTTCAGTATCTGCTTATCCAGGAAGCTTAATTCCTTATTATAACGAAAATATGTCAAAAATCATCGATTCTTACAACGAAGATGAATATAAAGTAGCCTCAATAAAACAATCTTTATCTTTAGAAAAAGAAGCTAATGCTGATGAGTATTATATTGACACCTTAAGCGTTAATCCTAAATTTAGAGGTAGGGGGATAGCGGAAAAGCTAATTAAATCTATTGTTTCCAAAGCAAAATCTGAAGGTTTTAATAAGATTTCTTTAGTGGTAGATCCTAAAAAAGAAAAAGCAATTAAATATTATAAAAAATTAGGTTTTGAGTTTGATGGTTTACGTTACTTAGGTGGTATGAATTATCATCATATGGTAAAACAAATTTAACTATTTACCTACTTTTTAATCTAGAAATTTTAACTTTTATTTAGCACATTAAATATTATTTGGTGTGCTAAATTTTTATCTAATTTTTTGGTTTATAATTTTATAAGCCTAGGTTTTTATAATTATTCTGGATATTTAAAAAAGACTTATTTACCACAATAAAAAGACTTATTTATAACAACCTATATTTTCAAAGCAAAAGTTTAAAATAATAAATTAACTACTGTAAAGTATAATATGATTATAGAAGCCTGTACGGAAAATTTTCGTCAAAGTCAAATTGCACAGTTTAAAGGTGCTAATCGTATCGAGTTATGTGAAAATTTAGCGCAAGGCGGCACTACACCTTCATACGGTACTATAAAAGTTGCCGTAGATAAACTTTCTATTCCTGTATTAATTATGATTAGGCCCAAAGGCGGGGATTTTTATTATACAGAAGATGAGCTACAGATAATGCTAAATGATATTAAGTATTATAAAAAACTGCCTGTAGCGGGCTTTGTATTGGGGGCTTTAAAATCTCAGGGGGATATAGGAAATTCGACAACTTCTATAAGGTCAGCATCCAATAATTCAGTACCTCGTAATATAAGTTTTTCCCCTAAAATTGATTATAAAGTTATGGATAAATTAATCACTGCCTGCGGGACTTTACCTGTTACTTTTCATAAGGCTTTTGATGTTCTTGAAAATGCTTATTTAGAAATTGAACAGTTAGCTAAGCTAGGGGTAAAAAGAATTTTAACTTCTGGAGGAAAATCTACAGCTCTTGAAGGTTTAGATGATTTAAACAAAATTTTAGTACAATGTAATAAATATAATGTAGAACTTGTAGCTTGTGGAAATATTAATCCTAATAATTTGCAAAAGATTACTCAATACTTAAAAGCTCCTGCCTTCCATGGCCGAGAGATAGTAGGGTCTTTACAGGATTGATCTTAATTGATAAAGCGCTTTTTAAATTAGGTTTAGAGTACAAATTTTATAAAAAGCCCCTAATGGCCTAGAAAATTAAAATATTCTAAGCCATTAAGAGCTATAATTTTAGAAGCAGAAGTTATAAAAGGGCCTCTATCTTTAAATTTACCTCTTACAAATCCTCCCATCTACAACATCTCTGACTATTCTCACTACTCTTTTATATCTCTTGCTTGACCATTAAGGCAAGCTGGGCCTATTTTTGCATAGGAAGAAAGTCATAAGGAGGGAAATCTGCTATTAACTTTATATATGGTTCTGTAGCTCCAATTGGTGGCAATATTAGAAGGAAAATCAACAGGATCATTATGCTGCCTATGGAATAAAATAAGAGTTGCTCGTTGTAAAAGCTATTTTTCTATATGGCCCTTTATGATAAACATATTTTTATAGCTCTGTAATTTCCGACCTTTTAATACTCTATTATCTCTAAATCTCTGATATTAATCTTTTGTTCTAAATATGACTTATGGGCAGACCTTATAAAGATATATAGGGTCTCCATCAGTAAATTATTCGCTTAAAAGGGCATGATCACCTAAAGCCATAAGCCATCTAGCTTGTTGAGATTTAATAAAATGTCCAAAGGAATTTTCCTTTATCTCTTCTGTAAAGTCTGAATCTTAAATTCGCAAAGACGAAAAAGCAGCATCATTGTTTAATATCTCCTGAGGTGCATTCGCTTCAGCTATATAAAAAAGGTTACATTAAGAGGAATCTTTTGTAATTAAACAGATAGAAGGGGATAACGCAGATACACAGGACTACTTTAGTTAACTATTCTTATACCTTCTAATTCTTGCGGTCAAGCCTTATAAGAGACCTTTGAATTATATTATTAATTTGAAAATATACATTACCGTCGGCCTTCATCAAAGGATATTTGTAAGAAACAGTATAATTGAGATGTAGGATTACTTCCCGCACCTCTACTCTTAGGCCATGCTCACTATTAAGAGGGGCTAAACCTAAGATATGTGCTAATTCATGATAAAACAGGCATCTCAATACTTCTTTATAAATACGTTCCATGGATTGATCTAAAAAGGGTCCATATAGTCTTTAAATATATTTAACAAATATTGGGCAGACTGTGCGATAGCCCTATCAGGTTAGTGTAAGAAGTATCTTTGTTAATGATTTAATAGCTTTAATTACTAGCAAAGATAAATTGGTACATGAGTAATAGAGATATTTATGAAAAGAAAGGATAAACATATAAATGTTATCTATATAAGGTGATGTATAGGGATTTTAGGAAAAGCAAAGGAAAATTTAGTGCTAAATGAATTTAAAGAGTATATAATAAATTTTATGTAATATCAATCTAAATTTTGGGAATTAATAAAGGCATTGATCTTCAAATTTTAACTTTATTAGCCTTTATAGATGGTGATAAATTTATAGGTTTAATTAAAAAATTAAATATAATGTTAAGCCACTAAAAAAGCTGTGATTAGTAGATATGGTTATTGGAGCCTAAAAGCTTAAGCAACCACCAAAGTATTTAAAAATGTGGCGCTATCTGTTAAATAAGGAAAAATAACTACTGCAATATTGGCGGGCAAAAGGCAACTTTCACCTTTATTCAGTATTAGTACATGTTCCACTTCATCTTTAAAATTTTGTAAAGTTAATTTAGGCTTAGCTACTTGCAAAGAGGTTATGATATTAGAAAAACTGTGGGGATTATTCTCATCCGCATTTTCAAGAGGAAATTTATATAAAATGGCTATGGCCCCATCTACTACTGAGATAATTTCACAAGATTGTGCCGTACTTTCTTTTAAAATTCCACTTTCAATAAAATTGCTAAAACTAGAAAAATGAGCTCCTTTAACCACTTGTTTATTGGCTTTTAAATCTATTGGGTTAATTTCAGGCAAGCGGTTATCATTAAAATTTATACATAATAAGCTTTCTTTAAGATGTAACTCTCTGGGCTGATTGTTTTTATCTACCCTTCCCCAATCACTTACTCTATAGGTGGTGTCACTATTTTCTTGGATTTCTAATATTAAATTGCCTGCGCCAATAGCGTGAATGGTGCCTGATTCAATATAAAGCAAAAGATTTTTAGCGGAAGGAATCATCTGCACAAAATCTCTAATTTTCTCAGAACTTATATTTTTTATAAACTCCTCTTTATAAATTAACTTATTTTTCTTTTTATAATTATTAAGGCCAGCCATGATTTTTGCTTCTGGAAGATGATCTAAAACATACCAGAATTCTGTTTTAGGTTGTGCTCCTTTAGGCAGGCTAGGTAGATCATTATATTTGGGATGCACTTGTAGAGATAAATCCTCAGCAGCATCTAAAATTTTTACTAAAATGGGAAAAGGCTGATTAAAATCAAGCTGAGTTCCTAATAATTTATCTTTAAATCTTAAGCGGATATCTTTTAAGGAAAGACCTTGATAGATACCGTTTTCAACTATACTATTATCGGCTTCGCGATCACAAATATCCCAGGATTCTCCTATATTATCTTTTAAAGATCCGGTATCTTTTTTTAGTTGATTTTTTATAAGATTTCCGCCCCATATTCTTTCTTTAAAAATTGATTTAAACTTTAACGGGTATAGCATGATCATAATGGGAGTTAAGATTAATATATTTTATGATCTACCAGATTTAAGCCAAACTTACTTTAAAGGTCTAGGTGTTAAAAATTCGATCACCAGCATCACCTAAGCCAGGAGTAATATAGCCTTGATCGTTTAAGCATTCATCGCATCCTGCTGAGTATACTAAACAATCAGGATAAATATCAAAAATGGTTTTTAAAGCAATAGGAGTTGATAAAATAGAGATAATAATAATATTTTTATTATTATTATTATTAATTAAGTGCTTAATCGTATGGGCCACCGTATTACCTGTAGCCAACATAGGATCTAAGATCAATACGGTTTCATTAATCTCTATTTTAGGTATATTTAAATAATATTCTTTGGGTTGCAAAGTGGTATGATCTCTAGCAATACCTATAAAACCAACCTTTGCATCAGGTAATAACTTTTGTAAAGGAGACATCATAGATAATCCTGCTCTAATAATAGGTAACAAGGTAACTTTATTTACTTTAATACCCTCATATTTGGCTACGGGAGTTTCTACAAATTTTGGCCTAAATTTTAGATTTCTTAAAGCTTCTGAGGCTACGATTAAGGTGATTTCTTCTATAATTTCTCTAAATTCTTTAGAAGGGGTGGTTTTATCGCGTAAACAAGTGAGTTTATGGGTAACTAAAGGATGATAATCTAAACAAAAAAAATTTTTATAATTACTTAAATTTGTCATAACTTTAAGAACCTTGTCTTTATAAATAAGTTTTATAAGCAAGTATATAATAAAATTTATAATAAATAAGAGCAAGAACTTTTTAAAAAAAAACTAAGGGATTATATTCGGTAAAAATCTTACTTAAAAGTGCTTGAATTATCATTTAAAATAGTGTTAGATTACTAAAAGCATTTAAGGAATTAAGCAATATTTATTAAATTGTTTTTTTTATATGTTGATAAATCAGAGTTAAGGAAAATAAAAAATGCCATTTAGCATATGCCGGCCTGTAGAGATATTAAAAAATGCAGCCAACTTATTTATTATTTTAAGTTTTTTACTTATAAGCTCTATTAATTTATTATTTGCAAATCCTAATAAAGATACTATTAGAATTGCAGTTATGGGGGAACCTAATAGCTTGGATCCTAATTATGCTACTGGAGTTTGGGAGCGCAATATAATTAATGATATCTTTTCTGGCCTGGTGGAAATAGGGCCTAAAGGCGATACTATGCCCGCTATGGCTAAATCTTGGGATGTAAGTAAAGATGGAAAAGTTTATACTTTTTACCTTAGAGATTCAAAGTGGTCAGATGGGGTTCCAGTAACCGCACAAGATTTTGAGTATTCTTATCAAAGAATATTAAATCCAACTACAGGGGCTAGCTACGGCTCTTTATTATACATGATAAAAGGTGCAGAAGCTTTTAATACCAATAAAGGTAAAGTTGAAGATTTAGGCCTTAAAGTGATTAATGATAAAACTTTACAAATAACCTTGAACAATCCTATTGCTTATTTTATTAGCGCATTATCTCATTATGCCTTTTTTCCTGTACCTAAGCACCTAGTTTTAAAGAAAGATAAGCAATGGAGTAAAGTAGAAAATATAGTTAATAATGGCGCATATAAGCTAACCGATTGGTCTCCTTATAGCTCTATTAAAGCTGTAAAAAATGAACATTTTTGGGATGCTGCTAACACCAAAATCCAAAATATTATTTATTATACTCAAGAAGATAGATCAGCAGTTTTAAAAAGATTTAGATCTGGAGAAATAGATACTGTTGCCGATTTTTCTTCTGATCAATATGATTGGCTAATGAAAAACATGAAAGATCAGGTCTATGTTAGCCCATATATTGCCATTTATTATTATGCTATTAATTTAAAGCCTAGAGATAAAAATAAAGCCCTTAATAAGAATGTTAGAACTGCCTTAGCAATGGCAGTAGATAGAGAATTTATAGTAGAGAAGATATTAAAATCTGGTGAAATACCTGCTTATTCTTTTGTTCCCAATGGTATAAATGAATATGTTCCTCCTACATTTGCTTGGAAAAATCTTACTATGGAACAAAGAATAGAAAAAGCTAAAGAGCTTTTAAAAGCAGAAGGATATGATGCTAGTAATCCTTTGAATATAGAGCTTGTTTATAACACCTCTGAAAATCATAAAAAATTAATAATTGCTGTGGCTAGCATGTGGAAAAGAATGGGAGTAAATGCTACAGCTTTAAATACTGAGATATCAGTACATTATAAAAATCTCCAAAGTGGTGAATATCAAGTAGGCAGAGCAGGATGGACCGCAGATTATGCAGATGCAGCTAGCATTTTGTATGTGGCAGAAAGCGGGATCGTTAATAATTATGCGCAATACTCTAACAAGGATTTTGATAAATATTTATTAGAAGCTAAATCTACCTTAGATTTAAATAAAAGGAACATGCTTTATTCTAAAGCTGAGACTTTATTATTAGAAGATGTTCCTTATATACCTTTATATTTTATTGTAAGTAAAAATCTTATTAGCAAGAGGGTAAAAGGATGGTCGGTAAATTCTAGAGATGAACATTTAACTAGATTTTTATCTCTAAGTGAATAATAAAATTGTAACATATAACAAAAAGGGTAGAGTACTATGATGCAAACGTTACTAAAAAGAAAAAAGTTATTAATACTTATAGGCGTGCTAGTTATATTGTTAGGAGTATTTTTAACTAAAAATACCGTTAAAGAAGATAAAGATACCATTGCAATTGCAACTATGGGTGAGCCAGCTTCTTTAGATCCCCATAGAGCAATTGGTGGAACGTGGGAACAAATGGTGTTCCAAGATATTGTATCAGGTTTAATTGAGCAGAATTCTGTGGGTGAAAGCGTGCCTTCTTTAGCGCAATCTTGGACTGTTAGCCCAGACGGTAAAACTTATACTTTTAAGCTTAGGGATTCTAAGTGGTCAGATGGGGTGCCCGTAACTGCGCATGACTTTGCTTTTTCTTATAAAAGAATGTTAAGCCCTGAAATTGCTTCTAATTATGTTTCATTTTTATATGTAATTAAAGGTGGTGAAGCTTATAATACAGGTAAAGCTAGAGCAGAAGATGTGGGGGTAAGGGCTGTTAATGACAAAACTTTAGAAATCACTCTTGAAGAGCCTATTAGCTATTTTATTAATGCTTTAACCCATTTTGCCTTTTTCCCTGTGCCTAAGCATGTGGTAGAAAAACATGGTAAAGATTGGACAAAAGTGGAAAATATTGTTAATAATGGTGCTTATAAGTTAGTAGAATGGAAATCCCATAGCTATATTAAAGCAACTCGTAATGATAAATATTGGGATGCCGCTAATGTTAAAATTGGTAATATCATCTACTATACCCAAGAAGATAGAGATGCTATTTTAAAAAGATTTAGATCTAAAGAAATTGATATTGTTTCAGATTTTTCTTCTGATAAATATGATTGGTTAATGCAAAATATGAAAGAGCAAACATTTACTTATACTTACAATGCTACTTTTTATTTAACTATTAATCTATCTAATAATACTAAAAAGCCATTATTAAGCAAAAACGTAAGAACTGCTTTAGCCATGGCAATTGATAGGGAATTTATTACAGATAAAGTTTTAAGATCTGGGGAGATTCCTGCGTATGCATTTATTCCAACAGGCTTAGATGGCTATGTCCCTGTGGAAGTTACCTGGAAAACTTTAAACAAGGAACAAAGATTAGCAAAAGCTAGAGAATTATTACTTGCAGAAGGTATTTCTCCAGAAAATCCTATAACTATTGAACTTGCTTACAATACTTCTGAAAATGATAAAAAGATTGTAATTGCAATTTCTAATATGTGGAAAGAGCTAGGTATAAATACTGAATTGATTAATAGAGAAGTTTCAATTCACTTTGGTGAACTATTAAAGCAAAACTTTAATATTGGTAGAGCAAGATGGGTAGGAGATTATGATGAGGCTTCTACTTTCTTAGATTTAGCAGTAACAACAGGAAGCACTAATTATTCTAAATACAGCAATTTAGCTTATGATAACCTAGTAGCTAAAGGTAAAAAAAGTTTGGATAAAGAGGCAAGAAATAGATTATATAGTCAAGCAGAAACTATTTTATTAGAAGATCTTCCTGTTATACCCGTTTACTATTTTGTAAGTAAAAATTTAGTGGCTCCAAGAGTTAAAGGATGGCAAGCTAATACTAGTAACTTCCACTTGGTAAAATATCTTTCGTTAGAAAATTAAATTTTTAACAGTTGTAATGTAAATACAATGAAATAAATTCTATGTTAACCTTTTAAACTTTTATAATGTAATTGTATAAATATGATTATATAAGTGTAGTTATTTAAGTGATATTTTTCTTAAAAAAGGCCCTTCATTAGTTTGGGCCTTTTTCTTATAATTCCCTATGTTGTCTTTAATTTATTTTAATAAAAGATTTTTACTTGGTAATTATGTAATTTATAATAAGTTATACCAATTTTTATATAAAAATTAAAAAAATTTAGCTAATTATGGAAAAGGATTATTATGTGTAAATATTTAAATTATGGTAAAAAATTTTTTTTAAAGCATTTCCTAAACATATCTTATCTTCATTTGCAAATAATATTACTTATTTACTTTACTTTATTATATGCCATAAATGAGGATCCTTTAAATTCTATGATACTTTTAAGCTTATGGTACATTCAATTCATTTTTGGGTATTTTATTTATAAAGTATCTAGTAGGGGTTCTTACAAATTATATCCTTATATAATGATCGTTTATATTACTCTTATTTATTTTTATATTCTTGTTGATCTATTTACTAATTATGGCTATGTACCTAAATTTTTTGTATCAATGTATGGTGTAGTAATGCTGATAGTAACGATTTTATTATCTTATATGTTTTTAAAATTATCTCATTTATTTCAAAACCCAGCATTTGTAAAATCAGCTAATATTTTTTCTAAATCTAATATAATATGTTTAATCCTTATAATAGTTGGTAATTTAATTATAGTAAATTATTATAAAGACGAGGTTAATAAGCGCAGAGGGGTTAGATTCCATAATGCTCCTAAGGAATTACGTCCTTGGTTAAGAAAATATACAAAAGGCACAGGGTGGGAGGCAGTAAACTGAGCTAAAGTTAAATTACCTAAATTGAATGAAAGAATTGATAGGGAAACTAATCAAGAAGGTAAAAGAATTGAAAAAGATTTAAATGAACGTTTTTTAAAAACTGAATCTTCCCAAACCGAGTTAGGTGATTATATAGATACAGGTGTATTAGTCTATGTGTATGATGGCTTAGCTGAAACCAGCAGAGGAACTCAATCTTCCTTGTTCATTATTGATAAGGAAACAGTAGCAGCTACCTTTTTACGCGTTGATTTTGTAAAAGGTTTAGATAGCCCTATTTATAGTCAAAATTTCAATTATGATTTCCCTCCCGAATGGAACGTCCCTCCTAAAGGTTCTCCTATTGCAGGGGTTATATATAAAGCTTTACAAAATCAAAAGGATATGACCATATTTTGTCTTACTGTAAGGGATGGAGCATCATCAGCTAGGCATAGACAGTGTGGTACCTATGTAGAGCATATCAAACAAGGACAAAAAGATTTTACTAATGAGGTGAACGAGGCTTGGAAAAACCGCAAATCGATTAATACTTGTAAATTAATAGATTACGATAATTTTGAAGACTATTATAAAGATAGTATAACTTCAGTAATAATAGCTTGTAGGTTAGGAGGAGATAAAAAGAGCTTTGATTTGGCTAAAAAAGTGGTCAAAGCTCAACTAGATAATAAAACTTATAATAATTGGAATGAGTTTATTATTAGAGTAGAACCTAGCTCTTATACTTCTGTTGTAGAGGCAATATTTTATTTATATTCAGTAAAAAAATCTGGCTACCTAGCTCCGCAAGATAAACTAAAAAAATATAATATTCATTTGGCGCAGGCCCAGTATTTTCAACAAGAATTATATGATACGCAAAAAATATTTAAGCCTATTATAGGAATAAATATGGATAAGATGTATAACGGAAATGCGCCCTTCCATTATTTAGCAGAGGATCAAATTGTTAATTTTACCAACTAACCTACCAGTTTTTGCTTAGAAAGAGGGGTAGAGATTTTTATTTCTAACCCTCTTTATTTAGCTTTTAAAACTATATCTAAGACCGAATTCTATGGTCTGAAACTTTAAGGTATTGTAGGTAAAAGCGCCAATGTTAGAGCGTCCTAAGCCAGAGATACTATTAAATACTAGTAAGGCATCAAAGCGTTTGCTGAGGTTGTAGCTAGCACCTGCCTTAAATTGGTAAGCAAAAAATTTACTTTTCCAAGGGTTGATTGTTACTTCAACTCCTTCTGGATAAGTCATATCATAAAAAGATAAAAAGCCAAAGCCTAACCCGGCTCCTCCAAAAAAAGAAAGTTTTTTGTTTACTTTAATATCTTGAATAATATTAAAGAAATTTAAATGAGTACCATGACTAAAAGCCACATTAATAGGAATATTGGAAGGGATAATAGAATTACCTCCACTTGAATTTAATAAGCCCTCTAAATCTAGGGGAAATTCCATGGTGGGTTGTATTTGGGGTTGTTGTGGCATAGGAGGTAACCCCAATATACTTACTGCTACATCTACTGCTACATCTACTTTAGCATCGACTCTGCCACCTTTTAATTTGCTTCTAAACCCTATATAACGATATTCTGATTCTAGCCTTAAATTATTATTAAAGCGATATCCTATAGCCCCACTTGCAGTAGCATTATATTGAGATTTAGTATTAAAAATTAGATTTTTTAAAGTAACTAGATACGTAGTAGTTTGAGTAGTTGTGGTATTAGCCAATCCTCCCATCATAGGTTGTGCAGGGTTGTCTACTTTAGTTGTGTCTGCAAAACTTATATTATCATTTACCTTCAAAGCAAAATTATCTACATTGCTTACTCCTGCGCTACTGCTGATATAAAATTCTGCTTTTAAATCTTTAGTATTAATAATAATTAATACTAAACAAAAAATAAATAGTTTTGCAAGTGTGCTCACCTTTTTTCCCCCTTATGTTAAAGCATTTAAGATATCAATGTAATAATTATATAATTAAAACTTACTTTAGGAAATATGCAAGGATAATATTTTTAAGGCTATCGTTGTAAAATACAATTTATATATGTCATTATTTTATAGGTTTATAGGGATTATTGTGTTAAAGTTCTTAATTAAAATAAATTGCTTTTAACAAAAGTAGCAATTTTATTAAGTAAGTAAAAAACAATTTATTTAATCAAATTGATTTTATAATTTTTACGGAGTAATTGTTGATTAATAATTGGGTATGTATTACAATGGGTTTTTACGGCTAAATTGCTAAGTAAGCTTATTTAAAATAAGTAAGAATTTAAATTAAGAAATTCTAGGATAAAAAGGAAGAAGGGGATATGCTAAATTTTATACTAAAAAGATTATTAATATTTATTCCTACTTTATTTGTAATTATTACCGCATCTTTTTTCTTAATGAAGGTAGCGCCTGGTAGCCCCTTTGATGGCGAAAGAGCTATATCTCTTGAAATAAGAGCAAATATTTTAAAGTCTTATAACCTTGATAAACCAGTATTTAATCAGTATATAGATTATCTAGTAAATATTATGCAAGGAGATTTTGGTCCTTCGTTAAAAATTAAGGATTTTAGCGTAACAGAATTAATTTTAAGCAGTGCACCTGTAAGCTTAAGTTTAGGTTTTGCTGCTATAATGGTAGCCTTTTTTATAGGAGTATTATTAGGATCTATAGCGGCTTTAAAGCAAAATACTAAAATAGATTATACTATAATGAGCTTTTCTATGATAGGAGTTGTGGTTCCTAATTATGCGATAGCTCCCTTATTAACCTTGCTTTTTGGGGTATATTTAAATTTATTACCTGTAGCTGGTTGGTTTGGTATCTCTTATACTATATTACCTATTTTTGCGGTATCTTTGCCATATATTGCTTATATAGCCAGATTGACCCGGGGAAATATGATTGACGTATTAAGCTCTAATTTTATTAGAACCGCTTATGCTAAAGGCCTTTCTGAAAACAAAATTATTTTTAGACACGCTTTAAAACCTACTTTGTTGCCTGTAATTTCTTATTTAGGACCCGCCACTGCAGGGATCTTAACAGGATCTGTAGTAATTGAAAGCTTATTTGATGTCCCAGGGTTAGGGCGTTATTTTGTACAAGGAGCCTTAAACAGGGATTATCCTTTAGTAATGGGAGTAGTAATATTTTACGCTTTTATAATTTTACTAATGAATATGTTAGTTGATATATTATATACATTTTTAGATCCTAAAATTAAATTATAGATATTTAGATACTTAAGGAGATTATTTTGTTGAAACGGAAAATAGAAAAGGTAGATTTAGTTAATAATTTACCCCAAGGAAAACCTAGCAATACTTGGAAAGATGCCAGTATTAGATTTAGAAAAAATAAATTGGCTTTATTTTCTTTATTTGTTTTGATCTTAGTGATTTTACTAGCTATAGTTGTGCCTGAAATTTCAAGATACGCCTATGATTATGTGGATTTTGAGGTTTCTTTTCCTTCTAGTCCTGAGTTTGCTAGAGGCCACTATTTTGGTACGGATAGTAATGGCAGAGATCTATTAACCCGAATTTTTATTGGTGTTAGAATATCAATTTTAGTAGGATTATTATCCTCTTGCGTAAGTATTGTCATTGGAATAATTTGGGGAAGTGTAGCGGGCTTTTTAGGCGGCAAAATTGATATTTTAATGATGAGGATTGTGGATATATTATATGCCTTACCTTTAATGTTTTTTATTATCATATTAGTAGTAGTATTAGGAAGAAACATATCATTAATTTTTATTGCAATTGGAGCTGTGGGTTGGTTAACAATGGCAAGGATAGTTAGAGGACAAACTATGTCTATAAAAAATAGAGAATTTATAGAAGCCTCTAGATCTTATGCTTTACCAACATGGTTAATTTTAGTAAGACATATTGTGCCAAATCTTTTGGGTTCGGTAATTGTGTATATGACTCTTACTATTCCCAGTGTAATTTTAATGGAAAGCTTTATTTCTTATTTAGGATTAGGGGTACAAGAACCTTTAACTAGCTTAGGTGTGTTAATTGCAGAAGGCTCAAAAGTAATTGAGGATTATCCGTGGATGTTTATATTTCCTTGCTCGCTTTTAGCAATAATCTTATTTTGCTTTAACTTTATAGGGGATGGATTAAGGGATGCCCTAGATCAAAAGAGCAAGTGAGAAAAAAAAGCAAATAATTTTTAATAAAGTTATTTTGAATATAAGAGGCTTAGATGAAAGAAAATATTAAAGAAGACTTAAAAGAAGACATTCTTAACATTAAAGATTTAAAAGTCCATTTTAACACCTTAGATGGTAGAGTTATCCATGCGGTTAATGGGGTTAATTTAACAGTTTCTTCCAAAGAAACTTTAGCCATAGTTGGAGAAAGCGGTTCTGGAAAGACGCAGTTAGCTCTAAGTATTATGGATTTATTACCAAAAAATGCTAAAGTATCAGGTGAAATTTTATTTGAAGGCAAAAATTTATTAACCCTTAGTAAGCAGGAACTAAATGATATCCGTGGTATAAAAATTAGTATGGTCTTCCAAGATCCTATGACTTCATTAAACCCTTATTTAAAGGTATCTAAACAATTAACTGAGGTTTTAGTTGATAAACAAGGTATGAGGTATCAAGAAGCTAAGGATAAAGCGGTAAAATTATTAGAAGCTTTTAGTATTCCTGAAGCTGAAAAAAGAATAGATCTTTATCCCCATCAATTTTCAGGAGGTATGAGACAGCGTATAATGATTGCTATGGCTTTATTAAGTAATCCTAGGCTATTAATTGCTGATGAGCCTACAACTGCTTTGGATGTAACTATCCAGGCCCAGATTTTAGATATTTTACAAATTTTAAAAACAGAGGTCGGAGTAGCAATTATTATTATTACTCATGATTTAGGGGTAGTAAGTAATATAGCTGATAAAATAGCAGTGTTTTATGCAGGCAACGTGGTGGAATATGGCACCACAGAAGAGATTTTTTCTAATCCTCGTCACCCTTACACCCAAGCCTTATTAAAATCTATGCCACGCTTAGATCAAGATAGAAGAGAAAGATTGTTTCTTATAAAAGGCACCCCTCCTTTAATGCTGGAAGAGCCAAAAAGCTGTATGTTTAAAGATCGCTGTATGTTTACTATGGAAAAGTGTTGTAAAGTACTACCTTATCCTATAGCGGTATCAAAAACCCATAGATTTAGTTGTTTTTTAGGAGAGATCAAATGAACACACCATTATTAAGTGTTAAAGATTTATCTGTAATTTATAAAATCAGTATGAAAAAAAAGGGCCATATATTTAAATCTGCTGTACCTTTATATGCCTTAAATAATATTAATTTCGATATTGATGAAGGAGAAATCCTAGGTATAGTAGGAGAATCGGGCTGTGGTAAATCTACGTTAGGTAAATCTATTTTAAGGCTTTTGGAAAGTGGGCATACTACAGGGAGCATCTTTTATAAGGGACAGGATCTTAACCTTTTAAATGAAGCACAATTAAAAGTTTTTAGAAAAGATATTCAGATTATTTTTCAAGATCCTTTGGCTAGTTTAAATCCTAAAATGTTAATTAAAGATATTATTGCTGAACCTTTAAAAGTATTTTACCCTAATTTAACTAAAGCAGAAGTTAGCCAAGAAGTTTATGCTATTATGGATAAAGTAGGTTTAGCTAGAAGCTCAGCCTTTCGTTATCCTCATGAATTCTCAGGGGGGCAGTGTCAAAGGATAGGTATTGCTAGGGCGATGATTTTAAAGCCAAAGCTTTTGATTTGTGATGAAGCCGTATCAGCACTTGATGTTTCCATTAAAGCACAGATAATTAATCTTTTACAAGATTTAAAGAATGAATTTAAAATGTCTATAATTTTTATTAGCCATGATTTATCAGTAGTTAAATATATTAGTGATAACATTATTGTATTATATTTAGGATTTTTAGTAGAAAAAGGTAAATCAGAGGATTTATATCTTAATCCTGCCCATCCTTATACAGAGGCGTTAATATCTTCTATTCCTTTCTTTGATGCTAAAGATAGTATAAAGCGAATAGTTTTAAAAGGAGATATACCTTCACCTTTGGATATCCAAGTAGGCTGTCCTTTTTATGGTCGCTGTTTGTATGGTCAACCAGGGGTGTGTAACGTTAAACGCCCTGAACTTATACCTAGAACCGCTACTAATCGCGAAGTTGCCTGCTTTTTTCCTTTAGATAAACCTTTGATGCAAAGAAACGAGTAAAATTAAGTTAGGAGATATTATGCAAAATGAGTATTTGTTTAAATCGCCTTTTATTCCCTTTCCTTCAACAGAATTAAGCATAGCTAAACTTAAGGAAATTAACAAAAAAATTTTCTCAGGTGAATACAAACTAGTAGATGTTCCTTGTATTTGCTGCCCTGGAAAAAGCGCTGAAAACAAGGGGGATGAAATCATTACCGGTTCCTTTTCCCCCAATTTTCGTAATAGTGAAATTAAAATAGTTATTTGTAAAAATTGTGGAATGGTTAGAAGTAACCCTTATTTTAATTCAGAAACTTTATTATCTTTTTATACCTATGATTATAAAAAATTATATAGCGGTTTGGCTAATTATACGGAGCAGCATAAGAAAGAACTTGCAAGCTTTCAAGGAGGGGCAGGCATATTCAAGGGTTGTTCGCCTATGATTTCATCTTTCCTTTTGCGGTGGATTATAAAAAACAGCATCAAAAAGAAAGATTAAAAATATTTGAAATAGGATGCGGGTATGGGGGCAATTTACACCGCTTTCATCAAGCAGGAGAAGAAGTTTACGGATGCGATTACGGCGCAGAAGGCATTGATATCGCCAGGGGAAATGGTCTGCCTCATATGTATGTAGGAGGCATTAGTACATTAAAAACCTTTGGTAAGGCAGATATAATTATAATTAATCATATTTTAGAACACATTAATGATTTAAAGGAGTTCTTTAGGGAATTAAAAACTCTTATTGATCATAATACTTTAATTTACGTGGGGGTGCCTAATATTATTACAGGACCTTATCATTTTAATCTCAATGTTATAGGATTTTTGAAATAGCTCATGTTTGGCATTTTACCAATAATACTTTAGACTATATTATGGCAAAAGAAGGTTTTGAGAAGATAGAGAGTAATGAATTCATCCAGGCTGTGTATAAATATACAGGTAAATCCCAGGAGCTTTCTTTGTTATCTGAATACCATAAAAATAAGATCTTTTTAAAAACTTTAGATGCACTTTATTTTAAAAATACTGAGATAATTGATTCTATACCCGCTACTATAGATAGTATTGATGATGTAAACTATAATAAAAAGCATATTAAATATAGAAAATATACCAAAATTTTAAGCGGTTTATTAATAATTTCCTTAGGATTATTTTTCTATAATTTACTGATTAATTAAATTCAATTCACACTTCATTATTTCTTTTTTTGTTTTACCTTGATGATTTACTTAATAAAAAATATTCTTTAGTTAAATATTACCCAATTAATTAAAATTTTCATTGTTTTCAATGCTTAAGTAAGATAAGTTAAGCTGAAAGGGTATTAAAATAATTATAAGTTCAAATTTTTAAGAGGTAGTGATGCCAGAGAATTTTAAACAAAAAATAGTGATAGGTACTGATCATCGTGGATTTTTATTAAAAGAATTTTTAAAAGCCCACTTGCAACAGCAAAACAATATTGAAGTTATGGATATTGGTTGTTTTTCTCAAGACTCTGTAGATTATCCTAAAATAACTGTGGACCTTGCTGAAAAAATCAAAGAGTGTCAAACCCAAGGGCAGGAAAATGTAAGAGGTATTTTAATTTGTGGCTCAGGAATTGGAATTTCTATAGCGGCTAACCGTTATTCTTTTATTAGAGCAGCACTAGCTTTTAATAAAGATGTTACCTTATCATCACGCACCCACAATGATTGTAATGTTATCTGTTTACCTGCGGATTATTTAGATAATACCACTGCTTTACAATATATTAATATCTTTTTAACTGAGAAATTTTCAGGTGGGCGTCATCAAGCTAGAATAGATCAACTATCACATATATGTTAATTGCGTTAATTTAAACCCAAAGGATTATAATGAGCATGGATAGTTTAAAGAAGCCAGATTTTTTTCAATTACCATTGAAGCAAATTGATAAAGAGGCTGCTTTAATTATTGAAAAAGAGTTGTATAGGCAGAAAAATACCATAGAACTAATCGCTTCAGAAAATATTGTATCAAAAGCAGTTTTGCAGGCTCAAGGTAGTGTATTAACTAATAAATATGCAGAGGGCTATCCAGGAAAGCGCTACTATGGTGGTTGTGATATGGTGGATATGGCGGAAGAGCTTGCTATTTCAAGGGCAAAAGAATTATTTGGTTGTCAGTATGTTAACGTGCAACCTCATAGCGGCTCAAGTGCAAATTTAGCGGTATATTTAGCAGTTTTAAAGCCTTATGAGACTTTAATGGGGATGGACCTCAATTGTGGTGGCCATTTAACTCATGGTTCTAAAGTATCATTTTCTGGAAAAATTTATCAATCTTATGCTTATGGTTTAAATAAACAGACTTTAGAAATAGATTACGAAGAACTTGAAAAGGAAGTTTGCCAAAATAAACCCAAACTTTTAATTACAGGCGGAAGTGCTTATTCAAAAATCATCGATTTTAAAAGATTTAAAACTATAGCGAATAAAGTAGGGGCTTTATTAATGGTAGATATGGCACATTTTGCAGGTTTGGTTGCAGGGGGATGTTATCCTAATCCATTTCCTTATGCAGATATTGTTACCTCTACTACCCATAAAACTTTAAGAGGGCCAAGAGGAGGATTAATTTTAACTAATAATCAAGAATTAAGCAAAAAAATTGACTCAGCAATTTTCCCTGGCTCCCAAGGTGGACCTTTAATGCATATTATCTTGGCGAAAGCTGTAGCTTTTAAAGAGGCTATGAGTATAGAATATAAATCCTATACTAAAGATATTATTAAAAATGCTAAATTAATGGCCCAGGCCTTCCAAAAAAATGGCTTAACGGTAGTTTCAGGGGGCACAGATAGTCATCTATTTACTTTGGATCTTAGCAAATTAAATATTACAGGTAAATTAGCGCAAAATGTATTAGATACAGTGAATATTACTACTAATAAAAATAGTATACCTTTTGATACTTTACCCCCTAGCCAAACTTCAGGTATTAGAATTGGAACTCCTGCTATTACCACAAGAGGCTTTAAGGAAAAGGAAATATTATTAGTAGTAGAGCTGATTTCCAAGGTCCTTAAAGAGTTATCTATAAAATCTGATTTAAATATAAATACTAAAGCTGAAGTTTTAAATCAAGTAAAAGAATTATGTAATAAATTACCTATTTATTAGATATTGTTAAATTTTTAAGGGAAACTCATGGATATATTGCCAACTGATATTAAGAAAAATCATAATAAAAATCTTTCCCCTAGAGAGCTAAGCCGATTATTAAGTATTATCTGCTTATATACCTTAAAATACCGAGGCCAAAACAAAGTAGATGTTATGAAGGCGGTTATCCAAGATAGGTTATGGCAGATTGAACTACAAGAAGTTAAATTACCTAATTTAGATGAGTTATTTCTAATTACTTTAATTGATGGGGTACTTGAAAATCAGGAAAAGCTTAATAATATCATTGCTCAGCATATTACTTCTAAAAAAATCTTATTAGATAAACTAGATCTCTTAATCTTAACCATTTTACAATGTGGCTGTTTTGAAATTACCCATTCAGATCTTAAAATTAATGTAATTTTATATCAATATACTTTTCTTACTGATTGTTTTTTTAGCAAAAATGAAATCGCCATGGTAAATGCCATTTTACATGCTATAGCTAAAAGTTTTAGAAAGGAACCATAACTAATACACATATTAATTTTAATAAGCTTTTAATGATAACCTTACTTAAATAAAAATGAGATAATAATGAACCATAAGCCATTATCAGAATTTACGATCATTAATGATTATTTTTATAAGTTGGCAAAAAAAAAAGAAGCTTTAGATTTAAAAGATGATGCTGCGGTGTTTAATTTACCTAATCAGCAAACAGTAATCACAGTGGATTCTATCATTGAAGGTCGCCATTTTTTTCCGCAAGATGAGCCCGCTTCTGTAGCTAATAAAATTTTAGGTAGAAACCTTTCAGATTTAGCTGCCATGGGCTGTAAGCCCAAGTATTGGACTTTGGCTATCAATTTCCCTACTAATAGCTCATTAAATCCCCAATGGTTGCAATGCTTTTGTAAAAGCATTGCAAAATTACAAAAAAAGTATAATTTTTATCTAATCGGAGGAGATACTACTTTTTCCCACGCGCCTTTAATGCTAACTGTAAATGCTATTGGGAGTTTAAATAATTTTGATACACCTTTAAAGAAATCAGGAGCACAAATAGGAGATATTATTTGTGTATCGGGCTTTATTGGAGATTCTTATTGGGGTTTAAAAATTCTGCAGAAAATTTACCTCCCAAAGGTTGATTTAGATAAGGAAGATAAATATAATTTTTTAGATAATTTAAGTCTAAAGGCAAAGGATTATCTTATTAACAAATATAAATATATCTATCCCCAAGTAGAGTTAGGTCAACTTTTGTTGCGGTATGCTAATGCTTGTACGGATCTTTCAGATGGCTTATGGAGTGATTTAGAGAAATTATGTAAATTTTCTTGTAAAGTAGGAGTGATAGAAATAAACTTATTAAAGTTTTCCCCCTACGTACAAGCTATATTCAATAAAAACCTTAAGTATAAAAAAGAATTTTTAATTCAATCTTTAACAGGGGGAGATGACTATCAATTAGCTTTTACAGTACCTAAAGAAAAAATAGCCTCATTAAGAGAAGCGGTAAAGGATAGAGGAATTTTTATTCAAGAAATTGGCATAATTATTAAATCAAATTCCTTAACTAAGAAAAATGGTTCTTTAGAAGGCGCTTTATTAATATATGCCGAAAATCATGAATTACTAGTAAGCGAAAAAAAAGGTTTTGATCATAGTTTAGGCTAAATTGCTTTTAAAGTAATAAATTTGTTATTTAAAACCATCAAAACCACTTAAATAAGAATCAAAAGGCCTGGTTTTTTTAAGATCAATCCGGGTTTTGGTATTATCATAAGAAATATTAACGCGTGTTTCTTGATTTTTTACTTCAAAAGAAGATAAAGTTTGATTATGAAAAATTATTATTAAAACCCTTGCATCAATTATGTTTTTGTTTAAAAATTTAAAATTCCTGGTTGAAGTTTCATATATATAATACCATATGTTATCTTCAAAGCTGCTAACTGCAGTGGGAGGTCCAAATAATTGCTGAACTTCTTCTTTAGAGAGTCCTATTTTTAGTTTCTCTAATTTATTTTCAAAGAAAAAATTTCCTTCTGTATAACTATTAGCGCTACAAGCACTTAAAAAAATTATAATTAGTAGTAAAGGTAACGAGAAGTTTATTTTTTTCATTTTGTCTTGGGGGTTTTATTATTATAATAATTTATAAATAATTATTTATTTATAACCTTCTAACGATAAGTATAAAGGAATATTGTATGCCTAATAATCCAAAATTAATATCTCTTTCTTCTAACCGCCTGCTAGATATTAATAAACTAAATAATAACAAAAAAAATATAAATATAAAAGCAAATGATATAGATTTAGCCTCTTTGGTTTCTATTTTAGAAATTTTGTCACTAAAATCATTAAAATTTAAGTGCATAGCTTTTAAAGAAGGAAAGCTCATCACCTTAGAAGGTCTAATAAAAGCTAGCATTATCCAAGCTTGTGGTATTACTTTAGAATCAATTAAATCCGATCTTAAAATATCTTTTACAAGATTATATCAACAGGCTGAAGGCAAAAAAAGTACTAATAAAATTGATAGAAAAAATGGAAATAGCAAAGAACTAACCTTTCCTATTAATGATGAGATAGACTTAATTGAAGGTCAAGAAATTAACTTGCAAGATTTAATAATTGAAGAACTTATTCTAGCCATTGATCCTTTTATTAAAGCAAACCAAATAAAGATAGAACAAGATTAAGGAAAAATTACATTGTTTTATTTAATTTTTTAGCTATAATTGTTGTTATTATATGCTAAAGTACTTATAAGGCATTTGCTATTAGCCATATATTAATCAGCATTTACTAGCAAGTTATAATAAGTTATAATATCTATTTTAAAGATAGGAGATATTTAAATATGGCAGTTCCTAAGAAGAAAACGTCAAAATCTAGAAAGAACATGAGAAGATCTCACATGGCTTTAGCTAAAAATTCATATACTGAAGATAAAAAAACTGGTCAACTTCATAGGCCACATCATATTGATGAGCTTGGGATGTACAACGGTAAACAAATCTTAAACCTTAAAAAAGATGATCTTAGTAATTAATGACAAATTACAAAGCCGCAAAATCCAAAATTAAACAAAGGGTTACGATTGCCTTAGATGCTATGGGCGGTGATTATGCTCCTTTAAGCGTTATAGAAGGAGCTAGTAGAGCTTTATTTAAAAATTCCCAATTATATTTTAAAATTTTTGGTGATAAAGATAAAGTTATGCCTATACTTTTAAAGTATAAAAATCTTGCTAATAATTATGAGTTTTTTCATACTTCTGAATGTATTAAAGCCAATGATCAGGCTTTTTTTGTTTTAAGAAATGGTGCTAAAACTAGTATGGGTTTATGTTTACAGTGTGTGAAAAATGGTGATGCCGATGCAGTAATTTCCTCAGGTAATACCGGGGCTTTAATGGCTTTATCTAAAATGATTTTAGGAACCTTAGAAGGGATTGATCGTCCTGCAATTGTTACTTTGTTTCCAACAAGAAAATTACCGTGCACCTTTTTGGATTTAGGAGCAAATTCGGTTTGCTCTAAAGAAAATTTGTTACAGTTTGCTGTAATGGGGTCAGCTTTTTCCTCAGTTATATCAGCGATTGAACATCCAAAAGTAGGGCTATTAAATATAGGTTCAGAAGCCATTAAGGGTAATGATTTAGTTAAGGCCGCATCTGATCTTATTTCTCAGCATCAATTTATTAATTATTGTGGATTTGCCGAAGGTAATGATATACTAAAAGGTGATTTTGATGTGATAGTAGCGGATGGCTTTACGGGAAATATCGCTTTAAAGGCTATGGAAGGTACAATAAGTTTTATAAAATTTAAGGGAATTAAATTTTTTAAAAGTGCGCCTTTAGCAATATTAGGGGGTGCAATTTTATATTTATTAACATTTATTCGTATTGAAAAAACTTTTCAGCAGTTAGATCCAAAAAATTATAATGGTGCCATGTTAATAGGATTAAATGGTATTTCAGTAAAAAGCCATGGCAACGCTGGAAAAAAAGCTTTTGCTAGTGCTATCAATGTAACTTATAAATTGGTTATAGGACGAGTTAATGAAAAAATTAAAGATAAAATTGAATTACTTAATAATCCTCATCCCTAAATCATATAATAACTTTATTTAGTTCACTTTTTGTAATAGACTTACAAGTAAAGGATGAGATAACCTCAATACTAAATAATCTTAGCTTATAAAGGAAACTTTATAAGGAAGGGAAAAATTCATGTTTTCAAAAATAATTTCTACAGGTTCTTATCTACCAGAAAAAATTTTAACTAATGCTGATTTAGCGCAAATGGTAGAAACCAACGATGACTGGATTTATTCCCGTACTGGTATTAAACAAAGACATATTGCGGCTGCTAACCAACATACTTCTGACCTGGCTTATGAGGCTATAATATTAGCTCTTAAAAAAGCTAATTTAACTATTGAAGATATTGATGGTATTATTGTAGCCACTTCAACTCCTGATTTAACTTTTCCTTCTACCGCCACTATTACCCAAAGAAAATTAGGAAAAGCTAGAGGATTTGCTTTTGACATCCAAGCAGTTTGCTCAGGGTTTATTTATGCTTTATCAGTTGCTGATAGTATGATTATAGCTAAACGAGCAAACAGAATATTAGTAGTTGGCGCTGAAGTGTTCAGCAGAATTATTGACTGGAAAGATCGTAATACTTGTGTATTATTTGGGGATGGAGCAGGGGCAGTAATTTTAGAGAATACGCCTGATGATCCTAAGGAAAAAAATCATCCTGGAATTTTAGGAGTAGATATTTTTTCTGATGGCTCTTTTGTGGATGCCCTAAAAACTGATAGCGGCACTGCCTTTAATCAAAGGTCTGGCTTTATAGTTATGAACGGTCAAGAAGTGTATAAAAATGCCATTGAAAAACTTGCCACGGTGGCTGAGTATATTTTAGCCAGAAATAATTTAGATAAAAGCCAGATAAATTGGTTAATTCCTCACCAGGCTAATGTAAGGATTATCAATTCCTTAGGGAATAAATTAGAGCTTGCTGCTGATAAAATCATTATAACTATTAATGATCATGCTAATACCTCAGCTGCAAGTATTCCTTTGGCCTTGGATTTTGCCCTAAAATCCAATAAGGTTAAGCAAAATGATTTAATCCTTTTAGCTGCCATGGGTGCAGGCTTTACCTGGGGTGCTTGTTTATTAAGGGCTTAGATTTATAATTAGCCCTCTTTTTTTTTGGCTTAATAAGCTTTTATAATTAAATCATTTATTCTTTAAATTATGATTTTATAAATTTATTTAACTATAAAAGCTTTATCTTGGGAGAAACTTCCTTTATAAATTATATTTGTAAACTATATAGATGACTAAAATCTAGTAACTTAGAAAATTAATTGTTATAATTTGAGAAAGGTTAGATTAAAAATTTTAATAATCAATTAGCTGATGGAGTATAAGATTAATATATATAAACATTTTAATTTGACTAATTTTTTAGCTTTAGCTTTTAGTAATATTTCATTGCTAATTTTAATCAATTTCCCTTCTTATATAAGTGCGATTTGCCTTTTAATTTTAGGAGGCATATTAATTTTAATAAATTATAAGCGTAAATCTTATAATCCTATAATCATATTAAGCTCATTACAGTTTTTATTGATTATTATTATAGGCCCATTAAAATTTTCTCATTACTTAATATTTTATCTTTACATTATTTTATCTAGTTTATTATTATTACATTTAGGATTTTTGTTATTTAAACAGCCTTTGACTAATATTGTTTTTAATTATAAAACGTATTTAAAAGTCTTAGATCATGGGCTACCGGCTTTATGGGTAATAACTTATTTAATATTATTAATAAGTTATATAGTAATTCCGTATGAAAAAGCGCAAATTTTATCTAATATAATTTTATTACTATTTTTGGGTATAAATTATTGTATTAACTCTGGATTATACAAAATATTTTTTTCTTTGCCTTCAATTATAACAGAAAAGGGCATAGAATATAGCTTATATAGAGATAAAGTAAAAGATTTTCCTAATTTATTGAAGCATATTGAAAAAGCTAAAAATGTTGGGTTTGCTGATTATGCTTCTACCTTTTGTCCTTATTCACAACTTATAGAATATAAAAAAGATTTTCATATTATTGTGGTTACTAAAGGTAAAGAGCTTCTTGGTTACTTATGTATAGATTTTTCTAAAGAATTAGAATGTGATAAAGCAGGAATAAATTTAAGTAATATAAGAAGATTAGGCAAAGTGGCAGAATTTGGAGATTTAGTTATTAATAGACCTCACAACTTAAATTTTGATATTTATAAAAATCTATTTGGTTATGCCATAAAACAAAGTTTACATCGAAACATAAGTTTTATTATTATATTAGGTTCAGCTTCAAAGGTTAAATTATTTAAAAAATTTGGATTTATAGATATATTGCAATATACTTTAAATTTAAAAGACTTTATCTATTATGATGAAGATAATTTGCATTCTCTAATGTTCAATCTTAGTAGAGCTGTTGTGGCCCACCCTTTTAAAAAGGATCTACAACTTAAGATCAGGGAAGGCTTTTCTCCTTATCATGTAGAGGCCTTATATAATTTTATTGTAACTAAAGGTCTATTTAAAAGAAAAAAAGATTATCAGATGAAGTATAAAGAGCTAAGTTTTATATTTGAAAGTGATATGGATAGTACCAATAAGCATATGTAGTAACCCAATTAAAATTGATTTAATTAAGGTAATTAAACTAAACAAAAATTAATAAATTTTTGTTTATAAGCAAGCTTACAAATGAATGAATTAAGCCTCATAGAAAGATAGGGATTTTGTGTTTTAAAAGGTTATTAATTAAGGGAAAATATTATCTTAAAGGCGTAGATATTTTCCCTCTATATTATTTATATCTAATTTATGAGCTCTAACATCTTTTTTAACCTCTACAAAAAGCGCAAAGGTAATATAAGAATTATATTCTTGAATAACAAAGTTACTGAAATGTTTTTCAAATATAGTTCTAAGATTATTAACTGAAATGTTTTTATTAAACCATATATTATTTTTATACTGGATTTCCATATATTGTAGGTGTTTGGGCTTATAATGTAAACCAATACCAGGAGCAGTAATGCCAAAAATAGTGCCAGCACCATACAGCATACTCTTTAGCTGTAACAAAAAATTTTCAATTTCCTTAATCTCTCCTGGAATTTTGTCTAAGGCAAAATTTAATGAGATTGACATAAATTTTTGCTCACTTAATAAAGGTTCTTTACTAATATCTAATATATAGCCCGAAAACCCACAAAAGGTACCTAATAATGAAGCCTCAGTATCATGTAGGGATAAGTAGTCAGTATCTATACCAATAGTAGTAGGATAAAGATCAGCTAATGAAGGTGAATGAACAAGAAAAACCCCATGATGAGGGAAGATTTCTAAGTGATAATTGCCAATTAAAAGGTAATTACTAGTAACGCTTTTTAATGAAACTCCTAAATTATTTTTTAGATCCTTTAAAACCTTTTTTTGTCTATATTTAGCCTTTATTGAAAATAAACCTAAAGTAAAGCTTTCTTTAACAGAAGTTACTAGATATTTATAGTTTCTTATCCCCTCAATAAAGCTTTTAATATTAAGCATGAATTCTTTAAAATAATTGAATTAAATAAAAGGTAGTTAAAAATAAGCAAAAAGTTTTAGCTTTTAAGATAATATTTAAATCACACTTATATTATTGTAATTGCGAACTATTAATTACAAAGTTTTATATATTATCTTAAAAGTAAATATTTAGGATTATAAGTTATTCGGCTTTTGTAATCCCAGCAGCTTCTTGCATTTTATTGATCATATCTTGATTTTTAGGATCATTAACAAATACACAAATTGCATAAATAAAAGTATTAAGAGGTAAAGCTATAGTTTTAGCAACGGCGGGAATAGCTTTACCTTTATTTTCAATAACTTCATTAATATCTTGGTTACCCAAAATAAGCTTAACGATCCCGTTATTAATGTTTATAGCTGTGATCGCATCAAAAAAAGAAATATCTTTATCCATCTTTATTACCCTTTAAAAATTAATGAATTAGTAAATTACTATTATAATATTATAAATTTAATATTATCTTTAATATAATTAAAGATCAATGTATTTGTCTACAATAATATACATTTCTCATAAATAATTAGCTAGAAATTGCGTTATACAAAAATTAAAGCAAAATAAAGGGGTCAATAAAAAGTAAAAGATTTAATGAACATATTAGCAGTACCTCCTAATATGTTCATTAAAGCTAATAGTTTAAAGTCATAGAACAAATTATTTTGACCTCTTAAAGTTGAAATTAATAATATTGCTTTTATTTAATTTGATTTATGTTAAGATTGTAGCAGATTTCTTTAGAATATTAAGAAGTGGAGAAGATATTTCTATGCATAAGTTTAGAACGCATACGTGTAATGATTTAGAAATTAAAAACGTTGGCCAAACTGTTAAATTATCAGGTTGGGTTCATCGTAAAAGAGATCATGGGGGGCTAATTTTTATTGATCTTAGAGATCACTTTGGAATAACCCAATTAGTTTTTTCTGATAATAATCCCATATTTTCAATAGCGGAGCACGTTAGATTAGAATCAGTTATTACTGTTATAGGGCAAGTAATAAAAAGATCAGAGGAGGCTATTAATCCTGAGCTAGTTACAGGTAAAATAGAATTAATGGTTAACGAAATTATTATAGAAAACCCCTCAAAGGTTTTGCCTTTTGCCGTGGCTGAAGAAGATAATTCTCCTGAAGAGCTTAGGCTTAAATATAGATTTTTAGATTTAAGAAGAGAAAAGAATCATAAAAATCTCGTTAAAAGATCTAACATTATTTCTTTTTTAAGAAAACAAATGGAAGGTCATAATTTTTTAGAATTGCAAACACCTATTCTTACAGCCTCCTCTCCAGAAGGGGCTAGGGATTTTTTAGTGCCAAGTCGCAAGCATGCAGGTAAATTTTATGCATTGCCCCAGGCTCCCCAAATATTTAAACAACTATTAATGACTTCTAGTTTTGACCGCTATTTTCAAATAGCTCCTTGTTTTAGAGATGAAGATGCAAGAGCTGATCGTACTCCCGGAGAATTTTATCAATTAGATTTTGAAATGGCTTTTGCTACTCAAGAAGATATTTTTGCGGTTTTAGAAGATATAATGTACAAAACTTTTAAAGAATTTGGTGAGGGAAAAACTGTTACCACAACTCCCTTTCCGCAGATTCCTTACAAAACTAGTATGTTGAAATATGGCTCTGATAAACCAGATCTAAGAAATCCTATAGAGATTGTGGATGTTACCGAAGCTTTTAAAAATAGTGAATTCTCTTTATTTGCTAATTTAATTAAAAATGGTGCCTGTGTAAGGGCTATGAAGGCGGAAAATACCAGCACAAGTCCAAGGAGCTTTTTTGATAAGCTAAATGATTGGGCTAAGCAAGAAGGGCAAGATGGATTAGGATATATAATTTTTGATAAAGATGGCTCTTGTAAAGGGCCTATTGCAGGCAAACTAAAAGCTGCTGAACTTGATATGATCAAGCAAGCCGTAGGAGCTAAAGATGGTGATAGTGTGTTTTTTGTATGTGGCAAGAATTTAAAAACTGTTAAATTTAGCGGCCTCGTAAGGAATAAAATAGGAGAGGAGCTTAATTTATTTGAAAAAAACACCTTTAAGTTTTGCTTTATTGTGGATTTCCCTATGTATGAAATTAATGAAGATACTAAAAAAATTGATTTTTCTCATAATCCTTTCTCCATGCCTCAAGGTGGATTGCAGGCCTTGGAAAATACTCCACCTTTAGAGATCTTAGCTTATCAGTATGATGTGGTTTGCAATGGCATAGAATTATCAAGTGGAGCTATCCGTAATCATCAACCTGATTTAATGATTAAAGCCTTTGAAATTGCAGGATATAAAGCAGAAGATATTAAGAAGAACTTTGCTGGACTTTTTAATGCTTTTCATTATGGTGCTCCTCCTCATGGGGGCTCCGCCCCTGGAGTTGATAGAATGGTGATGTTATTAACAGATTCAATAAATATTCGTGAAATTATTGCTTTCCCTTTAACTCAAAATGGTGAAGACATAATGATGAATGCTCCAAACTATGCTTCTGCAAGGCAACTAAAAGAATTGCATATTAAGATGGATTTGCCTGAAATTAAAACGGATTTGTCTGTTTTAGAAGGTAGTTCTAAAGTTATACAACCTACAAATTTAATAAAATGAAGAATAGATCAAAGCTTGATGATGGTTCTTTGCTTTCCGATGCTTTATATGATATAGAGCATTTAGCTAAAGAGGCGAATTTTTCGGTAAAAAGTCTAGAAAATCAAGGAGTTTCTTTTGAAGAAGCTTATAATTATCTTGAAAAAATCATCAGCTTGCAAGAAGCTGGTAATTTAAAGTTAGAAGAAAATATTTACTATTATAAAGTAGGAAAGATTTTAGCGAATTATTGCACAATCATTTTAAGTAAAGCTTCTGAAGAAATTAAAGATATAGCAGAAACTGATCATTAAATTAATCTTTTGCAAGAATAATTTCTAATAAACACACCTTACAAAACTTGTTTAGCTTAATTAGAAGGTTTTTAGATGATAGAACAATTAAAAAAAGTCACTATAGCCCAAGATAGTAAAATTATTAAACCCATAGATGATAGATTGCCTTTAAGTTTACAGCTGCTTCAATTTAAAGAGCAAATGGAAGATATGCTTGAGCAAAATCTTAATGTTAATTATTTTCCGTCTTTAAATCTTATAAATTCCATGCGTTATTCAAGTTTGCAAGGTGGAAAAAAGCTAAGGTCTTTTATTTTATATTTTTTAGGGCGTAAATTAAATTTAAATTTAGATATTTGTATGAGAATTGGAGTAGCTTTAGAGTTTATTCATACTTATACATTGATTCATGATGATTTACCGGCAATTGATAATGATGATATGCGCCGCTTTCGGCCTTCAAATCATAAGATGTTTGATGAAGCTACGGCGATTTTAGCTGGTGATGCTTTACAAAGCGAAGCTTTTTATCTATTGAGTTGCAAAGGTATGGGTTTGCCTGCTAAATTACAACTGGAGATTTTAAATGTGGTAGCTACAACCATAGGTGCCAGGAATTTAATTAGTGGTCAGGATTTTGATATTTTATTTAAGCAATCTTCTGATGTAGAAGCTAATATTTTGAAGATCACCCAAATTAATCTATTAAAAACCGCAAAAATGATTGCCTTGCCCTTTATTATTGCGGCTAAATTAGCTAAGAAACCAAAGAGTTTTGAGGATCTTTTAGCAAGTTATGGCGAAAAGTTAGGATTAATTTTTCAAATTAGAGATGATTTTGCTGATAAAGAAGATGATAAAAATCATAAAAAATATCTTAATAAGGTAAAGGGTAAAAAAAGTAATAGCTTAAATATTATCAATATAATCGGCGAATATGAATCAGTTAAATTAATTTCTACTTTAAATCAAGAAAGCCAAAAATTTGCAAAAGATTTAAATTTAGAAGAATTACTAGAATTTAATAATTATATTTTAGACGGCCTAAAAATATAAAATTAACCATAAATCACAGGTGAATAATATTAATGAAAATCTTAGATAAAATTAATTATCCTGTAGATTTAAAATCCTTAAACTCTGAGGAGTTATTAAGCTTATGTGCTGAGCTAAGAGAGTTTATTGTTGAAAGTGTTTTAAAAACAGGAGGGCATCTAGGCTCCTCTATGGGAACTATAGAACTTACAGTAGCCTTGCATCAAGTTTTTAGTGCGCCGGCGGATCAAATAATTTGGGATATTGGCCATCAAGCTTATGCGCATAAAATTTTAACTGGCAGGAAAAATAAATTTCATACTTTAAGGCAAAAAGGTGGCTTATCTGGCTTTTGCAATCCTTTAGAAGGTGATTATGATGGATTTATGGGCGGGCACAGTTCAATTGCTATTTCAGCAGCAGTTGGAGTAAAAGAAGCTTTTAAGTTAGCTGATAATCCTGCAGAAGTAGTAGCAATAATTGGAGATGCCGCCATATCCTCAGGAATGTCTTTTGAGGCCCTAAATCATTTAGGAGCTTTAAATTCAAAGGTTATTGTTATCTTAAATGATAACAATATGTCTATTTCAAAAACTGAAGGAGCCTTAAGCATTTATTTGGCTAAAATCAAATCTTCTGCTCCTTATTCTTTAATAAAAAATATTAAAAATAAGCTGTTTAAAAAACTTCCTAAAAAGCTGGCGCTAGTAGATCGTAAATTGGAGAATTTAATTAAAGTAGAGGAAGGGCCTAATTTATTTGAATCTCTGGGTTTTAACTATATTGGCCCTATTGATGGGCATAATTTAAAATTATTAGTTGAGCTTCTGAATAATCTTAAGAACTTACCGGTGCAAAAGCCAATTTTACTACATATTGTTACTAAAAAAGGTAAAGGCTATAAAGTGGCTGAGCAATCTGTGGATGGTCTACATGGGGTAGAAGGCGAAAATATAAGCACTAAACCTAAAGATAATCTAACGGGAAATGCAATCCATGATACAAAAATTGGTGAGATCTTTAAACAACCTTTAATTAGCAATAGCAAGGCTTTTGTTAATGCTTTAATAAAAATTGGAAAATTAGATAATAAAGTGGTGGCTATTACGGCTGCTATGCTAAAAGGCACGGGTTTGGAGGAATTTCAAAAAATTTTTCCTCAAAGAGTCTTTGATGTGGGCATAGCGGAGCAGCATGCGGTTACTTTTGCAGCAGGATTAGCAAAAGGAGGAATGAAGCCTTTTGTTTGTATATATTCTACCTTTATGCAAAGAGCTTATGATCAAGTAGTACATGATGTAGTGTTATCAAGTTTTCCAGTAAGGTTTATTATGGATAGGGCAGGTTTTGTTGGCCAAGATGGAGTAACCCACTTAGGCATATTGGATTATTCTATGTTTTTGCCTTTACCTAACATTATATTTATGGCCCCAAGTTGCCAAGAAGATATTGGGCCTATGGTGGAGGTGATGCAAACTATTGAGAATAAGCCCTCTTTTTTAAGATTTTCAAAAGCTAAACAATTACCAATTATTAATGCTTCTAAATTAATAAACTCGGATAAACTTCTAAGCATTTCTAAAAACATCCAAATAGGAAAGGGGATAATTGTTCATAAAGGCAAAGATGTGGCAATTTTAAGTATTGGTGAAATTTTAATTGATATATTAAAAGCCTATGATATGCTAAAAATTAATGATAATCTTGATTTTACTATTGCTGATGCTAAATTTGCTAAACCTTTAGATAAAGATTTAATTATTAAACTAGCTAAAAATCATACTCATTTAATTGTGATTGAAGAAGGATTTTCTTCAATTTTTTCCTCACAAGTGGTTAGTATTTTGATTGAAAATAATTTATTAGATAATATAAAATATACTAATATCAGTTTACCTGATATTTATATTCATCATGCTAGTTTAGAGGAGCAAAAAGCTATGGCGGGTATGGATAGTATCTCTTTATATCATAAGGTAAAAGCTGCTTTAGATTTTAACATTAAAGTATAAATGGGTGTTTAACTAGGCTTAGATTAAAATTTATTTTTATAAGAAGGCGGAATAAATAAACTTCTAACGCTTAGAAAATTATTTTACTTTAAGGTGTTTTTATGCTATTTATATCTTATTGAGTCTAGACTAAATTTTATAATTAAGTTTAATTTAAAAAATAAACTTAATAAGGCCTGATTTTTATAAGTCTTATAATCATATTCCTTTATATGGGATTTTTAGATTAATACGCTTTGCTGGCAATATAAGGGTTCGCTTTGAAAAAAATATACCTTTTTTTACTTTTAGTCTTCTTAGTTGCCTGCTCTAGGCCACCAATCATTGATCCTACGCTTGAAATTGTAGCCGCTATTGAGGTAGCAGATCCTATTGCACCCCTAGCCGAACCTGCTGCTGTGCCATCACCTTTATCTTCTGATGAAATGATACCCCAAGCTCCTGCTCCTACGAATTTTGTTCCTAGAAATAATGTAATTGTTAGAAGAGAAGAAAGACAGCAAGTAGATCAACAAAAACAAAGAGAAGCTGAACTGGCAGAAGAAAAGCGCCTTCAAAGAGAAGAAGAGCTAAAAAGGAAAAAATTAGAAGCACAAGTTTCTGTTCAGGAAAAACGTAAAAATGAACTTTTAGCTGTTAAGGATAAGGAATTAGAAGCTACCTTAAGTGCACGTGAATTATTTGATAGAGCACTTGATAGAGGTCAGACCTTTAAAGCTAATATGCTATTGGATTATTACGGTGTTCCTGTATTAATCTTAAGGATAGATCTCAATTATATTCAAAGCCAAGATGATTCTTTGTTAAAGGCTGAAATCGCCCGAATAAAGGCAGCCACCAGCCAAAATATTGGTGTTGATCTTACTATCAATGAAAATTCAACTGAGGGGCAAATCTCTAGCTCTGCCCCTGAAAACTTAATGATTACACGCTCTAATAAGCAATTGATTAAAAATCCTGCCTCGGAAAAAACCTTAGAAGAAAAACTAAAGCTCCAAAGAGAAGTAGAAAACGCTACTAGCAATATAGCCACTTACAAAAATGAAAGAGCTACTAAAATTAAATTAAATGACCACCATTTAAATTTATTAAATCAATTTTTAGCAAAATCTGAGGTTAATAAACAAACCTTGATTGTAATGTATGTAAACAGATCTCCTTTAAAGCGTTGGTCTGATGATCAAATGAAAATTGAAAGGGTAATTTATTCCCAATATGTTATAGATTATTTTTATCTTAATAAGCCCAACGTCCGTATAGAGAAACGCTACATGGAGGATATTCCAGAAGATGAGATTTTTTTAAGTATATTTAATTATGAAGGGGAAATTCCTGCAAATATTTATAATGCCGAAAAAACTAGTTCTTTAGATTGGTTAACTAAATATCGTGCCTTAGAAGAGCAAAGATTAGCGGATGAAGCAACAAGAAAGCGAAATTTAGAAATGTTAATTTCCTCCTCGGGAAATTTAGATAATGTTGTACCAGCAGGGAAAGAGGCTGCTTTATCCACAGAATCCCCAACAATTGCAGAAGAAAAGAAGCTACCTGTAACTCTACAAGGAACAAATAATATTAGACCAGCTGTTTCAGGTGAAGTTGCTCCAGGTGCGTTGCCTGTCCAACCCGGTGTTTCTTCAATTTATACACCCACCTCATCAGGCCAAAAAACAGCTCCAGGGCAAGTTAGTAGACCAGTTCAAGGGGCCACCACCCCTGTTGCTACTACTCAAGAGACAACGGCCCCTGTTGATGAAAGAGCGTCCCAAGCGGCGGCTTCTGGAACTGTCAGAAACACCCAGCAGCCTGCATCTACCCCACCAACAGTAGCTGCCCCTACGCCTACTCCTGCTGTACGTCCTACTAGAACGATGAAACAAACAGTGCCAGGACGGACAGGAAGTACCGGTTCAAGAGCACCACGTACTGCCCGCTAAATACTACTCCTATTTTTAATATACAGCATTAAAATATAAGTAAGTATAAAAGATATTAGTAAAAAGATAAAAAAAGATAGAAGTAAAAATAAGATAAAAAAGGAGATTATTAATCTCCTTTTTTATTAATAACTTTAACTAAGCTTAAATCCATAAGATTTTATTTTTATGGGGGTATGACTTTAAATATTTGATTAAAAAATTCTTTTTATTTTGTGGCAATTATTATGCAAGGACAACATTAGTTAGGGCAAAATTAGTTAATACGAAATTATATTAAATTAATGATCTTCCGTAATGATTATGTAATTTAAAGATTAAAAGAGCAAAAAAAAGGTGATTCTAAAGTGCTTATAAAATATTCTGCTGATTATTTGGACTAATTACCTAGCAGAGTCTTCTAATTAAAGATTAAGTAAGCAGATCCCTATTTAGTACCCTTTTAATAAACATAATTGTGGAGGTAAATATAACCTCTATAAATAGTTATATTCTAAAAATAGCCGATGACAAACATTCCCTTATCAATATCAATAGAAAGATTATAGGCTTTGGCAGCCATTATAACAGAATATTTAACTTTTTGAATATTATCTCTATCAAGGTCTAAAATGTTATCCCTTTTAATTTCAATATAATGCTTATTAACCTCATCACCATGATTATGGCTAATAACAGGAACTCCCATTTGCGTAGCTGCTAAAACGATTTCAGTACGAATATCTCTTCCTTCATCTAAAGGGGGCATAGCAAAATTTACATCTTTAAATTTTATATCTTTAGATTCTATAGTTTTAAATTCCGTATCCTTATTAGCAGCTTTTATATAAAAATTTAAGCCATAACTTCCATTATTAGGTAATATATAATTTTTTAATTTATTATCCCTAGCTTCTGTATTTATTAATTTAGAGTAATTTTTTTTAATATCTGTAAGCAGGACTAAAGTTTTATGGGCTAAAAAAGGGTCAATAAAATTACGTTTTAACTCCAAAGGAGCTAATAGCCATTCATTAATGCTTATTTGTTCCTTTAATTGACTATAATTAAAATTTTTAGCAGAAAAAACTTTACCTTCCCAAAATCCTAATTGATTAGCATAACGAATATCAATGCTTATAATTTCTTCATCTATAACTAATTTTTCTATTTGACTTAGATCATCAGCTAAATTTTTCATATAAAGTTTTCCTGGTAATTCATGATAAGTATCTCAGTTTTATTCTTAATATACACTATTTAATAAAACATTTTGTTCATGATAGGCTTTTATATTTTCAAATGTGGTGGAGGTAATTTTATCCAAGGCCTCTTTAGTAAAAAACGCTTGATGTGCAGTTATTATAACGTTTTTAAAACTTAATAAACGGGATAAAATATCGTCTTGAATTCCAGGTTGTAAAGAAAGATCTTCAAAGAAATATTTTTCTTCTTCTTCATAAACATCTAATCCTACAGCCCCAATTTTATTATTTTTTAGGCTATCAATTAAGTCTATAGTTTTAATTAAACCACCACGGCTGGTATTAATAATATAAACGTTATCTTTCATTTTTTCTATGGCATCGGCATTAATTAAATGGTAATTTAAGGGAGTTAAAGGGCAATGTAAGGCTATAATATCAGAATCTTTGTATAAATCATCTAAAGCAACGTAATCAAATCCTAAGCTCTTAGCTTCTTCTAATTTAGGATAAAGATCATACGCTTTAACTTTCATCCCAAATCCTAAAGCAATTTTAATAAAAATAAGGCCGATTTTTCCTGTACCAATTACTCCCATAACTTTACCGTGTAAATCAAAGCCTAATAATCCATCGATGCTAAAGTTTCCATTTCTACCACGTTGATATGCACGATGGATTTTTCTGTTTAAGCTAAGGAGAAGAGAAAAAGCATGCTCCGCCACTGCATAAGGTGAGTAAGCCGTTACTCTTACCACAGGTAGGGACATTTCTTTAGCAGTTATAATGTCAACATTATTAAACCCTGCACAACGTAAAGCGATTAATTTGCAGCCGCTATCTTTTAAAATTTTTAAAGTTTCTTTATCGGCAAAATCATTAACAAATAAGCAGACATTTTCAAATCCTTTAGCCAAATAGGCAGTATTGGAATTTAGATTCTCCTTTAAATAAACAATATCAAAATCGGAATTTTGGTTATAGGTATTAAACATATCTTTTACATAAGGTTTAGAGCTAAAAACCGCTAATTTAAACATAAAGATCCTTTGATTAATGCTTTAGATGTAGTATTTTTTATATAATGAAGTAGATATGGCAGTAGGCACTTCATTATAAAGTATATTGTATTGTAATTCTAAAATAATAATTATGCTACTATTAATAAAAATCCAGAATTAATATATTTCGTTGAATAGTAGTAAGTAAATAGTATATAATATTAAAGACATGAATAAATATGTTTAAGTATCAGATTGATTAATCCAAACTCTCATAAAAGATGAAAATCCTAATGCAAAAAATTTTAATTATAATATCTTTATTGTTATTGGCTTCTTGTTTTGGAGGAAACCCATCTGGTAAAGAGGCGGTGATTAGCCCTGATGCAAGTGAAGAACAATCAGTAAATGCAATAAACAATGAACAAACGGTAGATTCAATAAGTGATGAAGGCTCTGGATCTTTTAGCAGTGAAGAAGGGATAAATGTGGTAACGCCGGCTGTTTCTCCAAGTTCTGTTAATGATACTGTGTTAAATGGATCTCCTGAAGTACTTTCTGAAAATCAAGAGGTTAACACCCCAGATAGAAGCGTTTTGCAACGTAAAATGGTTAAAGAATATTTTACTAATAAAAGAGCCTTTGATGTTTTAAATAATAATTTTATGGCCTTAGTACCTATTAGGAAAAATAGTACTTTTTTAAGTCAAGGATTACCGAAAAATGCAGTTATAGAAGATGAAATTTTAGAACAAAATAATGCACAAGATGAGCAAAGTATTGAAGCAACTGCTCAAACAGCGGAGTTTAATAATACAAAATTAGCGGTATTAAGTAAAGCTGATCAGTTTAATCCTCAAATGGATGTTTTAAACGAGCCTATTATTATTAGCTCAGTGGATTTATATGATAATTTAACTACTTATGCCGCCACTAATTTTCCTAGATTTATTCTCCAAGGCACCTCAAAGTTTTTTTATAAAAATAAATTAGCAATTGCCGACCTTAAATCTTTTGCTATTTATATTAATTCTAGTTTAGTAATAATTAAGGTATTTTACGATCAGGGATCGCGTCAGTATATTTATGATATTGCTTATTTAGCCGGAGATACAGAAACTCTTAGTAGCCCTTGGTATAGAACTATTGAAGAAGCAGTAAAATTAGAAGTTACTTTAAATAATCGTAAAATTTCAGATCTTAATAGCTACAATAATATTTTATCTGCTACGGATAAAGCGGCTTTAAAGACGGCTAGACAAGCTAATGCTTCAGCATCGCAAATCTCCACTGAAGAAAGCTCAGGAGGGCAAGATAATCTAACTCCTGAGCAATTAGAGAATAAAGGTGAGGGGATAACAACAACTGCCCAAGAGCCAAGCAGAGATGCTGTTAAGGGTTCTCCTAATAATTTAGATCCTTTAATTAGCAACGCCGAATTACCTGCTTTAAGTAATAATAGCCTAGAAGAGTTGGTAGCGAAGCAGAAAAAGCTTATAGCTTTTAGAATAATTAATGTGGTAGGATATTGGGAGGATCTGCATAATAAAGAAGTATTTGAAATTAGAGAGCTACCAGGTAACCAATTAAACAGTAAAAGCAAAAATTATGCAGCTTACATTAAATTAGAAAATGAAATCACCAATTTAAAAATTAATCGAACTTTAAGTTGGATTAATGAGGATTTAAAGTTTAGCTTTAATTCTTTATCAGGAAAGGGTATATATTTAAATTTAGAAAAAATGCTAAGTAACACTCAAGTTAGAGCTTATCCGGCAAAAGGAATGATGATGATTTTTTTACCTAATAAGGAAGTACGTTATTTAATCCCGATTATTTCAGAAATTGATCAGCAAACTTATAATGATTTATATGCAGATATTAAAAATCAATATATGTACCAGATAAACAGTAGTTTATACAAGTTAGAAAAATACCAAACTACCTTAAAAGATACTAAAAGCAACAAATATTTCTTTTTAGGTTTTAGTATTCCTATAATATTAGGAGCTTTACTCTTACTTTTATAATTTGTTTAGCTAAATGGAAGGAGTTTTTATATGATAAGATACTTGTTTTCTGATATTGATGGAACTTTACTAAAAAATAATGATATAGATACAACTACGTTAGAGAAAATTAGGAAATTTGCATCTAAAGGCAATAAATTTTATTTAGCAACTGGTAGAATGGATAACGAAGTAAGAGTTTTAGAAAACAGGATAAATCTTTTTGGTGATTATAGGATAAGCCAAAATGGAACAATAGTTAAAGATAAATCTAATCAGGTTATTTATCAAAGTTTATTGCCGGAAAATGTATTGCTGCCTTTAAGGGATTACTTATTTAGTTTTTATAAAGACCCTTCAATTATTATTGAGGTATCTGATGAAAATGCTAGATATGCAGTTGTGGAAAGACCGGAAGTATTTAATGTAAGATTTAATGAGTATCCTATAGTTGATTCTAATTTAAAGGATAAAATTGGTATTACTGTTTTTCCTACCTTATTTTTAATATTGTCAAAAAATGAGGCTGTTCAACAACAAATTAAAACTTATATCTTGAAAAATTTTGGTGAATATGTTAATGCAGTTATGACGTCGTTGCATTGCCTAGAAGTTTTAAACAAAAATAGTTCTAAAGGTAACGCTATTAAATATATTGTGGGTAAAGAAGGTATTAATCCTGAGAATGTATTTGTAGTAGGAGATGCAGAAAATGATATTTCAATGTTTCAAAATTTTACTAAAAATTCCTTTGCAATGGTGGAAGCAAAAACTCATGTGTCAGCCCATGCAAAATTTAGAGTCAATTTAGTGGGAGATGTTTTAGATTACATCAATAAACTATAGGCGTTCTGAAATTTTATCTTACTACTATTCAAAATAATATAATTTTAATAGTACTCTTTTAATAACCCTTAATTCTTTTTTAAATTTTATAACAAGCTTTGAAAGCATAATAGATTTTGTTCAAATTTTCAAAGATAAAAATATTGTATAAGGTGGAATTATCTAGAGAAAATTATGCGCTTACGAAAAATTATGTTAATATAAAAATTATAAAGAATAGGATTTTTGGTAATAAATAGGCGCTTTAATCTTTGAAAGACTAATCTTTGGTTACAGTAAAATTTATTTACAAAAATGGTTTCTTGCGATTTTTTAAATTGATCTTAATAAAAAAATTATAATAAAAGATTATTGGCTCCTGCTCTACCGCAAAATAAATTAAAAACATCACTAAAATAATATTTTTACACATTTTAAAGTACAAAAATAGACTTGTAAAACGGGAGAGTATAATTTTTTTGGGCATATCTTGAAATGGAAAAAAGCTATTTATGCAAAAGCCAGTTTATAAATGCAGGAATAAAAAGATCATACTGTAAAGCCGCAGCACTGGGAAGTATTAAAACAAATCTTAAAAGAAGCATTAAGGCTTAATCTACTAAAAACTACTATTTGAAAAAAATCTATCTATAATAAGTTAAAATAAGTCTTAATAATTGCCCCATATTTATAAATCCAATGTGCCTAAATTGGAATTATAAGCCTGCAATACTGTACTGTACAGAAATAAGAGATAAAGTAAATTCTTAGAGTTCTCTGCTTTTAAAATTTATATAAATACAATGCCATAATATAGAATTATAGCAAAAAAGGTTTAAGCGGTATAATCAATTAATTTCTAAAAAACACATTTTAAGATATTTAAATGAACATCATTTAAGAGGTCATAAGGTAAAAATTGTAGCTGACAGTATATTTAATAACTTTTTTCTACTATAAACAGTAAGATTACTTACAAATAATTAATAGCTTAGTTTTATAACTAAAAAAGCAAGAAATATTTCTAAAATCCAGGATAAAAATATGATCTTAGGGGGGCCGGTGGGGAAATTAGGAAATGTTCAAATTATTAAAACTCTAAATAAATTTGAATCAAAAATTATATGTGGAGATATATTAGAGCAATTAAAGAAAATTAATAAAAATTATAAATTTGATGTCATTATTGTTGATCCTCCATATAATATTGGAAAAGATTTTGGAAATAGCAATGATACTATGGAAATAGGAAAATATATTAAATGGTCAAAAAAGTGGCTTAATTTATGTTTTGAGATATTAGCAGATGATGGCTTAATTTATGTTTATGGCTTTCCAGAAATATTAGCTAGATTAGCTGTAGAATATCCAATTGAAAAGCAAAGAATACTTGCCTGGCACTATACTAATAAAGCAACACCTTCTTTTAACTTTTGGCAACGCTCTTATGAATCAATTTTATGTTTATGGAAAAATGTAAGACCAAGCCTTGAAATAAATCAAATACGGGAACCTTATACTGAAAGGTATTTAAAATTTGCAGGCAAAGAAAGAAAAGGTATCAAAGGAAGATTTGGAGATAAAACTACTTTATATAATGTAAATGAAGGTGGAGCTTTGCCACGTGATGTTATTAAAATCCCAGCTCTTGCAGGAGGGGCGGGGAGACTTGAAAGACATTTTATGTGTAAAACGTGTAACAACACGCTTTATAATTCAAAAGAATTAAAAAAACATAAAGAACATATTATTTTACAACATCCCACACAAAAACCTATGGAATTAACGAAAAAGCTTATACAATCTCGTATAAATGGAAATAATGGTCGCATTCTTATACCTTTTGCAGGTTCTGGTTCGGAATGCGTAGCTGCAAAAAAGCTGGGCATAGAATTTTTAGGGATAGAATTAAATCCTGAATATGTAGAATATGCTAATAAATGGCTTGATATAGAGTAAACATGTATAAACTAACAGATAGAATGTTGCAGGCGCTTGAAAAAGATTTACGTAAGTTTCATGAGCTATTTCAAGGAGGCAGATGTCAGGCATGGCAATTGGAGGAATTAATTGCAAAAGCAATAAGAAGTGATTTTTCTAAACATGAAAAAGTGGTTTGGAAAGGTAGCGGGCATGATATAGGTTCTGATATTATAGTAAATGATAAATTTGAAATTCAAATAAAATCCGGGGAAGTAAAAAAAGTTAAATTATATGGTATAAAAGAGGATTTTTTAATATTATCAGGCCACAGATTAGGAAGATTTAAAAGTAATTTAGAAGAAATGACAAATTTTCTTAATAAAAATACTTATTTTCTTATGGCAGTACCCTATCAAGAGAAAGAAAATGAACTAGGCAAAAGTCATAATTATCAAATTTTATATATAGATACTCAGATTTTGCAAATAGAAGATTATACCAAATGGAAAAAACCTAATGAAAGTTATTATTATATAAATTCAAAAGGAGTAATTTTTAGCATTTCCCCCTCAATGAGCTGGCAAATATGGTGGAGAATTCCTTTGAGGATATTAATGGAAAATGATAAAACAAGAGTTATATCTATAAATTAGGTGAAATACTAAATAATTAGCAGTTTTATAACATGAGTAACGTATAATTACGATGCTATAAGTTAAGGCCCCTCAAGATAGCTATTAATTTAACTTGATGGCCTTAACTTAGCTGGCCCAATGATTAAGAGGGGTTTACTGTATAAAAATTATATATAATAGGCGGCAAGAGGTTTAAATCCATTAAAGCATACTGTAGAGTAGCTTGTGGTGTAACCTCCAGTGGATAATATATAAAGATAATCTTCATTTTTTAAGTTTATTGGGAGCTTATATTTATAATCCTTATATAAAATATCCATACCATCGCAGGTTGGCCCGGCTAAAAATACTTCTGAAACAGGTTGATCATCTTTATCGGTAATAATTTTATATTTAATACTTTCGCCCATTACTTCTGCTAAACCCCCAAACATCCCTATATCTAAATATACCCACCGTGCTTCTTTATTATAATTTTTTTCTGAAACTAAAATTACTTCGGTTTTTAATACGCCTGCATCAGCAACTAAAAATCTTCCAGGCTCTGTAAAAATTATCGGTATGTGTTTGCCAAAGGTATCCTGAAGTGCCTGATCTATAACTTTTTTGTAGGCGCTTAAGGGTTGATGGGGAGTTAGATAGCCATAAGCTGGGTAGCCTCCACCTAGGTTTAGCATTTCTAAGTGAATCCCATGTTTATTTTTAAGATTTTCAAAGATTTTACCAGCTTCTTTAATAGCATTTCCCCAAGCTTCTAAATAAACTTGCTGGGAGCCCACATGAAATGAAACTCCCCAAGGCTTAAGTCCTAAATCTTTAGCCATTTTTAAAAGGTTTTCTGCCATTTCACTAGAACACCCAAATTTTTTAGACAAGGGCCATAAGGCATTTTTATTATTTACTAAAATGCGACAATAAACACTAGAACCTGGAGCATTTTCTGCAATTTTTCTAATTTCTTCTTCACTATCAAAAACAAAAATATTTATCTTTTTTTCATAGGCTCGTTGTATAAGCTTTGCTTTTTTAATCGGACTACCCCAAGAAATTTTATCAGGACTCACTCCTAAAGATAAACATAAATCTACTTCTTCCATAGATGCTACATCAAAAGATGACTCTAAATCCTTTAAAGTTTTAATTACCTCATTAGCAGGATTACATTTAACCGCATAAAAGACATGAAACTTAGAAAAATTATCTTTAAATTCCTTATATTTTTTTTGTAAAATAGAAGTATCAAATACTAAAAATGGTGTCGGCAAATTGGGATTATCACGTAAATAGTTAGCAATTTTTTTTGGTAAATGTGGAGAGTTTGACATCGATTTTTCCATTTATACAATTAGTAAATTTAATGAGTTCTGCAAACCATTAAATTTAAAATAATTTACAAGCTTTATCAAATGTTTTTTTAGTTTTTAATTAAACTTCTAAGTGAGTTGTAAATGTAAATTAAAAAGAATAATCAATTTTTAAGAGTTAATTTCAAACTCAATGATAAAACCCATAAAAAGTTATAATCATATTTAAAATGTTATTGCTAATTATTTAATTATTGATTAAATATTACTATTAATAATAATATACTATTTATAAATTCAGAGCAAAATATATGAAAAAAATTCTTATAATTAATGGGCCTAATTTAAACCTTCTAGGAGAACGTCAAATTGGTATATATGGCATAAAATCTTTAGAAGAGATTAATACAATGTGTATTAATCAAGCCAGTTTATATAATATTGCATTAGCTTGTAAGCAAAGTAATTGTGAGGGGAAGTTAATTGATTATATTCAGCAGGCTAAAGTTGAAGAATTTACAGATATTATTATAAATGCTGCTGCTTATACTCATACTTCTATTGGGATTATGGATGCCTTATTAGCAGTTAATCTTAATGTTTATGAGGTTCACCTTTCAAATATTTACACCAGAGAGGATTTTAGAAAAAATTCTTATATCTCTAAAATTGCTAAAGGAGTAATTAGCGGATTCAAAGAACAAGGTTATTTAATGGCAATTGACTATATTGCTTTAAATTAGCTTTTCTTACTTTCTAAGTTTATTGTGTAGCTGGTTGATATAGTCAACATAATAAGCTATTATTAAATTAATTTTGTATTTCAATATATATTTTTAAAATATTTTCCATAGGATCTTCATGACAAAAGAAAAGAAAGATGAGCATAATTTTCAACCAGAATATGCGCAATTTATTAAAGATTTAGCAAAAATAGCTAAAGAGTCACAGCTTAATGAAATAGAGTTTAAACAAGATAATACTCATATTAAAATTGTTAGAAATAAAGAGACTCTTAACCCAGTTTACTCTAACTATCCCTTGCATGAAATATCAAAACCTGCCCAAGAAGTTCATTTTCCCCAAGAGCTAGCTAAAGTAAACCCTATATTAGCCACTAAAGCTGCTGAGGAGGTTACAGATTATAGTAAATATCCAGGAGCCCTGTTATCGCCCATGTTAGGAATGGTATATACTAGTTCTTCTCCAGAGGCAGATGATTTTGTGAAAGTAGGGGACACAGTGAAAAAAGGGGAGACTGTATTACTAATTGAGGCGATGAAAGTATTTAATCAAGTTAAAGCTCATATGGGCGGAAAAATTAAAGAAATAAAAGTAAAAAATAAGAGCCCAGTAGAATATGGCCAATTATTACTTATTATTGAAGAGTAATTTTTATTCCAATCCACAATAAATTAAATAACAAAATTTAGATGAGCTAAGAGATTTTTAAGAATTAATTAAGCTACTTTATAATAAATATAAAAGAGTATGGAATGAAAAAGGAAATAAAGAAGGTTTTAATAGCAAATAGGGGAGAAATTGCTGTAAGAATTATTAGAGCTTGCCAAGAGATGAATATCAAAACAGTTGCTGTTTACTCTATGGCTGATGCAGGAGCTATGCATGTTAAGATTGCTGATCAATCAATTTGTATCGGCCCTGAAAAAGCGAATCAAAGTTATACTAATAAGCAAGCCATATTAAGTGCGGCTATTATTACCAATGCTGATGCTATTCATCCTGGTTATGGTTTTTTATCAGAAAATGCTGATTTTGTAGAAATGGTAGAAGAACATGGATTTATATTTATTGGTCCTGCTTCTAAACACATTAAAATTATGGGAGATAAAATCCAAGCTAAAGCTACTGCGGTTGAATTAGGCTTACCAACTATACCGGGATCAAAAGGGGAAGTAAAAACATTTGCTGAAGCTAAAGAAGTTGCCCTAGAATTTGGGTATCCTATTTTAATTAAAGCGGCTGCAGGTGGCGGTGGACGAGGGATGAAGGTAGTTTTTGAAGAAAAGCTCTTAGAGGAATCTTTTAATATTGCTAAAAGCGAATCTTTAGCTGCCTTTGGTAATGGTGCGGTGTATATAGAGAAATTCCTTTTAAATCCTCGCCATATTGAAGTACAAATTTTAGCGGATAATCATGGCAATGTATTACATTTATTTGAAAGAGATTGCTCTATTCAACGTCGTAATCAAAAAGTTATAGAAGAGGCGCTTTCTCCTGCTTTAACTGTAGCAGAAAGAAAATATATTTGTGAATTAAGTGCCTTTTGTATGAAGAAAATGGGTTACACAAGCGTAGGTACTATAGAATATTTATATGAAGATGGTAAATTTTATTTTATGGAGATGAACACACGCTTGCAGGTTGAGCACCCGGTTACAGAATTCATTACTGGTATTGATTTAGTTTACCAAATGATTAGAGTAGCCCAAAATAAAACCTTAGATTATACCCAAGCAGATATTAAGCATAAAGGTCATGCTATTGAATGTAGAATTAATGCTGAAGATCCTGAAACTTTTACGCCAACTCCTGGTAAAATTGTACATTATCATCCTTCCGGTGGCCTTGGGGTTAGAGTAGATACCGCAGTATATTCTGGTTATACCATACCTCCTTATTATGATAGTATGATAGCTAAGTTAATTGTTTATGGAGAAAATAGAAATCATTGTATTTTGAGATTAAAGCGGGCTTTAAAAGAATTAATTATTGACTGTGCTCCTGGTACCAAAACTAATATTCTTTTACATTTGCGTTTAATTGATGAACCAGATTTTCTTAACGGCACTTATAATATTAAATGGTTAGAACAATTGTTAAGCAAGGAAAGCTAATCTAAATATTTAAGCTAAAGTAAAAATATTTACAAACCTAAAAATTAAAGATATCTGAACTAATAGAAGATATAGATTTTTATAAACCTATATCTTCTAAGATATTTTACTCATTATTTATAAGGTATAAAGGTTTTACTACAAATGATTTTCTTTAAAGTAACTGAGTTCCCTTTAGGGCTATCCTAAAAGAAAGGTCTAAAAAAGAGAGCCCGCAAAGTAAAACCTTTAAAAATTATAACTTAAAAACAGCTACGTAGGTTACCGAATTTATTTTTCCCCTTATTTCCCTTATGCTACTTTTTAAAATAATGATTTAAAAAATCAGACAATAGGTATTATAAAATAACTCTTAAAATCTTATATAGCTTTTTCTAAGAAAAAATTGTGGCTAATGGTAGGGGAAAGGAGATTAAGAGAGTAAAGTATTACTTAAGATTGCGCCCTAAATAAATTATCTAGGACACGATCTTAAATAATATTAAGATTATAAAACCTTAAATATCATATTGCTTACGATGATTATAATCACAGAAGGAGCTATGTACTTTAAAATAAATAACCAAACTTTAACTAATTTAAAGGGCACAGTGCCGTTATTAGTAACTTCATTAATTGCCACTGCTTTAGGTAAAATCCAGCCTACTACGATACACACAATAAAAGCTCCAAAAGTCAATAAATAATCAGAAAAATTTCCAGCAAAATCAAAAGTGTTTTTTCCAAAAATAGTAAAGCCGCTAAATTTGTTAAAAGCTAATCCTTGAATAGTGCTAATTACCACACAGATCGCGGCATAACATAAAATAGCCTGTTTTCTTGTAAGCTTAAATAAGTTAGCTAAGGCAGGCACTGCAGCTTCTACTAAAGAAATAGTTGAAGTTATTGCCGCCATACCCATAATTAAAAATAACAAAGCTGCAAAAATAAAGCCAAATTTAAGATTAGCAAATACCGCAGGCAAAGTTATAAAAGTTAATCCAGGCCCTGAATTTGGATCATAATTAAAAGCAAATACTGCAGGGATAATAAGTAAAGAGGTAAATATACCTATTCCAGAACCTATTAAAACGGTGTAAGTAGCAGAAGATTTTAAGTTATAATCTTTTTTTACGTAAGAACTATAAATTAACATGGTACCTATCCCAATAGATAAGGAGAAAAATGCCTGCCCTAAAGCGGCCATTAAAGCTTTAGAAGTTACATAATTATAATCAAAGCTGAATACATATTTTACTCCTTCAGAAGCCCCCTCTAAAGTTAATACGCGCAATATCATAATAATTAAAATAATAAATAACATTGGTAGAAGAAATAAGTTAGTTCTTTCTACTCCTTGTACCACTCCCTTATAATTAATAAATATGGTAAGAAAGATAAAAATACAGGTACATAAAGTTAAAATAAAGGGGCTAGCTAATAAAGATTTAAAAATTAAATTGTAATATTCGCTATCATTGGTACTATAACTAATTTGACCTGTAAGAGATTGAACGAAATAAAAAACTATCCAACCGCATACCACAAAATAAAAACTTAAAATTGTAGTACTGACTACTATAGGCATTCCATTTAATAAAAATCTACCTGTTTTATTATTAAAAGCAGTAAACATATTTTGCCCTAACATTCTTCCTAATGTAAATTCTGCAAGTAAGATTGCTAACGCTATACCTAAAGAGCATAAAAAGTAGAGAAAAATAAAAGTACCTCCGCCATTTTCTGCAACAAGGTAAGGAAATCTCCAAATATTACCTAACCCTACCGCTGATCCCGAAGCAGCAAGAACAAATCCCAACTTAGATGACCAATTATTATCTTTGAGGTTTGCCATATCAATAACCTTTCATAATTATGTTATTTTATAAATTAACTTATAAGAGTTTTAGCAGGTTTTCTTTAATATCCCTAGTAAACTAAAGATAAAGAATAATACAATTGCATCATATGTCAATAGCATTAATCAAGTATTCAACGGTTTTGAGGGAAATATCTACAACAAATTAAAACTTTTAGCCTCATAAAAAATATCAATTGATATAAATGTTATTATTTGTTAGAATTAAATAATAATTAATTACTTAAGGTTGAAGAGAGAAGGTTTATGATTAAAAAATACTATATGCTTTTAATTGGTTCTTTATTTTTATTATGTAGCTTGCAGGCTACAGCAAAATCACGCATTTCCTTGGCCACAGGAGTATCCGGTGGCGTTTATGATAAAATAGGAGAAGCGCTTTGTAAAGAATTTAATAACAATGCTTCACTCTCATGCCAAGATATACAAACTTCAGGCGGCACAGAAAATATATCTTTATTAAAGAATAATAGTGCTAATATAATTTTGGTTGAAGAAGATACTGTATATCAAGCTTATAATGGGGAGGGATCATTTTTTGAAAAGGGTCGCTATAACCAAGTAAGACAAGTGCTTAAAATTTATCCTGAAACCTTTAACGTGGTAGTTTTAAACCCCGCTTTAAAATCAATTAGTGATCTAAAAAACAAAAAGGTAGCAATTAGCGGATTAAGTGCGGCTTATTTTTTTACTACTAAAATTGAAACTCAGGCAATAAAGTGGGATTCTAATGAGATTAAGGATTTTGTGGTCTCCTATGATTTAACTAATAGCTATCTTAAGCTTTGTGCGCAAGAAATAGATGCCGTAATTATGGTTTCTGGCCATGTTAATCCTTCTAGTTTAGAGGCTTTTAAAAATTGTAATTTAAGATTTATGAATATTTCTACAGGTTTTTTTGATATCTTACTAAAAAGGTATCTTTTTTATTTTGAAGCTAAGATCCCTGCGGGGTTATATAGAAAAGGCGATAAAGATGTAGATACTTTTGGTACTTATGCGATGTTTGCTAGCTCCTCTGATGTCCCCAATGAGGTAGTTTACAAATTTTTAGAAAATTTCTTTAATAACTTAGAAAGCTTAAAACAAGCAAACCCAAGTATCTTATTTAATCTGCAGACTCAAGTGGAAAAAAATAATAATGCAATTGCTCCTTATCATGATGGAGCGTTAAGCTATTTTCGTGATAAAGGCTGGTTAAAATAATAGTACAGACTTTAATAAGTTTAGCAAAAAAATAGGCCTTAAAAATGATCACTTAGGAAGTACTTTTTAGGTTAGGGGTTAAAAAATATAAAGTCTATTTTGTTAAATAGTAAATATTAATTACTAAAGTTGTTAAGATAGGAGCTCTAATAAATATTATGATTATTTTATAGAAAAACTTTTAAGCTTAAGTTTGTTGAAATTATTTTTCTTATTGCTATACGTTTAATTACTGCTATAAAATTAAATTTTTTTTAGGATTTTGACTATGTTAGTATATATAAATATAATAACATAGTGCATCTTTATCAACCCTAGAAATTAATTAAAGAAAATTTCAATATTTATAAAAGATTTTTCTAGACCAGATTTTCATAAATTTTAAAATATCTTCTCTTATAATTTCTTTTCTCCTTAATTGTCCTGCTTTTTTTGGGGGCTTATTATTAAAATATTCACTGTTGTTTCTTAAAAATCACTTATTATTTGCAATGCTGAAATCTTCCTAAAAGGCTGATTTTTTCTATAATTTCACAAACAATATGATTAAATTATAGGTGAAAAAATAGATTTTAGCAAAGATCTAGGCGGAATTATAAAAATGATAGATATTTCATACTAATATGTAGCCTTAAAGGCTGTGTATATAGGTATGATAAAAGGCTGCATTATTAATTAATTTCATTAAAATAAAAAGGAATTAAAGCAAATTTAGCTTATTAAATAATATAGAAATTCTATAAAAGTAAGATAGATAAAAAGGTAATAACTAAGGTGATTAAAAATGCCAATTTGATATATTAATTTGCGAATAGGTTAAGTTAAAAATTTAGTTAAATAATTTAAGCTAATGGTGTTTTAAGGGTGAATAATTGTATGATTGCCGATTTTTTGGGAGCTGAAGTATTTTTAGAGCTCTAAAAGGTTGAAGGTTCAGAAGGGAATGAAGGCGTTATCAATTTATGCTCTACTAAGCTTATAATAGGATTAAAATAAAGGAAGAGGTAAAATAAAGCGCCGAATAGCCTACAAAATGTGAAAAAAGACAGAAAATTAATTAAGCTAAATAAATTTACTTAGCTTAATTAATTGGAATAATTAACCAGTTTAATTAAGTAGCAAGGTAGGTTTGATAGTAATTAAACATAGCTTTTTAAATTAAAGGATGTTAGAACCTAAGTGATCCCCTTAGATTAACTAATACTGGTTAAAGTAAATGATCCTTAATTATACTGCTTTTTTAAAGCATTTGCTAAAAACTCCACATCAGTGCCAATCACAATTTGGATATTATTATCCATTATCACTATGCCTTTAGCTCCTAGTTTTTTAAAATCATCTTTATTAACTAAACTTGCATCTTTTAATACTATTCTTAAACGAGAGATACAATTATCAATTTCTATCACGTTAGTTTTTCCACCTAAAGCTTCTAAATAGTTTTTTGCTTGAATTTCATAGGTTTGGGCGGAAGGTGGGTTAGATAACTTAGATAAACTATTATTAGTGGATTTATTATTAGTATTACTGTTAATATTATTATTAATAGGGTTAGAAGAAATAGGAGCATCATTAAACATATCAGAAATTTTTGCACCTTCTTCCATATTCTCTTCTCTACCTGGGGTTTTTAAATTTAACGCTTTTATTAAAGTAAAAAATATAAGATAATAAACAGCAAAAAATATAGGGCCAATGATAAAAATCATCCAAGGCTTAGTACTTATTCCCCATGATAACAGCATATCAATTACGCCGCCTGAAAAGGTAAATCCAGCTTTATAACCTACTAAATCGGTTACCACATAACTTACTCCCATAAGAATAGCATGGATCCCAAAAAGTAAGGGAGCAGAGAATAAAATAGGAAACTCTATAGGCTCTGTGACCCCAGTTAAAATAGAGGTTAAAGCACCACTAAGTAAAATTCCTAAGATCATAGGCTTATTCTTTACTTTAGCACTATGATAAATAGCTAAAGCCGCGCCTGGTAAACCAAAAATCATTACTGGAAAAAAGCCTGACATAAAAATTCCTGCACTAGGATCTTTAGCAAAAAAGCGATTTAAATCACCTGTTACCATAAGACCATCCACCGTTTGATAGCCTCCCAAAACAAAATAAGCTATGGCTTCTGTAATGTGTTGCAAACCTGTAGGTAATAAAATCCGATTACTAACTCCATAGGTAAAAAGCCCAACGCTTCCCGCGCCTAAAATCCAGTCACTAAAAGAAGCAATACCTTGATTAATAAAAGGCCAAATATAGCCAAAAATAAAGGCAAGAATAATCGCAGCAAATCCAGAAACTATAGGAACAAATCTTCTGCCACCAAAAAATGAAAGATAAAGGGGAAGTTTAATTTGATAAAACATGTTATAGCAATATCCTGCGGCAATACCCGCTACAATTCCGCCCAATGTTCCCATATCATTTCAGGATTTAAGCTTAGCATGGCTCCTTTCATTACCAAATAAATTACGGCCCCTGAAAGTCCTGCTGAAACATTTTTATCTTTAGATAATCCTCCTGCAATACCAATGGCAAACAATAAACCAAGATTTTGAAATATAGCTCCCCCTGCCTGGGCAAAAAAAGGCATATTTAATAGATCAGGTTGACCTAACCTTAATAACAACCCCGCGGCTGGTAAAACGGCTATAGGCAACCAAAGGGCTTTACCTATATCTTGCAGTAAGTTAAATAAACGATAAAAAATCCTCATAGAGGGTGCTCCTATTTATAAGTTCTAGATACAAATCATACTAATATTTTTAAAAATCTATGATAAAATCTAAAAGTTTAAGTGATTAATTGTAGTAAACTGTGATATTTCTAAATAATATTATATTTATAGCAAAATGCAACAATCAATTAAATGGATTTGTTGTTTATTATAACAAATTTACACACTACAGGGGCTAAGTATTTTTTTATATTAAATTAATAATAGGTTATAGTTATATAAGCCTTATAAATTTCTAAATATACAATTTCGTAAAAGGTTTGCCTAGTAAAAAGTTATTAGGCAAAATAAAGGGAAAATTAATATGAAAAAACTAAATTTAGTATTTTTACCGGCTTTAATGTGCGATGAAAATCTTTACTCCCACCAAATTCAAAATTTAGGGGAGAGTTTTAATCTTCACCTTCATAAAGATACCCAAACTGCTGATAATTTTATTAATAAATCATATGGGGACGTAAATAGTAAAGGGAATATTCATGTTTTTACTATTGCTAATTTTGATAATATTACAAAAGCAGCTAAATATATAATGGAAAATCTACAAAGTTTTTATAAAAATTTTGATAAAGAACAATTCTGTTTAATTGGCACTTCTATGGGAGGATATATTGCCACAGAAATTATGAGTTTATATAAAACTAAAATTAATAAGCTTTGTTTAATTAATACCTCATGGCAAACAGATACTAAAGAGCAAGAGGAGCAAAGAAAAGACGGTATAAAATTAGCTCAACAAAGTGCAGAAGGAAAATTTAATCCTGTAACTGATAAAGTGCTTAATAATTATTTTCATAACCATAATTTAGAAAACTACAATATAGTTAAACAAATGGCCACTACTTTAGGGACTAAAGGTTTTATTAATCAACAAACATTAATTTTATCTAGAAGTAGTAAAGTAGCAGAATTTGAGGATTATAATATAGATACCCTTGTAATAGGGGGTATCTATGATAAACTTACGATTTCTGGTTTACATCATGAAATGTGCCAAGCTTTACCTAAAGGTAAGCTAGTTATCTTAGATAAATGTGGCCATTTATCACCATTGGACCAAAAAGTAGCTATAACTGCTTTATTACAATTATGGTTGCAAATTTAATGCTAAAACTTTAATAAAGTAAGTAATGAAGAATCCCATATTTTTATTATTGATCATATTTTTTTTAAGCAGTTGCTATAAAGAAACTGCGGATTTTACAATTAAAGAAAAAATGGCCAGCGAATTGCAAAAGATTGTATCGGGATATTGTCCTTTAAATCAAACTTTAGATAAAAATCAATCCTGGCACATAGGTACTATTTATTATGCTGATTTTACGCATGATTTATCCTATAAAGATGAAGAACTTATCGCAAATATAGCTAAATTACAAGTAAAGTGCCTTAATCAAATTTTGATCTTAGGCAATAGCAGCAATTATGAAGCTAGCTCTATTGCTGATTCTTTGGAATTATCTTTTTTAAGGGCTAAAAAAGTTGCTGCTATGTTTTCACGCAATAAAATAGATGACGCCTATTTAAATATTAATTTTTGTAATAATAATGTAAATAGAGTTAAAGAAAACTCAGAGCTTTTAACTGCCCGCAAATATAATCAAAGGGTGGAGATTATTTTTACAAACGCTACCTCCCATAGTCAAAAAGCCTCCTCCTCTGATATTATGGATTGTTTACCTTAAATATCTTCTTTTTATCGATTAACTTAAACAATATTAATTTAATTAAAAACATTTGTATTATGAAAATCATTCAAGAATTATCTCTAAGTGGTAAAATATGGGTAAAATATCCTGAAAACAATGATCTCTCAAATAAAGCCACAGAGATTTATAATATTTCGCCCATTGTAGCCAAAATTTTAATTAATCGTGGAGTAGCTTTAGAAGAAATATCAGCCTTTTTATCTCCTAAGCTTAAAGATCAAATGAAAGATCCCCATTTAATTAAAGATGTTAAAGAAGGATGTGAACTTTTATATGAAAGTCTTAATCAAAAAGATAAAATTGTAATTTTAGGTGATTATGATGTGGATGGTATAACTTCTACCTCTATTCTTTATAAATATTTGCAAAATTTAAAAGCCGATGTAAATTATTATTTGCCTGATCGTTATAGCCAAGGTTATGGAATATCTTTTAAAGCGCTTGAAAAAATTTTTGAAAACAAACCCAATCTTATTATTTTATTAGATAATGGTAGCACTGCCTATGAGGAAATTGCCTTTTTGCGCGAAAGAAAAATAAAAGTTATGGTTATTGATCACCATGCTATAGATATTAAACAATTGCAGGCCAATGTTTTTATTAATCCTAATCGCTTAGATGACAGTTCAAATAAAAATTATTTATGCACTGCTGGTCTTACCTTTTTATTTTTGGTAGCATTTCATAGATTTTTAATTAATCAAGGTTTTTTTAATAAAAATAATATAACACCAGAAAATTTAATGAGCTATTTAGATCTGGTGGCTTTAGGCACAATTTGTGATATGGTACCTTTAAAATTACTTAATCGTGCTTTTGTTGCTCAAGGAATTAAGGTTATTCAACAAAATGATCGCATTTCCTTAAGAATTTTAAGTGCTACATTAGCTATTACTAAACAAATTGATGTGGAAACTGTGGGCTATTCTTTTGGACCTTGTATTAACGCAGGTGCAAGAATGGGGGATAGTAATTTACCTTTAAGATTGCTTTTAAGTGATAATGAACTAGAAGCTAAGGAGTTAGCTTTACAGCTAATAGAGCTTAATAATCGTAGAAAACAAGAAGAAGATAAGATTATTCAGACCGCTATTGAAGAGATTAAAGAATCGTCCTTACATGATTATAATATTATTTTTATCGGTAGCGTTCATTGGTTATCAGGAATTGTAGGTATTATAGCAGGGCGAGTAAAAGAAATTTATAATAAACCTGTATGTATTTTTAACATAGATAAGAAAACAGGCTTAGCTACAGGTTCAGGGCGTTCAGTAGCAGGTATTGATTTAGGAGAAATTATAATAGGGGCTAAACAACAAGGCTTGCTTACTAAAGGAGGAGGGCACTCTCAAGCAGTGGGTTTTAGTTTTGAAATAAATAAGCAACAACAGCTATTTGAATTTTTTAATAAAAGGATTTCACAGCTCCTTAAACTTAAAGAAAATTTAAAAACTTCTTTAATTATTGATGAGGTTATCCCTATTAATTTTATCAATCAAGGTGTAGTTGAGAAAATACTATCTTTAGAGCCTTTTGGAATAAACTTTCCTGAGCCCTTATTTATGTTATCGCAAGTAAAAATCTATGATGTAAGACAAATTGGGGGTAATAAGAATCATTTAGCCCTTACTATTAGTGATGGCTTTAAATATATTTTAAAAGGATTTTGTTATAAATGCTTACCTGGAAGTTTGGGAGAAAGTCTGATTAATAAAAATAATAGTTTTGTTAATTTAGTGGTTTCTTTAAAATTAAATTTTTATCAGGGAAGATATTATACTAATTTAATCATCAAAGATATCGCTTAAAGAGGCGATATAAGGGTAAAATACATGGCAAAAGTTCTAATTTCTCACTTTTAATAAAAAATTTCAGATAAATAAAAAATACTACTTGATTTAAGTTATAATTTATTATAACTTAAGAATAGTTTATAATAAATTATAAACTATTTACTCTTAATGGCCCCATCGTCTAGCGGTTAGGACGCTGCCCTTTCACGGCGGAACCACGGGTTCGAATCCCGTTGGGGTCACCACTATATAACAATATATAATTTATCTCCCCCCATCATTTATTTTATAAATTTAGCTTTATCTCATTTCATTTGGCCCTTTAAGCATTTTAAATTAAATTAGCTTAAGATTATCTTATTAAAACGTAAGGAAAAATAAAAGCTTAACAAAAAAGTTTAGTACCAACTATTGTATTATAATTTTTATAAGTTAGGCACGTAAGTTGCTTAAATGATGCTTTTAATTAATGGAAGATTTTTTGCAAAATTAAATTATATAAAAATATAAAAGCCATCGAGGTTGATTAAGAGAAGGCAAAATATAATAAAAAAACTGTTTTACTTTCAGTATTTTAAATAATAATATATTAGCCAAGCAGTTTTCACCGCAAAATAAGCGCTTTAAATAATTGTAGATTACTATTTGCATAGATTTAATTTTTAATAAAAACCAATATGAATATATTGTTAAGTAATGTTCAATATTTTTTACAGTTATTGGGTAAGCTAGCCATTATATTAATACTTATAAGTGTTTTTTATGTACTTTAGATTTTGCAGATAAATTAATCATATCATAATAGTTGTAGCTGTTTTTATACTACTTATCTCTTTAACGATATATTCTCCTATATAATTTGATAAAATGGCTTTTCCTATAATATTAATTATGACTTTTCTTATAATAGGTAATAAATTTAATTCTCCTCCCAGAATTGTTTTATAACTAAAAAAGCTTGTCTTACAGATAAGGGCTTGCTTTTACCAATTAATTTTATTTTATTTTTTAATATATTGTATAATTTACTTTATTAAGTTACAAATCAATAAATTACCTTACTATTAGTATAATAAAAAGCAAATAAATGTATAAAAAATTAAAGGAAAAATTAGAGAAGTATTTTAATTTAATTAATTATAAGTTGGGAAAAAGCTTACAAGATTATTTAGATAGTGTAATAATTTTTTTTCCAGTATTAGCTTTAACGTTTGGATTTTATGAAATAATAAACCGTTTAATCAACTCTAAAGTAAATCAGTATTTTGAGGTATATAGTGATTATTTGGGTAAAGCTTGTGGAAAAGAAGTTTTCTACTCAAATTTGCTTGCTATTTATTTAGTAGTAACTGTCCTTTTATTAGTAGGATTTTCTCTTCATACATTGGTTACTAAAAATTTTAAAAATTCTGCTATTCATCTTAGAGCATTTATTTTATTTGCTAGATTTTCCTTTCAATTATTTGTATTTATCTTCTTTAATAACTCTTGCTACAGGAATATTAGGGCTACTTATACATCATGAAATAGAAGCTTGTATTAATTATACTTTACCTCAATTTGCTAAACTTATGAAAATTGTTATGAAATTATTTGTACTTACGATTGCTTTGTTTTTTCTAAATGCTTATTTAATGTCAATAGAAGCCTTTATTAAGATAATTACAACTTTAGTTAAAAAAATCGCTTTACCCCAAGGAGATATATTCCTTAAAATAGCTAAAATAATCATTGGGTTAGGAGGAATTACACTTGGAATTATTAGCTTTATGATATATTTGATAAGAATTGTAAGCTAAAAATAATGGTAAATATTTTATACCTAAAAATTTACTAATATAATCTGAATGTTTTTCTTCAAATTTAAAATTTTCAGTATATACTAACAAAATAATAAATATGATCTTTGTAAGCCTTTAATGGGGCACTTTAATTTTTGTCTTGTATCAAATGGAGCCTTTTAATGACAGATTTGCTGTTAAGTTTTTTCTTTCTTACTTTTTTAGAAATTATTTTAGGAATTGATAATATCGTAGTAATTGCTATTATTGTTAATCGCTTGCCTGAAAAATATCGTAAAACGGTTAGATTTATAGGCTTAAGCTTATCCTTAATTTTTAGGTTAGTAGTGCTTGCAGGTATATCTTTGTTGCTTAGGCTTTCTAAACCTTTATTTGATATTGGTGAATTTTCTTTCTCAGGCAAAGATTTATTAATGATTGTAGGGGGCTTATTCTTGTTATTTAAAGCTATTCCTGAAATGTATCATGAAATTAAAGGCCATCCTCATAAAGAAAAAAAGGTTAATGTACAATCTGAAGTATTTAAAGCAGTAGTACAAATTATAATTATAGATATTGTGTTTTCTATGGATTCATTAATAACTGCAGTGGGTTTAACTAGCCATATTGGAGTAATCGCCTCAGCAATTATTGTTTCAATTATTTTTATGGTTTTATTTTCAGGCTTTATCAGTAAGGTGATAGATAAATATTCTACGCTTAAAATGCTAGCTTTGTCTTTTATTGTTTTAATCGGAATTTTCCTTATTACTGAAGGTCTTTCTATGCATATTAATAAAGCTTATATCTACTTTGCTATGGGCTTTTCTTTGGCGGTTGAATTCTGTAATATTCTTACCAAAAGAAATAAAGCAAGTCATGTTCCTGAAAAAATTAAATAATTAAAAGTTATAAGTTTAAAAATAATGGAAAATAAAAAAAGTAGTTTTGTTTTAGTTTTAGGAGAAACCAATTCAGGAAAATCCACTTTAATTAATCAGATCGTTGGAGCCAAGATATCAATAGTTTCTCATAAGGTACAAACTACTAGATTTAAAGTATTAGGAGTTTACACTAAAGACAATTGCCAAATAATTTTTATAGATACTCCAGGGATTTTTACTCCCTCCCGTGATTTTGATCAAGCTATGGTCAATCTTAGCTATAGCCAAATTAATGAAGCTGATAAGGTAATTTTTTTACTAGATGCGCAAAAAGGGATAACTCTTCAAACTGCAAATATTTTAGCTAAATTAGATCCTAATAAGGAAAATATTTTAGTTATTAATAAAATAGATTTAGTAAGTAAAGAAGCACTAATTAATCTTATTAACTATTTTAAAGAATATAAGCAGCTTAATCGCTTTTTTATGATTTCTGCCTTAAAAAACGAGGGAGTTAATGATCTATTAACCTATTTACAAAATAATTTGTCACATAATGTATGGTATTATGAAGAAGATCAATTATCTGATGTTCCCTTGTACAAATTAGCTACTGAAATTACGCGAGAAAAAATTTATAAGTTTTTAAATCAAGAATTACCATATAATATTGTGGTGGAACATCAGCAATGGGAAGAAACTCCAAATACTATTAAAATATATCAAAATATCTATGTAGCTAAAAGCAATTATAAGGGTATGATATTAGGTAGCAAGGGTAGTAAGATTAAAGAAATTAGGCTTGCTGCTATGGATGAGATGAAGAAAAATTTTAACAAAAAGGTTTCTCTATTTTTATATATTAAAGTTGATGAAAAGCTTTTTGAAAAAAGCTATGCCTATCAGGATATAGGATTGGAGTTTTTTAAAAATAAAAAGTAAATAAAGATGAATTTTAGCGATGAAGGTATATTATTATCAAAGTTAAAATATGGGGAAAGTAGCCTTATTTTAACCATTTTTACTAAAAATTATGGAATTCAAAAAGGCTTGCTAAAAGGAGGCAATTCCTTAAGAAATAAATCTAAACTTGAAGTTGGTAATGTTTTAAACCTAGATAAAAGAGCAAGATTAGAGGAACAATTAGGGTTTTTAAGAGTTGAACTTAAGGAGTCTTTTTTAATTAATATTTTTTTTCATCCTCTTAAATCTTTAATTTTAACCTGTATGTGTGATTTATTAGATGAATTTTTACCAGAAAAAGAAGCAGATGAGGGTTTTTATAATTTTAGCAAAAATATTATTATTTCCTTACAAAATGAAGATTATATAATCTCATACATCCTGTGGGAAGTGGTTCTATTAGAGAAGATAGGGTTTGGTTTAGATATCTCTCAATGTGCAGTTTCAAAGCTAGCTAAAGATCTATACTATATTTCTCCTAATACGGGGAAAGCCGTCATCAAAGATATTGGAGAGATTTATAAGCATAAGCTTTTCGTGATTCCTAGCTTTTTTAGTCCTAAGAATAAAATTTTACCGCAGGAATTAAAAATTGGAGAGATTTATTTGCCCCCATCTTTACAAGAAATTAAGGAAGGTTTTAAAATCACTGGCCATTTCTTAGATCGTTTTTCTAAAGAATATCATAAAAGGATTCCTTTCAATAGAAAAATTTTAATTAATAAGATATTATCTGATAAACTTAATCTTTTTCAAAAGCAGGATCTGCAAGAACTAAGATAAAAAATTGTTATATTAAAATTGTTTTAAAGTTGCTATAATAATAAGTTGTATGTAATATTTATTTTTAATTTAATATAGAGTTTAATTTGTTAATTTTTAAATAAGCAAACTTAAAAGTTTTTAAAGGGAAAGGTAATTTTGATGGTGGCTAATTCTACCATGTTAGTGCAAAATCTTACTGCACAGCACTTAGATGATATTATGGTGAATCACCTGTTAGTTAATGGAGTTACAGATAAATTTATTATAGAAAATGTTTTAAACTATCCCAGATCTTTATTTTTACAAAATGATCTAAAATCTATGGGCAACTCTGATGGATGTGTCTATTATCAAAAAAACAAATTTCTGATAGAAATTTCTACGCTTGCTTACATGATTATGGCAAGCAAAATGCCCCATGAAAAAAATGTGCTAGTAATTGGTAGCGGGGTGGGTTATGCTAGCACAATTTTAGCTAATATTTATAATTCTGTAATTGGCATTGAAGAAGAACAAGGATTAACAGAAAAAGCTACTTTAATGGCGAATAAAGTAAAATTAAAAAATCTTACTTTTGTTAAGAGTAATCTTTTACTTGAACCTATGCCTAAAGCTCTAGCCACCCAATCTTTAATGCCTGTAATAAATGAAGGCGTTTTAGCGCAAGATTTACCCTTATTAGATAGTAATCAAGGCTTGTTTTTAGCTCAAGAATACGAGTTAAAAAATATTTTTAAAGATAATAGCTTTGATTTAATTTTTGTAGAAGGTGCCTATAGCTATATTCCCCCAAGATGGTTAGAAGTTTTAACCGCAGAAGGTAATATTATTGGGGTGCAGCGTAAAGATAACTTATCTCAAATTGTCAAGTCTCAAAAATTAGGTAATGGTTTAGTTCATACGTATTACAAAAATGTGGCTACTCCCTTATTAAAAGGCTTAGAGCTCAAAAAAGAATTCATATTTTAAAAGGAGAATAATATGAGATTTAATAGCTTTAGCCGGAATAATAATAAAGCTCAAGATATTGAGGATTATTTAGAAGAAGAAATTGCAGATATATTAAATAAAAAAAGATTTGAAAAAAAAAATATAAACCCAAGCGAACAAGACAATAAAGAGTTAATGTATACTAGAAGGTTGCAAAATTCTTTAAATAAAACTCATAATGAGCAATATTTACCTTTTAATAAAGAAGAACTTCGCCCTGTGGGCAGGGATAGGGAAAAGTTAATCCCAAAATCTTCTGAAGTAGAATCCTTAATTTTGCAGACTTTAACCCCTATGATTCAGCAATGGTTAGATGCACATTTAGAAGAAATGGTATATAAAATTCTTAAAAAAGAAATTAACACTAGAAATGAGTAAAGTTAAAAACTCTTATAAACAGCGATTTTGAATTTTATTTAGGTTTAAATCGCCAGAAGATAGTAAGTTAAAATAAGTAATATAAAATGATAGAGAATAAATATTATAATTGGACAGAAATTGAAGAATATGTTCAGAAAAAAATCCCCGATAGCAACTATTATGCCGATTTAAATTCCCTTAAGCCTTCTTACACTATCATTATGCCTCCTCCCAATGTAACAGGAGCTTTACATATCGGCCATGCATTAGTGACAACTTTGCAAGATGTATTAGTACGCTATAAGCGAATGAAGGGTTATAATGTATTATGGCAACCAGGATTAGACCATGCAGGAATTGCTACGCAAGTATTAGTAGAAAAGCAGCTAAAAGAAAAAAATCTTGATAGACGCCAATTAGGTAGGGAGAAATTTCTAGAAAAAGTATATGAATGGAAAGAAGCTTCTGGTAACACTATAATTGATCAAATTAGAAAAATGGGTAGTTCTTGTGATTTTTCTAATGTAGCTTTTACTATGGATAATAATAGTATAGCTGTGGTGAACCAAGCTTTTGTAAAAATGTATGAGGCAGGTTTAATCTATAAAGATTATCGCTTAGTAAATTGGGATTGCAGTTTACAAACTGCAATCTCAGATTTAGAAGTAGAAACTAAAGAAACTCCAGGATATTATTATTATCTTAAATATTACTTGTCTGAAAGTAATGAATATTTAGTGATAGCTACCACGCGCCCTGAAACCTTATTTGGTGATGTAGCTGTGGCGGTTAATAAGGCAGATCCTCGTTATGAAAAATTTATTGGTAAAGAGGTGTTAATTCCTTTAATTAATAAAAAAGTTCCTATTATTGCTGATGATTATGCAGATATAAATAAAGGTAGCGGGGCTGTGAAGATTACTCCTGCCCATGATTTTAACGATTTTGAATTAGGGAAACGCCATAAACTTAGCCAAATTAATATTCTAAATAAAGATGGCACTTTAAATAACAATGTTCCCAACAATTATCGATCTTTATCTATAGTAGACGCTAGAAAAAAAATCCTCATTGAGTTAGAAGAAAAAAATCTTATAGAAAAAATAGAAAGTGCTAAGATTTCCACTCCTTATGGTGATAGAAGTAATACAGTAATTCAGCCCTTATTAACTAAGCAATGGTTTTTAGATGCCCAATCTTTAGCTTTACCTGCGATTAAAGCTGTACAAGAGGGTAGTATTACTTTTATTCCAGAGCAATGGAAAAATCTATATTTTGATTGGATGGAGAAAATTGAACCCTGGTGCATATCTAGGCAATTATGGTGGGGACATCGTATTCCTGTGTGGTATGATGAAGAAGGTAATATTTTTGTGGCACCAGGAGAAACCCAGGCTAAGGAAAAAGCCGCGGATTTTTATAGGCAAGCAGGGATTATTAAAGAAATCATTAGTTTAACCCAAGATGAAGATGTATTAGATACTTGGTTTTCTTCTGGTTTATGGCCTTTAATTACTTTAGGCTGGCCCAATGATCTAAAAAAGCTAAACAAGTATTATCCTACTGATATTTTAGTTACAGCTTTTGATATTATATTTTTCTGGGTGGCCAGAATGATTATGATGAGCTTATTTTTATATAAAGAAGTGCCCTTTAAAAAAATTTACATTAATGCTTTAATTCGGGATGAAAAAGGTAATAAAATGTCTAAATCTAAAGGAAATGTAATTGATCCTTTGGATATTCTAAATAAATACGGCACCGATGCTTTAAGATTTACTTTAGTTTATTATTCTGCGCAAAGCCGTGATATGAAATTAGCAGAAAAAACTATTGAAAGTCACAGGAATTTTATTACAAAAATATGGAATTCCTTTAAATTCTGCTCACAAAATGAATTTTATATAAATGATACTTTCAATCCCAATAAAGTTAGTTTAAGTGTTAACCAATGGATTTTAGCACAGCTAGAAACTTTTCAAAAAAACATAGATATACATTATGATAATCACCGTTTTAATGATATTGCTACTACTATTTACCAATTTGTATGGGGAGAGTTCTGTGATTGGTATATAGAATTTGCTAAATCTATTTTATATAATCCGGATATTTTACTTGAGGATAAAAATGAGATTAAAGCAACCATGGGATTTGTATTTGAGAATATTTTAAAAATCATACATCCTGTAATGCCTTTTATTTCTCAATATTTGTATGAAGCTTTATATAAAGATCAGAACAAAATATTGGCTCTTGAGGCTTTTCCTAATTTTAATTTTAATTTAGATAAAGTGATAGTTAATAATGTTAACAAGATTATAGAAATAGTGGCTAAAATAAGAAGTATTAGGGTGGATTTAAATATCTCACCTGCCGTACTTCTTGATTTAGGAGTACAAGCAGAAGAAATGCCAACCTTTATAATTTATAATTTACAAATTATAAAAAAATTAGCTAGAGTAGGAACTATCAATTTAATTTCGCAAATTAATTCAAGTATGATTGAAGAAATAGTAGGTGAGGCTATAATAGCTATCTCTGTAGAAGGGATCGTGGATTTGCAAAAAGAGAAAAACAGATTAAATAAGAATCAGGTAAATTTAAAAGAAGAACTAGAAAAAATTAATTTAAAGCTTGATAATTCTAATTTTTTATCTAAAGCTCAACCAAGTGTAATTGAGTTATTTCAAAATCAAAAAAGAGAAATAATCTTTAAATTAGAAAAATTAGAAAATATCTTAAATAAAATTAATATATAAATTAAGTAGTACTATAAGAATATAAAGCTGCAATCCAATATTTACAAATGATGTACAGAACGAATTAGAGGTATTTTAATGAAAAGCGTTGATTCAGGTAAATATAATGAACATCATATTAAAAGTTTTTTAAGTAAGCCAATAGCAGATAGCATGCTTACTGAGATCTTAAAAGCTGCTCAAGGGATGGTCGCCACGTGCGAAGAACATGTAAGTGTAGTAGTGGTACAAGATAACATTAGAAAGCAAAGTATTTTAGAAAAATATCAACATATTGAAGATATAACTAAAAATGCACCGGTGCTTTTAATATTTATTGCAGATTTTTATAAAACTAATGTGGCTTGCGAAAAACAAGGGGCCGTACAAGAAGTACAAAACGGGGTGGATAGTTTAGTAGTCTCAAGCTTTGATGCTGGTATGGCCATGGCAGGAGGAATGTTAGCTGCTGAGAAGCTAGGACTAGGAGCGGTTCCTATTTATGAAATTAGAGAAGATTATGAGCAGGTGAGTATGATATTAGAATTGCCTAAATATACGCTTCCTTTAGTGGGGTTATGTATAGGCTACCCTAATCATAATAAAAACAAAAAGCCGAAGCTGCCTTTGCCTACTTTTAAACATGAAGAAAAATATCAAAAAGGTAGATTAGAAAATTATATTAGTGCCTATGATGAAGAAATAGTACATTATTTAAAAGCAAATAATTTATCTAACAAAAATTGGACTTCAGAAGTTTCAGATCTTTATAAAAAACAACCTTCTAAAGCTTTAAATAATTTTTTAATTAAGCAAAAGTTTGGAATTAGAGTGTAAATTACACTCTATGGAGTTGTACATTTTATGGAATTGTTTTATAACAAGACTTTACAAAACTTCTATAAATATATAAAATAGTTTTAAATTACTTAGAATAATAAATTAGGTTAAATTGCATGGAATTCGCTAATATCAACCATAATACAGCCTTACTTGAATATTTTCCTGTTATTTTATTTATTGTTATCTCATTTGGAATTATCGTTTTAGCGTTGATAAGCTCTTTTATAATAGTGCCACAAAAGCCTTATAAAAATAAATTAGAACCATATGAATGCGGATTTGATGCTTTTGAGGATACTAAAAGGAAATTCGATATTCGTTTTTATGTGGTAGCAATTTTATTTATTATTTTTGATCTTGAAATTATCTTTTTGTATCCTTGGGCTTTATCACTATCCTTAATCAAAAACGTAGGGTTTTTTTCTATGCTCTTATTTATTTTAATGCTTTTTATAGGATTTATTTATGAATGGAAAAAAGGAGCTTTAAAATGGGATTAACCTTAGTTGGTAAAGAAAATGAAAAAGAAATTATAGAAAAACCATTAGCTGATTATGGTATACAAAATCCTAATTTTTTAGTAACACAAATTGATACTGTAGTTAATACTATTCGTTCTAATTCTTTATGGCCCATGACGTTTGGTTTAGCTTGTTGTGCTATTGAAATGATGCATGGTTATATGTCTAGGTATGATTTAGATAGGTTTGGCTCTATGCCTAGACCCAGCCCTAGACAGTCTGATATTATCATTGTTGCCGGTACTTTAACAAATAAGATGGCACCAGCTTATAGAAGAGTCTATGATCAGATGCCCGAGCCCAGATATGTGATCTCTATGGGATCTTGTGCTAATAGCGGCGGCTATTATCATTATTCTTATTCAGTAGTTAGAGGATGCGATAGAATTACCCCTGTGGATATTTATGTGCCAGGGTGCCCTCCAACTGCAGAAGCACTTTTATATGGCTTATTACAACTGCAAAAGAAAATTAAAAGAACTGGCAAATTATGGAGATAGTATATGGGTATGAGGGCAAAAGATGACTTCTTATTATAGCATCAGTGCAAAAAAGTTAGACCATTTACAAGAGATTTCGGCCTTTATTTCTAATAAATTTAAAGAAAAAGTTATAGATAATGAGATCAAATTAGGAGAATTGGTCTTATTAATAAATAAAGATAGTATAGTTGAAATTTTTGATTTTCTTAAAAGTAACGCCAAACTTTTATTTAATCAGCTGATTGATATTACAGCGGTTGATTATCCATCAAATCAGGAAAGATTTGAGGTAGTATATCACCTACTAAGCTTACCTAATAATTTAAGGATTAGGATTAAGGTAAGGGTAAAAGAGTATGAGATTTTGGAATCCTTAAGTGACAATTATGCTAATTCTGATTGGTTAGAACGTGAAGTATGGGATATGTTTGGATTGTATTTTAAAGGTCATAAGGATTTAAGAAGGATTCTTACAGATTTTGGCTTTGAGGGTCACCCTTTAAGGAAAGATTTTCCTTTAACAGGGTTTTTAGAGGTAACTTATGATGAAGAAAGTCAAAGAGTAATCTATAAGCCTTTAGAATTAATGCAAGCCCATCGAGATTTTAATTATCGCAATCCTTGGATGAGGGATATTGAAGCAGATACTTTTGCGCAGGTTAAAAAAAAATGTTAAAGACGACGCTAAATAATATTAACAAAAATTAATTATTATAAGATTTTAAAAGCAAATATAAGGTGATTAATTAGTGTCAGAGGTAAAAATAAAAAATACCATTATGAACTTTGGACCTCAACATCCATCTTCTCATGGCGTGTTAAGAATGGTATTAGAATTAGATGGCGAAGTGATTAAAAGGGCAGAACCCCATATTGGCCAATTGCATCGTGGTACTGAAAAATTAATGGAGGCCAAAACTTATACTCAAAATATACCTTTTATGGATCGTTTGGATTATGTTGCTCCTATAAATTATGAACATGGTTGGGTGCTTGCTGCTGAGAAATTATTAGATATTGATATCCCCTTACGCGCTAAATATATTCGAGTATTAATGCTAGAATTAAGCAGAATAGGCAAACATATTTTTGGGATTGGGGCTCAAGCTATTGATTGTGGAGCTATGACGCCTATGGTATGGGGGTTTGAATCCCGGGAACAGCTTATGGAATTTTTTGAAGCTATTGCGGGCTCGCGTTTGCATTTAAATTATTTTAGAGTTGGAGGTGTAGCTTCTGATTTACCTGAGGGCTTATTAGAAAAAATTTCTGCTTGGTGTGATCAATTTGAAAAAGATTTTAAAGATGTACAGATTTTACTAACCGATAATCGAATTTTTAAGCAAAGGACTGTGGATATTGGGGTAGTTAGTAAAGATCAGGCCATAGAATTTGGGCTTTCAGGGCCTAATCTTAGAGCTTCTGGAGTGGCCTGGGATTTACGTCGAGCTCAACCCTATGAAATTTATAATGACCTAGATTTTAATGTAATTATTGGTACTCATGGTGATTGCTATGATCGTTATATGGTAAGGGTTAAAGAGATGTATGAAAGTCTAAAAATTGTTAGGCAATGTATTAATAACATGCCTAAAGGCTTGGTAAAAATAGATAATTATAAATTAACTCCGCCGCCCCGGGCATTGATGAAAGAATCTATGGAGGCCTTGATTCATCACTTTAAGTTTTTTTCAGAGGGTTTTTCAGTGCCCAAAGGAGAAGTATATGTGCCGGTTGAAACGCCAAGCGGGGAATTTGGGGTTTATTTAGTTTCCCAAGGAGAAAATAAGCCCTATCGTGCTCGGTTGCGATCCAATGGGTTTATGCATTTACAAATTATAAAAAGTTTGGCTATAGGGTATCAGTTGGCTGATTTACCATCAATTATTGGGAGTTTTGATATTGTTTTTGGAGAAGTAGATAGGTAAATTATTTACTGCTTTATAATCCTTAATTTTTATAAATATTAAAATGTAGTATTTCTTCTTAAAAGGTTGGTAACCAATCAATAATAAAATTATATAAAAAGATTGATGATATAATATGGGAACGCAAATGGTTAATCAAGGAGGATCTTTAGATCCTAAAGAGCTTAAGGTATCTACTTTTAAATTTTCTTTGGCTAATGAAAAACTGGCGCAAGAGATTTTAAAAAAATATCCTATTAACGAGAGATTTAGCGCTTTAATGCCTCTTTTGAGCTTGGCCCAAAAGCAAAATGGTGGATTTTTAAATGAATTCGTTATGCAATATGTAGCGAAGTACTTAGATATTACAAAAATGGCAGTTTATGAAGTGGCTGCTTTTTATTCTATGTATCATTTAAAACCTGTAGGAAAATATCATATACAAGTTTGTAATTCTGTTGTATGTTTTGTGTGTGGCAGCGAAGATCTTTATCAACAATGTAAGGAAATTTCCCAAACTTTTGAAGAAGATATTTCACCAGATGGATTATTTTCTGTAGGAAAGGTAGAATGTTTAGGTGCTTGCGTTAATGCCCCTGCAATTAAGGTAAATTATTTATTTTATGAAGATGTTAGTGCAAAAGGTTTAACTGGTTTAATTAGCCGATTAAAAAAAGGTGAAACCTTAGAGAACATTATTGCGAGCAAACCTATTAATGTTAAAATAAGTGCACTTTTAGAAAGTGAAATCTAAAAAAAATTTCCTTAGATCTATAAATATGATCAAAGAGTGAAGGAGCTAAGAGCGGTAAAAAAAGGAGCTGTAAAAAATGTTATCAAAGGAAAATATTATTTTTAATAATATTTATGGCCAGCGTCAAGTTAGTTTAGATTCAGCAAAATATTTAGGAGATTTTATTGAATTAAAAGAAGTCTTGCAAAAAGGGCCACAATTTATTATTTCTGAAATTACCTCCTCTGATCTTAAAGGTAGAGGAGGAGCTGGGTTTCCCACAGGGAAAAAACTTTCTTTTTTAGCTGATATTAAAGGGGATAAACCAAAATATTTAGTGATTAATGGAGATGAGGGTGAGCCTGGAACCTGCAAGGATAGAGAGGTGATCCGTCATGAACCTTTTAAAATTTTAGAAGGTTGTATTGTAGTAAGTCATGCTATAGGAGCAAAAACTTGCTATATTTATATTAGGGGAGAATTTTATCAAGAAGCCCAAGTTTTACAAAAAGCCATTGATCAATTATATGCCCAAGGCCTATTAGGAAAATCTTGTTTATCTTTATATGATTTAGATATTTATATTCACCTAGGGGCAGGTGCTTATATTTGTGGTGAAGAAACTGCACTTTTGGAAAGCTTAGAAGGAAAAAAAGGCTTTCCAAGGATAAAACCTCCTTTCCCAGCTTTAATTGGACTTTACGGTTGTCCAACTTTAATTAATAATATTGAGACCATTGCTACTATTCCAACCATTTTAAAGCGAGGGGCCCAGTGGTTTTCTTCCTTAGGAGTTCTAGGTAGTACGGGTACTAAATTATTTTGTATATCAGGGCATGTAAATAATCCCTGCGTAGTAGAAGAAGAGATGGGTATTCCCTTAAAGGATCTAATTGAAAAGCATGCCAAAGATGTTATTGGAGGTTGGTCTAACCTATTAGCGGTTATTCCAGGAGGATCTTCTACTCAAATTTTACCTAAAAATTATTGTGATAAACTCACCATGGATTTTGATAGCTTAAGAAATGCAGGAAGCGCACTAGGAACAGGGGCTATAATAGTTTTTAATAATTCGACTAATATTTTAGGAATAATGAGAAATATCATTAATTTTTATCATCACGAAAGTTGTGGCCAATGTACCCCTTGTCGTGAAGGATCAGGTGCGGCTTTAAAAATAGTGAATAAATTTGTTAATAAAAATGCTAATATAAATGATATTAATACCCTTGAAGAAACTATGCAAAATATATTAGGAACTTCTATTTGTGGATTAAATGATGCCACCGTATTTGCGGTGCAGGGATTTTTAAAGCATTATAAAGATTATATAAAAGATAATATTGAAAATAGATAATGGTAAGAGGTAGCAATTAAATGCCTAAAATAGTAGTTAATGGAGTTTCTCATACGGTAGAGGATGGATTAACTTTAATCCAAGTTTGCGATAGTTTAGGGTTGCAAATTCCTAGATTTTGCTATCATGAAAAATTGCCTCCTGTGGGAAGTTGCCGCATGTGCTTAATTGAACTAAAAAATTCTAAAAAACTTGTGCCTTCTTGTACCACCCAAGTGGCAGAAGGTATGGAGTTTGCAACTGAAAGCTCTACTATTGATGTGGCTCGTAAATCTATGTTAGAAATGCTATTAGTTAATCATCCGTTAGATTGTCCAATCTGTGATGCAGCAGGGGAATGTGATTTACAAGATCAAACTTATAGATATGGGCTTGATAGAAGCTATATTGAGGTTCCTAAAAGATCGGTAGAAAACAAAGATTTTGGCCCCTTAATTGATCCTTATATGACAAGATGTATCCATTGTACAAGGTGTATTAGATTTGCCGTGGAAATTGCAGGCGTAGAAGATCTAGGAGGTATTGGCCGAGGAGATTTAACGGAAGTTACTACATATGTGGGCAAAGCTATAAATTCTGAGCTTTCAGGCAATTTAGCAGATATTTGCCCTGTGGGTGCTTTAACCAATGCGGCATACGCTTATAAGGCAAGACCTTGGGAATTAAGGTCAGTAGAAACTATTGACATTATGGATGCAGTAGGTAGCAATATTAAAGTTGATTGCTCCCCTTTAGTAGCTTTAAGAATTTTACCTCGCTTAAATGAAGATATTAATGAGGAATGGATCGCTGACAAATCCAGGTATATTGTAGATGCCTTAAGGGTTCAAAGATTAGATAGTCCTATGATTAGAATAAATGGGCGATTACAGAAAGTATCGTGGGATCTAGCTTTTAAAGAAATAGCTAATAGGCTTTCTACTGTTAAGCCTGAAGAAATTGCCGCTTTAGCTGGACAATTTTCTGATGCGGAAAGTATGATGGCTTTAAAAGATTTAATTAAAGGGTTAGGATCGGACAATATTGATTGTAGACCAGCTAATGTTTTCTTTGACCCTAAAGATAGAAATAATTATTTATTTAATACAACCATAACAGGTATAGAAGAAGCCGATATTTGTTTAATAATAGCCTCTAATCCTAGAATAGAAGCTCCAATTTTAAATGCTAGAATTAGAAAAAGATATCTAAGGGGGGGCTTTAAAATAGGGGTAGTTGGTGAGCAGCAATCATTAAATTATAAATATGATTATTTAGGTAATACTCTTGAAGTCTTACAAGAAATTTTACAAGGAGACCACCATTTTGCTAAAGCATTATCTTCAGCAAAAAAACCTATGATGATTATAGGCATGGGCACATACGTGGGTCAAGATTATGAATATGTAAATCATTTATGTAAGCAAATTGCGGTAAAATATAATATAAGTACTGATGTATGGAATGGTTATAATATTTTAAACACTTCAACTTCGGTAATTACCGGGTTGGAGGTGGGATTTGTTCCTAATAATCCTAAAAATAATATAATTAATCTATTAGAGAAAATTGAACCTAAAGTAGGATTTTTATGGCTTTTAAATGAAGATAATATTAATTTTGCTAATATAAAAAATAATACTTTTATTGTTTATCAAGGCCATCATGGAGATCAAGGAGCAAGTCATGCTGATGTGGTTTTACCAGGGGCTTTATGGTTAGAAAAAACTTCTACGTATGTTAATATAGAAGGGCGTGCTCAAAGGGCAATTAAAGCCATTCCCACTTTAGGGGAAGCAAGGGAAGATTGGAAAATTATTCGAAAATTCTCCGAATATGTAGCTAATAAACAAGAATACGATACTATAGAAGAACTACAGCAAAAGTTGGCTATATTTAATCCTATTTTCGCTAATTTAGGTGAAGTTTCAAGTATTAATAAAAAAATAGAGCTAACTTCTAGTAATAGGGGGGAGCCTAGAGAAAAATCTTATAAAACGTTAAAATCTGTAATTGATAATTATTATATTAGTGATGTAATTAGCAGAAATTCTGAAAAAATGGCGGAATGTTCTAAAGTTTTTCATAACAAACCACTAGGTGAGTAAATTTAAATATGTTATATATTTCTCAGTTAATTGATAGCTTGGCGGTAAGTTTTTTATTCTGGATATGGTGGGAAATCTCTATAGATGTTGCTTTAGGATTTGCCTTATTTCTTAAAGTATTGTTAGTGATATTAGTTATTATGTTATGTGTAGCTTATTTAACTTGGCTAGAGCGCAAAATTCATGGTCTAATACATATACGTAAGGGGCCTAATGTAGTTGGTCCTTTAGGATTAATGCAGCCTTTAGCAGATGGCTTAAAATTATTTTTAAAAGAATTAATTATTCCTAATAATAGTAATAAATTAATTTTTTTAATGGCGCCTGTAGTAAGTTTTATGCTAGCTCTGGTAGGATGGGCGGTTATACCTATAGAAGAGGGAATAGTTCTAGCTAACATAAACGTGGGGGTTTTATATTTAATGGCCACTTCTTCCTTAGGGGTTTATGGGATTATTATGGCAGGATGGGCCAGTAATTCCCAATATGCTTTTTTAGGGGCAATTAGATCTTCTGCTCAGATGATTTCTTACGAGATCTCTATGGGATTAATTATTGTTTGCGTGGTGTTATTAGCAGGCTCATTTAATCTAACTGAAATTGTGATGGCACAAAAGGATTTATGGTATTTTGTAAAAATATTCCCTATGGCTATTTTGTTTTTTATTGTAATTTTAGCAGAAACAAATAGGCATCCTTTTGATTTACCTGAGGCTGAGTCTGATATTGTTAGCGGATATCATACTGAATATTCAGGATTTTCTTTTGCATTGTTTTTTTTAGCAGAATATGCAAATATGATGTTAATGTCTTCGTTTTATACCATCTTGTTTTTAGGAGGCTGGCTGCCACTTTTTAATTTCTGGTTTTTTGCCCACATTCCAGGATTTATTTGGTTTATTATGAAAGTTCTATTATTATTAATTTTAATGATTCAGCTAAGAAGTGTTTTGCCAAGATATAGATATGATCAATTAATGAGATTAGGTTGGAAAGTATTTTTACCATTAGCTTTAGCTTTTGTAGTGTTTTTAGCTTGCTTATTAAGATTTACTAATACATTACCTACAATTTAAAAACCTAATTAAAGGACCAATGAAACACAGCAAACTTATATATGTATTGGATTTTTTAAAATCCTTATTATTAATAGATGTGATTAAAGGCATAGCAATAACTACCAAATATATGCTATTTAAAAAATCAGTTACAGTAAATTATCCTTATGAAAAAACTATGCTCAGCTTTAGGTTTAAAGGAGAGCATGCTTTAAGAAGATACCCAAATGGGGAGGAAAGATGTATATCTTGTAAATTATGTGAGGTAGTTTGCCCTGCAGAGGCCATTACAATTGAAGGGGATAAAAGGGCAGATGGTAGCAGAAGAGCTATTAGATATGATTTAGATTTAACTAAATGTATATTTTGTGGATTGTGCGAAGAAGCTTGTCCAGTTGATGCGATCGTGGAAACTGTTAATGTAGAATATGCTACAGAAACTAGAGCGGAATTATACTATAACAAAGCAAAACTCTTAGAAAATGGCGATAGGTGGGAAACCTATTTACAAGAAAAAATGAAAGTATTAGCTCCTTATCGTTAATTTATAATAAAGACTATTATTAAGGAAATAAATTTAATAATTGATTGAGCATCATAAATATTTGTTAATGAAGCTTATAGATGTTATAAACCCCAAAGGTAAAATATGTTAGACTATTTAGTATTTTATATGTTTTCTTTTTTTATCATCGCAGGAGCTTTAGGAGTAATTTTATCAAAAAATCCTGTTTATTCAGTATTACTTTTGATTTTTATATTTTTTAACTCAGCCGCTATCTTTGTCTTATTAAAGGCCGATTTTTTAGCTATGATGCTAGTAATAGTATATGTAGGAGCTGTAGCGGTTTTATTTTTATTTATTGTGATGTTACTTAATGTTAAATTAGAAGAAAAAAAGCGATATTTTAATAAATACGTGATTTTTGGATTAGTATTAGTAGCAATTTTGGGAATTGAGCTTTACTTTTTTATTAAACAAGGTTTAGTAGATTTTAATCCTTTATTATCTAATGCTAACTCTGCTTCTACGCCTGATTTAGGAGATATAAAAAATTTAGGAATATATTTATTTAATGATTATTATTATGTTTTTATTGTTTCAGGGTTAATTTTAACTGTTTCTATGATTGGTGCAGTTATCCTAAGTATTCCTGATGAAGCGATAAGTAGTAATTTTAGGCAAACCGCCTTTCAACAAAATGCTAGAACCAAAAAAGAGTCGGTGCATTTGGTAGATGTGGAAAAAGAAGAAGGGGCCAAATGACAATTAGTTTATTTCACTATATTATGCTTAGTGGTATAATTTTCTTGATTGGAGTATTAGGTATTTTTTTAAATCGCAAGAGTATCATATCTTTAATAATGTCTGTGGAAATAATTTTACTGGCTATTAATATTAATTTTGTGGCTTTTGCTAATTTTTGGAATGATTTAAAAGGTCAAATCTTTGTTCTATTTATATTAGCAGTTTCAGCAGCAGAAATAGCGGTGGCTTTAGCTGCCATTGTTACCTACTTTAATAATCGCTCTTCTAATTGGGTAGATGATCTAGATAATTAAAAGGCTTAAGATGAATTTATTAGTTATAATGTTACCAATGCTTTCGGTTATATTTGTAGGCATAATAAGTCTTTGGATTTATAAATATAATAATAACAGCTTATTAAATTTTATAGCATGGCTAGGCTCAACTGTTGCTATAGGTTTATCCACAGTGTTTGCTTTGGTATTGTTATTTAAAATTATGCAAACTGAAGGTGCAATATCTGTACCTTTATTTAATTGGTTTGTTTCTGGAAATTTTTACGTAAATGTGGTTTTGCATTTTGATATTTTAACGGTTTTAATGCTATGCTTAATTAGTTTTATATCTTTTTTAGTGCACTTTTATTCTTATTTTTACATTGCCAAAGAAGATAATCTAGCAAGATTCCAATGTTACTTAAGCTTCTTTACGTTATCTATGATTGTTTTAGTTACCTCAGATAATTTATTGCAAATGTTTGTAGGCTGGGAGGCAATTAGTTTATGCTCTTACTTGCTTATCGGTTATTGGTTTAATAAAGATGTAGCTAATCAAGGAGCAGCCAAGGCCTTTATCATAAATAAATTTGCTGATATGGCGTTTGTTTTAGGAATTTTTACATCTTTTGTTTTGTTTGGTAGTATTAATTTTAGTGAGATTTTTATTGTTTTACCTAGCGTATTAAATGCAAGTTTTGATTTTTTAGGAGTTGAATTTTCTTTAATTAATCTTATTGCCTTTTTATTTTTAATAGCAGCTTTTGCTAAATCAGCGCAAATTCTATTTCATATTTGGCTGCCAGATGCCATGGAAGCTCCCACACCTGTTTCTGCACTTTTGCATGCGGCCACTATGGTTACAGCTGGAATATTTTTAGTAGTAAAATTATCGCCTATTTTCCAAATTTCTGAGTTTGCTCGTAATATTATATTAGTAGTAGCTTCGATTACCGCAGTATATGGCGCAATTGTTGCATGTTTTCAAGATGATATTAAAAAGGTTATTGCTTATTCTACTATTTCACAGTTAGGTTATATGTTTTTATCTATCGGAGTAAACGCTTATACGGGAGCTATGTTCCATTTATTTACTCATGCCTTTTTTAAAGCTTTATTATTTTTAGGTGCTGGTAGTATTATTCATTCTATGATGGGTGAACAAAATATTCATAAAATGGGTAATTTGTGGAGAAAAATGCCTATTACTTATATGGGTATGTGGATAGGATTTTTAGCATTAATTGGGATTCCTGGCTTTTCTGGGTTTTACTCTAAAGAATTAATTCTGATTAATTTATATACTTCAGAAACACCTTTTGCTTTGTGGGGGTTTTTTGCAGGGTTATCTACAATTTTCTTTACTGCTTTTTATTCTTTAAGGTTAATGATCTTAGTTTTTCATAATAAGGAAAATTATGAAGGTTTTAAACCCCATGAAAGTTCTTTTGGTATACTGTTAATTTTAATTATTTTGGCGATCTTTTCTGTAATTATAGGAAAGTTTTTACAAAATGATTTTGTAGGAGAAAATTCTACAATCTTTTGGAAAAAATCTTTAGAAATTGCGCAAATTGTTCCTGATGTAATGATTTCTAAAAAGGTAGAGCTTTATAGTCTAACCCTTGTAGCTTTAGCTGTGATTTTCACCTACTTATTATATATAAGAGATAAGAAAACTTACAGTAAATTGCATAGTATGTTTCCGGGCTTACATAAAATATTTTATAATAATTTTTATTTAGATGCTATTTACAAAAATTGGTTAGGAGAAAGTTTTAACAAAACCTCTAAAATTTTAGGTAAAATGGACGATGAGGTAGTGGATAAATATGGACCCAACACCTTATCAGCTATTTTTGTGAGATCTTCTCGCTTATTTGCTAAATGGCAAAATAACTCTATTAGCTTATATGCTATTTTAATGATTTTAGGATTATTTTTAATATTAACTTATTGTTTTTTTATCATAGGAATGTAATTGTAGATGTTTGCTATTCCCATACTTTCTTTTTTGATTTTTATACCTTTACTAGCGGTTTTAGTGATTTTAACTATCAAAGAAAATGATGCTTATTTTGGCCAAAATATTAAATATGTAACTATTTTAACTAATATTATTCATTTAATTTTAATAGGTTATTTATGGTTTGAATTTGATAAAATTAATAGCCTTTATCAATTTGTTGAAAAAATCCCTTTAATTCCTGGCTTAAATTTTAATTATTATTTAGGCATAGATGGAATATCTTTAATCTTTATTACGCTTTCAAGTGTAGTAATGCTAATTGTTTTGTTATTTATAGATTTTCCTAAGGAAAAAGTTAAATTATATGCCATATGCTTTTTGCTTTTGCTTGGAGCTTCAGTTGGCACCTTTGCTTCCTTGGATATGATTTTATTTTATATGTTTTATGAAATCTCTATGTTTCCGGTGTTTTTCATTATTGGAATATTTGGTGAAGGCAATAAAATTTATGCTAGTTTAAAGTTTTTTTTATATACTTTAGCAGGCTCTATTTTAATGATAGTAGCTATGATAGTAATGATTTCTTTAGCAAAGACTTCTTCACTTCCTGAACTTACTGAATTTAGTTTCACTCCAGAGTTTCAAAAATACTTATTCATAGCGATGTTTATAGCTTTTGCAGTTAAATCTGCACTTTTCCCTTTTCATACCTGGCTTCCTGATACTTATGAAAGTGCTCCGATGTCTATGAATATAGTGTTATCTGGAATATTAATGAAATATGGTATTTATGGGTTTTTGAGGTTTTTAGTTCCTATGTTTCCCTTGGCCACTTTAAAAAGTATTAATATAATTTATGTGCTCTCTTTAATAACTTTGTTTTATTGCGGTTTAATCGCTTTAAAGCAAACTAATATTAAAAGGCTCTTTGCTTATTTTTCTATATCTCATGTGGCTTTAATTATTGCTGGGATATTTTCTGTAACTGCCCAAGGCATAGAAGGGGCTATTTTCCAAAGTATAGGTCACTCTATATTTAATGCTGGAATATTTTTAGGAATAGTATTATTACAAAAAAGATTTAGATCAGATTTGGTAGCCGATTTTAAAGGCTTAGCTAATGTAATGCCCAGATTTTGTGTGATGTTTTTTATATTTATGCTAGCAGCGATGTCTTTCCCTATAACTAGCACTTTTATTGGGGAAATTTTGATTTTATTAGGAATATTTCAAAATAATCGCTTGTATGCTGTTATGTTTACTTTTTCTATTTTACTTAATTCCGTGATTGTGATTAGTTTTATGAAAACAGTAATTTTTAGTAAAGTTTCGCTTTATACAAAATCTTTTAAAGAAGTGAACCTTATAGAATTTACCTCCTTAAGCTTAGTAGCAATATTGGTTTTAGCAATAGGAATTTATCCAGATATTTTCTTAGATATGATTCATACTTCGGTATCTAATATTTTAGAGCGCTTTAGAATAGTCAGTATATAGGTATAATGCTCTAAAAAAATAGATTAATTTATAATAAGGTTTTTTCAATGGTAAATATTAGTATTTCAGATTTTGTAGTAGCTATTCCAGAGATATATCTTATTTTAGTTGCCTTTATCATGTTATTATTTGGCATGTTTCAAAACGCTCAAGATTATAACAATAATATTATCTTCTTTAATAAATTATCTTATATTAGCGTTATTGTAATGCTTTTAACAATGGTGCTTATATATTCTATAGGGGATACTTATGTAGAGACTTTTAACTCGCTATTTATTATTTCTCCTTTGATTTATATATTCAAGTTAATTATTGTTTTTTTAATGGTGTTAATTTGTATACTTTCTAGAAGATATTTGATTGGTATGGGATTTTTCCATTATGAATATATCGTGGTTTTGTTTTTCTTCTTATGTGGAAATTTGCTTATGATCTCAAGTAACGATTTTATTTCCTTTTATGTAGCTTTAGAACTAACTACTATTAGTACCTATGTTTTGATATTTATTAATAAAAGCAGTCGCTCTTCTAATGATGCAGGGATTAAATACTTTTTACTAGGAGCTTTAGGTACTGGCTTTTTGTTGTATGGTATATCTTTAATTTACGGATTTACAGGTTTTACTAATTTTATTGAAGTTAAAAGGGCTTTAGGCGCAGGGATTAATAATTGGATAGTAGTTATAGGGTTGGTACTGATAATAATTGGCTTAGGTTTTAAATTATCTTTAGTTCCTTTCCATATGTGGACTCCTGACGTATACTCAGGTGTGCATTCACCAATGACTTTATTATTAAGCACAGTTTCTAAGGTAGCTATATTATTTATTTTTATTAGAATTTTATGGGAGCCTTTATTACCTTTATATCCTTATTGGAAACACATTATTCAAATCCTTATAATTGCTTCAGCTTTAATCGGCTTTATAGCAAGTATTTATCAAACTAATATAAAAAGCTTTATTGCCTATAGTTCTATAGCTAACATGGCTTATATGTTGATGCCAATTTTGGTACCTTCTGCAGCTGCCGCAAAAAATATTATTATTTATGTTTTGGCTTATAGTTCAGCCTTAATAGGGTTTTTTGGCGTATTAATGTTGCTTAAAAAAGATAATAAGCCTATTGAAGAAATCTATGATCTTAAAGGAATTTCGGTAAACCATCCTTATTTAGCTTTTATGATTAGTACCTTTTTAATCTCAATGGCAGGTCTACCTATTACTGCAGGCTTTTTCGGCAAAATATTTATTTTATATAGCATTTTAGGTGCAGGTTCTTATTATTTAGCAGGATTTGTGGCTTTACTAAGTGTAGTGATTGTGTATTTTTATCTTAAAGTTATTAAAATCATTTACTTTGATACCTATCAAGTTAATGATGTTTACTCTTATACTAAAAAGGGTAATTTAGACATTAACATTACGGTAATTTTTCTTTTTATATTCAGTATTGGATTTATTCTTTTTGTAAGCAAAATAACTAATATCTTAGACAGATTTGTATTGGTATTTTAATGCAAAAAATTTGTATATTTGATAAGCTACCTAGTACTAACCTCTATGCTAAGGAATTTATCACCTCTGATAGCTTTTCTCAATTATCTCCAAGTGATATGGCTTTTTTAGCGTATGATCAATCCCAAGGGGTGGGTAAGTTAGGAAAATCCTGGCAATCTGATCCAGGTAATCTCCATCTTACCCTTGCCTTAAGTAGTTTAAATAAAAATATTCAGCCTCAAAATTATAGTATAATAAGCCTTATAACTTCTTTGGCAGTTAGAGAAACACTTAAGAGGTATTTAGATAAGGAAATTTCTATTAGATGTAAGTGGCCAAATGATATTTTAATAAATCAGGAGAAAATATGTGGTATTTTATTGGAAACCGAGCAAACTAAAAAAGGATTAGAATACTTAATTATTGGGGTAGGAGTGAATTTATTAAAATCCCCCCAAATTATGAATTATAAAACTACCAATTTGTATGAGCTTATGGGGGAAAAAGTCCCTCCTTTAAATTTTGCTTATGCGCTTTTAGAAATATTTAATTCTTTATTGTTACGTCTTTCTAATGATAGGAATTTTATTATACATAGTTGGCAGCAAGGTGCATACCTATTGAACCAAGAGGTCCTTATTAAGGTTGGGGAGTCCACTAAAAAAGGAGTATTTAAAGGGATTAGCCAAGAAGGTTATCTAATTATGGATACAGGGAAAGGTCTTACTAATATTTCCGCAGGTGAGATATTTAAATTATAAAAAGGATTTAGTAAAATGAGGTTAAGATGTTTTTAGCTATAGACCTTGGTAATAGTCGAGCTAAAGTAGCCATTATAAATAATGAAGATAATAATAAATTTATTTTTAATGATTGGGTGACCTCAAAGCCTTTAGATCTTGAAGATTTGGCCTTAAAATTAAATAGCTTCCTTGAGATTACCAAAGTTAAAGTGGCTGTTGTTTCTTCAGTAGTTACTGAAAATAATCAAGTACTAGGAATGTTTTTAAAAAATCACTTTAATATTACAGTTTATTTTATTACTCCTAAAATGCTAGATGGTTTAATTTTATATAATCAAAATACAGTAGGCCAAGTAGGAGCAGATATTTTATGTAAATCTGTCTGGATTGCTAATAAGATCAAAGAAGATGCCTTAATCATCGATATGGGTACTGCTACTGTGGTTCAATATGTAAATAAAAGTGGTTGGCTTAATGCGGCAGCGATTACTTTAGGGCTTGCTTCTATGTATAAAGAATTATATAAGCAAACCTCTTTATTGCCTTTAGTAGATCTTCAACCTGTTGAAAATCTGTTAGGAACCGATACCATATCTGCAATTCAAGGCGGGGTATTTTGGGGATATGTGGGTTTGATTAATAATTTAGCGGAAAAAGCCTGTGCTGAAACTAAGTGTAATAATATTTTTCTAACAGGAGGAGCGGCCAAATTTATTAAAAATAACGTAAATTTTACTTTTACCTATAATCAATATATAATTCTGGAAAGTATTGCTATAATATATGCGCACAATTTGCATAGAATGAATAATTAAAAGGAATAAAAAAATAATGAATAAAAACAGGGTATCTTTTTGTGCAATGGGAGGATTAGGAGAAATTGGCCTAAATTGCTATTTATATAATATTTTTGATGATAATAATTCAGAATATTTCATGGTGGATTTAGGTATGGGATTTAAAGATCATCATCTTAGTTCTATTGATATTTTCTATCCTGACATTAGCGGCCTTGAGCAATATAAGAAAAATATTAAAGGGTTATTAATAACGCATGGTCATGAAGATCATATCGGGGCTATTCCGCACGTTTGGCAATATTTACAATGTCCTATTTATGCTACTGCATTTACTGCTGATTTAATCAGAGAAAAACTTAAAGAATATAAACTAGATTCAAAAATTAAAATTGTAGTGGTACAACCAGATAAATTTTATAGCATAGGTAAAGGTGAATTTAAATGGATACAAGTTGATCATTCAATTCCTGATTGCCATCTTATTTATATGAAAACTCCTTTAGGCAACCTGGTACATAGTGGAGATTTTAAGATCAACTTTAGCAATAAACCTTTACTTAAAAATCTTAGTAGCTTAAAAAAAGAAAATATTGAATATCTATTTTGTGATTCTACTAACGTTTTAGAAGAAGGGATATCAGGAGAAGAAATCTTAATTAAAAAAGATTTAAAGATGCTTATTTCTAAAGCCCAAGGAGTATGTTGGATAACTGCCTTTTCTAGCAATGTAGAAAGATTAAGTTTAATCTCTGGGATTGCCAAAGAATTAAAAAAGAAAATAGTTTTATTTGGCCGCTCTTTATCTACTTATGGTAAATTAGGAATTAAGTATAATTATCTAGATAGCGATGCTTTTATTTCCGAAGAAGATTCAAAACACTTTAATAGAAAAGATCTAATTTTTATGGTGACTGGCTCCCAAGGAGAAGAACGTTCTGTTTTATCTAGTGTGTTAATCATGGGTAGTCATCGTCAAAAAATGGCAGAAAACGATTGTGTAATTTTTGCCTCTAGGGTGATTCCTGGTAACGAAAATAAGGTGATAAGGCTTTATAACCTTTTAGCTTTAAACGGTATAGATTTTTACACCGCTGAAAAATATAAAATCCATGTGTCAGGTCATCCTAAACGTGAAGAACTAAAAGAATTTTATAAAATGATTAATCCTCAATGCATAATACCAATGCATGGGGAAGCCATGCATTTAAGAGAACATAGCGAATTTGTTATGGGGTTAGGCTATAAATCGCTTACTTACTTAAATGGTGATGTGGTAGAATTATTTACCGAAGAAGAAGGGATTATAGGGGAATGGCAAACCGGAAAGTTAGTTCAAGATGGCGGCAGATTAATTAATTTTAATGAAAATTTTCTAAAAGCTAGAAGTAAAATGTTTTATGAAGGGTCAGTATTTATCACTATGATTTTAAAGCAAGCTTCCATTACTAATCTCAAAACCTCTTCCTTAGGGCTTTTTACTGAAGAAGAAGAAGAAGTATATAATCAAGAGCTCGCTGGAAAAATTATTAAAACTATAGAAGGGGATACCACAAGCCTAACTAAAGCAATTGATCAATTATCAGAAGATGTACGAATAACGGCCCGAAGATATTTTAGAGATAAATTTAATAAAAAACCTATAGTTAAAGTGCATTTAATCAAAAGTTAGTAATAATAAAATAATTAATAATTTTCTAAGAAAAAGGGGAATATAGTTACCCTTTTTTATTAAATTAAAAAATTCAATTTAGATAAAATAAAGCTTATGCAAAAACTTGAAAAAAACTATAAGCAATATATAATACTAAAAGGTCTAAAGATTTAATCTTTTATGAATTAGGACTATTTAAATAATTTTTATCAGCTGAGATGATAATTTAATATAATTTAATCTTCAAAATTACCTATCTATTACAAAGTGATAAATTAAATGCCAAAAGGTAAGTAAAAGCTAAGTCTTTACCTAGCTAATTGCTTTTTTTGCCGATTTTTAATATTTTATAAAATCACCTGGTTACTATTTATTATACAATTTTATAAATTTTAATAAATAGATATTAATAGCTTTTGAGCTCTGATGCGGCCCTTTTAGGCTTTTATAAAGTTTAGGGAGCAGAGTTGGAGGATTAAAATAAAAGATAGAAAAACTTTTAGAGTCAAAAATCATTTTTATAAAGACTAAGGAATCCTTCTATAATTTATAAAATTAGTATAGACCGCATCAAATGCTTCTTTTACCTCATAATAAGTATGATCTTTATTAATTATAATAGCCTCTAAATCTTTACCTGTAATCATCTTTATTTTATTAGATAATAATAAGATAGTATCAAAAATTGCCATATGGTAGATATCATTTAATATATCATTTTCTATGTTAGAGCCTTGATAGCTCATCTTACCTTCTTTTATTGCTTTTTCTACTTCTTGAGTTTGTGCAGTAATATCAAGGTAAGCTAGTACTCCTTCTTTTTTAAAAGTATTATATAGTTCGTTTTTTATATAAGATATATTAGTGATATCTTTTTTATCCTTATAGTAAATTATTTGTGCATATCTAATAATTTCTTTTTCTACTAAACTCATTTCCATGACTATCCCTCTTCTGCGAAATAAATTAATTAATATATTATTTGTTTAAATATTTTTTAAGATAAAAACCAGTATAACTTTCTTTAACTTTCGCTACTTCTTCAGGAGTGCCTTGGGTAATTATTTTGCCCCCGCCTTCTCCTCCTTCTGGGCCTATGTCAATTATAAAATCTGCAGTTTTTATTACATCTAAATTATGCTCGATAACTACTATAGTATTTCCTTGATCTACTAATTTTTGTAACACCTGCAGAAGCTTATTAACATCTTCAAAATGCAATCCTGTGGTCGGCTCATCTAGAATATATAAAGTTTTGCCGGTAGATTTTTTAGATAATTCTTTGGCCAGTTTAATTCTTTGCGCCTCTCCTCCTGAAAAAGTGATGGCAGATTGGCCAAGTTTAATATAACCTAATCCTACATCTAAAAGGGCTTTAAGCTTATTATTAATAGAAGCAATATTACTAAAAAATAATTGGGCTGTAGCAATATCCATATCTAAAATATCGGCTATAGATTTTTCTTTCCACTTAACTTCTAAGGTTTCGCGATTATATCTTTTCCCACGACATTCTTCACAAGTTATAAATACATCGGGTAAAAAATGCATTTCGATTTTAATTAATCCATCTCCTTTACAGGTTTCACATCGGCCACCTTTTACATTAAAGGAAAAACGACCCACTTTATAACCTCTGGCTTTTGCCTCTGGAAGCTCTGCATAAATCTCCCTAATTGAATCAAAAGCTTTAGTGTAAGTAGCAGGGTTTGAACTGGGTAAACGACCAATAGGAGATTGATCTATATCTATTACCTTATCAATATGCTCTAAGCCCAAAATATTTTTATAAGGAGCAGGATCATTCTTAGAATTATAAAGGTGTTGGGAGGCAATCTTGTATAAGGTTTCATTAACTAATGTGGATTTTCCTGATCCTGAAACTCCTGTTACGCAGGTTAAAGTGCCAAGGGGAAAATCTACAGTAAGATTTTTAAGGTTATTACCCGAAGCTTCCACAATTTTTATTACTTTACCATTTCCTTGACGTCTAACTTGAGGGATTTCAATTTTACGTTCGCCCCTAAGGTATTGGCCTGTAATACTTTTTGGATGATTTTCCACTTCAAGGGGAGTGCCAGAAGCAATAATTTCTCCACCATAGATTCCTGCTTGAGGACCAATATCAATTAGAAAATCAGCAAATCTTATAGTGTCTTCATCATGTTCTACCACAATTACCGTATTATCAAGATTTTTTAAATGATTTAAAGTTTCTAAAAGCTTATCATTATCTTTTTGATGCAAGCCTATAGAAGGCTCATCTAAAACATATAATACCCCTGTAAGACCTGATCCAATTTGTGAAGCTAAGCGTATCCTTTGGCTTTCTCCACCTGATAAAGTTCCAGCAGAGCGAGCTAAATTTAAATATCCTATTCCTACATTATTTAGAAAAAATAAACGATCTTTAATTTCCTTAATGATTTTTTCAGAAATTTGCTTTTGATTAAAAGTAAAACTTGCTTCTAAAGAATTCGCCCAATCTAAGCAGTTTCTAATTGAAAGTTGGGTGATGTCATAAATATTGTAAAAACCAATTTTGATATGCAAAGCTTTTTTATTAAGCCTTTTACCCTCACAGCTATGGCATTTTTTTTCGGTTAAGTAAGTAGTTAATGAATCACGAGAGTAATCAGAAGAAGTTTCTTTATAACGACGCTTTAAATTGTTTATTACTCCTTCAAAGGGCTTGTTACTTGAGTGCGACATATTTCTAGTATTAAATTTAAATTTAATACTTTCATTACTACCATAAAGGATAATTTGCTTAAGATTTTCGTTCAAATTAATGTAAGGAGTGTTAGCATCAACATTATAATGTTTAGCTACTGCCTCTATCATACTTTTATAATAGCCTTCCGTAGAATAGCTATTATTCCAAGGAACTATACATTGGGATAAGGGTTTAGTTTTATTAGGAATAATTAGATTTTCATCAAAAATATTTTCTATGCCTAAGCCATTACACACACTGCAAGCACCAAAAGGGCTGTTAAAAGAGAATAATCTAGGTTCAATTTCTTCTACGGTAAACCCTGAAACCGGGCAAGAAAATTTTTCTGAAAAAATAATCTCCTTTTTTTGTTCTAGATCCTCAACAATGCAAATCCCATCAGCTAATTCCAAGGCAGCTTCTAGACTTTGGGCCAATCGTTTGGAGCTATCCTCTTTAAGCACTATTCTATCAACTACCACCGCAATATTATGTTTAGTATTTTTATTTAAAGCCGGTACATCATCAAGATCATAAACAACCTCATTAATTTTAACCCTCTGGAACCCCTTTTTTCTTAACTCATCAAACTCTTTTTTATATTCTCCTTTTTTACCTCTAACTATGGGAGCTAATAAATTAATCTTAGTGTCTATAGGAAAAGATAAGATTTTATCTACCATCATGCTGATACTTTGTTTTTCAATAGGTAAGCCTGTAGTAGGAGAATAAGGAATACCTACTCTAGAAAATAATAATCTTAAATAATCGTAAATTTCGGTGATGGTTCCCACAGTGGAACGGGGATTTTTAGAAGTAGTTTTTTGCTCAATAGAAATAGCGGGGGATAATCCCTCTATTGAATCCACATCAGGTTTATCAAAGGTTTCTAAAAATTGTCTTGCATAAGCAGATAAGGACTCTACGTATCTTCTTTGTCCTTCAGCATAAATGGTATCAAAAGCTAAGGAAGATTTTCCTGAACCTGAAAGCCCTGTAATTACAGTTATGGTATTTTTAGGTATATCAATACTAATATTTTTTAAATTATGCTCTCTGGCACCTTTAATTGATATATATTTTTTACTCATAAAATTATGCAACTCCACTAAATCTAAACCAACAGTATAACATATTTAAATATTTAAATTGTGGATTTTTTAAATTAATTCTATATTATCTAAAGATAGTTGTTAAAGGCAGTTAGGGAGATATGATTAAATGGTTAATAAAGTAATTTTATTAGGAAATTTGGGCCAAGATCCTGAAATACGCTATGCTCAATCAGGCTCTAAAATAGCAAGTTTTTCTGTAGCAACTAGTGAATCGTGGAAAGATAAAATCAGCGGTGAAAGAAAAACCTTAACCCAATGGCATAAGGTAGTAGTTTTTAACGACAATCTAGCTGATGTGGTAGAAAAATATATCAAAAAAGGTTCTAAAGTATATTTAGAGGGAGCTTTACAAAGCCGTAAATATACAGGAAGCGATGGGGTAGAAAAAAACATTACGGAAGTAGTAATAAGCCAATTTAAGGGTGAAATACAAATTATTGATAGCAGAAATTCAGGAGAATCTTCAGAAAATATAGGAGATTTTAATAGCAAAGCCAATACTTTTTCAGCTCCTAAAACTTATTCAGCTGCTAAAAAAGAGGGTAATATTCCAACTATTGGGGATGATTTAGATGATGAGATCCCCTTTTAATAACTCCCAACATTATAAAATAAAATGACTTTAGAAAAACTTAGTAAAACTGACTTAATCCACCGCCTAAAGACCGTAGAATTATTATGTATAGATGCCGATGGTACATTAACCGATGGGGGAATGTACGTAAAAGAAGATGGCAGCGCAATCCGCCGCTTTTATGCTCATGATGGTACAGGTATTCAAATGGTGAAAAATGTTGGAGTTAAGGTTGCTATTATCACCACAAGTGTCTCAGAAATTATGAAACATCGAGGTAAAATGTTGTCCTTGGAAGATGTGATAGTAGGCAGCCATGAAAAAGGCAAGGAAGTTTTAGCTTTAGCTAAAAAGCTTAACATAAATCTACAAAACGTGGTTTATATAGGCGACGATGTAAATGATATTTTAGCCTTTAAAGAGGTGGGATTACCTATTGCCGTAAGTAATTCTTCAGAAGCTGTATTTGAATTTACTTGCTATACAACTACTAAAGAAGGTGGTAAAGGAGCAGTTAGAGAAATTTGTGATCTGATTTTACTTGCCAAAACAGGTAAACTATATGGGCTGCCTTATTTTGATCATTTTATTCAATAATTATTTATATGCTAAGGTAAAACGATAAAGTTTAAAAATCTTTTGCAATCATAGGGAATACTCTTAAACTTAAAGGATATTCACTTTTCACCTTTAATAGGGGTTTTCCTTAGATTTCTCTAGCAAAAAGATTGCTTAAAGCTAGAAATTAAAAAAACTTTTTATATTAAGGAGATAATAAAATAAAAATTAGAATTATTAAAGTTAGTGGCTATTATGCTTTAATAATGGCAGCAGCTAGCTTAAAAACCCATGATAGGCTTAATAATATTAAAGTAGGTGATTATAAAACGGATATTATTATTTACCCTAAACTATACAAGCGCTAGTATAGATATCATAGAAAAAATATATAAATTTGATGAGATTCATTTTTTTGATCAGCTTCAACGCTTTGAGGGCTTTACTGAGGATTTTTCTATATTTTATAAGTTAAGGGATTTATACCCAAAAGTTGAAGAGTATTGGGATTATCATTTTTGGCCAGATTATCTTGTAAAAAAAGCACCAGGGCTTGAACTTAGAGAGATGATTAGATACGAGAAATTAATTCTATATAGCGAGGGTATAGTCACCTACTTAAGCCTGTTTATAGAGGATAAAAAAAATATTGATAAAGTATTTTTACTATATACTGATTTTTTAAATGCAGAGGAAAAAGCTAAATATAAATTAATTAACATTAATAAAAATTTCTACTTCAATACATTAGATGTTTTTAGAGATCTTGTTAATACCAATGAATTAAAATTTAAACAAGATTCAATTTTTTTCTTATCAAGTATATTATGGAGTGATGAATTAGATAATACAAGACTATTAGAGGAAACAAAATTAATAAAGAATTTAATTAGTAAATTTAAATGCCCTGTTTATTATAAGAAGCATCCTAGATCGCAAGAGCAGGGCGTACTAAAATTGCGCCAAGAAATAAGAGAAGAAGATTTATTTATTATTGTTGATTTTGATTATCCAGTGGGAATTATTTTAAGAGATAATCAGTTTAAATTTATTATTTCTTACTTTGGTAGTTCCTTATTAAGCAGTTATTATGATTTTAATACTCCCGTATACACCTTTAATTGTCCTTATATAGAAAGCTCATTTGATGAAAATTTGTTAATACTAAAAGAATTTGTTAATAATTTTATTCCTAATATTGAAAATTATATTAGTGATAAATTTGAATATGATGCCTATATTTACGAAAAAACAAAATCGGTCTCCCCTTTTGCTAAGTTATGCCAAGACCAGGACCTCAGAGCCCTATAGGCACTACAAGTTAAAATGTAAATTCTAGAAAATACCTCAAGGCTGGAAGCAATAGTAAAAAAGCGTAAAAAAATTAGAAAGTTATATCAAAGGGTAATTATAAGCTTTCTTTTATTAAGTTTATTTTCATTAGTTTTATATATAATAATTTAACTGCTCAATATTTCTTATCACCCACATATTATGATGAGAAATAGTGGTGAATTCTTAATTTTTGAGGCGATAATCTGACTTTAAGCTATTTTTAGAAAGATTTTGTAGGATAAGTATTATAAAAGTCTGCTTCCATAAATATTATAGGGGCAGGGGAAATTAACTAAAAATAAGAATAACTGCTTATATAAACTAGACTTGATACATTTTACTCTTGCATTTAGCATAAAAATTCCTTAAAATACTATCTAATTACACACACAAAAATAAGAAGCTCTCTTGAATTTCTTTTCCGGTGGGCACGATATGTTGCCTACTATTTTGTGGAGGTTTAACCGGAAGAAAGGTAGAAATAATGGCAAACTTTACAATAAAACAACTTTTAGAAAATGGCGTTCACTATGGTCATAGCACCAGAAGATGGAACCCAAAAATGTCCAAATATATCTATGGAACTTATAACAATATTCATGTTATAGATCTACAAAAAACCGCCCCTTTATTTGCAAATGCTTTAGAAAATATCCAAAAAGTTATAGCAAGTGGGGGAAGAATATTATTTGTGGGCACAAAAAAACAAGCTACTCCTATAATTAAAGAATATGCTGAAAAATGTGGCCAATATTATGTTAATCATCGCTGGTTAGGTGGAATGCTTACAAATTGGAAAACGATCTCCTTATCTATTAATAATTTAGATAAATTAGATAAAAAAATTACAGAAGGTTTACAAGGCCTAACTAAAAAAGAAAGATTACAGATTGCTAAAGAGCGCGAAAAACTTAATTTAGTTTTAGGTGGGATCAGAAAAATGGGTGGCTTACCTGATATGATCTTTATTTTAGATTGTGTTAAAGAATCAATTGCTATTGAAGAAGCTAGCAAACTTGGGATACCAGTAGTTGCTATTGTTGATACCAATGCTGATCCTGATAGAATAAATTTCCCTATACCTGGTAATGATGATGCTGTTAAAGCGATTAAGCTATACTGTGAAGTAATTTCAATGGCAGTATTGGATGGTTTGAGAGATGAAGCTAAAACTAAAATGAAAGATATTGGTGAAGATCCTAATTTAGAAATTAAGTTAGAAGCTAAGCAAAGCACTAATTCTAGCCCCGAAATTTATGCTCAGACAAAATAATATTGGTTTTATTAAAAAAGCCTATTACCTATGGAATAGGCTTTGAAATGGGAAAACCCTAATATTATGTAATTAATTTATAAAAGCAAGGATTTTAAAGGAACATTAAATGAATACAACTACAGAAAATAATAAAGAACCTACAATTGGCATACAATTAGTTAAAGAGCTTAGAAATAAAACTAGTTCTTCATTTGTAGAGTGTAAAAAAGCTTTGGTAGTCTGTGACGGAGATCTAGAAAAGGCAGTAGAATGGTTAAAAGAGCAAGGATTAGTAAAACTAAAGAAACTCTCAGGGGGTGTAGCCAGAATGGGTGCAGTATGCGCTTTAATGGACAAAGAAAATGCTATCGTGCTTGAAGTTAATTCGGTAACCGATTTCGTGGGTAAAAATGAAACTTTTCAAGCTTTTGTTAAAGAGGTAGCTAAGCAAGCTCTAAAAGGTAATGGTAATTTAGAGGATCTTAAAAAAGGCCCTTATGGTAATGGTCATACTGTTGAAGAAGAATTATCCCTTATTACAAGTGGTATTGGTGAAAAGATAGATATCAGAAGATTAGAAAAAATCAATATTAAAGATGGTAAAGGTTATTTATATGTTCATAATGTTTTAACTCCAGGATTAGGACAAAGAGCAGCGATGGTAGTTTTAGATAAAGAACCTTTAGATAAAGAGTTAGGAAATTTATTAGCAATGCATATTGTGGCTTCAACTCCTAAATCTTTGAGCCGATATGATTTAGATCCCACAATTTTAGCGGCAGAAAAAGCTACGCAGTTAGAAGTAATTGAACAAAGTGGTAAGCCTAAGGAAATATTTGATAAAATTTTAGAAGGTAAAATGAATAAGTACTTTGAAAGCATAGTATTATTAGAGCAGGATTTTAATTTTACTAATGATGACAAAGCATGTAAGGTTTCTAAAATTCTTAAAGATAATGGTGTAAACATAGTTAATTATGCTTATTTAGTTTTAGGTGAGGGAATTGAAGAACAGGTAAATGATTTTGCAGCTGATGTAGCAAAAATGATACAATAAAAAGAGCTCCTTAGGGAGCTCTTTTTATTGATAATAAAGAATAAATAATTAAGGTTGAGGTATATGCAATATAAAAGCGTTTTATTAAAGCTTTCTGGGGAGGCACTTTTTGGTAGCCACATCATATGCAGTGACAAGTTAAAAATATTTGTTGAGGAAATAAAATCTATTAAAGATTTAGGATTGCAAATTTCTATTGTTATGGGTGGGGGAAATATTATAAGAGGAGAAAACTCTAAGAAATTAGATCTCACCAGATTTAAAGCTGATAATATGGGAATGCTAGCTACTATAATTAATTCTATTGCTTTAGAAGATTATTTAATTAAAGCTGGTCTGGAGGCGGTGGTAGTTTCTTCTATTGAAATGAATAAAATTTGTGATTTTCATACGGTACAAAAATCTTTAAAATATCTACAAAGTGGAAAGATTGTAATTTTTGCTGGAGGTATTAGTAATCCTTATTTTTCTACAGATACTTGTGCGGTATTAAGAGCTATGGAAGTAGGGGCTGAAGCGGTTTTTAAGGGCACTCAAGTGGATGGGATTTATAATAAAGACCCTAAAAAGCATACTGATGCTTTTTTATATCAGCATATTTCTCATAAGGATTTTATTAATCAAAGGTTAGGAGTTATGGATTTATCAGCTATGTTAATAGCTGAAAAGGAAAATCTTCCTATTATAGTTTTTAATATTCATATTAAAGGTAATTTAAGAGAAATTATTTTAAATAAAAAAAATCAAAGTATAATTAAATCTTAGTCTATTTTTAGTGCTATAATTAAAAAAAATAATAAGGAGAAGTATATGTATAGTGGTGAACCTATAGCTTTAATTAATAAAGAAGGTTTAAGCGATTTTACTAAAGCAATTGATTTTTTACAGCTAGAACTTTCCCATGTACGAATCGATAGAGCTTCTCCTAATATTTTAGATTCAATTAAGATAAAAGCTTATAACGATTATTTATCTCTTAAAGAAGTAGCAGGAATTAATGTTAAAAATAGAACAATCTCAGTTACTGTATGGGAAAAAAGCAATATATTATTAGTAGAAAAAGCGATTAGGGAATCTAATTTAGGTTTAAGTCCTGTGGTAAAAGGCAATATTATAGAAATTAATCTCCCTTCTTTAACTGAAGAAAAAAGAAAAGAAGCAGTAAAAGTTTGTATAAAAAGTGGTGAAAAAGCTAAAGAAACTATTCGTAAGGTACGTAGAAACTTTATGGGAAAGTTAAAAGATCTGCAAAAGAATAAAAAAATTTCTGAGGATGAGGAAAAATTAGAAGAAAAAAAATTTGATATAGAATTTAAAAAATTTGAAACTAAAATCAATGAGATGATTAGTAAAAAATCTAAAGAGATTATGGAAATAAGTGGAAAATAAGGAAAAAAGTTGAATAGCAAGCTAAATCATATTGCTATTATTATGGATGGTAATCGTAGATGGGCTAAGAATAACAATGTAACCTTATTAGATGGCTACAAAAAAGGTTTAGATACTCTAAAATCTGTTATTATCCAGGTAAAAAACCATAATATAAGATTTTTAACTTTGTATGCTTTTTCTTCTGAAAATTGGCAACGCAGCTTAACTGAAGTTAAGCACTTAAAAAATTTACTAAATGCTTATCTTTCTCTAGAAAAAGATTATTTTATTAAAAATAAGATAAAATTTAAGGTAATAGGAGATTACGTAAAGTTTAAAAAGCAAATAGCAACAAAAATTGAAAAGCTTCAAGAAGCCACTAAGGATTTTAACGATTTTACTTTAATTATTGCCCTTAATTATGGCGGAAGAGAAGAAATATTATATGCCGTAAATAATTTAATTTTAGATAAGAGTAAAAATACCAATTTTTCCCTATCTAAAGCCCAAGCTGCAGCTTTTGCTCCTATAAATTATACAATTACTGAAGAAATATTTAGTAATTATTTATACACTAAAGATTATCCGGATCCTGATTTAATTATTAGAACAGGAGGACACAAGCGTTTAAGCAATTTTTTACCTTGGCAATCTATCTATACTGAACTATTTTTTACCGATGTATTATGGCCAGATTTTAACAAAGAAAAGTTAGATTTAGCTATTAATTTTTTTAATACAACCTCCAGAAAACGAGGAAAATAGAAAAGGGTAAATAATAATTGAATTAATTAAGTTAAGCCCCTATGCTTAAAAATAGAGCTTAAAAGACAGCTAAATAAATTTAATTAGACAGGCCACATAATTAAATAAATAAAGAAGAGAAAATATGCAATTATTACCTGAAAAAAGAAATACTAAGACTAATCAATTTTATACTAGAACTTTATCTACTTTAATCTTATTTCCTCCTATATTTTATGCTATTTATAGTGGCGGACTTTTATATTTTATGGTATTATTTGGTGCCCTCTTATTAGCAGGCTATGAATGGAATAACATTTGTGGTAAATGGTCATTTGGTTTAGATGGAATGACATTAATAACTTTTGTTATGATGTCTATAACTGCTTTTTATATGGATCAAATCCTATTAGGATTAATAATTATAATAATAGGGGCTTATTTAACCTACTCTGTGGCTATATTGCGCGGCAAATCAGAAGCAAAAGCCGTATTTCCTGAGCATTTACATAGGCCTAGGTGGATATTTATAGGGTTTATTTACTTAGCAATAGGTTTTTCTGCTATGGCTTATTTACCGAACTTAGACCCTTATGGTTATACATTGTTGTGGGTTTTTTTAGGGACTATATTTAACGATATCTTTGCTTATATTTTTGGTTCTATAATATCAGGAAAGAAAATTGCCCCTAAGATTAGCCCAGGTAAAAGTTGGTCAGGTTTTATTTTTGCTGGGCTTTCTACAACTTTATTAACTTATCTATTTGCAATTTTATTAGATTCAAAAAATGAACTTTTATTAATGTTTTTTGGTTTTTTACTTGCGGTTTTTGCTCATATTGGTGATTTTTTGGAATCATGGTTTAAAAGATACTTACAAGTCAAAGATACTTCTGGTTTAATTCCTGGGCATGGGGGTATTTTAGACAGATTGGATGGTTTATTTGGGGGAGCAGTTTATGTAGTAGGATTGGGATTAATTTTAGGTAAAAGCCCTTTATTTTATTAAACTATAAGGGATATAAAATTTAACTTACACGGCAGCCAATATCCACTAATAATACTATTTAATTAAAAAAATAAGATTTTTATAAATTTGCTACTTATAAATTATATCTAATAATACCATATTATAGACTTAACTTGCCGATGGTGAAATATAAAGAAAGTTAAGTTTTTTATTATATTAATAAGATTAAAAATTAAATAACTATGCCAAAAATAAGTGAGATAAGCTAGATTAAAAAGATTTTGATAATATAAATAATTTTAATATTATACCTAATGAGCAGTTAGATACTAACGATAGTTTGTTAAACTATTACTTATATTTAGCTTAATGAACTTTTTCTATTTAGATAAGAATCTAAAACATTTTTTAAGCCAATTCTTGTTCCTACTCCAGTTAAGCCTTATGAGCTTAGTAAAGATCAGGCCATAGGTTTATAGAATAATATTAATAAAACATCCAATTTAGCTTTAAGCACGAGAATTTTAGATAGATATATGAAGCTAAACAACTACACACAATAAATAAATAATTTGTTAATATCAAATTATTTTGCTCTTTGATAGAAGCATAAAGAAGCTATTCTCAATAAAGTGAATATTTATATAAATCATTTTAGGCTTACTTGTGAACTTAACGCCACGTGAGGTTAGATCAAAACTTCTAAATCTTAGCATGAAATTTCATTAAAATTAAATATAGTGATTAATTATTTAAAATCTTTTATTCCATCTACTATGAAAATGTATATCATCACATATATTTATATGACGAACTAATAAACTTAGATAGAAATAATCAAAAGGATTATAATATAAAACAAAATGAAAATTACGAAATAATAGCCAACATACCTACCAAAGCAATTGAAAACACAGATGCTTTAAAACACCTACAAAAACTCTATAGGTAAAAGGGTTTAAAGGAAAAGTAATAGTAATACAAAAAAAAAATTTATGAATTAGAACCTTTGCTTGCCGTAAAATTAAAGCCCTCTAAAATAAAGCTAAAAATTCCGCAAAAAATATTACAAAGACTATATCTTATATCTAAAGATTACTTATATCATTGCTTGGCTCATATTTTTAATTTTTTCATTTTCTTGTACTTTATTATCTTTTCAAATAAAGTATAGATTAACTATCATTAAGGAGCATAGCATAAAGTAATCAAAGCTTGACTTATAAGATTTATTAAATGAGATTTTTAGCAAAAGATTATAAATATTATAAACCTTATAATTCACGACAATTTTACAGATGATCATATAACTAACAAGGATATAGTTTGTTTGCTATATATTTATTAAAAACTTAATCAAACATAATTTTATTATCTTCTAAAGTAAAAATTTCTAAGACTATTTTTAACCATTAAATCTCCACTTTTTATTTGTATTAGTAGGTAAAACAATATAGGATAAAACAATATAGGGCCTTAGTTTTTATAAAAGATATTATTATAATAAAGGCTAGATAAATATATCAACCCTTTAGGAAATATGAAAAATTTTGTACCAATCAAGATTTTAGCAATTAAAAGATAAAAGAGGTTAAATGTGACTTTTAAGAGTATAGTATTAAGAAATGAGCAAAGCGGAGAAATTAGATTAGCTAATATGGGCTATAGTTTTTCTTTATTACTAAGTATTCCCTTTAGCGCTTGGGTTGTGCCGTTTTTTAAAAAAGATTATTTATATGCATTACTAATTTATGGTTTTATTTTAATATATAATATTAGTTATCTATTTATCTATAAAGATCAGCTTAATAATTATGTTGCCTATACACTTACTATAATTTATTTTTCTATTTTGATTATATTTGCTTTTTTCTATAATAAAATCCACATTAATAGTTTATTTAAAAAAGGCTATAAGATTATCAATATAGAAGATATTTTTGATCAAAATATAAAAAATAAAATTTTAACTTTATATGAAGAAAATGTTTTAAGAGATGTTTATATAGAAAAAACTTTTATTGAACCTTTAAAGTTAAAATATAATATTTATAGAACTCTAATTACTTTATCAATTTTTATAATCTCTGGAACTTTTTTAATAATTATTTTTAAATTTCTGGAAATTTTATTTCCAGAAATAAACGTCTAAGGTGAAAAATAATCTAATAAATATAATTAATAAAATATAATAATAAGACTCATGAAAAAAAATTACTATGTAACTACCCCAATTTATTACGTGAATGATAAGCCTCATATTGGACATATGTATACTAATTTAGCAGCCGATATTTTAGCTAGATTTAAGAGGTTAGATGGATATCAAGTTATTTTTTTAACAGGAACTGATGAACATGGGCAAAAAGTAGAAAAAAGTGCTAAAAAAAGTGGAGAGGATACTAAGAAATTTGTGGACAAGGTGTCTTTAACCTTTAGAGATCTCAGCAAATTACTTAATTTAAGTAACGATGATTTTATAAGAACTACTGAAGAAAGGCATATAAAAGCTGTTGAGGAGGTATGGTTAATCTTACAAGAAAATGGCTATATTTATTTTGATACTTATAAAGGTTGGTATGCATTAAAAGACGAAGCTTTTTATACAAAAGATGAGCTGGTAAAAAATTCCCAAGGGCAATTAGTTGCTCCAAGTGGAGCAGAAGTACAATGGCATGAAGAAGAAAGCTATTTTTTCAAATTATCAGCTTTTCAGGAAAAATTATTAGAATATTATAAAACTCATCCTAATTTTATCGCTCCTAAATCACGCGCTAATGAGGTAATAAGATTTGTAAAAGGTGGGCTAAAAGATCTATCAATTTCACGCTCTAATTTTTCCTGGGGAATAAAAGTTCCTAATAATGAACATCATATAATTTATGTGTGGTTAGATGCCTTAGTAAATTATATTAGCGCTTTAGATTACCCATTAGTTGAAAGCAAGAAATTTCAGGAATTTTGGTTAGAAGGTGATATTTTACATCTAATTGGTAAAGATATATTAAGATTTCATTGTGTTTATTGGCCAGCTTTTTTAATGGCTGCTAATTTGCCTTTGCCTACTAAAATATTTGGGCATGGGTGGTGGCTAAATGAAGGACAAAAAATTTCTAAGTCTTTAAATAATACTTTAGATCCTTATGATTTGGTTACTAAATATGGGGTTGATCAGGTTAGATACTTTTTATTTAAAGAAGTAAATTTTGGTAATGATGCAGATTTTTCTCATGAATCTATTGTAAGTAGAATTAATAATGAGCTAGCAAATGAATATGGAAATTTGATTCAAAGAACTTTATCTATTATTAATAACTCTTTTAATGGTGAGCTAAAGAGTGAAAAATTAGGGGAAGTAGAAACCAATTATTTGCTTGAGTTAGATAAAAAGTTAGAAGAATTTAGGGGGTATATAGAAAATCAAAACTTTTTATCATATTTAGATAAATGTTTTGAAATTATTCGTTATGGAAATTTTTATATTAATAAAAATACTCCTTGGGCTTTAATTAAAGAGGGCAATAGCTTAGAGGGTCAAGCAAAAAACTCAAAAATGTTAGAAGCACAAAATATTTTATATTTTATTTGTGAAATTGCCAAAAGGGTAAGTATTTTACTTAATCCTTTTATGCCTCAATCTACCGATAATATATTGAAGCAGCTAAATGTTCCTATAGAGCATAAAAGTTTAGCAAAACTAACAGAGCCACTGCCTAAAAAGTATAAAATTAATCAGAATTATCCTATATTTGCTAAATATTATGAACCTAAGTAATTTTATCTTATTTATATAGATGTTTTGAAATTATTGTTATGGAAATTTTTATATTAATAAGAATACTCCTTAGGCTTTAATTAAAGAATACAATAGCTTAAAGGGTTAAATTAGTAATATTCATTTATAACAATAATATGCCTAAAAAACCAGTTCCTAAAACCAAGAAAATAGGATGTATCTTAAATTTTAAAACTAAATAGGTGCACGAACCAAATATAACAGTATTATATACCAAGCTCCAATTATCAACAGTATAATTAGATAATCCTTGTGCTACCACGCCTACCAATAAACCAATGATAGCAGGACTCATGTATTTAGATACTCGTTTAAAGGTTGCAGTATCTTGGTATCGGCTTATAATTTTCCATAATATAAAAAGCAAAGTAACGGTAGGTACTGTTAATATGAGTAATCCCAAAAACATTCCAAAGATACCAAATTTTTGAAAACCAATTACTGCAGTTATCATAGGAGAAGTTGGTCCAGGCAAGGCAATAGCAAAACCAATAACTTCGGATAATTTTAAAGAATCTACAACCTTAAAAGTATCAACATATAGATTTTGGTAAATAGGAATAAAAGCTTTGCCACCGCCAAAGGAAAATATACCTACTAAAAAAGTAGCCCATAAAAATATAAGAAATGACATATGCTACTCTTTAAATTTTATAAATATTAATGTTATAATTAAACCCATAAATAAAAGGGCAGTATTTATTTTTAAAAATAAAAATAGTAAACTTATAAGAAAAATTAGGAAGTAAGCTAACCAATTATAATTTAATTTCCTATCACTAAGAAATAACTCAATGTTAAAGGCAAATAAAATAGCCATAACTGCTGGAAAAATTCCTTTGGAAAAACTAAGCAAAATTTCAGTAGGTACGATATTATATAATATACTAAGGAGCACTACAAGGACCAAAGGTCCTGGAAATACTATGGAAGAAAAAGCGATAATTCCCCCCGCTAAGGAATGAGAATAATAGCCAATAAAAGTAAGCATTTGAATAATAGTAGGTCCTGGTAAGATATTGGCTAAAATCAGAATTTTTTTAAAATTATCTTCAGGAATAAATTTGTGATTATCAACAAATTCAGATTTAATTAAACCCATAACTGCCATTCCACCGCCAAAACTTAAAAAAGCAATTTTAAGGCAGCTTAAAACTAATTGCAATTTAGAAGGTTTAGGACTATGGACTAGAGCGTTATTTTTCACAATTTTTAATCCGCTTGATTACTAAATTTATAAGTCTCCACAAAGAAGCTTAATAAAAGAGCAAATCTATTTTATTAAGCATGTAAGGAACAAAGGACGATATCTTATTTATTTCTTTATTTTTTTCTAATCTAACAATTATAACAAACTTTACTTAAAATTTCCAGGGTTTTTCAATTTTACTAATAGTATTTAAATAATGCAAGTAGTAAGGCAATAACGTAAATAGTAAAAAAGATGACTAATAAGGTAGAAAAGTTAAATAAAAAGCAAATCCTATAAGAGCATACATATAAAAGGAAAGCATAAGGCAATACCAATAATGTAAAAAATTGTTACAGCAAAACAAAAATTTAACAAGAAAGGATAAATTTGTACGAATAATAAGTAATTATATATTAATGAAAATTATAAATTAAGATAGGAAAATCTAAAATGTTAAAAAGGTCTTAAAAATTTTGCAAATAAAAACTATTTATAATCTTTAAGAGATAAACGGCGCTAATCGCTAAAAATAACAGGCGTCTTAAGTAAGCTTAGTAAATAAAATAGACAAGAAAATGATGTTATTAGAAAGGCTCTTAGAAAAAGTTTTACTTAAGATCTTTAGGATTTTCTTTTTTACTGAAAAATAAAGTTATATAAATCAACTATAAATCAGATTATTAAAAAATATAAACAAAAAAAATAATGCCGTAAGATTATTATCATCTATTATAAGTAAGGGATCAATATAGGAAATTAAAAGGAAATACTATAATAGTAAAGGAAATAATAATAGAGATTAAGTATAGGAGGGATTTAGCTATAGGAGGGATTTAGCTATAATTTATTTAAAATTGTCGTATAATTTGTATTATGAGAAATAAATGAGAGGCCAGGTAATAACGCCCTCACATGAGTTTTGTTGATGTTGCATATTAAATAGCAAGGATGTATAAGATATTTATCAGATGTTTTAATTAAATGTTTTAGAAGTTTTTAGGAAAATATCTGATGATTTTATAATAGTTTGCCTATCTCAACCTATCTAAATACTGTTTGCTCTTGATAAGGGCTATTAGCTACCAAAACAATGATTTTGACTAAATTTAATAAATTTGTCTACCTCAATACGAAAATATACTTTTTATGAATAAAGCTAGTAGATACAAAACAAATATTTTTGATCTAATGCCTGCAGGTTTGACCTTAGATGGCGATAGATGAAATCAATTCATTAAAATAGGGATGATTTGGTTAATAAAAAATAAATTTTATCATTTATGAATAAGTGTAAACAAAGTAATTAGAGCGATATTATGATTTGTGATTTTTTAATTAGCATGTATAGTTTTAGATTAAGATTTAAATACATTGCCCCAACTGCTTTAAGGCTGGGCTAAATTATACCAAGTAGAAACTTAAAGTAATCTATAGCAAATAAATATTACATCACTGGCAAAGACCATAGGAGCATTTAGCTTTTCAGCATAATCTATGCCCTGGACTAGCCCTTTCTAAGCTTTAATGGGGATTTTTTGTTTTAATAATCGCTATGATCTGAACTAAATTTTTGCATATAAAAAATAATGTGGTCGTTTCCTTCCTAGAATTTGCCTTTGCTTGTCTGTTTTAGCTTGCTGCCTATATATGATTGTATGCCAATCTAAATTTTTAATTGTTCATCTATTAAGGACTCAACCTTTCTTTCATAATTTGTAAGTTTTCTAAAAGAGATATTATTACAATATATATATATTAATTTCTTAACTAATAGTATTGTTAATTTCTTTAATAAAATCGTAAAACTTAAATTGTGATTGGATATTAACTTAAGGATCAGTAGAATTTTAGTCCCTAGATCTCTACCACCATGCTATCATACCCAGGTTCTACGTGTGGAGGTAGTTCTCTTTTTAGACTATCATAATCTAAACTTGCGCCCATATGGGTTAAAGGTAAAGACATATGGGCGGGATGTTCCTTATGAGTAAGGCAAGATAATACAATAAGATCTAAATTTTTATATTCTTCTATAGTTTGCAAACTAAGATTAACAAAATCCGTGGCATAAGCTACTTTGCGCTATCAAGAGAACCATGGTCTTGCAAAGTTGGTGTCACCTCAATTTTATTATTATTTAAATAAAACTTTTTGAAATAGTTAATTAAAATAGGATTAATGCAGGTTTGGTAAAATCTATCATCACTATGGGGAGAGGAGGCATATAAATTTTGATGAGCTAAATTGGAGGAAAAAATGAAATAAAAAGTACGTTGCATAACTTCTAAAGTAGACGCATGCAAAAAACAATCAATAGATTTTTTTATTATTCTATTTATACCTCTTACATCGCTTAATCCATACATATGATCGGCATGATGATGGGTAAAAAATATAGCATCAATGCTTCTTATTTTATTTATTAAGGCTTGTTCCTTAAAATCAGGAGAAGTATCAAATAAAATATTAAACTTTTCTTGTGGGCTTATCAGGTCAGATATCTCTAAAAAGGCAGAGGTTCTAGTGCGGTGATTCTTAGATTGAGAAGGATCGCATTTGCCCCCTCCATTCTCAATTGAAGGTACCCCCGTGGAAGATCCGCATCCTAAAATAGTTAGTCTATATTTCATGTTTGATAACATTTTAATTTTAATAACTCATCTAGCCTTGCGTAATATAACACGTAATATAACAACACGTAATATAACATATTAATTACATATGAGCAAATTTTCTCCAAAATATGTATAAAATTATATGATTTTAGATTAAAGCATTAAAAGTAATTTATTTAATGTAAAATATTAAGTTTCTAAAATTACTATATAACCTAAAGAGAAGAGAGGTAAATTTACTATTGCTAATTATGGCTATGTAGTATAAATTTAAGAGTTACAAATAAATTCAAATTTATCTTAAAAAATAAAGATGTTAATAGATAGCCATTGTCATTTAGGATTTAAAGAATTAGGAGATCACGGGCCAGAAACCTATGAAATTTTGAAATTAGCTAAACAAAATGGAGTTGGCTTGATTTTAGACATAGCTACGGATATTAAGAACTTCAACTCTTATTTAAATTTTAGCCGTAATCAATTTAACAATGAATATCCGATAATTTACACTGCTTTAGGAATTCATCCTTTACATGTCAAAGATAATTTAAATTTTAAAAAATCCGATATAGAATCTCATCTTGCAAATAAAAAAATCATTGCTCTTGGTGAAACAGGCTTAGATTATTACTATTCCATTGAAAATATGGAAGCTCAAAAGGATTTTTTTAGACAGCATATTGAGCTTGCTGCCTCTAATGATCTACCTCTTATAATTCATTCTCGTCAAGCAGAAGCAGATACTATAAATATATTAAAAGAGTCAAATCAAAAATTTACTAATGTAATAGGAGTAATGCATTGCTTTACAGGTAATTTAGAGTTTGCTGTAAAAGCTTTAGATTTAGGATTTTACATTTCTTTTAGCGGCATCCTTACATTTAAAAATGCTGAAGATATTAAAGAAGTTGCTAAATTTGTTCCTGTAGATAAAATATTAATTGAAACTGATGCCCCCTATCTAGCCCCACCGCCGCATAGGGGGGTAATTAATCAACCCTCTTATCTTAAGCATACTTTTGATTTTTTATGTAATTTAAGAGAAGTAAAAGATAAACAAAGTTTTGCTAAACAGCTTCAAAATAATTTTTTTAACTTATTCAAGAAAGCTCAATCATACTAAGTTTTTTAGTGGCTTATAACTATTATTTTAATTTAAGTTTAAATTCCCATCTAACGTAAGTCTAATTAATAGAGGTAAAAAATTATCCTTTTTTTAGGTATTACAATCATCTATTGTAAGCAAGACTTATTATTAGCTATTTGCATGGAATAAAACTTAAATAGACTTGTATTTTTTATTTATATTAATAGCTAAGATAAGCACTATTTTCATAAAATATAAGGGGGTCTGATGCTGATTTCTATAGCTGTGATTGATAATCATTATAAAAACCTTATGGATACCCGGTAATTTTCGCATTAAAATCTGGCAAATTACAGGTATTTTCTCCCTATTTTTTGCCTATATCAGCAATTTAATATAGTAACTTATGGAATTTTATGTATTCTGTACGCAAAAATGAGGATATTAAAAGTTATCTGCTACTTTTGCCTGTATTAGTTATTAGGGAACTTATTACAAAGCATTTCATACCTGTTTTTAACAATTTGCTAGTTTTAAAAAATTACCAATTTACTGCCGATGCTATTTCTTTTACTTTTTATTTAAATATAAATAAAGCTCTGGTAGATATTTTATTGGGTGCCCTTATTTTAAAGCTGCCTCCTACTAAAAATGATTGGATAAATATAGTTAAGGAAATAAAAAATAAAATACCTTTAATAATTATTACCCTTATATTACTCTCTTATTTTTTTAGTTATGTAAAATTTTCCCCTAAACTTACTGATCATCTATTAATATGTAGGATTAGCAACCTATTGAATACTTGCTTTGTTGAAGAAGTGTTGTTTAGAGGGGTATTGAAAAATCATTTAAGCTAATTTAACTATCATTATTTATCTATTATAGCCATCTTAATCCCTGCTTTGATCTGCGGTTTGGCCTATTATATAGGAGGAATAAAATACGTAATTTTATCTTTTAACGCAAGAGGGTTTTATGGCTGGGTATATCATTGTACAAAAAGAATTGAAGCTAGTATATATAGTTCATTTTACGGTTAATTTATATCATATATTAATTTTTTACTTACCCTGCTTTTATAAGTGCTTAAAATAATTTTAAATTTAGTATTTCTAATTAGAATTTGAAATATTAAATAATTTATGTAATACTTTAAGAGAAGCAAAAAAACTATATCTTTAACTAAATTAAATATTTGTCTTAAGTCTTCTTTATTAGCAAATATGTGATAAGTGAACACTGAGCATAAGTTGCAGGTATAAAAATAAGAAAAATATAACAATAAGGGGGTCTAATGCTGATTTCTATAACTTATAGTTTATTATTTATAACCATTATAACCCTATGGCTTCCTTCTAATTCACGTATAAAAATCTGGCAAGTTACCGCCTTTTTAGCCCTATCTTTTGCCTATCTCAGCAATTTAATAACTGAAATAGGAATTTTAGTTATAGGAGTTTATGGAATTTTATGTATTTTATATGCAAAAAATGAGGTTATTAAAAGACATCTGCTACTTTTGCCTGTATTGGTTATGGGGGGAATTATTGCAAAGCATTTTCTCCCTGGATTCAATAATTTATTAATTTTAAGTAATTTTCAATTTACTGCAGATGCACTGCCTTTTACCTTATATTTAAATATAGATAAAGCCTTTAGTGGTATATTGTTAGCAGGATTTGTGTTGCAATTATCTTTTAAAAAAATGGATTGGATAATTATAGGAAAAGCTCTTAAATCTAAGCTCCCCATAGTTCTGATAACTGTATTAGGTATTTCTTACCTTTTGGGTTACGTAAAATTTTCCCCTAAGCTTCCTGATTATTTTTTGATCTGGATGGTAAGCAATCTTTTAATCACCTGTTTAGCTGAGGAAGCCCTCTTTAGAGGGATTTTACAAAATCATTTAAGTCAACTTACCTATCGTTACTCCTCTGTTGTAGCCATACTTATTCCTGCTTTAATATTTGGAGCCTTACATTATTCAGGAGGGATAAAATATGTAGCCTTGACTTCAATTGCTGGGTTGTTGTATGGTTGGATCTATAATGCCTCAGGTAAGAGAATTGAAGCTAGCATATTAGCGCATTTTGCCGTTAATTTACTTCATATATTGTTTTTTACTTATCCTGCGCTTCGTAGTGCCTTTAATTAAACAAATTAAAAAAAACATACAATAGATATAAAAATATAAAAAGCTCACTAAAAAAAATCAAATACAAGAAAGTTAAGGGAGTTTTTAAGCATATCTAAGTAAAATAAAAGATGGGAGCTGATCTTAAATTATAATTTTAAGCTATCAAGAAATGTTAATAATATGAGACTTAAGAATATAAAATTTAAGGATAAATGAAATTGGTATCAATAAATAACAATAGATAATCCTTTTGTTAACTAACTTTTTCGACAAAAAAAACTATATTAGCAGTCTAGATAAAATTTTACAAAAAAAATTCCCTCAATATATAGCTAAATATAGGAAAGAGTATTTATAGTAAAAAACCTTTAAGCTAAAGGAAATTTATTAAATAGTGTTTTTCAAAAAATTATAAATTAAATTTTTAGTTACTTTTAAAATAAACAAATATTACTTTAAGAGTAATATGATAATTGATATAATTGCTAGGATTTGCTTTATTTTTAGCAACTGAGTTGGAATTTTAAATAACGCTAAATTTTACTCTAAAAAGTTTAATTATTAGGAGTTTGAGGATTAAATGACAAAAGCTATTATTAATAGATATAAACTTTTTATCTTAAAAATTCATTAAGGTAAAGCAAAATCTCCATATAAAAGTCTCCACTTACAATTCTTTAAAATTAAGTAATTAATCTATTTAATAATTGAATAATCCCAACACCATCTCCCAGAAAAGCTCAAACAAAAAGCTATGGCAAGATTAATGATACTAAGAAAATTTTGCCATAGCTTTTGCTCTATCTTCAAAAGAATTAAATATCTTTTGTTGTGCTTTACCGAACAAGGGCATAAAAAGAAAACTTAGTGATTTAGATTTTAATTCTAATTCAATATCAAAATCTACTAGCGTATGATGATCATCAATTTTTTTGAAAGACCAATTGCTATTTAATTTATTAAAAGGGCCTTCAAGCAAAACGATTTCAATCCTTTCATTTTTATAGAAAGTGTCAGTGGTAGAAAATTTTTCTTTAATTAATTTAAAATCCACCTGAATTTCAAAATCTTTTTTATTTTCATAAGCCCTTAAAACTTCTACTCCTGAAACCCAAGGAATAAAATGTGGATAATTCTCCACATCAGCGATAATATTATATAGTAAATCAGCTTTATAAGGCAAGATTTTATTCTCTTTATGGGTAAAAATCATTTTTCTGTACTCACAATTTTTATTTTAACCTAATGCCGGGAGGCTTAATGATAACAAGGCATTAAATATAATACTAGGGTTGAATATTAATTTCAGAAGTAATTTTATCGTTTCTATTATTACTTAATATTTTAAAATCTTCATCTGCGTGGTAAGAACTTCTAGTTAAAGGGCTTGAAGCCACCATTAAAAATCCTTTTCTTAATCCTGCTGACTTATATTCATCAAACTCTTCAGGAGTAACAAATCTATTAATCGGCGCATGAAAAGGAGTAGGCTGCAGATACTGACCTATGGTCATAAAATCAATATTAGCGCTTCTCATATCATCCATCACTTGAAAAACCTCTTCTTTACTTTCTCCAATTCCCACCATAATTCCTGATTTGGTAAATATGGTAGGATTAAGTTTTTTTGCCTGCCATAATAAATTTAAACTATGAAAATATCTAGCTTTAGGCCTAATATTTTTATATAGCCTTGATACAGTTTCTAAATTATGATTAAATACATCAGGCTTAGCTTTAATAACTTCTTCTAAAGCTCCTTCTTTATCGCGAAAATCTGGAGTTAAAACCTCAACAGTAGTATGTGAAGATTGGGTTTTTACTTCTTGAATACATTTTACAAAATGGCCTGCTCCCCCATCTGGTAAATCATCCCTATCCACAGAAGTAATCACCATATGTTTTAAACCCATAGTGGCCGCTAACTTACCCACATTATAGGGTTCATTTTGATCCAAAGGGGTAGGCTTACCACTTTTTACATTGCAAAATCTACAAGAGCGGGTGCAAATGTCACCTAAAATCATTACTGTAGCATGTTTTTTCTTCCAGCATTCCCCAATATTAGGGCAAGCCGCCTCTTCGCAAACGGTATGGAGATTATTATTTTTAACGATTTCTTGAGTCTGATTATATATAGGGTTATTTGTAGCCATTTTAACCCTAATCCAATCCGGGCGCGTTAATAAAGATAAATTACTAGTATTAGTACGTTCTCTTCTCACTTACCATCTCCTTTTTGGTTAAACATATATTATATGCAGGATAAAATATTTATGACTTATATAATATAGCTTATCAGCTTTACTTTTTTAAAATTAACTTAAGTTTAAGTTTAGTATTTTGCAGTATGTTACTATAAATAAAATTTCTCTTGTAAATATTTAAACTAATATTTTATAAAATCTCTTTATTAAGATTATTGTGGTTTAACTATAATAAATTCAAGAAAAATATACTGACTGCAACCTTATTTTGTATTTCCGTTTATAAGTAAAATGATTTGCCCGTTTGATAGCCATAGGTTGTTTTATCCTACCCTTATTAAAAATCTATTAGAGCATTGCTTCTTTAATACCTCATGGTCTTAATAACCAATCCTTATCTTTATCAACCCCTATCTTCTTCAATATTTTATTTATAAGCACCTAAATAAGTAAGTTGGATTTATGCACCTAAGGGGCTGCAGGAGCCACTTTACAGAAACTTTTATAGCTAATTTAAAATTAACTTAAAGTCTGAAATATTGTGCCTTTCAAAGCTGGCACCAAAGCAATCTAAGTAAATTTTAATATATTAATTCTTTATTTATTATTTTCCACTGGAAAATCTCCTTGCAATTCCAAAATCTCATATAAACCTATACCCAAATCTATTTTATTAAATCTTTGATTTAATAAAATATTGGATATATATAATTATAATATAAAGTATATATACCCCTTATATTAATATATTCAGCTGATATTTTAATATAAATTTTTTTTATTTACTTTTTTGTATTAAGCTTTATTATCTAATACGTTTTTTAAAAGTAATAGAATATTTATTTTGAAATTGTGCATAATTTTTATATATTACTTTATAGAACTTTAAAAAGGTGCTCAAAATTAAATCTTTCTAAAAAGCAATCCCCGTAAAAAAATGATATTTCCCTTTACTAATAATCTCATAATAATATGGCACTTAATAATATAAACTTTACTCACATAGCCTTAATTAGTAAATTATAAATTTTATGAGGGAATAAAAAAATTAGCCCAGATCCCACATTGCTTTATGTTATTTTATTTTGTCATCTAAGTTCAAAACAGCTTAATAAGAACCACTTAATTAAATTTAATTAAAATGCATATCTTTTATACTTCTAGAGTTTTTAAAAGGAGTTTTAAGTTTTATAAGTACATTATTTTAACTTTATAAATCTTATCGTAGCTTATATTTTTTGCAAGCCTAATAAAAAACTGAAATAAATAAAAAGAAACCAAAATATTAGGCTAAAAAGGTAGATTAATTAAAGATTAAACCTTATTTTTCTACCTTATTTGGGCCTTTATTGGTTTGTTATTAATTTTCCTTTATAAAGATAAGAAAATTTAAATTTTAAATTCCCTGATTATAGTTTAAAATCCTTATGAAACTCTTATAAAAAAGCTTGATTTAACCTTTATATAATCAGATTTTCTAATTAAATATGAATAGCCCTACCAAAAGCAGCTAGTACTGATTCATGTAACATTTCAGAAAGTGTAGGATGCGCAAACACTGTATGCATTAGTTCTTCTTCAGTGGTTTCTAGATTCATGCCAATAGCGTATTGCATAATTAATTCAGTAACCTCTGCTCCAATCATATGAGCGCCGATTAATTCGCCCGTTTTATTATTAAAGATAGTTTTAATAAATCCATCAGCTTCACCTAGAGCAATAGCTTTACCGTTACCAATAAAAGGAAATTTGCCTACTTTAATTTCTAGGCCTAATTCCTTAGCTTTATTTTCGGTTAAGCCTACAGAAGCTATTTGAGGATGAGAGTAAGTACATCCTGGGATTAAATTAATATTTAAAGGATGAGGATTTAATCCTGCCAGTTTTTCCACGCAAATAATAGCCTCATGTGACGCTTTATGTGCTAACCAGGGCCCTTGAGTTATATCCCCTATTGCATATATGCCGGGCTCATCCGTAGCTAAATAAGGATTTACTACTATTCTACCATTTTCAACCTTTATTTTAGTTTTTTCTAAGCCAATATTTTCAATATTAGCTACTATGCCTACCGCTGAAATTACTTTATCTACTACTATCTCTATGGATTTACCTCCAGCATCTTGAATAGTTACCGTAACCTCATTAGTACCTTTTTTTATACCTAATACCTTACTAGAAGTAAGAATTTTCATGCCTTGTTTTTCAAAAGAACTCTTAGCAAAATTGGAAATTTCTATATCTTCTACTGGTAATATTCGCTCCATAACCTCCACCACTGTAACTTCAGCCCCTAAGGTATTAAAGAAACTAGCAAATTCCATACCAATAGCTCCACTACCGATAACTAATAATTTTTTTGGCATTTCAGGAGCCACTAGAGCTTCTTTATAGCTCCAAATAAATTTACCCTCGGGTTCCATACCAGAAATTACCCTAGCTCTGGCACCTGTAGCTAAAATAATATTATTAGCTTCAAAGGTTTCTTTACTTCCTTCTTTACTAATAACTTCTACCTTTTTACCTCCCACAAGAGCCCCTGTACCCATAATTACTTGGACTTTATTTTTTTTTAATAAAAATCCGACTCCACTACTTAATTGTTTGGCTACTCCTCTTGACCTATCCACAACTTTTTTTAGATCAAATTTTATATTATCTGCAGATAAGCCATAATTATCGGCATGTTTCATATAATGAAAAATTTCTGCACTTCTTAATAAAGCTTTAGTAGGAATACATCCCCAATTAAGGCATATACCGCCTAAATGTTCTTTTTCTACAATTGCTACTTTCATACCTAATTGAGCAGCTCTAATTGCTGCTACATAGCCCCCTGGGCCTGAACCAATGATTATAAGATCAAATTTATTCATCACTAACCTCTTTTCTTTATTATTTTAAATCTGCGCTTTTTAAATATTAATTAAAGCAACATATTCATAGGATTTTCTAAAGTTTGTTTAAGCTCTTCTAAAAATCTAGCTGCCATAAGGCCATCTAATACTCTATGATCTGCAGATAAAGTAAGAGATATTATATTACCAATCTCTAATTGCCCCTCTTTAACTATCGCCCTTTGCTCAGTAGTTCCTACGCCTAAAATAGCCGCATGAGGAGGATTTATAATGGGATAAAAATCTTTTATTCCTGAAGATCCTAAGTTAGAAATACTAAAGCCACCACCTTGATATTCCTCAGGCTTTAATTTACCTTCATTAGCTTTTTTAGCCAAAATTTTCATTTCATTGGATATCTCAACTAATCCTTTAGTTTCAGCATTTTTAATTATAGGAGTAAACAACCCTTTTGGTGTAGCTACCGCTATGGCAATATCACAAGTCTTATAATGTCTTATAAAGCTCCCCATCCAAGAGGCATTAACATCAGGGATCTTTTTAAGAGCAACTGCTACAGCTTTAATAATAAAATCATTGATAGATAATTTAAACTTATCCGAATTTTTTTTGTTAATTTGCTCACGCACTGATAAAAGATTATCCATATTACAATCAGTAGCTAAGTAATAATGAGGAATTGTAACTTTAGATTCTAATAATCTTTTAGCGATAGTTTGCCTCATGCCTGTAGTAGGCCTATCTTCAAAAGCCTCAGCAGCAATAGTTATAGGTGCTTGTGCAGTAGCTTGAACACTAAGACCAGCTTTTAAAGCTAATTCAATATCTTGTTTAATGATTCTTCCCCTAGGACCTGTGCCCTTAATGCTAGAAATATCAAGTTTGCTTTCTTTCATCATCCTATTAGCAAGAGGGGTAATATATATCTTATCTGATTTATTATTTGCTGAAATTGCCATAATATCTCCACTTTTTATTTTTTTATATTTTAAATTATGCTGTATTTTACCCAATTGCTTTATTTAATTTTATCCCCAAAAATCTCATTAAATTAATTTTTAATTAATGATTTTTTTAGGGATAAAATTACAGCTCCTTATTTCTCATAAGGCTAGTTATTCTTTAGAGAATTGTTCTTTATAGCACACTTTTCTTACTGCATTGCAAATTTCTTCAATTGATGGTAAAGCTAATTTTTCTAAATTAGCTGCATAAGGCATTGGCACATCTTTACCGCATACTCTAAGCACAGGTGCATCTAAATAATCAAAACCATTTTCCATAATTAAAGCAGCAATTGCTGAGCCTATACCTGTAAAGGCCCATCCTTCTTCAACGGTTACTACTCTATTAGTTTTAACTAAGGATTTTATAATACAAGGTAGATCAAGGGGTCTAAGGGTTCTTAAGTTAATAACCTCAGCAGATATTCCCTCTTCTTCTAATTTTTTAGCTGCTTCTAGGGCCCATTTTACTGCTATTGAATAAGCAATAATAGTAACATCTTTACCTGATTTTTCTATTTTTGCTTTACCAATAGGTATTAGTAAATCTTCTACATCTGGAACATCAAAGGTGGCCCCGTACATAACTTCATGCTCTAAAAATACTATCGGATTAGGATTTCTAATAGCGCTTTTTAATAAACCCTTAGCATCTTCCGCAGAATAAGGAGCAATTACAGTTAAGCCAGGAATATGAGCATACCAAGAAGCTAAACATTGAGAATGCTGAGCGCCTACTCTAGTTCCTGAACCATTAATACCCCTATAAACTATAGAATTAGTAACATCTCCTCCTGACATATATAAAGTTTTTCCTGAGGAATTTAAAATATGATCCAGAGCTTGTAAAGAAAAGTTAAAAGTCATATATTCCACAATAGGCTTAAGTCCTAAAAAAGCAGAACCTACGGCTAGGCCTGTAAAGCCGTATTCAGTAATTGGTGTATCTACTATGCGTTCAGGCCCGAATTCCTCTAATAATCCCTGAGAGATTTTATAAGCACCTTGGTAGTTAGCTACTTCTTCCCCAATTAAAAATACTTTGGGATCTTTACGCATTTCCTCACGCATTGCTTCATTTAAAGCTTCTCTTACTGTCATTTGTTTTGTTTTAGCTGAAGCATAAGGAGATTCTTCAACTTCTGCGGTTAATAAGTTTTCTACTGCCTTATTTGATTTATTATCAAAAGAAGAAGCAGAACTAGATTTTTCTTCTGAGCCTTGATTAGAATTTGATTGATTAGAACTTAATTGATTGGGTAGGCTTGCTTGATTTGAATTTTGCCCTAAATTTTGTTGGGATGAATTTTGGGCCCCTTGATTACTCTCTTTTTCAAGAAAAGCATTTAAATCTGCTGCAGTTTCTCCAGCTTCTAGCATTACCCCAATTAAGCTTTTAACTGCCACCCCTTCTGTGCCTTCAGCTACTAAGATTTTTCCTAAGACTCCTTCTTCGGTTGATTCATAATCTAAGGTTGCTTTATCAGTTTCAATTTCGGCAATAACATCTCCGCTTTTTATTTGATCCCCTTCTTTTTTTAGCCATTTAGTTAATTTACCTTCTGTCATAGTTGGTGATAAGGCAGGCATTAATATTTTTACTGTCATTACATTATCTCTTTTCTTATTTTTATTAATATATATGTTTAATAGCCTCTATTTTGCTTAAAGATTTAAAGAAAATTTCTTAAAGGAAATTTCTTTTAAAGCACAACGTCAGTCCACAGTTCACTAGCTTCAGGTTCCTTAGAAGTTGTTGCTGCTTCTTCCACTTCTTTTATGATTAATTTAACTTTTTCATTAATCTCGGCAATATCCGCAGCTTTTAAAGTTTTATTATCAATAACATAATGTTCAAAATGAGTAATCGGATCTCTTTTTTCTCTTATATCGGCAACTTCTTCTTTAGTTCTATATTTTTGTGGATCAGACATAGAATGTCCTCTAAATCTATAGGTAAGAATTTCTAAAAGATATGGACCTTTGCCAGAGCGTACATGATCTAGAGCTTTTTTGCCCTTTTCAATAACTTCTAAAATATTCATGCCGTCAATCTTTTCCCCAGGAATATTAAATACGGTGCCCCTAATAGATAAATCTGTATTAGCATGAGTTCTTTCTAAAGAGGTCCCCATAGAGTACTGATTATTTTCAATTATAAATAATGCAGGTAATTTCCATAAGCTTGCCATATTAAAAGCTTCATATACTTGGCCTTGTGGAAGCGCCCCATCGCCCATATAAGCGAAGCAAACCCCATTATCTTTATTATATTTATGAGCAAATGCTAAGCCTGCACCTAATGGTACTTGAGCTCCTACTATACCATTTCCCCCAAAAAAGTTATTTTTCTTAGAATAAATATGCATAGATCCCCCTTTTCCTTTAGAGCTACCTATGCCTTTACCAGTTAATTCGCTCATTACTTGTTTAGGATCAAGCTCTCCTTGTAATAAGGCATGTGCATGACATCTGTAGCTGGTAATATGGCTATCTTGTTTTTGCTTTAAATGATTGAATCCTGCTGCTATAGCTTCTTGACCCATATATAAATGTAAAAAACCCGCAATATAGCCCATACCGTATAACTGGGCACATTTTTCTTCGAATCTTCTAGTTAACAACATTTCAAAATAGATTTTTTTTGCCTGTTCGGCGGTAAATTTTAGTTTTGAAGAACTCATTGGAACTACCTTTTTTTAAATGATGATTTATCAGTGTAATTTAATGTTAAATATAAGTTATTAAATAATAAAAAAGAGTTATATATTTTTAAAAATAAACTTTATTAAATCTGCATAAGCAACAATAATATATAAACCAAGATCCAGTATATTTATATATCTTATAACCTATAAAGTTGAAATAATGAAGCAAAAATTGAGAAAAAATGATTTTCTCTGCCTATAATTAAACAAATTTTTAAGTTGCATGTCTAAACCTTAATCAAGGATAATAATTTCTTGGGTTTTGGATAAATTTAAGATAGTTTTAGCCCTTACTTCAAGCATATCCTTATTCAATGTGTTTTCTCTAAGCTGCATTACTTTTGTAGTAAGTAAATTAATTTGTTGATCCATTTTGTTTTTTTGCTCAATTAGAACCTCATATTCAAAATATAAAGAAGGACTATTAGTATACCATTTAACAATAGAGGAGCTACTTTTAACAAAATAAATAGATAATACTATAATGCCTACAATCATAAGTAGTGATTTATTCGCAAACAATTTTTTTAACATCGCCCGTGCCTAATTTGAGATTTATCATTAAAAATCTATTATTTATTAAGCTTTTTAATGATTTATATACTTTAGGAAAACTCTTTTAAAATAATACTTTTCTTAATTTTACTTCTTTTTATAACGAATACCAATTGCTTTTTTAGCTAATCTATAACCTCATATACTTAGTAAAGCATATAAAAATTTTTGAATGTCATAATTTAATCCTTGGCTTTTTAATCCAAAAATATCCTTAGCAATGGGAGGCGAAAACAATATAGGCTACCCCTGTTAGGGAAATTATTTCAAGCTAAAATATACAACTTTTTACTTCATATTATTTTGAGATTTATTAGTAACTTGTTAGGAGCTTTGGCATTATTAAATTTGCTTCTACTTCGGCATAACTAGAAGATTTAACATCAGTTACAGGCTTATTTTTCCTGAAAGTAACCTTAACTAAATCAGTGTCAGAGATAATATAATAATTAATATCTAACATGAGCATTTACTCTTATTAAGATATTATTTTGCAACAATAATCGTTAACACAAATGCAACATTCATCAACTATATAATGATTTAACTTAAGATTTTTGTAATCACCTTTTTTATTATAATTTTTTTATTATGCTCTTTTTATCTTTACAATAATTACCTTGATCAAAGCCTTTTATAAAGTTTTTCCAACTAAGCTCACCTTATAATGATAATGTATATATGGGATAAAAATCAATAACTATTTCCCTAATGATTATACTTTGATTAGTATATAATTATAATAAAAAGGTAAAATAATATAAAAATTAGGTTAAGCTAGATAAAGATAAATTTGCTAGTTTGTCTTCTAAAATATTGAGATTTTTCTTAGAAATTAAAAATTCACAATATATTTTTTCACCTACTTCATATTTATCAACGATAACCGCATTTTCATATAGATATAAAATAATTGGGTAATTATTAAAATGCAAAGTAAGCTTTTTATTAATAAAATCTTGAAAAAAATATTCAAACATTAATTTTTTTAATTTATTAAGATTAAGGTTATTAAGTGCTGAAATTAAAAGGGACATTGTTTTATAGTTGCTTACGTGCTCAAAATGTTCTCTTTGATTTATATCTAGTAGATCAATTTTATTGTAAATTTCTATAGTTTTTTTACTATAAGTATCTTCATCTACCCCGATTTCTTGAAGTACTTCCTTAACGGAGTGAATTTGCTTTTCATAATTATCACTTGAGGCATCAATTATATGTAAAATCAAATCGGCGTTTTTCACTTCTTCTAAGGTAGAATGAAAAGCGGTAATTAAATGATGGGGTAAATCTGAGATAAAGCCAACAGTATCTAATAATAAAGCAATTTGTTTATTGCCTATATCCATAGAGCGTATAGTAGGATCTAAAGTAGCAAATAATAAATCCTTAGTGAATACTTGCGCATGGGTTAAAGCGTTAAACAAGGTGGATTTGCCTGAATTAGTGTACCCTACTAAAGCAACTATTTTTTGGTTAATTTTATCCCCATGTTTTTTCCTCGCAGCCCCTTGTATATCTCTATTAAGCTTTACCTTATCTAACAAAAGCTTTAGGGCTTTAATTTGATCACTAATCATTCTTTTGTCTAGTTCTTTTTGAGTTTCCCCAGGACCGCCGATAAATCCTCCGCCGCCTCTTTGCCTTTCTAGATGGCTCCAGGCTTTTACTAAACGAGACTTTTGATACATTAAATAGGCTAACTGGGCTTGCATTTTACCTTCACGACTTTTAGCCCTTTTAGCAAAAATGTTAATAATTAAACCATTTCTATCTAAAACCTTAACATCTAACATATTTTCTAAATTTCTTTGCTGTACTGCAGAAATATTATGATTTACTACTAAGGCTTCTACTTTAGCATTGGCTAATTTAGAAGAAAGATTTTCTAAAAAGCCTTTGGTTAAAAAGGTATTAGCGTTGATTACTCTAATCTTATTAATATCACTACCAACAACGTTAAGATCAAGAGCTCTTGCTAAATTAACTGTTTCTGTTAATTTATAATTATAATCCACATCTTTTTCATATAAATTTGGTTGTACTACCCAACAATTTTGCGGCTGTAAAGTTTGATCAAAAGTGTTAGATTTTTTAGATGTAATTTTAGGAGAAGTTAAGGAAAGCCTATTGTAATCTTCAGAATATTCACTGTTTAAATCTTCTTCATAAATTTCTTCTAAAGATTGTCCTTTAAAAGGTCCTGCTTTAAAGAATTCTTCTTCTAAAAATTGCCTAGCAAGGTTAGCTTGCTCTTTAGAGTATTTTTTGGAAGACTGATTTTTTAAGGTCAAAGAAGTTTTAATAGAGGAAGAATTTTTAGAAAGTAGATTTGTAGAAACGGGATTTTTAGAAACTTTTTTCATGCAAAAATTCTTATATTATAATTTACTAATAAAACCTTAAAAAAGTATTAGCTATTTATTCTGTGGGTTTAGCTGCTCCTGGAAGGGGCAAAGCAGTAACATTAGCATTGGATACTTCTTCTATCTTTATTTCTTCAGATTCTAATAACGGGGAATTAACAAAGGTTCCGTCTTCTTCCATTTTAAAACTAAAAGCAGAATTTGGCATGATAGTTGAAATACTATGTTTATACACTAATTGTACATGTGAATCCCTTCTAAGGATTACTGCAAAATTATCAAACCCTGTGATTATGCCTTGAAGTTTTATTCCATTTGAGAGAAAAATGGTAACAGAAATTTTATTTTTTCTAAGAATATTTAAGAAGGTTTCTTGACAATTTTGCTTCATGTTATACCTCTAGTATTGTTAAACTATCCATCATAAAAATTAATTAAAAAAGGAATAAAATAGCTTTTAATTAGTTTTCTTCAAAAATATTATTATATTATAGTATCTAATTCTAAAGTTTGGGAAAAAATATTTTCAATATCGCGAATATGTTTTCTTAATATCATATAAGTAATACGCGAATTAGCAGGTATCAATGTATCTTCGTCTAAAAAAATTGATTTTCCTGCTTCATTTAACAAGCTAGTTATAATCATTCCTCCTGGAATTTCCACATCTCCTAACCGTCTTCCTACTGCGGCTGAACTACTAGCAATCTCAATTTCAATGAGCTCGGCCTTATTATAAAAAGAGAAAACATTAAATACTATACCTCTTCTTAAGTTGGTTAAAATTGAAGACATAATAAAATAATTGGGAATCAAAATATGACTAATACCATTAGATAAAAGAAAGTTTTCATAATGATTAGTACTTAAATAACAAAATAAATTTCCTACGCTTTGATATTTAAGCATTAAAGTAGTTAAAATATTATCTTCATCGCTTTTGTTAATAATAATTATGATATCTTCATTAGATTTAATATAATTATTTCTATAATTTTCATTAGTAATATCATCAATAATAAGCTGGATATGATTTTTTTCTAATTCTAAAGCCATCGTTTCGGTTTCTTCATTAGCTTGAGGAATAACCACTTTGATTTTTTTATAATATTGAGTTAGTTCTAAAGCTAATTTTTTAATAAAAGGGTGATCGCCATATATAATAATGTTAGGAGATTGGCTTTCTAAAAATTTGTTTTCAGTTTCATTAAGAGCATAAAACAATAAATAGCTATCTTCTATACTATCTTCTAAAGTTGTAATAAAAATTTTATCCCCTAAACGGATAGCTTCTTCAGGAGTGGGTATAAAAAATATATCCTCTCTTAAAATTCCCGAAATCCTAAAAAATAATAAATTACTTCTAGCCTCCCCTTGAATAGTATTAACATTTCTGTTAAGTACTAAACAATCTTCTTTACACATCACCGAAAATAATTTTACTTGGCCATCAGAGGTATCAAAAATATCAATAATATTTAAATAGCTATAATCTATACGTTGGCTCATAAATTTAATAATTTCACTACCTGGAGAAATTATATTATCAATGGGAATTTTCTTTAGCCTTAAAAATTCTTGCCATTCTTCTTGCATATAAATAGGATTAGTGATTCTTGCCACTTTGATCTGCACGCCATAGATATTAGCCAAATAACAGGCTAAAATATTTATTTCATCATCAGGTGAAACTACAATGAACATATCAGCAGCTTTAATTCCCGCCTCTTTTAAAATTTCTATAGAGGTACATTCACCAATTATACCTGCAATAGATTGGTTATCGGTTATTTCTTTAATGGTGTTAGGGTCATTATCAATAACAGTAATATCATAACCATCTTGCGCTAAATATTTAGCAATAAAATTTCCAGTGAGACCTGCACCTGCAAGAATAATTTTCACTTGTTTTTTCCTTTAAAATGATTAAGCTAGTACCTTATTATCTTGGCTTTTATCCAATTGATCATTATCTAATTGAACATTAAAGCATTGAATAATTAAATCTCTTATTTCTACTATATCATCTGAAACATTTAAGCGAGCTCGTACTGCTGCTGAATTATCTAACCCTTTGGTATACCATCCTAAATGCTTCCTAGCAATTCTTAATCCTGAACCCTCGCCATAATGATCGATTAATAAATTAAAATGAGCCAAGGCCACCTTTAAACGTTGATTTAAACCAGGAGTTTCTAATTTAGTTTTAAATTTTAAATAGTGAGTAATTTGTTGAATAAGCCATGGTCTACCATAAGTCCCTCTGCCTACCATAATTCCATCTGCTTGAGAAATCTTAAGGGCCGCTTGGGCGCTTTCTTCATCATAAATATCTCCATTAGCAATTACTGGAATTTTAACCGCTTTTTTTACCTCAGCAATAGCTTCCCAATTAGCTTCCCCACTAAAAAATTGTTGCCTGGTTCTACCATGCACGGTTACTAATGCTATACCACTTTCTTGGGCAATGTAAGCTAATTTAGGAGAATTTAAACAGGCTGTATCCCAACCTAAACGCATTTTCACAGTAACAGGAATAGAAACCGCTTTTACCAAGGCAGCCATAATATTACCTGCTAAAATCTCCTCTTTCATTAAAGCAGAACCTGCGATCCCTTTTACTACCTTCTTTACTGGGCAGCCCATATTAATATCAATTAATTGAGCACCATTATCAGCACTTATTTTGCAAGCCTCTACTAAAGTAGGAATATCAGAGCCTGCTAATTGCACGGCTGTAACTGTAGAAATAGGTTTTACTGTAGACATTTTTAAAGCCTTGGGCGATTGACGGATTAATGCATATGAAGACACCATCTCAGAATACATAATATTAGCACCAAAAAAATTTACAATTTCCCTATAAGGATCATCTGTAATCCCCGCCATTGGAGCCAAAAATACTGGATTTTCAATCTCAATATTGCCAATATTAATTTTTTTAATTACAGCTAGGCTGCTTTCGTAATTAGTTAACAAAATCGCTCACTGATTAAAGGTTAGAGGGTTGGAGAAATTAATTAGATTTTATAAAATTATCAATTTATAAGTTAAGCAACTTGAGGTATAAGAAGTTATAAATAAATCTAAGGATAAATTTTTATAATCTTTAATATTAATGGTAGTTAAGCTTAAAATCAAGCTTTTTAAAAGCTTTCTTATAAAATCCCTGGCTTTTACGGTCACAATAACTTAGGTAAGTTATCACATTTTTATAATTAATTACATTGCTAGTATTAAAAGTAAATTAAATGATAGATTATGTAACATAGTGTTAATTTATATATACTTTAAGTTGCATTTTTTATGTGCTTACCTTATAATAATTAGGTAGCTGCAAAATACTATTAAAACTTTTAAACTCTTCTAGAATAAAAAGCAAGTTGGCTAATTTGAAATGCCTAAAAAACTAAAATTTTAAAGTAATTTGCTGTGGTTTATTTTAAATAAAGTATTATTATAAATTAATAGAATAGGTGGGTATATTATTTTACTGGCACGTATTGCAGTAATTAACATTCTAACTTTTTTAGGAAATAATATGCAGAGAAAAATTATTAAAGATAAAAACGATGAACAATTAACAGTGGTCTTATTAATGGCAGGCGGTATTGGTATGCGGAGTAGCAACTTTACTCCTAAGCAATACATGTCTTTTATTAATGATAAATCATTGCTTGAGGAATCATTAATTACTTTTCTTAACCATCCTCTTATTGATTATGTACAGCCGATTATAAACCAAGATCATCAGAATTTTTTTTATAAAATTTTAGGAAAAATCACCCATAATAAATCTAAGATATTACCCTATTGTTTTGGCGGCGCCGAAAGAAAAGATTCCGTATTACATGGTCTTACTAGTCTTATCAACCTTAATCCTTCTAAAGTACTTATTCATGATAGTGCTAGACCTTTTGTAAGCGTCCACACTATCACTGATATTATTAATGCAATTGAAGAAGGCGTAGGAGTAGTGCCAGCTTTAAAAGTGGTGGATAGCGTAAAAAAATTAAAAAGCTCCTTAATCTCAGAAAATTTAAGCATGGAAGATTTATATACTATACAAACTCCTCAGGGTTTTCATTATAAAGAGATTATGGAAGCTTTTATGGAGCATAAGGATTTATCTTTAAGTGATGATAGCGCTTACTTTTTGCGTCATAGTAAGAAAATTAAAGTTATTGAAGGTAGTTTATTAAATTCTAAAATCAACTTTAAAGAAGATATAGAAACTATACGTAAGCATGTTAAATCTTTAACTTCTGTAGACAATAAGCCCTCAACTTTAAAATACAAAGCTTTAACTAAATTACCTGTGGAAAAAGGTAACTTAAGAGATGATCTTTATGTTAATAGCCCTAATTATTTAAGTTTAGATGACATATCTTTAGGGAGGAGTCTTAATAATTTTAATTCTAAAATCTCCTTTCCTAAAGATATTAATCCTATAGATTCTAATCCTAAAGGGCTTAACTTAAATAGGGGTAATTTTCATAACTTTAGACCTAGCTCTAACCAAAATAAAATAGGATTTTATGGAAATTTATATGATGGATCTATAGATAACAAAGAAATAAATAAGGAAAAGCTATATAAATCTTTAGATTTATATAGTAATTTACTATACCAAGAAAATAAATCTAATCCTACCTTTATGACCGATATGGATAAAATAAAATTTGAGAAAATGAGGGAAATAAGGGTTAATCAATTTTCCCCAAAAGAAAGCGATGAAAGTGATTTATCTAATGATCTCACTACTAATAGTAATGCTACTAATAAAGTAGTTGCTAGGGATAATATTAATGTTTTAAGAGTTGGCCAAGGCATTGATATTCATGAATTTTCTTCTGATGAAAGTGATAATAAAGTTTTATATTTAGGAGGGATTAAAATAGATTCTCCAAGAGGTCTAAAGGGGCATTCTGATGCAGATGTAGTATTACATGCCTTGGTTGATGCTTTATTAGGGGGCGTTGGCGAAGGAGATATTGGGGAGCATTTCCCTCCTAGTGATGATCGTTGGAAAGGCTTTGCCTCAAGCTTCTTTTTAGAGTATGCTAATGCTTTGATTATTAAAGCGGGGTATAAAATTGTAAATATAGATATTGTAATTTTAGCCGAAGAGCCTATGATTAGTCCTTATAAACTCCAAATGCGCTTAAATATTGCTAAGATTTTAAAGATACATTATAGCCGCATAAATATTAAAGCTACTACTACAGAAAAACTAGGATTTATCGGGAGAAAAGAGGGCATACTTGCTACTACAGTGGCCTCCTTAAGCAGTATAAATAATTAGCTTTCTTAAGTTTTAATCTTCTAAGCAAGAAATAGGTAAAGATTTTCTTTAACCTTTTTACCTTTATAATTAGGTTTAAAGATTACTATCTTTAAAGTAATTTTTATCTTATAATTAGATTAAATTAAACATAATTAGTTAAGGGGAAAATGCTTATTAAACCTTTATCCCCAGCTTATTCTCCTGATAACTTTACAGAAAATATTAATAATAAAAGCTCTAGTGCTATAACCTCTTATAACACCTTTATTATTTATTTGATTGTAGGAGAAAACTCAGGAGATCTCTCAGCTTCTAAAATTATGGAGCGCCTTAAAATTCGTCTCCCTAATGTAAAATTTATGGGAATAGGCGGTCCTTTAATGGAAAAGCAAGGATTAAACTCCTTATTTCCTATGGCAGAAATTGCTATCATGGGATTATTAGAAGTTATACCAAAAATTTTTAAGATAAAAAAATTAATTCAAGCTACAGTAGATAACATAAAAGAGATTAAGCCCAATCTAATAATTACTGTGGACTCCTTGGGTTTTAATAAAAGAGTAGCAATAAAAGTTAAAAAAGAAAATCTTAACATCCCTTTGGTTCATTTTATTGCCCCTTCGGTATGGGCATGGAAGCCTAAACGTGCAAAAGTAATGGCAGGTATTTATGATTACCTACTTTGTTTATTTGCTATGGAAATTCCTTATTTTGAAAAAGAAGGCTTACCAACGTTTTTTGTTGGACACCCTATAATTGAATCAGGGGCTGATAAAGGCGAGGCCAAAAATTTTTTAGATAAATATTTACCCCAAGATGTTAATAATCTTAAAAATAAAAATTATTTAGAAAAAACGGATAAAAAATATCTACTTCTAATGCCGGGCAGTCGGACCACTGAGGTAAGCAGATTATTGCCAATTTTTGTGCAAAGTGTTGAGGCTATAAAAATAAATTTTCCTAATTTAAAAATTATTTTACCTACTGTTCCTCATTTAAAAAATTACTTGGATAATTATATAAGTCTAAATAATCTTAATTATTTAGTAGTAACAGAGCAAGCAGATAAATATGATGCCTTCCAGCTAGCTTCATTAGCTATAGTGGCCTCAGGAACCGTAACTTTAGAGCTAGCTTTAGCTAAAGTGCCTACTATAGTAGCCTATAGAGTAAATCCTATTACATCATTTATAGCGAGGTTTTTAATTAAAATTAAATATGCTAGTATTATAAATATTATAGCAAATAAAGAAATAATTAAAGAATATATACAACGTAACTGTAAGGTGAAAAATATAGCTGATAAGGCGATTAGTATGTTAAAAAATCCTACGCAATATCAAACCGATAGTTCAGAAATCCTAAGAATTTTGCAAGAAATGGGGTATGAAAATTTCTCCCCCAGTGATAAAGCAGCAAGAGTTATTCAAAATATTTTATTAAAGAAATAAATGAGGTTTAAAGTGGTTACTTTTTTACATACTATGCTACGCGTTAAAAATTTAGAAGATTCTATAAAATTTTATACCGAAATTTTAGCAATGAATTTACTTAGAAAAACTGATTATCCAGAGGGCAAATTTACTTTGGCTTTTTTAGGCTATGATAATCCTAATTCCCCTATAGGAGGTCATCAACTTGAGCTAACTTACAATTGGGGAGTTGATAATTATGAGCTTGGTACTGCTTATGTCCATTTGGCATTTGGTGTAAAAGATATTTATAAAACTTGTGAAGAAGTGCGCCAAAAAGGTATAAAAATTACTAGGGAACCTGGCCCTATGAAAGGCAGCACTAACATTTTGGCCTTTATTGAAGATCCTAATGGTTATAAAATTGAGTTAATAGAAAAGAAATAAAATTTTGATTTACTTTAAAAGGTTTTAAATAAATTTTTTTAAATTACTCATCAAATCCAAAAAATTAGATAGATAAAAATAATTATGAAAATCCTTAATATTGATGAATTAACTAAGCATGATAGCGATGCTAAGCCTAATAAAAAACCTTCTACTTTTAGCCTAATTTTAAAAGTTGGGGCCATATTAGTAGGTATAATTTGTATTATTTATGCTCTTTATACTAAATCTTATTATGCTCCTGCTTTTAAGTCTTATGAAGGTGTAGCTGAAGTTACTTATATTTCTACTAAAATTTCTGATGAAGATTTTTTAAGAAAAATCATGTCAGCTAATAAGCAAGAAGTAGAACATATAATGCAATTAGGAGGAAACCCTAAAGCGGTTGATGCCACAAATAGAAATGCTATGATTCTTGCAGCCATGTTTAATGGTAAACCTAACCTTATTAGTGTATTAAAAAAACATTCAGTAAATATCAATCATAAAGATATTAACGGTTATAATTCTATTATGATGAATATTTTATCTAATGCTAATACTTATGCTTTTTCTAAAGAGCTAATAAAGCATGGTGCTGATGTAAACGCCCTTACCAATTCAGGCATTTCTGTATTAATGGTAGCGGTAGGTTCTAGTAATGATGAAAAAGTTATAGAGCAACTAATTCAAGCAGGCGCTCAGGTTAATTATATGAATAAAGAAGGTGTAACGTCTTTAATGATTGCCGCTAAAATGACTACTAATCCCAAAATCATAGAGCTGTTGCTAAAACAAGGAGCCCACATAGGTATTAAAGATAGCGTTAATGGCACTGTTTATGATTTAGCCAGAAATAATCCAGCGCTTAATAAAAACTCTGCCCTTTTAAAAAAGTTACGTTAAAAAGTACTAATTAAAAAGATATTCTAGCTGCTTATATATTTTTATATTTTATTCCTGTATTTTTACTTTTTGCTTTTTTGTCTTATCTTTATTCTTCTAGGGGTACAAATTTTGCCTAGGAGATTTTAGAGATAAGTTGTTATAAAATAAACTGCCAGCACCTTTATTCCTATAATATTTTTAACTAGAGACTTTTTAACTTATAAGTAAATTCTTTTGCTGTCTTCTTTGTAAGTACCATAATAGGATTATTCTTAAAGCAATTTTAAAAAAACCTTATTAGCTGTAAGCAGGGTCGCAATTAGAGTATTAGGCCAATTTAATTTACTTTACTTAAATAAAACTCTATATGTTATTCCTAATTAGCGAGCTAGCTTATATAAATTATTAGGTTATTCTTAGAGTTTTATACTATTTTTGTAATTAATTAAAGAGTGTCTAATTTTGGACTTTTTATGCTGTTATAGATGTAGTTTATCCTATATTTTTTCTTATATGTTCCCTTAGATGAGGAGTTAGTAGCTTTATTTATTAATCTTTATGCTTAAAGTAAGTATTTATGTATTTTATACATAAATAACTGCAGTTCTTCTATAGATAGGCTACTATTGAGTTAGTTCTATTGACGCTGTTTATAATAACATTTTTTCTATTTTATTAGGTAACATAGAAGATTTTGAAATTCCAAATGATGCCCATATTGGTGTAGGCCAAGTAGAAGGAGTATTATTAGGAGGAAGCTTTAGTTTTTTAATAGCTTGCTAGACAATCAGGATATCTCCCAAGGTCAAACTTAATTTAAGACATTGAAGAAGCTGTAAAGGTTTCATATTTTTACATAAGCTTTATAAGCTATTAAACTTAGTTATGGCCCTAAAATCAAAAGGTTCAAGAGTAATAAGATTAAATGTCATGAATTATGCTACAAATTCTCAAGCTATTATTAAGGAGATTTTCCCTTCTGCTCCTAAAATAGCCAAGCTTCTTAATATTTCGGTTATTAATAAAGAGCCATTGATAATAGCTAGTAAATTTAGATTAAAAGTAATAGTAAAACAGTTGATTCTAAATTAACATACCTTGCTTAGTATATCCTAAATGCTTATTTTATATAATAAGGGTAGATTTTTAATTTTATACTTTGAGTTGCTGTAAATATTGGCATATTAGGGCAATATCATCAGCATAAGTTAATTTATAATTTTTAATCTCTCCTGGAATTAGGTGAATTTTTTCCTTAGGTAGATATTTAAATATTACGCCACAATCATCGGTAGTGGTAAAATTGGCATCTTGTAAGCCAATATCATAAGCTCGCTTAATAATTTCTCTTTTAAAAGCCTGGGGAGTTTGTAATTGCTGTAATAAATTTCTAGGTGGAAAAGCAGCAATAGTATTTTCTAAATTTACCTCAATAATAGTATTTGCAACAGGAATACTTGAGGCTACACACGCATAATTTTTCAGAGCTTTTAGAGTTTCATTAATAATTTTATAAGAAACTAAAGGTCTAGCTGCGTCATGGAAAAGCAAATAATCATCATTTTGGTATTCCAATATTGCATTATAGCTTGAGTGATAACGCTCGACACCTCCGGCAATAATGTTAATATTTTTATAAGGAAAGGTATCAATAATTTTTGTAAGTAAAGGTTGCCATTTTTGGTTAATTACTATGCAAATTTCATCTATTTCTTTATGCTTTCTAAATGCCTCAAGACAATATTCAACGGAAGTTTTGCCATTAATATTAATAAATTGCTTAGGGATATTTGAATTTAATCTACCTTCTTTCATTTCAGAATATAATCTATTTCCTTCGCCTGCGGCGAGTAACACTGCAATATTTCTTCCCAAAGTTATCGCCTTTTTAAAGTGGAAATTAATCTTTATATAAATTCTAGAGTAATATTAATTTAATCTTATTAATATAATCTAAAAAAATCAAAAATATAGGGAGGAAAATGGCAAATCTTACTTAAGAACTACCACCTTACCACCTTATATTAAATTTAATACCTAGGATTTAATATTAATTAAACTTTCATTAACCGCGTAATTTAACTACGGTTTCGCCTTGATAAGAAGCTACTTCTCCTAGTTCTTCTTCTATTCTAATTAACTGATTATATTTAGCTAATCTATCAGAACGAGATAATGAACCAGTTTTGATTTGGCCAGAGTTAGTGGCAACAGCGATATCTGCAATAGTTGAATCCTCAGTTTCTCCTGACCTATGGGAAATTACAGTGGTATAGCCAGCTTTATGAGCCATTTCTATCGCTAAAAAAGTTTCAGATAATGTGCCAATTTGGTTAACTTTTACCAAAATAGAATTTCCAACTTTTTGTCTAATTCCATCGGCTAATCTAATTGGATTAGTTACAAATAAATCATCTCCTACTAATTGAACTTTATGTCCTAAAGTTTTAGTTAATAACGCCCATCCTGCCCAATCATCTTCGCCTAAAGCATCTTCTAAAGAGTAAATAGGATATTGATTACATAAAGCTTCCCAATATTTAACCATTTCTTCAGAAGTTCTTACTACTCCTTCGCCTTCCATATTGTATTTACCATTTGCATAAAACTCCGTAGCCGCGGCATCAATAGCAAACATAATATCCGTACCAACTTTGTATCCTGCTTTTTCAACAGCCTTAACTAACACGTCTAGAGCTTCCTTAGAGCTTTTAAGGGCTGGCGCAAAGCCTCCTTCATCCCCTACGTTAGTATTTAATCCTGCTTCATGTAAAATTTTCTTAAGAGCATGGAAAATTTCAGCACCCATTCGTATGGCTTCTGCTACACTTTTTGCTGAAATTGGAGCTATCATAAATTCTTGCACATCAATAGGATTATCCGCATGCTTACCACCATTAATCACATTCATCATAGGTACAGGAAGCACATGGGCGTTAAAGCCTCCTAAATAACGATATAAAGGCAAACCGGTAAAGTCCGCCGCAGCCTTTGCTACTGCCATAGAAACCCCCAATATAGCATTAGCACCTAATCGGGATTTAGTTGGTGTACCATCGAGCTCTATTAAAACTTTATCAATTAATTTTTGATCTAAAGCATTTAAGCCAACCAAAGATTCATAAATTTCCCCATTCACTGCATCCACAGCTTTTAAAACCCCTTTACCTAAATACCTACCTTTATCTTCATCTCTTAATTCATGAGCTTCATGCGCTCCTGTAGAAGCCCCTGAAGGTACGGCCGCTCTGCCCATAGAGCCATTTTCTAATATTACATCTACTTCTATGGTAGGATTACCCCTACTATCCAATATTTCTCTAGCTTTAATATCAATAATTTCTGACATTATATTGTTCCTTAATTTAAAGTTATTTTAATCTGATTTTATTTCATGACTTAGCAATTACATGATTATATACTACTGTGAAGATAAATTCTAATAATATATAAGCAAATATTGTAGCGAGCATAATTTAATGTAAATTTGTGCAAGATATAATGGGACAAGAATATTAGATAGCTATATTAATTATTGTCAAGATTAAACTTTAATTCAATGAATTAAAGTTTATAACATGCTAATATATTATAATAATGTTTAACTTAAATAAGATAGGGATATTACTATGAAAATACCCATATCTATCATTAATTCTTTAAAAGAAAAGCTTCCTAACCTTAAACATCCTTCATGCTTATTCTCCTTTGATCATAATAAACTAAGTTTTAGATGCATATATATAATTCCTAATTCTACTTTATTAATAACTACTAGGAATAATAGTATTGCTTGGAATACATATATAGATTCTGAAACTGGTTATATTGATACATTTATACCTAATGATTGTTTTAAAGAAATTGCTAATTATGTATTAGAAAATGGTAAAGTTGAAAACTTCTTTTTAAAGCTTCAAGAAAGACTTTATATCTCATCAAATAATATTATTAATATTTCTTCAAACAGTGAACTTATAGAAATAATGGAAAGCTGTAAGACAAAAGATAATAAGGTACATGAAGGAGAAAGACCTTTTTATGATCATCCTAGAAGAGTGAATCCTTCCACTACTAATTTAAAGAAAATAAATCGTATAATGGGATCTGATATACATAATTTTTGTTTAGAAAATAAAGTTACAATAGTTTGGACAGATATATATAAACCAAATTCTCTAGATTATCTTGAGTTAGAAAAATTTAAAAAGCAGATACTTTCTGATATAAATCAATAATTCTCTATATTAAATTAACCTTATACAAGGTTTGTTATATGTATTTGCCTTTTTAATACAAGCGTTCATTAGCATTTCTGTTGGGTCTCCTTCGTATTCTACCTATGAACCTAGACGTTCGTAAGTATCTATAAATTCTGATGCTTTTTCTTCATCTATTATCCAACCGCCATTTTCTTCACAAAGTATTAGTGAGTTTCTTAGTTCTTCTCTTAATCTTTTTTTTATACCATCGGCTGTTTTTGTACTCATTTTTGTAGTTCCTTATTTCTTTATATAAGGGAACATTAGCTTACCCTTGCGGTTAAGTGTAGCGGAATTATTTGAATTTATAAATACTATCGTTTACTTTAGATTTTCCTAATTTTTCTTGTGTGTTATTATTTGCTACTCTTCTTAGTTCTTCTATATTATTACTGGTCTTTAGTAGTTTTTTAACCTCACCTATAGCTCTTAAAACTGTTTCTTTAGTAAAATAATGAAATTTTCTTGTGCTACCGTATTCCATTGACTAATTGTAGGTACTTATCCAAAATATACTAAAAATCCGTTGTTTTTTAATACTCTGTGAGAGTTTTCTATGAATGTTTGAAAATTAAAATGAGTTTCTATTTTGTGATCCCATTTTAATCCATAAGGTGGGTCGGTAATAATTGCGTCTATTGATTCATCTTGAATATTATTAAATAAAGTCTCTTAATTGCCTAAGTGTATTGTAATTTTTTCTCCTTTTGTTGATAATGTTAGGCTCTCTAAGGGCCCTCTTGTTTAATTACTATGCTGTATTTTTATTAAGTTGTTTAGTTAATTTTTGAATTAATTCTTCTAGCTCTGTATCTTCTAACTCAAATAAGATACTTTTTATATCTTTATAATATTCATTTTTTATAACATCTTTTACATAAGATATCCCTCCATGAGGATGAGAAAAATAAAAATTATCACTTTCAATCTCTATCTGATTAAATTTTTTTACAGAAATTTATGATATAGAAACATTTTTTATAGACATTTATAACCTCTTATTATCTTAAATATATTTAATTATTAATATAAATATTACATTTTAGAATTACTTTTTAAAAGCCTTAATTTGTGATGAATAAAATTCTCCATTGAATTCATGAATTACTTGGTTAATTTTTAATTTCCTATAAAATCTCTATATATATATTAACAATATATAATTCTTTAAGTTCTTTATTTTTAGATATTACAAGCTCTTTTAATAGATTTTATTCTAAATCATCTTGTATATACAAATACGGTTTTTACCTAATATAATATCTTTGTTTTGTGCTTGTTTAAAATCCCACTATGATGCCTTTACACCTTTATATATTTTATTATTATCATCTACTCTGTTCGCACCTATTATATCTGCTCCACTTATGTTTATGATATTTTGTGGTTTTTCTTTATTTATAAATACTAGGTTGTTGTCTTTTATATTAGCTATTACATAAAATACTTCTCATAGTTCTAGTAAAACCTCAAGGTCTGTTTTAGTGTCTTGCAAATAATAAGCTCCTTGCTTAGTTAATAATGTAATATTAAAGTTTAAAGATAATCCTAAGCTTGTGGCTAAGGTTTGGCATACATCTTTAAGACTTATATTATTAAATACTCTATTTTGCTTTATTCTTTGGTATTTCAAAGTTAAAATCAGCATTATTTATTGTACTATTAAGCTCATCCAAATTATTACCAATGTTATCTACAATTCTAAAAGTAGATATTTTGTTATTTAAAGTTTCCTTTTTTATTCCATTAATTAATACATCAATATTCATTTGCTCAACCAACTTTTCACGTGTTTGTGCTTTAACTTCTACCTCTGTAAGATGAATAATACTACCAACACCCCAATAAACTCCTTGAGTATAAAGACATAGGGTTGCCAATAAAACTTGCTCTAAAAAGCCAAAGCTTTCAACATAATAATTGTATACAACCTCATCTAACACTTCATATTTTCTCTTTTTCTCATAGTATTGCCTTGATTTTTTTAATTTCAATAACACTTCCGTATATTAAATATTTCCTTATATCTTTTTTTTTGCTATCTTATATAAAAAGATATATTAATTTATTTAATTTATAATATAAGAGTATATTTATTTTATAAAAGCTAGGGATTTTCAATGCAAAATGATATAAGAAAAGATTTTGAAGATAGATTAAAATTCATAATTAATAAAAAATTTAAAACTCAGACAGCCTTTTCTCAAAAATTTAATTCTAATAGAGTTAACCTAAATAATTGGATTACAGGTAGAGGACAACATGATTGTTAAACTCTTATACTTCTATCAGAGTACTTAAACTATTCTATTGACTGGCTATTAACTGGTAATGTAGAGCATATAAATATATCATCTCATTTTGATTTAGATTTGTGAGATGAGGTATATGATTCTTGCAAATAATTTGCTAAAAAATATAATTTTAGACCTACAGGTAGATTCTGTATGATTATGTAACAATCATTAATAGAAGAAAGAGAAAAAAAACTCTCTCTAACAATAGAAGCTATCTTGAAAAAACATAAAGCATTAGTATTATCACAAAAGAATTAGTTTAGTATTGTTCTCTCTTCACTTGTAATATTAATGATGCAAATATATGAATTTATTATATTAGATTTTTGCAAAACTAAACTCATTTATATATAGCTTTTCTTCAATATTAGTTACTTTAATATCATTTATAAAGTAAATATTTTTATTTCCCTACCTACATAAAACCGCAGTTTACGACCGCTTTTAGCTACTTTCTCTAATCTCTATAGATTTACTATAAAGATTATCATTAATTTCGTTTTTTTAAAATTTTTTATCGATCTTATCTTAGAAAACTTTGCAGATCCTATTATTCTTGGCTATGTGTAAAAATTATTTGCTATATAACTCCAGCGGATAAATTTCAATATTGCTTATAGGTGATAATTTGTTATAATTTTTGGAATTTAGATTAATTTAATAAGTTATAAGGGAGGAACTCACTATGAAGAAATTATGGATTTTATGGACCTCCGTTCCTGTATGGAAAAGAAGTTTAGGAGGAGTAGTTCTAGGAATATTATTCGGTTTTGTGTTTAAAGATGTAGCTGCAATGTTAAAGCCTGTAGGTGATATGTTCTTAAATTTGCTAAAAATGATTGTTATTCCTCTTATTTTTATAAGCTTGCTTCATAGTATTATTAATATTAAAAATTCTTCTAGAATTGCTGAAATGAGCCTAAAAACTGTATTATGGTTTTTAGGAACTACCGCTTTAGCAGTTGTTATAGCTATTGCTGTGTCAGTAACTTTAGATTTAGGCGGCGGCGCCATGGAGGCTACCGACGGTGTGTCTACAGTTTTTGAGTCTAAAGGAAATGCTTCTCCCCCTAAAGGAATATCTGATATTTTATTTGGGATTATACCTTCAAATGCAGTAAAACCCTTTGCTGATGGTAATCTTTTACAAGTAATATTTTTATCTATTATTTTAGCAGCCTCTATAAGAAAAATGGATTCTGATAAAAAATATTTTTATTCTTTAGTGGAAAATTGGAATGAAATTATTAATAATATCGTTAGAATAATAGTGGAATTTTTACCAATTGGGGTGTTTGTAATGTTATCTTACACAACCGCCGCCTTTGGCTTTGATATTCTTGTAAAATCTGCTAATGTGATTTTGGTAATAATGGCCATGCTGTGCTTCCAGCTTTTTGTGGTATTTCCTATAATTTTAAAAATAAAAGGTCATCCTGTGATCCCATTTTTTAAAAATAGCTTTGATGCTCTAGTTATAGCTTGTGCCACAGGTAGCAGTAATGCAACTTTACCCACTACTTTTGCCTGTGCAAAAAAAATGGGAATTAGAAAGGATGTAAGTTCTTTTGTTTTATCTTTAGGTTCTACAATAAATATGAATGGTGCTGCTATTTATCAAGCAACCGCTGTGATATTTATGGCCCAGGTATTAAATATTCCCTTAGATTTTACTAGCTATATGCTTATTTTAGGTACTACTATGATTTCTGCGGTAGGGACTGCCGGAATATCAGGAGGAGGAATAGCTACAATACCTTTAATTATGGGTGCTGTAGGAGTACCTTTAGAAGCTTTAGCTATAGTGATGGGTATAGATAGAATATTAGATTTACCACGTACATCAGTTAATGTTGGAGGCGATTTAATGGTAGCTAGTATAATTTCTAAAGAATTTGATGCTAAGGAACAAATTCTTGATAGCAAAAAAGTTATGGAGAAATTAACTTAATGTAGCTAATAACTTCCTTAAATTATTTTGGATTGTAGGTAAATAAAAATATAAAATAAACTACTAATTTTATAGTAATACATGCATAATCAACAAAGGAAGAATTTAATGTCTATAATTTCTTCCTTTGTTTTATAAAAATTAAGGAGCAAACTAATGAAAATTTGGCATTTATGGACCTCTATTCCCTTATGGAAAAGAAGCTTAGCGGCCTTGACGTTAGGCATAATGTTAGGATTAATTTTTCCAAATTTAGGTATAGCTTTAAAACCTGTGGGTGATAGTTTTTTAAATTTATTAAAAATGATTGTGATTCCTCTTGTTTTTATAAGCTTATTAAATAGTATAATCACTGCTAAAACTAGTTCTTCTATAGGAAAAATGACTTTAAAAACTCTGATTTGGGTAATAAGTACTGCAGCTTTAGCGGTAATTATGGGTTTAATTGTAGCCTCTTCTTTAGATTTAGGTGGCAATTTAAATAATATTGGAGATATAAAACCTAAAGGTACCCCTGCATCTCCTCCTACCATTATAGGAACTATCTTAGGAATTATACCTTCTAACCTTGTTATGGCTTTTATAGATTCCAATATTTTACAAATAATTTTTATAACCGTAATTATAGCGGCCTCTGCTAGAGCTATGATATCGGATAAAACATATTTTTATATTATTGTTGAAAATTGGAACGATATAATTACTCACATCACTCATGGGATTATTGAGCTTTTACCTATTGGTATATTTGCCTTATTATCATATACTATTGCTAATTTTGGTTATAAAATTCTAGTACAATCGGGCAAAGTGGTTATAGTAATGGTGATAATGTATTCTATTCAATTATTTGTAGTGTTTCCTATAATTTTAAAAGTAAAAGGTCATAGTATTAGAGTTTTCTTTAAACATGGTTATGAAGCTATGGTAACAGCTGCAGCGATGTCAAGTAGTATGGCTACTTTGCCCACAACTTTTAATTGTGCTAAAAAAATGGGCATTAATAAAAGTGTAAGATCATTTGTTTTGCCCTTAGGAGCCACAATCAACATGAATGGTGCCGCATTATACCAAACTGTTGTGGTAGTTTTTATGGCCCAGGCTTTAGATATTCCTTTGAGCTTTACTAGTTATTTACTTATTTTTGTTACAACTATAATATCTGCTATAGGTACCTCTGGGGTTTCAGGAGGAGGCTTAGCAACTATTCAGTTAGTAATGATTAGTGTGGGCATTCCTGTGGAGGCATTGGCGCTTATAATGGCGATAGATAGGCTAATTGATCCTTTACAAACGGTGGTTAATGTGTCTGGGGATTTAATGTTAGCTACCATTATTGGTAAAGATTTTGAGTTAAAAACCTAGTGATAATGTTAATTAAATTTAAGCAAAAAACCTCTGTTTTCTATAGAAAGTTTGTATTAATTTATTACAAATTTTACAAGCTTTCTACTTTCTCTTAAAAAGATCCTTCTGATATTTATAAGTAAGTTATTTTAACTTTACAAGCTGCTAGCGTGATATTATTAATAATATCATTTTTTTAAAGACCTTGGCAGGTGGAAGTTGTTGATATCTATTAGGCATTATGTTAGAAATGACTGGAGGCCTATTAATTTTGATAAGCTTATTACAATAGCATAATTAAAAACTTTAGTATGTTTATAAGAACTACAGAACTGGGAGTTATAGGAATTTTAGCGACTATTTATTTTAAAATAGGTATTAGTATGATAGATTTAACCAATTTTCCTTTATAAATCCTAGAGATAATAATCATAATTAGATAGGTCTCCTCCTGGTATCTTTGCCTTATTTTTAAGCATTATTTCTAACAATATTATTATGCTTTTTAATTCTGGTAAGATTTTAAAAATAATCTTTTTAGCCGTAATTATTGCCCTTCCTGTTAGAGTAAGTTATAGTGATAAAACTTACTTTTACCAATTAGTATATAATTGTAATATTATTATTAATAATATCTTTAAAGTAGTTGTAGAATTTACTTTTATTGGTGTTGACCTATACTAATACTCTTTTTGGCGTCAAAATTTTATTACAAGCTAAAGGGTATAAAGTTATAAATTTTTTTAAAATAGCTTTGTAGGTTTAATTGTTTTCCTGGACTACTACAAGCCGTACCACTATTTTACCAACTACTTTTGTCTGTGCAAAAAAAATGGGGCTCAGTCAATAAATTAGATTTTTTGTTTTATCTTTAGGAATCCCCTATTCAGGTCATTGTAATTATTTTTATGTTCCAGATTTAAGTATACTCTTAGATTGTATAAAATATCTGCTTATCTTCTGCACTACCATTATTTTTGCCCTTGTTACCTCTGTTCTGCTAGCAAGAGGGTGAGTTACTATAAAATTAGTTATGCCCGTAATTAAAGTTATAGTATTGATTATGGCACGAGACAATATTAGACGTAGTGATAATTTTGATTAATATTTTTGTGGATTTAATGATTAAGATTATTTCTAAGGATTTTGAGTTAAAGACCAAAAAAATAACAGCAAAAATAAAATTTTTATCACTAATTTGCTTGTCAATTTTATTAGTTTTTTTTAAAGCTTATTTAAGATTTTTATTATATAATCAACTTTAATGTTTATTAAAAAAGAGGTAAAATATGTGGAAATTATGGACATCTGTTAGTATATGGAAAAGAACGTTAGTAGGAATATTTTTAGGTATAGGCTTAGGATTTTTTTTTCAAGATGCAGCCATAATGTTAAAACCTCTAGGTGATACTTTTTTAAGCTTATTAAAAATGATTTTAATTCCATTGGTTTTTATAAGTTTATTAAATAGTATTATAAACGTTAAAAAAGTTTCTTCTTTAGGTCAAATGACTTTAAAAGCTATGCTATGGATTGTGGGTACTACGGCATTATCGGTGGTGCTTGGTATATTTGTTGCTATATATTTTCAACCTGGTAAAGGTATGACAAAAATTCCTAGCTTTAATAATTCTACTACTCCTATTGTTGCAACTTCTACAGAAAACAATACCCCAACAGCACAACCTAATTCTGGTAAAGAAAATACTAAATTGCCTACCCTAGCTGATCCTTTGTCAGAAGTTATTCCTTCTAATATGATTATGGCTTTTGCTGAGGGTAAGATCTTGCAAATAATTTTCTTGTCAGTAATTATTGGTTTAGCTATTAGGACAATTACAGCTGATAAAACCTCTTTGTATCAGTTAGTAGATAATGCTAATGATATCATTAATACTATTATTAGAGTTATTATTGAATTTGCACCTATTGGGGTATTTTCATTATTGGCTTATACTACTGCTCTCTTTGGCTCTGAGGTACTAATACAATCCGCTAAAATTATTGCCATTGTTGTAATCATGTATGCATTTCAACTGTTTGTGATTTTTCCCATAATTTTAAAAGTTAAAGGTCATAATGTTAGAGATTTTTTTAGCAATAGTTTAGACGCTTTAGTGATGGCAGTTGCCACAAATAGTAGTAATGCCACTTTACCTACTACTTTTGCCTGTGCAAAAAAAATGGGAATAAATAAAGGAGTAAGATCTTTTATTTTACCCTTAGGTGCTACTTTAAATATGAATGGTGCAGGGCTTTATCAAGCAATTTTTACAATTTTTGCGGCTAATATTTTCCAAGTTCCCTTGGATCTCACTAGTTATTTGCTTATTTTTGGCACCACTATGATTTCTTCTATAGGTACTGCAGGAGTTCCTGGAGGAGGTTTAGCTACTGTTCAATTAATTTTAGTTACGGTAGGTATACCTATAGAAGCTTTGGTATTTTTTGTAGCGATAGATAGATTAATTGGAACTTTACAAACTCCGGTAAATATTGGAGGTGATTTAATGGTGGCAAGTATCATTTCTAAAGAAATGGAATTAAAAGAGCTAGTAGATAAATCTTAAAGATAGAGCATTTATAGTTACAATTATATCTAAGAATTTATAAACAAAGGGAAAATTTATTTTATTTTATATTCTATAAAACCTTAATACAACCGTCTTAAGGCCCCCTATCTTTTCTATTTATCAGTTTTACTTATAAATTTCTATATCTCAAACAACCCTTAGCATAATAATATCTATTTATATTATTTACTATAAAAAGTGCTATTAAGTTTATTAAAGAAATTTAACTCCATCAAGTAGAAAATTTGTATACAATTAATAAATTATATACAAAAATATTTACTTCTAATCCATTTTTACAGATAACTAATTTATTACTATTTGAATTTAATCAATAGAAAATCTTAACTTGGCTTTTTTGTATTATTTAATTTTATAGGTTTAAATAAATCTAACTTATAATATACCTATTGCCTATGTACAACAAGATAATAGATTATTTAGTACTACTAAATAATCTATTATCTTTATTATTTGCAAATATTTTTATTTTATTATCTGTATAATATAGCTTTAATTCAATTTTAGTAATATATGATGTTTCTATTCTAATTATTCTTGAATTTTTTTCGCCATACGATCGGTTGCCTTTAGATAATTATTTAACCTATATATTTTCATACCTTTAGATAAACAAATAATAAGAGAAGGTGATCCAGATCTTAAAGCCTCCTTTTAATAATTACTTATGAAAATTAAATCTACAGCTTAATATACTTGGTTAGGAAAAAAAATGAAAACTATTATAAATCTAGATATTTAGTAATATTAGGTAAAATTTATTTTCTGTTATTACAATAGTTCCTTATTTTTAATAATTTCTTCCGCTTGCTCTACTGTTACTTCTTTATAGGGTAAGGATAATACATTTAAAGTCTCCTTAGCTATATTAAAAATATCAGATTGGATTGTATCTCCTTGTAGCCTAAAGCCATCATCTTTTACAATAGGTATAGGTTTTAATAAAAGAATTATAGCATCCTTAAACCAACCATCTAGTATAAGCTCAGTTACTAAGCTTATACCATATGCATATAAGGTACAGTCTTTATTCTGATAACTTAAAGGTACTTGAACATTAAAATATCTAATATAGTATAAAGGATCTATAATGCATCTATCATATATCCAATGTTTTTTTTGTTTGAGTATATTATAAGCTTTAGCAGTTCCCATATAAAAATTAAGTAAAGCTATTTCACTAAAACCATAACGCTCTTTATCTGTAGGTAAAAAAAGAAAGTTAGGCTCAAGTGATAAACTTCTTACTAATTCTCCCATTATATTATAATCAGGATTATTTTTGTATTTTTCAACAATAGTACTTTTACCACTGTTATGGGTGCCTGTTAATATAAATTTCATATTTATTCCTTAATTATTATTAATGTATAAATTCCTATAAAGTTAAACTAAAAAATTCCTAAGTATAATATAGTTAAAGAATTATCTGTGTGTTTTTCTTTATTAAGGTTATGCATTAATATTTCCTTCAATTGGTAATCTAATAAAATAATAGATACCCCCTAAATTCCTTATAAAGATAATCTCCTAAAATAAGGCTATTACATTATTTTAAATATCTTACTTCTCTTTTAATTAATGGCACAAGGAGGATTTATTTTATAATTTAATTACTTTAAAATTAAGGCTTAAGATAGCTTAAAAATTTCTGTTATTTCTATAAGTCTATAAGTTAATTAAAATCAAATAAAGAATTACTCTTAAAAATGTTTAATACTTAATTTAGGAATTTATATTTTTGGTAATTTGATCTATTTTTATAAGATTTTTTAGGATCTCCTTAACTTCCTGTAATTTTATCATATTAGGGCCATCACTTGGAGCATTGTCAGGATCTTGATGTATTTCTAAAAAAACCCCTGCAACCCCTACTGCTAATGCCGCCTTAGCTAAAAGTGGAGCATATTCTCTATTACCCCCTGTTTTATCCCCTAATCCTCCTGGTTTTTGCACCGAATGAGTAGCATCAAAGATCACAGGATAACCTGTTTCTGCCATAATAGGTAAAGATGTCATATCTACCACTAAATTATTATAGCCAAAACTTACTCCACGTTCACAAAGTAAAAGATTAGTATTTCCTGTACTTTCAATTTTTTTTACTATATTTTTCATATCCCAAGGCGCTAAAAACTGCCCTTTTTTAATATTAATCATTTTCCCAGTATTACCAGCAGCAATTAATAAATCAGTTTGGCGACATAAAAAAGCGGGAATTTGTAAAACATCTACAATTTCTGCAACTTCTGAGCATTGATTAGATTCATGTACATCAGTAATTAAAGGAATATTAAATTTAGTTTTAATGTTTTGAAAAATCTTCAAAGCACCCTTTAATCCTAATCCACGGTTTGCACTAAGACTACTACGATTAGCCTTATCAAAAGAGCTTTTATATATTAAAGAAATTCCCAATTCTTTTGTAATATCTACTAAAGATTGAGCCATAAACATAGCATGTTCCTCTGTTTCTAATACACAAGGTCCGGCAATTAAAATAAATGGTAAGTGATTTGCTATTTTGAAATTATTTAGAGAAAGTACTTTATTTTCCATTTATTTTATCCTAATATAAGTGATTTAAATTTCTTGGATTTAAATTTTCTAGAGGTCAATATTATTTTATTTAATTTTTTTGTACTCATAACAAGCTTTTATATAGGTTTGAAATAAAGGGTGAGGGTTAAAAATTTTTGATTTCAGTTCAGGGTGAAATTGTACCCCAACAAACCATCTATAAGCTGGCAGCTCAACAATTTCCATTAATAATCCATCAGGAGATTGGCCAGAAAATACCAGACCAGCTTCCTCTAATTGCTTTTTATAGTTTATATTAACTTCATAACGATGGCGATGACGCTCATGAATAACATCAGCATTGTTATAAATATTTTTTACTAAACTATTATCTAATAATTTGCAAGGGTAAGATCCAAGCCTCATAGTACCGCCTTTTTTAGAGGTCTCACTTCTTTTTTCTACTACTCCATCTTTTACCCATTCAGAAACTAATGCAATTACAGAGACCCCAGTTTTGCTAAACTCAGAAGAATTAGCATCTTTTAGGCCTAGTGCGTTTCTAGCTGTTTCAATAACTACCATCTGCATTCCTAAGCAAATTCCTAAAAAAGGAATATTTTGCTCTTTAATATAAGTTATTGCCTTAATTTTACCTTCTATACCACGTTCACCAAAACCTGGACCAACTAAAATGCCATCTACATTTTTAAAAACATCATTAAGGTTACAATTTTTTTCTTCAAGAATTTCTGAATCCACCCATTTAATGTTTACTTTAAGAAAATTATAAATCCCACCATGATTTAAAGCCTCAACCAAAGATTTATAAGCATCTCTAAAAATCACATATTTACCTACAAAAGCTATGGTAACTTCGCTTTGGTAGTTATTAATTTTATTTTCTATATCTTGCCATTGGGAAGCATTAAAAGTATGATCAGCTAAAGATTTATTTTCTTCTTTACTTGTTTCAAGTAAGTTATGCCCTTTAAAATATTCAAGCACCCTATCATCTAACCCTTCTTTATGATAAGCTAAAGGAGCTTGATAAATACAATCTAAATTGTAGCCTGGAATAACATCTTTAGCCTCTACATTGCAAAATAAGGCAATTTTTTTAATAGCACTTTCTGTAATAGTACGGTTACATCTACATAAAAGTATATCAGGCTTAATGCCTAATGATTGCAGCTCTCTTACAGAATGTTGAGTTGGCTTGGTTTTAATTTCATCGGCAGCTTCAAGATAAGGTAATAAAGTTAAATGAATTACTAAAACATTTTTCTTCCCTTTTTCGTTAATAAATTGTCGTAAAGACTCTAAAAAAGGGGTAGACTCAATATCCCCTACTGTTCCCCCAATTTCGCAAATCACAAAATCTTCATCATTTAAATCATTTTCAACATAAAGCTTAATTTCATTAGTAACATGGGGTATAACTTGTATAGTATCACCTAAGTAATCTCCATTTCGTTCTTTTTCTATCACGTTATAATAGATTTTACCTGCGCTGATGCTATCATTCTTGTTACAAATATTTGTGGTAAATCTTTCATAATGTCCCAAATCTAAATCGGTTTCGGCCCCATCTTCAGTTACAAAAACTTCCCCATGCTGAAAAGGACTCATTGTCCCTGGATCAACATTTAAGTATGGGTCCATTTTTTTTAATCTTACTTTATACTTTCGTGCTTCTAACAATGCTCCTAAAGAAGAGGATACTATACCTTTACCTAAAGAGGATGTTACTCCCCCTGTAATAAAAATAAATCTCATATAAAATTCTCTCCTTTAAGGTTATTAAATGTTGATCTTTTATTAAAGTCATTAGAAGCTTTAATTTGCTAAAGGTACCTCAAGTAAAGTTGGCTTATTTTTCTCTACCGCAGAAGATTGAGCAGAATCATTTGTAGAATCTGTGATAGTAAGAGGGGGTTCCTTATTAACGCTTTCAATTTTTTCTATAAGATTACTTGGCGTAGTGGATTTTCTTAAATGAATACCTCCAATTATTATGCTGTTTACAAAAAAAGCAAAGCCTAAAATAATAGTGATGCGAGTTAAAGGATTAGAAACTAAAGACTTATTAGCAAAAAATGAATTATATTGGTTAGAACTAATTAAACTAGTTCCCCCCTCACTTTTTTGAAAAACCACAAGTACTATAAGTAAAATTGTTATTATAAATTGTAAAACGTATAAAAAGGTAATCATGTTGCCTCTGATGGTATATTTAATTTAATATTTATTTAGAATTTTTGATAATGGCAACAAAATCTGCAGGAATTAATGAAGCGCCTCCAATTAATCCTCCATCTACATCTTCTAATTCTAAAATTTCTTTGCTATTATCGGCCTTTAAAGAACCCCCATAAAGTATCCTGATTTTATCTGCTTGTTCTTTAGAAATAACTTTGGTTAAAACTTGCCGAATATGAGCATGAACAATTTTTATGTCTTCTAAATTTGGTACTAAGCCTGTGCCAATTGCCCAAATAGGTTCATAAGCGATTACTAAATTTTGCGAATCTAGAGTTTTTGGTAATGATTCCTCAATTTGCTTAGTAATAACATCTAAAGTTTTATTGAAATTTTTTTCCTCTAAGCTTTCTCCGATGCAAAGAATAACGATTAAGCCATTTCCTATGGCTGCTTTAACCTTTTTATTAATTATTTCATTGCTTTCTTGATGATTTACTCGCCTTTCAGAATGTCCCAAAATCACATACTTACAGCCTAAATCTTTAAGCATGGCAGGGCTGATATCTCCTGTATGAGCTCCTTTGGTGGCAAAATGACTATCTTGACCGCCTAAATTAATATTTTTGTCATTTAAAATTCTATATAGTTCGGATATTAAAGTATAAGGGGGGCAAATAACAAGGTCAGCTTTAGGGTCTAAATTTTTGAGGAGATTAACCAATTCCGTAACTTTTTCTTTACTATCGGCTAGATGACCGTTCATTTTCCAATTGCCCGCTATAATTGATTTTCTTAACATGATCTACCTTTTTTAATATTTATATAGTAAATTAATAATTGTACTATATTTTTTACTCTAATTATAAGAGTTAATTCACTTATATAATTAGATTATATTGATATATTGTATTATAAACTTTATGGATTTTATCACTTTTTTATTTGCTAAGCAATAAACAAAAATTGCAATTGCTTTTTGTACAAATGATGGGTAGTATTTAAATTTGATAATCGTAAAGATTTTAATTCTGCTGCTTTTATTATGCTTTTATTAATTTACTACTGTTATTGATTTATAAAAAGGATGTTCACAAAGGAAGTTTAACATTATGCCAAACCACAATAAACCTACAGATAATAAAACTAATACTTCTACAAAAAATAGGATGGGAGGTTCTATAAAAAATCGACTTTTAGTTCTAAAGGGTTTAGGGTTAAAAAAGATTGCTCTAATCGTTGTAGTAATTCTAGTTTGTGCAAGTATGATTCCTTGGGTTATTGAAGGATATTCTACACCTGCAGTAAATGATAATAAATGGGTGCAAGTGGGAGCAAAAGTAACTGTAGAAAATGTAATATTAAGTGAGTATGCGGCTTTTGTTGAAAAAAACCTGGCTTATATTCAACAAAACCCCTTTGTTTTGGCTAATTTTTTAAATAATCTTATTTCAAAGCATATTTCCGTTTTATTATTTGCCAATGAAGCTGAAAATATTGATTTAGCTGTTGATGAAGGCACTTTATTAAGTTTAATTTCTAATATTCCCGCCTTTAAAAATGAAGATGGAACTTTTAATAGACAAGAATTTACCAATAGAATAAGTGGCATTTTTGGCTCAGAGAAAGTATTTTTAGATAATATTAGATATAGTATGTTAAGAGATCAACTGATTGAAGCTTTATACCCTGTTATTATTCAACCTTATTATATAGGTTATTTAGACTTTTTATCTGTTTCTCAAGAAAGAACAATTACTTATATTGATTTTACCCCAAGTTTAGTAAATAAAACTATAGCTAAACCTACTAAGCAAGATTTGCTTAATCTTAGAGATAAATATAAAGAGATTTTTTCTAATCCTGAAACTAGGGATTTTGAACTTATTACTCTTGATTTAAATCAGTTAGTTAATGATATAAAAATTTCTGATAAAGAAATTAACGAACATTATGAAAAAAATAAAAATAATTATTTAACTACAGAATTAAGAGATATTTCACAAATAAATTTTGCTACTAAAGAAGAAGCAGCAGCTGCTTATAAAACTCTTAAAGATTTAGATTTAGCGGCAGCAGAAAAAGCTTATTCTATGGTTAGTTTAGGGGAAATTAAACATGAAGATTTGCCAGTAGCAATCGCAAACCCTATCTTTAGAGCTCCTGTAGGAAAATTCTCTCAACCCATTGAATCAGCAGCAGGTTGGCAGATTTTTATTGTTAATAAGATTGAATCCCCACGTCATGAAAAGTTAGAGCAAATAAAAGATAAAATTAAAGAGGAAATAAAAATCGTCAAAAGTAATTCTTTATTAGAAGATACTAGAAGGCAATTTTTAAGTTCTTTAGAGCAAAAACCTAAGCTTAAGGAAGTTTCTAGCCAGCTAAAGGGAAAATATCAGAATTTTAAAAATACTACTGAAGAGCAATTGGCTAAATCTCTAAATAATAATGAGGCTATAATCCAAAATATTTTTCAATCTTCTGTCCAAAATACTCCAAGCTTATTAGAAGATAAAGAAGGGAATTTTTATACTTTTATGATAACCAAAATTGAGCCTAGTAAAATAAAAGAGCTTAACTTAGTACAAAAAGAGTTAACAGAAATTTGGAATAAAGAACAAATATCTGTAAAAATTAGTGAAGCAGTAGCAAGTACAATATTATCTTTATCTTCAGGGGGTGATATTAGTAAGCTAGGATATAAAGTGGAAAATGCCACCCTTTCTAGATCCTCTAAGGAGATACCTTTTGAGCAAGAAAATCTTGAAAGTTTATTTTTATCAGAAAAAGATAAAGTTGTAGAGGGTATGCTTAGTAATGGTAATAGATTTGTAGGTGTTATAAAAGATATAAAAAATAAGGAAATTAGTTTAACTAACCAAGATGGTGCAAGAGATCAAGCAGTGGTTAATTTTACTGATTATATGAACCAAACTTATATTCAAACCATGTTAGAGCAATATTCTTCTAATTTGGAAGGCAAATATAAAATTTTCATCAATGAGGAAGCTATATTAAACAAATTAGCTCCTGCACAGATGAACCAACAATAATAAATTATAAGAGGTAAGCTTATTAAGAACAATGATCTTACCTTTTTGTAATTTTATTACTTCTCACTTAACTGTTTAACATTAACCAATATAATTTTCAAATTATATTGGTTATCTTTATGTTGGATTTATTTATTTAGCTTTATTATTTTGATCTATGGTCTTATAAATTGAATATTTAATATAGCTTAATAGCTAATGTTTATTTTACAAAATTACTTAAACTTATAGATTATTCTATTAGTTTTTTTCTTTATCTCAGCAAATCCATAATCTATGAAATATTATATCTGATTAAACTATTTTATCATTATAATCTCATATTTTTCTTTTTGTTATTAGCATAATTTAAATACAATTTTTTATAAATATTGTTGATATAAATTATTATGGCTCTCTTTCTGTTCAGGGTTATTAAATTTATTTTTGCTGTAAAAAGTACCAAGATCCTTCAGAGGATTATTTTAAGCTTTGCCAATGCTTAGATTTAAGTATAATAACTAAACAAGTAGTTATTATACTTAAGTACTCAATAATATTGCTTTACATGTAAGCTGTTTTAATTATTTTATTAGCCTAATGATATTAAAGCGTTTTAAATTTCTCTTCTAATATTATTTTATAAAGTATATGGATTTCTCTTAAAATGAGTGTAATAAATTAAAAAGTGGTCATTAGAACTTTATATAATTAAAGGTAATAATCCTACTATCTAAAATAAAGGCACATTTTTATAAGACACATAGGCCAGCTATAAAAGTAATTTACTCCATTATTTTGATTAATAATTACTAATTCTAAATGATTAGAATATATGGGATTATTATCATTTATATTCTAATCATTTAAGGTTGGTAGGTAATTTATAACCACATAAAGACCTGATTTTAACCCTAATAAAAAATTTTAGATCACAAAGATGGTTATAATATTAGCTTTTTTGCTCAAATATACCTTTTCTGGCACTGTAGTGATCATAATTTCTGTCTATAAGGGATTATTTAAAGGCTAATATATCTATCCAGATATCATTTCTTTTTTTATAAATTCATTTATAGTATTAATTTTTACATATAACTTATGTGCTTTTTTATAAAAATTTTAAGACCCTATTCTTGCCAAGTTTTTTATTAATTTTAAATTTAGAGATTTTAGTAAACTAATAGAAAGGTATTATTATTTTATAAAGTATTATAATCGTTGGAGGGAAATATTGTTTTATTGCAGATTAGCTATTTAGGAGCTTGCTAATATTATAGTGAATAGTCTCTAATCTTTTTATAAGAGCATTTTTGATTTGTGGATCATAGCTATTATGAGTGGCTATGGAGTTTTTGATTTCAGAAGTAAAAAGGATATTTTCAGAAGCTTTAAGCTCTTGTTTCTCCTTAAGCAACAAATGTACACCTTTTATAGATAAGCCACGTACATGCAATAAATCTTTAATAGATTTTAATAAATCTAAATCTTTATTTGAATAATATCTACGTTGCCCTGCTTTACGCAAAGGTTTAATATAGTTACTAAATTTTAGACTCCAAAATCTTATGACATGTTGATCTAAAGCCAATAATTTAGACACCTCTCCAATAGTATAAAGATCTTTTTTAGGCTCGGATAAATTAGGATTAATATCTGTCATAGATTTTTCAGTCCTAATATCGTAATTAATGTCTTTAATTTTAACTTCTACTATATTTATTATTTAATGATTAATCATTTCTTAATACTTTACACTATCTTACTGTAAACTAGGATATAAATCAATATTATATCCTGCTTATATAATCAATTTTGTGATTTTTGGAGTAAATTTAGCTAACTATTTCAGCCTTGTTTTTAAACTTTACATTAAAATTAATATTATTTTCTCTAATAAAATTTCTAGCTGCATCTTTTTGTGCTAATTGTTTATTGTTCCCTATGCCTAAACTAGAAGAATAATTTTTTACTATAATTTCTACATAAAAGGTAGGATTGTGATCATCCCCTTCCTTTTTTATATCTTTATAAAATGGTACAGGTAATTTAAGACGTTGCACCCATTCTTGCAAAGCAGATTTAGGATCAAAGGTTACATCAATTTTTTGAATAGAATACTGATCTATATATTTTTGCCAGTGAATTAAAATGATTTTTCTTACTACTTCTATATCCCCACTATCTAAATAAACAGCAGCTAAAAGAGCTTCACAAGCATCTACTAAAAGGCTATTTTCTTCGTCGCCTTTACTTTTTTTAATATAAAGATTAATATCTAAAGCATTAGCAATTTCAATTAAAATGGTACTTGAGGTTAAATAACCGTAGCACTTAGCTAGATAACCTTCTCTTTCCTTATAATTAAGATATAATTCTTTGGCAATAATTAAGCCTAAAACCTTATCTCCTAAAAATTCCATAGTTTCATTATTTTTAGGAAATCTACCGTACTTATAGCTACTATGAGTTAAAGCCAAGTTAATAAGTTCTTTGTTTTTAAATTTATAACCTAATTTATTTTCTAATGGCACAAACATGTTTTTAATAGCTAAGATATTTTTTTAAACATTCTATCTACTCTAACTTCAGTAAACCACTTCCAAAATTCTATAAAGCTACCATTTATAGAAAAGAATATAAGCCATCCTTTGCCTACTAAAGCTGATTTATTAATTATACCTATTTGGCTAAATCTGCTATCCATAGAGTTATCTCTATTATCCCCCATCATAAAAAATTCATCCTGTCTTAAAACAATAGGCCCAAAAAATCTTGCTTCTTGATTAATGTAATTTTGATTAATCTCAAAAGTATTATAAGATAATTCATTAGGCATACCTTTATTCATATATTCTTTATAGATAATATTAGTAACTCCATCCATATTAATTTCCCCTATTTTTTCTCTAATAAGAGGCTTATTGTTAATATATACTACTGAATTAATTACCTGAATCCTATCACCAGGTAAACCTATTAACCTTTTAACATAATCCGTCCCTTTAACCTTAAATACTACCACATCTCCACGTTTAGGTGAGGTATAAGCTATTCTACCTCCTGGAATAAGGGGTAATTCAAAAGGCAAAGAAGCTTTATCATAACCATAGTTAAATTTAGTAACAAATACATAATCTCCCTCTAATAAGCCAGGCTTCATAGAGCCACTGGGTATATAAAAAGCTTGAACTATAAAGCTTCTAATTAAAAGGGCGATTAATAAAGCTATTATAAGGGATTTAGAATTAGATAAGAAACTTTGCATAAGAGTTTTTTTTGGTGTGTTCACTTCTTTTTTTTCTGTTATAGACGCATTATTTGAACTAATTTCTTTAGGTAAGTTAGAATATTCTGAGACTTTTTTTAACTTAATGCTTTTACCACTCATTTTATAAATGAATTGTATTATATGAGAGGATTTTTTCATTGCGGGTCCATGAATTTTTTAATTAATATTGTAAAGTGTAACAAAGGCCAGGGCAAGATCTTTGTCATCGGTTAAAGAAAGGGAAACTGCTAAATTATGCCACCCGTATAAATCTTTAATATAATCTAAAATCTTTGGGGTTAGGTTGATATAAGGAGCATTATAACTATCATTTAATATCTCTATATCTCTAAAAGCCAAATAGCCTATACCATTTCCTAAAGCTTTAGCAAAAGCCTCTTTAGCAGCAAAGCGTTTAGCCAATGCATTAAAATTTATAATGTTATTACGAGTACAATAATGTTGCTCGCGCTCAGTAAAGATTCTTTCAATAAATTTAAAATAAAACTGATTATAAGTTTTATTTATTCTAGCAATATCTACCATATCTACGCCATTTCTTATAATCATTGTTATTTAAGATCATAGATTTGGCGTTGGATTTGGATGGCTTGCAATATTTCTTGGATCGCTGCTTTAAGACCTATACTAAGGGCTCTACTGATAATGAAATATCCAATATTAAATTCTATAATATCTTTAATTACGGCTATTTCACCTATATTAGCTGTGGTTAAGCCATGCCCTGCATGGATTTTTAAGTTATTAGCAACGCCATAAGCGCTGATTTCTTTAATTTTATTGATTTCAAAAGTTTTATTTTCTTCAGTTAAATTGCAGTAAACCCCCGTATTAATTTCTACTGCATTAACCTTTAGATTTGTGCATGCTTGGATTTGTTCTAAATTAGCATCTATAAATAGGGAGACTTTAATATTAGCTTGTTGTAATTGCCTAATTTTATTTTCTAAAGTGTTGTAATGCTTTACTACATCTAATCCGCCTTCTGTAGTAAGTTCTTGACGCTTCTCAGGTACTAAACAAACTGTATAGGGCTTTACTTTAAGGGCAATTTCTAACATTTCATCAGTAATTGCCATTTCCATATTTAAGGGTATTTTTAGGTGGGTTTTAAGATCATATAAATCTTTATCTTTAATATGTCTTCTATCCTCTCTTAAGTGCGCCACAATTTGATGGGAACCGCTTTCTTGAGCTAATAAAGCCATGGTAATTAAATCAGGATGGCCCTCATTGCGAGCATTTCTTAAAGTAGCTATATGATCTATATTTACTCCTAAAATAAAATTCATGCTTTTCCTTTTTAATTAATTTGTCTTTCAATTTTATAGACATTTTTTGAGGTATAAAGTTTTTTTATTATTCTTTCTAAGTTTAACATATCTTTTACTTCTAGGATAATAGTAACTACTGCTAATTTTTTATCTTTGATGTTTTCTGAAGCAATGCTTTTAATATTGATTTTATTCTTAGCCAAAATGCTAGCAATACTTGCTAAGGCTCCTACTTCATGATTCATTTCAATTTTTAGTTTAGCTTCATAAAAAAGCGAACTTTCATTTTTCCAGTAGATTCTAATAACATCTAAATTTGAAATCCATTGGGCATATAGTATTTCACAACTACTATGATGCACTTCAATTCCATTTCCTGGCATCATAATTCCTACAATACTATCATTATAAATAGGATAGCAACAATCGGCAAAAACAATCTTTTTAGCTGAATTTCCTAAATTGCCAGTTTCTACTATATCTTTACAATCTTTAGCCTGCTCATTTCTAATATGTAATTGCGGAAAAATCTCACTAATTAGCCCTTGGATATCAATCTTGCCTTCTATGATTTTTTCAAAAAATAAATGCTCAGATTTTATATTTAATATCTTCATCATTTTCTCGATAAATTGCGGGTAAAAAGATACTCCTTCTTTTTCAAACATGTAATTTAAAATAGCATGAGCTTGTGCTATTAAATCTTTTTTATGCTTAGATTTTAAATGTCTTTTAATACACAGCTTTGCTACACCTGTGGTCACGCAAGATAGCCACATGGTTTGAGGTTCCTGATTTTCATCAGTAAGGATAGTTACTTTTTGGCCATTTTTTAATTTAGTAAAAATTGATTGATTGATGCCATCAATTACTACATATTTGCATTTATTTCCGATATCCGTATGAATAGCGTAGGCAAAATCTAAAGCACAAGACCCCTGTGGTAAAGTTATTACCTCCCCTTTGGGAGTAAAAACAAAAATCTGATTGGTGAAGATTTCTGTTTTTGAGTATTCATAAACGTCTTCAATAGCTACATCGCTTGAATTAATAATACTGGCCAGATTTCTTAACCAAGAATATTGACTAACATCATACTTATTTTGAGCAGGGAATTTATAATTCCAATGTGCAGCTATACCATTTTCAGCAAAATAATCCATTTCAGTGGTTCTAATTTGCACCTCAATTTTCATACTATCGCTTAATACCACAACTGTATGTAACCCTTGATAATTATTTACTTTAGGAACACTAATATAATCCTTAAATCTCTTAAAAATTGCTTTATAATTAGTATGTAAAATATATAAAATATCATAACAACTTTTTTTATCTTGCGCGATAATTCTAAAGGCTAAAATATCAAAGATATCTTCAAAAGAGGCCTGATGTTTGCGCATTTTTATCCAAATAGAATAAGGCCTTTTTATACGCCCTTTTATATCGGTAAAATTTATATTGTGCTGTATAAGTAATTTTTTTATATCTTCTTTGATATCATCTAGTAATAATTGGGAATGTTCTCTAAGCTCCTCAATTCTGCCTATTAAAAATTCTCTCACCTTAGGTTCTAAAACTTCAAAACACAAATCTTCAAGCTCATCTTTTAAATCATGAAAAGATAAGCGCTCAGCTAAAGGGATATAAATATCCATAGTTTCTTTAGCTATTCTGATTCTTTTTTCTTGATGCGATAAATGAAAAATTGTCCGCATATTATCTAATCTATCAAAAATTTTGATAATTAATACCCTAATATCACCAATAAAAGCCAGGATAAATTTTCTAAAATTCTCCATTTTAGCTTCTTGATCACTGGAAAATCTCATTTTGCTTAGATTAGTAACTCCTAATACCAATTTAAGCACCTCATCTCCACAGCTTTCTTTGATTTCTTCTTCAGATATGGTAGTATCTTCAATTAAATCATGCATTAAAGCTGCAGCTATAGTCTGGGAATCAAAATTATAAGATAATAAATCTAAAGCAATATTAGTGGGGTGAATAATATAAGGCTGTCCGGATTTACGTTTTTGATGGATATGGCCGCGTGCTGCTAGATGATAGGCCTTCATAATAAGGCCTATATCAAATTTATCTTTTTTCTGTTGGAGTTGCCCTAAGAAATCTTGGTCTGACATTTTATTAGAAAATTCCCTTTATAAATTAAAAATCAATACTCATTAAATGTTAATCAGTTTCAAGCATTTAATAGAAATTAATAATTTTTGTAGATAGTTATAGGGCATTTTCTATAATCAATATATTTATTTATATTCTGGCTCTATATCTTCATATTCAATATCTTCAACTTGTTCAGGAATTTCTTCTTTGATTTCTTCAAGTTCCCCTGGTACAAACTCATTACCTTGCATATCTAAAAGAATATCATCATCAATTTCTTCTTGATCGTTTTTATTATGTTTAATATTATACATTCTGGTTAAAAGATTTTCTTTTAAAACTAATAAATCTACAGAGTCATCTTCAATTTCTCTTAAAGCAGTTACGTGAGTTTTAACACCCTTTTTTGCAATGTCTGATTTTTTTCCATTAGAAATTTGTTTTGCTCTTTCACTTGCTAACAATACTAAATCAAAATGGCTACCTTTAGTTTTTTTCAAACAATCTTCTATGGTTACTCTTGCCATGTATTTTTAACCTTATTAATTTTTATGATAAATATTTTTATGAATTATATTATGAACATTAAGGCTGCTACTAATAAGCACCAAATAATAAATTTATTATATGAAACATTGTGTCTAATTACAATCTTTAAATTATTTCTATTTTTAAAGCTCAATATTTAATATTATATTCTTTAATCGTTTTTGATTCTTCTCGTTTCCAATCTTTTTCCTTAAGATCTTGTCTTTTATCGTAGTTAGTTTTACCTTTAGCTAATGCGATTTCTAATTTAGCTTTGCCCTTTTTAAAGTAGATTTTTAAAGAGATCGCCGTAAATCCCTTTTTAGCTATGCCCTCTTTAATTTTTATAATTTCTTTTTTATTTAAAAGTAGCTTTCTAGGTCGACGCTCTTCATGGTTAAAGTAAGCAGCCTGAGCATAAGCAGGAATGGAGCAATTTACTACCTCAAGCTCTCCTTTATGCCCTATACTAATATAACTTTCCCCGATGGAGCATCTGCCTAAACGTAAGGTTTTTACCTCGCTTCCTAATAAAGATAAACCTGCCTCAAATTTACTAATTATTTCATAATTAAATAGGGCTTTACGATTTTGCGAAATAACTTTTATTTTACTATCATCTTCTTTATTCTGTTTAGGTTTAGCTTGATTTTGCTTGCTTTGATTTTGTTTAAGTTGGGCCATTGTGATCTAACTACCTGCTAGGTTTTAAATTAATTTTAAATCTTTCATAAGGCTGGCCACCTTTTCCTTATTAGATGCAGCCAAAGGAACTAAAGGCAAACGAGAGGTTTCTTTAGCTAAATTTAATAAAGATAAAGCATATTTTACAGGGGTGGGATTACTTTCACAAAACAAGACGCCATGTAGAGAAATTAAATGAGTTTGTAATGCAGTAGCTTCTTTGATTTGGTTATTATTAAACAGTTTATGAATTTCTTGGCATAATTTAGGGATAATGTTAGCAGAAACTGAAATACAACCATTTCCTCCGGCAATTCTATAAGATAAAAAGGTTTCATCCTCTCCTGAAAGTAAAATAAAATCATTGCCTAGATGTTTTCTTATTTTATAAGGACGAGATAAATCTGCTACTGCATCTTTAATCCCTTTAACATTTTTTAGCTCAGCTAGCCTATAAATAGTTTCAAGCGTTATATCACTTCCGGTTCTAGAAGGAACATTATAGATATAAATAGGTAACGCTATATTTTGGGAAATTTTTTGATAATGCTGATAAATTCCTTCTTGGGTGGGCCTGTTATAATAAGGATTAACAATTAGTAAACCATCAATAGGATGTTTTTCTGCAGATTTAGATAATTCCACAACTTCTGCAGTGTTATTTCCGCCTGAGCCAAATACTATAGGAATTTTATTTTTTACCACTTTACAAGCAACTTCTAAAAGCAATAATTTTTCTTTAAGGCTTAATGTGGCGGCTTCTCCTGTGGTGCCTGCTACCACTATTCCAGCAGTTTGATTATTTAAATGAAACTCTAGCAATTTTTCAAAAACTTGAAAATCTATTTTATCTTCTGAGGTAAAAGGAGTTATTAGAGCAACTACAGAATCGTGTAAGAGTTTCATTTTTTCTTAAACTTATTTAGTTAAATTTTCGTTAAATATTATTATTAATTTAGTTAAATATGATGTATGATAGAAATATTATTATATAGAACAGATTTATAATAGTAAAATACTATTTAAATATTGTTTTTAAATATTGTTTTTGTTAGTTGATCTGATACCTTATTTTAGTAACCCATATTTTACGTCAGCTTATAGATTAAGCCCTAGCATAGTTTGATAAATATAGGTAGTTTATGATTTTTTTGGTGATAATTTTTTGTGAGAAGGTATAAAATTATGCTTAAATCGTGGTTTAATAAATTTATTAATAAATATTTTGATATTCCTGTTAATTTCTATAGAAAAGAAAATACCTATTTAATTATTGCCACTTTAGGCGGTTGTGGTTACTTTAAAAAGGCCCCTGGTACCTTGGCTTCTTTTATAACTTTGATTTTTGTTTTACTAATTAGTCAAATTAACAACTCTTTATTAATTCCGATTACAATTTTTTTATTATTAGTGGGTTTTTTTGTTTGTGAAAAGATTTATACGCCTTTAAATCCTGATGCTTCTTATGTGGTGATTGATGAAGTTGTAGGACAATCTTTAGCTTTATTATTAGTTAGCCATCATATTGGCTTATCCTTTTTAGCTTTTGTTATATTTAGAATTTTGGATATTAAAAAACCTTGGATCATTAAAATTTCTGAAAGTACTTTTAAAGGTGGGGCTGGAATTATGATTGATGATATTATCGCAGGTTTTGCAACTTTATTAATTATTACTGGTATAGCCGTTATTATTAATTAACAATTATTAAGTAATTTCCCACTTTTTTATACTCCCCCTTTATAAAATAATCTAATTATTATGTAGGATGCAATACAATGGAAAAAAAATACTACCCTGGGGTTTTGCTAGGCTTTATTAGTTGCTTTTTTTATGCACTTTTAGATCTTTTTGCTAAATTTGCCTTATCTAATCAGGGTATTTCCTTTTTTAGCTTTTATTTTTATATCAATTTAATAGCGGCCTTAATCCTTTTATCTTATATAATATTTAAATATTTTAGACATAAAGTTAATGTGCTTAGATTTAAATCACCTTTTGTCTTTTTAATGATAATTTTATCTATGATCAGTTTTTCTTCAGCATTTATTTCTTTATCAAAAATTCCTTTAGATATTTATTATTCTATAATTTTTACTACTCCTGTGCTTAGCACAACTTTTGGAGTTTTGTTTTTAAAAGAAGAGCTTAACCACAAAAAAGTAATTGCTATTGCTTTGGGTTTTATAGGTATCGCCTTAATTACTAATCCTTTTAATATTACTAAATATAATTTAAGTGTGGTGGGAATATTATTAGCTTTTGTAGTTACTACCTGTGATATTTGTATTGGAGTAACCACAAGAAAATTTTTACAAAAGGAAAATGCTTTTACGGTTAGAGCTTACCTTTTTGTAATTTCTGCTATTTTTGGTGCTTTTTTGCTTAAATTTAATAATCAAAGTTTTCATATTGGTAGTGTTGCCAATTTTAATATAGTTTTACTTTCGGCCATTTGCATAGTTATAGCAGCCCTAACATTTTTAAAAGCTTATCAATTAGCTCCCATTTCTTTAGTATCAACCACGTATTACTCTTTTATTATTTGGGGAGTAATATTTGGCTATTTTGTGTTTAAAGATGTTCCTAATCCTTTAGCTATACTGGGCTGCTTATTAATATTACTTTCTAATATATATTTATATTTAGATGTGGGTAGCTTGTTTAGAAAAAAGTCTCTGCGTCATTAGATATAATTTGTAATATAATTTAAAAATTTATTTAAATTATATTATTATATAATAGAAACTAATAAAAAATCAGGCTAAAATTCAACTTAAGGTAGATGTTAAATGTGCGGAATAATTGCTATAGCGGCTAATAATAATATTATGGATGAATTGTTAACGGGCTTAAAAAGGTTAGAATATAGAGGATATGATTCCTCAGGCGTAGCATTCTTAACCCCCCTTTTAAGTTTAGATAATTCTCCTAATATTTTACTTCCTAAAACTTATAAGATTGTATGCCATAAATACAAAGGGCGGGTGGCTGATTTAGAAGCAAAAGTTTTAAAGAAATCTAGAGTTGATCCTACAACTACCCAAGCTTATACAGGTATAGGGCACACTAGATGGGCAACTCATGGGGTTCCAAGTGATATTAATGCACATCCCCATTTTAATTCTGAAATTGCTCTAGTTCACAATGGGATAATAGAAAATCACCAGGAGTTAAAAAAAGAGCTTTTAGCAAAAAAATATGATTTTCACTCCCAAACCGATACAGAAATAATTTTGGTTTTACTTACTGATTTACTTAAGAAGGGTTATCCTAAATCTAAAGCTTTGCAAAAATTATTTACCCTACTTAAAGGATCTTTCGCTTTAGTTATAATATTTAAAGATGAGGAAAAAATCTATGGCCTTAAAAGGCGTTCTCCTATGATTGTAGGTTATGGCGAAGGTAAAAATTATATTGCCAGTGATGTTTATGCTATAGCCGGATTAGCTCAAAAAAGTGCTTATGTAGAAGATGAGGAAATAGCTGTAGTGTCTGCAAATAAGGTAGAGTTTTTTGATAAAAATGGCAATCCCCTAACTAAAATATCTAGTAAAATTTCTATTTTGCCTAATGATTTAGAAAAAGGCACTTATCCTCATTATATGCTTAAAGAAATTAATGAACAAACAGGTTGTCTTAGAAATAATTTAATTAACCATTATGATACTATTAACAATCAAATAGCTTTTCCTCAACTTAAAGACAATTTACAAAATTTTAAAAGGCTAAAAATTATCGCTTGTGGTAGCTCTTTTAATGCAGGCTTTATAGCTAAATATTGGTTTGAAAAATATGCAAAATTAGAAATAGCGTTGAGCTTAGCCTCAGAGTTTACTTATAGTGAGCATAATTTTGATTTAGATGATACTTTATATCTATTTATTTCCCAATCAGGAGAAACTGCCGATACTATCGCGGCTTTAAATATGGTAAAAAACGCACTTATAAAAAACCCTAACTCTCCTAACAAGATAAGCAACACTAGCAAAATCATTGCTTTAGTTAATGTTAGAGAAAGCCAAATTGCCCATTTAAGCGATTATGTAATTGAATGCTTTTCAGGCCCTGAAATTGGGGTAGCTGCCACTAAAAGCTTTACTTCCCAATTATTATCTTTAGCACTTTTATCGCTTAAAATTGCGTTAGATAAAAATTTAATAAATGAGGCAGAAGTTAAAAATTTATACCATTTACATTTAAATTTGCTCCCTAATAAAATAGAAGCTTTTTTAAATGATGAAATAACTATAACTAATATAAGTAATACCTGTAAACATATAAGCTCTCATATTCCTAAAGGGTTAAAAATCATCTTTTTAGGAAGAAATATATTTTACGGCTTAGCTATGGAATTTTCCTTAAAAACCCAAGAACTTTTATATATCCCCACTTTAAGTTTTACCTTTGGTGAATTAAAGCATGGGCCAATTGCCATCTTAGATGCTAATACGTTAGTAATTTGTTTAGCACATAGCCAATTATTAAACCATAAAACTCTTTCGGGCATAGAAGAAATTTTAGCTCGGGAAGCTAAAATTGTTTTGATTGCTGATAAAAATCATGAGCAAGCGTTAGGATTTATCAGTACAGAAATTTTTGGAGAATTTAATGACATTACTTCTCCTATATTTTATACCCTAATAGCCCACTTAATGAGCTACAACCTTTCCTTAAGTTTAGGTAATGATGTGGATAAACCTAGAGGCTTAGCTAAATCAGTAACAGTGGAGTAAACTTAGGTAAAATAACATTAGATTAGGCTGCCCTCAAACTACTTACCTATAACTCCTATTAAAATTATAATAATTTATTCTTTGTAATACATTTAACCATTACCTTGTACAGTATTATGGTTTCCCTTATTGTATAATCCTTCACTATTTTGCTATAAATGCTTTTAAATATGCAATTTTTATGATTACAGCAGATAATTTAAGGGAAATTAATCAATCACCTTAACTTAACATTACAGGTGCATATATGATAAAGAAATTAATAATTGCTTCTTTAATTTTTCTACCATTGTTAAGTTTTGTTTTAATCACTGTTAAAAATAGGTCAATCCAAGCAATTACATTACAAGATAACCCTATTTCTAAAGAGGCTATAATTAAAGATAAAATAGATATTAAAGTGATGAAGCTGATTGATTAATCTTAGAGTATTAAGGAGCCCTATTTATATATGGGAAGTGCCTTTATTAGTTTCTCTGAGAGCGGAAATTTCTAATAAGGAAGCTTTATGGGTTCAAGTAGCATCATCTGAGCAACTATATTTTAACTGAGGCGTATTGCTTGTATACCCCTAACAAGCTACCTATTAAAGCCAGTAAAATTACAGTATATTAGGGTGATAAAGTTCGTGAAGGTCCTAAGAGTGAAGTTTATAAGGTAAAAGAATATACTGTTCCTCCTGATTATTTGCCAACAGATCAACCCACATAAGGAAGTGATTTTGCTTTAATAAAGCAAAATCACTACATATACTGCAACCAGCCCTCCTATTGCTTTTGCGTCATAGCCTTACCTAAAGTAGGCAATGACATGCTTATTTAAGGTTGGTCTAAAAAGGAGAGGGTCATGCTTTAGACTGTGAGCCAAGATGGAGGTACAGGTGCTTTTGGATGCTTGGAACAAGGATGAGTAAAGGTAGTTAATTATCCCTTTATAACTAATTCTAGGGCTTTTACTACCAAGTAGCCTTTCTGGAAATATAAAACTATCTGATAGGGGGTAGTCCTGTAACTAAGATTTATGATATATAGAATTATTCAATTGGGGGATAGTAACTGGGATAAGAACTGGTTCTAAGGAATCATTTATAATCCAGGTTGTTAGCTTTACTAAGTGGATTAATAGTACAACTCAGATTAAGTAAGGTATTATCACAGGAGCAACCCAGCTTAATTTAGACAATATTTATGAACTTAATTTAAGCCAAAGTGGCTTAAAAGGACAAATAAAAGGAACTGCGTCTTATAGCTAAAGTGGATCCTAATGGTTAATTTAATACTATACATCATTTAGGGGATTTAAACTATTCTAGTAATAAATTATCAAAGACTATAGAAGACTTAAAATTTATCTCCACTTTGCCAGCTACTAAATATTACATGGTTTTTAGGTTATACTAGGGGGCAAATTATAGTAAGGTAGTGATAAAAGAAGTAACTCCTAAAAAGTAAAATCCTGATATTGCCGAGGCTTTATCTCCTTGCATCTTATAAGCTTAGGGGAAATAATAGCACTTTAATTAATATGGAGTTAAGTTTTTATTTAAACATTACCCTAACAGATGCCCTTAGTGGCTAAAGATTATATTAAACCTAAAGCCTCATATAATAAAGGAAATGTTCCTAATTATGTGGGGCTTTTTTATAATGGCCTTAAAAGTAAAAAATCCTTTAAATATTAGGTAGAGAATTAATAATATTTTTATAATCCTTAGTAGTTTTTATTAAGTTTTCTTTAGTAATTTGCAGTGGGTTCACTTATAAAGGGAAAAATCTGTAAGTAATAAAGGGTTTTTGCCAAAGCATAGAAATATGATGGGCCCTTTGCTACATAGTTACTAATATATAGGCGCTATTACTTTATCACTGTAGCGGGACAGTTATAGTAGGAAAATGAGACATAAATAGCGGGCATGGGTTTTAGAATTTAAATTATTTTTACTATCAAGTTTTTAATTTTATAGGTGATATTTTTGTATCAACTCTTTTGATGTTAGCTTGCCAGTTTATGTTGGGCTATCTTGTAATATTATTCTAATAGTACAGCCTATGAAGTCTTTTTTTCAGAGAATAAATAGCAAGTTCCTTACTGCCACTACCCATAAATAGATCTAAAATAATCTGCCTTTCTTAAGTGGTTGTTATTTCAATTAAGCTTTCCATAAGCTGTAAAGGCTTTACAGCTGGGTGCTTTACATTGAATTTATTTTTGTTATAAACTTAATAATTATACGGTTGATCACGCAAAGTAGTTAGCTCTTTTGATTGACGATATAGGCTTACTTATTAATTTTGTAGTTAGATATACTATAAATACTATCATTAACCTTAGATTTTTTATCTGTAAGCTCATACTTATTATAATTAGCTGCCAATTGTATTTCTTCTAAGGTTGCCTTATTTTTAATCAGTTTTTTAACCTAAGCTATACCTCTTAAGAGATTGGCTTTAGTTAAATAATCTATAAACTCTTCCTTTTGCCACTTTTAATCAACTGTTGCCTAAGGTAGCTTACCTTTAGTAAATAGCATAATATTTTTATGCTTTCTGCCCCCAGTAGAGAGATTTATATCTTTACACTATATTCTTTAATCATAAATTATCATTAAAGTAGTAATAATTTTTTTTAAACTATAATGTACTTTTACTTATATAATTTATAAGAGATTTTTAAAGGTAAGAGGATTAGCAAATTATTTTTTTCCAAAATTAAAAATAATAAAGATAAATCTAAGCTTTTAAAATAGCCTAAGATTTACCATTTATAAGCTTTGGATTGAAAGAATTAAAATAACAACGCTTAAGAGATATTTTTTAATAATTTAATTTAAACTAGTTTTTGTTATAAATTGATAAATAATAAAAAATAGGCGTATCTTGTGGATACGCCTAAATACTTATATTATTATAAAATTTTAGGATTATTTAATATTCTTTACAGTTGGTTTATGAGTTTTTTCTGCAGGAACTTCAATAATTTCTCCACTAAATTCTGTTTTTATTGGTAAATTTTTATCTTCATAAATAATTTCTAGTTCATTAGTATTTAAATGTTTTACTTGGGTGAGATTTACACTAGAATTAGAAGTATAGGTGGATTTATCTACGGTAGGATTAATTACGCCTCCGCTGATGATTAATTTCATTGCTGCATCTGTTTTCATATTTAAAACGATCACGTCTTTTTTAGGTACAAATAACAAAAAGCCAGAAGTAGGATTAGGAGTAGTTGGTAGAAAAACATTAAGCATTTCTTGCTTTAAAATTGCCCCCACTTCGCCGCTATTATCTGAGGTCACAAAAGCCATAACCCATATGCCTTTTCTTGGATATTCTACTAATACCACATCTTTAAAGGCTCTAGAATTATCAGAAAATATAGTTACAAAAATTTGTTTAGTGGTAGAATATAAAGTTCTTACTATAGGGATTCTATCTACCACGTACTCCCCTAAGGAAATAAATAATTTGCCTAAATAATTACTAGCAATAAATCCTATAATTACCATAAAAGTTACGGAAATTACTAGGCCAAATCCTGGAATATGAGCAATAGCAGAATTAGGAAACAAAGTACCTACAATTAAATTATCAAAAAAATTAACGATCCAAAGTATAATATAAAAAGTAACAATTATTGGTAAAGCAACTAGCAGGCCTGTAATGAACCATTTTTTTATATTAGAAATACTAGGTTTTGGCGGCACTACCTGATGTGGTTCTGTATGATTGCTTTTGTTAGTTTTGTTGGCCGACATTTTTAACCTCTCCCCCCTTAATTATTATTCTAGTATTCAATAATAGTTTATTTATTTATGATTTTAAAGCTTTAATATTAGCGCTATAATTAGAATTTTTAAAAACCGCCGTTCCCGCTACTAATATAGTAGCTCCTAACTCCTTTAATTGCTTAGAATTTGTTAAATCTACTCCGCCATCAATTTGTAAATCTATATTTCTACTCTTAATAAAATTATCTTTAATATTTTTAATTTTTTTTAATTGGGAAGGAATAAAGCTTTGCCCCCCTAATCCCGGATTTACAGTTAATACCAAAACCAGGTCTAACTTATCAATAATATACTCTAAAACTTGTTCAGGAGTAGAAGGATTAAGAGCAATTCCCACTTTAATTCCTTTGTTTTTTATCTTAGTAATTAATTTATCATGATGAATACAAGCTTCATAATGAAAAGTGATAATATCAGCTCCTGCTTCTACCATAGGCTCAATAAAATCTTCAGGATGATCAACCATTAAATGCACGTCAAAAATTTTAGTAGTTAATGGCCTAATTTGTTTAATTATAGAAGCACCAAAAGTTAAATTGTTAACAAAATTACCATCCATAACATCTAGATGGATATGATCGGCGCCCGCTTTATCTAAGTTAATGATCTCTTCACCTAATTTGGTGAAATTAGCAGCTAAAATAGAAGGAGCAATTTTAACAGCAGGTAAAGGCATAATCATTATATTTTTTATAACCTTATTATTTTATTAAATTAAGAGATTTTATTTAGTACAAATTGATGGATTTTTTCAACAGTAAATCCAAAAAAATCTAAAACATCCGCAGAGGAGCCAGATTTGCCAAAAGTATCAATACCATACACTATAGTATTTTCTCCTAATACTTCTTGCCATCCTATTAAATGAGAAGCTTCAACCACTATATTATAGCGATAATCACCTAGAACTTGTTTTTTGTAAGCAGCTTTTTGTTGAGCATATTTTTGTAAACAGGGCATGGATATTACTTGGACATTAAAATTGCTATTATTTAATAATTTGGCTACTTCAATGGCCAAATAAAGTTCTGAGCCACTTGAAATTAAATTAACATCAATTTTCTTGTCTTCTTTTGCTTTAGATAAAATATATCCACCTAATTTAACTTTATTAATTTTTATATCAAAATCTTCACGTAAATGGGGGATGTTTTCTCTGCCTAAAATAAGAGCAGTAGGAGTTTTTTTATTAGCCAAAGCAATTTGATAAGCTTCAATTGTTTCTACTAAATCACAAGGGCGAATTACATCTAAATTGGGAATTAAACGTAAAGAAGCTATATGCTCTATAGGTTGATGAGTAGGTCCATCCCCTCCTAAGGAAATATTATCGTGAGTAAAAATATAAATTACTTGGCGTTCCATTAAAGCAGATAATCTAATTGCAGGCCTCATAAAATCTGAAAATACCAAAAAGGTACCACCATAGGGAATTACATAATTACCCTTATTATTATTTATTTGATGTGTATTGTCTGGAGTATCTTTATCAGGTTTAGTAAAATCTTTTTCCTGGGCTTGGTAATTGCCATAGCAAGCTAAACCATTCATGATAGCAGCCATACCATGCTCTCTAACTCCATAATGAATATAATTTCCTATAGCATTTTTGCCATTAATTACCACAGAATTTTTATTAATTGTATTATTAGAACTACTTAAATCTGCCGAACCTCCAATAAGATTGTCTAAATGGGTAGTTAAAACCTCTAAAACCTTTCCAGAAGCCGCTCTTGTGGACATCGGAACTTTATTAGCTATAGCACCAAATGCTAAAGAACTTAAACTATTTTCCACATTTTGATTAACTTCCTCTTGGGAAAGGTCCTCACCCTTGTTTTCTCTTATAGATTTTTTATTTATAAAATCAGGAGCATTGGTAAAGGATAAAAATTCTTGCCATTGATTCTGTTGGGAGGTAGAACATGGATTAGGATTTTTAGTTAAGCTCTCCCAATTTTTATATTCCTCATGTTTATTTAAAGCTATTTCTTGCCAATATTGGGAAATGGTAGTAGGAATTTCAAAGGGTTGATAGCTCCAGTTAAGATTTTTCCTTAACTCAATTATACCCTCTTTGCCCAAATGCCCCCCATGGGCCGCTGCTTTTCCTTCTTTACCTGATCTATAACCAATTTTGGTATGCCCGATTATAAAAGTAGGTTTATTACTATTTATTGAATATTCTTTAGCTAACTTAAAAACCTGATTAATTTCTTGATAATTATTGCCATTTATTTCCATAACATTAAAACCGAAGGCTTCCATTCTAAGCTTAATGTTTTCTTTGTTAGATAAGTTAAGTTCGCCATCAATAGTGATATTATTACTATCATAGATCACAATTAATTTATTTAAACCTAAATTACCTGCTAAAGAAAGTGCCTCATAGCTTACCCCTTCCATTAAACAACCGTCCCCTACAAAAGCATAGGTATAATGATCAATTACTGCATTAACTTTAGCATTTAATATTTTCTCACTTAAAGCTATACCTACTGCCATAGCTACCCCTTGTCCCAAAGGTCCTGTAGTAACTTCAATACCAGCTTCTTGATCTATTTCTGGATGTCCTGAAGTAATCTCATTTAATTTTCTAAGATTTTTAATATTATCTATGGAAAACTTTTTATATCCTAAAAGATGTAAAGTAGAATAAAGCATTATACAGGCATGCCCTGCAGATAAAACAAATCTATCGCGATTAACCCAAGTAGGATTATTAGGATCAAATTTTAAAAAATTAGCAAATAAGCAAGTAATAATATCAGCAGCACCAAGGGGGGTTCCTAAATGTCCTGATTGCGCAACTTCCAAAGCCTCTGCTGACAGCATCCTTATAGAGTTAGACATTAATGATAGCTGATTTTCATCACTAATCATGGGGTGGATACTTTGAGGATTTGCTTCTTTTTGGATCATGTGATACTCTTTTGGCTTTTTGCTGAAATTACTAGATCTATTAACATTTTAAATTATATCTTAAATTTATTATAATTTTAAATGATATTGTAATAATTATAAGCTATAAGAAATTAAGAGTAAAGTATGGAATTAGATAAAAATTTTAATAATAATCCAACAATTTTAACAATGCCCCTAAAAAATAAAGTAAAAAATAAAATTTATAATAGCTCAGAACCTATCATTATTTTTATTCATGGAATTCATGAAAATTCTAAAGTATTTGCCCAATATGATACTTATTTTCAAACCCAAGGTTATAAGACCTGTTTAATAGATTATTATTCTACTAAGTATAATATTAAAGATTCAGTAAAACAGGTTTATGAAACTATTAATGAAAAAATTCCTGATATCACTGATTTTAAAGAAGTATATATTATAGCCCATTCTATGGGAGCAATTATATCTTATTTCTTGATCAATGATTACAAACTTAAGCCAAAAAGCTCAATATTTTTAGGTCCTCCTTTATTAGGAAGCCAATTAGCCAAATTTTATGCCAGGCCTCCCTTTAAATTTTTATTTAAAGCAATTTATGGACAAGCTGGCTTAGAGCTAATTACTAAAAGCTCGCTGATAGCAAAAATCAAACAGCTTAATTTCCCTGTGGGTATTATTGCAGGAAACAGAAAAACTTGGGGTTTTAATGGATTTTTAATTAAAGGGATAAATGATGGTAAAGTGGCCATAGAAGAAACCATTTTAAAGGGATTTTTAGACCATATTATTTTACCAGTAGATCATCATTCAATGTTACAAGATAAAAATTCCATGGAGCAGTGCTTACATTTTCTAAAAAATAATTCATTTTATAGAAAATATTTACGCTTATAGTTATTTACCTTCTAAGGGGATAATTTATCCTTTATATTTATCTAATATAAATTGTTTAATTTCTTTAAAGGCTAAAATTTTGCTCAATTCCTTTAAAGCTTCTATTTTTTGTTGTTTTTTACGATTTGCTGGAAGATGATTGAAATCTAAATTCACTACGTTAATCCCCCTCTTTAAGTTGGCTTAACCTAGATTTTTTAACATTTCTAAAGTTCTTCCCCTATTTGCTACAGCATTACTTAAAAACTACTGTAGAATTATTTCTAATATCCTTAAGATCTTTATAACGATATTAATAAAGTTCTTAAGGAGCAATATAAGTTTTAGCTACAATCACAAAACTATATTTATAAGTTTGGATTTGATTTTCTAAAAAAGGAATATGTCTATATAAATAGCATCTATATTGTTATAAGATAAGACTTTATTAGGTAAAATATAATCCTGGAAAATAATTATTTGTAGATCTACTTTTTCTTTTTTAAGCAAAGGTTTAATAAATTCCAGAATTTTTCTTCATGGAATCATCGTAGCTCCTACTTTTAGCATTATATCTTTAACATAAATGTTACTATAATTAATAAATATAAGCTCAATATAAAAAAACTATTTTTGAACTTTTATTAAAAATTTTTCTGATTTTCATACGCTATTTATTTTTAGAGATAATTAACACACTATTTAGTAGGAACTATGGCACCTTGGTATTTATCCTTAATAAATCTTACAACTTCAGGAGATTGTAATACCTCCATTAAAATTCTAATATTACTTTTACCTGCATCTTTTTCTCTAATAGCTACCACATTGACATAAGGTGAGCTAGAGCCTTCTAATATCAATGCATCTTTTAAAGGGTTAATTCCTGCCTCTAGCGCATAATTAGTATTAATAATAAGAAGATCAGCTTCATTGCTACTATATAATCTTGGTAATAGCTCAGGAGATACATCATTGCGGATTTTAGATTGCTTAAGATTAGTAGCTATATCTTCTAAAGTGGTTCTAATAGGATCAACCCCAGGCTTTAAAATTACAAGGCCTGCCTTTTGCAATAAAGAGATTGCTCTTCCTGTATCCGCTACTGAATTACTAAAAATTATAGTAGCCCCGCTTTTTATATCTTCTAGTTTTTTATATTTTTTAGAGTAAATCCCTAAAGGCTCGATATGAACTACACCTGCACTAATAAAATTATATTTATGTTCTTTATTTTGTGCTTCTAAATAAACTATATGTTGAAAATAATTAGCATCTAAATCCTTACTAGCTAAGGCTTTATTAGGCAAAACATAGTCTTGAAAAACTATAATTTTAAGATTAATACCTTTTTCCTTAAGCAAAGGTTTAGCAAATTCTAAAATTTCTGCATGTGGTACTGCGGTTGCCCCAATGGTTAAGGTGTTCGCATTAAGTGTAAAAGTTGAAGCTAAAATAACTAAAAATAAAAATAAAAAAATTTTCATATAAAAAACCCTCCTAAATAATGTAATAAATATAAAATAAGTTTAACGATGATCAATTTTCTTTACAATAAAATCTCCAGTAAATTGAATTACAAAAACTAAAACCAAAATAATTAAAGTAGCCAATAAAGTCACCACTTGATTATTCCTTTGAAAACCTTCAATATAAGCTAAATTTCCTAATCCTCCAGCGCCAATGACCCCGGCCATAGCCGAATAAGCTAAAACAGAAATCATTAATGTGGTGAGGTTAGAAATTAAAGTGGGTAAGCTTTCAGGAATTAAAACCTTTAAAATTATTTTTAATTCGCTGGCTCCATGTGCCTTAGCAGCTTCAATTACTCCTTTATTTACATCTTTAAAAGATGCTTCAACTACCCGGGCATAAAATGGAGAAATTCCTATTATTAAAGCAGGAAAAGCCGCTTTAGCTCCCAAAATCGTACCCATTAAAATTTTAGTAAACGGTAGTAAAATAATAATCATAATAATAAAAGGTATAGAGCGAATAATATTAACTAAACTTGAAAGTAAAATATATACATATTTATTGCTTAAGATTTTATCTTTAGATGTTACAAATAGTAATATACCTAAAATTAGACCAAAAATTGCAATAAAAAAAGTAGAAAACGTAGTTAAGTAAATAGTTTCTAAAGTAGCACTTATAAGCTTATTGTAATTAAAGTTCATTTTCTATTACCTCAATTTGTAAGTTTTTTTCTTTGGTAAAGGTAACAATGTTTTCCCAAACCTCTTCAGGAGCTTGTATATGAGCAGTAATTTGGCCAGAAGTTTCAGGTAAATTGTTAATAAAAGCTTCTACAATGTTAATTTGGATATGGAATTTTAACGCTAATTCAGAAATTATACTTTTGTGTACTGAGGAATCATTTAAATATAATTTTATAAATTTACCGCCTTTAATCTTAGATATTATGGGGCTGATATCTTCAAATCTATTATGATCATAGCCTTTAATTACAAAATCTTTAGTTATAGGATTTTTAGGATAATGAAAAACTTCTTGTACATAGCCTTGTTCAATAATACTACCTTTATCAAGTACTGCCACTTTATTGCAAATTTGCCTAATTACATCCATTTCATGGGTAATTAAAACCAAAGTCACCCCTGTTTGCTGTTGTATATCCTTTAAAAGGCTTAATATAGCTCGAGTATTAATAGGATCTAAGGCAGAAGTTGCTTCATCACACAATAAAAGTTTAGGAGAATTTGCTAAGGCTCTGGCTATACCTACTCTTTGCTTTTGCCCTCCACTTAGTTCTTTAGGATAGGCATTTTCTTTACCCTCTAATTTTACCAAATTAAGTAAAGTGCGCACTTTTTCTTTAATAAGATTTTTTTTGATCCCCAAGATTTCTAAAGGAAAGGCAATATTTTGATAAACAGTTTTTGATGATAAGAGATTAAAATTTTGGAAAATCATACCAATTTTGCTGCGCTGTACTCTTAATTGCTTTTTTGATAAGGTTGATATATCAATATCATCAATAATAATATTTCCTGAAGATAAGGTTTCTAAAGAGTTAATTAAACGCAATAAGGTGCTTTTTCCCGCACCGCTATAACCGATAATGCCAAATATATCTTGCGGATTGATCTCTAAATTAATATTATCTAAAATATTATTTACCGCAAATTTTTTACATACATTAATAATTTTTATCACCGTCTAATAACCTTTTAAAAAATATAAAAATAAGGATAAAAATGTTAAATCTGAGAAAGTAAGTTTGGGAAACTTTTTTATCTATCAAAATTTTACATTTTGTGGAATTTAGCACCTTGCCTTCGTAGAAAGTAGGTTGCTTAGCTTTCATAGGGTTCCTACCCTCAAGCCCTCTTGATAAAAATATTATTAATAAAGTAAGTATAATTAAAGTTTAAAAGTTGTCAATATTTTTTTTACGTTTTTTATAGATAGTTTTAGCTAAAACTAAATATAAAATAAAGTTAACCAAATATGAGAATCCTTCTACTAAAAAAATACCTGCTAAACCTAAAGAAGTAAAAAAAATCACCGCATAGCATAACGGCAAGGTAATAAACATTTTATTTAAAATACTGACAATTAAGGGCCAATTGGCATTTTGTAAGCCTTTAAGATAGGCTTTAGAAACTATAGATAAAGTACGTAAAGGTTCAACCAAAATTGCTAATATCATACAAATTATTAGATACTGACGTACTGTTTGATTACTAGAATACCAATTTTCATACAAATGCAGAGTAAAATAAACAAAGATAAAAGCTGCAAGAGTAAATAAAATGCTCAAGGATAAAGCTGCTTTTAAATTTTTATTATAAAATGCCCTTATATTTTTAAAATCTTGTGGCTTACTTTGACCAAATAATTTAGAAATTCGTAATTGCATCATAATTGCAATACTTAAGGAAGCCGTTAAGGAAAAAATTAGATAATTTTGCGCATGTTGTTTGGCCGAAATCATCTCCACTCCTATTTTTACAATAATCGCACTAATAAAAAACTGTACTATATAGTGTAAAATAGGGTCTAAAACACCTGCAAATCCTAAATTTTTTATCCCTACATAAGCTTTTTTATAATAATGTAAACTAATTTTTAACTTATATAAAATCTTAAATCGATATAAGGCATATAAATATAAGGGAAAAATAGCTAAAACAGATAAACTACTTGAAATTGCTATACCACTAACTCCAGCTTGAAAAACCTCTACTGCTAAGTAATTAAATAAAATATTGAGTATAAAAATAGCAATTATAAATAAAAATTTAAATCTTGCTAAATTAAGAGAATATAAAATATAAGAAAAATATTGTTCCATATTTAATAAAATAAAAAAGGGAATCATGTAGATAATATATTTTAAGGCATATTTTTTAGCCTCATCATCTAAACTTTTCTTAAAAATAAAAAATAAATTGTCTTTAAAAATAAATAAAAGAGTTACTAGGATTAAAGAAAGTAATATAGAAATTATAAAGCCCGCAAATAAGGTATTGTTATAATTTACATTAACTGTAGAATCATTTTTTGCATATAGATAAACACAATTATTAACCATACTTTGACAAAATTGGGTAAAAATACCTTGAATTATATAAATAAAGGGAATTAAAGCGGCCACTCCAATTGCTGCTTTATAGGAGATTTTCTCTAAAAAAATAAAATCAATTGAAGTGATAGAAAATTCTATACTCAAAATTAAAAATATAAAAAGCAATTGCCTAAAAAAAGCATTGTCTTTAATCAACCTAAGCCATGATCTTTGTGGGTTTAACAAAATTTATTCTCAATTTATTATGTAAAATTATGAGATCAAAGTAGGAATTAATAAATAATAAGTATATTAATAGTGCCTTATTTTTTTTTAAAAAACAATTTATCTTATCAATTTTAAAATGATGTTGACAATAAATTTAAAGTATTTTATCTTGTAAATGGATCATATTTTCCGGGAATTTAGTGAAAAGCTAAAACTGTACTCGCAACTGTAATTAACTTAGGTAGCTCTCAAACAACCACTGATTTATAGATAAATTGGGAAGGTAGAAAGCATACTGTTTGAGGTTATAAGTCAGGAGACCTAATATGATTACATCATCAAACTTATCGCGAGATACGGTAAGAGGGAAAAATTTATCAATATTTTTATGATAATATTTCTTTTAGATGATTATATGTATAATCAGCAGAAGGAGTTTTTATGTTTATTTTTTCCACAACGTCTATTCTTTTTTCAAACCTTTTATCATCATTTTTATCAAAATTAAGGCTATTTTTAAGTTTATTTGGTCTGCTATTTTGTTTTTTTAATCTATTTACCCTTACTTTGCTTAAAGCCCAAGAAACTTCTAACACTAAAGAAAAAACTATTAGCTTAAAAAAAGTTAATGTTATTTATACTCCTATTTCTGCCTCTATTTACCCTTCTAAAGTTACGCAAATTATTACAAGCGATGATATAAAACAATCTGGCGCACGCTCAGTAGCAGAAATTTTAACTTTACAATCTAATATTACCATTGATACTATGGGAAGTTTAGGGCAACCTAGTAGGGTTAAGCTTAATGGATTGAGAACAAAAGATGTGGCGATTTTATTAGATGGGGTTAAATTACAAGAAGCCAGTAATATTGAAGGTTTTTTTGATATTGGGCAACTTCCTGTGTTTATGATTGAACGTATTGAGATTATCAGTGGCCCTGCATCAGTTTTATATGGGAGCTCAGCAATTGCGGGTGCGATTAATATCATTACCAAGCAAGCCCCAGGTAATTTATTTGTTTTTAATCAAGAGATTGGTAATAAAGACACTTTTAAAACCCAATTAGCTTTGGCCACTAAAATCAACAAATTATCCCTTATGGCTTTTGGAACTTTTTTTAATACCGCAGGCTTTAATTTATCTCAGGATAGCCCTTACGCCCATGAAGAAAATGATGGTACCTTAATACAAGATGGTAATTTAAAAATTAAGTATGATTTTACTCCTACTACTTATGTAGAACTTTTTTATAAAAATAACTATTCTAAAGCTAATTATGATGGTTTTAGTAATGTTACCAATAAGGCTTCAGATAAATCAGATTATTATTCCTTAAATTATAATCAAATAGGCTATGGGCGTTTAGGTTTTAATATTTTTGATAATTTTAGCAATGAGATAATATTTTCAGCTTTAGATGTAAAGCGCACTTATTATCAAGATCAGTATATCAGCGATTATTATGGATTAGAAAAAATATTTAACTATAAAGGAAACGTTCATTACCGCTTTATAAACGCTATATTTGGTATAGAAGCAGAAAATAAAGAGGCAATTATCTTTAAGCAAAAAAATACTGTAGATAATTTAGCTTATTTTATAACTGTATCAGAATATATTTTTGATAAATTATCTTTTGATCAAGGTATCCGTTTTAATCAGTATAAAAAAGATAATATTACACCTAAAATTACTTATACTTATAACTTAGGCTTTAGTTACGAGCTAATGGAAAATAGTGCTCTTAAAGTAAATTATGGCAGTGGTTTTAATTTACCCACTATTTACCAACTATACTCTCCTTATGGAGTCAATACTGAGCTAAAAGAAGAAGAATCCCAGGGGGTAACTTTAGGAGTAATTACTACTCATTTAAATAATTATATTAATAAGGTGGAGGCTACCTTATTTTATAATCAAATAGATAATTTAATTTCTTACCAAAGCGGCTTTAATCAATCTCAGCCTTATCTATCGCAATATATGAATGTTGGAGATTATGAAAATTATGGAGTTAATTTAGCAACTTATTTAAATATTAAATCTTTAGGCAGAGCTGATTTAACCTTTAACCCATCTTACACCTATGTGCATTCTAAAAATATGCTTACCAATGAAGTTGCTCCTAAAACTCCCTCTCATAAATTAAATCTTAATTTGCTTTATAATTTACAAAAGTATAGCTTTTTATTAAGCACTATTACTACCTCTAAGGTTGTAGATGGCTTTGCCGGTAGTTTTCATACTTTAAAAGGTTATACCGTATTAAATCTAAATTTAGGATATGATCTGACTAAAAAATCTAATATTTATATTAATGTAGCAAATGTCTTTGATACTAAGTATGTAACCAATTATGGATATCAATCTGCTCCGCGAACGTTTTATGCAGGTTTTTTATACAATTTGTAATTAATCTTACTAAATTTAAAGCAATTTGAAATCAAAAAAACCAGGAGTAAAATCTAAAAATCTCACTCCTGGTTTCATTAATAATTAGAGCTATTTTAAATTTTAACTATATTTTTAACTATTTAATTAAAATCTTTTGCGGTTTATGCTCTATAGGTAATTTTTCTTTAACATCAATAGATAAAATTCCGTTATCTATCTTAGCTTCAAGAACTTCTGCATCTTCGCCTACGCTAAAGGCATTAGAAAAGCTAGCAGCAAATCCCTGATAAATATATTTTTTATCGTTATTTTCTTGTCTAATTTGCCCTCTAATTTTTAAGAGGCCTTTTTCAAGGGAGATTTCAATCTCATCTTTTTTATAACCGGCCACATTTACAGATATTCTGTAAATATCATCAGAGATTTTTTCTACGTTATGTTTACCATACATATTATTTAATAAGCTATGATCAACAATATCTTTGTTAAAAAAATCACTAAAAAAGTCCCTGTTAAAAAAATCATTAATTAAAGAGAAACCTCCATTATTGTTACCAATATGTCTTAATTGATTTTTCATTTTAATCCTTCCTTTTATTAGAGTTTAACACTGTTATATATAGTAATAGTTCTCTAGGTGGCAAGAGTTTTTATAAAAAATTTTTAAATTAATTTACTAATTTCTTCTAAAACCTTTAATGCTTCTTTAATTTGTTTTAAAGGATCAGGATTTACCACGTTTATTACTATGCACCCCTCAGGTTTTACTGTAAGTAAACCTGCTTTAGAAGCTATATAAATTAAAAGATCCTCTACATTAGGAAATTTATTATTATAAAAATTTAATAAAATCCCTTTGGGCCCAGAAACAATTTTTTCTATATGAGCCTTTTTACAAGCTAACTTTACCTCTATTGATAAAAACAAATTTTCTACTTGATAAGGTAAATTACCAAACCGATCTTGCATTTCTGCTTTAAGCTCTATAATTTCATTATAATCTACTAATTTCCCTATTCTTTGATATATTTCAATTGAGGTTTCCACATCAGGAATATATTTTTTGGGGATTAAAACTGGTACATTTAAGTTTATAGTAGGGCTAAAATTATAATATTCTCCCTCAGAAGAATTATTTTCTTTAATATTCCATATTTCTTGCTCTAAAAGTTTTTGATATAAATCAGATCCAATTTCCTTAATGTGCCCTGATTGCTCTTCTCCTAGTAAGTTTCCTGCTCCTCTTAAATCTAGATCATAATTAGCTAAAGCAAAGCTTGCGCCTAAATAATCTAGATTTTGTAAAACTTGTAGCCTTTTTTCAGCTTTTTTAGTTAACTGTTTATCATTATCATAAAGCAAATAAGCATAAGATTGACTGTCTGATCTGCCTACTCTACCTCTTAACTGATACAATTGCGCTAAACCGAATAAATCTGAACGTAAAATTATAATAGTATTCACATTGCCTAAATCCAGTCCTGATTCAATGATATTAGTTGAAACTAAAATATCATATTTTTTATTTTGAAAATCCATCATGCTTTGTTCTAATTGTTCAGTAGGCATCTGCCCATGAGCAACAGTATAGGTTATATTAATATCTAACTTTTCTAAAACTTCGGTTATGTCCGATATATTGGAAATTTTTTGACATACAAAGTAGATCTGCCCTTCTCTGCTTTTTTCCTTTAAAATAGCGTTTTTAATCGCTAATAAATCAAAGGGCAATATGTAGGTATTAATTGCTAATTTATCAATAGGAGGGGTGGTAATTAAACTTAAATCTTTAATTCCTTTAAAGGCCAGCTGAATTGTACGAGGAATAGGGGTAGCACTTAAAGTAAGGATATGAGCTTCTTCTTTAATAGTTTTTAATTTTTCCTTATGGAATACCCCAAAGTTTTGCTCTTCATCAATAATAATTAATCCTAATTTATTAAAATTGATATCATTAGCTAATAAAGAATGGGTGCCAATAATGATATCAATTTTTCCCTCTTGTAGTTCTTGCTTGATTTTTTTCTTATCTTTAGCCTTAACAAATCTAGATAATTGAGAAATCCTTATAGGAAAATCTTTAAATCTTTTAATAAAATTATTGAAATGCTGATTACAAAGCAAAGTTGTAGGGGTAATAATGGCTACTTGATATCCTGAATTAGCTACTATAAAAGCACCACGCATAGCTACTTCGGTTTTACCAAAACCTACATCACCGCAGATTAATCTATCTTGGGGTTTACCACAGGTTAGGTCGCTAATAATATCATTAATAGCATTTAATTGATCTTGAGTTTCTACATAAGGAAAAGAATGGCAGAATTTTTCATATTCTTCGGCATTAATATCAATAATAATAGATTTCTTAGCATTACGTTGAGCGGCAATTTTAATTAAATCATAAGCAATATCTTTAATTTTCTCTTTAACTTTAGTTTGTTTTCTTTCAAAAGAATTAGAGCCAAGTTTATCTAGGTTTACTCCATCTTGTGAGGCGCCATAGCGATTAATTAAATCAATATTTTCCACCGGTAAGTAGAGTTTTTCATCACCATAATAAAGAATTTCTAAAAAATCATGCTGAACGCCAATTACAGTTAAAGTTTTAATTCCTTGATATTCTCCTAGCCCATGTTTTATATGTACCACAATATCTTTAACTTTAATTGCCGATAAGTGATCAAGGAGCTTTTTAGGATTACGTTTTCTAGATTTAAAGGTTTTTTTAAGGCCAGTAATTTCATTATCTAACATTACTGTTAAATTGCCTAAAATAAAACCTTCTTTAATATGCTCATAAAAATTACTTTTACAGTCTAAAACAACGGTAATACTACTTGTGTTAAAGCCAATTTCATCTTTTCTAATACAAAAATCTAATTTATTTTCAGAAAAACAATCTTCTAAATGCTTAACGAAATCTTCAGAGTTAGAAAATATTATAAATTTTTTACTTTTGTTTTTTGCTAATTCATCTGTAATAAAATTAAAAAGCGATGTAACATAAAATTTTTCTGTTGCTTTATAAGGATTAAAAACAGGGCCAATTAATTTTGCGCTTAAGTTAAAAATCCCCTCGCCTTCGGGCTGTTTAAAAATAGACATGGTGATAACAGGCTGCTGTAGCAGCCTGTTAACTTCAACATTATATAATATTAATTTAGAGGGTTCTAATAAGAGAAAACTTTCTTTAAATTTTTGATTAGCGCTATTTCTATAATCATAGGAATTTTGATAACTTTCTTGGGCATTTTTTATATCTTGTTTAAAATTATCAAAAATAATGTAGCTAGGATCTTGCACAAAATCACTAATAGTTGAGGTATTATCATAAAATAAGGGTAAATAGTTTTCTATTCCTTTAGGTAAAATTTTATTCTCTAATAATTCAAACATTTCAGCATCCCTTTTGCCAAAAACTTGCTGATAGTTATACTTAAAATTTTCTATCATTTTATCATGCAAAAGAATCTCTGAAGAAGGTTGGATAATTACTGTTTCTAAATCAGCGATAGTCTTTTGGTGATAAAGATCAAAAGCTCTAATTCTTTCTACCTTATCATCAAAAATATCTAAACGAAAAGCCCCTACATTAGGAGAACAAATATCAATAATATCCCCTCTAATGGCGAACTGCCCCTCTTCCATAACTAGGCTTACTTGCTGGTAATTATTTTTAAGTAAAAAATCCATCAAAGCATTAGAATCTAAAACGCTATCTTTTTTAACCTGAAAAAAATAATTTTCTAAATATTGTTTACCTACAGTTCTTTGAATAAATCCCAATACTGAAGTTACTACAACATTAGGCCCTTTATTACCTTTAAGCATTAAATTGCTTAAGGCGTTAATCCTACTAATAGAAACCGATTGATTAGGAGAAATATGTTGGTAAGCATCAGTGCCTGTGCTTGGAAAATAATTAAGATTTAGATCTTTATAAAACGTTTTTCCTAAGCTATACAAATTTTCAGCATGACTATCTGTTGGCATAATAATTATAATATTTTTCTCCATGGATTTAGCGACCCATAAACTTAAAAATATTTGTAAATCATGCGTTAGTTCGCCGAAATAATAATTTGTATTTCGCTTTAAAATATAGTTTAATTTATTTATATAGTTTTTGATACTAGCGTTAATCATTCATCTTCTGCCTAATTAATAAAATATGGAATTGAGTATATTAAATTTAACAAAGCCTATCAATACATTAGATAGAATATCAGAAAAAATTTCATTAAAATTAAATAAGATAAATATATACACCATTATAGATCTTCTTTTTTATTTTCCTATAGGGATTATAAACAGAAAATTTTGTAATACTATTAAAGATTTGGCCATAAAAGAACAGTGCGTAATTAAGCTTAAAGTACTAAAGCATCTTAAAACACAGAAGACTAAACAAATTTTGTGTGAAGATATTAATCATAATCAGATTATAATAACTTTTTTTAAAATATATTTAAACTATTTAGATAATTATTTTCCTTTAAATCAAGAAATTGTTGTTATCGGCACACCTGAGGTGTATAATGGTAATATTATTTTTAATCACCCTGAAAGAGTTTTAAAGCCTTACTCTGTTAATGGTGAGGTTAATATTGATAAAATTCATTGTATTTACCGACAATATCACGATCTAACCTCTTATAAATTTAAAGATTACATCTCCCAGGCTTTAAAAATTTTAAATTCTTGTACTATTCCTGAATGGCTAGAAGAGGAATATATAATAAACAATGATTTACCTAGCTTTAAAGCCGCTTTAAATGCTATTCATAATCCTATGTCGCAAAAAGATATCGCTTTAAACTCTAAGAATATCATAAGATTAGCCATGGATGAAATGGTTTGTTATCATATTCTTTTACTTTTAAGCAGAAGAAGACAAAATTTACAAAACGGTATAAAATTCAATCCAACTAATATTTTAAATAAAAAGCTGCTTAAGCAATTACCTTTTAGTTTAACTACTGATCAAATAAATGCCATCACTTTAATTAAATCTGAACTATGCAACGAAAAAAAAAGTGTAATTCTTTTACAAGGAGATGTGGGCAGCGGTAAAAGTATAGTGTGCTTTATTAGTGCTGTATTTGCCTTAGAAAGCGGTTATCAGGCGGCTTTTATGGCTCCTACTGAAATCTTAGCTAATCAACATTATCAAAACTTATCTTTATATGAAACTACCTTAAATATAAATATTGCTTTGCTAAAAGGGAAAGAAAAACCTAAAGTAAAAAAGACTATTTTAGAAAATTTGATTACTGAAAAATCAATGATCTCACCACGTATTGATATTTTAGTGGGTACCCATGCTATTTTAGAAGATGATATAAAATTTAATAAACTAGGCCTAATTATTATCGATGAGCAACATAAGTTTGGCGTAAACCAAAGGCTAAAGCTCCTTAATAAAGCCCACAATCCTAAAGTAATTTTGACCACAGCTACTCCTATTCCTAGGACTCTTGCTTTAGCTTTATATGGCGATATCAAAATAATAGAAATTAAAAATAAACCTACAAGTCGTAAACAAATTATTACAACTACTTTGGCTAAAGGCAGGTTAGCAGAATTAATTAGTTCTTTGCAAGAGGTGTTAAAAAAAGGAGAGAAAATTTTTTGGGTATGCCCTTTAGTAGAAGAATCAGAAAAAACTACCCTTACCTCTGCCGTTCAACGTCATACTTGGCTAAAAGAAAATATTATTAATTATAATATCTTATTAGTACATGGTAAGCTTAAAGCCCAGGAAAAAGATAATATTATTAATGAATTTAAAAATGCTATCTTAGGTACTATTTTGGTTAGTACCACAGTGATTGAGGTAGGCATAGACATACCAAGTTCTAATATTATAATTATTGAAGATGCAGAAAAATTTGGTCTAGCACAGTTACATCAGTTAAGAGGGCGTGTAGGGAGATCAGATAAACAGGGAACTTGTATACTTTTATATAACGATGACATTCACCTTATGGCAAAAAAACGCCTAAATATTATTAAAAATAATGATGATGGCTTTATAATAGCAGAAAAAGATTTGGAAATAAGAGGTTATGGTGATCTAGCAGGTATTACTCAAAGTGGCCTTGATTATTTTAAAGTTATGAAAATTGATTTTCATGGCAAATACTTAATTCCTTGTATAAATCAAGCTAAATCCCTAATTAGTAATTTGGATAATTTAAAGCCAAATTCTCAGCAAAATATAGATATTTTAATTAATATTTTTAATAAATCTACTTCTTTACAATATTTGCCTAATGGATAAATTTATATAATAATTTAATTAAAGTTTAAAGCTGAATAAAAATTGGAAATACTGATCAATTATAGAAATATTATTTTTAAAAGCTATTTCATTATTAAAATTTTTATTGATTTTAATAGCAGAAGTATTTTTTAATATATAAAACACGCCTAAACTAATATTAGAATTTAAATTGGATAAAAATCCTATATTAAAATTTACATAGGTATTAAAATCTAATAAAGGTTCCTGATTTTCGTATTTATCAATATAATTACCCTGTTTTTCCACCACTTGGCTGATAGAACAACTAAAGTCACTGATTATATGGGTTTGATTATTATCTCCATCATAAACATAATATCCCTCAAACCCTGCATCACAATAATTAATCAGTTCACCTTGGATTTTTTCTCCTTGTTTAATTATTATATCTTTAATAGTAATTTCTTGATAATTATAATTTTTTGGAAAAAATGATTGAATATTAGTTTTAGAATTTTGCAAGCCAATATCTACTCCAATTAAAAAAGATAAATCTTTATAAGTAAAAAACTTATATTTCATACTTAAATAACCATAAGAATTATTTTTAATAAATAATTTAGTAGGGCCTTCTTGGTAAAAAACAGAGGATTTACTAAAATCTATTACTCCTCCTAGGTAAACTTTATTAAAAACTTTAGTTAAATATCCTATACTGTAATTATTATGAAAAGATTGGTTAAAAATCTGAAGCCCTGCTGGATTAAGAGCACCTTTATTTTCAATATCTTCACTATTAAGATAAAAACTTTGACCGTAACTTTTAGAAATAATTATATAATGATTGTTAGGAAAAATTTGAGAATAAATAGGGCGCGGTAAATAGAAAAAGCACAACAGTAATAGTAGTAAAAATTTCCTCATACCCATATATTACTTTTTTACTCATATGATAAACACGCAACTTTTACGATAGTAGTAACTTACTCAAATCTATACATAATTAATAAATAATTAACCATTTTTAATAGCTTTCAATCAAAAATTGTGTTAGTTTATGCGAATCGATTAAAAAATAATAATAAGCTAAATGAAAATAGATAGGATAGATCAATCTTAAATCTATAAAGATTTAAGATTGATTGTTATATTGTTCAAAAACTTCTATTTTTTCAAAGGCTTCTTTAGCCATTATATAATCTAAAGTATTTTCAGTAAAATGCCATACATGGGTAATTTAAAAATAGCGCTTTAGATTATTAAAATATATATAAGAAACTGCAGAAAAATTTGTTAATTCTATATAAACTAAGTTATCTTAATTTATTAAATTTTTAACACTTGTTAAAAATACTTTTAAATCTATTCTATTATCTAAAACCTAATTAATAATCAAAATATCTGGATATACATAAAGTTTTAAAACTTCCATGTCTCCTGCAAACATATTAAACATTGCTTCTTCTTTAGCACCTTCGTTACAGCTTATTTCAAAAATCTTGTTCTTGTTTTTATTATATATTTTTTTATACATATTCAGAAAAGGCTGCCAAAATTGTTAAGTGGTCTTAAAAGTAAATAGACCTTTTAAAGAAACTTTAAAGTGCTCTTCTTTATTACTTACCTCTATACCCTACAATAATCTATATTCCAGGATATAAAAATCGGCAATCTTTTATATAAAATAAGGGGTGATTCTTAAAGCGCCATAATTTATATAAATTAATATATTTATACCTAAATCAAAATCTCTAGAATAATCTTTTATTTTTCATTTAATTGGGTAAAATGATAGCAAGAATTAATAATCATAAAATTTCCTTATATTTAATAATAAATTAACTCCAGCTTTAGTAAAAGTCTTAATATATATACTTAATAAATGATTAATTGTTTAATTAAATCTCCTTTTAAATCCATTTTCACCAATTTATAAGATAATTTAACCTTTAGAATCAAAGAAGGCTATAAGTAAAAATTACTTATAACTTTCTTTGATTTGTAATATTTTTAAGAAAACCACAAGCTTCTACAGGCTTCAACTGAAAAATAGCTAATATATTATTAGGTTGGAGATAAAAACGCGATCATATAAAAAATTAATTATTTGCTATAAAAGCTTACCATTTCTTCTAAGGATTTACCTTTAAATGAGCTAGCTTTATCTGCTGTATAAAGTTGCTTATATCTTTCTTCACACAATTCTTGCATAGCTTTCATCCCTAATCCTAGATATTTTCTTGGATCAAATTCCGCAGGATTAGTAAGAAATTCTTTCCTAATTACTGCTGTAAATGCCATTCTTAAATCAGTATCGATGTTAACTTTCCTTACACCACTTTTGATCCCCTTTTGAATTTCTTCAATTGGCACTCCAAAAGTTTGAGGAATTTTACCACCAAATTCATTGATCATATATTGATATTTTTGCGGTACAGAAGATGATCCATGCATTACAATATGGGCGCCTCCTGTAGCTTTAGAAATAGCTTCAATTCTATTGATATCTAATATATCTCCTGTCGGCTGTTTAGTAAATTTATAAGCACCATGAGAAGTTCCAATAGCTACAGCTAAAGAATCTACTCCAGTTAATTTTACAAATTCTGCAGCTTGAGCGGGATCAGTTAATAATTGCTCTTTAGTTAATACCCCTTCAGCTCCATGCCCATCTTCTTTATCGCCTTTTCCTGTTTCTAAAGATCCTAAAACCCCAAGTTCGCCTTCCACTGATACCCCCATAGCATGAGCCGCCTCCACCGTTTTTTTGGTGATTGCTACATTATAATCAAAAGAAGCAATGCTTTTACCATCAGCTTCTAATGAACCATCTATCATCACTGAAGAGAAACCATTTTGCATGGCTGTTAAACAAGTGGAAAATGAGTTACCATGATCTTGATGTACAGAGAAAGGTACATCTTTATATTCTAAGCAGATAGCTTCAATAATTTTTTTAATAAAATTATCTGTAGTATATTTTCTAGCACTACGGCTAAATTGTATAACAGCTGGGGAGCCAGTATTCTTCGCAGCTCTTAAAACAGCATGTACTTGCTCGATATTAGATACGTTAAATGCTGGATGAGCATAAGAGTGCTCGGCAGCGTGATCCATAAGTTGTCTTAATGATACTAAAGCCATTAACTGTTCTCCCTAAGTTATTTTTATATTTAAAGTTATATGTAATATAACATAAAGCTAAGGATAATTCTATTTAAATATTAGCCGCTTTCTTGGGCTTAAAAATGAACTTTTTCTGAATAAAAAAGTTCATAAAAAATAATCCAAGTTCAATGAAAAACTTAGAAATTAACACAGGAAAATTAAATTTTATAGTAGCAACGTACAATAAGCCATAAGAAACGCTAATAGAAAAAACCGCTAATAATAAATATTTAAAAAATAGCTTTGATCCCCCTTGATGATTATAAAAGACCATTTTTCGATTAAGCGTATAATTAAAGAGCATAGAAGCACCACGTGCTAAGTAATTAGCGGCTGCTAAACTTCCGGTAAACCTAAAAATTATAGCAAATAAAATATAATCTAATAAAAAAGATGAAATAGCACTAAAAGCAAATTTTGCTAATAATATATAGATTTTTACGGAATCAATAAAAGGGCGAAAGCTGGATAAACGATTATTATCTATATAAATGGTTTCAATAGGAATTTCCACAAATTCTATTTCCATTTTCTTAGTAGCAATAAGCATGTTCATTTCATACTCATATTTATCTCCTGGAATATGAGTAAAAGATTCAATGTAGGCCGTGGGAATCCCTCTAAGCCCTGTTTGCGTGTCCCTAATAGTAAGCCTGGTTAGTCCGGAAAAAACTAAGCGGGTGATACCATTACCAATTTTACTTCTTAAAGGCACATTCTTATCAAAGCTTCTAGCCCCTAAGACTAATAAATTGGGATTATAATAAAGATTTTTAATAATATTAAAAATATCATTAGGAGAATGTTGGCCATCTGCATCTGCGGTTACTAAACCTTTAGAATTTTTTTGAGAAAATTCCGAGCTCCTTAAAAAATATTCCATTCCTGTTTTTAAAGCTTTCCCTTTACCTTTATTTTGATCATGCTCAAGAAGATGACAATAAGAAAAAGATTTAATTTGATTAAAAATATAATTATATTCAGGCCCTCCCCCATCTCTTACAATGATAAAAGATTCTACGCCTAAATTTTTTAAATCCAGAATCAATTTAATTAATTTTGTATCTGGCTTATAGGCCGGGATCAAAACGGGAATATTATACATTATATACCTATATTATCTATTATTTATGTTTCTACCCTAAAGATATTCTTATGTAAAGGCCAAGGCATTTAAAGAATAGTAAATTTTTATAAATAGATACATTAACTATAAAGAAGGTATCTTATAATTTAAATCCTAGCTGAAAGCTACAATTAATAAATATATTGTTAGAGCTATATTTATTAAACCTAAATTATATATTACTAAATTAATTATAAAAATCTATATTTATTTCCTTAAATACCCCTTTAGTTAATCAAGAAAATCCTATATTTAGTAAAGATTAAATTACTGAATCAGGAACAAAATTCGGTATATCAATAATTTTATAAGTATTTTCTATTAAGGATTTTAAATAAACTGTTTTATTATAATCAATCTTATTTTGATCTAAACAGTGTTCACTTAAATATAAACGTACAATTTTTCCCCCAGTTCCTGTGCCTGAAGTTCTTAGCACCAATTGTGCATTATTGTTAAAATTTATTACTAAATCTTTAGTAAGTATTAAATTATTTTCTACAGGATCGGTATAAGAAAATTCATTAAAGCTTTTAATAAAATATCTGGAGGTAGAAATTGCGTTTATTTTAGAGTTAGTACTTTTTATGCCTATTGTAGCGCTGCTTTGAAGATTATTGTAAATAGCTTGAACTTTTTCATCATTAAGATTTGTAAAATCCTTACGCATAAAAAATACCCTACCATATTTAGTCCATAAAATTTTTAAAAGCTCATCTAAACTTTTATTGGTTTTAGCAATAATAGATAGCCAAAAAAGAATCGCCCATAAACCATCTTTTTCTCTTAAATGATTTGAGCTTGTACCAAAACTTTCTTCACCACAAAATGTAATTTTTTTCGCTTCTAATAAGTTAGAAAAATATTTCCATCCTGTGGGTACTACATAGCAATTAAGTCCTAAATCCTGGGCTACTAAATCCACAGCATTAGAAGTAGCCTTTGATCTGCCTACTCCATAAATTTGATCTTTATAATAATTAAAAAGATGACTATATTGTAAAATTACCGCTAAGCTATCAGAGGGTTCTAAAAAATTATTTTGGCTAAAGATAAAATTTCTATCCCCATCAGCATCACAAGAGCAGCCCAAATTAATTTGTGGATTGTTTCTTACGCTTTTAATAAAATTAAGGCTTGTAGAAGGACTAGGGTCAGGAATTAGACCGCCAAAATCTTCTTGAGATATATGGTTGATTAAAAATTCGTTGCTTAATCCTAAGCGATTAGAAAAAATTTCTTTAGCATAATTACCTGTTACTCCATTTAAACCATCATACATTAGCTTAAAATTTTTCTTATGGAATAAATCATATATTTCATTAAAATCAAATATTTCTTCCATCATATTGGCATAATCAGCAATAGGATCAATAATTTTAATCTGGGTTCCTAAAATAGTTTGTTCTGTTTCTTTAGTACAATCTAAATTAAAATTTTCTAAAGTTTTATATTTACTAATTGTTTGTGAAACTTTATAAATGTTATCAGTAAAAAATGAACTAAGAGGAGCGCCTTTATTATCATTAATTTTTATGCCAAAATCACCATAAATTCCTCCTGGATTATGGCTAGCAGATAAAATAAAGCCAAAATCGAGTTTATATTTTCTAATAATATTAGAGGCACTAGGTGTAGATAATAAAGCATTTTTAGCTATTAAAATTTGCTTTGCCCCATTGGCTATCCCTATACTTACAATAATATTTAGGGCTTGTTTAGTATAGTATCTACCATCTCCTCCAATTACAAAAGTTTTATCCTTAACTTTCATTACTTCCATGGCGGCTTGAGCATAATTAGCAGTGTAATGAGGTTGTAAAAATATGGAGGTTTTTTTCCTTAACCCAGAAGTCCCGGGATTTTGATCTGCAAAAGTCACAGAATTTATGGTTGCAATTTCCATTCTTATATCTTATTTAAAATTTTAATTAATTTTATTTGATAAAAATTGCTTTAGTCTTTGATTATGTTTAGGATCATTTAAAGCTACCTCAATAGAGGCTTCCAATAAACCTATTGGGTTACCACAATCATATCTTTCGCCTTCATAAATGTAACCGTAAGAATTATGGCTACTTAAAACGTTATCTATAGCATCTGTTAATTGGATCTCCCCACCACTACCCTTTTCTTCTTTACTTAAGTGAGAAAAAATACTTGGCTGTAAAATGTACCGACCAATGATAGCAATTTGCGAAGGAGCTTCTTCTGCTTTAGGTTTTTCTACCAGGGATTTTAGTTTTACTATATTATTATTGATCTTATTATCTCCAATATTAAATATCCCATAAGAAGAAACATTTACTAAAGGTATTTCTTTTCCTGCTAAAATTATTTCCGCATCACTATTATTGTAAAGATTAATCATTTCCTTTAAACAGCTAGGGGAAGATTTTAAAAACTCATCAGGTAAAAGTACTGCAAAAGGCTCACAATTCAGCAAAGCTTGAGCGCACCACACCGCATGCCCTAACCCTAACGGCCTTTGTTGCCTAGTAAAAAAAGATTTGCCAGGCTTAGGTATACCTTGGGTGATCATTTCTTTAAAATCTTCTTTATTATTATTAATTAGATGTTGTTCAAGCTCATAAGAAATATCAAAATGATCTTCGATAATCCCTTTTCCTCGCCCAGTAACAAAAATAAACTCTTCTATACCAGCCTCTATAGCTTCTTCAACGGCATAATGAATTACCGATTTATTAAAAATCGGTAACATTTCTTTAGGTAAAACTTTAGTAGCTGGTAAAAATCTGGTACCTAGCCCTGCCACAGGAAATACGGCTTTTTTTATTTTTTGCTTATTTACTTTCATAATTACCTTTTTTAGTATTAATTTTTTCTAATATTTCATACAATCCTTTAGAAATTTCGGCCTTTTGTAAAATATTATTAATGCTTTTCTGCATTAATTGTTGCCTATGAGCAGTATGTAGGTTGATTTTAGCAAAAGCCTTGGTTAAGCCCGCTGCTATACTGGGATTTATAGGATCAATCAGCAAAATACTTTCTTCTAAAAAATTATAGCCTGATCCATCTTCTTTATGAAAAGACAATAAATTATTAGCAAAACCACCAATTAACGATCTAACTTTATTAGGATTAGTATAGGCAAAACTATCAAGCTTAATGATCTCTTTAACCTTTTCTAAAGTTTTATTATCAATAGAAGTAGCTTGTAAAACCAGCCATTTAATTAAGACCGTAGGATAATCTTTATATTGATTATAAAAATCATTAAATAATTTCTCGCGTTCTGGTAGCATGATAAAATCTCTAACCGCTACCAATGCACCTATTCTTTTAGTCATAGATTTAGTAGAATTATAATAATTAACTAAAAGATCCCGATGTTTTTCCTTATTAGTTCTAATTAAATAATAAAGAGCAATGTTTTTAAGAGCCCGATTACCTATCATTGTAGCAGAAAATTCTGTTTCATCATCTTTCATATTATTATAAATATCTTCAAATATACTCTCATAATTATTAGCAATTGCTGTTTCTAATAATTTTATAACTTGATAGAGATTTTCTATAGGAAAATCCTTAATAAAGCTAGATTCTAAAGAGGTTAAAGTAGGCAGTTTTAACAGCGCAGCAGTTAGCTGGATATTTTGCTTATAGTTTTTTAAGATATATTCATGCACCCCGATCACATGATTGATTTCTTGATTACTTAAGCTAATATTAAGATTTAACTTATTTACCATTTGTAAAATATGATTTTTTAAATATGTTTGTAAAGATTCAAATCTTATAAAGCCATCATCATCATATTTAATTAGATCAATTAGATCTTTATCATCTTGAGCAAATTTTAAAATTATAGGAGCAGAAAATCCTCTATTAATCGATAAAATAGGTTTTTCCTCTACGTTATTAAAAGTAAAAGATTCACTATCTTTTTCTAAAATAACTATATTTTCTTCCTCAGTATTTTCAGGAGAGTAATTACTGTAAAATGTAGGAGCTAATTTAATTTTTTCGCCATTGCTTTTAAATAGCGCTACTTTTAGGGGTAAAACTAAAGGATGCTTTTGATAACAATCAAAGGTGGGTAAGGTGGTTTGGGTTAAGGCCAGGGTAAAGCTTTTATGTGCTTCATCATAATTAGCTTTTACATCTAAAACAGGGGTACCTGATTGGAAATACCATTTTTGAAAATTTAATAATGAAATTCCACTGGCTTGTTCCATAGACCATATAAAATTTTCACAAGTTACTGCTTGTCCATCGAAATTTTCAAAATATACGGCAATTCCTTTTTTAAAATTAGTCTCGCCAATTAAAGTTCTAATCATTCTTATTACCTCAGATCCTTTTTCATAAACTGTGGAGGTATAAAAATTATTCATTTCAATATAGCTTAAAGGTCTTATAGGGTGAGACAAAGGTGAAGCATCTTCTGGAAACTGAGCATTACGCAAAGCTTCTACATCTCCTATTCTTACCATATCATTATCATGTAGATCTGCAGAAAAAGTTTGATCTCTAAATACTGTTAAACCTTCCTTTAAAGTTAACTGAAACCAATCTCTACAAGTAATTCTATTCCCTGTAAAATTATGAAAATATTCATGCGCCACAATTGCTTCTATATTAAAGTAATCCGTATCTGTAGCAATAGTTGGATCAGCTAAAACATATAATTCATTAAAAATATTTAAGCTCTTGTTTTCCATGGCACCAAAATTAAAATCACTTACTGCCACTATAGAAAAAATATCTAGCTCATATTCTAAATTATAGGTATCTTCATCCCATTTCATGGCACGTTTAAGGCTTTCTAAGGCAAATACTGCTTGATTTTTTTTGCCTTCTTCTACAAATACATTAAGATCAATGCTACGTTGTGATTTAGTAAAAAACTTGTCGCTATAAACATCAAAATTGCCCGCAACAAAAGCAAATAAATAAGAAGGTTTAGGACAAATATCTATAAATGTACAAGTTCTTAAATCTTCCTCAATCTTATCACTGCTTAAGTTACCGTTTGATAATATAGTGGAGTATTGATTAATATTAGCAGTAATAGAAACCTGCCATAAAGACATAACATCTGGTCTATCAATAAACCAAGTAATTCTACGAAAGCCTTGAGGTTCACACTGGCTACAAAGGCAATTAGCAGATTTATAAATTCCCATTAATTTGGTATTATTATAAGGATCAATTTCTACCACTGTTTGCAAAATAAAATCCTGGGGCACCGCAAAAATTTTAAGTAGATTGTCTGCTATACTAAAATCCTTAGCTTCTAATAACTCATCATTTAATTTTATGGAAATAGTTTTTAAATCCTCCCCATTTAAAATTAGATCTTTAGCAACTTCAAGATTCTTAGTTATTTTTAATGTAGAAGTTACAATAATTTTATCTTCTAAAATTTTAAAATACAAATTAGTTTCTTTAATCAAAAAATCAGGAACTTTATAGTCTCTTAAAAAAATTGGCTGTTTATCGTTCATTTATTTAAAACCTTTATATTTTATCTTTAAAAATCGCAAAACTATAATTTATGAATCATATTATATTTTTGTAATAGCTCTTCTGGTGTGTTATTAATTTCTAAATTTTTTATTATAGAATCAGCCGGGCAAACTGCTACACATTGGGCTTCATCATATGCTCCTATGCACTCTGTACATAAATCAGGATCTATAATAAATATTTCATCCCCTTGAGTAATCGCATTATTGGGGCATTCGGGCTCACAAGCTGAGCAGTTCGTACAATCTGTAGTTATCTTTAAAACCATGTTTTATTAAAACCTTAAAATGTAATTACTTTTTTTATTTTTTCAAAGAGTAGTTTGCTTTTTATTTAATAATCTGGATTTTTATACGCAGCTATAGATATAAACCACAGGTGCGGCTAAATAACAAGAGGTAAAAAATCTTCTTTTTATAAAGTCTTGCTTTTTACCTAAATTAGCACATTTTAAACCTGCTTCATAATTAACATCACTTCTTTTGGCGAAAAGCTCACCACATAAAGTAAAATAAGGATCTAAAGGAGGATCTTTTAAAAAATATAAAGAATTACTATTATATTTATTAGGGTTATAAATTGCTGACCCTCCGCAATTATATAAAAAGATCATAAAAACCGTTATAATAAATCCTTTTAAGTAAATGTTTTTTCTTAAAAATATTTTAATACCCTTTAATAATTTTATAAATTTAATCTTTAATCCGCTCATTACTTTGAAGCCTGATTTTTTAAAGCTAACTATTAATTTTTGGAAATATACAATTTTTACAAAAACATCTTTTGCAGCGTTGAAAAAATACTTTTTTAAATACCTGGCCCAGCAGTAACAATAAAACAAATAGCGCCATAAAAGCTATAAAATACATGATAAAATAAGGCATAACAATATTAAATATTAATGCACTTTGCATTGCTATAAAAGGTATAAAAAGGAAAAATGTTATTATAAATGCTAAATTTAACGCTATCATCACATTACCTTAAATTAAAAATTAGATCTACCTTAATTGGAAAATTAAAAAATCTGTGATCTATTATAATATAACCTTAATTAAGTAAAAAATAAAACACTAAATTAGGTCAACCTTTAGGATAGACAGTTTAAAAGCGGGAGATAAATTTTTGGTAGAAGATTTTAAGTATTAACCAGGCAATATTCCACACATACAGTAATAACACCACAAAGGCACTAATAAAGTTTAAAAGTGCGCAAAATAATACAGAAAAAAAATTGCTTAAAAATTGTTTTGATAATTTACTCTTAATTATATTTTTCATTACATCCTACGTAGATAGTTTATTAGATTAATTTCTTTACTCCTTTATCGAATTTAACTATCTATTTATAGATATATTTATTAATTAAATTAATATAATTCTTATATAATTATATGTTAATTTGTTAAGGTTAGCCCTAAACTGAGATTAAGTCTAAATAAAATAATATTGGTAATTTTAGAGTTATGATATACTTTTAAACTATCCTCACCTAATATATACCTAATAGATAATTAAAAAGTGTATAATATATATATTATGCAAAAAAAATTAAAAATCAATAAAGTGTTTAAATGTCTAACTCTTTGCCTATTATTATTGGAATTACCGGTGCAACAGGAGCCATTTATGCTATAGCTCTTTTAAAGGCTTTAAAACAATTAGATTATAGAACCATTTTAATAGTTAGTGAAATGGGATTTTATACTATAAAAGATGAGCTTAATATGACTCCTAAACAAGTTATAGCTTTAGCAGATGAATACTATAGCAATTCTAATTTAGGGGCCCCTATTGCTTCAGGTAGCTTTTTAACTTTAGGAATGATTGTAGCTCCTTGCTCGGTAAAATCACTTTCAGGTATAGCTCATGCTTATGATGATACGCTGATTACCAGGGCAGCAGATGTGGTATTAAAGGAAAGAAGGCGTTTAGTATTATTATTAAGGGAAACCCCTTTTAATTTAATCCATATAAATTTAATGAAGCAAGCCACAGAAAGCGGAGCTATTATTATGCCCCCTGTACCAGCTTTTTATAACAAACCCAATAGTATTGCTGATATAGTTTCTCATACAGTAGCCCGTTGCCTAGATCTATTTGCTATTGAAAATGATCTAACTTTAAGATGGAATCCTAAAAAAGTCTAAAAAACCTTTGAAACTAAGATAAATAAATCCTGCAAACGGTTAAAATAGAATATAAAAATATTAATGAGATCTTACAATGAAAATTAGTTCTAATGTCTTTCTATTTTTGCTTTTTATAGCAGGAGTTTTTACCTTATCTAATTTACAAAAAAAATTATCAATAAATAAAAAATTAGAAGCTTTAAATATAGCCATTGTAAAAGATAAAAATATAGATGATAATGATTTAGAGGAAAAAGAATTAGACGAATTATTTGCTAATTATGATGATAATAGATTATCTTTTAATATTTATAAAAACATCCCTAAAATTTTTAAAACAAAATCTCCTTTAAAAAGCGAATATTTTTATAGAATAGTGCCTTATTATAAAAAGGATTTATGTTTTTACGCTAGTAAATCCTTAACTACTTATAAAACTGCAAATTCTGAGCCAATTACTGTTAATGATACAAAAACTCGTTCTGAATTTGATGGCAAAAGTTTAGATATAAATTTAATACCTAGCTTTGAAGCTTGTATGAATTATCGCTTATATGATAATCCTAAGTTATACGCCATTTATCAAATAGTGTTCCATAATTTCATTAGAACTAACTATAAGGAGATTAGCCCTTCTTTAATAAATAAGATAAAAATAGCAAAAAGAATGCGTGTAAGGAACTATTTTAATATTGTTGAAGATTATCCTACTGCTTTAGCTTCTACTAATTTATTAAGCCAAAGAGAGTTTGCAAAAATTTTAAGCGATAAAAGAAATTCTACCGCTTATTGTAATTATAAAACAAATTTTATCCGTATAGTAAGAAGAGTATCCCAGGCTCCAGGTACTATACTATCTAATGAAAGCTCAGGAGAAAGTTGCGAAGCAGCTTTAACTTCAGGTAACCCCTCTACAATAAATGCTGATTATGTGGACTATAAACTAATATATACTTTTATAAAATCAGCTTCTAATGATCCTATTAGAGTAAAAGCTAAAGAGTTAAAATTACCTTATTAAATAAATTTATATTGCAATTTATTTATTTGTATAATAAGATAAAAAATCATAAGTTGTTTATTTAATTTACCTATGATAGATAAAAATTTAATTTATTTTAAAATATTTTATTATGGCGGATATAGCTCAGCTGGTTAGAGCACCTGATTGTGGTTCAGGGGGTCGTGGGTTCGAGCCCCATTATTCGCCCCATTTACTTGGTATAATAATTTGGATTATTATAGTAAAAATTTATCCTCTGATATCTTACTATCAAGCAAAAGAGGAATTTCACTTTTAAAAGCGTGATCACCCTCATCTATTACAAGGTACAATTTATCTTTTAATATTTTAAGACTGTTTTGAGATTAAGCTAATTTTTAGATTGAGCAAATAATAAAAAATTTTGAAAATAAATGAGGTCACTTCTAAAATTTTTTACTTAGATTATAAGTAACAGATCTATGATCTTTAAACTAGTTTTATTTAAGGATAAAAATTAATGTAGTTAATACAATAAGCAGTATTACGATAATAAAAAACATCTTTAAGGAATCATCTAATAGTCCTTAGGTAGACAACATGTTATGAAAAAAATTATACTACTCTTATCCAGTATGCTTACAGCTACTACCTTACTAGCTAAAGAAGGGTCATATTTGAGCGTTAGCCTATAAATTAAAAGGTTTAGGGGGTCAATCATTACTTAGCTATAGGCTACTTATGGTAACTTAGCTATAGAAGCACCATGCGCTTCTATAATTCATAAAGTTGAAGTAATTAGCGCCAAAGCTATTAATAATACTACAATAATTTTATCAATTTTTATGTTAAAATTTTAGGCCCTATGGATCTTAAAGCTAAATAAACTTTAAATGAAAAACGCAAAAAAAATCTTTGACATTTACCGGTAATAAATGATAATATTAACTTTATTTAAAGAGCTGTCGCTTAAGAGTTAGTAAATAATGGTCAAAGCGTTAATTTATAAACCTAGCAGAAATGCCATGCAATCAGGTTTGGGGAATACCAAAGAGTGGTTGCTGATTTTAACTAAAGCTTCCCAAGATCAATTAGAAGATCTAATGAAGTGGACTTCTACTTTTGATACTTCTGATCAGGTTAAGATATACTTTGACTCAGAAGTTGAAGCTGTAAACTATGCCATTAATCATCATTTACTTTTTGAGGTTTTTAAACCTCATATGCCTAAAAGAGCTAAAAAAAGTTATAGTATGAATTTTACTAAGGATAGAAATTTATATTATTAAAAATATACCTTTACATAATAAAAAAATATTGATATAAAATTGTTAAAAATTATTCTATTCTTTTTACCATAAGCACCCATAGCTCAGGGGATAGAGCAGCCGCCTTCTAAGCGGTCGGTCAAACGTTCGATTCGTTTTGGGTGCACCACCTAATTCCCCCCCCCCTCTATATTTATATCTGTAAATTTCTTCCCCCTACTTAATTATAACTCCCTCAATTATTATTTTAGAAGAAACTAGGTGTAGCTAACAAAATTAAATGGCAAAAATTTGCTTCCCACAAATTGCTAATTCTAGACAAAAATCTATCTCTACAAACCCTAAAACCTAGGATTTACAAGGCTTTTATCTAAATATTTAC
>JBEULC010000002.1:0-2747 GCA_045504435.1 Candidatus Hepatincolaceae symbiont of Richtersius coronifer
TACAGCTAATAAAGGTGATTTTAATTTTACTGATGCAGGAGGAGGGAAGATCCAGCTTGCTTTAGCTTTTAATGCCAATAAACCTACAGCGGTTAGTACTTTTAATGGAATGAACAAATTTCATTTATCTAATATCGCTGATACCGTTAATTTGCAAGGCGTTGCTAATGCCTTAAATATTAATGCAGCAGGCAGCGTAGATACCTTAAATTGGCTGCGCCTTCCTACTAACGCTACTGCGGTTAATATTCTAACTATTGGTACTACAGGCGCAGTAGTCTATTCACAAGCTGGTTTAACTACTAATATGACGTTCACAGGGTTTGAAGTGGCTAACTTCTCCTCCTTAAATACTAGTTTAGGAACTGCCGCAGGGAGCATATTTTCGATCAATGTGGGAGGTAGCGGTGCCACTAACCTTTATAGCGCGATATTTGCTCCTACTCCTGCTGCCACTTTATCTATTGTTATGCCTTTTTTAAATAACGTGATAACTATGAATTCTGCCTTTAGTGGCACGTTAAGTTTTAACATTGCTACTGCTACTGCTTTATCTTCTAAGCTATTTAATCTTACAGGCAGCTATCAACAAGGCGTAGGGGTGCAAAGTTTAACGGCTAATGCTTTCAGAGAAGTTCAACTACAAGCAGGCAGTTCACAGATTTCACTGGCTAATTTAAATGTTGCCCAACTGGATAACCTTTCTGCTAGCTTAGCAAACTTTAGAGTTAGCGCAGCCTCTACATCTTCCAACGATATCAATACTATTTTTGCCGAGGATATCACCAAAGGGGCTGCTATTGCTAACTTTTTTAACAATAATGCTAATTGGAGAAACGGGCTAGCTATTGTTGAAGGTTCTACAGTAACCAATAACTCAGTGAACTTTAGTGGGTGGCAAAGTAATAATTCAACTCCTAATAACCCCCTATTTACTAATGTTTCAGGCTTTACTGGGCAAAAGTTTGATTTAGTGCTAATGTCGGTAAAATCAGGTACTGAGGAGCGTTACATTTTAGCCAAAAGCGATGTTAGAACTTTTGTTAATAATTCGGGCATTCCTAATAAAACTACCGGGGAAGTTTTAGGTATAATGTCCTTAAGTGCGGGTGTTGATGAATTAATTTTACCCCAAGGCATAGTGCTAATTACTAATTATGCAGCCGCTCCTTTAACTGGCACTCACACCATTAAGGGTCAAGCCAATAGTGACCCTAACAGTTATGCAGTGGAAGCCCGCCCTGTATATCAAGATGACTGGAATATAACTGCCAGTAAGTTTTTCACCGATAGTAAAGGGAGTTCCACCCTTAGCTACACAGGAACAAATGTAGCCACTTATAATTATGAAGCGGTAGACGTTTTTGCTTTTGCTAGTACCGGGCGTGAACAGACTGTGCAGATCGGCGGGCCCTCACTTTACCTTTCAAATAAGGTGGTAATAGATTTTAATAATAGAGTTAATAGTCGACCATTTGAAAATAGCTTTGCTCCAAAAAGCAAATACGGCGACGCTACGGATGGCGCTACTGTGGGCCATTGGGTTAATGTTGGTACCGTGTCTGCCCCTATCTCTGATTATAAGGCCCAAACAGTTGATTTAAGCGGAATAACCTCAGGGGATTATAATTTTACCTACTCTGTTTGGGAAAATCCGCTTTATAAATCTCTAGTACTACCAGACTTTAGCAATTCTTTAAGTGCTACTGATTCTTCTGGTAGAGATTATGTTAGTAGTGCCTATGGTGCAGCAGTAATAGCTCTAACTCAGGGAATTCATTCCTCTCGTAAAATATTAGGAGCAGGTATTGCTTTTTCACGTTATTCTGAAAGAGAGATGGTAAATAATTTTTCCCAACACGATGACATGGGCTTATTATATAAAATGTCAGGAGTAGACAAGATTATCGGCACCAAAGGTAATGATAATTTTGATTTAGGGCCAAACCATACAGCAGTAGGTGGCCACTGGTCACATTCTGGGCCTTGGTCTACTGCTATTTTCACCAGAGATGCCCTGCTATACGGTACTTATAATCAGGCCATAACTAAATTGGTATCATTTGATGGCGGAGAAGGTTCTAATACTTTTACCGATAGAATATGGAATGCCGGGAACTATAACCCACATAGATTAACCTCCAAAGGCCAGGTATTCCAAAGGTGGGATGATAATTGGACATTAAAGACTAACACTGCAGGTCAATCTCAGCTTACAGTATCTACCGATGAGCCTAATATAGCCTTTAACTACAACTTGCTGGGTTCATTAAGTGGTTATGAGCTAATAAATGTCCAAAATCTTATAGCCGATGATTATAACGGAGCAAAGGGGAAAGTTCATGGTTATTATTATGGTTTGACAGATCATATAGAGGTAACTGTAGATACTGCTAGATATTCTACTGTGGATTTGGGGGGTAGGTATTTTAGCGATAGAACGATCCTTAATTATCAAGATGCTACAAAGACCCTTATGAGTAATATGGCGCGCCAAAAAGTTACTCACAAAAGCCTTAGCTTTGTGAAGCCAATTATCAGCTGGGGCACTTCTGCAGATGTTACTACAGATTCAATTGTTAATATTAATGATGGTAAGGGAACTGCACCAGGTAGTAGTTATACCTCATCTTATATTTATAAAAACTTTGATAATTTAAAATTAGATGCAGCAAATTCTATATTTATTATTGATGTGGCTTTAGATTTTTCTAAGTTAAATGGTAAAACCTTTAGAATTATTAAAG
>JBEULC010000003.1:0-1510 GCA_045504435.1 Candidatus Hepatincolaceae symbiont of Richtersius coronifer
ATACCATAGAAAACCTTTCTCAAGGGAAGTTAGTAGTAAGTTTTGATATTGAGCCACCAGCTCCTATAGAAAGACTAACCTTTAAGGCTTATAGAAACGGTAATTATTATGAAGAGTTATTGTAGGACTAATCCAGGGTCTAAACCCTGGACCCCATTTTGGGGAGATGCAAAGTCTGCAAGAGCGAGACTTTTTCTATGGGATTTATGAAATAATAAAAGTTTTGAGGCGGCTTTTTCAAAAGCTGGAGAAAACTCTGAAAGAGCTTACTAAGCGGTACAGGGTTATAAGAGTTTAACAATTAACAATAGAAGGGGGCCAGGGTCTAGACCCTGGGAGATAAGATGGCAATATTAGATAGATTAGGTACGATACCAAAAGTTGTTAAGGATTTTGCTGTTTACCTAGATGGTAAACGCTATGCGGGGCAAGTTTCAGAAATTGAGTTACCAAAGATTATCTTTAAGACTGAAGATTACCGTGCAGGTTATGGTTCAGTACCAATTACTACAGGGTTAGAAGCGATGGAAGCTACAATAACCATGGTTGAGCAAGTTAAAGATATCTTTATGTTAATTGGAGTAACTAATAATACTACAGGAAACTTACTTGAATTTAGAGGGTATCAAGAGGGTGATGGTGGAATGTTAACCTCTAACCAGATTATCATTAGAATGCGTGGAATATTAACAGAGTATGATATGGGTTCCATCAAACGTGGAGAATTGCCAAGTTATAAAATCAAGATGAAAATTATCCAATATTCTTACTTTTTAGATAATACCCCATTATCAATATTGAACCTTATACAAATACGGTAATGATAGGAGGAGTTGACCAAATGCAAGCCAGTAAAAAAGCCTTAGGCATAATCTAGCAGGACTAGTCCTGCACCTGTTAATGGAGTAGGAAAGCCAGCTACGCGGCTTTCTGCTTGGTGATATAATCTTATAGGAGTTTTCGGTAGGAAAAAAGGTAATAAAAATTTTGGTTAAGCTTTTATAAAAGCTTAGAAAATACATAATATAGGAAATTAGCTATGAAAGAAATTACATTAAAAAGCCCAGTAATGATGGGTGTAAAAGAAGACGGTACAGTTAATGAGCTAAAAACTTTTAAATTAAGAGAACCTACAGCAGGAGATTTAAGAGGAATATCTTTAAAGAACTTAGTTGCAGAAAATAAAGGAGATGAATGGATTACTTTATTAAGTAGAATCACTATCCCACAAATTCCTGTATCTTCCTTAAATATTATTCCTTTTCGTGACTTTGCTAGCCTTATGTTAGGAGCTACAGAACTATTGGGAGAGGAACAAGGGGCGCAGGAGATAGACAAATCTTAGCTTTACCTGAAAACATAGAAGGCTTGCTAGCAAATTTAGCAATGCATTTTCATTGGTCTCCTAAGGATCTATGGAACTTAACTCTAAGTGATATGATAATGTGGCATGAGTTATTAGTGGATAGAGTTAAAGCGCAGTAGTATTTGCTATATTTATCATGCTTAT
>JBEULC010000004.1:0-1429 GCA_045504435.1 Candidatus Hepatincolaceae symbiont of Richtersius coronifer
ATACCATAGAAAACCTTTCTCAAGGGAAGTTAGTAGTAAGTTTTGATATTGAGCCACCAGCTCCTATAGAAAGACTAACCTTTAAGGCTTATAGAAACGGTAATTATTATGAAGAGTTATTTAGTTAAGAATAATATTTTGAATAAATTTAATAAAAATAAAAAGGTCAACTATGGCAATATTAGAAAGATTAAGTACGATGCCAAAGGTTGTTAAAGATTTTGCAGTTTACTTAGATGGTAAGCGTTATGCAGGTCAGGTTTCAGAAATAGAATTACCAAAGATTGTTTTTAAAACTGAGGATTACCGTGCGGGTTATGGCTCTGTTCCTATTACCACAGGCTTAGAGGCGATGGAAGCCACAATAACGATGGTGGAACAAGTAAAAGATGTATTTATGTTGGTAGGTGCATCAAATAATACCACAGGTAATCTTTTAGAATTTAGAGGTTATCAAGAGGGTGATGGTGGAATGTTAACCTCTAATCAAATTATCATTAGAATGCGTGGAATATTAACAGAATACGATATGGGTTCGATAAAACGTGGAGAATTACCAAGTTATAAAATTAAAATGAAAATCATCCAATATTCTTACTTTTTAGATAATACCCCCATTATCAATATTGAACCTTATACCAACACAGTTATGATCGGTGGGGTTGATCAAATGGTAGCTAGTAAAAAAGCCTTAGGCATAATCTAAAGGGCAAGCCCTTTACCCATTAATGTAGTTGAAAAGTCTGCGAGCACGAGACTTTTTGTATGGGTTTAGCTAATTAATAAAATTTTTGAGGCGGCTTTTTCAAAAGCGGCAAGATAAAATAATAAAAATTTTGGTTAAGCTTTTATAAAAGCTTAGGAAAATCTAAATAATAGCAACGGATAAGCAAGGCTCGCAAAGCTGCCTTGCTAACTCCAATAACAGGTCCAGGACTAGTCCTGGGGAAGGTAAGAAATGAAAGAAATTACATTAAAAAGCCCGATAATGATGGGTATAAAAGAAGATGGTACAGTTAATGAATTAAAAACTTTTAAATTAAGAGAGCCAACAGCAGGGGATTTAAGGGGAATATCTTTAAAGAACTTAGTTGCAGAGAATAAGGGAGATGAATGGATTACTTTATTAAGTAGAATAACTATTCCACAAATTCCGATAGCTTCATTAAATATTATCCCTTTTAGGGATTTTGCTAGCCTTATGTTAGGAGCTACAGAACTCTTGGGGGAGGAACAAGGGGTGCAGGAGATAGACAAATCTTAGCTTTGCCTGAAAATATCGAAGGACTGTTGGCTAATTTAGCTATACATTTTCATTGGTCTCCTAAGGATCTATGGAACTTAACTCTAAGTGATATGATAATGTGGCATGAGTTATTAGTGGATAGAGTTAAAGCGCAGTAGTATTTGCTATATTTATCATGCTTAT
>JBEULC010000005.1:0-223672 GCA_045504435.1 Candidatus Hepatincolaceae symbiont of Richtersius coronifer
TGCAATTTTATGCTAATTTAATAAAAATAAACATAAAATTATAAAATTAAATAACTCTATGTCTCATATTCAATACCATACAATCTTCTTATTCCTTTTAACCCATAATAATTAAGCAATACATATTATATAGAACCTCAATTTTACTTGTATTACAAGTAAAGACTATTTCAATTACTTAATCATAAGGAATGGTAATCGTTCTACTACCCACATCAACCTCAATTATAGTAATCCTATGCAAAAAATTACTATTAACATATTTAGTGAGTCCAAATGAGGTTGTGCCATTTAATCTTGTCCTCCTTTTATATTAAATTAATGTTTCCGCTTTTATATATTTCTTTGACATATTTTTTTTAAGTTTTTCTTAATCTTTAGCAAGCCTTTATTTTTATTAATAAAGTAACCAGGGCTATAATTGTTAGCCCCATAAGTCTCTGATAAAATTTTACCATAACTGCTTGGGTTGTGGAATAGTACTAGCCCCGGTAAACTTGATTTCCTATTTTTAACCCCCCCCAATTGCTTGCATCAATATTTCTTGTCCCTTTCAAACCACTTTCTATTGAGGATGTTTATCTGGAGCTCTAAGCTAATTTGTGCCAATTAATTTATTAATTTTATCCTTAAAATGCTTGTTAATTTAGCCCTGGCTAGTTTTACTTTTAGCTATAAATTTCAGCTTATTATTACCTTAGAAACTATAATTAACTACCTCAATTATAAAATTATGCGCTTCATTAAAAATATAAAATTTATCTATCTCAAATTTATCAACTTTAACTTATATTTTATCTCCTACTTATTTTGCTAAACTAGGTGTAAAATAAATTAAGGAAATAATCTTTTATTTAGAAATAAATTAGACGATAATCTTTAAGAAAGTCTAATTTTAAGCAGGGAACTTAATTTATGTCTGATAAACCTAGCTATTTAAATTTTGATAACAAAAAGTATCCCTGGAAAAAAGACATCAATTATAAAGAAAATCCTCATCTATATAAGGTAGGTAAAGGGGAACAAGGAGTATTGATTTGTGAGCCTTATAAAAGTGCAATAGGCAAATATTGGAGCTTTCGCACCCCTGAAATCGCTAAAGAAAGTAGTGAAAAAATTTTCCAATTATTTTTAGGATATTTGGAGCAAGATGATTTTGTAGGAGCTGATATGGCACGCAAATATCTGCAAATGGGATTTACTAGAGCCCGACGTTATACTAATTATAAAGGTGGCCATAAATATGACAAAACTGATGATTATAAATTATTACAAAAAGGCACTGGTGAGCCGCAAAAGGCTATTAGTGCAGATATTTTCTTTAAAAAATGGAAATTAGCGGAAAACAATAATAAATATATAACTTTCAAAACTCAATGGAAAGAAAAGTACAGTTAATTATAAAAGTTTTTTAACTAAAAATACTTTACTTCTCAACCCTTAAATAAATCTAATTAGCTTTTTTAGAGAAAAAAATTAGATAAAAAATCCCATCAATATTTACAAGATTTTTTCAGCAAACAATAACAAAAATAGCTATTTATTCAAAAGAAATTATTGCCCACTAACCATATCTAATTGTAATACATCAAAACGGTTATTATTCTTAATCACCACTGTACCTTAACTGGTCTTTTTAATTATAGGATAATTATTTTATTTTTATCCTATAATTAAAAAGACCCAAATAAATAACTCTGCTCTTTTTAACTTCTTTAATTTTTTGTATTCTAAAACAGTAAAATCTAATTTTACGCCATAAAGTTATTAAATTAATCCAAAAGAGCTGGTAGTTTGGCAAAGCTAAATAAGACATTTGCAGATATTTATAATAAATTTTATGGTTTGCATGCTTAGCGATTTTTCTTAATTTAGTAGGTTTAGAAATATAATGGAGAATTAAAGCGTTTTTAATTTTTTCATCCAAAAACTTATCTTTATGTTCCTCAGATCTAAAAAGATTACTTTCTAAAATGGCGTAAACACTTGGTTTATTTTTATTTAAGGACTTTAAATCTTTCACTTTATATAAAAAGCTTTTAGTTAAAATATCTTGATCAGCAAATATTAAAGAATTACTATGTTGGGACATTAATTGTAATATTTGTTCATCCTTTTTATCAGCTATAATTTTAGGGATATTAAATATTAATACTGATGAATCTATATAGTTGTTACCTTTAAAAAAGCCTTGGTTAAATCCTAGAATTTTTGTGTAAATATCTTTGTAGCTATAAATTTTATTATCATATTTTATCTCAGCATCTAAATATTTTTGCAAAAAAGTACCTTTTTGAGAAATTAAATAATTTCCTTCAAAGCTTTGATTGTAAAAATTGAATAAGTCCCCTTGAATTATAGTATCAACATCTAAATATAATACTTTTTCTTTATTGGGAAATACTTTAGGTATAACCAAGCGATATAATATGGCTTCGCTAAAATGAACATTTAAATCAATATAGCTGGTTTGGTAATAAAAAAGATTTTTAAATTCTTTCTTAATATCCATAAAAGTAATTGTAGAATTATTGGCTTTATCAAAAGATATCAAACCCTTAATCTTTTCCTGGTCTGTGGGATTTATACCACTTTCAAAAATAGTTATATTAAAATGAGTATCGTTGTTTTTATTAACTAAAATAGAAATTAAACAAGGTACTAATAAATTAACATAATTTTGATCAGCACATAGCACTAAATTAATATTTTTTATCATGTTTTAGCTTTGTCCTGGTAAGTATAATTATTTAAAATAATAACTTATTTTATGTATATAAATCTACAACAACAATGATTGCAAAGTTTAAGAGGCTTGCTAATAAGAGGTAAAATATTTTTAGATGATTTAACTATACTATGGAGAGTTTTGAGTAGTAAATTTCCCCCTGGTATAAATTTAAAAAACTAAAACAGAAAAACAGTTTTTAAAGATCTATAAAAATATCAGCGTCCATATCTTTTAGACTTTTAGCAATAATTGGTTTAAACTCCATCAGGTCTAACACATCACGCTGTAGATCTACTCTTGGAGCAATTTCTATTAAAGTAAGGCCTTCAGGCTCTAATTTAAAAACTGCCCTTTCGGTTACGAAATATACTTTTTGTTGAATAGCAATTGCAGAAATTCCACTAAAAGTAATTTGCTCAATCTCTTTAAGAAACTTTTTGTTTAAACCTTCTTGAACAATGGCTAATTTACCTTCTTTAGCCTGAACTTTAAGCTTTCCTGCTGTAAAAGTAGAACAATAAACTAAAGTTTTAGCATTTTGGGCAATATCAATAAATCCTCCATAGCCAGCGATCTTAGGGCCAAATTTTGAAGCATTTACATTTCCCATAAAATCACATTGTGCCATACCCAAAAAAGCAATATCTATGCCACCACCTGAATAAAAATCAAACATATAAGGTTCATCTAATACCGCTTGAGCTCCAATAGCGGTCCCAAAATCTAGACCTACTAAAGGTATACCACCAAAAACTCCTGCATCAATAGTAGAAGTTAAATCGCTGATAGATTTAGAGCCTTGAGATTGCTCCTTAAGCACCATTGCTACATATTCTGGTAACCCAATGCCATAATTCATCACTTTATCAGTTGAGCTAATCAACTTAGCAGCCCTTTTGGCTACTATTTTTCTTTCATCTAAAGGTAGCTTAGACAATTGCTCTTGCACCATGCTATTGGGTAATAGTAAATTATGGTTATATTTAGTGCCAAAAGTTTGCATATGATTCTTATCATCGGCTACAACTACCACATAATCTACTAAAACTCCTGGAATTTTAACAGATTTAGGCGGTAAGCTATTTGCTTTAACTTTAGATTTAACTTGAACAATAACTTTACCATTGTTATTTTTTACTGCCATGGCAATGGCTGTAACGTTTAAAGTTAACGCCTCTTCATCTAAAGTAATATTTCCTAACTCATCAGCGAAAGTCCCTCTTAAAATAGCATAATCTAATTTAAAAGTTTTATAAGAAAGGTATTTTTTTCCATCTATTTCAATTTTTTCTACAATATCTTCTGTAGTAATCTCATTAAGTTTTCCCCCTCCATGATCAGGATCAGCAAAAGTTCCCAAACCTATATGGGTAATTAATCTTGGCCTTTTAGCCGCGGTTTCTCTAAATAAATGAACAATTGGACCTTCAGGCAAAGAATAAGCCTCAATTTTATTTTCTGCTACCAAAGGCTGCAATTTAGGTGCTAATCCCCAATGGGCTCCTATTATTCTTTTTACTAGCCCCTCATGCGCAAAATGGTTCATACCTTTACTATCCCCATCTCCAATACCTGCACCATGTATAATAGTAAGAGCCTTAGGAGCTTGACTCTCTTTAAATCTATCCTCAATAGCTGTGAAAATTTCTTCAGCTACTACTGCTCCAATATATCCTGATACCGCTATTGTAGAATTATCTTTAATTAAACCAGCAACTTTAGTTGCAGAAATAAATTCAGCCATTTTACCTCTTTTTTTATTATTAAACGCGCTCTACTAAAATGGCAATACCCATACCACCACCAATACATAAAGAAGCAACTCCATATTTTTTATTAGTTCTTTTAAGATTATAAATCAATGTAGTAAGCACACGAGCTCCTGAAGCTCCTAAAGGGTGTCCTAAGGCAATTGCTCCACCACTTATATTAACTTTAGAAGTTAACTCCCCTATTTCTACTCCGTATTCCTTAACTAATCCTCTTGTTACCCCTAAGGATTGAGAAGAAAAGGCCTCATTAAGCTCAAATAAATCTACTTTATTAAAAGGCACATTTTTATTTATGTGCGGCTGGGAAAATAGTTTTTTAATTGATTCTAAAGGTCCCATTCCCATAATAGCAGGATCTAATCCAATTTGAGCTATGCCGATAATTTTTGCCATAGGAATTAAATTATGAGCTTTTAGTTGATCTTCGGCAACCAGTAACGCCATGGCCGCCCCATCATTTAAACCTGAAGCATTGCCGGCGGTAACCGATCCTGTAGAAGAAAAAGCTGCCTTTAAAGTGCCCAATTTTTCTAAAGTTGTACCTTTATTTATATATTCATCATGAAGCATTTGAACTTCTTCTTTACCTTGCTTAATAGTAACTGGTACTATTTCGTTGGTAAAATGCCCGTTGTTTTGGGCAGCAAGGGCTTTTGTTTGGGAGTTATAGGCAAAATCATCTTGATCAAGACGAGAGATTTTAAATTGCTCAGCAATATTTTCTGCGGTAATACCCATATGATAATTACCGAAAGCATCAGTTAAACCATCATGAATTAAAGTATCTAATAAAGTTATATTTCCCATTTTATGGCCTGTTCTTAGGGCCCCTGAGGCTACGAAAGCTGCTTTGCTCATGGATTCTACCCCACCTGCCAACACAATATCAGAAAATCCACCCGCTATATTCATATAAGCTTGATTGATAGCTTTTAAGCCGCTACCACAAATCATATTTAAAGTGTAAGCAGAAATCTGAGGTGCTAATCCACTGTTTATAGCAATCTGCCTCGCTATATTTTGTCCGTGTCCAGATGCTAATACGTTTCCTACTATAACCTCATCAATTTTAGAAGAATCTATAGTAGAATTATTTAAAATATCTTTAACTACTAAGGTGCCTAATTGGCTAGGAGACAAGGTAGATAAGCCACCTAAAAATTTACCTATAGGAGTACGTTTTATAGAAGTTATATATACATTACGCATTATATTATTTCCTCTTTCTTAAATTATTCCCCTAATTCAACTGGTAGCAAAATGCTTTTAAAATTAGTACTTTAATATTTCTCCTTTATTACGTTATTATATAAGTATTAAATAATAATATTAAATATTCAACACAATTTAAGATTACTTATTAATTATTTTTAGTTTCCTTTAGCTATCGTTAAAAAACCCCAATAACTTTATAGCTTAAAGTTATATTTTGTTAAATCGCAGCAACATAGTACTATATAATTAGTAATTATATAGCTGATTTTTCAAGCCTAGGAGCAAAAAATGGAAAAAATCATAGAATTTTCTACTGAAGTGGATGAAGATATTTTATATAAACTTGAGCACTTGGCTAAATCAGAAAACAAACCATTACAAAATTTGATCCATGAAGCTTTAAATGATTTATTAGTTAAACACAATTGTAAAGCAAGAGCGTTTGTTATAGAAGCCTTTCAAAAAAGTTTGATCCAGTATAGTGAAATTTATAAAAAGCTAAGGGATTAAATTTGCTCAAAATTTCTTTACCTCCCAATTTCTTAATGAAATTGAAGTATTATCCATTTATATGAAGCTAATGGATACATACGGTAGCCAGATTGGTATAAGAGATATGGGCGCACTTATTAGCTGCCTTAAATCGACCAAAATTGTGTTATTATGAAAATATTTTACAAAAAACCGCCGCCTTATGGGAAAGTTTATCCCAAAATCATCCCTTTATAGTGGGCAATAAATATATAGCTTTGGCAATAATGCATACTTTTTTAATAATTAATAATTATCAATTAACAGCTACTGACAATGAATTAAGTAATTTTATAGAAGATTTATATAACAATAATAATTTTGATTACAACCATTTATTAGATTTTTTAGAACAAAACACACAGATGATATAATAAATCTAAAACAGATATTCTACTAAAACGGCTTTTTTATGTATCATGCATAATATTAATGAGGATTTGTGCAGGATATAAGGGGGGCAATATTTATAGATAATAATATTTTTATATGTCAACTTTTAATTATTATGCTATAGCTTCTTTTTTTAATGATAAACACTGGAAATATAGTATAAATCTTCAATAAGCCCTATGATTTCTTCTTTAGTATAAATGTTAAAAAATTCTTATACACTTATATTTTAAAGATTTATAAATATCATCATTTACTTTGGATATTGCAGTATTCTTTACATAGCCTAATTTACTGATTGTTGTGCTCCCTTTATATTAATATTATAAAATTGGTTATTGCTTGTATTTGCTGACGTAAAATTACCACTATCAATCATACTTGCTTTATTAACCTTACTAACACCTTCATTACTCACAGCAATATTTTTATCTCCACTTATTAGGTTTTTATTAATTAAAATTACTCGCTATTATGTAGCTTAAGCTAACCACTGAGTTTATAACATTTCTAAAATCTTATATAAAACATTAGATTTTATACCATTCATGCTTATGGTAAATTGTATCTCTAAAAGATCTCTAACTATTGGTCCATATTTGGTGCTCCTACCAAGATATTTAGATTAATTCCTAATTGATTATCTTCCTCCTCTTTAAGAGATTTCATTTTAGAAATAGTAAGCGGATTTTATAAAATAAAGCTTCGGCATTCTCTAAAAGCTCTTGCTTTTTATTAGCTGCGTTAAGGTAAGAAGTATCATATTTATTGTTACCTGCATAATCCACTGTAGGAGTTGGCAACGATGAATTTTAGAATAAGGCGCTTCTAACAGTTTCAACAATAATAGAGCTTAATTGCGTAGCATTTAGAGGTAAAGAAGCCTTAGATGCTAGGTATTTCCTCATTAACTATAGGAGACTCAGCAAAATTAATAGGATTGTGTTTTCCCTCATCAAGATACCTTTGTATAGTTTTTATTTCTATACTAAATATAATTAAGACAAAGTTATTTATAGACAGTAAAATTTCTACTTTTTCCGCTTTTGGGACGCTACAGGTTGAAAAAATGGAAATTTTAATACTTGATTCTTTAAATTATTTCAATTAAAATTAAGAAAAGTAAAGTTAAAATACTAATTATAACGGGTATACCTAGGATGAGATTCTATATTTCTATGTTACAAATTTCTTTTTTACTATTTATCATATTTAATATAATGGGATTTCAAGAGCTAGGCATAGCTCCTCAATATGATCCTTTTTCTGGATTGCAAGAGCCTCATGTTACAAAAATTAGGTAATTTATCGCTTCTTTATACTAAATGTTAAAAAAACTTTGACCTTTATTAATTAAATGTTATCATAAAAGTATGAGTAAAGAAAAATTAGTATTTGAAAGTTTTTTAGATATATTCAATTACTTTAGAACTGAAAAACAAGCAATAGACTTTTTCATTAAAAAAAGATGGAATGGAAAAATAACTTGCCCTTTTAAAGAATGTGTTGCAAATGAATTTGAAGTAGAAACTAATAAAATCTATACTTTGGCATCAAAAAAAGATTTTAAATGCTCTTGCTGTAAAAAGATTTTTTCTTTCAAAACAGGAACTGTATTTGAAAATAGTAAAATTCCAATGAAATCTTGGATTTTAGCAATATACTTAAATATTAGTGATAAAAAAGGAATTTCAAGCCCGCAATTAGCAAGATTTTTAAAAGTTAGAATAAATACAGCTTGGTTTATGCTTCAAAGAATAAGAGAAATAGCTTTTAATTTCAACGGCGATAATAATTTTACTGGAACTACTGAAATGGACGAGACTTATGTTGGTGGCAAGGCTGAAAATAAAAACAATCCGATTAAAAAAGAAAAAGCAAAGCAATAGCAAAGCTTGTGTTTTTGGAATGTTAAATCGTGAGACTAAAAAAGTTAAGTAAGTTAAGGTTGAAAGTGCCGAATATCATAATTTAGGCAAAGAAGTTTTAGAAAATGTAAAAGAAGGCTCTACAATTATTACAGGCGGACATCAATCTTATATAACTTTAAATAAGTTTTATACTCACAAATCGGTAAATCATAGCGAAAATGAGTATGTAAGAACTGAAAGTAAAACTGCTTTTAAAATACACACAAACACTATTGAAGGCTACTGGTCGGCAGTTAAAAAAACAATAAACGGCACTCATAACTGGGTTAGCAAGAAATACATTGATAGATATTTAGCAGGAATGGATTTAGTTTACAATACAAGAAAATATAAAGACGGCGAAAGATTTGAAGAGTTTTTAACAAAAACTGAAGGCAGGTTAAAATATGTTGATTTAGTTAGATAATATGATTAAAGATAAGAAAGATAATAAATTAAAATCTATAACTAAAGAGGAGAAGGAGAAAAAAAGACCTGTTAAAAAGAAGGATATTGAAGGGTTTTTAGAAAAATTAATTAAGCTTGAAAATAAGGAAAATACAATTAACTTTAAATTAAAAAATAAATAAATATGAATGAAAGAATAACTGAAAATATTGTTAGAGATCATTTTAAAAATGATATTTTATTTTTAAACACTATCATAGAAGAACAGAAGTCATTTAATGTGAAAATTAATAAATTACTACAAAATGCCTCTAAATCTGGAAATGGTATAGGTAGACCAGAATTTCTTATTTCGTTTAAAGATAATTTAAATTTAATTATTGTTGTTGAATGTAAAGCTGATTTATTAAAACATGAAAGTGAAAATCTTGATAAATATAATGATTATGCAGTAGATGGGGTATTGTTGTATTCGGCATTTTTGGCAAAAGAGTACGATGTTTTATCTATTGCCGTTAGTGGATATAAACAAGATGATATAAAAGTTTCTTATTTTATCCAAAGAAAAAACAAAATAGAGCAAGATAGAATTTTTGGTAATAAATTACTTCCAATAGAAGATTTGATAGCTGGTGTATACCAAAATGAAATAAAACAAAAAACTAAATATGAAGAACTTTTAAATTATTCTAAAATCTTAAATGAAAAATTACAGCAATTAAAAATTAAAGAAGATAAAAGGAGTCTTTTAGTCAGCGGTATCTTAATAGCACTTAAAAATAAAGACTTCTATAGGACATATTCATTAATAGAAAATCCCAAAGATTTAACCGAATACCTAGAGAGAACAATAATAAATCAACTAAAATATGAAAAGTTGCAGGATGAAAAATATAATAAGTTAAAATATTCATATTCTTTTATATCAAATCAGAATATTTTACTAAAAAAATATACAGAAAACGAACACGATGTTTATATTTTAAAAGATTTGATAGACGAGGTAGATGAAAATATAAATAACTATGTAAGAACATACAAATATTATGATGTTTTAGGTCAATTCTATATAGAATTTTTAAAGTATTCTAATTCCGATAAGGGGCTTGGTATAGTATTAACCCCTCCCCATATAACTGAATTTTTTTGCGATATTGTCGATTTAAAAGCAACTGATATTGTTTATGATAATTGCACAGGAACATGTGGATTTTTAGTGTCTGCAATGAAATATATGATAAATAAAGCAAATGGTGATAAAGCCTTAGAAAGTAATATAAGGCAAAATCAACTGTTTGGAGTAGAGTATCAGCCAGAAATATACCCATTGGCATTTTCAAATATGTTCTTACACGGAGATGGTAAAAGTAATATTTTTAATGGTAGTTGTTTTGAGAATGATATAAAAACAGAAATCAGAAGCAAAAAACCAACTGTTGGTTTTTTAAATCCACCATATAAATCTGATAAAAAAAAAGATATAGAAGAATTAGAATTTGTACTTAATTCATTAGAATGTTTAGAGAAAAAGTCTTTATGTGTAGCTATTATACCTATGAGTTGTGTATTATTTCAAAGAGGCAAAAGATTGTCTCTTAAAGAAAAATTATTAAAAAATCATACATTGAAAGCGGTATTTTCAATGCCTAATGAATTATTTTTTAACTCCGACGCCAGCACAAATACATGTGTAGTAGTATTTGAGGCTCATATACCACATAATCATAATAAAGAAACATTTTTTGGTTATTTTAAGGATGATTCTTTTGCAAAAAGAAAAGAGAAAGGAAGATATGATTATAACAATAATTGGTATAATATAAAAACAGAATGGCTCGACTTATATTTTAATAATAAAATAAAAGATGGGCTATCGGTATCTAAAAAAATTACTGAGAAAGATGAGTGGTGTGCTGAAGCTTACATGGAGACTGATTGTTCGCAATTAACAAAAGATGATTTTATCAAAATAATTAAAAATTATTGTGTCTATTCTTTGTCTAATAATCATAAAGATGATATTTCGTCCAAACCATTTCACAATGATGACATCATAAAGTTAGATATTGAAAACTGGCAATATATACACTTAAAAAAGTTATTTAATATTACTGGAACAAAAACAACTCCACCCTTAGAGCTGCTAAATAAACGAAAAGGGGAATATCCTTATGTAACGACACAAGCAACTAATAATTCGGTAGAGGCATTTTATGATTTTTTTACCGAAAAAGGAAATGTTTTAACAATAGATTCTGCAGTTGTCGGGTATACTTCTTATCAAATGTATAATTTTTCCGCAAGCGACCATGTTGAAAAATTAGAGCCATTGTTTAATATGAATAAATATATTGCTTTATTCTTAACAACGCTTATAAATAAAGAGCAATATAGATATAATTACGGACGAAAAGCATCGCAAACAAGATTAAAGGCATTTGGTAAAATAAAACTCCCATTAAATTCACAAAATGAACCTGACTGGCAATTTATGGAAGATTACATTAAAACACTTCCTTATAGTAGTTCATTGTAAAATATAACACTATATCAAAACATAAAAATCAAGTTTAGTATAAAGAAGCGATAAATTACCCATTTCTTCTTGGCAAAATTCACTTTTTACAAAATATAATTTTTCTTACTTCTTACTATTTTTTTTACCAACCTTATTATCAAATCTAATATTCTCAATCTTACCTAAACTAATAAAACCCCTTATAAATTACTACTAAATATTTATTTTTTCTCTTATGGCGTTTTGGTCTTTTCTACTTTATTATTTTCTGTGCTATTATTGTCATATGGAAGGTAACTACAGTAAAATTAATTTTGGTATTATTTATTCCTTTGTTGTTTATTATTGCTTAAAATATTGTAGGAAAAGCCAACAAAATCCTCAATAGTTATATCTCCTTTAGATAGCCATTGGAGTTTAACTACTAAAATTAAAGAGGGACGGCGTCGCCCTTTTAAGATATTTGATAAGTAAGATTGACTTATACCTAATATCTTTGCTAATTCGTTCTGATAATATTTATTATTAATAAATAAGTGTAATTTTTTCATAGGTATATTATGTCATATAGAAATCAAAGCGTCAATAATAATTTAAAATTATTAAGAGAAGAACAAAATCTTACTATGAGAGAACTTGCAGAAAAGGCAGGCATTAGCCAGGGGCACCTAGCTAACTTAGAGTTAGGCAAAAGACGTTTAAATGAAACAAATATAAGGCAGCTTGCAAGTGCTTTAGGTGTTATGGCTTCAAAAATAATTAAAGATCACTCAAATTCCTCTATATTCAATCCCCCCTCCCTAGATATAGACTTAGACACTTATCTTAAGGAAACAGCAATGAAGTTATATAATATACAGGAGATTGCTTACTTGCAAATTACATCTACCAATAATGTTAGCCCTAAAATTGCTGTAGGAGATATTTTACACTGTGAAAGGACTAGAAAATTGGGTGAAGGGATCTTCTTAATAGAATTTATGGCCAGAGAAGTAGTAAAAAAGATAACTTTTAAGACTAAAAGTTTAATAACCTTATATAGTGATGAAGCTTCTACTGATTTAGGTAGCGACGATATTGAGCTAATAGCAGAAGTAAAAGGAGTATTTAAAAAGCTTTAAATATAAAATTATCAAATAAGAGTATTATCTTTAACCTATTTTTTATTTAATTAGTTTTCTTTCTGTTATAATCTGTCCTTATATGAATTATTATGCTGTAATTAATTTTTCTTCTCATATAAGCTCCTCTTTACCCCATTTAGAACTTTATTTAGCCATTGTTATGGTTTCCAACAAATTTTCTATTAATTCCCTAGGTTGTGCTTGCCTCCATATCTTCTGTTTTTTTATGTAGTAGAAATATATTTAACATTTATATTTCTATGTGACATAATGTCTCTATAAAAAAAACTTCTAATATAAACTTAAAAAAGATAACCCTGGTTCTAATTTTAATTTTGTAAGGTGTTTAGGTTTATAAAGTAATTAAATAGAATAGCTAATAAATAAAGGAAGCATAATGAAAAAGATAATAATTATAATTCCTGATGATTCTGTGGAGGGTGGATTAACACGCTTAAAATTAGAACAAGTAAGGGTTGATTTATATCAATTAGATAGTGAGGAATATGTAGAAGAAGATTTTAAAAATTATAACCCTCATGAGGCCTCTTTTTATAGTGAAGAAGATGAACATCATCAAAATTGGTTTTCCATGAATCCAGTAAGAAACGGAAGGCTTTGATGGAAAAACTCAAAATATCTTTATTAGAGAAAATTTGTCAAGAGTTGAGGTCAACTACTACCTTAGTAAAATTATATAAATTTCTTTGCGAGAATAAGGCTGAACTTTTAACAAACTGTATAAATATTGAAGAAATTTTTAATCATGTAATGGAAAATAAAGGCAGTAGCAAGGAGTAAAAGATGAATCATTTAAAATTTATACATAATAATCTTAGCCCTGATTCTATCCTAAGTAATCTACAAAACCAAGTTGATGAAATGCGTAGCTTTTTAGCAGAAAATAGATCAGGTCTTAACAATGCCACTATAGGATGGATAAAATTTAATATAGCAACTTTAGATTTACAAATATCAAGCTTAGTAAAGACAACCTACCCTAAACAGCAACTAAGTTTATAACAATAAAAGGAATTAAATCTATGAACAATAATTTAGATACTATAAACAAATCACCTAAAGTTGTAGATAGCCTAACAGTACCCAAAGAGCCAAAAAGCTTAGGGGAATTTTTAAATTCTGATAAAATAAAAAGCCATTTTATCGCTATTTTAGGAGAGAAAAAATATAACAGTTTTTTATCTTCTATTTTAGCAGTGGTTAGAAATAACACCTTATTATTAAAGGCCGATCCTGCAAGTATTGCAGCAGCCTCTAAGGTAGCTGCAACCTTGGATTTACCAATTAACCAAAATCTAGGCTTTTCTTATATCGTACCTTATAAAGGAAGCGCACAATTTCAAATTGGATATAAGGGTTTTATCCAATTAGCAATTAGAAGTGAGCAGTTTAAAAATCTAACTGTTTCAAGTTTAACTAAAAGCCAGTTTAAATTTTATAATCCTGTAAAAGATGAACTTATTTATGATTTTCAAGATAATTCTAACCCTGAAATAGTAGTTTATGTAGCTTATATGCAATTAATTAATGGCTTTGAAAAATATTTTGTAATGACGGTTGAAGAACTAAAGCATTATGCTATTACCTACTCACAAAGCTTTAAATCAGGCTTTGGAGTATGGAAAGATAATTTTAAAGCTATGGCAGAAAAAACTGTACTTAAGTTGATGCTATCTAAATACGCCCCTCTTTCTACAGAAATGCAAACAGCAATTGAAAAGGCCCAGGCAACTATTGAAGGAGAATTTAATGTCTATCCTGATAATAGTAAAGACGAACCTAAAGAAAAAATTAGTAAAAATAGTAATGATAGTGTAGTTGAGCAGATAGATTGGGCAGAGCTTGATGAGATGATTGCCCCTGTAGTAAATTAATAAGGATATTTATAATGATAACCTACACAAATAATATAACCATTGATGATAACCACCGCTATCATAATGAAAAAACTGGCACAGTGAATAGTGTAACCAGTATCTTACCTGATAAAAAAGAAAACATAAAACCCAACCAGGCTATGCTTAAGGGAAATTTGGTTCACAAAACTATTGAGAGCTTTTTTAGTGGAGACAGCCAACCTTTAAAGCAATTAGCGGAGCTTGAGAAGCATAAAGCTAATGAAATTCTTAAATATATTAGAGATAAAAAAATAAAACCTAAATATACTGAATTAAGTTTTATAGCTCAAGATACGGAATACAACAATATAACCTATGGTGGCACAGTAGATTTAATTACTAATGACCTAGTTATTGATTATAAAACTGGCAATATGGCAGGTTATTATAGTTCGCAAATAGCAGCTTATGCTAAAGCTAACAATATCCCCAATGCTTTAATTCTATATTTTGAGAAAGATATTTTGAAAGAACAATATTTTAATCAAAGCATTATAGAAACTCAATACTCCTATTTTAAATCTAAAGCAAGGGTTTATCAAGGATATAAGGATGAATTAGATATTGTTATGGAAAGTAAACTTAATAACTATGCAAGCTTAGATAGTCAAATTAAAGATCTTGAAGAAAAAAAGAGTTTTACTAAAGCTGAAATTATAGAAGAACTAGAAAGCAGAAATATATCTAAATATGCCTTACAAAATTATTTAGTTTTCCCAACTCAAGGTGGTACTACCTATTCCCTAAAAGAAGATATTAAAGGAGCTTTGTTATTAACAAAACCAGAATTCTTTAAGCAAAGTACTCGTAAAGGTTCAATTAACATAAAGATTAAATCTAATAGTAATAATGAATAAATTAAACAAACATCAGCTTCAAACACCAATTTGCCAGTATTTAGATATGAAAAGCATCTTTTACATGGCAATCCCCAATCAGGCAATTAATAGTAAGTTGCACTTGGCTCAATGCTACCGCCAAGAAGGATTAAGAGCTAGCAGCCCTGATTTAAAAATATGTTTAGAAAATGGTAAAACCTTATTTTTAGAAGTAAAGGTAGTTAAAAATAAACAACCGCCAACCCAACTACACGTTGAACAAGAACTCTGTAAACGTAATCATAAATATGAAGCAACCTTATAAAACAATCAAGGGATATTTATCCCCAGGAAAACTATCAAAAGCTTTAGAGGAAGTTGGAATTAATCTGGGTAGAAATTGAATTAATTCTCATATTGAAGAATTTGATGATATCTTAAACCTATCTATATGTACTTCTAATACTAGAAACAAAATCTATTGTATTAGGTATACATGCAAAGGCAAACAATATAGGCAGTCAACTAGCTTCAAAAATAGAAGCGATGCGCAAAAATTCTTGCAAGAATTTGACAAAAAGCTAAATTACGAAAAAATATATCAAAAGCAAAATAAATCTACACTTGAATTGGTTTTTATTAACTATTTAGATAATTATTTTAGCAATGTTAGTGAGAAAACTGGTAATTCTTATTTAAGCAATATTATTAATTTATCATCTTTTTTTTAGATTACATGCACAAACTATTTCTAAAGAAGATATTTTTAACTTTATAAAGAAGATAAAACTAACAGTTACCGATATGACTATTAAGGGGATTTAAGAATATTATCACAAGCTTTAGAATTAGCAATAGAGTGCGAATTTAGGATAAAAATATATTAAAGGATATTAATCTGAGGAAACATCTAAAGACTTCTAGACCTCGTAATAGATTTTTAAGCGAAAATGAATATCAAAGGTTTTTAGAGGCTGCTATCTGTAATCCTCACCTAAACCCTAATTGCAATAGATATTTACGACCTGCAATTATATTAGCTAATCAAACTTCCTTTAGATTAAGTAATTTACTTAGCTTAAAGTGGAGTCAGGTATTACACAGATCTGGAGAAAGACCAAAAATTACTTTATATAAAACTAAAAATGGTAAAGCTAGAACTATGCCTTTGACACTAGTAGCTTGGGAGGGGTTAAAGTGGTGAAAAATCATTCAGAGTATGTTTTTTATAATGGAAAAACTGGTATCCATTATAAAGATTTTAAAACTTCATTTAATAATGCTCTTAAAAAATCAAATATTCAAAACTTAATTTGGCATGATTGAAAACATACATTTAGCACTTGGATGCCTACAGGGGAAATATCAGGCATAGATAAAAATGCTAATGCTATTAGTTGTACATAAAATGATGGGTCATAATAGCTTAAGCATGGCCTCTAGATATACCCCTTATCAAGATACTGAGTTGGAGAATATTTTTACTGATAATATAAAAGATTATTTGGATTAGCACAATGGTAGTTTTAAATGCTTTAAAAAAAGGCTTAAACCCCACAGAAAGAGTGGTCGGGGAGACAAGATTCGAACTTGCGACCCTCTGATCCCAAATCAGATGCGCTACCAGGCTGCGCTACTCCCCGCTACTTTTCTTTTAGAAAATACAATTATATTATGATTATATTTTCCATGTAAAATACTATATACTACTAACTATATACTTACAACATTTTTTTATAAGATATAAAGTTTTTTTATTTTAATAAAGCACTAACTTGATTAATAAGATCATCTATCTCATCAAAACTTTCTACCAAATGGTTTAGATGCTGATTATTATTAAAAGCATTACATTTTAAATAAGTGGCATTAAATTCTTTGCATACTAATTCCTGCGAATATTTTGCTAATTTATAAGGTAAAACCGCTTGTAACCTTATCGCTTCTGTACCAACGACTATTTGTTTATAATATTTAAAAAGCATTATAGGAATATTTGCTATCTCAAAATGCTGTAAGATATTTTCTATTCTATCGTCATTTTCTAAAATTCTAGGGCAAGCAGTATGAATTATTGCTTGGATTTTAAGATTTTTTTCTAATATAAAATTTATTAAATATTTTATAAAACATGGATTAGAAGAAGAATTTTGAAAAAAATATAATAACTTACTCTTTATATCTACCTTAGTTTTATAATCTTGTTTTTCTTGCTCTTCATGTTCAAAGGATTTTACATCAATTCCAATAATCAAAAACTTTTCTTCTAAAGCTTTAATTAAATGACTGGCTAAAAAACCCGCTGCCCCTGTAATAATTATAACCTGTTTATCTTGCATGATAAATTATACCCCAATAATTTATTATTGATTATTAGAAAATAATAGCATAATCTGTTATTATTTTCCTATTGTATTTTAAAGGACAAAATTATGTTGCTAACTTTTATAAAAAAGCTAAAAAATTTCTTTACTAAAGGAAATTCAAAATCCAGCAACTTACTAAATTCTAAGGAAAGCAATACCCTTATACCACTTTTTAATTCTCCCCAACAACTACAAACTAAAGAGCAATTAAACGCTGATGAACTCAAATATTTAATGGAAACACAAAAGGTGATGATATTAGATGTGCGCACTCCTAAGGAGTTTAAACTTTATCACATTAATGGCGCTTATAATCTGCCAATTGGAGATTTATCCTATGAAAAACTTGTAGATTTAAAGCAAGCAAAAGGTTTTAATGGAAATATTGTAGTTACCTATTGTAATGCAGGCGGCAGAGGAGGTAAATCCTTTACTTTATTAAAAAATCAACAACTCTCCCAAACTAAAGATAATAATAGTAGCCTAAATGAGCAATTACAAATAAAAAATTTAACTCATGGCATTAATGAATGGATAAATAAAGGAAACTTATACAACTAAGTTTCCTTTATTTTGCGTCACTTTATATCTATCGTTACAAAATATAAGGAGAGTATAGGTGTATTCTTACCTACCTTTCTTAAATAATTCTTAATTTAAGCTAAGCTTGCGCTCAACACCCACAAGGCTTTTTGATGAAATTTTGCTCTATTAACAAATAAATCTTGGGTTACTGCATCTAACATGTTGCTTTCAAACGCATCATTAATAATATTTTCTACTACTAAATGGGCTACGATTAGATCATTTAATACTGCAGTTTTATCTTTAAAATTAACTTCTTGATCACTTAACTGGGATTTATTAATTAAATAAGATAATTTTCCTTCTACTTCCCCATTTAGAATTACCACTCTTTCAGCAATTTCATCTAAAGCTTCTTGAAGATTTTCATAATGTTCTTGAAAAAGTTTATGAAAAACAATAAAATTACTTGTTTTAATGTTCCAATGATAGTTTTGGGTTTTATTATATAAGATATAACTATTGCTTAATAGTTCATTTAGATAATGTATACATTTGGTGTTGTTAGTTGTCATTTACTTTCCCCCCTTTATATAAATTAGTGTGTAAAGTTGTTAAAATAAGTATAAACCAAATCTCATTAACACTAATTACGTTAAATATTTAAATAATAGCATATAAAACTTTATTAGTGATATAGAAAATGCCATCTTCTCCTAATATACTTAATCGTTTAATAATATCTAATGGTCCTTATACTAGTATAATCAGCTCTTCAATTGTAAATTCTTTTTCTACACCATTAGGCAGTAAAGTAGAAAATAATTATTTTTTAGGATATTTTAAAAGTATTAGTACCAGTAATCATAAACTCCAATATGATCTAGCCAAATTGGGTTTAGATTATAAAAAGCTATTAAGTTTTAATGATTATTTTAAATTAAGCATTTTTGATCAACAACAGTTCTTACGAAGTACAGATAATTCCACTTTTTATGAAATTTACCTTCCTATTAATTCCACCACTAAAAGATGGCATAAAATTTTTTCTAAGCTTTATCCTCAATGCAATTTTTGCTTTTATGAAGAAGGATTAATGTCTTATATTAAACCAATTTTTGATAGAAAATTACGAAAAATTATGGCAAATGCTACAAATTATTATATTTTTTATCATCCCCAATTAAAAGTCCTGTTAAATCATTATTGCCCTAAAATTAAATTTTCCCAAATTTCTAAGAAAGCTATCTTACAACAATTAAATACCGTGAAAACATGTATTAATGTTAAAGTGATTGAGCAGTACTCCCCTTTAGCTATGGAATCCTTAGAGATGGCTCAGGAAGAAATAAAAAAAAATGCTCTTATTCTGCCTCAGTATTATTATCATAATCAACCAAGGAAATTTAGAATTACCTTAGCACTTTATAAAAAGAATATTGGTAAATTATTAGCTTTTAATTACAGAATTTTATTTAAGGATCATCCTAAAACTAAAAGCTCATTTTTTGATTTGCTGCAATCAAAGCCTAGCCCAATAGAAGTAAAACCAGATTTTATATTGTTACAAGAGCTAGAAAATTACCCTATTGAGATATTTGCTAATTCCTTAAAGCCTGATTTAGTATTTTCAGTTTATTCTACATCTCTTTGGAGCTTACCTTACTTTTTTAATATTAAGACTTTTACTAGTTATGAGATGCTTGATCAGCGCTTAAATTTCCTTTCAATATATCCTACTTTATCGTGTTTATTAACTAAGAATATGATAAAAGATATAAATGAGGCCCTACTTGAGCCTAAGGAAATCCATGATAATTTATTTGCTAAAACTGCTTTTAATGAACCTTTTAAAACCAAAAATATTTTTTTAAATTGTTATATTAAATTATTAAGGATAATCTTATAATAAACTCTAAGTACATAGTAAAAATTAAATAATCTAATAGCATTAAGTAAATTTTAAGGAGAGCAAATGGCTTTTAACTATAATTATGAAAAACCTATCGTTATTTCTGAGATTGGCTGCAATCATAAAGGTGATATAGAAATTGCTAAAGAATTAATTGAATTATCTAAAGAGGCTGGGGCAGATGTGGCAAAATTCCAAAAACGCCATCCTAGAGAGCTTTTAACCCAAAACCAATATGAGGCTCCTCATCCTAACCAAAGTAACGCTTATGGTTATACTTATGGTGAGCATAGAGAATTTTTAGAATTTTCTATACAAGAGCATGCCGAACTTAAAAAATATGCTGAAAGCATTGGTATAGTTTATTCTACTTCAGTTTGGGATGTTACTTCGGCCAAAGCAATTATCACTTTAAATCCTTCTTTTATAAAAGTGCCCTCTGCTTGTAATTCTCATTTTGAGATGTTAAAAATTCTTAGGGATGAATATAAAGGTGATGTACATATTTCTTTTGGTATGACTAAAAAAGAAGAAAAAGATGAAGTTATAAAATTTTTTGAAGAAACAAATAGCGCAAAATCACGCCTAGTGGTTTATGCTTGTACCTCTGGTTATCCTGTTCCATTTGAAGATATTTGTTTACTTGAAATTAATAATTTATACGAAAAATATGGTGATAAAGTGAAAAATATTGCTTTTTCAGGTCATCATAAGGGAATCGCAGTAGATATTTCAGCTTATACTTTAGGCGCAGTTTATATAGAGCGTCATTTTACTAAAGATAGGACATGGAAAGGCACAGATCATGCAGCTTCCTTGGAATTTGACGGTTTAAGAAAGCTATGTAGGGATTTGGCTGTCGTAAATCTAGCTTTAACTTACAAAAAAACTGATATTTTAGAAATTGAACAAGTACAAAGAGATAAACTTAAATATCGTAAAGACTCAAGTAACTAAAATCACAAGTTTAAAAAACTAGATATAAAATATTATTGGATACAAGGTAATGGGTATTGATAAATTTGCTACTAAGATTATAGCTTTTGTTCCCCTTAGAGGGGGATCTAAATCTATTCCCTTTAAAAATATTAAAGATTTTTGTGGAAAGCCGCTTGTTTATTGGTTGCTTAAGCAACTTGAAATGTCAGTGTTAGATAAGATTTTTGTCGCCACAGATTCTATGGAGATAGCTGATACTGTTGAAAAATTTAATCTTAAAAAAGTAAATATTTATCAGCGTGAAGCTAAAAACGCCCAAGATACATCTTCTACTGAAGATGTAATGCTTGAGTTTATTAATAAAAACAATTTTAGCGATAAAGATCTTTTTATTTTAGCTCAAGCTACTTCTCCTTTTACCAAAGCTTGCCATATTGATGAAGCTTTAAAACAATTAAAAGCACAAAATGCTGATTCTTTATTAACGGCCGTTTTAATAAAAAGGTTTTTTTGGGAACATAATAATTCTTCTAAGGATGTTTCAACCCTTATGTCTGCTGGAAGCAGACCAATTAATTATGATTTTAAATCACGTCCCAGACGTCAAGATTTTAAAGGCTGGTTAATGGAAAATGGCGCTTTTTATATTAATTCTATAGATAATATTAGAATCTCTAATAATAGATTATCGGGTAAAATTGCAATTTATGAAATGCCTGAATATACAGGACTTGAAATAGATGAACCTCATGATTGGCTAATCGCTGAACAATTGTTTAAAAAGTATTGCTAGTTCTCCACGCTATAACTAGTATGATTTATTACCTTGTTATCTTGCACTTTATTTTATTTACCCTCCCCCTCCCCTATTATCCCTTTTCTCTTTATTAAATCTCACTAAATCTTTATATCTTCTTGCCTATATTTTATGTTAACTGTTTTAATCTTCGCTTTTCGGTATTTTAAGGCGTTTAAGGAGATTACCATTTTTAGATATTTCTTTAGTACTGCAAGCAAATTTAGTACTTTGTTTATAATTATCCTTATCAGGTTTGCTTCTTTTATTATCTTTTATAAAAATTAGTAAGATATCTTTAAAAGATTTAGGAGTATCTTTAGAAATAGTATATAAAATCTTTACTAAGGTTTTAGGTTCAGTGAGATCAATATATTAATATTCCTATTTTTTTAAAAAATTTAATTGTCTGATCTGTTAGTTCTTTATACAACGCTTCTTATCGTATATGTAGTATCTTTTTCTCCTATGCACTTACTGATAACAGCAAGAAGAGTTTTCATATTTTTGTCATAGAAGACCTATGCTTAATATAATAATTTATATAGCTTAATAAGGGATACAATAGGCTTTAGCTTTAGGTGCTTCCAAGGCCTCCTGCTCTTTAATTGGAATTATATGTAAATTAACAGGGGGAAATTTTTATAAGCTATTTTATTTAATTGCAGTTAAATCTTCCTAAAAACTTAATAAAATATTTTTAATTAGCTATAGAAAGGGGAACTTTAGAAGTTACAGTATTTATATTAGAGATTGCATCAATTACAGATTCATCATTTTCTACTACAACGATGCAGTTAATTAAGGATATATCATAGGATTGATCTTCAAGGTAGCTTAAAGATGGAGAAGAAGCGAAAAGCCAGCCACTAAAAATAAGATCATTGTTATTTTTTGGTGATAAAAGCTCTTTTAGATCTTGAGGTATTAAAGAAGTATCTACAGCTTTAGGAGTTTTATTATTATCGGCTTTATCTATCTTAATAGCTTGAATAAAGGCTATGCTTTCTGGTTCATCTTCTTGGGAAGATTTGTAGCATTTTCTTAAAATTACTAATAATTTATTATCAAATAAAAAAGGTACGTTTTCCAGTAAAGCTACAGAACTATATTTGCCGGTGATTTTATTTAAAAGCTCAAATTTAGCTTCTTGATGGGCAATTAAAGATTTTGCTTTAAGTAAAGGAGCAAAACAAAAGATAAATATTATAGATAATATAAATAAGTAGGTTTTTTTTAGACGCACTGCTCTTCCTATACTACAAGATAGCAACCCTATTTATTTGAATTAAAAAATATAGTGCCAATCTTATCTTCTAATGATATCCAATTTTGGGTATTAAAAAAAGTTTCTCCAGGCTCAATAATGTCATCTTGGCCAATTACAATGGCTAAACTAGGAGAATCAAAAATTCCTGTAGTAACTATTGTTAAAATACTATCTTTAGGGATTTTAATATCATTATTGATTTTCATAATAATTTGAATAGAATAATCAGACTCCAAATTAATTTTAGAAACCTTACCTATTATTAGACCATTAATAACCACATTGCTACCTTCAACTAATGAACCAATATTATTAAAAATCCCTTTAACTTCATAATTTTTAAGATTAACTGTCATAACGGTAATAGCGCTATAAATTACAAAAATTAACGCTGCCAGTAAGACTAGATAACCAAAAAACATTTCAAATAATCTATTTTTCATTTAATAACCATCAATTCGTTTTTATTAGTAGGGTTTATAGAATTTTGTTGTTGAGTTTTGTAGTAAGAAATTAAATCTAATACCTGATTTAAATCTAACCCTACATTAGTATTATAAATTGTATCACCTTCTTTAAATAATGCAGTTTCAAAGCCGTTTATTATATTAATAGTTTTACCCGGAGCAAATAAAGAACTAGATGTAATAGCAATCAGGCTATCTAAGGATAAGCTAATATTTTTTCTAACCTTAATGTTAACTATAATAAAATTGTTTACTTCTTTACTAAAAGATAACCCTTCTACCGTCCCTACTTTTAAGCCACCAATATTTACTGGGGTATTCTTTTTTATACCTGTGGCATCTTTAACTACAATCTTATAACGTTTAAAATCGCCTGTATAATCTTTAGAATGAAATAAAAAGAACAAAATCAAAAAGATTAGTACAGCCACCCCTACGCTAAAATTGAGAATTTTATTTTCTACTTCTACCATAATTACTGATTTTCATCCCAAGCTTTATATTTATTATAAGTTTTAATATTTTTATTAAATTCTTTAGGATTAAACTTTTTGCTAGTACCGGTTAAATTAGGAATGTGCTTTTTTTGCCAATTATATTGTTTCTTTTCGTTTAAAGGTTCAGCCACCATATGTCTTAGCCATGCTTCCCAATTATTAGGAATTTTAGAAGGTTCACTATCCCCATGAAAAACTACCCATCTTCGATTCCTACCGAACAATTTTATCCGACTATAATAATAGTGATTTTTAAATTCATCTTGACCAGCTTTTTTTCCAAAAAGCAAAGTAAGTAACATGATAATCAATTTCATTATCAATAAGCCTTGTTATTTATTAAAATTTTAGCCAACTTAGTAAAATAAAGTATTTCTTAATCCCTAATCAACTATCATAAACAATGTTTTATAAATTGTCTATATTTAATCGTCAACTCTAAGCTATCTTATAGTAAGAGCTAACAAAATTATTAAAAAAATTCTACTCTCCGCTCTAAAACTCCCCCTTCTTAAATTATCTAGAATAATAGTTTTTATAATCTTGATTATTATAGCGAGTATGATATTATTGTTTTTATTAAATATTTGTTAATCTATCCTAATAAAAGATTAACAAAGCATCGTATAAAATTATAAAAAAAATAGGTTAACGCTTGTTTTATCTCTTATAATTTTAGGGGCGGTCCTTTAAAAAGTATTAAATAAAGCATATATAATTAAGATATTTTGTGATGAAATTTTTATAAATTAACACAAGAATAAGGTTTAATTTTTAGCCTTATTTATTAAGTTTTTACATTAAAATAATTAAAGCAAATTGCTTAAAGCAAGTTAACTAAAATAGATGGCAATATTAAAAAATCAATATAATCTAAAAATATAGTAATGTTTAATTAGGTAATTATTATGCAAATTAAGAGATTTTTTACTGAAAATCTATCCCATACCTCCAACGGTATATTTGGTACTCCTTTTATCTTAGGTCATTCTGAGCTTAAAAATAGCGACGGCAAAAGCTTATTTACAAAACTAGATATTGAAGCTCCTGCTAATTGGTCACAAATTTCTATTGATATTTTAGCGCAAAAATACATAAGACGTAAAGGACTTCCTAAGTTATTAAAGCCAGTGATTGAAGAAGGAATACCTGCTTGGCTACAACGTCATGAAGCTGATTTAGAAAGTCTTAGTAAATTACCTGTACAAGAAAGATACGTGGGTGAAACTAGCGCTAAGCAAGTTTTTAAAAGAATAGCAGGTTGTTGGACCTATTGGGGATTTAAGTTTAATTATTTTGATTCTGCAGAAGATGCTAAGGTCTTTTTTGATGAAATCCAATATATATTATGTAATCAAATTGCCGCACCCAATTCTCCCCAATGGTTTAATACCGGCCTTCATTGGGCCTATGGCATTACAGGGGAAGCTCAGGGCCATTATTACTTTGATGAAGCTTTAAAAGCAATTATTCGTTCTAAAACAGCCTATGAAAGACCCCAACCGCATGCCTGCTTTATTCAAAGCGTTAAAGATGATTTAGTAAATAATGATGGAGTGATGGATCTAATCATTAAAGAAGCTAGATTATTTAAGTATGGATCAGGAACAGGCACAAATTTTTCTAAGATTAGAGCTAAAGGAGAAAAACTCTCAGGTGGAGGTACTTCTTCAGGATTAATGAGCTTTCTTAAAATAGGAGATGTTGCTGCGGGAGCAATTAAATCAGGCGGTACCACCAGAAGGGCAGCTAAAATGGTTATTTTAGACGTTGATCATCCTGATGTAGAAGCTTTTATAAATTGGAAAGTAGAAGAAGAAGCTAAGGTAGTTGCTTTAGTAGCTGGATCAAAAATTACTCATAAAATTTTGCAACTTATTTTAGATGCTTGTAAAAACTACCCCCCTATTTCTACACCTGAGATTAATTCTTTTTCTAATCAAGGATCTTATGAAAATGATAATAGATTTGATATAAGTTTAAATAAAGAGTTAAAAAAGGCTCTTTATATGGCAAAAAGCTTAATGATCCCAGAAAAATATGTAAGCAGAACTTTATTATTAGCTCAACAAGGAAAATATGATCTAGATTTTGCTACATTTACTACTGACTGGGATTCAGATAGCTATTATACAGTGGCAGGGCAAAATTCCAATAATTCTGTACGAGTAAAAAATGATTTTATCAATAAGGTAAATAATGATGAGCCGTGGGAATTAACTAATCGCACTGATAGCAAAGTAAATAAAACGGTTAAAGCTAAAGAACTATGGGATAAGATCTCTTATGCCGCTTGGTCATGTGCTGATCCAGGATTACAGTTTGCAAGTACTATCAATGAATGGCATACTTGCCCACAAAGCGGAGAAATTTTAGGTACTAACCCTTGTTCTGAATATTTGTTTTTAGATAATACCGCTTGTAACCTCGCTTCTATTAATTTAATGCCTTTTAGAGTAGACAATTTAAAAAATGTTACTTCTAATTTATCTATAGGCCCTACAGAAAAAACTAGTTTTGATGTAGAAAAATTTAAGTATACCACCCGTTTATTAATTTTAGCCTTAGAAATTTCTGTAACTATGGCGCAGTTTCCTTCAGAAGATATTGCCTACTTATCTTATAAATTTAGAACTTTAGGTTTAGGATATGCTAACATTGGTGCTTATTTAATGTCCATAGGAGTGGCTTATGATAGTGATGAGGGAAGAAATATTTGTGCTGCTATTACCGCTATCTTAACCGGTACTGCCTACGCAGTTTCTGCAGAAATAGCTAAAACTAAAGGGCCTTTTTTAGGTTATCAAGAAAATTCTAAAGATATGCTAAAAGTAATTAGAAACCATAAAGAAGCCGCTTATGGCTCCATCTCTAATTATGTTAATCTCAACATAAAGCCCGTACCTTTGGAAGAAAAATATTGTCCAGAAAATTTAGCTAAAGAGGCAAAAAAGGCTTGGGATCTCGCATTAAGCGAAGGTACTAAATATGGGTTTAGAAATGCTCAGGTAACATGTATAGCCCCTACTGGAACCATTGGCTTGCTAATGGATTGTGCTACTACTGGCATAGAGCCTGATTTTGCTTTAGTTAAATATAAAAGTTTAGCAGGGGGCGGTTATTTTAAAATGATCAATAATACAGTACCTTTAGCCTTAAAAAATTTAGGCTATGCTAAAAACGAGATTGAGGAAATAATAAATTATGCAGTGGGTTATAAGAACTTAGTCAATGCTCCTTTTATTAATCATCAAACGTTGAAAGCTAAAGGTTTTACGGATAAAGAATTGCATAAAATTGATCAATCTTTAAATGATATTTTTAATATAGAGTTTACTTTTAATGAACGGGTTTTAGGCCAAGAATTTTGTGAAAATGTATTAAAGATTGAGAACTCTAAACTACAAGATCCTAGTTTTTCTTTGCTTAAAAAAATAGGCTTTAATCAAAACGAAATCAATGAAGCTAATGATTATATAACAGGGGCTATGACTTTAGAAGGAGCTCCTTACCTCAAAGAACAGCATTTAGCGATCTTTGATTGCGCCAATCTGTGCGGGAAAAAAGGTAAGCGTTATTTAACTTATCAAAGTCATATTAAGATGTTAGCTGCAGCGCAAAGCTTTATTAGCGGGGGCATTTCTAAAACAATTAATATGCCTGGCTCAGCTACTATTAAGGATTGTTCTGATGCTTATTTATTATCATGGAAATTAGGGGTTAAAGCTAACGCTTTATATAGAGATGGCTCTAAGCTTTCTCAGCCTCTTCAATCTAGCCTTTTTGATCAAGCTGAAGCGGATACTGATTTGATTGAAAATCTCTTTAAAGGGATAGTACCAGGAATTTTAGTAGATTCTGAAAATAAAGATCAGCGTACGGCTTCTAGATTAAGCATGGAAGATAAGATAGTTAAGTTAGCTAAAACTGCCACTTATAAATCTTTTAGAGAAAGGCCTAATTCCAAGAGAAGTGGATATACGCAAAAAGCTAAAGTTAATGGCCATAAAGTTTATTTACATACAGGAGAATATGCAGATGGTAGATTAGCAGAGATATTTTTAGATATTCATAAAGAAGGGGTAGCCTTTAGAAGTATGATGAATTGTTTTGCTATTGCTATATCTATTGGTTTGCAATATGGAGTGCCTCTTGAGGAATACGTAGATGCTTTTACTTTTACGCGATTTGAACCTGCAGGTACGGTCGAAGGTCACGATAATATTAAAATGGCTACCTCAATGATTGATTATATTTTTAGAGATTTAGCAATAAATTATTTAGGAAGAAATGAGTTGGCTCATGTGCAATATAATCTTGATAAAACTCCCCACTACCAGGCAGAATCTTTAAAGCAAGCTAATGGTAAATCTTTGGAGCAAACCTTAGAAGAAGATACCGAGGAAACTAGCTCTAGAAGTTTAAATGCAAAGAGAGTTGATAATAGCTTTATTAATACTAATAATAGGGATAATAGCTGTAGAATTAATAAATTTAAAATTAAGGAAAAAATAAAGAATAATCAAGATAAAGGCTATGAAGGTGATACCTGCTCTGAGTGTTATAATATGACAATGGTCAGAAACGGCACCTGCCTTGTATGTACAACCTGTGGCACCACCACAGGCTGTAGCTAAGTTTATCTTAGTTTACTATCCCATTTTTGGCCCTTATTATTAACGTAATAAGGGTCCTTTTTTATTGATAGTTTTATTATGATAATAAAAAATTAATAAAAGATGAATGATAATTTTATAAATTAATTGTTATAGCTGTCCGGGGACAAATTAAATAGTGTAGCGGGACAAATGAAATGGCAAAATTCACAAAATTAAATGGCAAAAATTGCTTCCCGCAAATTGCTAATTTTAGACAAAATTTACCTTAGGTAAAATCTTAAACTCTAGGCTTTAAAAAGATTTGGTCTAAATATTTACCTTATTTTTACCTAAATTTGTGCCAGGCTAGCCTGTGGCATTTAATTTTGTCATAAAATTTTGATTAAATTAAGCTACCTTATTTAATCTATTTTCTGCAATTTTATAGTAGTCTTGCATCAACTTAAATCCTATAAATTTTCTACTTAAGGCCTTACAAGCCAGTTCTGTAGTGACGCTGTCTATAAAAAAATCTAGTACTATTTGCCTTTTTTAAGTGGTCATTTCAAGAAGACGCTCTAATCTTTGAATAAGCTTCACTGTAAGTGCTTAATGTATTATACCCTTGCAAGTTATATAGCCTATAACCCCCATAATGTAGTTAGCTTTTTAGGATTAATTTGTTGCGTTAGAGAGTTCCATTGGCTAATACTTGATTCTGAGCCAAAAGAGACTAAAATCCCATTATCTTTTAATGTTTTGTAAGCGTTAGAAATAAAGTTTTCTAAGTTAAACCCTTTTTCCATCTTATATAACCCCCTTTTAATCCATAAGGTGGATCGGGGATAATAGCATCTATGGAGATGGTATAATTTATATTTATGCTTAGAATTGATCTCCATTGAAAAATACATATTATTTTTCAATTTAGCTAAATATTAGTAGGAGCTTGCAAGGCCACCTTAAGGTCAATTAAACACAAGACTAAAAATCTAGAAAAGGGGAAAAAGATTAAATTTAAAATCTATAACCCCTCAAAACTTGATAAATTTATTACAGTAATTTACTTGCTTTAATTTATAAAATATTTTAAGATTGCTCAATCTATATAAAAGGTAGTTATCCTGTTAATTAATCTAGGAAGATATAAATGAATAAATCAAGACTAGTGGCTTTTCTCTTATGGTTATTTTTGGGAACTTTAGGTATACATAGATTTTATGCTGGCAAAATCCTTAGCGGTATTGTGTTATTACTATTAACTGGGTTCTCAGCTTTAACCTTTTACTTGGGCATAGGATGGTTGGTAGGAAGTATTGTGATAATTTGGTTAATTATAGATTTATTTTTAATATTAACTGGTAAAATATTTGATTAAACCAATCTAGACAGTGGAGTTTGGGAAATTCTAAACTCCACTTTTCTTCTGCTTTTGCCTTTGTTTTTTTTGTTGTAATTTTTTAGATCTTACATTGACTCTTGGTAAAATCCACTTATTATTCCTTTATCCATTATTAGCTAGGATTTTCCTAAGCTAATATTAAATATAATTAATTTATTGTAATAATAGGTTTGTAAGGTTATTATTAATTTAATCCTTTTGGAGTAAATAGTAATTATAGGGTTAGTACTAGCTATTATTACGTTATTTACTTTTTATCAATTAAAAATTACTAAAATTAACTTTTATAACCCTTATTTATTATTTATGAAAAATATTGCTTTAATTATTGTTATAGCTTTAAGCTTATGTAATGTGTCCTTCGCCACTGCTTCTAATAAAAAGAAGATAGGCCCTGAAACCACAGCTAATGTGGTAATAGATTATAATAATGGGGCAATTTTATTTTCTAATAATCCTCGCACTAAGATGTATCCTGCTTCTTTAACCAAGATTATGACCTTATATGTACTGTATGATAAATTACATTACAATGAACTTAGCTTTGATACTAAAATTAAGATTTCAAAGAAAGCAGCGGCGCAACAGCCTTCTAAATTAGGCTTACCCCCTGGAAGTTTAATTACTGTAAAAGATGCAATTTTAGCAATAATTATCAAATCTTCTAATGATATAGCCTATGCAGTAGCTGAGCATATTGCAGGTAATGAAAAAAACTTTGCGGTTTTAATGAATAATAAAGCCCATGAATTGGGTCTAAAAGATACCAATTTTGCTAATAGCACGGGCTTACATAATGATAACCAATATACCACAGCCTTAGATATGGCTAAGCTTTCCAGAGTATTAATGATTGAGTATAATGCTTATTATGCTTTATTTTCTCTGCCTTATTTTCGTTGGAATAAAACCAACTATCTTAGTAATAATTCCCTATTAAAATATGAAGAAGAGCTAATAATAGATGGCATAAAAACTGGTTACACAAGAGCTTCAGGTTATAATCTAGTATCTTCGGCACAAAAAAATAATATACGAGTGATTGCAGTAACCATGGGAGCAAAATCTAACCAAGAACGTACCGCGCAAATGAAAGATCTTTTGGAAGATAGTTTTAATTTAGCTGTACAAAATAGATTAACTTTAGTGAAATATTTGCAAAAACCCCCTCATATTTCTAATTTTACAACAGCTATAAAGCACAATAGTTCTGAAGAAAATTATATTTTAGCTAATGCAGAAACTTTAGAAGATAAGGGATTTAATACGCAAAATTTTTCTATAAATTTGGCTTCCTTGCAAAATGAGCCTTTAAAATCTAATAACCTCCATAACCCCAAAGCTGTACAAACTTTTACTTTACAATTAGCTAATGTACAAAACACCCCAACTAATAATCCGCTTTTTTCTAACCTAAATTCTATACAATCTACTACCTCGGGAATAGTAAATGCTAATGATTATGAAACTTCATCAGACATTTATGCTATTAATAAAATTCCTTATTTAGAACAAATTACTAATGGCTCAGTAGTATCTATCAATCCTTATGTAAATTATCCATCTAAATTAGCTAAAAAATCTCCTTTGGTGGTAAAATCTCCTTTGGTGAAAAACACTATAAATACTAATAAAAATACTGCTTTGAAGAACACTGCCACAATAGCTAAAAAATCGGCAAAAACCTCTGTTAAGGAACAACCTTATTCAGTGCAAGTAGGAGCTTTTTCTTCTTATAAAAGCGCTTTAACAGCTTCTTTAAACCTTAGCAAAACTAAGGGCTTCTCTAAAATTTTACCCAAAGAAAATATTGTGATTACCAGACAAAGCAATATTTATACCGTCCGCTTTAAAAATTTTGATAAAAATCAGGCCTATAACACCTGTGCTGCTTTAAAATCTAAAGATAAAGATTGTTTTGTAGTCCGCGTATAATACGGTCTTATTTTATAAAGTAGATCATTCTAATTTACCAATTGTAAATAGAAATCAATTTACAAAAAATCTTATAAGGCCGAGGTTATAATTAATTTAACTAAGATCTTACTTGTTTTCTTTAAATTTTTGCCAAAAAAGTTTATGTTATTTAATAGCGGCATAATTTTTATCTTTAATTATTCAACAATCCTTTACTTACTCTTTCCTATAAGTTCTATGCAAATTAGAATTCCAAATATAACAATCACTGCTTACAATTATAAAAAAGATAGTCATTTTAATAAAGGCAAGAAAAAATTAGCAATAAAGATTAAAGGTTCCTACTGCTAAGCCCCTTTGATAATAAATATAATAAATTATTGGAGATTTTCAGGTGAAACCCAGAATTTCGCAAAACCCTCGCTCTAATAAGGTTTTTATTAGCTCTTGCCTTTTATAAAATTAAGGGGCAATTCTTTAAAACCGTTTGTTTTTCAATAGTAATCAAATCAATTCAGTAAATAAGGTATATAATTTACCTTTAGCTCTTTGGTGGCCTTTATAATTTTATTGTATTATATGCTGTCAGGTATTATAATAAAATTATGAAAAATAAGATTTTCCAAGTCTCTCATTCTCCCTATAATTCTATATCTAATGCTATCTCTAATTCTGAAGGCAACCCTACAATTTCCTCCCCCATAAGGGCAAAAGTAATGACAGAAGCGGAAAAGAAAACGGTATTAGCAACCCTGGAAGACTTACAAATTAAAGTCACCCAAAATAATGCAACTGAGCTTCCTTTTCAAAACTCCTATTGGAACCATAAAGAACCTGGGATTTATGTGGATATAGTCTCAGGAGAGCCTTTATTTTGCTCCTTAGATAAATTTGCTTCTGGCAGTGGCTGGCCTAGCTTTACTAAACCTCTTAGTTTAGGGCCTGACTTTACTTCTCTATCTTTAGAGCAAGCACCTTCCCCTTCATCTTTTGTTGCTGAAAAAATTACCGATAAGCTAATGGAAAAAGAGCCGGTAAAAACTAATATAATTTATAAATTTGATAAATCACACAGCATGAATAGAATTGAAGTAAGATCTACGCACGCCAACTCACACTTAGGTCATGTATTTGATGATTATAGCTTTGGCAATGGGACTTTAGGAAGCCAGAAAAGATATTGTATAAATTCTGCTGCTTTAAAGTTTATCCCTTTAAACCAACTTAGCGAAGCAGGGTATGGGGAATATCTAATCCTTTTTATTAAAAATAAGTAATTTAAGTAAGCTTGTAAATTAAATGGAGGCTATAAAGGACTACCTTTATACATTATAAATTTATAGGTCATACATTTTTAACAAGATTATGCTCAATGCGGCAAGTTTATCTAAATTAAGCAAACTGGTATTTTTTTTTAGATAATATAGATCATTTAATATTTGGTAATAATCTTTTTGCGCTTTAGGATTAGTACTAGCTTTTAAAATGTAAAGCTCTAGAATTTCAAAAACTTTATCATAATTAATTCCAGGATGGGATTTTAAATAAGATATTACAGCTTGGGTTTTTTCAAGTCCTGAGCTATTATTAGGATTATTCTCCTTTAGGTTATCCATAACCATCTTATATAGTTTTAGGTTGTCTTCTTGTAAGTACCATACAAGATTGGCAAAAGAACCTCCTGAAAGTTTCCCTAGGTTGCTTGCTAAAGAATCTTCAAGATTAATTCCTTGTCTGTGACAAAGTTCTTTTAATTCGACAGTATTTAAAGAATTAAATTGAAAAACTAAGCAACGGGATTTTATAGTATCTAGCAATGGATCCTCATTATGGTGAATAAGAAAGAAAATAGTATTAGGGTTAGGCTCTTCTATAGTTTTTAATAAAGCATTAGCAGCATTAAGGTTTAAATTATCTAAAGAATCAATAATTATAACTTTATAATCTCTTTCTTCTGCTTTAAGATTTAGAAAATTTTTAGCTGCTCTAATATCTTCAACACTGATCAAATCTTTTTGCTTTAGAGTTTTTTTATCTAAAGCAGGTTGAATAATTAACAAATTAGAATGGAGCTTTCTTGCAGGAAAATTATTTATAAGCTCATCTAACTTATTCCTCTCTAATTGTCCCTTACCCTTTATATTTAAAGCTTTAAGACTTAGTAAAATTTTTGTAAAATATATCGCAGTTGAAAATTTTCCCACACCGCGCTTGCCTTTAAATATTAAGGCCTGATGCAATTGATCATTGTTAACCATATTGATAAACTGATTTATGATATTTTTATGCGAAATTATAGGCATGCTTGATTTTTATCCTTAAATATAGAATTTAGGCCTTAAGTTCTAAATAACTCAAAGGCTCTAAAGTTAGATTAAAACTTTTATTAATACCTTTAATAATCTCTTGGTGAATGGTTAAAATATCATAGGAACCATTGATATTTTCTACTTTGCCTTGATAAAATTCTGTACATTGCCTATAAGCTTTAGCAATACTATCATGAAATTCTTGAGGTTTATTATCAATAGAGTTATTAGTGCAACGATTTTGCAAACGTTTAAGGCTATCAGAGGCAATCATATCAATCACAATAGTTAAATCAGGATAATAATTAAAACTACATATTTCATGTAACTTTAAAATATGCTTAAGATCAATTCCTGCCACTATGCCTTGATATACTATAGTAGATAATAAAAAGCGATCACAAATGATAAAATGGTGATTTTCTAAATTAGGAAAAATTAATTTACTTAAATGCTCCCTTCGCGCCCCATTAAGTAAGAGCAAATCAGTAATATCATCAAAATCATAAAGCTTATTAACTACTAAATCCCTAAGAATTTCAGCGCCTTTAGTACCACCAGGCTCACGAGTTTTAAGGCAAGTTAAATTATTTTTATAAATTGCCTTCTCTAATAAATTAGTCTGGGTGGATTTACCCACCCCTTCCCCGCCCTCTAGGGTAATAAATATGCCTTTTTTCAATTGGTGTTACTTAGATTTTTTATAGCTTTTTTTATAGCATAATAAGGGGAAAGTATAAACAATAACACTTTATTTTTTCTCTCAATGTTTTCTTGGGCAACAATTTTATAGATTTTATTATAAGTACTATCAGGGCTGATAAAAGTAAGAGTACCAATATGATCCCCAATTTTAATAGGTGCCTCTAAATTCCCATTATAAGAAAGTGTTAATTTTGCCCGATTTAAATTTAATTTTTTAGGAGTAATTATATTAAGATTTTCTGCAGCAATTAGCTTAATAGCAGATTTTTTACCATTGTTAACTTTTATAGATTTAATAATTTCATCTTTTTTATAAAATAATTGATTTCTATAATTATTGTATACCCAACGCAAAAGCTTAGCGCTTTCTTGATAACGTTCTTGATGGCTATTTAAACCACTAACTACTCCTGTTACTCTCATTGCGTAATTTTTAGTATCCTCACTTTCTGTAATGGCCGAAAAAGCTAAAGAATATTTGGATAAAGAATGATGACCTGTTTTAAGCCCATCAACCACCACGTTATTAGAAAGGTCATTAAAAAGTAATAAATTTCTATTCCACTGTTTGATATTATTAAAAGTAATTTCCTTATCTTTAAATAAATAATAATATTGCGGGAAATCTATTCTAATTCGGTTAGCCAAGAGGGCAATATCAAAGGCAGTTGAGTAATGATTATTATTATTAAAACCATCAACGTTAGCAAAATTAGTATTTTGCATACCTAAAATTTTAGCCTTTTGATTCATATAATTTACAAAAGTAGATTCATTACCTGCAATAATTTCCGCTAAGGTAATTGAAGCATCATTCCCTGAGGCTACGCTTATACCTTTAATTAAAGTTTCTATAGAGACGGTTTGATTTAGAAGTAAAAATAAGCTTGAGCCACCGGTTCTGTAATTACCTTTATCAAAGGCATTTTTGCTAACCTTAGTTTGAGTAGCCAGATTTAATTCACCCTTTTCTAGCTTTTCAAAAGCAATATATAACAACATTAATTTAGTAATAGATGCAGGATGAAAACTATCATAAGGATTTTTAGCAAATAAAATCAGGGTACCACTTTCATCAGTTACTATAGCTTGGGTAGCTTTAGTAATAAAATTATATTTAACTTCGCTATAAGCCTCCTTATTACTAGTATAATAAAAAAAAATTACAAAGATAATTCCCATAACCGTTTTAACTAAAAGCGGTTTCATGCTTTTATTGTCCCTAAAATATTATTTATAGTTAATTATAAATAAATACAAGAAAAAAGAAATAGTTAAAACTATTTCTTTTTTTAAATTTAGTTAGTGATTCAGGTTTAACTTTTTATAGGTATTTTTAAATTTTCTAATTTTAGCAGTTTATTGTTCTATAATTACCCTAGACTGCACGTATCCTAGGTGTACTAATTTATTTTTAACTTTTATAGCATCATCAATACTACCATAAGGTCCTACTCTCAACCTTAAAATATTTTTACCATTTAGATCAACCTTTTGTAAGCTCACTACTCCAACATCGCTTAAAGAGCTAACCTGTTGCTTAATTTTATCATTATTATCAGAGAAAGCTCCAATTTGCACAAATACCCCTCTTGGCATATAACTTTTAATGTTACTTGGCTCTACTAAGTTAACTGTTTTCATGGGTTGATTTGCAGCTGCTTCTATTCCTTGAGCTTTTTTATCTAATTTATCGCCCAGAGCTTGATCAGCATTAGAAACTAAATCTTGTCCAAATGGAGAAACATTTAATCCTCTTGTTGCACCTGCAATATCATTTTCTGCTATTGATTCAGAGGTCAGTGCTACTTGGGTAAGTTCAGGAGCAATAATAGCAGGAGAATAATTATTAACAATAGGTTTGCTAAGCGCTTTAACTCCATTAATTCTTTCAATTTCTGCCGCGGCTTCTTTGCTAATATCATTTAAAAGGGTTACTCTTACGGCTGCAGTACCTTGCTCTTTAAAACCTAGCATTAAAGCGGCCCTTTCGGAAAGATCTATAGTTCTACCACTGGCAAAAGGCCCTCTATCGTTTATTCTTACTATAATTTTTTTGCCATTTTCTAAGTTAGTAACTTGGACAAAAGAGGGCAAAGGAAGAGTTGGGTGAGCAGCGGTTAATTCATTTTTATCATATACTTCGCCATTGGCAGTTAACATGCCGTGATTTTCACTCCCATACCATGAAGCAATTCCTATTTCATCAGATTCTTCTTTAGCAATTGGCTTATAAGTAATGCCTTGAATTTCATAGAGGTTACCTACTTTTACATGCGGGTTTGGTTTAACCTCAAGAGTAGTAATATCTGATACACTGATTACAGGTTTAAATGGAGCGGCTAAAGCTAATGAAGACGCAAGACTCAAAAGAACCACACCAGTAGCTAAGCTACTATATTTTTTATTCACCATGACTATCCCTTTAATTTTTTTAATTTACGTTAACTTTGTGTTAACTGTTATTAATAATATAGTTTTAAAAGATTAATAAAAGGTTAATTTTACTTGACAACTTTCTAAAATAATTAACATTTGATTCTAGTGAACTTTAGCTTTTCTGTGCTTTATTGGAGTATATAAAATTAAAAATTAACCTTTATTAATAAAAGTTAACTAAATTTCTCCTAAAAAATTGTTAACCTTTTCACTTTGTTTAATTGATTCGATTAAATAAATAGCTAAAAATTTCCCTTGAAAGATCTTAACGGTTTAAACCTTCAATAAGGGTAATTAAGATGTTAACTATTTATAAATCTGGAGGAATATAGAAAATTAGGAAACGTTGAGACAAAACCAAATAATCAAGTTGGGTAGTCAGAATAAAAGAATAACAGGCAATAAGTAAGAAATTGGCAAGTATGATTATAAGAAAAAAGGTAGTAATAACAAATAAAAGTAAATTAAGTAGCAAATAAAAAAGTCCTAGATAAACCCTTTAGGACTTTTTATAACCTTAATCTAACTATACAATTTAAGTATCACGCTAAATTTATTAAATTTACTTTCTGGAATTACTAATACGTGACTCCGCAAGAAGTATAATATTATTAGGATTAAGGGTATCCTTGGTAATAGTAGATGGAACGGTAGAAAAACAAGTAGTAGAAGAAGTCATCCTCATATTATTAATTGCATTATTTATGGTTATTATGAGATCCTACTGAACTCTTAGAATTTTTATTAGTGGAAGTTTTTACCGCATTAGTATTATTTTGATTATAATTAGATTCTGCGACAGAGCCTTTATTAGAGTTAAGCTTATTAGGGGAATTATTAGAATTGAGAGTAGAACTATTGGTAGTTCTGTCTAACTCTATAGAATTATCATTAGAACAAGCAGAGGCCGTTACAATCATAGATAAGATAACAAGTAGTACACTTAAAACAAAAGATAAATTACGCATTTTTCTCTCCTAAATAATTTTATAAAACACTTATAAGTTATAATAACTTTATTTTGATTATATAATATTTAATTATTGATTTAAATAAAAAGCAAGTAAAAATAGTTTGTCCTCTTGGAAATATCTACTGAATTATTTCGTCAATTAATCCAATTTCTACCGCGCAAGTGGTAATTTTAGCTTGGCAGTTGTAATATTAGAGCCTAATTTGCTTTTTTAACTTATCCCTCTTTTATAGAAATATGCTCAGATAAATACAAACGATTACCCGTTTGTTTAATTGAAATATAAACTTGATTAGCAGGAGCAGGCCTTTTTAATTGCAATTACTAACTAAGGTAATGTTGTGGAGCTAGATTCAGCATTTAATAAGTCTATAGATAAAATATTGGCTAACAATCCAACAGATAATACCTTTATCCTACCAACTCTATTTATTACTAATAATGGTTAATTTTAATGGATTTAATATACAAATATTAAATAACACTATTAGACAAAATTAGTAATTAAAGATTTTTATACTAATAAATTTTATTATGATTTTTAAATAAGTAAAATTAGAAACTTTATAGATATTAGCTTTAAAGACATCGTAATTAGCCCGCCTTAAATTTTGACCATATGCCAATGTAAATAAATTCAGCAAACTAAGGATTTTAAGCTCTTTACTTAAAGGTACTTTGATTTGTTTAGCTTCTTTAATTAACTTTTGAGCAACTTTAAGCAAACTTTTAATGTTTTTTTGCAGAATTTGGTCAGAATCTTGTCCTAATTGCTTATAATCATACAATAAAGTGTAAATATTACGATTATAATTAAAAGGAAAATTCCTGATAATACCTAAAATAGCAAAGGCCCTACCCCATAGTTCTACTACTTTTAATTCTTGATAAGAGCTTCCTCCTAAAACTTGGGCGATTAATTTCCATAAAGCGCCTCCCGTATTTTTAGCATAATTTATTAAATCTGCTTCAGAGGAAAAAGGAAAAGTATCAAGATCAATGTTTTTAGTTTCTATAATTTTAGCAAAAACCAGGGGATCAAGTTTATAGAAGTTAATTCTCTCCCTTAAACTATCAATGATTTGGTAATTGGATTTATATTCATTTTCTAATAGGCATTGCATAAACCATTTAAGCTTTAATTGTAAAACCGCTACATCTTTTGCTTTTAAGGTAGATTCTGCAAGTTCATTGTAAAAATTTAAGAGGATTTCAAGATCAGCAATTTTATTTCCAGCAGCTAGAAAAGTACATAAATATCTTTCATCAAAATTAAGCATTACTAAATTATTTTTGTTAATTTTTTATAATTATTATTAAATAGATAGCATTATTATGATATGATATGTTTACAAAAACAACAATCTAATATTGGAAAAATGCTGATGAAATTTACTTTACCTCCTTTACCTTATGAAAAAAATGCTTTAGAACCTTTTATGTCTGCTGAAACCTTAGAGCTGCATCATGATAAACATCATCAAACCTATGTAGAGAAACTCAATACTTTATTAGAAAACCATCCTTTAAAAGACAAGTTTTTACAAGAAATTATCGTACAAACTTATGAGAAAAAAGGCGATGAAAGTATATTTAATAACGCTGGACAACACTATAATCATATTGAATTTTGGCCCTCTTTAAAAAACAATCCTAAAGGCCAGCCTTCAGCTTTTGTAAAGCAAATTCTTGAAAAGGATTTTGGTAGCTTTGAATCCTTTAAAGAAGCTATGATAAAAAATGGTATGGAAGTTTTTGGTTCAGGCTGGGTTTATTTAGCAAAAAATTCTGATAATAAGTTAGAAATTCTTAGATGTTCCAATGCTGTTAATCCTATAGCTTTAGGCAAAAAAACTGTATTAGGATGTGATGTTTGGGAGCATAGTTATTATGTGGATTTCCGTAATAAAAGAGCAGATTATCTAAAATCTTGGATTGATAATTTGATAAATTGGGATTATGTAGAAAAAAATCTCAAAGCATAAAGCTTATTTAGTTTTGTGTAGCCATATAATATAAGAAGGGGATTTGACTGGGCCTTTTCCCCTTCTTATTAGTTTTAGCGCTAATCTTTAATTTTAGCTAAAAATTTAAATAGAGTTTCCAATCCCCCTACTATTTTTATTTTTGAGCTTAATTTTCCGAAAAATCAAAATTATATTTAGTAGAAGTTTTCTTAAAATTATCTAAGCTTTTAGAATTTTTTTTACCTAATTTCTTTTTGTTATTTTGGCTTTTAGCTAAGGTAAGGGCTAAATCTTCCTTTTTTAATTTTAAATAATTGGCTAAACGTTGATCATCTAATAAGCCTTTATGCACTGCTTCTTTAACCGCACACTTTGTTTCTTGTACATGTGTACAATCTTTAAACTTGCAATTAGCAGCAAATTCAATAATATTTTGGAAAGCAATATCTAAAGAATTGCTATCATCTAACCAAATCCCAAATTCCTTAATTCCAGGGCTATCAATGATACATCCGCCTTCACTTAATAAAAATAATTCACGATGGGTGGTGGTGTGTTGGCCTTTATCTTGCTGCGCACTTACAGAGGCAATTTTTTGTGCGTATCGCTGCAGTATCATATTAGTTAAAGTAGATTTTCCTGAGCCTGAGCTGCCTATTAAAGCTCCTGTTTTTCCTTCCTTTAATAGATCTTTAAGCGGAATAATATCCTGGGGATTTAAAAAAGAAGTTATTATAACTTTTACATTATTAAAACAACTAAGTACCTCTTGTTCTACTTCCTTAATGTTATTATGCAAATCCGCTTTGGTAAGAACAATTATAGGAGTAATTTGAGAATCTAAACAAGAGGTTAGCATTCTTTCAGTTTTTCTTAGATTAAATTGCTGATCCGCAGGTAACGTTATAAAAATATAATCAATATTAGCAGCAATAATTTGCTCCCTTTGCTTTTTACCAATAATCTTCCTTTTAAGTTCATTTTTGCGTTTCAAAATATGTTTAATAAAATGCTTAGTATCGCTATTTTCCTTGCTGTTTTCAATAATAACAAAATCCCCTATTTTGGGTAACGAAGAATCAGCGGCAATTTTATGATGAATTAAGCTACCTTTAATTAGACAATCTTTCTCCCCTAAAGGGGTAATCACCTTAAAACTTTTTTTATGACAAGAAACGATTCTACCTAGGTTATTTTGATCAGCTAAGTTATAATTTTGATTTATAAAAAAATCATCTAAACCATAGTTGCTTAAAAGTTTAGCTTCTTTAAATGACATTTTTGAACCTACTTATTATTTGAAATATCTTATTAATTTCCTATTTTTTATAAGGATTTTAAAGATATTTTTCTAAATAAAATACAGATTAATAATAGCATTTTTGCCCTATAATGCTATTATTAACAATTACAATCTAAATTAAAGGTAAACAAAAAAAATTATCTAAATGAAAAAATTATATACCTAAGCAAAAAAAATGATGTATACTGAATTAGTATACTAGAATGTACGACTTAGCTATAATATAATAATTAACAAACAATGGATGTTTTGAAATGAAAAAAATATTACTTACAGTAGCTTTTTTAGGTTTATTACTTGGTTTGGCAACTAAAGCTTCTGCTCATGATGCTATGGCTTGGTTAAAATCTGCTGAAGCCACTTATTATAAAGCAGGCGGATCTAAAAAAGGTTTAGAGATCATTACTGTAGAACTTACTAAGGCTGCTCCTAGCCCTGAAGAAGCTGCAAAAATGAAAAAAACTATGGAAAATTTACTTAAAGAAAGTGAAGAAGCTTTAACTGCTACTAAATTTGATAGTGGAAAATATACTAGTGCTATGAACAAAATGGGTGAACATACATTAGATGCTTATGAAAGCTTTATTACAGCTATGGATAAGGCCTTCAAAAATAAAGGTATGTCTGACAAAGATAGAAAAGCTATATTAGCAATTTTAAAAGAAAAAGCTAGTCCAACTGCTCTTACTACAGCTATAAGCAGATACTAATTTTTCTTTAATTAGAACTTAATAACAATAGGCTTTTTTAAATTTTACTTTAAAAAAGCCTATTGTTTTACTTTCTTTTGGCTTTTCATTGCGTAATTTTAAAATCTAGCAAACTCAAAAGCTTTCATTTGCTTTTTTTGCCCCCTCAATATATCTTTTAATATAAAGGTTATTTATATTAATATCCTTATTTTAACAATTTTTGTCTATTTTAATTACTTTTGCTTACTTTATTTTAATTTAGTCATTAGGTCCTTACTTTTTATCTTTTAGATTTTTACTTTATATAAGTTTATTACTTTTGCCTTTATTTGGAGTATTAAATTAGACAATTAATTTGGAAATAGATAATATCTACTTTTAATTAGCTTTAGCTGCCTAAAAACATCTTGAAGAGAAAATACTGCTTCTGTAAAAAACTGTAATTCATATTATCAAGTTTTAAGAATAATTATAAAAAAGGAGAAAAATAATCTCTAATTATCCTTCAATTACAGTAATTAGATAATAATAAGCAAAAAATTTTAAATTATAGTTGCATAAGTTAATAAGAATAAGTATAGTATGAATGTGTGGATAAAAATGGCTACAATATAATAAATTAGTTAAAATATTAAATTTTTTATATTGTAAAACCTTAAATCTGCTTAATATAATCAATAAAAAGGATAACGCTAATGAAAAAAATATTACTTACAGTAGCTTTTTTAGGGTTAATGCTAGGATTAGTTAATAAAGTATCTGCAAATGAAGTAGAGTGGGTAAAATCTCTTGAGGCTACTTATTATTCTAAAAAGGGCTCAAAAGATGGCTTAAGAATTTTAACCGATGAAATTGTTAAAGTTGCGCCAAGCCCTGAACAAGTTATGAATGCTAAAAATGCTATGGAAAAATTACTTAAAGAAAGTGAAGGCGCTTTAGTTGCAACTAAATATGAAAGCCGTAAGTATGTAAACTCAATGGAAACAATGGGTGAAAACACTTTAGATATGTACAAAAAAATTGTTAAAACCTTAGACACCGCTTTCAGAAGAATGAGTCGTGAAGACCGTGTGGCTATGTTAGAAACTTTAAAAGCAAAAGCTCATCCACTTATGGTTGCTGCTGGAATGCACATCCAAGAAGAAGTTAAAAAAGAAGTAAGAAAAGCTAAAAAATAGTCTTTAATTAGATTTATCAAGGTTAGTTACTCTTAAGGTAAAACTCTACTATAAAAAGGCTTTCTTAAAGAAATTTAAGAAAGCCTTTTTAGTTGCTTTTTATTCAAAAATTATTTAAAAGAATTTATGTGCTAATTTAACCTAGTTTGATTCTAGAGCTATTTTTTAGGATATGATTAGGGGATTTTTTATCCTTTTTATTTATTATCTTTACTTTTAATTATGGTTATTCTGCATTTTTCTAGACTTTTATTTCCTTTATAATAATTTATAGTTAGTTTTATGGTAACTCTTAAACTCTTTCTCCTTTAGGTTATTATTGCAAAAATCCTAAAGTAGATTGTAAAATAGGACTTTACTATAATCACGTAAAGGTGTTGTGATAAGGCCATTTAGTTGGAGTCCTTGTAATTAGGGCATTTAAAGATATTAATTAGTTTTTATTGATCATATTTCATAAATAATGACTTTGATAAACAATTTTACTAAGGGCTAGGCTTATATGTATAAAGGATACACCTTAACTGCTTGATAATTACTTAAGTTAAAATTCTTTTATATAAAGTTTATTAAATCAGGCTACCCCTACTTTAAAAAATTTTTAATTTTTCCTTAAATCTAACTCCTAAATTTCAGTTTAAATTTAAACTCCTCTAAATATAATTTATTACATTGAAGCTTTAAAGCAATTTTTATAATGGTTTTAAACCGCAATAATCAATATTTGGCCTTAACGGCTATATTCTTACTTGACTTAATTTTACTACTCCCTTTAAATGAACAATTACGCAATAATTTGCAATATAAATTAAGCCTACATCAATTTTTAAAATTATCTTCGTTTACCCAATTCTTTACAAAGCTAAATTAATTTATATGAGTTAAAAGGTAGTGCTTATCCCTTATTTGCTCTTTGTGCTTAAACTATTTTTTATCCCTATTATAAGGGCTAGCACCAATATATACGATATTTCTTACTAATGGTCAATACTTTAATGGTAGAAGATTAAAGCCTTTGTAAAGCCGAAATTTGCTGCCCTATTACCATTGTATCTTTAATTTGAAGCCTTAAATATTTGCCCTTATACAAAACTTTAATTACTTCTACATTATTCTAAAAGTAGCTTTTTCTATTACTTAAGTTATAAAGATAAAATTATTTTGCAGAAATTAAGCAGCACTGCTTATACTTTATTTGCTCTTTGTGCTTCAACTATTTTTTATCCTTATTATAAGGACTAGCACCAATATATAGGATATTTCTTAATGATGATCAATACTTGAAATGGCAGGAGATTGAAGGCTTTGTAAAGCCGAAATTTGCTGACCTATTACCATAGTGTCTTTAATTTCAAATACTAAATATTTACCCTCATGCAGAACCTTAATTACCACAACATCAATTCCTGGCTTATTAGGTAATAAATTAGAGAGATAATCTAGACCCTCTACAGATCTTAGAACAATAATTAATTCTATACGCTTATTTTTTTTACTTTTTACTGGTTCTTTAATTTTATAATCATGAGTTAGCTGATCTATATTTTCTATAAAAAGCTTAACGTCTTCCTCATCTATTTTCATAGTAGTTTTAATTATATATACCTCTCCTTCTTTAAGCGTATTAACAAATTTGTTATAATTATCCCCAAAAAGCACCATAGAGAAAACGGATGCTTTATCGTAAAAAGTTAAATTAGCAAAATTAGTACCATTTTTAGATTTAGCTAGCTTGATCTTCATTAAGTAAGCCGCAATATAAGCTGGATTAATTTTATCGGCGATAATTTTGTTATAACTTTTCACTCCCAATTTTTCAATAAGATTTATATAGTCATTAAGAGGATGACTATATAAAAAACACCCAGTAAATTCCAGTTCTTCTCGCATTTTTTCCTGGGGATTCCAATCCTCATAGTTTTTAATAATCAATATATTATTAGAATCATTTGGCCCTTCTAAAGTAAATAAGCTAATTTGATTACTTTTTTTCTCATTAAATATGGCAAAATTAAAATTAAGCATCATCTCTATATTTTCAAATAACTGCCGACGATTAGTATTAAAAATATCAAACGCCCCACCTTTTACCAAAGATTCTAATTGCTTTTTATTAAGTAGTTTATTATCTATCCTGGTTAAAAAATCTTCTAAGGAGATAAATTCCCCATTAATCTTAATCTCCTCTATCATAGCTGACACTAAGTTTTCCCCCACTCCTTTAACCGCTAATAAGGCAAATCTTATGGATTTATGCCCTAAATTATCTTTTTCAATAATAAAATTAACCGCAGGCTTATTAACCGAAGGAGGCAAGATACTAATACCATATTTTTTAGCTTCTTCAAGAAACTCTAAAAATCTTTCAATTTCTTTATTATTATTCCCAATATCAGCACTCATACAAGAAGCTAAAAACTCAGCCGGATAATAGGCTTTTAAATAGCCCGTTTGCCATGCAATTAATGCATAAGCAGTAGCATGAGATTTATTAAATCCATATCCTGCAAATTTTTCCATTTGATCAAAAATTACCTCGCCTAAAGCAGGGTCAATACCATTATGTTCTAATGCTCCTTTAATAAATATATTTTTTTGCAATTCCATTTCTTTAGGATCTTTTTTACCCATAGCACGCCTTAAAATATCCGCTCCTCCTAAGCTATATCCAGCAATAACCCTAGCTACTTCCATAACTTGTTCTTGATAAATCATAATCCCAAAAGTTTCCTCTAAAATTGATTGCATTTTAGGATGCAAATAGCTTACTTTTTCCTTATCATGTTTTCTATTGATATAAGTTGGAATATTTTCCATCGGCCCTGGACGGTATAAAGAAATAATTGCAATAATGTCTTCAATTTTATTAGGTCGCAGTTGTTTAATTACTTCAGTCATCCCACGGCTTTCTAACTGAAAAACTCCTAAAGAATCACCACGCGAAATAATCTCAGAAATTTTTTGATCTTGATAAGGAATTTGCAATATATCAAGCTCTATATTTTCTGCCCTTTTTATTTCTATAACCGTTTTATTAATAATAGTAAGAGTTTTTAAAGCTAAAAAATCAAACTTTACCAGACCAATATCTTCTATATATTTCATAGAAAACCCTACTGAAGGAAAGGTAGAGGCGGTATCATAATAAAGTGGTACCACCTCATTTAAAGGATCTTTTGAGATAATAACTCCTGCGGCATGAGTGGAGACATTGCGGTATAACCCTTCTAGCTTTAAAGCCACTTCAAAGAGTTTTTTAATATGAGGCTTATTATCAATTTCTTCTTTAAGCGCATCAACCTCACCTACCATTTTAGAAAGATTTATAGGGTTAGAGGGAGCAGAATAAGGAATTTTTTTAGTAATAAGATCCACTTCGGAATAAGGTAGACCCATGGCACGACCTACATCTTTTATAGCGGCTCTAGGTTGTAAAGTACCAAAGGTAATAATATGGGCTACTTTTTCTTCGCCATATTTTTTCCTTACATATTCCACAACTTTATCTCGACCCTCTTGGCAAAAATCTATATCAAAATCTGGCATAGATATTCTTTCAGGATTTAAAAATCTCTCAAATAATAGGCCAAACTGCATTGGATTAATATCAGTGATATACAATGCCCAAGCTACTAAGGAACCTGCTCCTGATCCTCTACCAGGCCCTACTGGAATATAATTATTTTTAGCCCATTTAATAAAATCAGAAACAATTAAAAAATACCCAGAAAAATCCATTCTAATAATTACATCCAGCTCAAAGTCTAAACGCGCCTTATAATTATCATACAAAATAGCTTTAGCTTCCTTATTAATTACTTTATTATCTGGATGGTTAAAAACCTCTTTTTCCAAACGTTCTTTTAATCCTTGGGTTGATTGCTCTATAATCAGGCTTTTCTCTTCTTGGCTAAATTTAGGTAAGGATAAAGGCTTTTTATCCACTAAAAATAAACATTTTTTTGCTATTTTAATAGTATTTTCTAGCGCTTCAGGTAGATCAGCAAATAAGTTGATCATTTCTTGAGGAGATTTAAAATAAGCTTGCTCTTCCATCACTTTGCGGTTTGTCTCTTTTGTAGTAACACCTAAACCAATACATAACAAAATATCCGCTGCCTCATGATCTTCTTCTCTAGCAAAATACACATTATTGGTAGCCACAATAGGAAGCTCATATTTTAAGGCTAATTGCAAAAATTTAGGCTCTAGAGTTTGATCTTGGGCTTTGTAAAAACGGTTAAGCTCAATATAAAGATTATTGGAAAAAGCTTCTTTAAGACGATTAATTACTTTATGCTGATCATCAGTACTACTATTTAGTAAAATATTAGCCAAAAAACCTTGGGTGCCTCCTGTAAGAGCGATTATCCCCTCTGCACATAAACAAAGTTGCTCAAAATCTATAAACACCGTCTCTAAATTGTTTTGAGCCCGTAATAAATAGGCTTGATCATGAAGTTTTAAAAGATTTTTATATCCCTGTTCCGAAGTAGCTAATAAAATTAAATCTCCCTTAATAGGTTTATTATTAGCATCAACAAAGCTGGTACAAATTTGTATCCCAATAATAGGCTGTATGCCATTTTGGCTAAGCTTTAAGGAAAATTCCCGTGCTCCGTACATGTTACCACTATCGGTAACCCCTAAGGCTGGCATATTAAAATTTTTACACAACGTAAGCAAGTTATAAATATCAATTGATCCTTCACCTATAGAATAACTGCTATGGCATCTTAAATGAATAAACTGAGAAGTTATTGTGGCCAACATGGAAAACTTTCACTTGGTAATTTAATATATTATTAATTTTAATATTATTTTTAAGGGGGAAATCAGCAATAAATATATAAATAAAGATTATATAATAAAATTTTTTATATTAACTGCTTAAGAAATAAACTGAATATTCTTATCCTGCAAGGATATTTTATTATCTATAAGGTTAGCAATATTTAAATCATGAGTAGCTAATATAATTGCTGTATTAGTTTCTTTAATTAACTCTATCAGCATAGAAAATACATTATTTGCGGTTTTTCTATCCATATTACCTGTAGGTTCATCGGCAATAATTATAGCAGGCTTTAAACAAATGGACCGGGCAATAGCTACCCTTTGCTGTTCTCCACCTGATAACATTGCAGGGAAATGCTTAATTCTATTAGCTAAGCCCATTTTATCTAAAATATATAAGGCTGTTTGTTTTGCTTCTTCTTTATTAATACCATGGATTAATTGGGGGATCATTACATTTTCTAAAGCAGTAAAATCAGGTAAAAGATTATGAAACTGAAAAACAAAACCAATCTTTTTTCCTCTTAAAGCGGTTTTTTTATTATCGCTTAGCCCTATGGTTTCAACTCCTGTAATGCTCAATTTGCCCTTATTAGGGTTATCAAGCATACCTAAAATATTTAAAAATGAGGTTTTTCCTGAGCCGCTTGGTCCTAACAAGGCTATAATCTCTCCTGCTTTTAGAGAAAAATCTACATTTTCAAAAACGATAATCTTCTCTTTACCTTGCTGATAAGATTTACTTATATTTTTTGCTTCAATCACATAAGGGTGATCATTATTCATATTTTAATCCCTCTACAGGGTTAATCTTAGAAGATTTTAATGCCGGATAAATTGCGGAAATAAGCACAAATAATAAAGCTAAGGATACTATCCCTAATATTTGAACCAAATTTATATCTGCAGGTAGTTTAGATAAAAAGTAAATTTCTTCAGAAAATAAATTTACTCTAAGAAGCGTTTCCAAAACCTTTCTAATATTTTCAATATTATAACTAAATAGTGTACCCAATAAGGTACCTAAAAAAGTTCCAACAAATCCTATCCTAATACCAATTAATAGAAATATTTTAACTATAGAGCTTCTATTAAGGCCTATAGTACGTAATATGGCAATTTCTCTGGTTTTACTTCTTACTAACATAATTAAACCCGAAACTATATTAAAGGCCGCAATTAATATAACTAAGCTTAAAATCAAAAACATAACATTACGCTCTACCTCTAAAGCGCTAGTAAGATATCTATTATTATCTTGCCAAGTCTCCACATAATTAATATTAGGGATTTTAGCATAAATATAATTTTTAATGCGCTCTGCCTCTTGGGAATCCTTTAAAAAAATATCTATTTTTTGTGCAGAATTATTATAATTAAAAAAACTTTGTCCTAAATTAAAAGGCATGATAATTGTACTACTATCGTATTGATACATCTTACTATCTAAAATAGCTATTACTTTAAAACTACCAAATCTGGGCATAGACCCCATAATTGTAGAATACCCATTTGGAGAGATAATGGTAATCTCATTACCCACTTGGATATTTAAATTTCTGGCAATGACGCGTCCTACGATTACCACATTATCATTATTTTTAAATCCTTTAAGATCATACTTCTTTAAAGAATCAAAAATTAAAGGCCTTTGGCTTAAATCCTCATAGGTTAAGCCATTAATTAAGGCACCTGTAGTTAAATTTTTAAAAGATATTAATACTTGTTCGGATAAAGTAGGACCAATATTAACAATTTCTTTGATTTCTTTAAGGTTTTTTATTGTATCTTCATAGTTAGGTATCTTATTATCGCTATAAATAAATACATGACCATTAACCCCGATTAAATTGCTGATTATTTGCTTTCTAAATCCGTTCATCACTGACATAACTATAATTAAAACTGCGACGCCTAGCATAATGCCAAGTAGAGCAAACCAAGATATAAAAGCAATAAAACTTTCTTTCCTTTTAGATTTTAGATATCGCTTAGCTATAGCCCATTGTAAAGAGTTAAAGAATAAAAAGTTTATCATCTAATATTTCCCTATATTGGTTATTTGCTTAGTGGTTATTTACTATTTACCTCATACCCAAGCAAGTTTGCTATCCTTTATTTTTATTTACTTTAATAAAGTAAGTAAAGTTGGCAGATCTTGCTGGGCAAGCTGAGTAACTTTACCAGTTTTTCTATCTTTAATCTCCCATCTACCACTTTCTAGAGATTTACTTCCAATATTAATTTGCTTAGGGATTCCTAATAAATCTGTGCTATTAAGCTTAGAAGATACACTATCATCTTTATCATTATAAAGCACATCAACACCTTGTTCTATCAAATAATTATATAAAGTAAAGCAATGTTCTTTAACCTTATGATTATTCCCTAATGAATTAATAATTACGGTAAAAGGAGCAAGTGCGTAAGGCCAAATAATTCCTTTATCATCATAGCTAGCTTCAATAATAGCTCCCATTAATCGGCTTATCCCGATACCATAAGAACCCATTAAAACATTAATATTTTGTCCATTTTTATCAAGAATTTTAGCTTTCATCGGCAAAGAGTATTTATCGGCAAAGTAAAAAATGTGGCCAACCTCTATACCCTTTTGCTTAACAACGCTTGATTGATTTTTTAAATAATTAGGGTTATCTCCGGTATGCTTATCTTCAGTTGAAGCATAAGGAGCAGTATATAAATTATAAATGTTCTCTACATCTAAATCATAATTAATTTTACCATCTAATAAATCTAGATTTAACAATGATTTATCATAATATACCTCTGATTCTCCTGTAGTAGCTAAAATAATAAACTCATGGCTTAAATCTCCACCTATAGGCCCTGTATCAGCTTGCATAGGAATAGCTTGTAAACCTAAACGTTGAAAAATCTTTAAGTAAGCAGCAAACATTTTTTTGTAAGAAAGGACTGCGCCTTCAGGAGTTTGATCAAAAGAATAAGCATCTTTCATTAAAAATTCTCTGCCTCTCATTACGCCAAATCTTGGCCTAATTTCATCACGGAATTTCCAATTAATTTGATACAAATTTAAAGGTAAATCCTTATGAGATTGCACATTATCTCTAAAAATTTGGGTTATTTGTTCTTCATTAGTAGGAGAGTATAAAAAATCTCTCTCATGGCGATCTTTAATCCTCAACATTTCTAAACCATAATCTTCATAACGTCCACTTTCTTGCCAAATATCTGCGCTTTGAATAGTAGGCATTAAAACATTTAAAGCTCCGGTTTGATCCATTTCATCTTTAATAATAGCACTTATTTTATTTAAAATTTTTAGTCCCATTGGTAACCAAATGTAAATACCTGAAGAGGTCTGACGAATTAAGCCACTTTTAATCATTAAAGTATGAGAAGCGATCAGCGCATCTTTTGGATTTTCTTTTAGAATCGGACAAAAATATTTTGAAAAAAGCATAGTTGGTTCTTATTAATTTACGGTTTTATTTTTATTGACTTTCATAAACCTTACTATTATTTTATAAAATTAATCTTAATAAAACAATCCATACTTTTATTTATCCTATTAATAAAATCTTATAGGAGAAACTAGATAATTTTTAATATAATTAAATCCCTACTTAACACTAGAGCCGCAAATAAGAATTTCGCAAATAGAAAATCCCAAATTAGTATAAAAAAAATCCCCTTACTATTTTCATAATAAGGGTAAATTTTATTAAATTACTTAGATCAAATTACTTATGCTTATTAGCTTAGGCTCATTGATTTACTAGATAGTAACTTTTAATTTTATATTAGCAGATTGGTTATAAGATCTCTTCAATTCAGAATTATAGTTTATATTGGCAAAACTTCCACCAAGAGTAGTCTTTGAAGAAACTTTAGCTAAACTTTGAACACGGTAATCTACTACTAAGGCTACGTGTCTGTTAAGACCAATTTCCACACCAGCAAATCCAGCTCCAACTATAGAACTTTTATTTTTCCCGTTAGTTCTAAAAGCATCTTCTGGTCCGCCCACTATGCTAGTACGTTCTCTAGCCATACCTACACCAACACCGATATAAGGAGTTAGAATAGTTTTGTTAGCAACTTTATAAGCTACGTCTAACATTAAAGTTTCAGATTTAGTATTAGCGTCTATTTTATTTTCTTTGTTACTAAATTTATGTTTAGCATTTTTATAAGTAAGCATTACCATAGCATGTCTAAAATCAAATCCTACAGTGATTGGAAAATATAAGTCGTCATTTTTACCTTTTAACTTAATGGTTTGGCTAGAATTAGCAGCAAAGGGTCCTACTTGACCACTAGTTCCGATTTTTAAGTCTCTTGCACTAATAACGCTTCTGCTAGTTTGTACGCTCACAAAAAAACCTTCTGTAGCTAATGCGCCCTCTTCAGTAGAAAAAGAGAAATAACTTGAAGCCGCTGATAAATTTTGGGTAGAAAAGCTCCAAAACATCGCTAATGACATTAAGCCCATAATGAATATTTTACTGAATTTCATAATTTAACTCTCCTATTATATTATTTAATCAATGCAGCTACACTGCATTTCTTATATTAAGACCCCCGTATCCTATGGGTTTCTTATAAATTAGTATAACTCATATATTTCATAATGATATAAAAAATTATTACAATTCCTTACTACTTAATTTATAGATCAACTTTAATTAAATTTTTTGCAATAGCAAGGCCGCCTATAAATATATAAGAAAGCTAGATATTATTGCTAGAATAGTATTAGGCCTAGTATTACCTATCAAGCAGAATTATCTCGCTTTTGCTCCAAGTTACCATCCATGCAATAAGATTTAAATCTCTATAAGGGCTTCTAAAGAAACAATTTTAATTTATGTGCCATGAATAGTTGAAATAATCATAAAACCTATATTGTATTTAGTAGTGAGGGCATAATATCTATCACCTTTCTCAAAATTATAAATAGCCGTTATATAAGAAGAGCTAAAGACTAAAATTTATAACCTCATAGTATAAATTAATAAAAAACCTAGCAGGGAAATTTTTGAGTTCAAGATTTATAAGTTTTAGGGGAGGCATTTAAAGCAGTGGTAATGAAATTTAATAATAATAAAAATGATAATGATATAATCAACAACTTGTAACAAAGACAATATAAATTTGTATCACAACCTGTAAGGGTTTAAATTTAATTAAAAACTTTAACTCAACAAATAACTGAAGCTTAAATAATAGTCTGCTTACATAAATATAAAAATAAAGAAAAAAACGATTTTTACATAAGATGTTTAAATGATGACGCAGATATAATAAGGGATTAAAGAATTAAACAGAAAAAATAAGTATACGCATTAATAGGGAATTTACCCAGTATAGTTTATCCTTGCAGCGCAGGAGCTATATTTTTATTTTACTTATCCTACGAAATCAGACTTAAATAATTAATTTTAATTTTATTCCCCAAGCTTGATGGCTTGAATGCTGAAACTCATAAAACTCAGCTAAATTTACCCCTAAAGTAGGATACATGGTGATCGTGGAGGCATCAGCCAAGGTTTTAATGCGATAATCAAAAGCCAAGATAAGTAAGCGGGTTATACCAATTTCTAAACCCCCAAATAAAGCGCTAATTAAACCATTGCCGTTCATAACAGCAGTATTTGAATCTCCTTGAAATTTAGTACTCTCTTTAGCTCTACCTACTCCTATACCTACATAAGGAGTTAGTATAGTGCGATTAGGAATTTTAAGAGCAAAATCTAACATTAATGAGTGGGATGTGGTAGTGCCATTTATTTTATCATTAGTGCCCACAAGAGAGTGTTTATTTAAAGCATCAAAATGATAGTTTCCTTGTTTATAAGTTAACATAACGCTAATATATTTAAAATCGTACCCCAAAGAAATAGGTAGGCTAAGAGGGTCTAATTTAGCAGAAGTGTGATTTAAATAGTAAGCTTCTTGGGTATAATCTCCTATCTTTTTGGCTGATACCCAATATAATTCCCTCTTAGTTTTAAATGTTTGATTAAATTGAACGCTAACAAAAGGGCCACTACTGTTTGCTGCCGCTAAGATACAAGTAAAAAATGGGGGTAGCGATAAAAATAATAAGGTATTAATAAATATTCTACTTATTTTCATAATAAACCCTTCTAAATCTATAAAGTTTAAACTTATTTTATTATTTAACAAATTTTAACTTTTAGAAACACTTATTTAATATAATACCTTAGGTTGAACATTAATGATATATAAAAAAAGATTTTTATTTCAGATAAATGAAGGCTTAAGGGTTAGGAAAAGCTTTAATAATGCAAAAAAAATAAACTAGGAACTTTAAAGATATACTTTTGAAATAAGGGGACGTAAAGCATAGATTTTTGTTAAAAGTATCCAGCATACTATTAAAAATTATTTGATTAAGTTTTAGGTAATAAAATATATAAAGTAATGGGCTCTTTCATGGTGTTTGCATAAGATAAATCCTCGCCAAAATAGATATCTATTCTATTTAAACCTTTAATAGCGCTGCCAACATCATTAGCAACTACTAGTTTTTCAAAAGCTTTATTAGAATCATTATATTGGGTTTTTAAAAACAAAGGCAAGCCTAAACTAAGATAACTTTTATCCACCGCAATTGTACGTTCTTTAAGCACTGGTCCTCCAAAAGCGCCATATATATGACCCTTTTCTTGGATAGCAAAATAAATTACTCGCTGATTTTTATTAAGTAAATGCGCTTTATCTAAATTATTTTTAAAAAAATCAGTTATACCCTTAACGCTGGCCTCATTAGCTTTGATATAGCCTTGTTCTAATAAATATTTACCTAAGGGAAAATAAGGGTACCCATTGTTGCCTGCATAGACTACGTATTCTTTGCTACCATCAGGTAAATTTATAATTCCTGAGCCATTGGTTTTTAATAGAAAAACCTCTACTTGATGTTTAGCATAATATAGCTCTAAGCCTAAGCCTTCTAAAGCTCCGTTTACAATTTCTTCGGTGGTATGAAAAAGCTTTTCAGGTGGAGGCTTTTTATAAATCGGATATTTAAAAATTTTATCCTTAGTTTTTGAGGCACTTAAAACATAAGTAACATACCCTGTAGCACGCCCGCTATTTTCTTGATCAATTAGATAAGGAATAAAATTATGCTCAAAAAAGTGACGCAACGTGATTTCATCTAAAGATAAATAATCTAGCTCTTTGATTTTATAATACATTTTTTGCCAATCTGCTATAGTGGTAAAAGGATTTAAAGTGACCACAGTATTTGTAAGTAGCTTAGGGCTAATAAATACCGCTAAATTATCTAATAATACCCCTGTAAACTCTTTAAAATTCTTTTCATTTTCCCACCCTTTAATTTCAGAAAAGTTTTTTCTATGTAGCTTGTAGTCTGTTAATGATTGATTAGGTTGGCTTTGAGAACTATCAGCATTCTTGCTTAAAACATTATTAAGAAAATCATAGGCAAAGGGTGTTAAATTAGCCTTATCAATTATAGTATTTGCTTGCTCTTTAGCAATCTTATTAGTAGTATCTTTTAGCCACCATGTTCTTACTAACATCAAGGCGATTACCATAAAGAAACTTAAAAAAACTAACCTACTTTGTATATTCATTGTGCCTATAATATTTAAATTTATATTGCAGTATTATATATCTTTTTAATCAAAAAACTTATAATAAGGTGTAAAATTTATCTAAAAATTAGATTTTTTAAGTTATTTTTAGAAAATTTTAACTATTAAAGCTGTTGCAAAAGGTTTACACTCCTTTTAAAGATACTTATTATAAATTGCATAGTTTAAATTTATGGATAAATACAAATAATTATTAATATGGAGAATTAAATGGGAAATTTTTTCAGTAATAAGGCTTCTAATAAAACTTCTGAAGTTCGCCTTAAAGCGGGGCTTGATAGTCTTTTTCAGCTTAAAAAAAATAATACCTCTTTAAAGGTGGAAATTTACGCAGGCCTGGTGACTTTTCTTACTATGTCTTATATCATATTTGTTAATCCTTTAATTTTAAAGCCTGCAGGCATTGACATTGGCGCAGTATTTATTGCTATTTGTTTGGTTTCAGCAATTGGCGCTTTTATGATGGCTTTTTATGCTAATTTACCTCTAGCGATTGCTCCTGGTATGGGCTTAAATGCCTTGTTTGCTTATACTATTGTTTTGCAAATGGGATACAGCTGGGAAAACGCTTTAGCTATTACTTTTTTAGCTGGTATTGTAATTATTGCCATCGCCCTTTTTGCCCCCAAAGATTTTTTAATTACTGCTGTTCCTTTATCAATTAAATACGCTATTACCCCGGGTATTGGTATGTTTATTATATTTATTGCCCTTACTCAAGCTAAAATTATTGTGCCAAATGCTGCCACAGTGGTAAGCTTAGGCAATCTAAAAGATCCAAGAATTTTAATGGTGATTGCAGGGTTTTTTATTATTGTAGTTGGTTACGCAAAAAAAATATATTTTATGCCCCTTTTGGTGATTACCCTCCTTACTATAGTAGCAGTGTTAATGAAAGAGACTAAATTTGATCAGCTATTATCTACTTCTTTTAATTTATAACCTACTTTCTTCAAATTTGATTTTAAGAACATCATAAATATTTCGGTTATTACTAGTGTTATGGTGGTATTTTTTGCCTCCTTTTTTGATTCCTTTGGTAGCTTTGTTAGTTATTCTTACTTTATTAATCCTAAAAAGATGGTTTTAGATAAAAAAGATCTACGTAAAGCTATGACCATAGAAGGAGTTTCTTGTAGTTTAGCAGGAGTTTTAGGTACCTCTCCTACCAGTATCTTTTTAGAAAGCAACGCAGGAGTAAGCGCAGGAGGAAGGACAGGCCTAACTTCTTTAGTAGTAGGTGTTTTATTTTTATTTGCTATTTTATTTAGTCCATTGATTAAAACTGTGCCGATTTGGGCGGCAGCTCCAGTACTAATATTTTTAGGCTGCTTGATGCTAAGTTCTTTAAAAAATATTAATTGGGATTCTGATTTTTCAGAAACTATTCCAAGCATTATCTGTTTAATTTTTACTCCTTTAACTTATTCTATTACTACAGGGATAGGTGCTGCCTTTATTTCTTATTGTATTTTAAAGATGGCTTTAGGGAAATATAAAGATATCCCTATGTTTACTCTAATTTTAGCTGTTTTATTTTTTATAAATTTTATGTTATAAATATAAATCTTAGATAGAACAAGGATCCGTTTTTTAATATTTGGTAAAATAAGAATATAGAAGAATTTAAAGATAAATTATGGAAGAAGTAGATAAACTTTTACTAGGTTATCAAAGATTTTTGGTTAAATATAAAAATCGTCATAACCCCCTTTTTAACTCCTTACAAAACCAACAAAACCCTAAGATACTTCTTATAGGCTGCTGTGATTCAAGGGTTGATCCTGCTATTTTAACCGATGCTGATCCAGGTGATATATTCGTAATAAGAAATGTGGCTAACTTAGTTCCTCCTTATGAAGAAAAGTGGGATTCAAAGCATGGTACAAGCGCCGCTATAGAATTTGCTGTAAAAAATCTACAAGTAGAACATATTATTGTTTTAGGCCATAGCAATTGTGGGGGTATTAAAAGCTTAGTTAACGGTGATAATGCCCACAATATTTCTAATCAATTTAGTTTTATTAAAGGATGGATAGATATTATTAGAGATATAATTAGCTATATGCCCAAAGATCTTAGTGTGGAAAAGCAAATTAAATATTGTGAACATGAAGGTATAAAAGTATCTATTAATAATTTAATTTCCTTTCCTTTTATTGAAGAAAAAATCAATAACAATACGTTAAAAGTTCATGGTTGGTACTTTAATTTAGAAGAAATCAGCTTATATATATTAGATGAAGATTTTAGAGAGTTTAAAAAGTATTTATAAAAAGAAAATATTTTTCTATACATTATAATTAAAAAAGTTTAATTTTAACTTATCTAATTGAATATAGCTGCTTGAATATAGCTGTTTTAAAAAGCCTTTAACGGTTTATTAGATTTAAAACTTTAATTATCGATTTAAATTTATCCCTTTTATAAGACGTAGGTTATTAAAATTTGAAGCAGCAATTTTAGCTGCCTAAAATAATTTAGATATTTATTATGAGAAATTACAGTTTATGAAACATTATTTATCTGTTATCAAGCCTGGTATTGTTTTTGCTAATTTATTTACTTTTATAACTGGTTTTTTTATGGCAGCTTATAATAATATTACTCCTAATATTGATCTGCTGGCCTGGTCTTCATTAGCTATAGTTTTGATTTTAGCATCTTCTACTACTTTGAATAATTATATTGACCAAGATATTGATCAATATATGGCAAGGACCCATAATCGCCCTTCTATTTCAGGAGCTATATCTAATAAATGTATGGTATACTATGCCACTTTGTTAGGAGTATTAGGGACATTAATCCTAATTATCTTCGTAAATTGGTTAACTTTTTTTATAATATTAATCGGCTACTTAATCTATATAATTTTATATTCTATATATGCTAAAAGAAAAACCTCCTACTCTACCATAATTGGTAGCTTAGCTGGAGGAATACTACCTTTAGCGGGTTATACTAGCTTTAGTAATCAATTGGATCTCCAAGGAATAATATTATTTTTAATAATATTAACATGGCAGATGCCTCATTTTTATGCTATTGGAATTTTTCGCCTACAAGATTATCAAGCAGCAGGTATTCCTATTTTACCGGTAACAACATCCATTAAAAATACTCAGATTCACATAGTAGTTTGGTGTTTAATATTTATAATCGTAACGATTTTACCTTTTGCTTTTGGGTATAGCAGTTATTTATATTTAGTAACGGCGGTTATCTGTAGCATTTTTTGGACTTATATTAGTTATAAAGGGCTTTTTGCCTTAGATGTAATTCAAAGTGCTAGAAAAGTTTTCTTTACTTCGTTGGTGGTGTTAATTTTATTGTTTTTTTCTTTAATGATAGATAAAATATTAATATAATTTCTAAAGAATTCTAATAAGGTTTACTATGACAAAACTAAAATTTACTAGTTTAATATTATTTTTATTAGCTTTAGGTGGTTGTGGAGGAGGAATTTTATCTCCCCATGGGCCAATTGCCGCAGCGCAAAAGAATCTTATTCTTGTTTCCTTTTTTGTTATGTTAATTGTAATTATTCCAGTATTGGTAATTACAGTTTTATTATCTCTAAGGTACAGAGAAAATAATAAATCAGCCATTTATGCTCCTGAATGGCATCATAACTTAAAACTAGAGATATTTTGGTGGGCTATTCCTATTATTATAATAATATTTTTATCTTTTAAAACTTGGCAAAGCTCCCATGATTTAGATCCTTACCGGCCATTTGATCATCAAAAAACGCCAATTAAAGTTCAGGTTATTTCCTTAAATTGGAAATGGTTATTTATTTATCCTGATTATGGGGTGGCTACTATTAATTATATGCCTATCCCAATTGATACCCCAATTAACCTAGCTATTACATCTGATGGCCCCATGAACTCCTTTTGGATACCCCAAATAGCAGGGCAAATCTATTCTATGACTGGGATGGCCACTAAATTACATATTATGGGTAGTAAGATTGGAGAATATAAAGGTCTTTCTGCTAATTATAGCGGGGTTGGTTTTGAGGGTATGAAATTTGTAGCAAAAGTTACTAGTGTAGAAGAGTTTGAAGAGTGGGTTGAGGCAGCAAAAACTTCTAATTTAACTAAAATCTTAGACATTGCTACTTATAATGATTTGATCATAAATAGTGTAAATCATCCTATAGAAACCTATCTAGTAAAAGATAAAAATATTTTTCAAGATTCCATGATGAAATATATGGGAAATCACGCTGGACATGGACAAATGATTCCAGGTATTGAAGATGCTTCCAAAATGGATCACTCAAAGATGGATCACTCAAAGATGGATCACTCAAAGATGGATCACTCAAAGATGGATATAGACCAACCTAAAAAGGCTCAGACTAATCTAGAAAATCCTAAAAAAATTAATAATAATAACTCAAAAACTCCAACGCCTTTGGATGTTCATTTAGATCATGGTCCAATGAAAGGTGATGAAGAAGCCCAAATTCAATCACTAAATGATGATCAAATAGAAGATAATAATAGTGAAGCTAACAAAGAGCTGCAGGCTATAAAAGGAGAAATATCAGAAAGCTCTAGAAAAAAACAACAATTACAACAGAAAAAGACAAGTGTAAATTCAGATTACTCTGGGGATATTCAGCAAAATAGAAATGATTAAATCTAGTTAAAGAAATCTAAAAAAAGTAGGTTCTTTAACTTAAATTAAACATTTATATAATTAGCTACCTAATGAACTAAGAAGCTAAATTTTATAAAAGGCTTTAAACTCTAATTGAACGGTTAAAACTGTGTAATTAAATGCTCAAACCTTATAAAAAAATACAATAATTTACTGTAAAAAGAAGCAATAAAAATATAAAAGAATAAATAGAAAGGAGCTAAATTAGGATTAACTAATAAATTAGACTAGATAATCAGCATATTTAAATAGTTTAACCTAATTAATTAAAGCAAATAATATTACAATTTATTAAAATCATAAAGTTATATAAAAGGAGTTAACTTATGTTCGGAAAGCTAACATTGGATTATCTACCACATGATCCTATAATCATAGGAGCAGCTTCTTTAATGGGTGTGGTTACTATAGTTACCATTATATTGCTAACTTATCTTAAGAAATGGGCCTGGTTGTGGAAAGAGTGGTTAACTACGGTGGATCATAAAAAGATAGGTACTATGTATATTTTAGTTGCTGTTTTAATGCTTTTTAGAGGCTTAGCAGATGCTTTATTAATGAGAAGTCAATTAGTGCTTACAGCTTATGGTATAGATTTAGTTGATGCAGATCACTTTGCCCAGCTTTTTACTGGACATGGTGTAATTATGATTTTCTTTGTGGCTATGCCGCTGATGTTTGGATTATTTAATTGGGTGGTGCCTTTACAAATAGGAGCCCGCGATGTGGCCTTTCCTTATCTTAACGCTTTGAGCTTTTGGTTATTTGTAGCTGGGGCGATGTTAGTAAATATTTCTTTAATAATTGGTACTTTTGCTACTTCGGGTTGGTTGGCTTACCCTCCTTTATCAGGGAGCTTTTATTCTCCTGGCGTGGGTATGGATTATTATATATGGGCTATCCAAATTTCAGGTGTAGGAAGTTTGCTTTCAGGGGTAAACTTTTTTGCTACTATCACTAAGATGCGTGCTAAAGGACTAACTATGATGAAATTGCCCATTTTCACTTGGTCAGTTTACTTTACGTGTGTTTTAATTATGATGGCCTTTCCTGTATTATCTGTGGTAATGGGAACTTTGGCTTTAGACAGATTTTTTGATACTAATTTTTATACTACTGCGCTAGGTGGTAACGCGATGTTATACATTAATTTAATATGGGTTTGGGGACATCCTGAAGTCTATATTTTAGTTTTACCTGCTTTTGGTATATTGTCTGAAGTAGCTGCTACCTTTTCTAGGAAACGTTTGTTTGGCTATACCTCTATGGTATGGGCTTTAGGAATAATTACCTTATTATCTGCTATGGTCTGGGTTCATCATTTCTTTACCATGGGTAGCGGTGCCAAGGTAAATGCTGTATTTGGTATAGCAACTATGATTATCTCTATTCCTACTGGGGTAAAAGTATTTAATTGGTTAGCCACTATGTATAGAGGAAAAATTAATTTTTCTACTCCTATGTTATGGTTAGTGGGGTTTTTACTTACGTTTACCTTAGGAGGCATGACAGGAGTGATGCTTGCTATACCAGCTGCAGACTTTCAATACCACAACAGCTTATTCTTAGTAGCTCATTTTCATAATACTATTATAGGAGGAGTAATATTTGGTTATTTTGCAGGCCTTTATTATTGGTTTCCTAAGATATTTGGCTTTAAATTGCATGAAGGTCTAGGAAGATTAGCATTTTATTTATGGACTTCAGGTGTTTTTGTAGCCTTGGCTCCTGTTTACATGCTAGGAATAATGGGGGCAACTCGCAGATTATATACTTATAGTAACTCGGATTGGATTTTATATTTTTTTATTGCGGCGGTAGGAACTCTAATGATTGCAGGTGCAATAGGTTTACAGGTACTACAAATTCTATGGAGTATATATAAGCGTAAGGAGCTTGCTTGTTCCAATGATCCTTGGAATGCGCGCACCTTGGAGTGGTCTATACCTTCTCCTGCTCCGGCTTATAATTTTGCCCTTGAACCTACAGTTGAGAAAATAGATGATTTTTGGTATAAAAAACAAAATAATGCTCTACTATCAACAGCTTCAATAAAGCCAAGGTATGAAGATATTCACATGCCAAAAAATACCAAAATTCCTTTATTAATAGGAATTTTAAGCTTAGTTTTTGGTTTTGCCTTTGTTTTCCATATTAATTGGGCAATTATTGCCACTTTTGCTATAATGATAATTCTCTTATTAATTAGATCTTTTGATCCTGATAAAGATTACTATATCAAAGCAGCGGAAGTACAATCAACAGAAGAAAAATTTAATAAAGGGGTTTATCATGAGTAATATGCTTCATAATCATTCTACACCCCCTGATCACCATGATCATCATCATGAGGAGCACGAAAAAAAAGTAAGGGACGTCTCTTTATACGGTTTTTGGCTTTATATAATGACAGATTTAGTATTATTTGCTACTTTATTTATTATTTATCTTGTGCTTAGCAAGGGATATCCGGCTCCTCATTTTGATCTCACATTTGTAATGTATGAAACTTTTGTGTTACTTACTAGTAGCTTTACCTTAGGGCTAGCAGTAATTTATATGCAACGTAAAAATAATTACCAGGTTTTATTGTGGCTGGGAGCCACCTTTATTTTAGGGGCAATTTTTATTGGGTTAGAAATAACAGAGTTTCTTAATCTTATTAGGGAGGGCCATACTTGGAATACTCATGCTTATTTTTCCTCCTTTTTTACTTTGGTTGGAACTCATGGATTACACGTTAGTTTTGGTTTATTATGGATGTTAGCTTTGATCATTCAAATTGCCATGAGAGGAGTTACTCCACAAAATATCACTAAAATTATGGTATTAAGTTTATTTTGGCACTTTTTAGATATCGTTTGGATATTTGTTTTTAGTATTATTTATCTAACAGGAGCATTATAATGTCCCCAATACAACCAACTAACTCTAAGGATTCACATGCTCCTAGACATGAAGAAGAACCTCATAGCTCTATAAAAAATTATGTAATAGGTTTTACTTTATCTATACTTTTTACTGTTATTCCTTTTTATGTAGTAATGAATAATAGTCTAAGTAAGGGGGGAATTGTATTTGTGATCTTTTTCTCAGCTGCTATCCAATTGATTGTACAACTTTGGTTTTTCTTGCATTTAAATGAAGAGAAAAAACCATTTTATTTGACCCAGGCCTTTTTATTTGCAGTAATTTCTTTATTCATTATTATAGGTGGCAGCTTATGGGTAATGTATGAGCTAACTTATTATATGCATTTAGCTTAAGACTTTTTAATATAAAGCCAATTTAAGGATTTATAATATTTATTTTATATCTTTAAAATGGCCTTAATTGTTAACTTTAGTTTTACTTAAAGAATTATAATAATTATTTAAACTGATTATTATAAAATTTATTATTATAACTTTATAAAAATAAATCATTCTTTAATTGGTTGCCCCTTTTTAAGACATCTCTTTAAAAATATGTTTTATCCCATATTTAATACTTAGTGCTTAATTTAGTATTATTTATAGTTAGAAGATACGTAAGGCTTTACTTTTTAAAAATCTAAACCCTTAAGTTAAAAAAGATAAAAGAAATAAAGATAAAATAAATTTTTAGTAATAAAAAATTGGTGAGCTCTTTCTTAATTACCTCTTCTTGAAAATAGTAGTTATTTTATCTAAACTGGTTGTTTAAATCAATAGTTACAGCTTGTAGCCCCCTTTAGTTTATTTAGAACTTTTAGCTTATCTATAATTTTTATAATTTTACTTTATACCATCAATTAGCTTATTTATTAGCTATATTTTCACTTAAATAGCATAGTACTATGTGCTCCCTCAATATTTTATAAAATTTACTTTATTAGCTATATTCCTTTAGTTAATTTTTAATATATCTACTGTACTTAGTTTATTAAAAGATAATTTGCTTACAATTTTTTAGAAATAAGCCATTATTTAAAGAAAATCACCTCTTTGTGTTAAAATCTCTGGTTATATATTATTGGAGCTAGAAGTAAAACTCCTATTAATTAATAACTTTAATATAAAAGCTTATTACACCTTACCAACACCTTGGTAAATTAAAACTTATGTCAATTGGTTGATTAATATTTAAAAGGTAAATATGTAGTTAATCCCCTAATTAGCTTGTGAGATTAATTATGCTTGATCTAGTTTATTTTAAAAAAATTGGTAGTGTACCTTTAATAATTATTTTACACCTAACTTGTCCCGCTACATAAGATTTAATTGTAATAAAAGTGCCTAAGATCAATTTTATTAACTAACTTATCACAACAGATTTATTACTATGAAAGCTTTTAAATATAGGGAATTTTGATGATCTAGGGATAGTTAAAATAGAGAGAAAATGACAAGAAAAATAATTAAGTAAAAATAGGCAAGAATAAAAATCTATAAATATCGCGTTTTTATTAGCCCCTTAAAGCGTTAAAAAAATATTATAGAAAAACTACAATCAAAACTAAAATCTACTTACTAACCCCTTAATTAAATAACCTTATAAAAAATTAAGCAACTAATTTATTTCAGTTGCTTAATTTGGCTAATGCTCTTTAATTTTAACAAATTTATTGATAGCTTGCTATTATTGATTGATTACCTAAATAGCTAGTTTATAATAATCAACTTAGCTATTGGCTTTTTCTAATTAAGAATTATTGAAATCCATGAAAGTTTAAATATGTTTTAAACTGTGGCTTTCTTTAAAGCCAGGAGGGCTTGTAGCGTTCTTCTCTCTTGTTCCCCAAATTCAAGATTTTTTCTATAAGCATCAGTATTATAATGCAATTGAAAGGCCTTTTTGCTAAAGTCTAAAAAAGCTTTATCTTTCACATTATAACCAAATTGGTGGAGACTTTTCTCATCGCCTAAATATAATTTAGTTTCTTGTTGTGCTATTTCCTTAGCCGTTGGAAATAAGCCTATCTTGCTTTTGGCCATACGCTTCCATGGGAAGGCAGGACCTGGATCAATCTTGCGATCTGGCGCAATATCGCTATGTCCTACCACAAGATGAGGTTTAATATTATATTTTAAAATCAGATACTTACTCAAAGCTTCTACAGCAACAAGCTGGGGTTCTGTAAAAGAAGGTTGTTTGCCTTTTACATAACCTGCATTAACAATTTCAAGACCCAAAGAGGCACTATTACAGTTAATAATACTCTCCCACTTACTTAGGCCTGCATGCCATGATCTTTTATCCTCAGCAACACATTCATAAGTTTTTCCATCTGTATTTATTAAATAATGAGAACTAACTTTGCTAGCTGGATTTAAAAAAGTATTTATAGTGCCTTGAAAATCTGAAATCGTATAATGCATAATTAACATAGTTATAGGCAAAGTTCTATTGTTGAAATTAGGCGAGGCAAATACAGCAGAAATAGTTATATTATTATTCAAGATCGCACCCCCCTTAGGTTAGTTTAAACATTTATTTACAAATATTTTATACCCAAAATGAATTACAATGCATTTTTTATACATATTAAATATAAGCAAATAAAAAATAAAAGCAAGTGTATAATTATGCATGAGATATTTATAAGATAATAGGCAAAATGTAAGCTATAATAACTTATATTTTAGCAAAATGAAGGATCTTGGGGATTTTATCTAAATAAATTTGTAATACATCATATGCAATATTAAAAATTAATAAAAAGGAAAATCTAGGAAAGGGGGAACTACCCTAAAATTTTTTTAAAAACTATTGGTAAAATTTAAAAAAGTTTTAAGAACCAAGGAGATAAAGCTTATTAATACGCTGAAATTAAGAAAAAAGTTGAACAAAAAATTAGTATAATGTTATAAGCACTTAATTATACAAGAAGCTAAAATGTAGTTGGTATAGAGCCATTTTTTATAGAATATCCTAAAGATGCCCATTCTAAAATGCCATTTTTTAAATTTTTTAGTTTAATATCCCTAATTTCATCAAAGGCTTGATCTAAAGGCAATACGTAACAACACTTGGCACTTCTAATACCTGCCGCACAATACAATAATACCGTTATAGGTAAATCAGTATATTGATTTTTTTCATCGCAAAGATCATAAATTTTTTCCATGTTTAAACTATCCATAGGGATATGATATGAGCTTTCAATATAACCGCTTTGATATTCCTCTAAAGTTCTAACATCAATTATAACCAGATTTTCTCTAGATTTTTCCATTAAATCTTTTAACTCTTTAGATGTTATATCAAAATCATGCATGAAAATACCTATTAAATTTATTAATTAAAACCTTGATATTACCTATATAAGTAACATCAAGGCACTTAATTTCATTGATTAGTAATATACTTTAATCAATAAGAAAGCCATAGATAAAATAAGTTGAATCCCTAAAAGTGGATATACAAATTTTACCCAACTTCCCCATCCTATCCGCGCCATACCGATTGCAGCCATTAATACTCCTGAAGTAGGAGTAATCATATTTACTAAACCTGAAGCAAATTGAAAAGAGCTTACCATAGCTGATCTGGGCACCGCAAATAAATCAGCTAAAGGTGCCATAATAGACATAGTTAATGAGGCATGACCTGAAGAAGAGGGTACTAAGAAGGCAATCCCTATTTGTACAATCTCATTAAGAATAATAAATGATCCTTTAGATAATCCGGCCAGGAAGTTAGCTGTACCATTTAAAATAGTATCAATAATTAAACCATCTTGCGCAATCACCACAATTCCTCTAGAAAGACCAATAACCATGGCTGCTCCTAAAAAGTTTTTAGCTCCTTCAATAAAAGCTTCACAAAATTCAGTATCGTTAATGCGAGCTATCACCGCAGTTAACAAACCCAATCCCATAAATAAAGCAGAAATTTCGCCAATACCCCATTCAAATTTTACAATACAAAACATCATAGTGAGGATCATTAGTGCAAAGGTAACTAAAATAGTCTTACGCTGCCAATTAAAATCCATGGTGTCTACTTTAGTATTTTGAATAAAATAAGCTGTATGTTTATCTTTTAAATTAGCTATTATTGACTTACTAGGATCTTTTTTAACTTTGCTAGCATACCAAGATACATAAATCATAGAGATGATTACAGAGCAAACTAAAAAGGCTATTCTTAGAAAAAATCCATCTTTTAAGGAAATTTGCGCAATGTTAGAGGCAATTCCTGTAGCAAAAGGGTTTACTGTAGAGGCCATCACCCCTGTACCTGCCCCAATTACGATAATGGCTAATCCTACCATAACGTCATATCCAGCTCGTAACATTAAAGGAATTATTATTAAATAAAAAGCTAAAGTTTCTTCCCACATCCCTGTAGTAGTGCCCCCAATAGAAAACAAACAGATGAGAACTGGGATCAATATTTTATCTTTACCTTTTAGCTTGGTAATTAACCTCTTTATGCCACTATCTATGGCCCCTGTTTTAATTATAACTCCATAAGTTCCTCCTACAATTAAAACATAGGCAATGATTTCCACAGAATCTACTATACCTTTAAATAAAGCTTTTAAAACACTCTGAACTCCCTGCGGAGAAGGCTCTACCTCTTTATAGGTACCAGCAACTATGAGGTTTTTTCCGGTTTTTTCATCAAATTGTCGGTCAAATGTGCCCGCTGGCATAAGCCACGTTAAGATAGCCATTATTATAATTAAGAAAAATATAATAGATAAGGTATGAGGAATAGGGATTTTCATCGGAGTTTTCCTTAATTGATATAGTTTTATAATTAAAATAAATTTATGAGTAAGACTTGTTCTAGTTCTGCTTACTAAAAAGTATACTATAGGATTTTTTAACTAATTAAAACATTTTATTTCAAATATTTCAGCTACTTATATTTACTCCCACCTCTATAATAAAATTTGTATGAATTCCTATAAATTAAGGCCCTAATTAAAGTAGAATCATAAACCCTTTATTATAAGAAAAGCAGATTACCTTGAAAATATACAGACCTTAGCATAAAAAACTAAAGGATTATATAATAAATACAAAGCTTACCGGAAAAATATAAAAGAATTTAGTAATTTTTATATAAAATATTTTGTTCTCTTTGATTAGGTAAAATGGGGAAGAAAATATACTATCAAAGATAAAACACTTTGAAGCTTTATAGGTTGTTATATTAATAAATGTAAAAGCAGTTAAAAGAGGCAAGTGTTTCTATAAAATAATATAAAAAATTGGTATCTGATAGAAAAGATATTTCTACCAAAAATCCTTAGTTAACAAGTTATATTCCCTCATTTATTTTATTAGTATAATAAATATTTCTAATAACCCTATCTGTTGCCTCAAAGGTGACGTTGTTTAATAAATATCTTGCTAATTTATTGAGTACTATTAAGGAAAATCTCCATTGGCTTTAAGTAGGAAAATAACAATTTCTTATATCGTAAATCCTTTATTAAGGTTTTATGTAAATCCATTTAAAACCAAATTAAAATAAATTGTTTAATCTATAATTTAATAGGGGTCATTATATTTATGGGCTTAGCCTTTATCTACCCCTAAGGCTTTCTTTAGTTAATCCCCATTTTAGAAAATTACTTTTCGAAATTAAAACGGATTTGTCTGTTTTAGAAGGTAGTGCTAAAGTTAGACAACCTAAAAATTTAATAAAATGAAGAATAGATCAAAACTTGTTTAGCTTAATTAGAAGGTTTTTAGATGATAGAACAATTAAAAAAAGTCACTATAGCCCAAGATAGTAAAATTATTAAACCCATAGATGATAGATTGCCTTTAAGTTTACAGCTGCTTCAATTTAAAGAGCAAATGGAAGATATGCTTGAGCAAAATCTTAATGTTAATTATTTTCCGTCTTTAAATCTTATAAATTCCATGCGTTATTCAAGTTTGCAAGGTGGAAAAAAGCTAAGGTCTTTTATTTTATATTTTTTAGGGCGTAAATTAAATTTAAATTTAGATATTTGTATGAGAATTGGAGTAGCTTTAGAGTTTATTCATACTTATACATTGATTCATGATGATTTACCGGCAATTGATAATGATGATATGCGCCGCTTTCGGCCTTCAAATCATAAGATGTTTGATGAAGCTACGGCGATTTTAGCTGGTGATGCTTTACAAAGCGAAGCTTTTTATCTATTGAGTTGCAAAGGTATGGGTTTGCCTGCTAAATTACAACTGGAGATTTTAAATGTGGTAGCTACAACCATAGGTGCCAGGAATTTAATTAGTGGTCAGGATTTTGATATTTTATTTAAGCAATCTTCTGATGTAGAAGCTAATATTTTGAAGATCACCCAAATTAATCTATTAAAAACCGCAAAAATGATTGCCTTGCCCTTTATTATTGCGGCTAAATTAGCTAAGAAACCAAAGAGTTTTGAGGATCTTTTAGCAAGTTATGGCGAAAAGTTAGGATTAATTTTTCAAATTAGAGATGATTTTGCTGATAAAGAAGATGATAAAAATCATAAAAAATATCTTAATAAGGTAAAGGGTAAAAATTGCTCTATTATTATTTATAAAGCTGCTATTATGGCCTTATTTTTCTAACTTAGACTTTGTTTCCTAAGCATAGCTAAGGCTAACTGAAAATGCCAAAGAGTTTTTATAATTAACGAAAACTTGATTAGGTTTTTACTTACTGCTTAGTAAATATGAGATCAAGCAATATTTATTTAGATTAAAAAGTAAAGGCTAATTTAAAGATAATATTTATTTTTTATACTTTTTGGAAGTTTTTAGTTTAGCTTGAGTTAAGTTTTTATAATAAGCTTGAGTTAAGTTTTTATAATAAACTAAGTTAGAGGTTTGCCTTGTTTAATATTTTAAATTCAAAGTTTTAAATCGGAATGTAGGTTCTAATTTATTTTCTAATTTCAAATAACAAATTTTATACAGGGCAAACTCTAAATTAATTATGGCTTATCTTACCTTGGCTTATAATTAAAATTAAATCACAAGTTTAAGGATTTAACTCCACCATTCAAATTGAATACCAACAGCAGAATGATTTTTACTGTTTAATTGTTGAATTCCATTTGTTTTTTCAGATTGGGTAAAATAAGTGGCATATGCTCTTAAAGATGGTCTGCCCATTATACCATTTACCTGAATTTGTTGTGCTAAAGTAGCTTTAAAGAGATTATTCTTTTGGTTGTTAGCCTTTAAATTTTTCTCTTTATATTCCACCATATCATAACCTACTTCAAAAGCTGTACTATGGAGATCACTCCATTTATACATTGGTCTAACCCCTATGCTCAGCCAATCATTTGTTTGAGAGCTAAAGGTATTTTCCCTGCTTTGAAGTAATGCCACATACATCATCTCTATTTTATTAGTAATGTGGATGTTACCATGATCAATAACCCTAAACAAAGAACCTACATTATTATCATTATAAATAGGAGATTGATTAGAGGTAGAGGCCGGATTTAAAGTTATATTACTTACAGTATATCTAACATTAGTTCTTCCGTTACCGCCTTTTGTGGTGGCACCACTTGACATACTAGACATAGCATCGGTAGCATACTGAAATACTAGCTTATTCTCCCCACCTAGGATATTTTGATTATAAATAGCGGTTAACATATAACCAGTGTTTTTCTTCTTATCAAAACTGCTTTGACTCATATAATTACCTGCAACTGTCTGAGAAGGACCGATTATGAAATTATTTAGCTTATCTTTACCAAACCCATAATCTACACCTAGCTCTACGCTTGCACCTTGTAAAACATTTACAGGCATCTTTAATCTAACATCATACATGTTCCCAACAGTTAAATTATCTTCATTTCTAGTTACAGCCAATGATAATTTACCAACTTTAACATCGATGTTTTCTATACCCGCTCCTGGGCCTGAAATATCCCAATAAAAATAATCTAGCATGTGAACATCATGCCTTTGATAATATCTTTTACCTACCCATACTGTAGCACCTGGTAAAATATCAATTAGATTTTTACCTTGAACGTTTATTTCTCTTAACCGGATGTTACTGATTTCATCATCAGTCAATTCTGAAGTAGAAATACCCAGTGAGTTCGTTATATATAAACTTCTTTCACCTTCCCGCCATACTTCTTGGCCCAAAGTTAAATCAACATATGTATCACACTCATTACCTAATCTGTATTTTGCATCTCCACCTTTTACCTCTGCACAGCTTTTTTTATTAGAATAAGCTCCTGTACCCCAATAAATCCCACTTCTAACGTAACCACCCAAATCTACGGCACTAGCTGAAATTGGAGCTAATAGTAGTAAAGCACCCATTGCCATTTTAATTTTATTTTTTTTAGCCATTTTTATTATTAATCCTCATTTTAAATTAAATCGCTATTACAACTAACATGAAGTTTATTTTTATTTCGAGATATATTAATTTTCTCGGTTATTTCCTCCTTAACTTTAACTTAAACGAATACTTTAAATAAAAGAGGAAAATTTTTTAAGATTATCACTAAAGTTTGTAAAAGTTATAGGAAGTTATGAAATTATCATCAATTTTTCTAAATTAATAAACTTAGAAAAATTGATGAAGTAATTTTTATCTTTATTTCTTTATTTAACTTGCAACAATATTTAATCAATTTTATTATCTTTTATTAACATTTATTATAATATCATAACATTTTTGTCTTTGCAAATTAAATGTTGAGCACAATATTTAAAATTTTGGTAGATTTAAGCATAAGAAAAGAGTCTTAAAACCTAGAATACAGTTAGCAATGCAGGTGTTGTAAAAAGTTACTATATTTATTATTTTTTTCTAAATTAATAAATATAGAATTGTTAATGAAGTAATTTTTTACCTTTATTTTTTATTTAATTTTTAAAAAAATTTCATCATTTTTATTACCCTTTATTAACATTTTCTATCAATAAAAGCAACATCTTTGCTTTTACAAATAAAATATTGAACACAATCTTTAAAATGTTAGTAGGTTTAGGGTATAAGAAAAAGTATTAAACCTTAAAATAAAATTAGGCATAAAAATTAAAGAGTTGAAGCTTTCTTTATTTTTTATACCTAATATTTTATCTAAAATTTTATGAAATTATATACAGTTTAAAAAACGCGCTTAAGAGTTAAACGCAAATAGCCTGTGTTCGCATAAAGCGGCGTTAAGGCATTTTTTTGAAAACTACAATGCACGCTAGGGGTGGGTGTTACTCCACTAATAAGCTGATCAGAAATATTTAAACTTAAACCAGCTTTTAATTCATTAGTATTTTCTTTAATACTATCTAAATAGTTATAAGAAGTATCTTCAGTATAAACTATATTATATTTAAAATAAGTACTCATGCTTACCGCTTGATGGCCAATCCTATTGGTTAAAGTAAATTTTGTATTGGGCGATAATGGTATATCATAACAAAAACAGTTGCCGTGTACATAATTATTTAAGTAAGTGCTTTGCCCTGCAGAATTAAATTTGACTTGCCCAATATAGACTCTTTTAATATTATTATTGTTAAAATCAAACATGCTTAAAGAAGGTATATAAAAATAATCAGAAGGTTGAGTATATTTATCAATCAACATTGCATTGCTATTGGCATAAAAATTAGGATAATGATAAACATAAAAAGGACGATTATTTGTAAAGCCCACTTGAATTTTTTGATTATCTTTTAAATCCGCGTAAATATAATAAACCTTATCAGCTATTGGGGGGAAGCTAAGTGTTGTTCTAGTAGTTAAAGCTATTTTTAGTGAAAGATAATTATATGTAAAAGAAATTAATAAAGGGTTTTCTGTAGTGGCTTCAATTTTTAGCTTAAAAGGCCCTTCATAAACTAAATGTCCCGCTAAGCCATCGCTGTCTAAAGGCCCTTTTAAAATACAATGGGGGCTACTAAGATCTTGAGCCAGTGGTAGCCCAGCAATTTGCGCACTATTTTGCACTTTAGCGTTTAAACTTTCAATAGCCTCTTGGATAGTGCCGCCACTAGTAAAAGAGGTGTCTTGATTATTATATTTAATATTTTTAGCTTCTAAGCTGGCGGTAAAACTGGTAAGAATAGTAAGATTTTCTTGTAAAATATCACCATTGGCATTATTAGTATTATAAACATAATCAATGGCCTCTTGGATATTTTTAGCAGGTACAATTCCTTGATAATTAATTTCTGCGGCACTAATTATAAGGTTGATCTGCTCATCATTTTCATTGATTCCGTTTTCATTGGTGCCATTTATCTCACCTTGAGGACCTGTAACAAAAGCATTATAATCCGCCTGCAGGCTTCTTACCTTATTTTCTAAATCATTAAATCTATCATCTATATTAGCTTCAGAATTAATTAAGCTTCCATTATCCTTCCAAATTAAAGCTTTACCTGGGCCACAGCTAGGCAAAAATAATTCATCTACCATATTTGCGCCTAGCTTAATTGTTTTATTTAGATTAGCTTGTAAAAAAATTTGATTTTCTAAAAAATTATCTAGCTCTAAATTTAATAGTTCGGGTTTGATTTGAGTAAAATTTTGAAAATCAGTCTTTCTTTTCATATTTACAACTCTTTTAAGCATTACCGTTTTTGGTTTAAGAAACTCACCAACTGCATAAAAAAACTCTATGGTTTTAGTAGTTTTATCTAAATCTTGTACCAGATAATCGCTACCTAGCACAGCTTTTTGATTTTCTATGTATACCTCAAGTTCTTGGGGAAAATTAATCTTAAAAGAACATACAAATTTACTTTCGCCTCGGGATAGATAAGATATATAATTTTCTTCAGCTAGCATTTTTTTCCTCATTTTTGTCATCTTAGTTAATTGCTCATATAGATATTAAGCAAAATATTTAAAAATATAAGAGAATGCCGTTTTCATAATATCGGGTTTGTTTTGGTTTTTTTTATTTTTTTTGATAATCGCATCATCTATGGATTTATCTTTATCCTGATTATTTTCCAAAAGATCAGTTTGAGCTTCATCATTTATTTTGTTTATTTCTTGTTGTTTAAGACCATCTAAATAATATTTAATATCTTCTTTAGTGCCGCTTGTGCCTACTTTAGCTGAAGTGTTATTTAATTTAGAATAATTGAGTATAGTATCATTATAAAGCTTGCTAATGGCCTGGTTAGATTTATCTAGAATGTTTTTCCTTTTTTTACCATAATAATTATAAATATCATTAAACATAATTTTCTCCTTAGGATTTTTAATTTACTATTTTTTAATTTAAGAATTTTTTAGAAGCACTCTAGCTTTTATAGATAAAATATTTAGATTAAAAGGTTTATACTGAATTAAAGTTACAGTGGGGCTACTATGCCAAGGAAAATCCACATTAAACGAAAAACTTTGATGATTATAAGACTTAGCATCAGTTAAAAAACTAATTTCTTTTAAAGTAGACTCCTTTAAGTAAGGGTCAGGTATGTCATTACTTAAAAAGAGCTGTTTAGTATCTCTTAGGCTTAAAGTTACAGATTCTACTTTTTTATCTAGACCTAAAGTATTATAACTGTGACTTTCTTCCAAAGGTTTACTTTGATAAATCGCTTTAAAATTATATCCACAGATTACTTTTTGATCGTTGTATTTATTATGGGTAAATATTACTTGATTATCTAAAATTTTATAGCTACCAAAGTAAAGATTATTATCTTGTGAGATTATTTCAAACTGATCCCCATTATAATTAGATAAATCATTTAATTGATTGTTATGGAGATTGGTTGTGAAATATGCATCAAGATAATAAAAATTTACTGAATTTGTGGTGTCTGTAGAGTCATTTGGGGAAAAATTATAAAGATCTTCAAAATCCTTAAACTCTATGGCCTCTAAAAAGATCTGAGATTTTTGATTAATCTTTCGGTCTACTTGTAGCCACAGCCATTGGGATTGACGATTATAAGAGGTAGCAAAATTTAAAACTTTAGCTTGATTTCCTCCTAAAATATGTTGATTCCAAGCATAAATTTTTCCAACTTCGCCTTGCAAAATTGTGGCACAAGCAAGTGTGCCATTTTCCAGCAAGATCCATAACATTTTAAATGGATGATCAATTAATAAAATATCCTTAATTTTTGAGGTAAATAAATGTTTAGCTGTAAAATTAACCTGCTGTAGATTTATTAATTTATCCTCAAGAATTTCTACAGAAAAAATATCTTTATTATGATAACCTACATAAAAAGTTAAAAAATCCGTGCTGATAACCTTATTGCTGCTTTTAACGCTACTAATTTTATTAAGGCCATAATTATAGCCTGATCAGCTTTTAACGAAGTTGCAGTAAATACTCCTTCTTGAGTGCCGATAATTACATTATCTTTATTAGAACTTAGCCATAAAATTTCTTTACCTTCTGGAATATTTAAGGTAATAGAATTTTCATCGGTAATAATATCGCTGCTAATCTCATTAACTATCGTATTAGTGGTGGGAGCAAAATTTTCATAATCCCATAATTTAGATATCCATAAAGTTTTTTTATTAGCTTTATTTTTAGCGCAGTATAAGCGGCCATTAAAAATTACCGCCAATTCAGGAAAACCTTGGGAATCATTCCACGCTGATAATCTAAAATCTTTAGAAGCGTTAATATCAGCAAAATTCTTAATAATATTTACATGCGCAGTTTTTGGATTAATAAAACTTACAATCTTGGCTATACCCCAAATGCCCTTATGTAGTATTCTTACTAAAGTGCCTTTAGTATCAGCAATTGAAAATATATCAGCAGTTGCTGTTAAGGTTTTATTACTTCCTGATGTAGCACTTAAAGTTAAAGCAGTTGAGGTTTTATTAATGTTTTGATAAGGACCATCGATAAAATCCATATAACTAAGTGTAAAATTATAATCATTATCCAATTTAATTTTAACTGGCTCCACTGAAGCGCTAAAAAAATAAAATATATTGTTAGCCTCATCTAAAACATAGTTTAAGCTCTTTACCTCCTTCACAGTTTCCCAAGGAGTACTTATGGTATAAGCAGTATTGTTTTTGATTAAAGAAATACCATTTAAATAAAATTTAAAGACCTTACTATAAATTTCTATTAAAATATTATTGTTATTATGCTCAAAAGCTATAAGCTTAATCTCTTTACCCTGATAAATAATTTGTAAAAATTTGCTGCCTGGCCTTTTTACTAAAGGTCCATAAGGAGTTATCAGAAGATTTGCTATTTTTTTAGAAGCTTCTAGATAATTATAGTCTTTATTAGCATAGTTAATATAATCTGATACTTCTCCTAATTTAAAGGATGCGATAATATTCTCAAATTTCATTTTATGCTCCTGCTTAACTATTTGTCTACTTAATCACTTAAGTGGGGAATTTTATAATTAAAGGTTTAACTGTAGCGTGAAATAATCCAACTTGGCTCCTCTAAAATAAGCTCCAAAGTATTTTCACCCTCCTTTGAATCCAAAGAAGCTAGCTTTTTGTATTCTTCTTCATATAATTTTTTGAGATGGATAATTAAAGTAAGATTATCCAGTAAGTTATATCCCATTTCTGCAGCTAATTTTAAGGTAATTAAATAGGATAATCCTAAAGACACTTCTTGAATTGACATATCGCTAATATATTTTAATTTTACCTTGCCCGCATTATTAAATAAATAATTGCCATTTTTAATATAATTAGATGTATGAATAAAAGAATTGTTGTTTATGGCAGTTACTTCTAAAATTCTTAAGCAATCCAAAGGCAACAAAAATTTATAAGAGTAAGCTTTATTATTTTCTGGCTGCTGTGGAGCTTTATGATCTATTAAATGCATTAAATTAATGTATTTAATAGAGTTTTTCCACGGATAAGAAACAAGTACTTCTGCCTTTACCATAGGGTACAAAAACTTACATAAATTAGCTTCTTTGCTGTCTTCATAAAATGAGCTAATACCAGCTTGCTTAAGCAATTTTAAAGCGCGATTACATATATGAAGATCACTGTTACCAAAGTTGCTATTTTCATCTATTTGCATCTTACTTCCTGTGAATATTTTTAAAGACTTATTAAATAAGGAACACTTAAATAAGGAACAATAGCTGCTCCTTATTTAAGCTTAGTAGCCCCTTGCTTACTCTTTACAAAGAATTTCAACAACTTTACGTTCATCCATACGTGTAGCGCCACAAGATAAAGAAGCATATACCTGAGTAGCCATTCTTTTATCCGCTCTAATGCTGATATCAGTTTTGATATCTCCTGCTAAAGCAAGTAAAAGCCCTGATTTTGCATAACAAACGATACGGCGTTCGCCGTTTTCATTTTTTGGTAATAAGGCAGAGCTCACCCTTTTAAAATTAAAACCCATAAAGGTATTGATTTTACCATCTACTAGAGATCTTACTGAGTTATAATCATCTGAAGTAATTTCGGTGGTTTTTAAAAGATCATTTACCTGTTTAGCGGTTACAATACAGTATTGCTCTTCATCATCATCCACATCGGCATCATCTAAAATTTGACGTGCCATACGCAACTTAGCTAAGGTTAATCCACTGCCTGCTGTGGCAGATTTCGCCTGAACTCCTTCAGTATAATCAGCTTTAATAGTTTGCGAAGCTGGCAAAGGTACTGCTACATCGCCTTTAACTCCTGTCCAGGCAATGCCTAAAGCCGCTTCTAAAATTCTGGTATCTTTTTTTCTTCCCAAAGCATAAGCAGCATTTAAGGCATAAGCAGATGTAGGATCTGAAAGCATTTTTAGCTGATCTTCTTTATCTATTAAATCACCCCAATCAGAGGTAATTAAAGTTACCATTCTCCTATCATATTGGGTTTCAATTAACGGGGTATTGCCATGCCTTGAGGTCACGTCTATGGCCTCAGTAGGAGCAATTCTGTCATAAAAATATCTTTGGGTATTTTGAATTTCTTCTCTTACACAAATAGCTAACTTTGAACCTTTTTGTTGTAGATTTAACGTTACCGCGTGATTATAACCTTCTTTTAAAACTGGTGATATATTAAACATGTTGCCTCTTTAATTTAATAATGGTGATTAGTTAATATTGTTAATTACATACCTTGGGCAATAATTGCATTAAGCATATTCAGCTTTTTAATTGCTTCTTTGTGGCCTAAACTAGTTTTTCTAGTTATATCTTCCATAAAGGTTTTATCGCGTGTTAATTTAGCTCTTTGTTGTAAAGCTATTTCTGGAGTTAAAGCAGTTTGTTGGGGTAATGTATTTAGATTTTTGTCTTCAGATAATAATTCTCCCAAATGCACCATTTTATTTAAAAACTTTATTTCATCTAGATCATTTAAATCATCTTCATTAGTGATATTTAACCAATTAAAGGCTCTTTTAGCTAGCAACACCTTAGATTTGGTACTATCTTGCCAAATATTTTGGAGTTTTTGCTTTAACATTTCAGCCTCTTGAGTAAGCTGTTTTTCAAAATCTTGCACTTTGCCCATATAAAAATCAATAATTTCTTGGTTTAGTAAAGTCGTAGTTGCTTCTGATAAGTTGGCTTTAATAAAAGTAGCCTTTAAAAAATTTTGTACATCTTGGGGCAGTATGTTATCTTGAGTATTACCATCAGCTAGTGAGCTTAAAGTAGTACCTGAATTAGGGACTGAATTAGGATCTAAGTTGGGATCTGAGTTGGGAGCTTTATCTCGCATTAATTTCCTCCTTAATTCACTGGTTATGAGTTACCTAAACTTTTTAATTTCTATTATTTATCTTAATATTATTAACTTACATGAGCCCTCCTTTCTTTATAAAGATCTAGCAGCAATCAATTTAGTAGCTTTTCAGGGGAAATTTGGGCCATTTCTAAAATGTGTAAAATACATCTCGTGCCCCTTCATTAAAAGCAGTTTGGTAAGGATCATTAACTATGAAGCTAGATTTTTTAAAATTACAATAGCAGGCTAAATCTTTTAAAATAAGTTGTACCTTTTCATCATCTAGATCAAAAGTTTCTCGCCAAGCATTGATAGCAAGGGCAGCTTTATCTTTACCAAATAATAAATTTATCCAAGTTATGCCATTTTGCATCATTTACTCCTATATTAATTATTGTTAGTTAGTTAGTGGGGGTAGACTTATTATGGATAGATTTATTAAATAAATTTTCTGGCACCCCGTTACCTTCAGCGATTAGCTTTACCACCTCTAACCAATCAAAGGCCTGAACCACATTAGGATCAAATTGTTTAAGCGTATTAATTACACTGCCAAGTTGCTGCATACCAATACTATCCACCATTTTTTGATACCTATTCCAAGGACCAAAAAAATCAATCTCAATATTATTAATATCAACCCCTTTAGGCGGGTTAGGCAATAAACCTAAACGTTGCATAATAAAATATTGTCGTTTTAAAAGAGGATAAAGAAATTCCGTTTGAATTCTGGCAATTTTAGATCCCAAAATCCTTAATTTTTGCTCATTAACTGATACTACCTCGGTGGCTGTAGCATTATTAGAGTAATTAAACATCAGCAAAGAATTGTAAAAAGCTTCGCGGATAGAGGCTCTTCTTTGCTCTTGTAAGGTATAAGTATTAGATAAATCTCCTCCTAAACTTAAAGGTTTTAGAAGTTGATTGCCCGTAATAGGATCTATCCCACCATAAATTATTCCTCCAGGCACGCTTCTAATACCTTGAATAGCGCCCTCATTGGGGGCTAAAATTGGTGGATCTACTTGCTTTTGTGCTGCAATTAACATGGTTTTGCTTATAGAATTTATCATTTTAATATCTGGCATTGCCGCCATTGCCGGGCTTTGTCCATACTCCTGATAGGCATTGGTGTACCATCTAGTGATCATATAAGGGAACTCATAATAGCCACTTTTTAAGACTATTTCTTTAGAGGTAACATCAATATAATAAGAAGAATGGCTCATATTTAAGGAAAAATAGTATGGCCTGTGCTATTATTAGCGCGATAATAATCTTCTTTAATCGCTTTAGATACGTTTGCATAGCCAAATAATTCCATAGCTTGTTTTGAAGTTAAATTAATTATCCTTATCACGGTATCAATTTGGTTATATGTTTTGGTAATAAAAGTTTCACTAAGATTAATTGCGGTATAGATAACTTTTTTATCCTCTAGATTTTCTGTCATATAAAAGATGCCTGTGCCAAAACACACTAAATCTGCATAAAATTCATAGGATTTATAATAAAAGCCGCTACTTGCATCACTTAAATTTTCTTTCATTAAATGATTAATTTGCCCCAACCAACTTTTAATTTCTTCTTCTTGGCCGCTTACCATGTTTTTAAGGCGCAGGTAAAACCAGCTAGAGGCGCTACTACTCACCATAGACCACAACCCTGATACTAGTTGCTCAGATGCAACTATTGCGGTTGAATCATAGATATCTTGATTGTTAATTAAATCTTCTTTAAAAAGCTTCCTTTGAGGCCTTACATAATGTGCTACTTGTTGCCATATTTTTTCTAACCCATAACGTTCTTGCTTTAAATTTTCATAAAGTAATAAGGTATTATTAACAATATTAAGCTCTGAATTTTTATTTAAATTATTTATAGGGGCCAAAATTCTCTCCATAGGTTAGTTTGCTAAAGATAAAAGCAAGGATTAAAAAAATGAGGTTACAGGTTAAAGTAGTTACCAATCAAAGGGATTAAAATCATTGCTTAAATTAGCATCAGCAAAAAAATTGTTAGGGTTAACTAAGGAGGACCCACCACCTTCTAAAGCAAAAGTTAAAGCTGCGGCATCTGCACCATCGGGGGAATGTTTAAGCCGCATTTTAAGGTTACTTTTTGCCTCTAATTGAATTTGTCCTTTAGAGGTATAATTATATTCAAGCGCCGAAATTTGCGATAAAAGCAAAGGATCATTTATAATAAAATTATTATCTTCTATAAATTCTTTTAATTTCCCCCACATTTCTGCCCTTTTATTAAGATATTTTCTGCTATCAAAAGCTTTTGCACCAAAATTTACCAAAACTAAGATTTTTTCATATCCTAATTCTTTTAAGCGGTCATAAACTCCTATGCCGCCTCCGCCGCTGTCTATACATACTTTAATAGGATTTAACCTAATAATATGTTTAAGTAACCAACCGCTAACTGCCATAATATCGTTTAGATCTATTTTTTCATTAATATTAAATCCTAAAAATCTACCCATTTTATCAATTACCCAAGAGTAATCTCCCCCTCCTCGAGCAATATCAACTCCTAAAATTAACCCGTAATAAATTTTATCTTGTTGAAATTTACTTTTTATAATTTCTAAAGCGTTAGTTTCTAAATTATTAAAGGTAGTTACTTGCACTAAACTATCTGGCATAAAATATTTTTCAAAATGTTGACTATAAGTAATTTTTTGTAAAATATTTGCAGAAATAAAAGTATTACTTTTGCTAAACTTAAAGGCCTCATTTACACTGGCAGGAAATTCTTGATAAAATCTAGCGCAGGGCTGATCATTATCACCATATGAGCTATTAATATTAAGCATTTTGTTTTTAAGATAAGCCCAGTATAATTGAGCAGAACTTAATTGATAATTTTCCCCATATTCTTGCCAACCCTGGGGGAGCAAAAAATCTTTATTAAATTGAGAAACTTTTTCAGGAGCTACTGCATATTCCTTATGCCAATACCAGGGTAAAAAAATTAGTTTGAACTCGCTTTTTTCTTTTAAAGCTTCTAAACAGATTTCATAAAACATTCCTTTTGGACCATTGGAGGTACTTTCTAAAATAATTTCTGTTCCTTTATGATCAGGCACTGCTACAAGGGCTGAAGCTAAGTGGTTTTCCTCTTTCATCCAATAGGCTACTTCACTGCCATGAAAAAATTGAATAGTATCAGAGCGTCCTACCTCATTACCGCCTGCCGTGGAAAAAACATAAGAGCTATCAAGTTTATTAAAATTTAATATTTTATTTCTATTTAGTAAAAGCTGAGGTTTAAGAAAATCTGGGCTATAAGCATGATAACGTAAGATAATATCAAAAATATTATTAGTGGCAGATTGTCTATGAGCTAACACAAAGGCCCTTGATCCCTTATTAGTAATAACAAAATGATATCCCCTAGCGGCTAAATAAGTAGTAGATCCTATTTGCCGACCTTTTAAAATTATCGCTCTAACTTTACCAGTTTCCTTTTTCTGCTGCTGTAAAATTTGATCAATATAAAGCTGCTCTGTATTTAAAATAAATTTATTAATTTGGCTTTTTTTACTACGAATAGATAAAGCAATTTGCGAAAAATGAGAAAAATTATTAATTATTTTCGCTAAAGAGCTTTCAGTATCCCTATAATAATTCTGCATTCTTTATACCCAAATAATTGTTTATAATTAGTAAGGCTTTAATTACTTTTTAAACTGTTTAAAATTTACTCATAACCATAATGGTTGGATTTTTTAGGTTCGTTATAAATTTGAACCCTTAGTAAAAAGGTTAAGCATTTAATGTTGCTAACTAAAACTTTATTAATTTCTTTATCAAAGTTAGAGTTAAAATCCACTTCTTGCTTTAAACAAACTACAATACGCTGTTTTAAAAGATTAATAATAGTTTCTAAGCTAATTGCATTTAAAGCAGAGGCTTTTTTAAGACGTTTTTTATACGTTCTTTTGGCTTTAGCTGATTGACTTTTTGGTTGATTTATCATGGGGGAGTTTACCCAAATTTAATGTATATAATTAAAATTAATAGCCAAAAATATATAAATTAGGATTTTAAGATAAAAAAGAGAAAAAAACTTAAAGTTATTAAGCGCTTTACTTTTTACTTAGATATAGGTATCGTTATTAATATTGATAAGCACCTAAACAAGCTAGTGAAAATATAATGATTAAAGTTTATTTTGAAATTAGTTGAGAATAAGGTATATTATTTTAATAATGTTATGATTATTATTAGTATCATTGACATCATACGTATCATACATCAAATGCATAGCATTGTCAAGAATTAATTATTGGCAAGCATTAATTAAAATTAAGCGCAGGAAAAATCACCGTATGTTGTTTTTCATTACTTTATTATTATTATGGTTTATTTTATCAGGTTATTTTTCTGCCTTGCCCTTAATACCTGGCATTTTATCCCTATTTATATTGATTTTTCTAGTTAAAAGATCTAAGATAGCTTCTAAATATACGCATTGTTTTTCTATAAATTTAAAGAGCTTTATTCTTTATTTACCCTATTTAGTTAAAGAGATTTTTATCTCTAATTTATTTTTAGTAAAAGTTATTTTAACTAATAAAATTTCTCCTAAGATTATTCAGGTTAATAACAATTTTAGTACCAAATCAGCCACTGTGATTTTTGTAAACTCTACCACTTTAACGCCAGGTTCTATTTGTATATATGTGGATCATAAGGTATTATTGGTGCATGTTTTAGTTGCTAATAAGGATACAGAAGCTTATTTTAATTCTGATTCTTCTATGGCTCAAAGGGTGCGTAGTATTAAAAAACAGGAAAATTAAAATAACATGTTATTAATAGCAATTGGTGTAATTGGAGTTTTAAGCGGATTTTTAGTTTTCCTCTTTATTAAAAGGAAAACCTTACCTTTAAAAATTCAGTTGGTAAATTGTTTAAATTCCTTAATTATTATTTTAATCGCTTTGTATGCTTATTATATTAATAAGCCCGAGTACATTGATATTGCGCTTTTATATGCAGTTTTAAATTATATTAGCATAGTTGCTATTAGTAAATATCTTCAACATAATTTCCTTAAAAAATAATTGGTAAAGGAATATTTCTCGTGATTTTTAATTTAATTATAGATATAATCTCAAATTTATTTATAGGATTTGGCCTATTTTTTTGTGTAGTAGCCGTAATTGGGATTTATCGTTTTCCTGGCATTTATGCTAAGCAGCATGCGGTATCTTTAATAGATAGCGGTGGTATATTTTTTATTTTTTTGGGATTAGCCATAAAAAGTGGTTTCTCTTTGATAAGTATTAAAACTATGTTACTAGCCATATTGGTCATTGCCATGAGCGCCCCTGGTTGTTATGCTTTTATGCAAATTTTAGTAAGGCGAAATAAACTGGCAAAAAATGGTAATTATAAAAAAGAAGCAATAATTAATGATGAATGATCATACCTAATAATTCCCTATTAAAATAAGCTAAAAAATTAATGAGATAATGGAATGGATATAATTTTACTATTGTTTTTAACTCTGTTAGGAATTTTAACTATTTACTTAAGCAAAGTAAAAGATCTCGTTATAGCGGTACTAATTACTTCTTTAATTTCTTTGTTTTGCGCGGTAATTTATGTATTTGTAGGGGCGTTGGACGTAGCTTTTACCGAAATTGCAGTAGGAGCTGGAGTTTCTACCGTATTATTTTTAATCACCTTAAAAATAACTAAATCATATGATATAACGGGCATTCAAGCCTCTACTAAATATCAGAATACAAAATTTACTAAATTTGCTTATTTTATAGTGTTAGGTGGTTTAGCAGCCATTTTTTTTTATAGCTTGATTTATATACCTCCTTTCGGAGCTCCTACTAATCCTGCACATAATGAAAATTATGTTACTTATATTCAAGAAAGCTATAATACTTATAAAGTGCAAAATATTATCACCATGATTTTAGGCAGCTTTAGAGGTTATGATACTTTAGGTGAAACTACCGTAGTTCTTATTGCAGCTATTGGAGTTTATTTAATTTTAAAATCTTCCAGGGAAAGAAAATCCGAAAAAAGTAATGGAAGCAAAAATGTTCTAGCCAAATCCCAGGAAATTCAGGAATTATCTAATTCCCAAAATAATACGGTTTCTCAATCAGTTTCTAAGCACGTAATTATGCCCAATAGCGAATTTGTTCGTACTATTTCCTCAGATAATAAGGACCATTTAAGCCAAAGTGAATCAGTTCTAACTGCGGCAACATTTTGTTTATTACCTTTATTAATTTTATACGGCTTTTATGTGCAATTTCATGGAGATTTTGGTCCAGGAGGAGGATTTCAGGCCGGCGTTATTTTATCAGTTAGTTATATTTTACTAACTATATTTTTTGGTTATCCTGTTGCTAATGTATTTTTAAAGATAAATTTTTTATTATTCTTAGTATCCTTAGGAGTATTACTTTATATGGGGGTAGGTTTTTTAACTTTAATATTAGGCGGAGGGTTTTTAGATTATTATATGTTAGGAAAAGATGTAGCAAGCTCTTATCATTACGGTTTGTTTTTAATTGAACTAGGAGTAGGAATCACGGTATTTTCGGCTATGGCTATAATTATTGGGCAATTTTACTCAAAACTGAAAGCATAAAGTATGACAATGGTTGAAAATATTAACCTAGCTTTAAAAAATTACCCTTATGCCATCGCTTTTATTATGATATTAGTGGGATTTTATTTGCTTTTGGCTGATAAAAACCTTATAAAAAAAGTTATGGGCTTAAACTTAGTCCAAGGAGGAGTAATTGTTTTTTATATTCTAATTTCTAAAATTGATAACGCCTTGCCCGCAATTTATAATATAAAAGCAAGTAGCCCCGAAGTGTACGCCAACCCCTTACCTTCTGTATTAATGCTTACTGCTATTGTAGTGGGAATTTCTACTACCTCCTTAGCTTGTGCATTGATTTATCGTATATATAAAAATTATCATACCTTAGATGAGTCAGAAATAGCTAGAATCAAGCAGGAGGAAACTCGTGATTAAAGCCTACTATAACCCTCTTTCTACTTTAGGTTTAAAAAAGATTACTATAAATTAAAGAATAATAAATGATCAGTTCATCCTCTTTGCCCTTACTTTTGCCTTTGATGATTTGTATACCTATTGTCGTAGCTATCTTTTTAATTATTATCCGCAATGAATTTATTTGTTGGCTTGCTTCTATATTTATACCTTTGCTAGTTTTAAGCTTGGCAATTTATCTTTTATTAAATCTCCACTTACAACCTCTAAGATTTACGTTTGGTAATTTTGCTGCTAAAATTGGTATAGAGTATAAGCTTACTGTTGTTAATCTGTATTTTATTATTCTTACGGCAATTATCGCTTTTGTAACTGCCTTATGGGGTAAAAAGATTGTGCAATTAGAGATTTATAAAGAAAAGGTTAATCTATTTTATGCCCTATTCTTACTATGTTTTGCTGGATTTTTAGGGATTTTAATCACTAATGATATTTTTAACTTATTTGTATTTTTAGAAATCAGTGCGCTTGCAAGTTATATTTTAATTGCTTTAGGCAATAAAAAACAAGGGCCTTTAACCTCTTTTAATTACCTTATTATTGGCACCTTAGGCGCGTCTTTTTATGTTTTAGGAGTAGGAATATTATATATTTTATTTGGTAATTTAAATATTGATGTTTTAATTCCTTTACTACAAAACTATACAATTAATCCTTTATTTGTTTTAGGCTGTGTATTTATTATTTGTGGAATATGTATCAAATTAAGCGTTTTCCCTTTATTTTGGATTTTACCTAGGATATATAAAGATTCTCCCACAGCAGTAGCAGCGCTTTTATCAGGCTTAAGTGTAAATGTTTTTATATACGTATTTTTAAAAATAGTAGTAGGTACTTTGTTTAAAAATCCTTATCTTGATGCAGCTTTGCTCTTTAATTTTATAATTGTTTTATCAATTTTTAGCATTTTTGTTGGAGGAATATTAGCGGTTAAGCAAAATGATTTAAAATTACTATTAGGCTTTTCCTCAGTTTCGCAGTTTGGTTTTATTTTATTAGGGTTGGGGATTTTTAATTTACAAAGCTTTTCCGCTGCTATGTTTATTTTACTTTCTCATGCTTTGGTTAAAACAGGCCTATTTTTATGTGTGGGTAATTTAATCTTAGTTTTTGGTAAAGAAAAATTAATTTCTTTAAAAGGCTTAGGTCATAAAGCTCCTTTTACGTTTTTCACCTTAATTTTCTTAAGCCTTTCTTTAGCAGGTATTCCAGGAACCTCAGGCTTTTGGGGTAAATTGTATCTGATCATTTCAGCTTTTCAATCCCCATTTTGGTTTTTAGGAATTATCATAATTATAGGAGGTTTATTTTCCTTTTACTATGCTTGGAAATTGATAGAAAACTTATGGATTAACACGGATACCCAATCAAATATTGCATTTAATCATGGTAATCATCATAATGAGGTTAGCAATTCAAATATATCTTCTCCTGTTTCTATTATAGGAAATAATATCTTACCTTTATATATGAACTTATCTCTATTGATAGTAATTGCTTTAAATATAACAATCACCTTTTACCCTGAACTATTTTATTATTATATTCAGCAAATAATGTCAGATTTACTAATTACCAAGAGTTAATTAAAATGCATATGAATACTTTACTTAGTATTACTGTTCTTATACCTTTTATTTCCATAATCCCTGTGATTTTGCTAAATAATAGACCTAACTTACGTGAAGCTACTAGTATCATCTTAGCGATATTAAATACGATTTTACTTTTATTGCTATTTTTTAGACATACTTTAGGCGAAAATGCGTTTTTGAAATTTATCCAGATCAATGATATTATCTATTTTGGCCTTTATACCGAAAAACTAAATATCTTATTTGCGCTGTTGGTAAATTTTTTATGGGTTTTAAGTATTATATATTCCCTTGGGTATTTGCGTGCTCATCACGAAAAAAATCAAACAAGGTTTTTTGTATTTTTTGCTTTAGCCATTGGTTCAACTTTAGGCTTGGCTTTTTCTGCTAACTTACTTACGTTATTTTTATTTTATGAAATCCTTACTTTATCTACTTTTCCCTTAGTAGCCCATAATATTAATAATAATAACAAAAAACAAGTAGCCACTTATTTAGGGGTTTTAATTGTTTCATCAATGACTTTATTATTAGCCGGCATTATTTTAACTTATGTTTACACAGGGCAAGGAAATTTTACTCCTAATGGGCTTTATAACGCTAAACATTTAAATCCTTATTTAGTTATTGGTATATTTTTGCTATTTTTATTTGGTTTAGCCAAAACGGCAATAATGCCTTTGCATAAATGGCTGCCTGCGGCCATGGTGGCTCCAACTCCGGTGAGCGCTCTTTTACATGCCGTAGCAGTGGTTAAAGCAGGAGCTTTTGCTTTAATAAAAATTGTACTCTATATTTTTGGTATAGAATATATGAGCTCTGTTATAAATAGTGTTTCTAGTGTTAATTGGTTATTGATTATTCCTGCAATTACTATCATTTTAGCTTCTGTAATTGCATTATTCCAAACCAATTTAAAAAAGATGCTTGCTTATTCAACTATCGGGCAATTATCTTATATTGTATTGGCTATCACCTTATTTAGCCCTACTTCGGTTTTAGGAGGATTTTTATATATTTTTGCTCATGCCTTTTCTAAAATTACCTTATTTTTTGCCGCTGGTTCTTTAATAGCCCTTGCTCATAAAGAAGATATCAGTGAACTTAATGGGATTGCAAAAAAAATGCCCATTACCATTTTAGCCTTTAGCGTTGGAGCTTTATCACTAATTGGGTTTCCTTTAACTATAGGATTTATTGGCAAAATATTTATAATCAAAGGAATTTTAGAAAGTGAGCAATATTTTGCTTTAATAGCTATTATAATATCTACTGTCTTAAATTGCATTTATCTATTGCCGGTAATTTTTAGAGCTTTTTTTAGCAAAGATCAACATATAATCCCTACTTCACTTGATCATTTAGCCTTATCTCCGCCAAATTATCTTAATAGTAAATTTAAGTTTATCAATTGCTTACCTATGGATATAGCTATGATCATTACCTCAGGTGCGGTAATTGGATTAACCTTTTATAGCCATATTCTTATAAATATTTTAGTTAATTAAGGGATATTAGATGTTTATAAATTATTTCTTAGGTTTAATGGCCTTTTTAGGATTTCTGTTAATTATAAATAAAAACCAAAAAATTAGCTTTTATATAGGCCTAACCGGAATTTTAGTGGCCGCTTATTTTACTTATAAGTTGGATTATTATCAGCCACCTATAGGATACCTTAGTTTTTTAAATTTTAGTAATATAAATTACACCATGGCTATTGTCTTTAGTTTAGCCTTTATTATAGGCAATATATTTATTTTAATGAGTAAAGTAGTTAATTTTAAGGAAATGGGTCTAATTTTTATCTATTTCTCCTGTGCAATTGGAGTAATTTTTGCTCAAGATTTTATTACACTTTTTATTTTTTGGGAAATTTTGGCATTGGCCGCAACCTTTATTATTTTGAGTTCTTCTAACCCTAAAGCTTACCCTACTGCGCTTAAATATTTTACCATTCATGCTTTGGCGGGGATATTTTTAATTATAGGGATAGTTTCCTATGTGTATACTACAGGAACCACTTTATTACCTACCCAGGCTTTAAGTTTAAGCAATCCTTTTAATTATTTTATTTTTATTGCTATTTTAATCTGTTTAGGCTTTCCTCCTTTCTCTTCTTGGTTAATAGAGGGATATAGCTATAGCTCCTCTACCGCTTCTATATTTTTATCAATCTTTACTACTAAAGTGGCAATTTTCACCTTATTTAAACTTTTTTATAACCAATATGATCTGCTATATTTTGGCATAATTTTAGCGGCCTATGGCATTATATTTTCTTTGTTTACTTCTAATATAAGAAAAATATTATCCTTTGCTATTATTCAGCAATTAGGAATTACTATGATTGCTATAGCTTTTGTGGATTTTTATCACCATACCTTTCTTATTAGCTATTTAATTTCTGATATTTTATATAAATTAGGCTTTTTTATGATTGTAGCTATCTTATCATCGCGTTTTAATACGGATAATATATATAGATTAAGAAAGTCTATAAACTTAAAATCTTTTATAGGAGTAATGTTAATTATTTTAGCGCTACAAGCTTTGGGAGCGCCTTTTACCGGTGGTTTTATTACTAAAACCTATTTAACTTCTACAGTATCTGAAACAAGTTCGTATTGGGTAAATTATATACTTATGTTCTTTATTATGTGCGGTAGTTTAAATATCGGCATTAGAATACCTTATACACTGCTAAATTTCGGGAATACAGGATCAAAAATCACTTTAGCTACAAATTATAAGGTGGTTCCTTTCTTAGTTTTGATTGTGGTTTTAGAAGCAATTTTCCTTTTACATTATGCTAGTTTTTTCAATTTAGCTAATATTTGGCATTCCTTACAGGTAATTGGTGGAGGATTAATATTATTTATATTAATCAATAGGTTTATTAAAAATAAGCATAAAACTATTAATTTAAACATCAATAAAGCAAAAAACCTGCTTAGGATTTTTGCTTTAAATTTTCTTCAAAACATGATTAAAATAGATTTGATTTTTGCCCTTAATAAAACGGCAAAAATTTTATATAATAAAATTACAGCTATAAGTTATCAAAAGTATAGTTATAGCTCTCCTTTAACTTTTTATAGTTTGGTGATTTTAATTTTATTATATTTTATTCTTAGCTAACTTATATTTTTAATTTTATATCTCACTTAATTTTTATGGAAGATAAAATAATTAGTATTACTGAAAAGTATACTAATTATATAGACTTAAGATATGTTACAGAAAATAATTTTGTTGGGGGGGGGGTTCTTATACAAATCTACTAAATTATTTTTACATCTTGATGCTGCAAGTAAATTAAAAAATACTTTTGCTTATGTCAAAGCTTTAGGTTATAAAAATCATTTTTTGAGTAACCCATTTACAGGGAGTGCTTCCATACCCAAGGTGTAGCTATGATCTTACTTTAGTAGATATAAAAAGTGGCAAATAATTTTAGATATGAATACAAAGTTTGATACCTCTATAGCAAAGTTCAATCATGCTTATGCTTTTACTCAAAATATTAAAAATTTTATAAATTTCCAACTATTTTTAATAATACTAAAGAAAAAATAAAAACCAAGGAAAGGTTGGTCTTTAAAAAAAATTTAAAAAATCGTGCTATTTAAGCATCTATGATTGAAATTACTGGTTTTACCCCCCTTGCCTTTAGCATGGGAGCACTATCATATTAAACTTTATGCTAGTTATCCGGATTATCAAAATTATCCCCACATATCTGATCTTGTAAGATATACTTTGAAAATTAGCTTTCAAATCTAGCTTTACACTTTATTGCAGCTTATTTTAAGCTACCTTGTTGGGTAAATTTATAATAGTTAATTAGGATTATAAGATATAGAAAAAAACTGGTATAATACCTACACTTTGTAAGGATAATATTGTAAAAACCGCTATGCCTATAATAAAAAACCACATAGCATCAAAAATCATTTTTACTACATCTTTATAATAAATATGGTAATAATTCTGGGCGCGCCATAAAGAAAAATTAGGTATAAATTTGGGTGTAGAAGAATTTAGATATTTTTGGTAATTTTCACCAAAAATATCTAATAATTTATTTTCTTCATAAGCAATAACAAAATAATAATAAATCATAAAGCCCAGGATAAAAAATATCGCTATAAAAATACTACTATAAATTACCGTTACCCCCACCATGGCGATAAATGAAAAGAAATACAAAGGATTACGGCTAATAGAATAAATTCCAGTAGTGGCTAAATTTTTATCTTTGCCCGCACTAATAAATAATATACTAAAAATTCTACCGATAATCCCAATAACAATTAAGGTTAATCCTAAAATTAAAGCAATAGGATAATAAGGAGTGTTATAGATAAGCGGTTGTGTGAAAATACCTAAAACTCCAAGAAAACTTAATAATAATCTCGCAGAAAACAATCTATATTTATAAAAAAACTGCTGCATTTAGATAAATTCCTTGGCATTTTTAACTTTATTATATTAAGATATCTTATATAAGATATAATGGTTTAGCAACCAAAAAAATTATAACTGTTGTAATTTAAGGAAAAACAATTGGGCATCTTTAGCTTTTGGCACTGGATTATTGTTTTAATAGTAATCTTGATTATTTTCGGGGGCAGAGGGAAAATATCCTCTATTATGGGAGATATCGGAAGAGGCTTTCGTAGTTTAAAAAATGAGATGAATAAAAACGATTTAAAAAAGCCTACTCACTACCCTCCTTACCCGCAACAACATTCTAAAAAGTTTAATAAAAATTATAAAAATCAGCTTAATCAACATCAAAATAATCATCCGGTTTCTATTAATCCCTTGCCTTTTGTTGGAAATAAAAACCCTTCTAAAAATAAAAATTTTAATCACTCTTCTAAAAGTCAACCTCATAATTTCCAATCTAAACGACCAATTAATGCTAATAGCAACAAAAAAGGCAGGTAAATTCAATATGCAATTATCCATTAAAAAATCTCCTGCTTGTTTAAAAATTTTTACTTTAAGTGTGATTTTATTATCTTTAAGTGCTTGTTTTAGTCTTAATCCTAAACCCAAGATTAATACACTATTAGGTATTAACGCTTTAACCTCAGATGTTAAAACCTCTTTACAAGCACATGATTTTTTATTTTTACCTAAACCTTCTAATCATAATTCTTTAGTTTTCTATCACGAAGATTATCCAAGCATTAGCATAACTTTATTTTCTGAATCTAATTTAAATTATATCAATGGTGTATTTATTACTATGCCTTTTGATGATAAACATAAAAATCCTGATAGTTTAAGCCGCCAAATTATTAATAATAAAGTTTTAAATTTAATTAAAGGCGCTTTAAAAGATCTGCCTTGTAATGATGACATAAATTTCTTACGTAATGAGTTTAGCTGCCTCAGCAATTATACAGTAAATTATGAGATTTTTGAGGATAAGCTAAATTCTATACGTGGGGTACTAAAGATTAAGCCTAACCGTCAAATTAGTATTAATATCTCTCCTAGTTAATTATAGGGATAAATTAGCTTTATTGACAAATAAACATTATATACTTATATAACAATAGCTTACAAAAACAACCAAAGTCTAAATAAAAGGTAATAAATATGAAATCTATCCTTCTAGTTGTGGGTCATAATAATTTAGATATATCAGTTGCTAATAAAGGTCTTCTTGAATCCATTAAAGGCAAACAAGGAGTTACTATTCATAATTTACATGAGCACGATCATTTAAAAAAATTATATTTTAATGATGAGGTGATAAAAGCTGAGCAAGAGAAAATATTGCAACATAATATCATCCTTTTCCAATTTCCAGTACAATGGTATAGTAAGCCTGCTATATTGAAAATGTGGACAGATAACGTATTAGCCTATGGATTTGCCCATGGTCCTAATGGAGATAAATTAGTAGGTAAAGCTATGGCGGCTGTAGCTACTACAGGAGTTCCAACTGCTGCTTATACTCATGAAGGATATAATAAAAGACTGTTAAAGGATTATTTCTTTTCTCTTGAACAAATGGCACAATATATGAAAGCAGACTATAAGGGATTTCTTCATATTGATGCTTCACGTTCAGAAAACGAGGAAAATCATAAAGCAAAAACCTTAGAAAATTCTAAGAATTATAATGATTTTATAGATAGTTTGCTATATTAAAATCTTATAATAAATATAGCTCTTATTTAAGAATAAGAGCTATATTTATTATAGTTAATTATTAATATTTAGCCTGTTTTTTGGCAAATTTATTAAGAAAAGTAGCTATTTAGGTTTAAATTTTCTTAGAGCTCCTTTTAGTTTTCCTTATTAACTTATGTTCTTTATTCCCTTCTTCTTTTATCTTGTATTTATACATTATGTATTCTTTATCTGTATGAAGGCCGATCTTTTTCCAAAGGTAATATATTCCTAAAAAAATCAGACTAGCACTTAATCCATAAAGTACCATATCAAAATAGGTAAGGCCGCTATTAGCTAATAAAGCTATAATATTATTACCTGTAGTCTTATCAATCAAGCCAACACCCATTAAACCCGCTACAATAAAAGATATTCCCTTTGGAGTATTTTTATTTAAAATTCTATTGCGTATAATATCTTCTGTTAGGGTAGCTGCTGCTTTAAGAAAATTTTTTATAAAAGTACTTAAAGTTTGCATTGTGATTTTCCTCTGTATTTTATTTAATTACTTTAACTAAACATTAAATTATCTTAAATGGAACCTAGATATATTTAATAAATAATTATACTTTATATTTATAATAAAAGCAAGAATTATATACTTATAGTGTATATAAATAATTTTATGTCTTGCTAAATTTCCCTTTTAAAGCTTTATAATGCTTATTATGTAAAATCAGTAAAATTGTTAGAAAAAAGGTATTAAAAGGGCTTTTGAAGACTTTAATATAAGAAAATTGAACAGACTAATTTTGCTTACATTATAATTTATTTGCCTCTTAGCAACAGATTAAAAGTGGTAAAATTAAAGATACTAATTTTTTTATTAAAGTCCTCTAACTTTTTATATTTAATTTTTAAATATTATATAAAATTAATCCCAAGGCTACTTAGCTAATTCTATAGAGCATCTATCTGTTTAAACTTAGATTTTATTATAACTTACCTTATTATTTACCGCTTTTTGTCTATTTTCTATATCTATTTTTCCTATATTATCTACTTAAATTTTATTTTTAATTTCTAATTTTATCATAATTTATTTTTTAGGTATTTAAATATAACAATTTATTTGCTAATTAGATTCAAATCTATATACTAATATTGTAGTATATCACTAGAATTATAAAGCTTATATAATTATTAAGGGTACTTAGCTCAGTCGGTAGAGCGTCTGACTCTTAATCAGAATGTCGATGGTTCGATCCCATCAGTACCCACCATAAAACTTAGGCATTAATCATCTTTTGAAGTTGAGCAATTTTACTATAATCTAAAATTCTGCCTATAAAAATACTAGTATATCTTATAGCTAACAAAATTAAATGGTAAAAATGATTTGAGAGGAATTTTGAACCCATTTACCCATATTTGACTTATATAAGCTAGTATTTATATATAGTATAGCAAGATTCTTAGTTTCATTTTTTCTAATTTTTTGCCTAATTTATATGGGGTCTTTAAATATATAGATCTTTAAATTTTATCTTCTAAATATTTTTTTCCTTTGAGCTTATCAGGTAAGTAATCTTCTTCATCGTAAGGTTTATAACCTTTTTTATATCCTAAATCTTTCATTAATTTAGTAGGAGCATTGCGTATTTTAAGAGGTATGGGAAGATTACCAAATCTTTTAGCATCTACAAGTGCCTCCATAATCGCTTTATAAGAACTTTTATCCTTTTTACATTTTGCTAGATAAACCGTGCCGTGACCAAGATTTATAATGCATTCAGGATAACCTATATTTGCGCACGCTTGAAAAACCGCATTTGCAATTACTAAAGCTCCTTTATCAGCTAAACCAACATCTTCACTTGCAAAAATCACTATCCTGCGGGCGATGAATAAAGGATCCTCCCCTCCTTCAATCATTCTTGCTAAATAATAAAGAGCAGCATCAGGTTGACTGGCTCGCATAGATTTTATAAAAGCAGAGATAGTATCATAATGTTCTTCACTTTTTTTATCATAGCGTAAAAATTTCGATTGAATAGCTTGTTTTAAATTTTCTGCGGTGATTTTCCCGTAAAGACTTAAGGTATTTTCAAGGATAGTAATAACTTTACGAGCATCTCCATTAACCATATTCACCAACCAGTGAATAGTGTCTTCATCAAGCTCGCCTGCTACTTTATTTATTATCTGTTTTAGCTCTTCTTCATTTAAAGGATTTAAAATAAATACCTGGCATCTAGAAAGCAAAGGTGAGATGATTTCAAAGGAAGGATTTTCTGTAGTTGCTCCTATTAAATATAATTTTCCTGATTCTACAAAAGGCAAAAGATAATCTTGTTGAGTTTTATTAAAACGGTGAATTTCATCCAAAAATAAAATTTTAGGTCTATCAAAAATGTTACCTTGGATTTCAACAATTTTACGAATATCTTCTTTACCTGCAGAAGTTGCGGAAAGCTCAAAATAATCAGCCTCTATGGATTTAGCATACAAACGGGAAATTGTAGTTTTTCCTACTCCAGGAGGGCCCCACAATATAAAGGAAAACAAATGTTTTTGCTCAATAGCTATTTTAAGAGGCTTACCTTCTCCAATAAGGTGAGTTTGGCCAATTACTTCTTTTAGTAATTTTGGTCGGATTTTATTGGCAAGTGGTTCATACATACTTTAACATCTTACTTTTAGCTATTACATATCCCCCAGGGAACCATTGAGGATTATTGCTTTTTATTATAGCATATCTATTATACTTTTGTAAATTAGGAGAGCGATTCCCTTACACAATGATTAATTTATTGGGCTGAGTAAATTTCATCAATGCTATCGTTGATGTTTTTTATTTTATGTGTTTCCCGCTTTTTAATAACCTACCTCCTTAGTCTATATAGCTTTTAGTGGACCCCCTTCTAGACCTGACGCTAAGGGGGTCTAAAATCTATATAAATTACTTATTTAGGTTTAAAGGTTTCTTAACATAGCAGCTATAAGTAAAAAACAATATATTAGGCAATATCTTAGTCCCCTTACTAAAGCTTTAATGGCCATAAGCATTATTTTTAATATATTTTTATTAAAATATTTGTGTCTGCAGGGAGATTTTGTGCAAGCTACTACATTTTATTTTATAAAGTATCTCCCTCATTGCTAAAGATATCATAAAGAAAAAAATAAAAGGCAAAGAATTTTTGGATTACATTAATTTTTCTATAAAAAACAGGCTTAAGAAAAGGCGAACAAACAAGTCTAATGTGGAATGAGGTAAATTTTGAAAACAAAGATATTTATATAAAAACTAGTAAAACTGGTGAAGCGGGAAGTGTACCTTTATCCCCGATTGCTTTAAAAATTTTACTTGAACGTAGCAAATTAAATCTTCCAAAACCTTTTAATAGGATTATTGATTTTGCTAAATTTAAACGGACTTTAGCAGAAGCAAGTATAAGTAAAGAATTTAGATGGCATGACCTCCGCCATACTTGTGCCTCTTGGTTGATTAAAGGATGGTTTAGTTGGCAAGATGATTTAATGGATATATATAGAGTATCAAAATGGTTGCGTCATAGTGATGTAAAGATGACCCAAATCTATGCTCATTTAACCACTGAAGATTTAAAGAATCAAATTAATAATGCCAAATAAAATTGTGTCAAAATTGTGTCACGCTATATTATACCATAGGGAAAATTGAGGCATATCAAGGGTTTATAAAAGATAGATAATTTTTATAATATCTAAATAATTTCCTTATAAATGCGGGGTTTGGCAAGAGAAAAGGCGTTTCAAAGTGGTGGGTATTGATGGATTCGAACCATCGACCCTTTGATTAAAAGTCAAATGCTCTACCGACTGAGCTAAATACCCCTGAAACAAGTATATAGTAAATAATATTTATCCGTTAGTCAAGATTTTTTTTTAATATCTATTGAAATATAATTAATAATCTTAAATATCCCTACTTTAATGATAAAAGCTTAGAATTAGAAATTTTATATATTAAATTAATAATTTTTTTTTCTAAATCTTTTACTCTCCTTTTTACCACCCCTTTATGATAATATTGTAATATTTATATAATTTTTTTAGTTAACCAATATTAATTAATTTATTTTCTAAGTATCTTACATTCTGATAATATAAATTCTCTAGAGGGATCTAGATACCTCTCAACAATTATTTTGTTACTTTATTAGAGTATTATAGAAGGGGATTAATTTAAAGAGTGCTGAAGTAATTTCAATAATAAGTGACACAGATTTAGTTTCTGCTTATGTCTTCACATTAAAAAAATAAACATATAAGTCTTCTAACAATTTTCCAATTTGTTGCATAAATGGATCTAATAAAACCCACCATGATCCATGAGATTACTGCATTTAATAATTTAACTTGCCTTTATGATAAAAAACTTAAGAATTAAACTTGTTATGCAGCTTTTGTACTACCACATCAGGAACAAATTTACTAATATCCCCTTTAAATTTTGCTATTTCTTTCACATATAAAGAGCTAACAAATTGCTTACCTTCTGAAGCAATTAAAAATATAGTTTCTATGGCAGGGCAAAGCTTTATATTTACGCCCGCTAAATTAAATTCTGCATCGAAATCTGAAGTTGCCCTTACCCCCCTAATAATCAAATGAGCACCTTGAGATTTAGCAAAATCTATTAGTAAACCATTATATGTTTTTACGTTAACCCTTGCTAAAAGTTGCTTATCTAAAACCTGTTCTAAGCATTCGTTAATAATTTGTAATCGTTCTTCTAAGCTAAACAAAGGATTTTTATTTTGATTATTTCCTATGCCTATAACTAAATTATCTAGAAATTTTAATGAGCGCTCAATAATATCCAAATGGCCAAAAGTTAAGGGGTCAAAAGAACCCGGATAAACTGCTATTGTCAAACTCAACTCTCTTATATTAGGGTTACTTTTTTGTACTTTCTTAAGAGGCTATATTTTCTTAGAGCCCACTTTATCTTTTTTATTATATTTTAAATAAGATCATTTTCAGCTGAAGGTTGATTATTAATATCATTTTCTTCAGGTTTCTCATCATCAAGATTAAACTTAACTTTACTAATAGAAACTACACTTTCATTAGAATCCATCCTAAATAGCACTACCCCTAAAGCTACCCTACCTGTAATGCGAATTTGCTCAACTTTTTGTCTAATTACCTGGCCATTATTGCTTACAATAATAATTTCATCCCCTTTTTCTACCACAAAAGAAGCAACAATTTCGCCGTTTTTCTCTGATAATCTGCCCCCTAAAAATCCTTTTCCACCTCTTTGGGTTATACGATATTCATACGCTGAGGTTCTTTTGCCATACCCATTAGAAGTTACAGTTAAAATAAATTCTTCCTTACTTTCTAAATCCATAATTTGCTCAGCAGATAATTCAGGCTCTGCATCTTCTCCTCTTCTTTTAGCAGTGGCATATTTTAAGTATTTTTCCCTAATTTCTAAATCTTCAATTTTCTCATGTTGAAGCAAAGAAACATTAATTATATAATCAGCTTTTTGCAAACTAATAGCTCTAACTCCAGAAGAATTTCTGCTACTAAATACCCTTAGTTCAGTTAAAGGAAACCTTAAACATTGTCCATTTTTAGTGCTAACCAAAATATCTTGATCTTCATTAGCTAATAATACCCCAATCAAATTATCTTTTTCATCTAATTTCATGGCAATTTTGCCCTTAGTAGGGATATTAGTAAAATCTTCTAGCTTATTCCTTCTAATTCCACCTTGTTCTGTCGCAAAAATAATATCTTGTAAAGGGTTATAACCTTCTTCAATTGGCAACACCGCAGTGATTTTTTCATTTTTCTCAATAGGAATTAAATTAATAATTGCCCTACCTAAGCTAGTTGAGGAGCTTTCAGGAATTTTATAACATTTAATTTTATATACCAATCCCTTGGAAGTAAAAAATAATAAGTCAGCATGAGTATTGGTGATTAACAAATTGGTTACTACGTCTGCTTCTCTAGTGTTAATCCCAATTTTCCCTTTGCCCCCGCGTTTTTGCGTTTTATAAGCAGTAGTGGGCATCCTTTTGATATATCCAGAATTAGTAATGGTAAGTGCTACTTCTTCTTTTTTAATGAAATCTTCTTCTGCAAATTCCCCTGGAGCATCCTCAATTTGAGTTTTTCTAGGGGTAGCAAAATTATCTTTTATTTCTTTAAGTTCTTCTTTTATAATTCCCATTAAACGATCATAAGAAGATAATATTTCCAAATAATCTGTAATTTCTTCAGCTAGTTTCCCTAAATCATTTTGAATTTTTTCTCTTTCAAGACCAGTTAATCTATGCAGCCTTAAATCCAAAATCGCTTTAGCCTGAAATTCTGAAAGGTAATATAAATTATTGCTAACCTTTCTGCCTGGTTCATCTAATAAAGCAATAAAAGGAGCCATATTTACACAAGGCCAAGGTTTACTAAGCAATCCTAGTTTTGCCTCCTCAGGTGAGCCTGATTCTTTAATTAAGGTAATTACTTCATCTATATTTTCAATAGCTACTCCTAAGCCTGCTAGCAAATGCGCTCTTTCTCTAGCTTTTTTTAATAAATACAAAGTTCTTCTGCGGATTACTACTTTTCTAAAATCAAGAAAATAAACTAAAATTTCTCTTACATTCATTAGCTTAGGCATACCATTTTCAATAGCTAACATATTAATGCCAAAAAACACCTGGTAAGAAGTGTATTTTTGTAAATAATTGATCACAATTTCTGGTTCCACATCCTTTTTAAGCTCAATAACAATTCTTACGCCTTTTTTATCAGATTCATCTCTTACATCTGAGATCACATCTAATTCTTTATTATCACTTTTATCTTTAATATTGCTAATTTCCTTAACTAAATTAGATTTGTTAACCATCCAAGGAATTTCAGTGATGATAATAGCAGACTTTGATTTGCTAATTTCTTCAATTTTAGCTACACCACAAATAACTATGCTACCACGCCCTGTATGTAAGGCTTTAATAATACCGTTTCTTCCTAAAATTCTACCACCTGTGGGAAAATCAGGACCCTGTACTACTTGCATTAAATCATCTATCGTAGCCTCTTCATTATCAATAAGAATAAATAAGGCTTCAATTAATTCTCCAAGGTTATGAGTAGGGATATTTGTAGCCATTCCCACAGCAATACCGCTTGAGCCATTTACTAATAAATTAGGATAACGGGCCGGTAAAACTAAAGGCTCTTCTAGAGAATCATCATAATTAGGTTTAAAATCCACCGTTTCATTATCAATATCTTCAATTAAAGCATGGGCTGATTGGGCCATTCTGGCTTCGGTATATCTCATAGCAGCTGCGTTATCACCATCCATAGAGCCAAAATTCCCCTGACCATCAATTAAAGGTAAACGCAAGGAGAAATCCTGCGCCATACGCACTAAAGCATCATAAATTGCGGTATCACCGTGAGGATGGTACTTACCCATCACATCACCTACAATTCTTGCGGATTTCTTATAGGGCTTACCAGCAAGATAACTGTTTTCGTACATTGTATAAATAATACGACGATGCACCGGCTTAAGTCCATCTCTAACATCAGGAAGCGCTCTACTTACAATTACACTCATAGCATAATCTATATAAGATTTTTTCATCTCATCGTAGATAGTGATTTTTTTAATATCTTCTTTATTTTCGAATAGGTCTGACAAAGTTTTTCCTTGATAAAAGTATTACTGTATTGAAAATCAATAGGTGGCTTTAAATAATATAAGAATAATAGGTATATGCTTTAAAAAGTGCAATTTATGCTAAAGTATGTTGATTAATTTAATAATCCTCTAACGCACAAAATTCCTTAAATGCACGGCAATTTAAAGCTATGATTTTCTTTTGTTATAATTTACTTATAATATCATAAGTAGCTAATTATTACAACGCTAATGTAAGCAATAAAGCAGTAATTTATTAACCTTTTATAGTTAAACTTAAATAATCTCTTTAATTTTATTAACTACAAAATTTGTAGTATTTAATGAGACACGCTGAGATGGATTTTTATAAATCTCACTTAGGGGATAAGCATAGCTATTTTTATACAATAACTGATGAAAAGCGCTATACCTTTTAGAATAAAAATTTGGTTCAAAATAAATATATATAGGAATTTCCTTAGGCAAGGCACAAGCCTCAGAAATCATAGAAATAGATTCCCCTGTAACAATTACCTTATCAGCTTTTTGCAAAGCCGCAAGATAAGGATTAAATTCTCTTTGATTGTGTTCATGATAACCCCAAAAATAATAATTAAATGCAAAAATATAGTGAGAATTTGTAAATGAGCTCCCTAAGGAGTTTAATAGTGGGTTGGGCATATCTAAGGCTGCTTGATTAGAGGAAAAAAGCCTATGTAAAGCGCTTTTTAAAAACTTTTCTTCAACAACAGGAGTACGTCTGCTTGTTAGCATTATAATGCTACAAGGATTTTCTGATTTAATTAGTTTGAGGCGATTAATTAAAGTTTGCGCTGCTTTACGATTAAATTTAATATTTTTTGCATTTCCCCCTACTAAAACAGCTATGATCGGCTTAGCTAAATTTGGTAAGTCGTTATTGGTTGGTAAAGTAGAAGATAAATTAAAAGGTAAATTATGTGGAGCAGCAACAATAGGGATTTCAACAGGTTGTTTTGTGGTAACAACTTTGAAAACTTTTGGATAAATTTTATTTAGCCAAGCTTTTATATATTTTTTAGTTTTGCGTTGATTTTTATAAGCATGAAAAAAAACATAATCAATATAGCCTTTTCCTGATTTGCCAGGGGGCATTAAATAAACCAGTGTAGGGTTATTTGGGTTAAAATTCTCCCTACTATTTTGTTTATGATAATATTTTTTAGCATAAATGGCGGTAGGCAAAGTACTACGACCTACTGCTAAGATTAACCTTGGCGTTTTTTGGTCAAAGCTTTGCTTAATAGTAGCTTTTAATAATCTAGTAAGTAAACAAGTACACGTAGGGAAAAACTTTGAAAATAAATTAGTATTAGATTTATTTACTATAATATATTGAATACCAATATCAGGAATAGTTAATTTTAAAGCATTAATTACGCCCTCAATTTGGGATTTATGCCCACTTTTATCATCATGAATTGCTAGAATGTTCATATAATTTATTTAAGATTTATTACAGGGCAATCTGTGTGGCAATATATTTTTGCTTTGTTATTTGTTGGTTTATTGTACTTTATATCAATATGCGTTAAGATTAATATACAAATTAACGTAACATTATTATATAAAAAAATATATGAAAAATTTAGAAATCATCTTAATTAATCCTAGAGGGTTTTGTGCAGGAGTTAGCAGAGCCGTAGATATTGTGGATCAAGCGTTAAAATTATATGGCAAGCCCATTTATGTAAGGCATGAGATTGTGCATAATAAAATTATAGTAGAAGAATTTAAAAATAAAGGGGTAATTTTTGTTAAAGAAATAAGTGAAATTCCTATAGGTGCCACAGCAATTTTTAGTGCACATGGGGTAGCTAAAGCCGTAGAAGATAGTGCTAAAGAAAGCCAACTTAATTATATTGATGCTACCTGCCCTTTGGTAAGCAAAGTTCATAAAGAAGGCATAAAATATTTTGATCAAGGGTACCAAGTTATTTTAATTGGGCATAATCATCATCCCGAAGTGGTAGGTATAGCAGGTAGAATACCTGGAAAAATATTTATTATTAGCAATGAAGAAGAAGCTAGATCTTTGCAACTTAATCAAAATAAACCTATAGCTTATATAACTCAAACTACTTTAAGCTTAGATGATACTGCTAATATTATTGAGATTTTAAAGGAAAGATTTCCTAATATTACAGGACCTGATAGTAAGAATATTTGTTATGCTACCCAAAATCGCCAGACTGCCATAAAAAACATTATTAATGAGGTAGATGCCTTAATTGTAGTGGGCTCAAAAAATAGCTCAAATTCCACCAGATTAAAGGAAATTGGGGATAAAAATCATAAATTAGCATTTTTAATTAATAATAAACAAGAGCTTGATTATGAAGCTTTATCATCTTGTAATAAAATTGCTCTTTCTGCGGGAGCCTCAGCGCCTGAAGCGATGGTACAAGAAATTTTACAAGAGATGGCCCTTCATCGTCATATCACACTTACTAATTACCAACATGTGGAAGAAAACGTTATATTTGCTTTACCTAAATCTTTGCGTAATGCGTTAGCTGATTTGCAAATAAATACTCCTAAACCTTAATATTTATCATCTACTTTAAAAATCAACCCTTAAAAACATTATTAATATAATTAGTGGAAGATAATTTCCTAAGCAAGCCTATCTTAAAAATTATTTTAAAATAGGCTTGCTTCAAAGGTATAATTTTTAAATAAAAAATAGTTAGATAAGGTTATTGGTTTTTATTTTTAATATTAGCTACTTTTTCTTCTAATGTGGTTATAAAAGCTGCAATATCATTGTTTTTACTTTTAATCAAAGATTGGAACACTGATCTTTGGGAATTTAAGAAACTGATATTATTAATAATTACATCAGTAATATAATACTTTTTATCTTGATTACTGTAACGTAGTTTCCATTGCACATTAATTAAAGCATTATTATTAGGTACATTGCCACTATCTTTAGCCTCAATCAACATATTTACTAATACTTCATTTTGACCTTGGGCTACAGAATCTTTAATTTTATATTTATAAAGCTTATAATATTGGACAAACAAGGTACCATAATTCCTTACTAAATATTCTTTAGCAGCTTTATAGTATTGTTTTCTTAGTTCATCTGAAGTGCTTTTATAATATTGCCCTAATGACCATCTAGTCATATAAGTTAAAGCAAATTTCTCTTCGGCTACTTTAGAAAAATAAGTAAATATATTTTTATCATTTTCTTCTAATTTTGCATAAGTTTCATCCATTAAGCTTAATACTAATTTTTCAGCATCTTGCACATTGGTATTAGATGCGGCTGTAGCTCCACTAAAAGAAGCAGTAAATGCTAAAATTAAACCAAGTAGTAACATTTTAAAAAAATTTAGTATTTTCATAAATTCTCCAAATAAAAAACTTATATTATTGTATAGTATACTTAAACCTAATGTATACATCACCATATATTATATAAAATAACTTGATAAAAACAAACATATATTCATGATTAAAACTGATAATTTTAATTGGATTAAAGAAACTACCCTAGCCACCTTAATTAAAAACTTGGGTTATAGGGATCATATATTTAAATTTGTAGGAGGATGCGTTAGGGATACTTTGCTAGGAAAGTTACCTAAAGATTTCGATATCGCTTCTAATTTTACTCCTCAGGAGAATATTGATAATTTAGAATCTCAAAATATTAAAACTTTGCCAACTGGAATCCAATATGGCACTATTTCAGTTATTATTAATCAACAAAGCTTTGAGATTACCTCTTTACGCCAAGATATCAAAACCGATGGTAGAAAAGCTATTGTGAAATTTACCAAAGATTTTTTTGCAGATGCTTGTAGAAGGGATTTCACTTTTAATGCTTTATATCTATGTCCTTATAGCTTAGAGATTACTGATTACTTTGGGGGTAAAGATGATTTAGCAGCAGGAGAGATAATATTTATTGGGGATCCAAAATTAAGAATAGGTGAAGATTATTTAAGAATATTAAGATTTTTTAGATTTTATGCTCTTTATGGGAAAAAAGAGCCCGAAGCTAAAATTTTAGAAATCATTAAAGATCAGTCACCTAATCTGGCGAAATTGTCCCCCGAAAGAGTTAGTGAAGAATTTACTAAGATTATTATGGTAGCTGACCCTACCGTTACGCTAAAATTAATGGCTAATTACAAGGTATTAGAAAAAATACTGCCTTATAATCCTTTAGCTATAAATAATATTGCTAAGCTAATTAAGCTAGAAGAAGATTTTAATGTAAAAAATAAAATCCTTAGAGTGGCCTTTATCTATAACTTAATTACCACTTCTAAGAATATTAAACTTTTAAATTTTACTAATTTTCTTTTAGAAAAGGCAGAAATTAAGCAGCTTACCAACATTATAACCTTAAAATATATTATTAGTAAAAATCTAAATTTAGCCTTTTCTGAAATCTGCATATTACTTACTAACTATAAAACTGATGAAATTTTATATAGTTTAATTTGCTTAGCCTCTCTTTACCCTACTAATAAAGATAATTATATAAAATTGGCAAAAAAAGCTCTGGAAGTTAATCAATTAATTTTGCCTCTTAACGGTTTAGATATTCATCAGCTACTTGAAGAAATTATAAACCCCAGCCTGAAAAGTTTAAACACAAAAGTAGAACAAAAATCAGGGCAAGTTGAATATTTAGCTAAAAAGCTTGATTTAGCTTTAATCGGTGATACCTTAAATCATGTGAAAGTAATATTTTGGCAAAATCCCCAATTAAGTAGGAGTACATGTTTACAAAAAGCAAAAGATTATCTAACTTCTGCCTTAAAGTCTCCTAATTTTATTAATTAGATATTTTGGTGGCAAGGTTAGCAATTTTTGCCTGTTTTTGAATAATCCGCCACTTTGCTACATTTCTTAGATGCTCATCGTAGGTTTTAGCGTACACATGAGTACCTTTTCCATCAGCTACAAAATATACAAAATCGGAAAAGTAAGGGTAAAAAACTGCTTTAAGTGCATCAGCAGAAGGATTGGCAATAGGGGTAGGAGGAAGGCCTTTATTTATATAACTATTGTAAGGTGTAGGGATTGTAGATAATCTTTGGTTAATCTTACCCCTTTTCCTTAAGCCGTACTCTACTGTGGCATCCGCCTGTAAAGACATATTAAGCCGATTTAACCTATTTAAAAATATACCCGCAACTATTTTTCTATCTTGAAGTTCTGATGCTTCTTTTTCCACGATAGAAGCCAAAATTAGAGCCTCTTGCTTGTTTTTATAAGGCAAAGCAGGGCTTCTAGTTTGCCATAATTTATCAAGATAATCATTCATGCTCTGTTTAATATTTTTTAGTAAATCATCTCGTAAATCTCCTTTTAAGAAATAATAAGTATTAGGCAACAGTTCACCTTCTGTAACCTCTAAGGTAATATGACCTGATAATTTAGTCTCATTTTCTATAATAATTAAAGCATCTTCAGTTCTAATTCCCTCTACAATAATGAGCTTATGATAATAAAGATTTTTAGGATTAGTAAGTAAAACGATAAGCTTGGCTATATTAATTTTTTTAGGAATTTGGAATTCTCCAGGCACTAATTTAATATCTTGCCCTGAAAATTTAAAAACTCCTCTTAAAAAATAAGCGCTATAAATAAGATTATTATCTTTTAAAATTCTAGCTACTTTTTGGGCTGAACTACCCTTTGGAATTTCAATAATTAGATTATTAGGCACAGCTTTAGGCAAGTATAGACTAATTAAAAGTAAAATAATTATTACAATAATAGCATAACTAAAAATTTTAGATAATTTTTGAATATATACCTTATTAGCCAACAAAAAATAATTTCCCCAACGGATTTTCTTGAACATATGGATATATTTCATTTTAATCCTTGAGGTAATGTCTTAGCTAGACCACTTCTTTAAAATTAGTGTGCCGTTGGTACCGCCAAAGCCAAAGGAATTAGACATAGCATATTGAATATCTTTCTTTTTAGCCACATGAGGAATCATATCTAGGTCACAATCCTCTTCAGGATTATCTAAATTTAAAGTAGGAGGCAAAATACCAGTTTCAAGAGCTTTAACGCAAAAAATAGCTTCTACAGCTCCTGAGGCTCCTAAAAGATGTCCAATAGCTGATTTGGTTGAGGAAATTGATAAATTCTTAGCATGATCACCAAAAAGTTTTTTAATAGATCCTATTTCTGCCATATCTCCTAAAGGGGTAGAAGTACCATGAGCATTAATATATCCAATTTCTTCTTTACTAATATTAGCAGAATCTATGGCTTTTTTCATACACCTATAGGAACCGTTTCCACTTCCACAAGGGGCTGTAATATGATACGCATCACCACTCATACCGTAGCCCACTATTTCGGCATAAATTTTCGCACCACGTTTTTGAGCATTTTCCAATTCTTCTAAAATTACTATCCCTGAACCTTCAGCAATCACAAATCCGTCCCTTGCTTTATCCCAAGGGCGAGAGGCTTTAGTAGGCTGATCATTAAATTTACTAGATAACGCATGTAATCTAGAAAAGCCTGCAGTTCCTACCCTGTTCACACTAGCTTCTGAACCACCTGCTACCATGAAATCTGCCTCGCCATATTTAATTAAGCGATAAGCATCCCCTATACTATGAGTCCCTGTGGCACACGCTGTAGCAAGGGCCATGTTAGGTCCCTTTAGACTATACTCTATAGAAATATGGCCTGAGGCTAAATTAATTAGCGATGCAGGAATAAAAAATGGAGTAATTTTATTATAAAGCCCATCATGTAGCAAAATGGAAGCCTCATAAATTTCTTGTAATCCTCCAATCCCTGCTCCAATATGCACACCAAAATTTTCTTTTTGTTCTTCGCTAAGATCTTTAAGGTTAAAATCCTGCATAGCCAAACGAGTAGCAGCAATAGCATAGATAATGAACTTACTAGTTCTTCTAAGATCTTTAGCTGTGGCTTTTTCACTAATCCATTCTTCAACTGTAAATCCTCCTGTTTCCAAGGCTCCCGCTGGCACTTGACCTGCTACTTTAGAAGGCAAATCAGTAGTATCAAAATTTGATATCAATGATAAACCGCTTTCTGAATTGATTAAACGTTTCCATACATGATCTACGCCCACCCCTAAAGGGCAAACTATTCCCATTCCCGTTATTACTACTCTTCTCATATTTGACCCCGACAAATTTTTCTTCTTAAATTTTAAATTCCAGCTATTATTTAAATATGGCTTACCTCTTATACTTAAGAGTCCTTTATTATAGAAGAACTTAAATTAAGCACATAGGTAAGCACTGCGTTTAACTGATTATGAGCTCTTACTTAAGTAGTAAAATCTTATAAACTGAATATTTGTGTTGTTAAAAATTATCATTATAATATCATAAATATTCAAAAAACTAAGCAATAAAAATAAATCTTAAGCGAAAGTCATTAATTTGCTTATCCTTTTATATGATAAAAATACATTATAAACTTAAGTAATTATATATTAAAATAATAATTTAATCTAGGGTTATCCCCTACGATTTTTCTCTATAAAATTTATCCTTTTTTAAATTTTGTTCACTACGTAATAATTTAAAAGGGCGATAAGGATATATTTTAACTGTTAAGTTATGTTTTGACAAAATCCTTAATAATGCTACTTTTTAAGTATCGCCTGCTTACTAACGTCTAAACATTAATTTAATAGGTAGCTTTGGGTAGTTTTCTGTACATTGTCTTCTAATTTTATTCCTATTTCTTGAACCTTATATAAAGCTCTCTTAGCCCTCTGCAGAAATTTTTGTGGCATAACCACTAAATAGTCTTATGTTATGTTATAGGGTATCTTTGGTATAATAATGCTCCTTAAGCAGTAAAGGCTTGTAGTATGATTGTATTTACCCTTAAAATAATTTGTTTAATATTACATTTTTACTATAGTAATTTTTAGGTTAATGTTTATAGTTATATAAACATTAACCTAAAAAAATTTGATTTTTTTGATATTAATGTTTTTTATACCATAATATATATAGTGCTTAAAACTAGTTACTTAATTAGGGTTTTGTCCTTTATAAAGGAGGAAAAAATTAAATAAAAAAAATCCCCATAAATTTTATTAAATACCCTGCTATTGCTCCTTTGGGCTTGTTATTTATATTGTTTTTTAGCTAATATGCAAGCTTATTTCTGATTTTTAAATCTTTACTTTCATATAATTAAGTTTTTGGATATTTTCAGTTAATTTAATTTAATAAGTTATGTTATAGTCTATAAAATTATAAGGTTTTTTATACAATTTTATAGCCTAGGCTTTTTATATCGTAAAAAGGAAAACTTTATAATATCTCTGATTATTAAGCGATGATTATAGTGGTTTAGTTTAATAGGACATAATGTTTAAAGAAAAAAAATTACAAAGAACTTTATATAGCAATTTAAAATTATTGAGATAAGTATTGAACTGAAAGGTTTTGAGGTAAAAGGGTGTATAAAATTAAAAAATAGGATTTTAAAACTTATCCAGGAAAATTTTTAGTATAATATATATTTAGGAGTAGATATTAAAGAATAATAGATACAACTCTCTTATTATTCTTTAATATTCAAATTAGGAATTTTAATTAATTAGCCTTTATTATTAAACTTCCTATACCCTTAAATTATGTAATAATTTATTAACTGCGTTTAAGAGATCCCTATATAGCTCCATCACCTAGTTAAATTAGGTGTTTTTAATAATTTTTAGTAAATCTTTTTATAGTTCTGCTTTTACTTACTAATTTTGCTTATTAATAAAAATTTTAATACTAAAATAATTACTTAATTTAAAACCATAAAGTAAGATTTTATAAACTTATTTACTTATTTAACTTTCTAAATAGATTTTATAAATAACTCTAATAAAATTACAAAAAATTTAAATTAAGCTTGTTTTTCTTTTTCTTTTTTAATGTAATCAATAGCATCTTGTACAGTGAGAATTTTACTTGAATCTTCGTCATTAATTGAGATCTTAAATTCATCTTCCAACGCCATAACTAATTCCACAGTATCTAAGCTATCTGCTTTTAAATCGCCGCTAATGGATTTATCAGGAGTTACCTCATTTTCACCTTTATCTAATTGTTTTGCAATTAATTTTATAACTGCTTTGCTGATTTCATCACCATTTATAGTTGTATTCACTTAAATTACTCCTTAGCTTTTTTTATATCTTAATATTTAATATATTTTTATCCTCATATCTCAATATAAAAGATTTATATTATTTGTCAATCTAAATTATTGATTTACCCTTTTAATACATAGTCATTCCACCATTTACACTTATGGTTTGACCAGTAATATAGCCTGCTTCTTCAGAAGCTAAAAACGCTATTGCTGCCGCCACTTCTTGAGCAGTGCCCATTCTTTTTAAAGGAATAACGCTTAATAACTGTTCTTTTTTATCTGCAGGCAAGTTTTCAGTCATTTTCGTGGTAATATAACCAGGAGCTACAGCGTTAATAGTAACATTACGACTTGCAAATTCTCTAGCTAAAGTTTTAGTTAAAGATATTAATCCCCCTTTGGAGGCAGAATAGTTAGCTTGACCCGCATTACCCATTAAACCAACCACAGAAGCTAAATTAATGATTCTACCCCATTTATTTTTCATCATTTTGCTAAGAATAATTTTGGATAATAAGAACGGAGTAGTTAAATTAATAGCTAATACTGCATCCCATTCATTTTTATTCATTCTTAAAGCTAAATTATCTCGGGTGATTCCGGCATTATTAACTAAAATATCAATCCTGCCCATAGCATTTTCAGCTTCTTGCACTAAAGCGGCAATATTATCTTCTGATGTAATATCATAAGCTGGCAATATTTTTATTCTTTCCTTTAACTCATTTGCTAATTCTTCTACAAACTTAACATCAATGTCGCATAATCCAATAGTTGCGCCTTGTTGATGTAAAATTCTGGCGGTTGCAGCGCCAATGCCGCCCCCTGCTCCTGTAATTAACACTGTTTTATCTGATAAATCAAATAACATAGGTGCTTCCTTCTTTAGATAGTTTGCTGTTATAAATAAATTTTTTAACGGCTATAAATTACAATTAATACTTTAAATAATAGCATTTTTTACAAAGATTTTACAAAATTTTCTATATCTGCTGGCGTTTTAATGTTAACCCTTTTAACTGTAGGATCTATACGCTTCATTAAATTGGTTAACACATTGCCTTCTCCAACTTCTACTACTTCATCCACACCTAACCTAATGAGGGTATGCATACTATCTCTCCATCTTACTACTTGGGTAATTTGGGCTACCAGTAAAGCTTTTATTTCTTCTTTATCGAATATTGGACTTGCGACCACGTTAGAAATAACAGGAATTTGTGGTGCATTAATTTTAACATAATTTAGTTCTTCTGCTATTGTTTCAGCAGCCTTTTGCATTAAAGGGCTATGAAAAGATCCACTAACTGTAAGTTTTACTGCACGACTTGCTCCAAATTCTTTAGCATGATCACAAATTTTATTAATGCTACGACTATGACCACTAATTACAGTTTGTCCCAAACAATTGTCATTAGCAATAACGCAAATTTCCTCAGGTTCTTTAAATTTAGCAATCAATTCTTCAATTTTTGTTAAATTATCTATTCCTAAAATTGCTGCCATTGCTCCTAATCCTATAGGAGAGCAAGCTTGCATTGCCTTTCCCCTGCTCCTTAATAATTTAGCTACCACAGGTAATGAAAAAGATTTGTTAGCCGCAAGAGCCGAATATTCCCCTAAAGAATGCCCTGCCACAAAATTAACGTGATTTTTTAAATTAAAACCAAAATCCTTTTCTAAAACCGCTATAATGGTCATAGAAACGCTCATAATCGCCGGCTGAGTATTTTCTGTTAATCCCAAGGTATTACCAGGATCTTCAAAGGTTACTTTTTTTAAATCAAAATTTAAAGTATCATTAATTTCATTAAATACTTCTTTAGCAGTAGTAAAATTATTATATAATTCAAGACCCATGCCAACTACTTGAGATCCTTGTCCAGGAAATAAAAACGCTCGCAAATTATTAGTTCCTTACATATGTTTATATTATTTATATCATTTTAGAAATTTATCATTATCTAAGGGTAGTTGTCAAATCATACAATTTTACTTTTGCCTAACTTTTTTATACAATTAACCTAATTTAATTAATTTAATTTTAAGAAAAAAACTTGCTTACTTAGGGTTTAATTTGTATAATCCATTTAAGGAAAACAATTAACAATCCCTAGTATGGCCAAATCACTATTACTCTTTATTAATATAATAGGTAATTAACTATTGAGCTGTACTATACTCTTTTGTTTTTCAGAGTTGAAATAAATCCACTAGGGAGAATTTAAAATGGCTTATTATGAGCACGTTTATATGGTAAGGGGCGATCTATCGGTTAATCAAATAGAAGAACTTAATAAAAAATATAAAGATCTAATCGAAAGCTTCAAAGGCACAATTACTAAAACTGAATATTGGGGCTTAAAAGGGTTAGCTTACAGGGTTAACAAAAATAAAAAAGCCCATTATTGCTTGTTAAATTTAGATGTATCTTTTGAGGGTCTAAAAGAATTACAAAGAAGTATGTCAATAAACGAAAGTATATTACGCTTTTTAAGTATAAAAGCAGATAAACTTGACAATACTCCTTCTATTATGATGAAGCAAAATCGCCCATATCATCAAAAAAATGAAATGAAGGATAGCGCAGAATAAGTAAAAAATTATAGATCAACAAAAGGTTAAACTATGAATAATTCTAACAATCCTACTATAAACGTAAACGATGATAAATCAGCTAATGAAGATAGTGGTAAAAAAACTAAAGAAACTTCCGTATTTAGTGAAATTGATTACAAAAATGTTGAATTTTTGCAAAGATATACATCTGAAAGAGGAAAAATATTACCGAGGCGCTTAACTTTAGCAACTGCTAAAGAACAAAGAGAATTAGCGCAGGCCATAAAAAGAGCACGTTTTTTAGCTTTAATGGCTCCTGTAGCTCAATAGTTTAAAGATTTAGGCTGTTTTTAAGGTTTTTAATTAAGTAAAACCTCTACCCTTAAAACAGTCTTGATTATATATTTATATAAATAATTTAGTAGGGGGGATTTAAGCCTTTAACTAGCTTTAACTCCTACTATTACGATAACAATATCATAAATAAAACTTACATATATTTTATGAACCTAAAGCAAATTATTACTAATGATAGGGCAAAAAAGCTGATATATACATTGCTTTTAAATATTATGTTTTTGCTAATTTTTATTTATATTTACTCTAGCAAAATCGGTTCTTTAAGTGGATTATTATTAATTGTATTTATATACCTGCCCTTATTTTTAGGAGGGTTAATGGCTGGCAGTTTAGGATTTATTCTTCCTGTTTTAGCAGGTGGAGCCCTTTATTTCCTTGATCCAATGTTAGGAATATTATTTTTTGCTCTTTTTATGATTCCTGCTTATATTTGTGTATTAATGACAAGAAAATTACCTTATTTAAGAGCTGGAGACGTTTTAAGTTTTATTAGCTGTTATAGTGCCTTAGCTATTGGTGTTATAATTTCTTATTTAAGTTATCAAGATAAATTATTTTATTCTACTTTATATGATACGCTTTGTTTTATGATGATTGCCTTAAACTCTGTGGATTCTAAATTAGCCCAATCTATGGATATTCAACAACAATTACAATCCATCGCTATTTTTTTTCCCAGCCTTATTGCCATTTTTTGGATTTTATGGATAGTTTTAAATTATAGATTAGGCTTAATAATTACCCGCCGCATGGGAACCTTTTATAATAGTAATTTAATTAATAATTATCGCTTACCCCAAGCACACACTTTATTATTTATATTAACGGCAATTTCAACAGTGTTGATACATAAATTACTTGATAACCAAAGCAACATTTATTATACTGGATATAATATTGTGTTTGTTTTATGGTTCGTATATTTTTATTCAGGTATAAGTTTTGTATGGGCCCTTATAAGCAGAACCAATAAATTAATAATAATTGGCTTTATAGCAGTTTTAATTTTATTATTTTTAGAAACTTTTATCGCCATTTGCTTGGTAGGCTTTTTAGTAGAAATTGGCGCATTAAAGAATAAAAATCTGCAAAAATCAAAATAATAAATATAAATATTAGGCATATCTATTTAAAAGAAATTGTTTAATAAGGTTGTAACTAATAATACTGTCAGCTAAGTTAAAATTTAAGGAAAGAAAATGGAAATTATACTATTACAAAGAGTACAAAACTTAGGACAAGCTGGGGAAATCGTAAAGGTAAAACCCGGTTATGCAAGAAATTTTTTAGTTCCTAATAAAATGTGCTTAAAAGCTACTGAAGAAAATAAAAAAGTATTTGAAGCTAAAAAAGCCCAATTAGAACTAGAAAATATTGAACTTAAAAAAGAAGCTGAATATTTATTTGATAAATTAAATAATTACCAAATAAATATTGTTAGTACTGCAGGAGAATCAGGCCATTTATACGGTTCTGTAAAATCTCAAGATATTTCTAAAGCTTTAACTGAAAATGGTTTTACTACGGCTAAATCGCAAATTGTTATCAAAAATCCTATTAAGACTTTAGGCGTATTTGAAATTGGTGTAGTGTTACATCCGGAAGTAACGGCAAATATTTTAGTAAGTGTTGCTAGAAGTAATGAAGAAGCTATAATCCAAACTGCGGCTTATCTAAAATCAAAAGAAGCTCCCAAAGCACTTGAAGAAGGAGAACAAGTTGCCGACCAGATGTTAACCAAAGAAAACCATACCCCCGCTAAAGAAAATAATAAAAAATCTAATTTTAAAAATAGTGCCAAAGAAGCTGATTTAAATCAGAAGCATCTAAATCAAGCAGATAAATAAAATAATGGAAAAATCTAGTAAAGCCCTGTTTGAGACCGAAAAATTCTCAAATATTCAAGCAGAAAAAGCTTTACTAGGTTTTATTATTTTAAATAATAACAGTTTTGAAGAAATTTCAGAAATTTTAGTAGCTGATTATTTTTTCCTCGATCTCCATAAAAAAATCTTTTCCATTATAAAAAAACTTTTTGATAAATCGCAAGTTGCAGATTTAATTACAGTTTCAAATTTTGCCTCTTATTCCAAAGAATACCAAGATCTTACCTTTGATTACCTAGTGGAGTTAACTAACTCAGTAGTAAGTTTTGGGAGCTCTAAAGATTATGCAGCTTTGATCTATGACTTATATCTAAAAAGGCAAATCCTTATCTTACAAAGCAACATTAGCAATTACTTAACAGTGGGTGAAACTTCTACAGAGCAAATTCAGAGAATTGAAAAGGATGTATTTAATCTGGCTGAAAAGGGCATTATTGAAGGCAATATTGATAATTTTGAGAGTGCTTTAAATAAGGCTTTAGCCGCAGCAGTTTTAGCTAAAAAATATAGTAATGGTTTATCAGGAGTTACTACTGGTTTGCTAGATTTGGATAATAAGCTTGGGGGATTACAACGGTCTGATCTAATTGTTCTTGCTGCCAGGCCTTCTATGGGAAAAACAGCCCTTGCCACCAATATAGCTTTTAATGCTGCTTCTACTTATGTGGAAAAAAATGGTTATCCTGGTGCCCCTGTGGTGATTTTTTCTTTAGAAATGGCTTCTGAGCAAATTGCTAGTAGAATTCTTGCTTCCCAAGTTAGCACCTCAAGTGATGCTATTAGAAAAGGCATGTTAAGTGATGCAGATTTTTCTCGTCTATCTGCAGCAGTGGGCATGCTAAAAAACACTCCAATTTTTATTGATGATACTCCTGGTGCTACCATTAATCATATTAGGACTAAATGCAGAAGACTAAAAAGAAAACATGATTTAGGATTAATTATTATTGATTATATCCAATTAATTGGCAGTGAAAGACGCAATGATAATCGGGTTGCAGAAGTAAGTGAGATCACCCGTGGCTTAAAAGGTATAGCAAAAGAATTAAACGTCCCGGTGTTAGCTCTTTCTCAATTAAGTCGGGCGGTTGAAACCAGAGAAGATAAAAAACCTATGCTTTCAGATTTAAGGGAATCAGGTTCCATCGAACAAGATGCTGATGTAGTAGCCTTTATTTTTAGGGAGGAATATTACTTATCGCGAGAAGAGCCGCAAATGGCTAAAAAAGATGAAAGTAATGAAAAATTTAAAATCCGTTATGAACAATGGCAAAAGAATTATGAAGCATCTAAAAATAAAGCTACTGTTATTATTTCAAAGAATCGCCATGGTCCGATTGGAAATGTAGAATTATTATTTAATGCTGCCAAAACTGAATTCGTAAATTTTGATAAAGTGCATAGCCTTAAATCACTATCACCTTCTAACAATAAAATTCCTTCTACAGCTACGCTGCCTCCAGCTCCTAAAATGCTGCCAAGCTAAAGCATTTACAAGCCCTTACTTCCTTTTTTATCTATTTTGCGATTATCCTGCAGCTTTATTCAACAACCCCTACACATTAAATTTTATATTTTTAAGGGCTATTATATCTAAATATAGCAAGGTTATAGCCAAAATAATACTTGCTAAAAAATAATTATCCTGAAAAGCAAGCATATTGTTACAGGCCTTTTATAAAATAAAGCAAATTTACTAATAATATAGAGCAATTAATAAGGGTAAATAGATATAGGGCGCAAATCCTAAAATATAATATTTATTAGTTCCAATAAAAATCAAATTATTCTGTAAACAGGTATCTAAATTTATTTATATAGGTATCTCACTAAGAAAATTAAAAATTATCTCTATACTATATTATAAGTCTACAGGATTAGTTAGAGATTTATCTTATGTAAATAACTATTAAGTGATAATTAATAGGCCTTAAAGTTAGTATACTTTAGGGCCTATGTCATTTAAGAATAGATTTATATAAATTAGATGTAATACTTCACTTTTACACCTAAAGTATGAGATAAATAACTTTTAAGTTTAGCATTTACCATAAGATCTACCCCTGAGCTTACAGGAGTAATTAAATCATATTTGGTGCTTGCATCAAGATAACCAAAATTATATTCCACTGCTAAAGCGAATTTATTTGATAAATTATATTGAGCTCCTGCAATTAGCATTGCCCCAAAATTTGCCAGGCTTTTTGAGCCAAAATCAATGGTAGATCCGGCTTGCGTGCCACTTGCAACTGCAGCTTTTAGCTCATCTTCACCCATTACTAATCCAACACCTGCTCCCACATATGGATTAATTTTTTCTTTAGGTAAAAACTTATAATAACCTTTTAACATAATATTATGAGTGTTTACTTTATTAGTAGTTGTAGAGTCATCATTAGTATATTTAAATTCATTTTTTGCATAAGAATAATTAATTTCTGTAGAAAAATTACCAAATTCATACCCATATGCTAAAGCAGGAACAATAGCAGTACCTTTAGAATTAAGCGTAGGGGTAATGCTTGTGCTTCCTGGCAAATTTACTCCACCGGCAAGGAGTTGTGTATTAAGATTAAATTTTCTATCGCTAGTTAGTTCTCCTCCTAATCCCCCTGTTACATACCTTCTTTCTTTAGCCTTTAAGTTAGTACTTAGGGCTGCTATCAATAACATTGTAAAAATAACTTTGATTTTCATTATATCCTCTATAATTGGTTATATATTATAAGCTGTATGCTAATTAGAATAATTTCTAACAAAACTTTATCAACCTATAATTAAGGGTTATTATAATAATATTAACAAGATAAGTACACCTTTAAATTGTGTGAGGTAAATAGTAGCAATTTAAAGATCTAAGAAAGGTATTTCATCAAAGGTTATATCCACAGTTAAATATAGCTAAAAAATCTCTCTTCTTTGGTAATATATCTATATTATGTCTATAATCCTATTATATATGAAGATTATCAAGCAAAAATAAATTGTAGGTAAAATTTAATAGTTTATTCATGTTAGTAATTTAAAATTATTGTATAATGTAAGTTTAAACTTTAGAAATTTTATAATATCATTACTTTTAACTAACAAAATTCATATATAAATTATGCATACAAATTTGCCCCCTCCCAAAGATAAGCTTTATTTCCTTCATAAAGAAGATAATCATGGTTTTATTAGTAAAGAAGGTAAACTTGATTTTATTCGTAAAGAAACTATAAAACATGGCACCACACTTTTGGTAGATATTGCTGCTCTTGCTGAAAATTATAAAATGATTGGCAGCCATTGCCCTACTGCTAAAGTCTCTGCAGTTATTAAAAATAATGCTTATGGATTAGGAGTGGAAAATATCGCTCCTGTGCTTTATAACAGTGGTTGCAGAGATTTTTTTGTCTCAACCTTTACAGAAGCCTTAGAACTTAAGCTTTATCAATTTGGCTCTAATTCTCCTTTATTTAATAATAGATTTAATGGTAAAGAATCTTATATTTATAAGGGCTTAAAGAGGGATAATCATGCAGTTATTCCACCATATGTTAAGGGAACTATAAATAGAAATGGAGAGCTAAATGTAAAGATAAAAGGTAGCTCTCACCTTAACGATCAAGTTAATATTTATGTTTTACATGGTCTATTAGAAGGCCAAGAGGAAGAGTTTTATAAAAATAATTTAGTTCCTGTTTTAAATACCTTAAGTCAAATAAAATTATGGAATAATTTTGCTATAAAACAAAATGTAAAATTACCTTGCATTTTGCATTTAGAAACTGGGCTTTTACGTTTAGGATTAATTTCTGAGGATGTAAATCAGCTTCATAACCACCCAGAACTTTTTGAAAATCTAAATATAATTTATATAATGTCACACTTTGCACGTGCTGATGAAGATAATCACCCTTCAGTAAAAGAGCAATATGATAACTTTGTTAATCAAATTAGATTATTGCCTAAAAGTAGATATTCACTTTGCTCATCTTATGGAATTTATACTAATAATGATTTCCATTTAGATTTAATTAGACCAGCTATCTCGCTTTATGGGGGTAATCCTATGCCCTACAAACCGAATATAATGAAAAGTGTTATTTATTTAAACAGTAGTATCTTTCAAATTAAAGATATTAAAGCAGGAGATAAAGTAGGTTATGGTCATACATGGCAGGCTACTAAAGATGGTAAAATAGGCATATTACCTATAGGGTATGCCGATGGCGTTTTAAGAAGTAGCAGTAATAAAGGTTTTGTCTATATTGATAATATTAAAGTTAATATGATAGGCCGGGTTTCTATGGACTTAGTTGCTATAGATATTACGGATTTACCTAAGCATCTACAAAAAGAAAAACAAGTAGTAGAAATCATTGGGGATAATATTAGCATTAACTTAATAGCGCAAAATGCTAATACTATTAATTGTGAAATATTAAATATATTAACTAATAGATATCCTAGATATTTCTTATAAGATTTGTATTCCTTTATAAATTCTTATAATTTTATTTTAAATCAAAAGTAATAAAACAAGTCTATTTAATTAGACGTGTTAAGCCAAAGCCATAACAATAAAATTATTAAGATAGGAAGTTATTATAATTAACCCTTTTTTGCAGCTAAGAAAGTAGAATATTAGTAGGGTTCTATATTTAAGAAGCAAATTTTAATGGTGTTCTTTATTGAATTTACCTAGTAACTGCATTTTTACCTTAATTTTCATCTCAATACCTATCCTAAGCTTAGGATTTTTTGGCGTACTTTTTTAAAAATTTACTATTTACTTTCTTTAAAATCATCATCCTTTAGAAAATATTATCCTTTTAGGGAAGTATCCTCTAAAAATCTATTGCCCTTAAAGCCTCTAGCAATTAGATAAATTTCATTTGACTCTTTACGACTAGCAGGAGGTTTAAAATGGTGAACGTTTTGAAAATGTTGTTTAATCATGGCTAAAAGGGTATTTCCTGTGCCTCCTTGAAAAACCTTAGCCACCAACGTCCCGTGATCTGCTAAAACTTCCTTAGCAAAATTAAAGCTAAGCTCAACCAAATTCATTATTCTTAAGTGATCTAAAGATTTAGACCCTGTTGTATTAGGGGCAATATCACTAATAATCGTATTAGCTTTACCTTTCATGGCAGCTTTGATTTGCTCAATTACCTTTACCTCAGTAAAATCTCCGGTGATAATTTCTGCATGAGGTACAGGATTAACCGCCAATAAATCTATACAGATGAGCTGCCCTTGCAGATTTTTCTTAAAAATTATATTGCTGGCTACCTGGCTCCATCCTCCTGGGGCGGCTCCTATATCAATTACCTTATCACCTGGCTTTAAGATATTATATTTATTATTAATTTCAATTAATTTATAAGCAGAGCGTGAATAATAGCCTTCTTGCTTAGCCGCTCTTACATAAATATCATTAATTTGCCTTTTTAACCATAATTGGGAGGATAATGTCCTTATCTTTTTAGAGCTGATTTTTTGCTTTAAGTTACTATTTAAAGTATGGGATTTTTTCATATAATTTTAACCTAAAACTTTTAGAAACATTTTATTTTAAAAGCTATTTCTTTGTCTGCAATTAATTTAGCAATTATTAAAATAGGCTTAATTTAATAATTTTTTGCTTTTTTAACAATTTTTTATTAGAAGTCATATTTTATATCAAATTTGATAATGTTATTAGTATAACTTCCCATGCCTTTATCTAACCCATAAGCAAGCATAGCGGTAAAGCCACTTTTTTTATAAGCTAAACCCAGATTACTTTGTACAGAAACTCCTTGGTACTCCCCTGTTTTATCTGTAATTAACGTGTTGTGGTTAGTGTGGGTAAAGTTAAATTCAGTTTTAGGTGCAGTATAGCTACGTTGTAAAATATTTAAGCCAAATATAGGAGTAAGCTTAACATTTTTTTGCTTTAAAAACTCTTCTCTTAAATAATCTTTATAAAGATTAAACCCTAGGCCGAATTCAGTTACTAAGGTGCTAAAGCCTTTATATGCTAAAGAGGCTGATGAACCATTTTCTTTAATGGCTCCTGAACTAATTCTGCTAAATCCTGCAAAAATATTAGGATTAAATATGGCACCATATAAATTTGCGTCTAAGCCCAGTTCTAACTTCGAGCTGATTGCACTTAAAGTATTAGAAGAACGCGCTACTGTATCACGGTTACTACTATAAGAATTATTCATAAATCCTATATTACGCTGATTATCATACTTAGAACTAGAATACATAACAGAAAATGTACCATAATAATAGGAGGCAAAATAAGTAGCAGAGCCTCCTAAGCTATATCCACTAATATTAGAATCATAAGATCTATTACTTCCTTTAAGTTTGCCATTATTAAAGCCAATAGCACCAGTTGTAGTTAAATTATTTAATAAGCTACCGCTAACCCCTGCTTGAAAATCATTAAAACTACCAGAATAACCTTTAACAAAATTTTTATTGGCTAAATCATTAAAACCAAAATCCATGCTTACCCAGGCTTCATAATCATTTTGCGCATAATATTTTTTGCTTTTATCATTTAACACCTTTAAAGCACCCCCACGGCTATTATTCATAGATTGTAAAAAAATTTCATTATTAATTGGTTTTAAAGCAGTAATATTTTGCCCAATTGATGAAAGATTTTTAAGCGTGCTAAAATCAGCATTAGGAGAGTTATGAGCAATATATACCTCTTGTTCCTCTTTTATAGTATTAGAACTACCAGAAAAATCTAAAGAGTTAATAATATTAGTAATATTTTGATCACTTTGATTAGCAGCTATCATATTATCTATTTTAGTGGCAATAGATAAAGCAGTGCTATCTCCATCATTTAAATAGGATAACATACCTTTATAATTGGTTAAACGCTTGATCTCAATCCATAAAGTTTGAGAATTATCTGCAGCAATATCCATTCCTATTTGGGGATTTAACCAATTTTGAGTAATAGTAATATTATTAGCTGCTAAATAAGCGGCATCAAAGCCTCCAGTAGTATAAGCTAGATCCCCGTTTTTTATGGTAATTAAATTAAATCTATTAGGGGCTCCTGGTAATAAAAGGCTTGTGCTATTAAGCTGAATTCCTAGTGAGGCAACAGTAGCAGTAGAGTCTAGATTATTAATATTAAAAAGACTATTAGTGCTTGGGGAAGAAACTAAATTAAAATTAATATTATTATCCCCTGCTAAACTATTTGCATTTACTAAGCCTGAAATATTAAAAGTTCCATGATTAGCTGCAGTACCCATATTAGTTACACTATTTACAAAGAAATTAGTAGAAGCTCCTTTAGCTTGATCAAAGTTAGTGAAATTGCTTTCTCCTTTTCCAATATTTAATGTGGAGTTTGGATTAATAACAGTTTTATTTATATTTACTTGGCCATATAAGTTTGTTACAGCAGCGGAAGTGTTAGTGTTGCTGTTTGAGGTAAGAGTATTAATCTGAGCACCTTGATTAACATTTAAAGTACCAATATTGTCAAAAGAGTTTAAATAGTTATAACTATTAAGAGTAACAATCCCATTACTATTAACCACCGAAGCGTGAGAAGCGTTAGTAAATATAGCACTATTAAGGGTGAGGCTTCCACTATCTATTTCTATAGCTTGTGCTGAGTTTACCATATTAATTTGCCCCGCTCCTATAGTCATATTAGAATTAACTATCTTAAAATTATCAATGTAACCCTTGATATTAGAAATATTAACATTAGAATTATTTGCTTCTAAACTCCCATAATAATTTAAATTACCTGAAAGATTAAATACAATATCTTTAATAATTAATTGATTTGATTTTATATGAATTATTGTACCAAATATTTCATTTATACTTGGTGGAATAAAATTAGCATTTCCTACATTTAAAGTGTTTTCTGCTAAACTATTACCTTCAATATTAATAACATTAGCCGTAGTAGCATTAATATTAGCAATATTAATATTATTGTTAGCTCCTAAATTAAAATTTAGCACATTGCTATTGTTGTTATAAACCGCAGAGTATTCAACATTAATATCTTTAACTGTAAGGTTAGTAGTATTAAAGTTAAAATTTAAAGGCTCAAGTAAAGCAGAATTCTCTTTAACTTTCACATCTATATTACCTATAGTTAATTTATAATCAACTGAGGAAGTATTATTGATATTAATCCTATCCACATTAGTGTAATTAATATCGCCCACATCAAGGTTAGCTGATTGCACATCAAGGGTAAAATTATTATCAGAAACGCTTAATTTACCAATAACTCCTGTAGAACCTGTGGAGTCACTAATGATTTTTAATTGTGTATCAGCACTATGATTGTCAACAAAAATTAATTGTTTAATATTAAAAGTAGAATTTCCAGTGTTTCTAATAATAAAATTAGAATTAGCGGAGGTACCAGTATATTTAGGAATTTCAATATTATTAAAGGTGGCATTTGAAGTGGTAGCAAAAGTAAAAACTGAGCCATTCCAATTTTTCATAGAAACCTTATCAACTTTAAAAGTGCTTTTGTTTACATCTAAAACTGCTCCATTTTGCATGTCTAAAATAGAAGATCTACTATCTGCAATAAAAGTACTACCTTCACTTAAATAGATATCTTTTACCTGTCCAATGTAAGTGCAATAACCATCACAATTAAGATCACTATTAGATAATGTAATATTACTTAAGTTAGTAATGTTTATTGATCCTTTAACTTGTAAGTTAGCATTTTGTAAATTAAGCCTATCCATGGTTGTTAATTGTAAGGCGGTATTAGCTTGATCCGGATTGCCATTAAATACCGAAGTGTAATAAGGCTTTTTATTGGCATCATTGATAATATTAATAGCACCAATTGTAGAAGTGTTATATTTAAACTCAATTTGATTTAATAATAAAGCGCTATTAGTAATATTTATATTTAGGGTTGTAGATACAGATGAAGGTGTAAGCATTGTAGCAGTAAGGTCGAAATCAGTGATCCTAGAAAGGCTTAATTTAGAATCATTAACAGCATTAAAATTTACATCTCCTGATAATTGAGTAAAACTATTACTATAATTAGCGTTATGAACAAAAGCTCCTGCATTTAAAGAAAGGGTGCTGTTATTAAAAGCGATCTTAGCGGCTCCTGAAGCAGAAGGACTACGAATAATTATATCAGTAGATTTGCTTGAAATACCTTGAACAGTTAAAATACTATTACTCACGTTAAAGGTATTAGTGGGACTTAAGGTGTGATCAATATCAGATGACCAAGTGGTATCCTTAAATATGTTGATAGGATCGGCCATAAGATGATTACTAAAGAGGATTTTACAACCAAATATAAAACCATATAACCAAAAAAATTTTAAGGTAAATTTTAGCTTTAGATTCACGTAATTTAAAAAGAAATGATTATATAGATTAGTAATTTTCATTATAAATCTCCCTTAATATAGATAATAACTTAACAAAACATTATCTTGGAGCTATTGCTAAATCCAATTTTAATAGTACAACTTATAGCAATATATTTTTATATAGGGAGTATAGCAGATCTTTCAACTTAAATATGCAATTAAATCTTCAATGGAGCTTAAATTTCTTATTTACGACAATATTTATAGAATTATTAGTGTAATTACTTAAAGCCTTTAGGAAGATCATACTAAATACCAGCATTAAAACTATCTTGGGTGTAATCTAATCGTAAATTGCTTTTTAATAACGTAATTTTATAATTGGCCCTTTTATCCATACTTTTCTTAACATTGGCAAAGCTAAATTCAGTTTTAGGAGCACAGTGCAAATAATCTTTATAAACATGAATACTTGCTCCAATTTCAGTGATTATCTACACCAAACCCTAGCTTATATCTTATAGGTCACTAAGAGTATTATTAGATTAAGATATAAATAATACCATCTCCATTTTAGGAATTATTTAAAACCCATAGTTCTTTCATTGTTGTATTTAAAATTAGAATGCCTCAAAGAAAAACCTGCATAATTTTTATAAATAAAATAAGTGGCAGATACTCCTAAGCTATAAACATTAATATTGGAATCATAGGTGCCATTATTGCTTTTAAATTTGCCATTGCCACCTAAATAGTGGTAAGAATAATAAATTAAAACAAACTTTAATAATAAAGGAATATAAAATTGTTTATTAAAACCAATTAATTAATATATTTTGGTAGAGCAGTTAAAAATTTTAATAATAATAAAATCGCCAAGTTAGCTTATTTTTGGGAGAAAAAATCTTTAATTAAAGAGATTGAAGAAGATAAATTGATTTTATTAATTGCCACTTCTGCAGGAAAGGCTTTAAGAATTTCAGAAGGAGTGGCTTTATCTAAAACTACAAAGATCCCAAAATCATCTTCACTTCTGATTAATCTACCATAGGCTTGCCGAAGCTTTAATCTTACAATTTCATCTATATATTGTTTACCCATAAATTTCACGCGATGTTTTAGTAAAATTTCAGGTTTAGGCCATGGAACTTTTTCAAATATCACTAATCGCAAGGCTTTACCAGGTATGTCAATGCCATCTCGTGCTGAATCTGTGCCTAATAAACAGCTATTAATATCTTCTTTAAACATATCAATTAAATTAACCAATTTTTGTTGATTGATGTGTTGAGCAATTAGCGTAATATTTTGCTCAGAAAGCTGTTTATTAATATTATGGAATACCTGTCTTAAACGAGTTATCGCAGTAAATATCGCCAATCCCCCTCCTTTACTTGCTTCAAATAAACTTAGCAAGGTGTAAGATAAATTTGCAATATTAGGAGCAGTCATAGAGTTTAAAACAACAATTTGGCTATTATTTTTATAATCAAAGGGTGATTTTAAAGTGATTTGGTAAGCTTGGAAGTTAGATAAATAATCTAAACCAAATCTTTGGAATAAGCGCTGAGAAAAGTTAGATAAATTAGGATCATCTTGTTTATTTATACCTTGAACGACAACTCCGCTGGCTGGTGGCAAGGGAGCAACAAAACTTAGTTTTTTAGCTTCCTTGCCTAGGATTTTATTGAGCCCTTCTTTGTTCCCTTGATAAGACATATCATTTAAGGTAGCAGAAGTAAAAACACAACCCCTTAAAATATTTAATGTTTCTTGGGCAAAAGGCATAGCAGGGTTTAAATAATTTTTAACATAGGCAATATTGGTAATTCTATTTTCTTCTTTTTCAATTACAAACCTATAGATAAATTGTGGATTTTTGTAAGAAATTTCCTTTAACATGCCAATATAAGAAGAAATATTATTAAGACAAAGTTTTTCAAAAACTTTGATAAATTCTTCTAAGGATCTTTTATCTTCATCTTCTAAAAAGAATAACTTTTTATTTAGATTATTAAAAAGCTTAGCACTCACACTTAATAATCTAGTAAAAGCTAATTCTAATTTACCAATGGTTTGTTGAAATTCCTCGGTAAGATCATTTTTAATTTCGCTTTCTTGATTATAATATTGATTAATATCATCGTTCTTTTGTAAAACATATAAATATACTTGATGTAAAAAGTATTCTATTTCCGATTTAGGAAGAGAATTGGTAATTCTTTCCAAGGAATAAGCATCAGGTAAAATGCTACTAGCTAAAATTACTCCATCTACCAGGCCTTCAATCAAGAAGTTTAAAGCAATTTCTTCTTCTATTATGGTTTTATTATTAATTAAGTTATTTAATCTAGCCTTAATGCCATTTAAATTGGTTCTTGCTTGAGCCGTTTTAGTTGAGCTTCCTGCTAACCATATTCTAAGCTGTGCTATGCTTTTGGTACTAAGTTCTAAAGAAAAAATCTCATCAGCGGTATTAAAAATATGATGAGCTTCATCAAAAATACAATATTTAATATTCATACAATTATTTAATAAACTGAAAGAATGATTAGAAACTACGATATTAGAGTGCTTTACTCTATATTTCGCCTTCATAACAAAACAATTTTTAAAATGTTTACATTTATTGTAAATACATTCCTCTTTTTTATTAATCACAAAATTAAAAAGTTGGGGTTGAAAAAGCTCAAAAGCTAAAGGGCTTAAATTACCCCCCACTAGATCACCTTCGTTAGTAATTTTTAACCATCTAGCAATAACTCCTAAAAATATTTTGGAATTTATAAATAACTCAGGATTTTGTAATAAGCTTTCATAATTTAGCAAACAAGTATAATTATTACTACCCTTAATCACGGTAACTTTATTTTCAAATTCCTCCACATCTGTAAAAGCATGTTGCAATTCTTTAAAAATTTGTTTTTGTAAGGTTTTAGAATAGGTAGAAATTAATACCTGTTGAGTAGGATTTTTATCGATAAAAGCTAAAGTTGGCGCCAAATATCCTAAAGTTTTCCCTATTCCCGTACCTGCTTCTGCAAATAATAGCTTAGTTGCTTGCTCTGGAGCAGCATTTAATTGATTATGATTATTTTGATCGCTGTTATTTTTACAAAAAGCATAGTCAGGTGGCAACATATAATTATCATCTAATTCTTGGTTATAATAAGTAGCACTAAGGTGATTATGAGATTCTAGGCTTTGGCCTTTTACCTTAGCAGAACAAGGATAGGGATAATCTTTTAGGTGAGGATAAAAATCTATTTGATTAAAAATATTTTTTACATTTAAGGCATATTCTTCTTGTTCTAACCTTTTTTTCTTAAAGTTTTTAGTAATACCATGAAGCTTATGTAAAATTTCTTCGCTACTAATATCTTCGCTGGGTAAATTAATATCAATAAACTTTTCTTTATCTTTATTACGATATTCCTCTATATTTTGCCATACTTGAATAAAACTAGGTTCCTGGATCTTGTTATCTAAAGCCACAGTATTTTGTATAAAAGAGCTAAAGTTCCAATTTTGCATAAAGAGGCTGAGATTAAATAATTCCTGTTGATCTAAGTTATTTAAATTTTTAATTTGCTCTTTAAGAATATTAAAGATTTTAAATAAAATTTTAGCCTGTAAAATTAATAAATTCTCTGGAGCAGAAGTTTTTATATCAAGATCGCTTGTATCTTTTGGATTTAAATTTTTATACAAACTAAACACATTGGGAGAAGCAATAATAGTAGGATACAAAAATACATATAATTCTAAAATATCAAAAGCATTTTCTAACTTTAAATCAGGCTGTAACCGCAATAGCTCTTTTTTATTACATATTAAAACTGGCTGTTGTTGTAATATTTCATTTAATTCATCTAAAGGTAATATAATAGGGTTTTCTTGATTATTAGGGGTAATTTCATCTATTTGTTGGGCATTTATTGGCTGAGAAACTAATGCTTGTGAAATATCTTCTTTAAAAGCAGAAAATAACTGATCAGAAATAGGCGCAAATTTATTAGATAGTAAGCAAAAAGATTGATGGTTAAATGATAAAGCTAATATGGGATACATTTAAATTCAAAAGTGATTATAAATTTGTAAAAGAGCTATTTAATTAGTATAAGTTAGGCCATGGGTAAAATTATATATTAATTTGTTATTAGGATTATAAATATCTTGTGGATGACCTTGCCAAGCAATTTTACCACTATCTAACATGATGATCTTATGAGCTAACTTGGTTGCGATTTTCATCTCATGAGTAATAGTAATTGCTGTGGCTCCTAGATATTTAACCACATCCAAAATCACATCTCCAATAATATTAGACATCACCGGATCTAATCCTGAAGTAGGCTCATCAAAGAATAATATTTTAGATTTGAGAACAATTAATCTAGCTAATGCCACTCTTTTTTGCATACCTCCGGATAGTTCTGCAGGATATAAATTTAAAACCGAAGCATCTAAACCTACTAGTTCTAAATTCTCTAATGCTATACGATGAGCCTCTACAGAGCTAATTTTTTTATGAATTGCTAGCCCAAACACTACATTTTCCTTAATAGTTAAACTATCAAATAAAGCTGATCCTTGAAACAATAAACCAATACCATAGCTTTTTTTTATTCTTTGATTTTGGGTTAATTTAGTGATTTCTTCGCCTTCTATATAAATCTTTCCAAAATCCGGCTTCATTACCCCAATGATATTTTTAATTAATACCGATTTTCCAGTGCCTGATTGACCAATAATGGCAATAGAATCACCTTTATTAACTTCTAAATTAATTTTATCTAGTACTTTATTCAAGCCAAAGGACTTACTTAAATTTTCTATTTTTATAATGCTATTATGAGGCATGAATACACTTATTTGATTGTTTATTAGTATTTAGATTTTGCAGAAATTAAGTGTTAAAAAATATGGCAGTAAGAATATAATCAAATACAAAGATCAAAATACACGCAGTTACTACAGCATTAGTTGTGGATTTTCCTACACCTTTTGCTCCTTTAGTACTAAAATAACCAAAAAAGCAGCCCATAGATGTAATCAATAAGCCAAATAGGGCTCCTTTAATTAAGCCAGATATTACATCCCATGCGGTAAGGAAATTCCAAGTTTTTTGAATATATAAGGTGCTATTAAACTCTAACTGAAAAATCGCGATAAAATATCCTCCCATTATACCGATAATATCGGACAAAAGCGTAAGTAAAGGCAAAGCTAAAATTCCCGCAATAATCCTAGGGGTAATTAAATATTTAATAGGATTAACTGACATGGTAGAAAGAGCATCAATTTGCTCGCTAACGCGCATAGTACCAATTTCAGCAGCCATGGACCCTGAAATTCTACCTGCTACCATTAAGGCGGTTAACATCGGCCCTAACTCTCTAGTTATAGAAACCACCACAATATTAGAAATTGCCCCTTCTGAAGAAAGCATAGCAAACCCCATATAGCTTTGTAAAGCCAATACCATTCCTGTAAACGCTGAGGTCAAGCCCACCAAAGGGAGGGAGTAAAAAGCTATTTCCACAAACTGCCTATAAAAAACCTTAAAATATAAGGGAGGCAAAAACAGATTAATTAAAGCATTGAGGATAAATATGGCCTTTAAGCCAGCATTTTCTAAAAACTGAATGCTGGTTTTACCTATCCCTGAGGCTAAATTTACTAGAAGTAAATTGTGTAGCAAGCGATTTTTTTTATTAAGTTGCATATTTCAAAGTGCTCTTTATTTTAAAAAAACTAGGGTTAAAGTCCTAATATTAATTAGAATTTAAGAATTAATATTATTTAATTCTTTCTTAATTTATTAGTAGATTATTATTAATTTAAGATCTTTCTTCATCCCAAGCTGCTTGAATAGCTTCTAAAACACTTTCATTAGAGCTTTCGGGATCATCAATAAAACCTTCTAAATCTATAATGTATTGGTGCAAAGTAGGGAAACTTAAAGAATAAATAGATACCTCAGGATATTTATCTTCAAGTTCTCTAGCTATATCCCAAACATCTGACCATCTTAAACTTTTCATAATCTTGCCTATTAATTAGATTTATATTATTAAATTTATTTTATAGTATATTAAATTTTTACTAAATAAAGTATTACTTCTTTTCTAATTAAATTAGATTTTTTAAACTTTTATATTTGTTAGATATAAATCTATCTAATAATTATTTGCTTTTTGCTGATTCATTTCTAGTTTTAGAAGGAATAGTTAATATCATACCTTCTAATTCATTGGTTAAAATAATTTGGCAGCCTAAGCGCGAAGTAGGTGTTAAGCCAAAAGCCATGTCTAGCATATCTTCTTCTTCTTCTATGGCATCTGGCAATTTGCTGTAATATTCTTTTTCTAAAATTACATGACATGTTGAACAAGCCAAAGAACCTTCACATGCCCCTTCTAAAGGCACGCCATTTTGATGGGCCGCCTCTAATACTGAAGTACCTACAGGAACTTCAACCGATATTTTTTCCCCATCAGATGTTATAAAAATTACATTAACATTTTTATCATTCTTTGCAATTTGCATTGTTTTGTCTCCTTGCTACTTTCACTAGGTAATTTAATAGATAATTTACGGCTCAATTTTAAAGCGCACATAAATTATTAATTTCAGGTTATTTATATTAAATATAGATATTATCTAAATTTATAGCAATTATAAATCATTTTCATAAATTATTTGCTTTATTTCTTTTATATTTTTCCCCTTTAAAGCTAAGCTAATTTTTTTATCCATTCTTTTATGGGCAAATTCTTCGGTAACTTTACTTAATTCCTCAATTTTATCCTCTATTTCTATTTTGCCTTGGCCTTCTTTAAGCTGATTTAAATCGGCTAAAATTTTTTGAATTTCACTAAATTTTTCATTACTAAGTAGATCTTTATCTTCTTGCAAAGCCGTAGTTACTATGTCAATTAAGCTTTGAGCTTCTGTTTTAGCTTGTAATAATAATCGTGTGTTAATATCCCTTTCTGCATGTTCCATACTTTTTTCTATCATAGCACGCATTTCTTGGAAATCTAGCCCCCAAGAAGGTTTAATTTCTATAGCTTGCTGTACCCCTGTGGTTTTTTCCATAGCTTGTACCTTTAATAAGCCATCTGCATCTAAGGCAAAAGTTACGGCAATTCTAGCCGCTCCTGCTAAAAGCGGCGGTATACCTTTTAAAGTGAATTTACCTAAACTTCTTAAATCCTCCACTAACTCCCTTTCTCCTTGTAATACATGGATCAACATAGAAGTTTGCCCATCTTTAAAAGTGGTAAATTCCTGAACTTTAGTAATAGGAATTAAAGAATTCCTAGGGATAATTTTCTCAACTATGCCCCCAACAGTTTCAAGTCCTAAAGATAAAGGGATAACATCAAGCAATAAGGAATTATTAATTTTACCAGTTAAATTTGCCGCTTGGTAAGCGGCTCCTACTGCCACCACTTCATCAGGATTAATAGAGCATAAAGGCGTAATTCCAAATATACGCTTTAAAAGATTTTGTAAAAGAGGAATCCTGGTGGATCCTCCTACTAAAACCACTCCTTTAATTTCCTTATTTACATAATTAAAATTTTTATCTTTAGGGAGATTTTCTATAGTAATTTCTGTGAGTTTTTCTACATAATTATTTTTCTGCTCCCAAATTTCCTCATCAAATCCTCTGGGTATAGTAATCCCAGCGTCTTCCATGGCAATTTGGCAAATTTTGATAGTTTTTTCTAAAATAGGGGAAATTAATTTATAAAAATCTTCAAGAGTCAAATTAAAATTAATAGCTTGATCTCTAAAATTAATAAGTTTATTAACTACTTGAGCTTGGCTTAATTCTTCTTTAATGCTTTTTGCTATGTTTAAAATAAGATGTTTTTCTATATTAGATAAGTCCTCATTGAAAGTATTTTCCTTAGATTTATTAATGATTTTATGCTCATATAAAATATTTTTAATTTTATTAGCGATCAGCTCATCAATATTATTACCACCTAAATTAGTATCCCCTGAAGTTGCCAGCACCTTAAATACTCCTTGTTGTAGTTTTAAGATAGATACATCAAAAGTGCCCCCTCCAAGGTCATAAATCACATAAATTCCTTCTAATCCTTCATCTAACCCGTAAGCTAAGGCCGCAGCGGTAGGTTCATTAATTAACCTTAATACTTCTAAGCCAGCCAACATAGCGGCTTGTTTAGTAGCAATTCTAGAGGCTTCATCAAAATAAGCAGGTACTGTGATAACCGCCTTAGTAATTTTCTTACCCAAGCTTTTTTCTGCCTGAGCTTTTAAATATTTAAGAATTTCCCCTGATATTTGTTCAGGAGTAACAAACATTGTTGCCTCGGGGCTTTTGGGTTCTCCAAAAGGAAAATTAGCCTGCATACTACTAGATGGTAAAGTTGAAATTGGTGAACCCCTTCCAAATTGATTAGGGATTTTAATCTTAAAATGCCGGGACTCTTCTAAATCGCCTTTGTTTTTTGATAAGGTGACCTTTTTAAAAGGGGAAATAAATACCTCAAAGGGCAAATTAGATAAGTCCTTAATATCCTCAGGAGCTTTACCCATAAATCTTTTAATAGATTTAAAGACCAGCTTTTTATCTTCTTCTAAAGCAGCATCTACCCCTACTTTAATAAAGTTTTCATCATATAAGACAATAGAGGGAATTAATTTGCCGTACTTATCACCTATGATCTTTACGATTTTATCCTCACTATAATAAGCCACAACTGAGTTAGAGGTACCCAAATCAATGCCAACAGCTATATCATCATTTTGAGAATGCATAGCCTCTGCTTGCGCTGTTTTTGTATCTTTGATTTGTAATAAGGCCATATTATCACCTTTAAGCTGATTTAATTTATTTAATATTGGAAATTTATTTAATAATATTATCTTTTTTGCATTTTGCCTAAGGGGAAATTCTCTTTAAATAGCAATTTCCCCAAAAAAATAATTAAATAATTAAGGAGATATAATTCAATCAGATTAAAGATAAAGTAAACTAAAATTATATTTTTAGTTTATGAAATTTTATCTGGGATTTTTCTAAAATACGTTCTATATATTTTGTCTTGATATAAAGGGTTTTAATCTGATTACCCTGTTCTTTTATATCCATTTTTTTAATATCATTAAGGATATAATTTTTTGCTAAATGTAATTCCTGTTGAAAAGCTTTTAAATCCGCTTTAGTAACAGAATTATCTAATTTTTCATAACTTTCTAAAAATTCCATAGTTAAAGCAGGATCATTAATAGTTCCTTCGTCCTCTATGATATTTTCTCCGTTCATTAGTTTATAATAATAAGCTAAACGCGAAACTTCGTTATTTAAAATATTATAAGCATTATTTAAGTAACTACTATGAATAGCGGAATTATTCTTTTCGTTTTCACTTTTTAAAACGAATTTATCAGGATGATAAATTTGCATTAAGTTAAGATAGACTTGCTCTAATTGCTGCAAATCTATCTTAAAGCTAGGATCAAAATTAAGGTAAGTAAAATAATTAATAGCTGGAAAACTTGATAAAGGATTTAAGTAACCACACTCATCACACACAAATCCCGTAGAAGCTTTAATTTTTTTTTGACAATTAATACAGAAAATAATCATGACACATCAAGGTTTTGCAGTTACTTAATAATCTTTAGCTAATTTTTTAATAATAATTTTAACAGCAGAAATTTTAAAAATATAAGTTAGTTTAATCAATAAAATCGGGAAAAGTAAATATATTTATGCTTCTCCTTCTAAACTTTATTCTTAAAAAGTTAAAAGATGTAAGGAGCAAGCTTTTAGCATCTAAAGCTATAAATCTTATACTTTAAAGGCCTATACTTTAAAAGATTCACCGCATCCGCATTTACTTTTTTCATTAGGATTGCTAAATTCAAATCCTTCTTCTAGTTCAGTTTTTACATAATCTATTTTGCTGCCTAAAATAAATAGAACAGCTTTAGGATCGATAAAAACCTTTATGCCTTTAACCTCAATAATTTCATCAAACTTATTAGCTTCATAAACAAAATCTAGATTCCAAGATAAGCCAGAACAGCCTTTGGTTCTTAAGGATATTCTTAATCCCAAGGGCTGCTCTGTTTTAGTTGCTAATAAGCTATAGATTTTCTCTATAGCACTTTGGGTTAAATTTACAAGTTGTGGAGTCATTTTTTTAATTTTTTAAAGCATAACAAAACTTAATTACTATTTTTAGATTGATAATTAGCAATTGCGCTTTTTACCGCCGCTTCTGCTAAAACTGAACAATGAATTTTAACTGGAGGTAATTGTAATTCCTCTACAATATCAGTATTTTTAATTTCCTCAGCCTGTTTTAAAGTTTTACCCTTTAAAATTTCAGTAACTAAAGAGCTAGAAGCAATTGCTGATCCACATCCAAAAGCTTTGAATTTAGCATCAGTAATTATTCCATCTTCTACTTTAATTTGTAATTGCATAATGTCTCCACAAGCTGGAGAACCCACCAATCCTGTACCTACCTCTGTTTTAGTTTTATCTAATGATCCAACATTTCTTGGATTTTCATAATGATCAATAACTTTTTGAGTATATAACATATATTACCTCTTATTAAATATTAATTTTTAACCTTAATCTCTATATGGAACCCCTAAGCCCAAGATCTTCATTTTATACTATTAATGATCATCAGCCCACTTAACAGTTTTTAAATCAATCCCTGCTTCTAACATTTCCCAAATTGGACTCATTTCTCTAAGCTTATTTACCGTTTTAATCACATGCTCAGAGGCTGCTTTAACGTCTGCTTCAGTAGTAAATCTGCCTAATCCGAATCTAATTGAAGTATGAGCTAAATCATCTTCCACCCCCATAGCCTTTAACACATAAGAGGATTCTAAAGAAGCTGAAGTACAAGCAGAGCCCGAAGAAACAGCAATATATTTATTAAAACCCATTAATAAACTTTCACCTTCAACTCCTGCAAAGCTAACGTTTAAATTGCTATAAATCCGTTTTTCTTCATCCCCATTAATAGTCAATCTACCTAAAGCAGCCCTAAGGTTAGCTTTTAGCATATCCGCTAAGGCTTTCACTCTAACCGCCTCCTCAAACATTTCTTTACCTGCTATCTCGCAAGCTAACCCAAAACCCACACATAAAGGAATAGGTAAAGTACCTGATCTTAAACCCCTTTCTTGGCCCCCACCATGCATTTGGGGTAGAACCCTTACTCTTGGTTTTCTGCGGATATATAAAGCCCCTATCCCTTTAGGCCCATAAAATTTATGGGCTGAAATACTTAGTAAATCAATATTCATTTCATCCACATTAATGGGCATTTTTCCTACAGCTTGTGCAGCATCAGTATGGAAAAACACTCCTTTTTCTCTACAAATAGCACCAATTTCTTTTAAGGGCTGAATCGTGCCTACTTCATTATTTACTGCAATGATAGAAACTAAAGCAGTTTTATCAGTAATAGCTGATTTTAATACTTCCAGATCCACCATAGCGTTACTTTTAACGGGCAAATATGTGACCTTATAGCCCTGCTCTTCTAAATGATAAGCAGAAGCTAAAACACATTTATGCTCCACTTGAGTAATAATCAAATGGTCTTTACCTTGTTGGCGATAAAATTCCATAGCCCCTTTAAGAGCTAAGTTATTAGATTCAGTAGCGCCTGAAGTAAAAATTATATCTTTAGCTTCGGCCCCAATTAATTTAGCCACTTGCAGCCTAGCAAGCTCCATCGCATCTTTAGCATGCCATCCCCAACTATGATTTCTTGAATGGGCATTACCAAATCTTTCATAAAAATAAGGAATCATAGCTTCTACAACCCGCGGATCCACAGGAGTAGTGGCTTGGTAGTCTAAATAGATAGGCATGTCCACATATAGTGGTTGATCATTATTGTTAGTTGACATTTAGGTTAACCTCTAAGTTAGATTTTTTATTAAGCACAGCTTTAGCATTACTTTTAATATTATTTTTTACCTCACAATTAAATCCAGAACTTTTAGAAAAGCTAGTACCTAAAATTACTTCTTCTAAGGAAATAGAAGCCAAATAAGAATTAATATTTTCCATTAAAGCATTCCAAATATCATGAGAATTACACTTATTTCCATTTTCTAAACAGCCTTTCTCCAAAGTTTTACACCTTAACAAATCAACTCTCTCATCAACAGCTGTAACTATATCTAATAAAAATATTTCTGCAGGGGATCTAGCTAATTTATAACCACCTTTGGGACCTTTAATACTTTTAACTAAAGAAGCTCTTTTAAGTTTGATAAAAAGCTGCTCTAAATAGGCAACCGTTACGTGATTTCGTTGGGCTATACTAAATAATGAAACGTAATCCTGAGCTCGACCATTAATGGCTATATCAATCATCGCCATTGTAGCATAGCTGCCGCGCGTTCCTAATTTCATTGTAAAATCTTTTATTTTATTAAGTAAAGACATTAAGAAATTTAGCTTAAGTAGTAATATGTTAGAAAAATCCCTACTTTTATTGCCTTTGACTTTATTGCCTTACCTTTATTGATATGGTAATATTATAGATAGCTTGGCTTTAATTGTCAACTAATTAAGTAGGATTTAAATTTATAAAAACTATTACTATATTTATAATTATTATAAGGACACATTTTAAATAGTTGTAATTGTTGCGAAAAGTTGCTATTATTGGTAAAAGTTGGTCTACTACTTTAAGCTCTTGTGAGCTCCTATCTTTGAGTAAAATTTATTATAAATCATTAATACTTTAGATTTTAAATAGTTAAACCTCTGAGTAGGTATATTTAGTAGATTCAATATATAAGATCAAAAAACAAGTTTTTTTAATTTAATAACTAATTCAATTATCTCCTTAAGGTCCTTTTTATGGTAAAACTCAATCGTATAAGTATTAGTTCTGGTTCAGGAAGGTTAGAAGGGATCTATAAAAGCGCAACCACGCAAGAAAACTCTCCTTGTGTGCTTTTACTTCATCCTCACCCTTTTTATGGCGGCAATATGCATTCAAAAGTGTTATTTGTAATGGAAAAAGCTTTTTTAGACAATAATTTCTCCACTTTAAAATTTAATTTCAGCGGTGTAGGTGGTAGCGAAGGTGAACAAACTTTAACTAATGGGGCTGTGGAAATTAATGATGCTAGTGCCGCTTTAGATTGGCTCCAAAATAAAAATGAAAAACCAAGAGCCTTATGGGTAGCAGGTTTTTCATTTGGAGCTTATATTGCCTTGCAAACCATGGCCAGGCGTCGTGAAATTGATCGTTTTATAGGCGTTGGGTTACCCGCTAATATGTTTGATATGTCTTTTTTATATCCTTGTACTACCAATGGTTTGTTTGTGCATGGTGAAAAAGATGATATAGCTCCTTTAAATCTAGCAGATAAAGTAATTAAAAAAGCTATGCGAACCGTAGGATCCGATATAAAATATCATATTATCAATAATGCTGATCACTATTTTAATAAGCATTCTGAAGAGCTTTATCAAATTCTATATGAATATATCAAAAAAGAGTTAGAGCTTAATTACCCTGTATAAGTTATTTTCTACAACGCTATGCATCAAAATTTTAAAATCTAAAAGAATTTATTACACAAAACTTTTATTAATTTTTAATAAAAGTTTGACTTCTCTTTACTATCAGATTTAAAATACACCATATTAGTATTACTTGTACAAATTACAAGACGGCATTACAAGAGGCATTATATGATAGAATTAAAATCTGAATTTTTACATAATCTCCAAGAACGAGATTATTTATATCAGTGTTCAAACCTGCTAGAGCTTGATAAGCTAATGTCTAAGCAAAAAATTTCCGCCTATATAGGTTTTGATTGTACTGCCACATCTTTACATATTGGTAGTTTAGTACAGATTATGTTATTAAGACAATTACAAATAACGGGTCATAAGGCTATCGCTTTACTAGGAGGAGGTACAACTTTAATTGGAGATCCTTCAGGCAAAGATGAAAGCAGAAAAATTTTGACCCTTGAAGATATTAATAAAAATATGGAAGGAATTAAAACAGTCTTAGAAAATTTTATCTATTTTTCTAAGAACAATACTGCTGATCCTAAAGTAAGCCTCAATAATAAATTTTCCTACGCTGAAATCCTAAATAACGCTCAGTGGTTAACGCCTTTAAACTATTTAGAATTTTTAAGAAATTATGGTAAAGAATTTACTATCAACCGCATGCTAAGCTTTGATAGCGTAAAATTACGTCTAGAAAAGCAACATCCCTTAACTTTTTTAGAATTTAATTATATGTTACTGCAAGCTGTAGATTTTTTACATCTTAATAAAACTGCAGAGGTAGTTTTACAATTAGGAGGCTCAGATCAGTGGGGCAATATAATTAATGGAGTAGAACTTATAAGGCGCCTAAGTAATAAAGAGGCTTTTGCTTTAACTACTAAATTAGTTACTAAAAGTGATGGGACAAAAATGGGCAAAACAGCTCAAGGGGCTATTTGGCTAACCAAAGATAAATCAACCCCTTGGGAGCTTTATCAATATTTTAGAAACATTACTGATGAAGATACTACCAGATTCCTTAAATTATTTACTGATCTTAGTATTTCTGAAATTACAAAATTAGATAAATTAACTGGTAAAGATAAGAATGAGGCTAAAAAAATCCTAGCTTTTGAGGTTACTAAGATATGTCATGGGTTAGAAGAAGCTGATAAAGCCTTAATTTTAGCTTTAAATACCTTTGACAATAATAAATTAGATCTAAACTTACCTACTTTTTTTATCCAAGAAGAAGAGCTTACAAAGGGCATACTTTTGACCACCTTGTTAACCAAATTACAAATTTTAGAGAGTAATTCTCAAGGCAAACGGTTAATTGAAAATTATGGTTTAAAGGTTAATGATAGCACCATCAAAGACATAAATTTTAAAATTAGTAAATCCGATCTCCTCCAAGGAAATGCTAAAATATCATTAGGCAAAAAACAGCATATTTTATTAAGGGTAGCTAATTAACATATTGGAGAATTTGGGAATTTAAGGTGGTTTAATGAAATGTTAATTTACTTTATAAAGTATAGTAATTAGCTAATCCATTTTAAATAAGTGGATTAGCTAATCAACAATTTTTAGTAAAAAGCCTTATTTAGCTTTTAGATAATCATGTAATACTCTACCATATGTTAAAGTTAAATCAGCTTTAAAATGTAATCCTCCTACGACTTCCTTAATTACTAAATCAGCTACTGGAGCATTTACATGGGGTACTAAATCTAAACGCGCGTCACCTTTATAGGCTTCCTTTAGCACCACATCTTGTAGATTATAAGGGTAATTTGTGCCACATCAATTTTTCCGTCACAGGCTGGGATAAATTTATAGTTAGTTTGGGTATGACCAATACTTTCAATCAGGGAATTTTTAACTTTCTCATCTTTAAAAACATCTTGATACTTATAAACCATAGTTCCTAAAGCCACTTGTTACTTAGAATATTCTAATTTACCCACTAAGGTATCTTCAATTACTTCAAGTGAAGGCTTACCTAATTTTTTTGGGAAACCCCAAATTTCCCTTCCTACTACAATAGCAGGCAAATTATCTAAATACATTTGCGCCACTTAGTTAACAGGAGCTCCATTAAAATTGCAGGGTATAACCACACCGCTTTCTGTATAATCTCCCAATCCTGAGCTATTTGGCATCTTAATAAATTCGTATAATACCTTATTGCTCCCATCAGGTTGTAAAGGAGCAGGAACATATTTTCTTATGGCCTCTGGGGTTGAAATGTAAGTAATAATAAAATATTCTCTATCGATAAATCTGATTGATCCTTGAGGATAAGAAGGAGTGGCATAAGGCATAGCAGACATAGTAGGAAATTTTTGCATTTTTTTGCTCCACTTTAATGAATAAATAAAATATTAACATCGTTATATCAAGATAGGCACAAGCCTAAGTAATGCATAATGTTTGTAGAACATAACAAAAAATAGAACAATTAAAGAGAACTATAGGGTATATTTATCTTATAAAATAAATAAGCCTTATGGATAATTATAAAGGGAAATTATAGATTTACAAACCAAATTTATTCCATTGTACTTCCGCCTTAAGTTTATTGAGCATAGCGTCTATTAGGTTATCATAATTATTAACACCTAAAAAAGGTATCTTACTTAAAAAACTTCTTTTCACTGCAATAAAATTAATCTCAACGTTTTTACCGTATAGTTCTTTGAGTTTCACTTGTAAATCAGATATACCATCAATCAAACCATATTCTAAGCCTTGGCTAGCTACCCAAAATTCTCCTGAAAATAACTTTTCTAAATCTATTTTGATTCTAGCAGCTCTTCTTTTAAGCACCCATTCTTTAAAATGTTTATGTACTTCAGCTAGCATTTCTTTTAATCTGGCAATATCTTCTGGTTTTTCCTCTTGAAACATATCCAAAGATACTTTATGTTTCCCAGCAGTATATACTCTTCTTTTTATTCCATGATTTTCAATAAACTCTTCTAAGCCAAAACCTGCATATACTACTCCTAAAGAACCCACGATTGAGGATTTGGATAAGGCATAAATTTGATCTGCGGTTACGGCTAACCAATAGCCTCCTGAAGCAGCTGCTTCTTCTATAAAGGCCAAAGTTTTGATTTTAGATTCCTGGGCCTTATGGAGTATATAATTGGCAATCATTTCAGATTGTACAGGTGAACCCCCCGGAGAATTAATAATAAAAGCTACTGCAGCAGCTTTTTTATTAGCAAAGGCTTTATCAATTAATTTTCTTGTGTTTTCAAGGGATAAAGCTTTGGCCCCACTGCTACTAATTACTCCAGCTAATTTTACTACATTAACCACATTTTTTTTCTTAAACATTGTTACCCTTATTTTTATAGTTTTATCTTTAATCTTTATGTAAAAATGCTATATATTTTAAACATTCTAATAATTCTGGTTTATTATTTTGTTTAGCCTTTTCCTATGCAATTTTACTCTTTTTGTTTTTTAATATTAGGATCAGCTCCTATTTATAACCCTAATTTTATCAGTTGGATATTTTTTGCTCGTACTTCAATATAAAGTAGTATAACCTGTTTTATGGCTAATGATATTTATTTCAAAGCCATAATCTAAAGGTAATTTGTAATTTTAATATTATCTAGAAAACTGCAATATGTAAGGAAATATCATACTTGGTATCTCTGCTTTTAAGATTTACCTCCTGATCCTATTAAAACTCTTAAGGTCTTCTCTGCTCTATCTCTAGCTTTATAGATTCGGTTTGATTTGGAAAGAGTTGTAGTGTTACTTATACTGATAATCAAGTTAGTGTTAAAAAGGAAATAAAAAATAATTTATAACTCATGTGACCACTTTAATAATAATTATTACCTTAATTAAGCATACAACTTTTTATCTCTAGCTATATCTTAAAGCGGCAATTATTTCGGGTTATTTGTTGATTTTTACTTATTTTGCTTTATTTTACATCCTGCTGGGTTGAACTATCTGACATATTTTCCTTATTATCTACACTTTCTTTAGCAGTTTCTGCTTTATTAAAGAAAGAATACTCTAAATTATTTAGCGTACCTTTAATACTGCTATTAAATTGCACAATATTACGTTTATTATTAGTATTACCCAAAATATCTCTAATTATAGGAGCATTTGAAATTAAATTATTCGCCCCCCAAATAGGGATTAACTTACCGTTTAAATGTAAATACTTTTTAGAATAATCCAAATATCCTGAAAATTTTCCTCCAAAGAAGTTTCCAATTAGATTTAGTTTCTCCACATCAAAATAACTATTGGTGCCTTTAAATTTCACCACCGCGCTACCAAAGCTAACACCTGCATTAAAATTAGATAATATAATATCACCTTTACTAATCATATTATATTGATTGGTTTCAGGATCAAATTGATCATATAAAGTAATATTACTTTCTAAATCACCATTTTTAATTCTGTTAGATAATTTAAAAAATTCCAAAATATAACCAAGATTATAGATTTTAGAACCCAAAATCTTAGTTTCATTATCATATAAAATAGTGCTTTGTTTCTTAGAATTAGCATAACCTGAAAAATCTAATAATTTAATTTTATTATTATTAACGTTTAATGTTAGCCCAAGATTTCTAATTACGTAATTATTAGATACAACCCGCTGTAATTTAATATCTAAATTATAGTTTTTAATTTTTTGGTTTTGTTGCTCCTTAACTTCTTGCTTAAATTCTTGAGGTAAAATAATATGAGCGGGCACAGGGGTAGAATTTTGCCCATTATTATTGCCAGAATTTACTGCATCTTCATTTTGGATATAATTACTTAAAAAACTTGTAATGTCTAGACTTCTTCCCCTTAAAAAAATGTATAGTACTTCAGCTCCATATAATATTTTACCATTAAAATTATTCCTATCACCTAGCTCAAATTTAGAAAAGTAGATTTCAGTTAACTCAGGTTTAGGGCTAATATGCATATTACTATTTATGTTATCGCCTTTAATGATAATGTTTTCGATGTCTTTAATTATATGCTGCTCATCAAAAACTATCTTTCCTCCTATAGTTAACTCCTCGCCCGCAGCTTTTTTAAAGTTAAAAATATTAAGATTAATGTTAGAATTTGCCAAAGCAACTTCAAAGGTTAAAGCATTATTTCTATTATCATAAAAATAATCTAAGCTAATTTTGGCTTCTCCTTGCACATAATCTTTAAAATATGATCTACTAATATCAAGCTTTTCAAGATCTTGCACTTTAAATTTATCAAAATTGATAAATAAATGGAACACTTTGTTTTTTAAATCTTGCCAAGAGTATAAAATATTAAGCTCGGCCTGGTTTTCTAGATACTCTAAATCACCTAAAAGGTTTAAAACATCATTTTCTATTTTAAGCGAAAAATTGCCCTTATTAACATCTTGATCTTTAAAAGCTTTATTATAAACCACATCTTGTAGCTTCATATTAACTTTAGGAGTTATAATTTTTTCATTATCAAAATCATATAATAAAGATAAATTTCCTTGGGCCTCCCCTTGAAAATTATCAAGATTTAATTTATTTCCGCTAATTAAATCAAACACTTCATTATCAAGATACCGTAAGCCATTACTGATATCAGATTCTAAAGCCAAATCTATTCCTATACCTAACTGGTAGCCTTCTTGAGGGTCAAAATCATAAAATAATATATTACCTTTATCCGAATATATGCCCCCTGAGGCAGCCTTATCATAAGAAATATTTAATTGATTTAAATCATAATCTAAAATTACAAAATTACTGCTAACGTTTGGTAAACCCTTAAGATAAGTGATATTTACATCATTAAAAGAGGATTTACCGGCAAATTTAGTTATAGTAAAATCCCCTTCTTTGATTAAAAATGACGCAGAAATATCTGTTTTAAGGGCATGAGCTTCTTGGATATTGGTGATTACCCATTTCTTAATCTCTGGGTAAAACTCCTTAGGCCAACTGGCTTTAATATAAGGAAGCTTTAAATTTTCCCCTTCTACATTTAACTCAAACAATTTTTTATAATCTGGCTGATTAGTAAAAGCAATTTTTAACAATGCCTTATTTTTATCACTTTCAACCACTACATTAGAAAATTCCATATCATAATTATGTAAATTGATTTTACCTACCGCCGATACTTTATTTAAAAGTAAATTAGAGCCCAGTGCCTTAACCGCCACTCTATTATTATTGGCAAAATTTAAATTTAAGTTTTGTACATGTAATATATTATCTTTCGAAGAATACTTAATAGTTGAGGTAAAGTTTTTTAATATTAAAGGCTTACTCAATAATTTTTTATAAGTTATTCTACCATCTTCCAAACTAACTTCTCCCCCTACTTCATGAATATCAGTTTTAAAATTATAATTATAAGTAAATTTTAAAGAAGCTGGTAAATTAGTTAAAGTTAGTTGTTTAGAATACTTGCCTAATAAACCTTGTTTTTGTATCTCTCCTAGGTTGATTTTAGAAATATTCATAGTAGCTTTAATTTTATTATCAGTTCCTAAAGAGGCAGAAAAACTAAAATCACCAGGTAGTTCTACCTGATTATTTAAAACTATTGCTAATTGTATATTAGCCACAATATTTTGCCTATCTCTGATCGTAGCGTTGTCTATATTAAAAATTAAAGGGAGAGTTTTTTGAGGAACTAGTACAAAAGTAGAATTAGTGATTACTATTTCATCTAAATTTTTAAGGATATCGTTATTTTTTTTTCTCTCTTGAATAAAACCATAAATGTCTTTGGTTTTATAAAACTTGGAAGATTCATAAATGTCACGCAAAGACGGTGATCTACTAACAGTTTTTTGGCTAGAAGGCTCTAAAGTTTTTTCTTTAATTTCTATATTATATTTACCATTTTCTTCTATTCCGATTATATCTAAACCTTTAACATAGATTTTTCTTATATCTAGTTTATTTTCTTTAATAAAGCTTACTAAAGAGAAATAAATTCCTAGCTCTGCTAAATCTAAGGTAGAGCTATGGTTGATATACTTGGCATTTTTAATTAATACCATAGGACGGTTTAAGTTATAATTCCAAGATAAAGAAATACTGCCTAAAACTAAAGAACTTTCTTCAGGAAAATAAGAAGGATAAGAGCTATAAATTTTAGCTTTTAAAAATTTAGTAGCAAAAGGTATAGGCAATTCTAATAAAATGTAATAAAGAAATAAAATTAATAATCCTATCAAAAATAAGATAAAATTATTGATAAAAGAAAAAATTTTTCCTAATTTACTTTTAGGTGCTTTATTGGAGCCTTTAGGTTTTTCTTCTATAACTTCTACAGCTTCATCTTTCCTAATTTTTTGCTCTTCTAGACTATTATTTTTACTACCCTTTTCCACAATATATCTCTTTTTATTAAAATCTATGGATTAATAACTATGATATCACCTATTTTGTTATTATGCTATAACATTGGATAAGTAGCTGATTATAAAATCATCTATTTTGCCATCTAAAACAGCTTTAGGGTTAAATGATTCAAGGGATGTTCTATGATCCTTTACTAAATTATAAGGATGCAATATATAAGATCTAATTTGACTGCCAAAATCTATAGCTTGTTTTTTATCGTGCAAATCCTTTTTATCTTGTTGGCGCTTTTGTAAGCCAACGCTATGGATTTTTGCCTTTAATAAAGAAAGCGCAGTTTGCTTATTTTTATGTTGAGATCTTTCAGCCTGGCAGCTTACTACAATGCCCGTTGGAATATGGGTAATACGTACTGCACTGTCAGTAGTATTAACGTGCTGACCGCCTGCCCCTGAAGCTCTAAAGGTATCTATTTTTAAAGATTTATCTTCAAAAATAATATTTTCATTAGTATCCACCTCAGCATATACTGAAATAGCCACAAAGCTAGTATGTCTTTTACCATCGGCATTAAAGGGAGAAAGCCTCACCAAGCGATGGACTCCTGATTCAGCTTTCAGCCATCCATAAGCATATTCACCCTCTATTTTTAGTACCACAGATTTTAAACCAGCAATTTCGGCTTTATTTTCATCTACAATATTTACTTTAAATTTATGCATATCACACCATTTTATATACATACGTAATAACATACTAGCAAAATCCTGGGAATCTGCTCCCCCTGAACCAGCATGGATTTCTAAATAGCAACTATTTTTATCATCTTCGGTATCAAATAAAATTTTAACCTTTTCCTTTTGAATTTTTGAATATAAATCTTGGGCTTCTTGCAATACTAAATGGTGTAAAGAAGCATCAGATTCATATCCACTTGAAGTAGAAAGCTCAATTAATTCTTTTTGTTTATTAAGAATGTTTTCAAAATTTTCTAACTGATTTTTTAAATCACTATAATTTTTTAAAACCAATTTGGCTTTATTGGCATCTTTCCAAAGCTCAGGATTATTGGTGCTAATTTCATAATTAGCTAAGCTTTTTAACAAGGCCTCTTTATCTGTTTTCTTTTTTAAAATTGAGATAGAAGAGTTTATTTCATATAAAATATTATCCAGTTTTTGTGAATCTAGATTTATCAAAGTTTATACCTTATTTATTAAAAAAGATGCCCATATATTTAGTATATAAATAAATATAGACAAACTATGTAAATATTAAAATATTATTATAATTAAAAACTAAGCAGTATTTTAGTAAATCCCGTCATTTTCATCTTCAATAAGCACAGGTTTATTATTAAGCTGAGGAACCGTATTCCCTAGCTCATCCAAAACCACTTCATCCTTAAAAGGCTCTAATATAGACCCCTCTTTTCCTGGGTTAGAAGGCTTACCTGTTTGATAATCTACCCAAACCATATTTATACCTTTAGGAGTCCTAAAAGGCAGAGATTCTCTACCTTTTATTGCATTTCTAAGAAAGTTCGCTACAATAGGAACCGCTAAACTTGAACCTTCTTCATTAGTTCCTAAAGTTTTAGGATTATCAGCCCCTATGTATACTCCCACTACTAAATCAGGTGTAAATCCTATAAACCACCCATCTTTAACCTCATTAGTAGTACCCGTTTTGCCCCCAATATTATAACCTGCAATCTTTGCTCTTCTTCCGGAACCTCTTTGAACTACTCCTTGCAAAAGGTTAACAATTATAAAAGCATCTTTTTCATCTACTAAAGTTTCCCTGTTATCTTCTAACTCAGGAGGTAATTGATCTTCCCAAGGTATATTATTACAAGCTATACATGCCCTATTATCCCTTTTATAAATTATATTACCATCTTTATCCTGAACTAAATTCACCAAATTAGGAGTAATATTTTTTCCTCCATTAACTAAAATCGCATAAGCCCTTACCATCTTTAACAATGTGGTTTCTTTGGAGCCAATAACTTCTGAAAGATTATCTAAAGGGGTATCATACACCTCTAATTTCATAGCTAAAGCGGAGATAGGTGATAAACCAATTTCTCTTCCTAAGCGCAAGGTAGGTAAATTTCTTGAGTACTCTATAGCACTTCTTAAAGTTACATATCCCTTATATTCGCCGGCTCCTGAACTATTCTTCGGTCGGTAAGAAATCCCTGTAAGATCATTATCTATCACTACAGGTGCATCTAATATTTGATCTGCTCCTGTATATCCTTCTTGAATTGCTGCTAAGTAAACAAAAGTTTTAAAAGCTGAACCAGGTTGCCTTAGGGCTTGAGTAGCGCGATTAAATTGGCTTTCTAAAAAAGAGTAACCGCCTTGCATAGCTAAAATATCACCGGTTTGAGGATTCATTGCTATAATAGCGCCATTAATCTCAGGAATTTGTCTTAAATACCAATTGTTATTAACGTTTTCTACTATAATAATGTCTTTATTTTGCAATATTATATTTAAGTCCTTAAGCTCAGGCGTGGTATCAAAAGGTTTAGCCCATTTATTATCATCTAAATTTAGCTTTACCATTGAGCCATCAATCAACCCTATTTCAGCAGATGTTGGCCCTAAATTAACCACAATACCTACCCGCCAAGGATACACTATAAATTTATTTTTATTGGCAGTTTCATTTTGATTTAAAATATTTAGCCATACCGGTAACTTATTGGATCCCATTGTTTTGAGATTTACTGGTCCCTTGTCAACCTTTGGGATTCCCTTAACTACTGCTCCTTTAGAGCTAGCCGCTTGAACATTCAACCCTTCATTATCATAATATGCTTCCTCAGATTGTTTGCTATCAGTTTGCTCTAAGGTTAAATCCTCTCTATATAAGGGGCCTCTATATCCTCTTCTTCTATCATAACTTAAAATGCCTGACCTTAAAGTCTCATAAGCATAATCTTGATATTGATAATTTATAGTGGTTTTAACAATCAAACCTCCATTATATAAACCCTCATAATTAAATTTACGAATAAGATCTTTCCTGATTTCTTCAGCTGCATAATTAGTTTTAATGGTTTTAACATTAGTGCGCTCTTGAATAGTAATATTCTCAGAAATTGCCAGTTGAGCATCTAAGGCATTAATTTTGCCATTATCTAGCATCCTGCTTATAACCCAATCTCTTCTGATTTTAGCTTGTTTATAATTGTACTGTGGATCATATTTGGCGGGACCTTTAGGTAAGGCTGCTAATAAAGCTGCTTCTGCAATAGTGAGTTCAGTAATCGGCTTACCAAAATAATTTAAAGAAGCTGTAGCTACTCCATAAGAACCTTTACCTAAATATATTTCATTTAAATACAATTCTAAAATATGATCTTTACTATAATTATTTTCAATTTTTTTAGTTAATACCGCTTCTCTAAATTTTCTTTTAAGAGTTTTCTGATTACTTAATAAAAAATTTTTAGCTACTTGCTGGGTAATGGTAGAAGCACCTTCTAAGCTGTTAGCTTTTCCGAGTAGGTAAGAAAAATTATGCATCATTGCTCTAGCTAAGCCGCCATAATCAAAACCTTTATGAGTATAAAAATTTTTATCTTCTGCAGAAATAAAAGCTTCTTTAACAATTTTAGGAATGTAATTAATATTAATAAAGGTTCGCTTCTCAGTAGCAAATTCAGAAATTATATAACTATCTGCAGAGTAAATCCTAGTAGTTAAAGCAGGCGCGTATTTTGCAAGTATCCTATAATCAGGAAGGTCCCACGAAAAATACACAATAACGCTGCTAAAGGCTATAAAAAGTAAAATTGCTACTTTAAGAAGTTTATTTTTTATAGTGGATTTTTTTTTAGGAAATTTTTCTTTAAACCCTTTTACTTTAGCTTTCTTACCAACCGCTACTTCATTTTGCTGCTCCTGTTGTTTTAAAAGATTATTGCGTTTGTCTAAATAAGTTTTGATATTCTCAATTTTTTCACTTTTAAGATTACCTTGTTTAAATCCATAAGATGCATTAGCAGCTTGGGTACTCTTAGAAGTTTGAGATACTGATAAGGGCTCTTCATTTGTTTGAGAGCTAATATTAGATTTTTTATTTACTCTATCTACTTGCAATATATTAGAAAGGCGCTCTAAGCTTTCAGAGCCAATCATCTTATCCTTAGATAGCTCTGCTTGATCCTTAAAAGAATCTTGCTGGATTTTAGCAGCAAGATTAATAGGATAAATCTGCTGACTTTGCTTGTTATTTTGTCTTTTAGGGTCTAAATGATCTGGGATTTGATTATTTAATGGATTATTTAATAATTGGATATTTTGTAACAGCTTATTTTTTCGCTGATTATTTTGCTGGCTATCCAAAAGATTAGTTTGTAAGTAATCAATTAAATGCTCCCCTTGTATATTTTTTTGTGAGCTTTTAGTAGATACGCTATTGGGATTAAAGTTATGACGATATATATTAGGGAGTTTTAAATCATCAGCTTGGTACTTTGATAAATTGCTATCTAAAGAATTACCCTCAAGATTAACTTTTTCTATCTCCAAAAATGCCCCAGGAAGCTTATTTAAATCTGCATTTTGATTTAAATTATCAATTTGATTTTCTTGAGAGTCTTTATGTTGAAATCTTTTGGTAAGCTCTTTATTAGAATTTTTAGAAAAAACTATGGTGCTATTAGAAAAGTCTTTAAAAGAATGTACAGATTTAGATTTTTTTCCTTTTTTGTTAAAAGCTCTTAGTAAAATCTTAGCGCAAGCTAGAGTCATATATTTAATTTCTCTAACTAAATATATAAAACTATCACTAATAACGCCCAAAACCTCTTTAAATAATTTTAAAATACTTTTCATTAATTTAAATTTATCATTTATTTAATACAAATTCCTTATTTTAAAGCAGACTTATTTCTATATTTGCCACCATTTTATAGCTATATCGCTCCTTCTTTTAATCCTTTTGCAATTTTTTTTACGCTGTTAGTAGATAATCACCTAATTTTAAATTTATTTTTACTTGTACCTTAAATTACTGACTAGGGGTTAATGATTGAAGCACCCCACTAATATCTTTTGGCACAAAATTAGGAATGTTTACCAATAAGTTCTTTTCCCATAAGTAAGATTGAATCCCTACTGATAAAGATTGCGCAATTTCATTTTTATAATTTTGATCTTTAAAATTATTAATATCTTCTTGATTGGATAAAAAGCCTAATTCTATTAATATAGAGGGCACATTAGGTACTTTCAATACCGCAAATCCTGCTGATCTTAAAGGATTAGGCAAAATTTTAATATTTTCTGCTGCTTTTTTGATAATTTCTTTCCCTAAAACTATAGATTCATTAACTTTTACTCTTTGGGATAAGCTAATGAGTATTTTATTTACATCCTCATATTCTTTAGTTACATCTATGCCCGCAATTACATCTGATTTATTCGCATTATTTGCTAATAATTGGGTTTGCGCATCTGAGGCATTATCAGATAAAGTATAAACAGAGAGGCCAGCAGAAGTATTATTGGCCTCTGATTTATCCGCATGTAAAGAGACAAAAACATTTGCCTTAAGATCCTGTGCCCATAAGACTCTATCTTTAAGTGGTACATAATAATCCCCTCTACGACTTAAAACTACTGATATTTCTTTATTTGCCTCTAATTTTTCTTTGAGCATTAAGGCTACAGCTAAAGTAATCTCTTTTTCCACCAATTCTTCAGCAATTGCCCCAGGATCTTTGCCTCCATGACCAGGATCTAAAAATACTATTACTTTACGATTTTCATGATCATTAATTGGGGCAGGATAAATAGCTTCAGATAAATGTTTTTTTACCTGAACGTTTTCAACGTTACCTCTTCTTTGCTCTTTGGCAATTTGATTATTAGTTTCCGCAATTTGGGCTATTTCTTTAAGTACCCCTGTATCCTTAGTAAATGCTATAGAATTAGAAGAAATAACAGCATTACCTACAGAATTTAATGAAACCTCAATGATAAAATCATAGGCATTAGCTCCTACTTGTAAAACGTAGGCTTTATTTAAAGAAATTGGCCTGCCTAAATCTGCCACCACGCGAAAAACGTTTTTAGAGGGATTTCCATACCTAAATCCTTGAATCATAGTTACTGGAACCTTTTTTCTTACTTCATCATTCGCAGCAGCCCAGGCGTAAGGCATTGGTATATCTATCATTAATCTAAAAGGAAAATTTAAGATCTTTACATCAGCCATAAAAGCGCGATTAACCCTAAAAATAATATTAACTACCCCATTATTTTGAAATACTGTTCTTACATCTAAAATAGAGCCTAAGGGTTTTTGGTAAATGCTATAATCAATACCATCTTTATCTACTTGATTCTGTACCTTTGGGTTTTTATTCAGTAGATCTCCACCTACACCTTCCCCTTCTACAGCCTCGGACTTTTGATTAGCCTCTGGATTTTCCCTCGTTCCTGGCGTTAAAGTATCAGTTAAATTAGCCTCAATAGTAGGGGTGGAAGCGCTATTTATGGAGAAATTATTATTTGCGGCATTATTAGTGGCAGCTTTAGGTAGAACGATTTGTCTATTGGGCCTCGTATTTCCTGGAGGACGTGTAATGGCTGTAGGTTGAACGGTTTGGTTATTAGCTCCCGGTATAATAGCTGTAGAGCCATTTCCTGATATAGGGCTAGTATCCGAGTTTATTGGGACTTCTGCGGCATACACCATGCTATTAATACTAAAGTAAAGCGCTAACGCTATTAATAAGATCACTTTTTTAGAAAAGTTCAATTTCATATGTTATCTTTTACTTGAAGTTAATATTTTAGATAAATTTATAAAGCAAGAGGGCTGGTTCAAAAAATATTTTACCACTTTATACTTTGTACTAATAACATTATAATAAATTATTTCTATAATAAAAATAATTTATTTAAATCTTCTTTATCTTATTGCCGATAATGAAGTATAATCTTTTTAATTACTATTACTTTTTAATTAAATACCAATAAGCTAATTGAGATAATATATTAAGAAATTTGCAGCTAAAATTAGTACGCAAGCTCATATATTATAAACAATATTAGTAATTATTTAAGATAATAAATTTTTTTAAACTTGTTTTAGCAACTTTAGTAAAACCCTAGAGGGTTAAAGTATAGTTAAACCAGCTAAAAATACTAATAAAACTTTAATTAAAATTAGTAAATATAATAATTTAATATCACCAAACCACTACTTTAAAATGAATTACGAGGAAATAACACAATGGCAAATAGTATACAAAACAACAATACTAATAGGATACTGATCGATGCTTCACATCCGGAAGAAACCCGGGTGGTAGTAATAAGAAATAATGAAATAGATGAATATGAATTTGAAATTAGCGCTAAAGAAAATCTTAAAGGTAATATTTATTTAGGCCGAATTACTAAAGTTGAGGCTTCTTTACAAGCGGCCTTCGTGGAATACGGAGGGAAAAAACAAGGATTTTTACCTTTTAGTGAAATTAATTTAAGTTCCTTTAATTTACCCCTTGTAGAAATGGAAAACCTTAAAGCTCAGCAATCAGCTTATAAGGAATCTTTAAGAAATAGATCTTTGCACAAAGATAAACAAAAAAGTTTAGAAAACTCAGAGGAAGAGCCCGCTAAAGAATTTACCAACAATCTTAACCTAGATGATAATTATCCCCCATTAATGCCCTTCTCTGATGATCTTCCTAATGATTCCTTACTCTTAGAAGATATGGAAATAAATAATCAAGGTTTAATTAGCAATATTGAGCCTGCTTATACACCTAATACTAAAACTCCTGATATTTATTTAACAGATGATTTGTTAGATGAAGAAGATTTAATCCAAAAATTAGAAGTAGAAAATCAAACCTATGGTTCACGATTTGGCTATAAAATCCAAGATGTGATTAAAAATGATCAAATGATTTTAATCCAAGTAGTAAAAGAAGAACGGGGAAATAAAGGAGCTTCTTTAACTACTCATTTGTCTATTCCAGGTCGTTATTGTGTATTAATGCCTAATACTCCCTTTGAAGGCGGTATTTCTAAAAAAATCAACAAAATCTCTGATCGCCAAAGGTTAAAGAAAATTATAGATTCCTTAGAAATTCCTGAAAACGTTAATATTATTATGCGAACCGCATGTTTAGATAAAACCGATCAGGAAATTATTCAAGATTATAATTATATTAATGGGGTATGGAAACTTATACAAAAGCAATCCCAATTAAGCAAAGCCCCAGCTATGCTTTATCAAGAAGGGATTTTGATTAAAAGAGTAATCAGAGATTTATATGCAGAAGATATTAATGAAATAATTATTGATGGGAGAAAAGCCTTTGAAATGGCCAAATCTTTTGCCAAATTAATTGCTCCTGATATTGGTAAAAAAATCTTCAAATTTAATCATCCTAAGCTTTCCTTAGCAAAATATTACAATATTGAAGAAGACATAAAAAATGTTTATACCCCTTTAGTATTTTTAAAATCAGGAGGTTATATCGTAATTAATGCTACTGAAGCTTTAGTAGCCATTGATATAAATTCTGGCAAGGCTAAAGGTCGTAGAAATGTGGAAGAGACTGCCTTTAAAACTAATCTTGAAGCGGTTTATGAAATCAGCAAACAATTAAAATTAAGGGATATTGGAGGTTTAATTGTTATTGATTTTATTGATATGGAAAATCCTCGCAATAGAAATTTAATTGAGAAAAAAGTTAAAGAAATTTCTAAAGACGATAAAGCAAAAATTCAAGTTGGACAAATTTCTAACTTTGGTTTATTAGAACTTTCAAGACAAAGAATTAAATCTTCTTTGATTGATAAAGGCTTTCATGTGTGTTCTAAGTGTCAAGGCATAGGATATATTAGACCTTTGGAGCTAAACGCTTTACAGATTTTAAGGAGTCTGCAAAGCGATGCCGCTAATAATAAAATTAGAGCCAACGGCAATAATTTAGTTATTAAAACTCCAACAGCTGAGGCTTTTTATCTACTAAATAACAAACGTTATGAACTTACCAATTTAGAAAATCACTTACGCACCTCAATCAGAATAGAATGTAATGATAATATTTTATATCCCTTTTATAAAATTGAAGAAGATTTACGCAAAGATGAGTCAGCTGATATTATGTTATTATTAGAGCAAGAAATTGAAGATAATGCGAACCAAATTACTGAAAGCAATAAGGTAGTAAATAGGAAAAAATCTTCTCCACATCAAGACCTTATTCATAATAATAACAATAATAATTCTTCTAATAAAAAACCTAATACTCTTCCTAAGATAGAATCAGCCTTTAAGCCAAAAAAGGTTGCACAAAAAAGAGGTTGGTTAAAGAAATTATTAGATTTTTAATTTGTAGACTTAAGAACTTACAATTGATAAATTAAGTTAGTATTTACTATTAAAGTTGGATCTCATTTTTCTTTATTACCGTCTTAGAATTTCTAGCTAATTACATATAGTAAGATAGAGGCAAATAGGTAGAGATAAATAAAAAAGGTAAATTTTCCTTGAAAAACTTCTTTAAAATTATTGTTTCCAGGGTAGCTATAAGCATTTTATTATGCTCATTAATTATTTATCCCTCACCTGCTAAGGCCCAAGATAGCTTAAAAGTAGTACAAGATACTGAAATAGAAAATTTTATTCAAGAATTAATGGCTCCTATTTTTTTAGCTGCCAATGTGGCTCCTAAATCTGTTAAAATCTATGTTATTAACAACACTGCAGCCAATGCTTTTGTTTACAATGGGCAAAATATTTTTATTCATACTGGGCTTATTACCGATGCGGATAGTATTGATGAAATTGTTGGGGTTTTAGCCCATGAGCTTGGCCATATTACTGCAGGGCATTTATCCCGGGGAGCTATAACTCAATCCACTACTAACACATTAATTCTTATGGGCTTAGCTGCTTTAATTATTGGAGGTGCTAGTATGGCAGGCAGCGGGGGAGGTAATGGCGCTTTTGATATTATAGGTTTTTTAGCATATAGTGCTCAAAATATTGCAATTAACCGAGCTTTAAATTATAGCCGTGCCGAAGAATCCCAAGCAGATCAAATTGGTGCCTCTTATATGGCTACTACTAACTACTCCTTAGAAGGTTTTGCCCGTTTTATGAAAAAAATTTATGCCAAGGAAAATAAAGAGATCTATAATGCTCCTATTTATACTTGGTATGCTACCCATCCTCTAACGCTAACTCGGATTAACTTCATTGAAAATTTTGCCAAGCAACATCAAACCCCTAAAACTCCTAATATCAAACTTATAGAAGATTTTTTAAAGATCAAAGCTAAAATTATTGCTTACACCTTGAGCTATAAAGAAACTTATTTACTGTATGGTAATAATTCTAAACCCGATGGCCTATACGCTAAAGCAGTAGCTGAATATAAACAAGAAAACTATAAAGCTGCCATATCCTATTTAGATAAGCTGCTTTTAATAGAAAATAATAATTTATATATTTTAGAAATGCTAGGGGATATATATTTTTCAGAACAAAATTATATTTCAGCCATTGAAAACTACAACAAAGTAAAAAATCAAAATCTTACTGATATTATTACTATTAAATTGGCCAGAGCGTATTACATACAAAACGATTTTACAGCAAGCCTGAAAAACATAAATATTGCTTTACAAATTAATCCTAATAGCCCCGCCTCTTGGCATATTAAATCCTTGATTTTAGGAAGAATCAACGATGAAGGAGGGGCAAATTTGGCTATGGCAGAAAAATATTTTATTTTACAAGATAAAAGGCAAGCTAATTATTTTGCTGAGCGCGCTTTAAGTTATTTAACTCCTAATAGTACCATGTGGCTAGCAGCTAAGGATATTATTTCCTCAAAATAGAAACTTCTACTTGTTTCCTTTTTAATCCTATCGCCTTTTTAGTTTATTTAAAAATTTTTTATACTTTACCTTTATAATCTAGAATAATAAACCTTAAATACATACATAATATATTATTGATATTATAATTTATCTATATTACTCTAATAGTATGGAATTTTATAATTAAGGAGAACATATATTGTACCTTAGAAAATTTTTTTTTCTTTTAAACCCTTCCTTATTTGCCCTATTTATGTATTTGCTTTATTATATTCCCTCTTAAATATAATTCTTTATGGATTTCCTTTATTTAAATTTGTTCTATCTAAAGTTGATTATGCTTCCCTTTATGGAATTATTATCTTTTTAGAGGTTCTTATAGTCCAATTTTATCTAGTTTTTCTCTTTATTATGTTAATTTCCTTAATTCCTTATATAATTAAACCTATTTCTATCATCTTATTAATAACTAATTCTATTGCTTTATATTTTATGCTTACCTACAACATTATCTTAGATAAAACAATGATGGGCAACGTTTTTAATACTAACTTTTCTGAAACCAGCGAGCTTTTTAGTTTTACAGTAATAATATATATAATTTTTTTAGGGATTTTACCTAGCTTTATTATTATGAAAGTTAAAATTAATAGCAAAATTTCCTTGTTAAAGCGTATATCTATGATTACTATACCTTTGCTTATTATTTTATCTTTAGGTTATGCAAATTCTAAAAGCTGGCTATGGATAGATAAAAATCTTAAGGTATTAGGATCTTTATCTATGCCGTTTTCTTATCCCATAAATTTATTACGTTATAAGTTACCTCAAGTGGTAAAAAAAAATGTAGCTCATCCCTTACCTTTAGCTACTTTTGTTAATGAACAAAAAACAATAGTTATTTTGGTAATTGGTGAATCTGCAAGGGCAAAAAACTTTTCTTTATATGGATATACCAGGCCTACTAACCCTCAGCTAAGCGAGGTTGATAATCTTATTGTCTTGCCTAATAGCTCTTCTTGTGCAACCTATATAACAGCGGCTTTAAATTGTATTTTATCGCCTTTAGCTGCCTCTACTACCTTAAGCTCAAAAAAACAATACGAGCCTTTACCAACTTATCTTAAAAAAATGGTATTAAGGTAATTTGGCGTAGCGCTAATTGGGGAGAGCCTACTATAGATGTAGATGTATATCAAAAAAAATCAGATTTACGTAATTTATGTAAAGATAATTGTATTAATTTTGAGTACGATGAGGGATTGCTTTATAATTTTAAAGATTTAATTAAAGAAAACTTAAATAATAACACCTTTATAGTTCTGCATCAATCAGGTAGTCATGGCCCCTCTTATTATACTAAATATCCTACTAATTTTGAAAAATTTACTCCTGTATGCCAATCTGTAGAACTACAAAATTGTTCTATCATAAGCCTTATCAATGCTTATGATAATACTATTTTATATACTGATAATTTTCTCACTAAAATTATTACTACTCTTAAAGATTTTACTAATGTTCGCTTTGTTATGATTTACATTTCCGATCATGGAGAGTCTTTAGGAGAATATAATACTTATTTACATGGTTTACCTAATGCGATTGCACCTGAGGTGCAATCGCAAATACCTTTTTTAGTTTGGATGTCTGATGATTTTATTAAACACAATAAAATTAACAAGGATACTTTTATAAAAAATACCTCCTACTCTCAATTTAATATTTTCTATTCGGTTATGGGAGCTTTTGGTCTAAAGAGTGAATTTTACAATAAAAAACTGGATATTTTTAATGAATAATAAGCCTGATAAAATAAACAAGACAACTATCCTTAAGAAAATTTATCAAAAAATATATGTTAACAAAAAAACTTTATTATTTTTAAGTACAGTTTTTTTAGCTTTTCATTTCATCCCAGTAATTTAGATTATTATAGGGCTCAAGAATTTAGTTCTAATGTTAAGGTTAATTTTGTTGAAAATTACCTTCGTCATACTAATAATATAGCGCAATTTGCTATACCCATTTTATTAGCTGATAAAATAGATGTAGCACAAGCCATATATGTTGCTTTATCTACAACAATTGTAGTACATACATTTAAGCGTATATATAATAATATTTATATCAAGGAAACCCGATTAGGGGAAAGGACAAAATCCCTTACAAGCAAACATAATATGCCTTCTGGTCACTCAGCAGCCGCTTCTTCTGCAGCTGCATTTATTATACTAAGATACGGATGGGGTTCTGTATATTTAGCTTCCATGAATTTTTCCTTAATTATTATTACCTTTTTAACGATGTATGCAAGAATAGCATTAAAACAACATACGTTTTCTGCAGTAATCGCCGGATCTGCAATAGGTATTATAATGGCCATTATAGTTACGTCTAAATATAAAAAATTTCTAGGAAAAAATAAGCCTTAAAACTTACTGATCTATCCCTTCATTATTTATTTGGTAAAATCACTCTAATTATAGAAATTGAATACAATGTAATAAAAGCAAACTGGCTAGATTTTTATCTTAATTTTACCCTATTAGTAAATTAGATTTTTTCATAAGCCCTTTATACTATTAATTTAGTTTTTTAATTTCTTTATTAATGCAGGGCTTTTAGATACGTATGTAAGGATATAAATTAAAGAGATTTTTGGTTAATTTTTGTCAAAAAGATAAGGGCGTTTAGTTTTAGTATAATTTTTATCTTAATAATCTAATAAAGCTTTAATTCCCTTGTTTATAAATTACGTGCCAAGGGGCAATAAAACCTAGAAGCTTTTCAAGTTAATTAAGGATATATAGTCATGTGCCTATACATAAGTCTTAGATGATAATTAAATTAACCCTGTCCCTAGGCTAAAAAAATTAAAACATTATTTATTTCTAGTAATATTTTAGCTTCTAAAAGACATTGCCCTAGAAGTACTAAATTTCCTAAAGAAGATTATAAATAATTAAAAGGGAAGGGAAAATAAGAAAATTAAAGCTTGAGCCTAATCCCTGTGTAAAGAGCTGACTCAACATAACTTAATTTCTGCTTAACACCCACTGCGCTAATATATTCTAAAGTGGATAGATTAGAAAAATATTTATATGATAACTCTATATCTAAGTAATCATTAAGTATATAATATCCGCCTAAGCCTGCCTGATAAGCAAAATTAGGTTTAGAGCCACCACTTTGAGCATTTCTTTCGGTTTGGTTAATGTGGGCCAACCCAATTCCACCTTTAGCAAAAAATACGAAATTTCCCAAGTAAAACACATCATATTTATAATTTACCATATAGGCATCTATTTTAGTATCTACAGCAGTATATTGAGAATTTGTTGTAGAAGACCCACTTAATTTAGTAAAAAACATATCATAGCTGGTCAGCTCAAACTCAATTCCTGAGTTTTGCGAAAGACGATAACCTAAAATTAAATTAGCATTAAGCCAACTTTTTAAGGAATCTATACTTAAATCATCAACATTAAAAGTTTCTCTGAGGGTTATAGGGTTGATCGAACCTAATGTTCTATTTAAATTAGAGGAAATATTGGTAATAATATTATATTGCAAATACAAACGATAATTAAAGTTATCAGCAGAAAGCTTTTGCGAAAATAAAATTGTAAAGCTCAAGAAAAATAATAAAACAAAAAATTTGCTGTGGCTTATATTTTGAAGCGTATGTTTGCGATCCTTTTTAGATGGATTTTTTGGGGAATTAGGCATTAAAAGCTCATAAAATCTAATTATTGCAATAATATTAAATAACAATTTTTAATTAAATAATATTTTTTAATTAAAATGGCGGATGAAGTGGGATTCGAACCCACGATAGAATTTTGTCCTATACTCCCTTAGCAGGGGAGCGCCTTCAGCCACTCGGCCATCCATCCTAGTAGATTTTAAGATTAACTTAATAGTAGTATAGTCTGTTATATCTTAATTATTCAAGTATTTTTTTCTTAAGCAGAGAAATTATTATATCAGGGTTTACTTTACCTTGGGTTTCTTTCATAATTTGCCCTGTAAACCAGCCCATAACTTTTTCTTTACCTTGTTTAATTTGCTCAATTTTATCTAAATTAGTGGCAACTAATTCATCTATTAAAGATTCAATTTCTTTAAAATCCGTTATTTGCCCTAATCCCTTTTCTTCCACAATTTGCTTGGGAGCCCTGGAATCTGTCCACATAATATTTAACAAATCTTTGGCAGTTTTAAAGGATATGGTTTCTGCCTCTATTAATTCCATCACCTCCGCTAATCTTTGCGGAGAAATTTTAGATTCAGTAATTTTAATGTTGTCTTTATTTAAATAAGCAAATAAAATACTTGTAATCATGCTAGCAAGTAATTTAGGATTTTTACTAGAATTAGCTACTAAAGCTTCTTCAAAAAAAGTTGAATATTCTTTATCTGAAGTTAATAATTTAGCTTCTTCTTTATTTAAATTATATTTATTACAAAAACGCTGTTGCTTTTGTTGTGGTAACTCTGGCAAACTTTTTCTTAGATCTTCCACTTCTTTTTTGGTTAAAATCACAGGTAAAATATCAGGATCTCTTACATACCTATAATCACCAACATCCTCTTTTTTTCTTAAAGAATAGGTTTTACCTTGCACTGCATCAAAAAGTTTAGTTTCTTGCACTACATTTTTTCCACTTTCCCACAACATTACTTGATGTTGGGTTTCATATGCTATGGCTTGTTGAATAAACCTAATAGAATTTACGTTTTTAACCTCTACCCTAGTACGTAAATCTTCTCCTGGCTTTCTTACAGAAATATTTACATCACAACGTAAAGATCCTTCTTCCATATTACCATCACAAGTACCTAAAGTTCTTACTAAGGTTCTTAAATTACTTACATACGTAGCTGCTTCTTCTTTAGATCTCATATCAGGATGGGAGACAATTTCCATTAAGCCTACCCCTGCCCTATTAAGATCTACTAAGCTTTTAGTAGGATGATAATCATGTAAAAGTTTGCCTGCATCTTGCTCAATATGTAGCCTTTCTATACGAATTACTTTTTCTGTGCCATCTTCTAAATCTATGCTTAAACTTCCATTTAGCATAATAGGTTTATAAAACTGGCTAATTTGGTAGCCCAATGGTAAATCAGGATAAAAATAATGCTTGCGATCAAAATAAGAAACTAAATTAATTTCTCCCTTTAAAGCTAATCCTGTTTTAATAGCTTGCTCAATACAAAATTTATTAGGACGTGGCAATACCCCAGGAAAACCTGCATCAATGAAAGATACATGGGCATTAGGTTCTCCGCCAAAACTTGCGGAGGAGCCTGAAAATAATTTAGAGTTAGATAATATTTGACAATGCACTTCAAGCCCTATAACAATTTCCCATTGTCCCTCTTTACCTTCAATAAAATAGCTCATACTAATTCCTTAATAAAAAATTTTAAACCAGATTGTGTCGTTTTACAAAATTAGAAACATACTTAAAATTAGCCTTTTGTTCTAAAACATACGCAACCTTGTACAAGGTAACTTCATCATAATAATTACCAATTAACTGCATACCTATAGGCATTTGTGATTGGGTTAAACTCACAGGTATACTCATAGCAGGCAACCCTGCAAGATTAGCCGTTACTGTAAAAATATCGTTAAAATACATTTGCACGGGATCAGTAGGTTTTTCTTCAATTTTAAATGCTTCTGAAGTAGTAGTAGGAGTTAAAATCATATCTACCTCCTTAAACACCCTAATAAAATCATTAGTAATTAAACGTCTTACTTTGCTAGCCTGCAAAACTTTTTCAAAATTTTCAGTTAGTAAATTATAAGTTCCAACTAATATTCTTCTTTTAACTTCCTCTCCCCAACCTTGGTTACGTGAATTTTTATAAATAGCATTTAAATCTTTGCCTTCTGCCCTTGTACCATATCTAATACCATCAAAACGAGCTAAATTTGAGCTTGCCTCAGAAGGAGCAATAATGTAATAAACCGCTAAAGCATATTGGGTATGAGGTAAAGAGACATCAACAATAATAGCGCCTTCTTCTTCTAAATATTTTGCCGTTTTATTCCATTGATCTTTAATATTTTGTGATAATTGATCAGAAAAATATTCCTTAGGAATACCAATTTTTAACCCTTTAATCGATTTGCCAATTTGAGATGAATAATCTGGTTTTTTAAATCTCACCATTGAAGAATCTTTTTCATCATATCCCGCCATATGTTGTAAAAGCAAGGCATTATCTGCCACGTTTTTGGTCATAGGGCCTGCTTGATCTAAAGATGAAGCAAAGGCGATAATACCATAACGGGAACACACTCCATAAGTGGGCTTAAGGCCAACTATCCCTGAAAAAGCAGCAGGCTGTCTTATAGAGCCGCCTGTATCAGTACCTAAAGCTGCAATAAATGAAAGGGCTGCTACTCCTGCTGCTGATCCCCCGGAGGAACCCCCTGGTACCCTGTCTTTATCATCAGGGCCACGCCACGGATTAATCACCGGCCCAGAATAGCTGGTTAAATTAGCTGAGCCCATAGCGAACTCATCCATATTTAATTTACCTAAAGATAAAACTCCTGCATTTTTTAAATTTTGCGTTACTGTGGATTCATAAGGAGCAATAAAAGTAGATAGAAAATTTGAAGCATTGGTGGTTTTTACCCCTTTAGTTAAAAATATATCTTTAATTCCAATTGGCACACCATCAATCTCACTAAGCTCGCCTTGGTGTGAACGTCTTTTATCTGCTTGCTCCGCTTCTTGCAAAGCATTATCAAAAGTCTTAGTAATATAAATATTAAGGCTATCCGCTTTCTGCGAAGCCGCAATGTAAGCTTTTGTTAGCTCTACTGAAGAAATTTCCTTGCTTTTAAGCTTTTGTGAAGCTTCTTTTAAAGTTAAATTTAAAAGACTCATTACTCACTCCTATAATTATTAACTTTAAGGTAGATATTATTTAAAAAACTTATTCAATAATTTTTGGTACCCCAATAAATATATCTTCCTTATCAGGGCAATTTGCTAATACTTTATCTTGATAGCCACCATCATCGACAATATCTTCACGTTGATTTTGTAACCCTTGATCTTCAATATCAAACACACTAAACATAGTATTTACCCCTTTAGTATCCACACTATCTAATGTGGCACAAAGTTTTAAAATACTAGAAAAGCTTTGAGAAAATTGCTCATAAACTTCTTGTTCTATGGCGATGTTAGTCATTTTAGTTAAACGTATTAACCTATTATTTTCATCCATTTATACCGCCTTATTTTATAGTAATTCTTTGTATTAGTAAAATGTACTAGTAAACTTTTTTATTAATTTTTATAAGATTTAAATAGTATAAAAAATTATAATGATTAGCTTATAATCCTATAAATTATAATAAAAAACAATATATTTTTATTTTGCTATAGGATAATATGATAATTAGTAATATTAATAATATCTTAATAATTTTGCCCTTAAAAACAAATGATTATAAAAAATATTGAAGTTTTAATTTCTTATTTAGTGCCTAAAGATAAAGAATATGGTAACAAGGATTTCCACAAAATTATGGGTCTAGATGTTAGCAAAAAGCACTTAGGGATCGCGCTATCAGATTTTTCCTTAACTTTAGCTTTTCCTTATAAAATCATTGTGCGCTCAGCTTTAAAAGCAGATCTGCAATTATTAATATCTATAATTAATCAAGAAAACATAAAAATTATTATAATAGGCTATCCCTTATCTCTTGAAGGTAAAGAAGAAGGTAAAGCGCAAAGTATAAGGACATTTGCCGATTGTCTTTTAAAAGAAATTGAGGTAAATATTTATTTTCAAGATGAAAGATTCTCCACGCAATTTTCTAAAAATCATAGAATAGAAAATTTAAGCAAAAATTTAAAAAAAGGTCAAAATTTGGCCTTATCAAGGACTAAAATAGCAATTAATGTAGATGATAGAGCTGCAGCTTGGTTTTTACAAGCTTTTTTAGATAAAGTAAAGCATCTTAAAATTTCTAATTAAAACTAAAATAAACATTGTATATATTATAATATTATACTATTATACTTATTTTAACTTACAGATTGATAAAAGTGATACTTAATGTTGATAGATTTAATATATATAATTATAATTAGTTATTTTATCGGTTCTTTTCCTTATGGTTGGATTTTAGTAAAAGTATTTAAGAATGCGGACCTAAAAACGATAGGCTCTAAAAGCACTGGAGTAACAAATGTGCTACGCGCAGGTTACCCTGGCCTAGCGCTTTGTACTTTAATTTTAGATGCGGGTAAAGGTGCTGTGGTGGTTTTAGGCACAAGATACTTTTATCCGGAGCCCTTGGTCTTCTTTGATACCAATGTAAATGAAGAAGTTTTAGCTGGAATCTTTGCTTGTTTAGGACATATTTTTCCCATATGGCTTCGTTTTAAAGGCGGAAAAGGTGTAGCCACTGCTTTTGGTACGCTTATAGCAATAAATCCTATAATTGCTTTATTAGGATTTTTAACTTGGTTGATTGTAGCTATAATTTTTAAATTTTCTTCCTTAGCAGCAATTATTGCCACTATTATGTTACCTATATACATTTTTTTACCACAACCCTCTATTTTATGGTATATGGTAGCTTTATGTATGATAATTTTAGTTAAACACCAAAAAAACATTGTGCGGTTATATAAAAATCAAGAAACTAAAATTAGATTTAAAGCCGGTAAAAAATAATCATGCGTAACCACCTTATTAATATCCTCAGATTAATAAGGTCTGAAAACGTGGGGCCTATAACCTTTATTAAATTAGTTGAACAATATGGTAGTGTAGAAAAAGCTCTAGAAATCCTACCTATTTTAACTAAAAAAAATAATAAAAATTTTAAAATCTACCCCAAAGATAAAGCTATAAAAGAAATTGAGCAGGCTGAAGCTTTAGGAGTTACCCTTATACCTTATACCAGCGATTTATATCCTCCCTTACTTTTAAAAACTGAAGATTTTCCTCCTGTATTATTCGTTAAAGGTCATACTTTTTTACTTAAAAAATCGGCAATTGGTATCGTAGGTTCTAGAAATGCCTCTTTATTAGGTAAGCAAAATGCTTTTAATTTAGCGCAAAAACTAGGGGAAAATGGTTTTTTAGTAATATCAGGTATGGCTAAAGGTATAGATGCTGCAGCTCATGAGGGTAGTTTAACCAAAGGCACCCTTGCTTTTTTAGGAGGAGGAGTAGATCAGATTTATCCTAAAGAAAATGCACAATTATATGAAAAAATCGCCCATCAAGGAGCTTTAGTTTCAGAATTCCCCCTTGGTAGTGCTTGTGTTGCTTCTAATTTCCCTCGTAGAAATCGCTTAATTGCAGGTACCTCTAAAGGAATTTTAGTAGTAGAGGCTAGCTTAAATTCAGGTAGTTTAATCACTGCACAAATTGCCCTTGATCAAAGCAGAGAAGTATTTGCCATTCCAGGAAACCCAGGTGATGCGAGAAGTAAAGGTACTAATTTTTTAATCAAACAAGGTGCTATCCTTACTGAAAGCGTTCAAGATATTATTAATAATATTAAAAAATCCCAATCGCTGATGGAAAACATTCCTCCTTTTCAACACGCAGGTAAAGGTGCGCTTGAAAATGAAAAGTGTTTAAATGATACAGAAAGTTTACAAAAATCAAGGCTTTACTTAAAAGAAATGCTTTCTGCCTCAGCGATTTCTATTGATCTTTTAATAAGACATAGCGATTTAGAAGCAAAGTACATTTTTACTGTAATTTTAGAATTAGAGCTTAACGGACACTTAGAAAGATTGCCAGGTAATAAAGTTTCCTTAATAAACCCCCTTCCTTAAAATAAAAATAATATCAATTATATATTAAAACATATATAAAATACTACTTTCTGCAAAGAATTAAGATAAGAGGTAAAATGAAATTAGTAATTGTAGAATCACCCAGCAAAGCAAAAACTATTAATAAGTACTTAGGTACGGATTATAAAGTAGTAGCCAGTTATGGCCATATTAGGCAACTTCCTTCTAAAGCTGGCTCAGTTAAGCCTGAAGAAAATTTTAAGATGGTTTGGGAAGAAACTATCCAAGCAAAAAAACATCTTAAAGATATTGCGCAAAATGTAAAAAATGCTACGGCAATATATTTAGCAACAGATCCAGATAGAGAAGGTGAGGCCATATCGTGGCATGTAATTGTTTATTTGCAAGAAAAAAAACTAATTAAAAAAAATACACCAATTAAACGTGTAGTTTTTAACTCTATAACCAAAGAAAATATTTTAGAAGCTTTTAATAACAGTCGGGATATTGATATTAATTTAGTATCCGCATATATGGCAAGAACTGCTTTAGATTATTTGGTAGGCTTCGGTATATCCCCTATTTTATGGAGGAAATTACCTGGCAGTAGATCAGCAGGCCGTGTTCAATCAGTAGCATTAAGGGCCGTTTGTGAAAAAGAAAATGAAATAGAGGATTTTAAATCCCAGGAATATTGGAGCATTAATGCTTTACTTAATGAGCATCAAGAGCAAAAAAATAAATCTGATCAATTTGGAGCAAAGCTCGTAAGTTTAGATCAAAAGCCTATTGATAAGATGGCAGTGGTTTCCCAAGAGCAAGCTGAACTTATTAAAGAAAGAATTTTAAAAAATACTTTTGTCTTGGCCGAAATAGAAAACAAAAAACTTAGCAAAAATCCTTTTGCGCCTTTTACTACTTCTACCTTACAGCAAGATGCTTTTAATAAGCTAGGTTTTTCAGCAAAAAGAACCATGCAATTAGCACAAAAACTTTATGAAGGGGTAAATTTAGGCAAAGAAGTAGTAGGATTAATTACATATATGAGAACGGATGCCACTCAAATTGATCCGGCTTTTATTAACGTAATTAGAGATTATATTAAATCCACTTTTAGTGAGAAATATCTAGCAAAAAGCATAAGAGTGTACAAAACCAAGGCAAAAAATGCTCAAGAAGCGCATGAAGCCATTCGGCCTACAGATATTAAAAAAAATCCTGACGCTTTGAAGCCTTATCTTGAAGAAGATATGGCTAAGTTGTATAGCCTCATCTGGAAAAGAAGTGTGGCTAGCCAAATGGAAAGCGCCTTATATGATGTTTGCAATTTTAAAATCAACTCCTTAGATGGTAATATTGGATTGAGGACTTCAGGTTCCATTTTAACTTTTGAGGGTTTTTATAAAGTTTATCGCCCTGAGAAAAATGATGAAAATGATGAAAGTATTAATTTACCGGTACTTAAGGTTAATACTAAATTGTACCCTAAAGAAGTTAATTTAAAGCAACACTTTACAGAGCCTCCAGCCCGTTATTCTGAGGCAACTCTTGTGAAAAAGCTAGAAGAAATCGGTGTTGGTAGACCATCAACCTATGCAAGTGTAATATCAGTATTGCAAGAAAGAAATTATACTAAAATTGAAAATAAACGCTTTGTGCCTGAACCAAGAGGAAGGATTTTAAACGTATTTTTAAATAGCTTTTTTACTAAATATGTGGAGTATGATTTTACTGCTAATTTAGAAAAATCCCTTGATGATATCTCAAGCGGAGAGATTGATTGGCATTTAGTATTAACTAATTTTTGGCAAGATTTTAATGCAAACATTAAAAGTGTAGAAAAAATCACTATTCCAGAAGTGATTGAAGTAATTAATAAAGGAATTTTAACTCACTTTGTTGGTGAGCATACCCAGTGCCCTAAATGTGTTAAAGGCTCTTTATTAATTAAAAGTTCAAAATTTGGTGCCTTTATTGGTTGCTCTTTATATCCTGAATGTAGCTATACTCATCAGTTAGAAACTCTTCAAGATGAAGATGCTGAAGATCAGCAAAAAATTAATGCAGGTAGTATTTATTTAGGCGAAGATGAAAATAAAAAGCAGATTTATTTAAAACAAGGCCCTTATGGACATTATGTAGAAAGGGTAGATGAGCCGCCAAAGCGAGTGGGAATTCCTAAAAACCTAGATTTAACTACCCTTGATCTTAATAAAGCCTTGTTTTTGGTTAGCTTACCAAAGAATTTAGGGGAAGATATATCTTTCTCCATTGGTAAATTTGGTCCTTATCTTAAAAAAGGTGCGGATTTTTATACCTATAAAGATGAAATTTTTAGTGTTAATTTAGAAAAAGCACAAGAAATTATTAATTCTTCAACAGGTAAAAAGGGTGCTATAATTGTTGGCAAACATCCCAAAGGCAAAACAGACATAATATTAAAAAGCGGTAGATATGGACCTTATTTATTTTACAAAAATACTAATATTAAAATTCCTAAAGAGCTGCAAAAACAAGAAATGTCCTTAGAATTAGCTGTGCAAATAATTGATAAAGAAAAACGTGCTATAACAAAGAAATAGCTTTTTATAGATAATCTTTACGGAATATAAATTATCTATAAAATCTACTAAATAGGAACTGCCCATGATTAAAGATTATAATAATAATCAATTTAAGCTTAAAAACCCTAAAACTACCGCAAAAAGCAAAGCTAATCCTAATAAAAATGCGTATAAAGATGATACATATAGAGAATCAAGAGATTCAGGGAGTTCTCCCTCTTCTTCTAGAAGCGATAGATATGGAGCTAATCACTTTACAGATTCAAGAACCCGCTCTTTTAATAAAAAGCCTTCCTTTGGCAATTTTGAATATTCAAACAATAGGAATTCAGAAAATCGGGCTTCAGAAAATGTTGAATATGGTAAACCAATAGCCAGGGATTTTACAGAAGATTTTAGAAAAAAAGATTTTAGTAATCGTTCAACTCCTGGAAAATCTAATTTTGGTCAATCTAGATTTGGACGATCTAGTTTTGGAAAATCTAATTTTGATAGATCAAGTTCTAATAGAGCAAATCCTGGGAGACCACGATTTGAAAACCTAAACTCTGAAAGCTCGCCATCTAGTTCAAATTTTGGAAAATTTGAACGTAAGCCTCGCGATAACAATTTTGGTAATTTCAATAATCGTACTTCCTCTAGTACTTACTCTGCTAATTTTAAAGGCAATAAAGATAATCGTTTTGATAATGATTATTCTAGAAAAGATCAATTTAAAGAGGTCCCTGCTAGAAGTGAAGGTTATAACGGAGGCACAGAGAATAGAAATTTTAGAGGAAATCGCACTTATAACCCTAAAAGTGAGCAAAGAACTTCCTCTAGCCCTAACTATAGAAATACCTTTAGAAAAGATTATAATGCTGATCATAGAAATGATAACTATAAAAATGATCGCTATGAAAGATCTTCAGATAATTCAGACCGGGCTCCAGATAGAAGAGCAGATTATTATACTCCTGGGAATTCTAGACCTTTTAGCAGAAATCAAGATAATGAAAAGCAGTTTGGTAAAAGCCATTTTTCTAATAATAAATATAGCGAAAACCGCAATAATTTTGGTAAGGGATTTAATTCAGGTTCTCATCCCGAAAATACGCCTAGTAGAAACAACACAATTTCCTTAGAATTTGTCATAGGTTATTTAGCAAAAAATCGTGGAATAATTAATTTATTTCAAGCTACTCAGGATCTGCAATTAAGACATAAAGATGCGGATGATTTATATTCAAAAATAAATCTATTAAAAAAGGCAAATGTGCTTATACAAACTAGCAAAGATGGTTTTACACTTAATGGTGAAAAAATTGCTAATGAAACCTTACCTAAATATGGGGTTTTAAAAGTTAAGAAACGCCTGCTTGAAGATCATTATTTATGTACCTATTCTGCTTTGCTTAAAGGTGAAAGCATAGAAGATGAATTTATCATAATAAATCTCAATACTACTCTTTTAAATAAAAATATTTTAGTAGAGTTATTACAAAGTGGCGAGAAAATCCTAGCCTCTCCTTTATATTATTTAGATCATATTAATACATTAAACACCTATCTTCCAACTAATAATTTAAATGATGATCAACATAATGCTCCAAATAATTTTAAACCAGAAGTTTATAATGATTATTCTTCTAACAATGACGCTTCTCATTTAAGACCTTTACAAAAAGATTATAAAAATATTTTAGCTAATCAAAGTGCTCATAGTTTTAATGATAATGCCCCTAATGATCCTAATATAATTAAAGGTGTATATCAAATTTATGATAATCAGAATTTTTTAGTACCCATTAACTATAAATCTAGAAATAATATTATTTTAAATCATATACCTCCTACTTTAGAACCAGGGATATTAATAAAAGCCAAATTAGATCATAACTCTAGCTATTTTAATGAAAGTGGTAAAAAGTATTCTTCTGATCCTTATGTAAGAGGAAAAATAGACAGTTCTAAATATATTCAAGCTACTTTTATTGAGGTAATTGCTGAAGAAAAATTAGCAAAAGCTGCCTCTTTACTTTCAGTACATCAATACGATTTACCTTATGAGTTTCCTAAAGAGGTAATAAAAGAAGCGCAAAGTTTAGGCGCTTGTGGTTTGGAGAATAGAAAAGACATTCGCCATCTACCTCTGGTAACTATAGATGATGAAGATGCTAAGGATTTTGATGATGCAATTTATGCGGAAAAAATTCTTGATAAAGAAGGATCTTATAAAGCATATATTGCTATTGCGGATGTTTCTCATTATGTTACCCCCAAATCCTCTTTAGATAAAGAGGCACAATTACGAGGCAATTCTGTGTATTTGCCTGGCTTAGTTATTCCTATGCTCCCTCATGAATTATCAAATGGCTGGTGTTCTTTAAATCCTGATGAAGATAGAGGTTGTTTACTTGCTGAAGTGGTAATTAATAAAAATGGCGAAATAGAAGACTATGCCTTTTCCAGATGCTTAATGAAATCCCGGGCAAGGTTAACTTATAATCAGGTGCAACAAGCCTTAGATAGCTCCAATTCTTTAGATAACCTTATTCCTGAAAATATAAAGCCTATAATGGATACGGTAATTAAACCTATTTACGAATGTTTTCAATTACTAAATACCGCAAGGAAAAAAAGAAAGGCTTTAGAGATAGTTTCTCAAGAGACTAAGATTATTTTAGATAAAGAAGACAATGTGCTTGAAATCAAAATTAGAAAGTCTACTATTGCACATAAAATCGTAGAAGAATTTATGATTGCGGCCAACGTAGCTACCGCTAAAATGATTGCTAAAGCGGGATTAGCTCAGCAAGGATTAGGAATGTATAGGGTGCATGACCGCCCTAGTCTTGAAAAGGTTATGGAATTTATTAAAGTATTAAAAACTTTTAAAATTAATGCCAAATTACCAGAGGTTATTAATGGGGAATTTTTTAATCAGATTTTACAGCAAAATGCCTCAGAATATTTTAGTCACGCTTTAAATGAGGCAACTTTAAGAAGCCAGATGCAGGCTATTTACGATAACATTAATATTGGCCACTTCGGTTTAGGATTAAAGGAATATTGCCATTTTACCTCTCCAATTAGAAGATACTCAGATTTAATGATTCATAGATTAATTTTATTTATTCTTGATGATAAAAACTCCTTTAATTATAATAGATCAGAAGTTAGCACTATTGCCCAACATATTAGTTTAACTGAGCGTGTGGCTTTTCATGCAGAAAATTCTGCTAAAGATAGATTACTAGCCAGATGGTTAGCCACTAAAATTGGCGAAAAATTTGAGGCTTATATCTCAACTATTACCCATGCAGGAATGTTTATTAATTTGTTGGAAAGCGGAGCTTCAGGATTACTTCCTGTTAGGATGATAAGTAGCGGTTACTCAGTAGTAAATTTGGATGCTAATACCATAAGAGATAATAACGGCAATATTACTTATACTTTAGGGGATCAGATTGAGGCATTTTTAGTAGAGGCTGATCCCATTAGAGGCTCTTTAATATTTAGCATTATAGATCCTAAAAGCAATTCTATGGGAGAATTTAAAAGACTTAGATCTAATTTTACAGAGACAAATTCTAATAAAAGCCCAAGTAAATTTGGCAAAAAAAATGGTAAAAAAGACTCAAGAGGTGAATTATCTTTAAAGAAAAAATTTCAGCTTAAAAGATGATTAAGGGTCAAGGGTAGACTTTAAGTAAAATAATTAAAACAAAACTTGATTTAATTAAAATACTAAGCTAAATTTAATTTTAACGTTTATGAAAACGCATAGAAATTATATGCGGTAAATAATATAAAGGTACAACATGGCTAAAAAAGCAAAAACTTTAATTAAAATGGCGAGCTCCGCAGGAACTGGATATTTTTACGTTGCTAATAAAAATCCTAGAAATAGTACAGAAAAATTCTCCTTTAGAAAATATGATCCAAAGGTAAGAAAGCATGTAGAATTTAAAGAAGCTAAACTTAAGTAATTTTTATTAGGCTTTATGCCAAAAATCTATAAAAATTAGATATATAAAAAATTAGACCTATAAGAATTAGACCAAAGTCTGCATTTACCAGTAATTAGAATATAAATTTTAGTAATAAAACTTATATTCTAATTATTAAATTGTTATAGTTTTATATAGCTTTTATACTCACTTTTTCAGCAAATATTCTTTTTAGAGTATCACTTTAAAAATTTAACTTTCTTGACAAAAGGTTTTTAAAGAAACTTCTTCTTACTTCCTTAAATTTTGAGCAAGCCAATTTTATTCCCTTTATTGGCAAAAAAGTATATCACTCTTATATGCGTCCTAGTTATTTAACTAAAGATTTAAATGGTTTTTATATTATATAATTTATATCTTTATTTCCCTTTTATGTATTTATTATTACTTATATAAAATCCTGCAGTTAATCTTTATCTTAGTTTTTACTGCTTTAATTTTAAAGGAGCAGCTTTTAAAGTCTAAGAAAACCAGTGCAATAAAAAAGCAATAGTAGCTATCTTATACCTTTTTGCAACCCTATTTAAATAAGGAAAAAAAATAAAGACAATTTGAATAATAAACCTATTAACTTTTACTTAGCTAGTTGCCTTAGTTAGAAATCTTTTTAGTTAAAATCATTTTATAAAGTTTTTTATATATTACACTTTAGCAATTTTTGCCTTTATTATCCCTTAAGAATCCAATAATACTTAAATCTATAAGGGGTTTTTGTTAATTAATAACTATTATATTTACTTCCCCTAATTAACTAAGAGCAGTAAGCGTTAACTAACTTTTAATATTAAGATGATGGGCCTTAGGGTCAGGAAATTCATTAACTACCGCAGGAGGTTGGTAAATTCTCTCCTTTATTAGTTTTAAAAATTCCTTAGTGTTAATGGGAGTTTCAACAAAAAAAATATCTTTAGAGCTATGAGCGCTTAATTTAGTTGGAGTAATGCAAATAATTTGATTATCATTTTGTAGTAAATTATTGATGAAGATAGAAATATCTAAATAAGTATGGTAATCCATAATCATTACTTTATCATTATAGTCTGTAAAAATATGCATAAACTTATTAAATTCATACTCTAATATTCTAGCAGGATGGTTATCAATTTGTAAAATACTATAGATCAGGTTGCGGTAATTGAGATTACTAGAAATTAAAATAATATCTTTAGGGGGGCTCATCTTTTTCCTCTAGTTAACAATTAATAATTAATTTAAAACAAAAGTACTTTATAAAAGTATTCACATAATTAAGGTTAAATAACCATAATTATTAGTAAATATAAGAAGATTAGGTAGATTTAAACATATAGCACCCTTGTATTAAAGCGTGATGTGACGCTAATACTATTTTATTTGTTAAACCCTATGCTTAGAAGGTTATTAACTTTTATCAAACAATTTACTGCCTCAACCTTCTTGGCTGTTATAATAAAAGATAAAAGTATGGTTTTTATCTTTTATTATGCTATATTTAATATTATTATTAATTGTGAACCATTGCAATTATAATATTATGTAATAAAGTAAACGGAGTATTAAATGAAAAAGATCGGTTTTAAAATATTATCTGTATTGTTTTTAGGAGTTGCTCTAATAGGTTTTTCTGGTGTAACTAAAGTTTTAGCTTTAGCACCAAATGCACCAATCTCAGATGTTTTGAATAACGCAGTTGATAAGCAAGAAGTTACTGTAACGGGGAAGTTTTTAGGCCAAATTGATGATGATGAATTTATTTTTTCTGATAGCAGCGGCAGAATTAATGTTAAAGTAAAAGATTATATTATCAGACAACTACCAAGAAATACTACTTTAATCAGTGATAAAACTTTCGTAATTTCTGGTATAATTGATAAAGGTTTTAGAGATACCGCAGAAATTAAAGTAGCTTCTATTAAAATTAAGTAATTAGTATTTATGATACTAATATTATTAGTATCATAAAAGAAGGCAGCAAAGGAATTTATCTTTGCTGCCTTCTTTATTTTTTTCTATTAATCTTCTTCTCCTTGGTTAACTTTTATGCTTAAAATCGCTTTTTGAAAAGTGAGGGTTTTGCATGATTAATTAAGGGCAAAATCATCCAAAAAAATCATCCAAAAATTTTACTATTACCATTATCTATAGCATATAATCTAGATAATATTATTACATAAAATTTAAGAGATAGCCCGTGAATTTCCCTATTGATGATAGCCTTCTTAAAAGCTTAAAATTGGAGCAAGAGTTCTTTTTAAAACCCACAGAAAAGGTTGCCCTTGAACTATTAGGCAAAGAAATAAATTTTTATGGCAAAAAAGCTATAATAACTGAAACTGAAGCTTATAATGCCGAAGATGTATCAAGCCATAGCTATAAAAAAATCTATAATCCTAACGCCCCTTTTACCATGTTTCTAGCAGGAGGATATTCTTATGTCTATTTAATTTATGGTATATGGCATTGCTTAAATTTTGTTACTGAAGAAGAAGGCAAAGGCTGCGCCGTTTTAATTAGAGGGATATTTGATGTGCAAAATGATCTGCTTTATCACAGTAAGCCAGGGCTTTTATGTAAATATTTAGGTATAAGTAAAGAATATAATGGGCTTGATATTTGTAAGCATCCTGATTTTTATGTAAAAGATTTGGGCTTAAAACTTCCTTATGAAAAAGGGAGGAGAATAGGGCTTAACAAAAAGAATGGGGATTATCAGGATTTAAAGCGATTTTATCTTCTAAATGCTAAGGAAAGTCTTAAAAAATTAATTAAGTACTAATCAACTAAAGCCAGCGCTTGATAGAGTTCTAGGAGCTCTAAAGGCTCAGGCTTGGTAAAGCATAAATATTCTTGGGTATGAGGGTGAACAAAACCTAGTTTATAGGCATGGAGTGCTTGGCGGTTTAAATTTTTAATAAGATTTTGAATAGTAGGTTCTAGCTGATTATTTAACTTAGCTACATCGGCGTTATATAATGGATCACCAACTAGACTATGACCAATGTGACACATATGTACTCTAATTTGATGGGTACGACCAGTTTTAAGCTTTAAATCTACTAAAGAAAGCAAAGATTTATGGCTTTTTAAGATTTTATAATGAGTACTAGCGGATTTGCCTTTATCATGGCTAACAGCCATTTTAATTCGATTAAAATCGCTCCTTCTAATAAAAGTTTCAATATCTCCTGCTCTTTTTATGGGTAAACCCCAGGCTAAAGCTCTATAGTTTCTTACAATGCTATGAACTTCAAATTGTTTGGCCAAGCTAGCATGAGTATAATCATCTTTAGCTACCACCATTATACCACTTGTATCTTTATCTAACCGATGTATTATCCCCGCTCTAAACTGACCATTTACTTGGGAAAGACCCTCTAAACTAAATTTATGTAACAATCCATTTACTAAGGTATTATCAAAATTAGCAGCTCCTGGATGAACTACCAGCCCTGCGGGTTTATTAATAACTATTAAATATTGATCCTCAAATACTAAATCTAAATCCATGGCTGTGGATTTAATTGAAATATCCTGTTTTTCAGGGGTTAATTTAATAATAAATTCATCCCCTACTTTAACCTTGTGGGAGGCACTATTGATTATCATATTGCTTACTAGGGCAACCTTTGTTTTTAATTGTACGTTACCTGTATCTATTAAGGATTTTATTTTAGAACGGCTATACTTTTCTAAATATTTACACAAAAAGACATCAAGTCGTAAATTATTATCCAGATCTGTTACAATTAGGTTTTGAAAAAGTAAGCCAACAGTCCCTAACTCATCATTTTCTGCAAGCTCTAGATCAATTGTTATTAAGTTATCTTTTAGGTTAAAGATCATATTTCCTTAGCTCTTTTATTTATTTTGTAGTTTTATATAAGAAGAGGTATTTTAATTTTAGCAGATTAATTAAGAAATTAAGCAATTACAGTATGTTTGAAAGGAGTATTGTAGAACAAAATAATAGTTTACAATTAGCTGATTAATTGTCAATATTATTTCTAGATAATTAATTTATAAAATAGCTTTAAAGAAAATCAATGCTAAAAAATTCCCAATCCCCTCACCAATCCTCTCATCCTCAATCGCCCCAACCTACTTCAGGGGAATTAAGGCTACAAAAATATTTAAAAAAACTAATTTTTGCATTATCTTCTTTATTGATTATAGGTATAGGAGCTTTTATTTATGTTTTGCTTAATAAAATTTCCCAATAATTTAATAAGGAAAAAGATTAAAATTGCACATTTTATGAATACACTATTAATTATAGCATATTACATAAAATAACTTAAAGGATTATGTGTAACATCATAATCCTCTCTTAAAGTAGCCCTATGGACAAAAGTAAATATGGAGTTTCTCTAATAATTAATTTAAAGAGCTATTTAATATAATGCAAAAAACCCTTCAGATCAAAAATTTTAGTCTTTTCCCCTTCATAAAATCTGCTTTGATGACTTTACTAATCAAAGCACTTATAATAACCGTATTGTTATTATCGGAGAAATACTAATTATTTCTTATGACACAGATTTTCTAAAATAAATTGAAGTTAAATATTATTATCTAACCCCCCCCAAAAGGTGCCTTATAACTAATGTAAAAACTTCTCTAATAACTTCTTAACATAAAATTTTAGGTTTTATAGGTATTTGAAACAAAAAAAGCTTGATTGGTATTGGGTATGCCTAATAAAATAAACATTTCTTCATAAATTTTATTAGGGCGTGGATTAAAAATATCCTCAAAAGAAGGATCATACAAGAACCAAGAATCACTACTTAGTTCTTTTTCTAACTGCCCCGCTTGCCACGCGGCACAACCAATGGCAATGATAGCTTTTTTAGGGCCAACCCCTTTAGCTAAATCTAAAATCGTGCTTGGCTGATTAGTCATATAAATATCGTTTGTAACCTTTACGCTTGTAGCTTGAAGGTACTCAGCTGAGTGTAAGACAAAAAGGTTACTAGGGTTAGCTGGTCCTCCTAGAACTATACTAATTTTTTCATCAGTAAGATTAATATCTTTTTCGTTAAAATTAGCAATTACACTATTAATAATATGATTAAATTGATAAGCAGAAGGTTTATTTACGATAATTCCTGTAGCTCCTGTGCTATTATGGGAAGTAATCAAAATGGCTGATTTAGTAAATCTATTATCTAAAATAGTGGGAGAGGAAATTAAAAATTTTCCTTGTAAAGATTTGTTGGTTTCATAGGTGCGATTATTTTTAACCATTTTTAACCTGCATATTACTTTTTAAATTAATTAGTTTAAAGGATATAATATTTAATCAAATAGTTAAGCCCATTATGGTTGATCTATGTTGAATAGTCTAGTATTAAATTTATATTTATTTATCCAGTTTGCAATATTTAATCTACTAATAAAGACAAATATTCTTGCAAAAGTGGTGCTTTTATTTTTAAAGCAAGCCCACATAATTTATCAGCTTGCTCATTTTGTAAGTGACCATTATGTCCTTTAATCCATTTGAAATCTATTTGGTGCTTTATTACTAATTTGTCAAGCGCTTGCCAAAGTTTTTGGTTTTTTATAGGTTTTTTAGATGCACTGCGCCAATTGTTTTGTTTCCATTTGCTAATCCAATTAGTAATGCCCTCTTTTACATAAATGCTATCTGTCCATAAATTAATTTTGCAGGGACGCTTTAAACTATTTAAAGCTAAAATTACCGCTAAAAGTTCCATTTGATTATTAGTAGTATAAGGAACATATCCATTAATTTCTTTGGTTTTATCTTTATAACGCATGACAATTCCTACTGCTCCTTCACCGGGATTATAAGAACAACCACCGTCTGTCCAAATATCTAATTCTTGGGGCTGCTTTAAATAAGCATCATTATGGGATAAATCTTTCACTTTTTCTCTTAAGATTGTTATATATAGGGTTTATTTATATAAATTGGCAATTAATTTAAATATTACTTATAGTGCTATTTTTTAATTTATCCATATAGATTATGTTATAATCTATAACTAATTGATAACAACTAACATATTGATTATTATCAATCAAGCTTGCTACTTAGCAGATTATATTATAGATTATAATTGGTAATTTAAAATTTAATTAAATTATAAACTTAGTGTGAAAATCATCATGAATAAAGTAGTTTTAAACCTTTTGGCTTTAGTATTAATTACTGGCTTATTTTATACTATCCAAGCTCAAGCAATCATAACTCCACTTGCAATTGCTACTGATCCAACGTCTGCAACTAATAATAGCATAAAATCTGAAGTAACCTCCAAACCAAACAATAATTTTTATAAAGTAACTAGAGAAAGAGATTATTTATCATGCCTCACCCCTTTTTCCGTAGAAGGTATTAATAAATTATATTTAAAAGATGATAACAACGAAATTATTTATGTAATTGAAATTCAATCTTTTAATGGTACTTGCCAATGGGAAAGAGATAAGCTTTTATTTAAAAAGAAAACTCCTCAAAGTGAAATTAAACAAGTTTTAGAAAATTATAATACTAATCTTTATATGAACACTAATTTTACCATAACGTTTTTTGTACGCAAAATTAGAACAGATGTCATTTTACCTATTAATCATATAGAAGTACCTTATTTTGTAATATTAAATAATAAGAGCAATGACAATATAGTTATTCAAAAATCTTATAAAATTAATCTTATTTTACCAACCAAAGGTGAAAAAGTTTACACTACTACGCCTATTACTATTGCTCATGGCTTTCCCATTGAGGATTTTTCTAATATGGAAATTATTTCAGGCATATATTTTAATTCTAAATACTAAAAACTTATAAGTATTTAATAGAAAAAATTTAATGGAAAAAATACCCCAAGAAAACCCACGACCTAACTGGGAAGAATATTTTATAGCTATCGTCGATGCAGTGGCTTTAAGAGCTTCTTGTGACCGCGGTAAATCAGGTTGTATTATAGTAAAAGATAATCGTATACTATCTACTGGCTATGTAGGTGCTCCTACAGGCTTTAAGAATTGCTATGAAGCAGGACATTTAATAAGAGAAGTAATATATGAAAATGGAGAAGTTAAGCAACATTGTGTTCGTACCATTCATGCTGAGCAAAATGCGATTATCAGCGCTGCTAAATTTGGTATAGCCATCCAAGGAGCCACATTATATTGTACCTTGGAACCTTGTACCACCTGCGCTATGCTTATAACCTCCGCAGGTATTAAAAAAGTGGTAGCAAAATATAAATATCATGCCTCAAAAGCTACCATAGAAATATTAAAAGAAGCAGGCGTAGAGTTAATAGTAGTAAATTCTAAATATTCTTATTAAAAATATAGGCGCTGTTTCAAAAATCTTTAAATAATTATTATAATTATTATTTAATTCACTAATTAAGAAAGGAATTAAGGACCCAAAGTTCTTAAAAATAAATATGTTAAAATCAGAACTATTGCTACCTGGGGGAAATTTTAGAAAAATTAAAACTGCTATGCTCTACGGAGCTGATAGTGTATACGCAGGCACGCCTGACATGTCTTTGCGCGCTAAATCTGAACTTAGTTTAGAAGATTTAATAGCAGTATCTCACTTAACCAAAAAAAATAATAAAAAGTTGTATCTAACTTTAAATTTATTTTCTCATAATAAAGATATTGAAAAACTACCTAGCTTTTTAGATACAGTTGCTAAAGTTAATCCAGATGGTTTACTTATTGCTGATCCAGGAATCTTTGCCTATTTTAGAAAACATATGCCCAATATGAATCTCCATATTTCTACTCAAGCTAACGTTTGTTCAAGTTTATCAGTAGATTTTTGGAAGGATCAAGGAGCATCATTATGTGTTTTAGCGCGCGAAGTATCTTTTGAAGAAATTACTGAAATTAAACAACAATGTAAAAACATAAAAATTGAGGCTTTTGTACATGGGTCTATGTGCATGACTTATTCAGGTAGATGTTTATTATCTAATTTTATGGCAGAGCGTGGCGCTAATCAAGGTAGTTGTGCTCATAGTTGTAGATGGGATTATAAAGTAAAAATTCGCTTAAAGGATAATAAAATATTTGAGCTCAATTTAAATGAAGAAAATAAGGATCTATTTAATTTTTACCTAGAAGAAGAATTCCGTGAAGGTGAGTATTACCCTATTGAAGAAGATGGTATGGGTTCTTATATTTTAAATTCTAAAGATCTATGTTTAATGCCAGTTTTAGATGATTATTTGAAGCTTGGAGTAGATACCTTGAAAATTGAAGGTAGAAATAAAAGTGAATATTATGCAGCTATAACCGCACGTTCTTATCGCTATGCTATTGATGCTTGGTATAAAGATCCAGAAAATTGGAACTATAAACCTTATATGGAAGAACTTAATACGATCCAAAATCGTGGTTATACCTTAGCTTTTCATAAAGGCAGATTAACTAATTTAGGACATAATTATGATACTTCAGGTACTTTAAGCTCTTATATGTTTGCAGGAATTGTGGTGGATTATGATAAAGATCATTTAATTATGGAAATTAAAAATCTCTTAAACGCAGGAGATATTTTGGAATTTATCAGTCCATTTTTTATGGAGCCTATTAGATTAAGAATGTATGATTTCATTGAAACAGAAACCGGTGACCATAAATCAAAAATAGCTCCTGGAAAAGCTAACCAAACTATTAATATCCCTTTGGCTTTATTTCATAATGAAAATAAGGAAAATATAAAAAATATTTTGCCCCTTTATTCCGTAGTAAGAAAACTAAATTTCAAAGCAGAAAGCAATCTTTTTTTGAAACAAAATAATGTAGCTTTTAAAGTAGAAAATAATAAAGCAAGTCAAAATATATTAACTAAGGTCAAAAAAGAGTTAAACTTGCATCTTAATGAAGAGGAACTAAAAAAAGCATCTCAGGTGCAAGGCCTAACAAATAAGCAGCAAAATAAATCCTTTAAATCTATAGATGATGCTTGTTGTTCTAAAGGTTGTAATGGTTGTTTAGTATTTTGGAATGACGAAAAGTATGCAGCTTTAAGAGAAAAACTTAAACAAAAAAAATCAGGTGAAATGCTAATTAAGAATATTGATTTCTAATTTATTAGTTTTTTACTATTATTAAGATTTTTTAGCTACCTTAGGGGGATTATAAAAATAATTTTGCGCTATATTAGCTTCCATAATTACAGGGTTTGTGGAATCTACTTTTCCCCTAATTTCTTTCATTATAGGAGATAATAATCTACCTTTTTTTGGTAAGCGTACAATTAAAGTGCTTAAAGTGGTTTTGTAAATTTCAAAATCTTTAATATTTTCTTCTCCAATCTTTTTATCAGATGGCATTTTAATAGTTAAAGGATTAACATGCTTGCCATTAACTAATACTTCATAGTGAAGATGAGGTCCTGTTACCCTGCCTGTAGCTCCTACAGAACCAATCACTTGCCACTGCTTTACTTTAGATCCTGCTTTAAGCTTAGGCGCAATTTCTTTCATGTGGGCATAAACTGATTCTAGGTAAGGATTATGACGAATTCTTACGTAGTTGCCATAATCACCAAACCAACCTGCGCGCACTACTACCCCATCACCACTGGCAAAAATTGGAGTTCCAGGGGCAGCACCAAAATCCACCCCCCTATGTAATAAGGTATAGCCTAAAACAGGATGATTGCGCATCCCAAAACCTGAAGTTAACCTTGGATTATTAATAGGAGTTTTAACTAGGGTTTTTGAAGTGCTTCTACCATCTTCATGATAATATTCACCTTCATATTTATAAAAAGAAGTATTTTTTACAGATCCTTTTAAGGATCCATAAATAATATTATCACAGCCCACTAATTGATCATTTTGATTATATAAACATTCATAAATAATCTCTATCACATCGTTTTCCCTAATTTCTCTTTCAAAATCCACATCCCAGGAAAGAATCTTTAAAAGTTGTGCACTTACTGCATTAGGCACCCCAGCTTTTATCGCTGATTCAAATAAACTACTTCTAATAGCAAACTGTCGTTTAAAAATATAACGGGCAAGTCTTTTTTCCTGTTTATATACTGTATAATTATAATTTTTATCGGCTTCTAGAATTAAATCATAAGTATCACTTACAGGTAAAGTTAGGCTTTGCAGCTTATTATATTTCCAATCATTAGAAGAAACTAAAACCACATTTACCACCCATTTGGGGGAAATATTTCTTAAATTAAATTGTTTGTTGATCTTTTGAGTAATAGACAAGGCTTCTACTTTAGAAATTTCGTTATCAACTAAAATATCATATAAGCTACTACCTGCTTCTACAGTAATGTCTACTTTATAAAATACTATAGGAAGAAAAATATCACTATCTTTAATCTTAACGATTAATCCAGCAACATTTAAAAAAGCCATGCTTTCTGAGGATTTGGCAGCATTATTAAAAAACTCAGCCTGATTTTTATAAAAATAAGTGGTTGAAGTAATAAAACTTATTAAAATTATACATACTGCAAAAAATTTCATTATATTACATCTTATCCAAAAGGATATTTTTTTTATCATTAGCAAATCGTAATATATAAAAGCTAAATAACTTTTCAAAAATTTTAATAAAATAGTAAAAACCAGCAAAATCTCGGTAATAATAAATTTAAAAAACTTATAAGTAAAAAATCTTATTTTAAAGGCAAAAATATAAAAATAACCTACTTTATTTTTCCACAATACTTTAACAAATAATGGTAGATCTTTAAACATAAATTTAAATTTAGTTTTTAACAAATTATTAATGTTTTTATCTCTTAAGATAAATTTATTAAGGGGCGAATAGGGTTTAGAAACCCAAGATTTAGATAAAGGCTTGTTTTGCCTACTTGAAAGCCCCCCATAACTTAAGTTATTTAAGCTTATATCTAAGGAATTTACCGTATGCTGGGTTTTACTAATTAAAATTTCTCTAAAAATCTTTAACACTTTTTGATAAGTTAGATAGATTTTTTTCTTTAAATTAACAATTTTAAATCTTAAGATTTTTATTTTAATTGAAAAATATATTTTATAAATTATACCTTTTATTATAAATCCTAAATGCTGTATAGAATTTTTAATTGCTTTAGCACAGTTTAAAATCACATGCACTACAATAGCTAAGGCTTTACCTAAGCCCTTAAGTAATAAAAAAAATAAATATAAGATTCCATATATAAGATAAGCTAACAAAGTAACAATCTTATAAAAGATGATGCCGATTAAGTTTAAAAACTTATGGGCGTACTTAAATAAAATTTTTACCCCATTTATTAAAACAACAAAAGAATATTTTATAAGGCGATAAAAACCCTTAAGAAATGCTGCGCCTAAAAGGCTAAGCAACCTGAGGGATGCTAAAAAAGGAGAGGTAAATAATTTAAATATAATATCAAATTTATCTATAAGCGTAATTCCTATTTTGGATCATATTTAAAATAATCAGAACGATTTATTTTTTAATCAGAACAGCTAAAATTTCTATATGGCTACTAAAAATAAATTGATCAACAGCCGTTATTATTTTGATGTTAAATTTTCCAGAAGATAACAGGATTTTTAAGTCCCTAGCAAAGCTAGCTACATTACAGTATATCATAATAATTTTTTTTATATTATCAGATTTTTCTATCTCTATAACTTGACTTAAGGCCCCTATTCTAGGAGGATTAATAATAATAGCGTCAGCTTTATTAAGTTCTTCTACCTTTAAAGGATCTTTAAAAATATCCTTTAAATAAGCTGTGATTTTAGGAACTCCCACCTTGTTAATAGCCATAATTGCTTCTTTAGCTACATCATAGGCTTTGATTTTTAAAATTTGCGGATTTTTTTCTAATTTAAAACTATAACCCCCAAAGCCACAAAAAAGATCTAAAACGTTTTTAGTAATTAAAAAATCCTGCTGTTTTCCCTGATTATCCTCATTATTATTAATAGCCTTTATCACAAATTCTTGTAAGGATTTTTCGCCAAAATTAGATACTTGCAAAAAACCACCGCCTGCAAAATCCACCGCATGCTCGCCATAATAAAGTTTTGTAGGGCTTTTAATAATCAAAGGTAAAGCTTCTGTATCATTGATTTGCCATAATATACGGTTGATAAAGGCTTTATCAAACAAACTTTGTAAAGCATTTAGTACCGCAAAATCAGGCTTAAAACTAGATTTTATTAAAATATCTAAAGAGCTTTTGGAAGAGCTGGTTTGATCAAAATTTATACCTTCATTAAGATCAGCAACTATAATTTCACTAATACCTAATTTGCTATGATCGTTTTTAAGCAATTTTTCCATAGATACTAAAAAGCTGTTAAGGTTAGGAGTTAATAAAGGACACATTTTAATAGATAAAACATTATTGGTTCTATATTCTTTAAAGCCAATTGTTCCATCTTTTACTGAAAAAATTGCTCTCCTTCTATGTCCTAAAGGATTATCAAGGTGATTAATAATTTCCAAATTATCCAAAGGCGGTAGATTATCAGTAATTGTCTGATGACGTATAGCATTTTTTATATTCTGTAATTTATAATTTAAATAATCTTTTGAAGGAAAATGCTGAGCTTTACAACCTCCACATTTACCATAATATGAGCAAATAGGGTTCAGGCGGCCTGCTTGTTCTACTAACTCAACTTTTTGCGCCATAGGTATAGATTTATTAGCATTAATTTGTTTAATTAAAACTTTATCTCCTATAAGCGTAAAAGGGACTTTAATTAAATGTTCTTCAAGCTTAATAATCCCATCTAAATCCTTATCTATAGTACTTATAGGGTAAATTTTAGTTAGATCAAAGGATGTGTTTTTAGGGGTGCTTTTAAAAGAGCCTGTAAAAGAGCTTTTAGGGGCAGGTTTTCTTCTCATGGTTTTTTAATTCAATATAAAAATTGATATTTAGATGTTGATTTTTACCTTACTTTAACTTTATAGTATACTAACATATTAATTAAAGAGTATATATTTAAATGCTAAATGCTAAAATCACATATCTTAATAACGGTTTAACTGTAGTTACTGATTATCTTCCTTATGTTAATTCTGCCACATTAGGCATTTGGGCAAAAATTGGTTCTAGAATAGAAAATAAAGCTAACAATGGAATTTGCCATTTTTTAGAACATATGGTTTTTAAAGGCACAAAAAAAAGAACCTCTTTTGAAATTTCAGAAAATATTGAAAGCAGAGGTGGATATATGAACGCCTGGACTTCTAAGGAAAAAACTGCATGGTATGCCAAGGTGCTTAAAGATGATATTAATTTAGCTTTAGATATTTTATTTGATATTTTAAAAAATTCTACTTTCCCTCCTGAAGAGCTTGCCAAAGAAAAAGGCGTTATTATTGAGGAAATTAAAATGTATTTAGATTCCCCTCAAGATCTTGCTTATAATTTATATGAAAAGCTTTGCTACAATGATAATCCTTTGGCTTACCCTATTATTGGTAATGAGGAAAATATTAATAGATTTACCTCTCAAGATTTTATTAATCATACCAAAAAATATTATCAGCCCTCAAAAATGGTTTTGGTAATTTCAGGAAATTTTAATGAAGAAGAATTTTTTGCTGAGCTACATAAACAAAATGCTGATTGGATAGATAAGCCATTAAATATTCATTTACAAGTCCCTATTTTTTCTTCCAAGCATGAGATTATAATTAAAAAAGATATTGAACAAACTGCTCTAATATATGGGCTTAATGGCTATAGCTATAAGGATGAAGATTATTTCAAAGCCTCTGTGGCCAACACAATTTTGGGAGTTGGCATGTCTTCTCGTTTATTTGTAGAAATTAGAGAAAAAAGAGGTTTAGCCTATTCTGTAGATAGCTTTTTAAATTCCTATGAAGATTGCGGCACTTTTGCTGTCCAAGTAGGTTGCAATAAAGATAATGTTAAATTAGTTATCGGCTTAATCAAAGAAGAAATAGCTCAAACTTCTAACACCTTATTAGATGAGGAAATAGAAAAGGCAAAAAATCAGCTTAAAAGCGGAATTTTAATGTCTTTAGAAAGCACCAGTAGCCGTTGTGAGCGTTTGGCTGCTAATATCTTAAATTTTAATGAAATTAGAGATCTAAATAAGCTAATCTCTAAGATCAATGCAGTAAGCAAAAATGATGTTATTGACGTTTTTAATAGGCTTTTAAGTTCTAAAGAAACCATCGCATTAGTAAGCAATTCTGATTTAGCCTTATAAATTAGTGTTGCACTTTTATACTCTTTGACTAAAAAATATGTTTTCCAAGAAATAGCTTTTAAAATTTTTTTTTTAAGTTATAATTCCTACTAGCTAAGTAAGATATAATAGTTATATATTATAATAGGATAAAATTAAAAGGGCTTGCTAAATTATAGCGTAAGCTATTGCAAAAGCTTGAACTAAAGGATTTTAATTATAATCCTATAATATAAACTTATATTCAATTTAAAAAAATTAGATAGAGGAAAATTATATGGGATTTAAGTCGATATTAACCGTTATGAGTTCAGTTTTTTTATTTAACTTTTTAGCTAGTAGCTTTACTACTAATCTTTTTGCCTATAATCCTACCCCAGTTCAAGAATTACCCAATCAACTTTTAGAAACTAAAGTAGGCGTAACCGCGCTAGAAGAAGTACTCATATTTGGGGAAAGCATGAATAGAGAAAACGAGTCTAAAAATATTAGTGTTATTAGCCAAAAAGATATCCAAGCTACACAATCTAAAACCTTAATTGATGCTCTGCGCCAAATTCCTGGAGTTTCGGTTTCAAGTTATGGTAATTACCAAAGTAGTTTTGTTTATATTCAAGGTGCCTCCCCTCATAGCACTCTGTTATTGATCAATGGCATAAAAGTTACTGATTCTGGTCAAGGCAGCTTTGATTTAGGTCAAATCCCCCTCACTGCTGTAGAGCGTATAGAAATTATTAAAACTGCTGATGCTGTAGCTTATGGCCCAAATGCCAGCGGTGGCGTAATTAACATTATTACTAAACAGGCAGTTGGCCCTACTCAAGCTCAAGCCAATGTGGAAATGGGATCACATTCAAGTTTTTATAGTGATTTTGGCTATCTAACCCAACTTAAAAACGGTGAATATAGAATTAGCTTATTTGCCTCCAATCATACTTCAGAAGGCTATAATTTATCCTCTTCAGATAATCAAGCAGGTGGTGATAAAGATGGATTTAGCAAACAATCTTTATTATTTAACATTAACTATAAAAATTTTGAGGCTTATTTTCAGGCTAATCAATCCAACGTAGAGTTGGACCCTTTTGCTTCAAAAAGGGGTTTTCCTTATTTTTATTTAGCTGACATGAGAGATTATTTAAGCGAAAAAAAATCAATATACACTTATATTAAATATAATTTTACAGCAGGGAGCTTTGAGCAAAATATTTCTTTATCTAATTATTTTAGTAACCGGGTTGAGCAAGAACCCTTAAGCAATCAGGGAAGTTCAACAGTTTATCGTGTCTATAGCCTTCCTGATGTTAGAAATTACAAGGCTAACAATTTAATACTTTCTTATAATGCCTCTAAAGCTATACTGTATAATGGCTTTATAAAGGCAGGTTTTGATCTTGAAAGCCAATATTTAAGCCAAAAACATGCCATAAAAACTGTAACACCTTTTACTAAACCACCTGCAACCCTAACGTTTGGTTTGAACCGAACGACCTTCCAGGAAGAACTAGCAAGTGTATATGGGATTATAGGTTATAAATTTATTGAAAGAATTAATATAACTGCAGGAACCAGCGCCAATTTTAATAATAACTACAAACAACAAAAATATTTTAATAACAATCTTGGAGCAGATTATTTAGGTGAAAACTATAAGCTTAGAACTAATTTTGCTATCAGCTATAAAACTCCTAATTTGTTTGAACTTTATGATTATGAATCAGGCGGCTTAACTTTAAGCCCTAAACCTAATGGTGTGTTTGATTATCAATCAAACAATAATCCTTTAAAGCAAGAAAAAAATCAGGTTTGGGATATCGGCTTTGATGTTTATTCTCTTAATAATCGTCTTATTACGGCAGTAACTTATTTTCAACAGCAAACCAGTGATCTTATTCAGTTAAATTATGATTTAACCACAGGAGAGCCTTCAAGGATTTTTGTTAATAAAGCAGGCGTAATTAATACCCAAGGTATCTCTTTAGGAAATACTTTTGAAATTAACCAATATTTATCCTTAGGAGCAGGCTATACCTATTTAGATGTTAACCGCAAAGTTGCTAAACGACCAAAACATTCCTTAAATGCCCAAATTAGATTAAATATTAATAAGTTTAGTTTAAATTCTGATTATATTTATGTGGGTAAAACTAATGATGGCTTTGATGTTCCACTATATCATGGGATAACTCATAGAGTAGGAGATTGGCAAGTTGCGGCCTATAATTTAGTAAATTTAAAGGCTCAGTACCAATTTAATCCGAAGTTTTCTTCTTATATCAAAATAGCTAATTTACTTAATGAAAATTACGAAACTGCTTACGGTTTCCAAGGCGATAAATTAGGAGTTTATATCGGTGTTAACTGGAAATCTTAAAGCTTTTAATTTTAAACTTAATCTTTTTAATTTTAGTACTTTGAAACAACCCATTATGCTTTCTTTAGTTATCCACTTATTGCTAATTGCAATAATTTGGCTTGGAACTTTATTATATAAGCAGGCTTCTAATTTTACCGAAAATAATTATACTAATGAACAAAGCTCTTATGATGCATCTTCTGATAATGCAGAGGCAAAGTTAAACCCTCTTCCTGTAAATTCTTCTAGTTTTAATTTGCCTGTTAAAACCACTAAAGGCGCCGTTATTAACATTCAATTTACCCCTACCCAAACACTTCCTACTGCTACGGATTTAACAAAAACAACTCTACCGATTGATACATTAGAACCTGCTATAGTAACTAAGGAACACCCGCAATCTGTGGCTTTATCAGAAAAATCCTTTATAACCTCCTCTGCTACTGAAATAGTTGAAAAGGCCAAGAAAAAGGCGGCTTTACCAGTTGATCATATTTATGAAGGAAATCCCACAATAAATGAGGCTACCCCAAATGAAAGTGCCCCAAATGAAGCTGCTGCTAATGTAGCCAACAGTTCAAATAATCCCGCAAATAGTACAACTCATATTAATTCAGGGAATATTTTGCACCCCACCATAGATTATCATGATCTTGAGGGTACAAGTGATAATTCACTACCATTTTATCCTTTGATTGCTAGAACTAACAGATGGGAAGGGCAAGTTATTATCAAAGCCACCGTGGATGAAAAGGGCAAAATAATTGAAGTTTTAGTGGAAAAATCATCTGGTTATACTGTTTTGGATAATTCAGCCATTAAAGCGATCAAATCTTGGCGTATCAAGCCTAAAAGTACACCAAAGTCTACGGCTTTACAACAAATTACGGAACCACAAAAAATCACAGTAATTATTCCGATTAATTTTAAAATTAAATCTTAAATAGATTAAATTTGTAACTCTAAGCTGCTTAGAGGATATCTAAAATACTTAATCTAATTTTTAAACATTCCTTTAGATACTTAACCTTTAGACCATTAAATAAGGAACATTTCCCTCTTATGGTAAATTGGCTTAATTTATCCCATAGATTATGGTAAAATGATTAAGATATCAATGAAGGCCTATCTTATTTATTTACATAATGCTCCTATAGGATATATTCAGCTTTATAATGTATATAATTTTATTTCTACTTTAGTTACTTCAGGATTGCCAAAAAATTTAGCTACTTTGGATTTTTTTATTGGGAGAAAAGAGCATTTAGGAAAAAGCTGAGTTCACGGAAGATTTTAATATTTTTAAATTAATATCAGACTTATTATTCTCATATTTTTTTTACACCTGATTCAAATAATATTACTGCGATTAAATCTTATGAAAAAGATAGCTTTATAAAGCTAATAACTTATAAAGAGCAAGATAAAGTAGGAATAATTTACTCAGCTTAAAGGGCTTTTAAATAGCCATAAAGCAATTAGAAGGGAATGAGCAAATAGCTCAGCAAAAGATTTTAAATTAAGCTACGCTAATATTTAATTTAGGTATAGCTAATAAGCTTAGATAATTAGCTTATAAATGTGGATCTTCAAGAATGTATCGTACCTTTTAAGCCTTATGGAATATTGCTAAAAATTCCTTTTCTGTCAAAACCTTAATCTCTAACTCATTAGCCTGCTTTAATTTTGAACCTGGCTTATTACCAGCTACTAGAAAAGATAGTTTTTTTGAAACTGCACTTAGCACGATACCGCCATTTTTCTCAGTCATAGATTTTGCTTCAGCTCTGCTAATATTATCAAAGGTCCCAGTAAATACAAAGGTTTGTCCTTTAAGTATATTATTATTTTCATCTAAATTAAGGTAAGGTGCCACTTTTACCTGTTTAAGTAAATTTTGAATAATCTTTAAATTAGATTTGGATTGAAAATACTGGGTGATATCACTAATAATGCTAGGTCCGATTCCTTCAATAGCAATTTCTTCAATAGAGGAGCCCTCAATAAAAGTTTTATCAGCAGTATCATTATTTTCTAAATTAGGCTCAAGATTATCAGGCTTTTTTGCATAATTTAGGGCTTTATACAAATTACCACTAAAGGTAGAAGCCAAATTATCTAAAGTTTTAAAATTTTTTGCCAAAATATTAGCAGTCTTTTCCCCAACCTGTTTAATTCCTAAACTATAAATAAACTTATCTAAATCAATTTCCCTAGAAGCATTGATAGATTGTAAAAGATTTTGAACCGAACGTTCTCCAAAGCCTCCATACGTCATTATTTCTTCTTTATGTTCATACAAAGTAAAAATATCAGCGGGCTCCTTAATAAGCTTTTTTTCGTTTAAAAATTCTAAGTGCGCCTTGGCTAGTCCTTTAATATTAAATCCTGCTTTACTTACAAAGTGCTCTAACCCCTGCAAAAACATAGCTTTACATAAAAATATTTCATTGCTGCATCTTAAAGCTACGCCATTTTCATCCTTTTTAACTAAAGAACCACAACTTGGGCAAAAAGTAGGCATTACAAAAGGCTTGGAATCAGAACTACGTAAATCAGTAAGCACCTCAACCACTTGGGGAATAATATCTCCTGCCCTTTTTATGGTAACCGTATCACCTATTCTAATATCTTTGCGTTTAATTTCATCTTCATTATGTAAACTGGCTCGGGCAACCAGTACTCCAGCTAAATTAACAGGTTGCAATTCAGCTACAGGAGTTAATACTCCTGTTCTTCCAACTTGTACTATAATATTATTAATTTTGGTGGTAGCAATTTCCGCCACAAATTTATGCGCAGCTGCCCACTTTGGGCTACTACTTAGGTTACCTAAGCGATTTTGTAAAATTAAAGAATCAACTTTATACACTACGCCATCAATATTATAAGGAATGGTATGACGAATTTCTTCTATATATTTAAAATATGCCTCAAGTTCCTTAACTCCTTGGCAAATTTTGTTATAGGAATTAATAGGAAAACCGTATTTTCTTAAATCCTGTAGATTTTTATAAAAGCTATCCGCTTGAAAATCGGTGTTTTCTCCGTTGACTACTTCACCCAGACCCCAGGCAATAAATTTTAAAGGTCTACTGGCTGTAGTATTAAGATCTAAATTTCTTAAGCTTCCTGCTGCTGCATTACGAGGATTAGCAAAAACTTTAGCTGAGTTTTCCTCCTGTAGTAAATTAAACTCCAAAAAATCTTTATTTTCAATATAGACCTCTCCCCTTACCTCCAAAATTTTAGGAAAGCTTGGTTTGCCATTATTGGCTTGGTTATTTACTAAAGTTTTAGGAATGTTTTTAATAGTTAAAGCATTTTCCGTAATATTTTCCCCCTTGGTACCATCCCCCCTGGTTAAAGCCCTTTTCAAATTGCCATCTACATATCTTAAAGATAGAGATAAACCATCAACTTTTGGCTCAGCAGCAAAAATTAAATCTGTGTCTAAATCCCTATGTAAAAAGCGTTTTAGTTTTTCATCAAAATTAGCAACGTCATCAAAATTAAATAATTTATCTAAAGAAAGCATTGGAGAGCTATGAGGAACCTCCTTAAATTTGCCTTGTAAAGAAGAGCCAATCGTAGGACTAAAGCTTTCATCACGTTTTTGCACAATAAATTCTAGCTGCTCCATAGTTTGCAGCTGATCTAAATCAAAATTTCTCTTCTCAAAATCTTGAGCTTTAAATATTTCAGGGTTTTGCAACTGTAAATTAGGTTTTTTTTTGTTAGCAGTTCTTGCTTTAATAAAATTTGTCAAGTCTGCTAAACGCAGTGTCATAACATCATATTCTGCATCTGCCACTAAGGATTTTGCATATTGGTGATACGCCTTATCTAATAAGATAATATTTTTTGTAAGTATTTTAAATTCATTAATAATTTCCTTATCGCTTAAATCCCTAATGAGTTTTTGCGAGGTTAAAAGTGGTAAAATATCATCAATGTTGATAGATTGAGTAAGGGATTTCTTTAACAAGATTTTTCTCTTTATATAATATTAGGATCTTCCCTTATTAAGTATGCTTACAGTTTATTTAAGAAGCTTGCAGCGGTGGCCCTGGCCTCTTCGGTAATCTGTGCTCCTGATAACATACGGGCTAATTCTTCTATTCTTTCGTTATTATCTAATAATACTAATCTAGTTGTTACCTCATTATTATCATTATTTTTAATTACCTTATAGTGATAAGTGCCTTTACTAGCCACTTGATGAGAATGAGTAACCACAATAGTTTGAATGCGTTGTGCTAAATATAATAAGCGGTTCCCAATAGCTTCTGCTACTTCTCCACCTACTCCTATATCAATTTCATCTAAAATGATGGTATTAATAGTATCAACTTCAGCTAAAATGATTTTTAAAGCCAACATAAACCTTGCCATTTCTCCACCTGAGGCGATTTTATTAATATCACCAAAATCACTACCCTTATTGGTTCTTACTTTAAAAATTACCTTATTTTTACCGTAAGGACCCTCAGGAGCGTCTTCAATTAAAGCATGAAACTCTCCATCTTGCAGTTTAAGAAAAGTTAATTCCGCATTGATTTTTCTATCAAGCAATAGGGCTGTTTCCTTTCTAGCTTGGCTTAATATGTTAGCTTGCTCAGTAAATTCCTTCTGCTTAATTTGCAGATTTTTTTCAATATCCTCTAAAGAAAATCTAGCTTTGTTAAGATCTTCTAACTTAATTTTAAAATCTTGCAAAGTTTGCGGCAAATTTTCGACATTTACATTATGTTTCCTGGCTACTGTTTTTAAACTCATAAGACGCTCTTCTACTTCTTGTAAAGTACTTTCGCTAAAATCTAAAGAGTTTCTTAAAGCCAAAAAAGTATTTAATCCTTCTGCGAAATTAGTGTAAGAACTCTCAAGTAAGGAGATAATAACATCTACTTCAGAATTATCTTTAACTAATGATTTTACGCCATCTAATTGCTTTAAAGCTTTATTTAAAATACTGCCAATATTTTTTGATATTAAAGTATCTTCTACTACATCAAGCTGATTTTTTATACGATTAGCGCTATTAAGCATAATTTTTTGCTCAAGCAAAGTTTTTGCTTCTCCTGAAACCAGCTTTAAGTTTTCCATTTCATCTATGCTATATTCAATATATTCTTTTTCTTTAAAAAGATTAGCTATGGAATGCTGTTGTTGCTCGTATTCTTTTTGCAGATTTTTATATTCTCCATATAAACTATAAACAAAATCTACTAAGGACTTATTGGGTAAAAAGCTATCTAAGATGTCTCTATGAACGGCTGGATTAAGTAATTTTTGATTATCAAATTGGCCATGAATATCCAATAAAGTACTACCAATAGTCTTTAAAAAATTAATACTTGCTGGTATATCATTAACAAAATTTTTGGATTTACCATCTAAACTTATTATTCTTCTAATAATAAGTTCATCAGAAAATTCAATAAAATTTTCTTTTAAAAAGCCTTGCACCGGATGATTAGTAATATCAAATATAGCTACTATACCAGCAAATTCTTGATTTTTTCTAATAAAAGAGGTATTAAACCTTTCCCCTAAAATTAAAGATAATGAATCTAAAAGAATACTTTTGCCTGCACCTGTTTCACCAGTAAAAACACTTAAGCCTTCTTTAAATTTAACCTTAAGATCCTTTATTAATATAACATTTTTTATATGCAGTTCTTTGAGCATTTGACTACTTACTTATTAGCGTTTATAGCTCTTTTAATTTGATCTTTAGTAGTGTAAGCAGTATGACTTAAAATTAGATTTTCTGCTTTGCTATACCATAAGCTATTAGGATAGTTATAACCTAAAGTAGCCGCAAAGCGAAAAGCTTCATCAGGTACACCCAGTACTAGCCAAAGATAGGTTAATCTATATAAGGCCTCTTGAATAAAAACAGTATCTGAGTAATTTTTAATAATTTCTTGGAATCTGGAAATAGCGGCAATATAATTACGATTTTGTAAATAATATCTACCTATTTCTAAATTTCTTTGAGCAAAATTATATTTGATAACATCAAGCCTTAACTTAGCATCTATACCATAAGGGCTGTTTTGATAAGTTCTCATAATATTAAAAAAGGCTACTAAAGCATCTTTAATATAACTTTGATCCCTTTGGGGAGCGGAAATTTGTTCATATTTTACTAAAGCGCTCATATAATTTACCCAAGGGGTATAATCATTATAAACATAGTATTTTAGAAAGGAATCAATATTAATTTCAACTGAGGTATAATCATTTTGAAGATAATAAATCCAAATTAAAAATACCTGGGCCTCAATTGCTTCTTCTTTATAAGGATATTCATCAGAAATTTTTTGGAATAAAAGTCGTGATTGTTCTAGTTTATCTTGGCTAAGCGCATGGAGGGCTTTGGAATACATTAAATCCAAAGACATGCCTAAATCTTTATTATAAGAAGAGCAGGCTTTTAAAAATATTAGTAACCCTAACAATATTATTATTTTCTTCAATCTCAAGCCCGAATATTCAAATATTAATTACATTATACTAGGTATATAAGTAGTTCTAAGTATAGTGCAATTATAATATAAAATAATAATAAAATATAATTAATTATTAGATGAAGTAAAATTTCTAGGGAAAGCCATTTCAGTAAAACCTAGTAAAAGCATATTACTATTTAGATCTGCTTCCTCAATTGTATAACAAGAAGGATCATTAAAAATTGCCCTTAACATCATGTTATTAGATTTATGTCCAGATTTTTCCCCAAAAAATTCACCTTTAATACGATAGCCACATAAGGCTAAATCCCCAATACCATCTAAAATTTTATGCCTTACAAATTCATTAATGTAGCGTAAGCCCCCGGGATTTAAGATCTCTTGTTTATCAACAACAATAGCATTATCTAACGACCCGCCAAGTGCCAAAGATATAGAATTTAAGTACTTAATCTCATTTAATAAAGCAAAGGTTCTTGCTTTAGAAATATCTTCTGCATATAAATTAGCTTCTGCATCAGCATCATAGGTAAAAGATTGTCTACCAATAATAGTATTAGGAAAATCTATAGTAAGATTTAACTTTAAATTATTATTAGGAATAAATTTTACATGCCAACCTTCGCCTTTAACCTCAATAGGTTTAAGAATACGTAAAATTTTATTAGGAGCAGTTTGATATTCAAAACCTGATTTATTTAGTTCTTCTACATATAAAGCGGCACTGCCATCTAATATAGGAACTTCTGAAGCATCTATTTCTACTATTAAATTAGTAACACCAAAAGCATATAAAGCCGACATTAAATGCTCTATAGTTCCTACGCTATGGCCATATTTATTACTAATAACGGTACATAATTTGGTATCATTTACATAGTCAAATTTTGCGGGGATAACACCCTGAGCAGGATCTTTAATATCTGTTCTTTTAAAAATTATGCCTGTATCAATACCAGCTGGTAATAATCTTAGGTTCACAGATTTGCCACTATGTACTCCAACACCTTTTATAGTAATGGCTTTCTTAATTGTTATTTGGCTCATGCTTTATCCTTCTCTTCATATCTAAAATATATAACTTTATTGATTAAATTATATTATACCAATTAGCAAAAAGATCTTAAAAGATTTGCACAATATATTACATATTAAACTTATTTAATTTTATATAAATATATAAATCCTGAGCTGCCTCTTTTGTTGTTTTATTCTATCTTTTTAATTCGCTATGCTATCTTAAGCTTAATGTTAGCCTTGATTTTAACCTTAAAGTTCTATTTGTTTTTTATTATAAGCATTAGGTTAAATTGATAATTTACCTTCTTCTTAAAAATGAGGGTAAATCAAAAAAACTTTCTTCTTTGGGATCAGTTTTTTGCTGTTCTTTAAAATCTTGGTAACGGCTTTTAAGATGATTTTTATTTGATTGCCGAGTGGTTTCTTCATCTTTTTCTTGCTCTTTATCTTCTAGGGATGCTATAGGAGTAGTATTTTTTTTGGTAATTAAATCAAATAAATTAATTTTAGCTTCCTTAGTAGATTCCTCAGGATAATATTGATGATCAAGCCCTGTAATTTTTGCTGCCTGAGGAGCTCGCTCAAATTGCTCAACATTCATAGCTTTAAGGTTATCATTATAAACAAAGGATCTAGGAGTGGTAGAATTATTAATAGAGTCTGGTGAATTATTGACATTAAAGTTAGAATTTTCTTGATTAGTTAGATCTTTATTTAACCCTTCATTTACTTTAACATCTTGAAAATTATCTAATAATTTTCTTACTTCATTACTTTCATACAGACTAGTTTCCAATAAGCCTTCTTGGTAATGAAATGAGTTATCTCTTGTTTTTTCTCTAGATAAATCATAATCGCGATTAGAATTATAAGTAGCTCTATTTTCAGATTCCTCATGCTGCATATAGTTATGTTTAATTTGCGAACTTTGAGTTTGATAGGCAATTTCTGTTGGCTCATTTACTTGATTTTCTCTGACCTCTCTAAGATTCTTTTGGCTTTCCCTAAAATAATTTTTAATACTAGGTTGGGCGGTTTCTCTACTATAATTTAAGGTGTTTTCCCTAAATTTATTTTCCCTGTAAGCATTTTCTTTATAAGGAGGAAAAAAAGCCATATCCTGAGAGGAGTTTTTAAGCAATCCTGTAGCTACAATGGATACTCTGATTTTACTATTAAGTTTTTCATCATAAATGGCACCAAAATTAATAAACGCCTCAGGATCTAACTCTTTTTTTATAGTATGAATAATGCTATCAATTTCATATAAAGTCATATCATCTCCGCCTGTAACATTAATAAGCACTTTTTTTGCGCCTTTAATTGAAACATCTTCTAATAAGGGATTTAAAATACAAGCTTCTGCTAAGGCTGTGGCTCGTTTTTCCCCTTCTCCTTCAGCTGAGCCTATCATAGTTCTACCCATACCCTCTACTACGGATTTAATATCATTAAAATCTAAGTTTACTAATCCCGTGGAAACTATTAAATCAGTAATTGCTTTAACCCCTAAGTATAATACGCTATCGGTGGCTCTAAAAGCAGAAATCATACTGGTTTTATTATCGGTAATTTTAAAAAGATTTTGATTAGAAATTACTACCAAAGAATCCACATATTTTTCTAATTGGGCTATACCTAGTTCAGCAATTTCCATACGTTGCGTGCCCTCAAAAGCAAAAGGTTTAGTAACAAAAGCAATTGATAATATACCCATATCTTTGGCTATTTTTGCAATCACTTGCGTAGCACCTGTACCTGTGCCTCCTCCCATCCCACTTGCAATAAATAATAAATTAGTATGTTTAAGTATTTCTTTAATTTCTGCTTCTGATTCTTCAGCAGCTTGAATCCCAATTTCTGGTTTAGAGCCTGCTCCTAAACCTTTAGTAATTTTTGGCCCAATTTGTAACTTATAAGGAGAAACTGATTTTTCTAAGGATTGGGCATCAGTATTAAGTACTACAAATTTTACTCCTGAAAGCTCCATATTAATTAAATTATTGATAGCATTGGTGCCTGCTCCTCCAATCCCGATCATAGCAATTTGGGGCTTAAAAATATCATCACTTGTGAGATTATTAACTTCATCAATAGAAGTAAATTTTTTTATCATTTATAATGCTCCTTATATGCGCAATTATTTATATGCAAGTATTATTATTTTTAGCTAGCTATGGCCTTTATTCTATTTTTAAAGGTTTGTAGGCCAATGTCTTTTTTACTATTGTAAAGCTTTGAAGAATTAGCAAGATAATATTTCATTATACTAATTGCTCTTACATCTTCTAAGCTAACCTCGGAAAATCCCTGTTTTTCTATTTTAATTTGTTTTTTTACAGCTGCAATATTAATTTGTTTGACAAAATTTTCATTTAAGCTTAAGATTTTGCTACCTAAACCACTTATATTTATTTTTTCATCCCCTTGTAATTTCACATGGCTATAAGTGGATTTAATAGCAGTTAAAAAATTTTCTAAAGCTTTATCAAGCGCCTCATGCAGATCATCATAATTAATTTTATGAATTTTATTACCCATAGTAATTTCCATTATTTTACCCTTTAAATTTAATAAAGAATTATCGTGTAAATAAAAGTCTAAAAATATTTCTAAATCTATTCCTAATTTTAAAGCTACTTGACTTAAAATAGAATGTAAACCCAATTTACTGATATTAACGTAATGCGATTGAGTTTTCTGCGTAATTATTATAATTGTTTTATTTAAATCAATATCTAAATAAATTTCGCTTGCACCCCGATTATCAAAAAAATAAGGCAAAGCTACAGGAGGATAAATTAAAGCTAACAACTCTAAGGATAAATAATCTAAAATTTTTACTAAATTGCTTACGGCTATTTGTGAGCTCATACTAATTGCTACATCAGCCTTTAAAGTTTTAGCATACAACCCTAAGGGATAATCAATTTTTTTATCATCTAAATACATTAAATGATTACGTAAAGAAATAACAAAATCATTCTTTTTTAAAATATTTTGAATGCTTTTAATATTTACTATTTCACTAATATCTTGCTCATCAACCCGCTTATTTAAAGTAGTAAAATAAGGATAGATCATAAATTTAGAAGCCGCAACTGCAGAGCTTAGTATTACATTTTTAATACGACAGTTAGCAATTTTTTCTGCCTCATCTAATAAAGTAGCAAAAGTATGAGTGGCTTTATGAATATCAATTACCTGTCCATTTTCAAAGCCTAAGCTTAGTACTTTAGCTGAGCCTAAAATTTTATAAGTACCATCTTTGGAGCTTAGTTCATAAATGAAGCCAGAGGTTGTATAATCGCCAATATCCATCACTCCCACCACATTTGAACTTAATGATTTAACTAATTTTTTTAATATTGCAATCATAGAATCTTTATATATCCTTTTATATCCTTATCTTAGATTTAAATCTAAGATCTTGTAGAAATACATTAAATAAGCAGATGTAAGTGATCTTTTAAATAATAGATCTAATAAGTTAAATATCCATAAATAAAAAACTATAAAGAAATTTAATTATAGTATACTTAAGGTTGTAAAATCAACCTTATAGAGTATAATTACATCTTTAGGTTGTAATTGATAGTTTTTTTCTTATAAAACTTAGATCAAAAGATTAATCAAAGATTTTATAACTTTTATATTCTTGCTTCTAAGTTTTGCTCAGGTGGGGTGGGCATAATAAAAAGCTTATTAGTTACAGTTGAATCCACATAATCTATTTGTTTATTTAAAATATTATATTTTTTATGAGCTCTAATAATTCTATCATAAGCTTGATCTAGATTTTCTTCAGGTAATTTTATAATGATGCCATTTTTTAAATGAATATCCCAGCGATAACCATTAAAACTTAGTTTTTTTATTTTTTTTAAAATGCTTAAATCCTTATAAATCACAAACCTTAAGTGCGAAAAATTATCTAATGCTGTCTTCCCCTTTTCAATAACAATTAAATTTCTTAGATCAAAATTTAATTTATTTTTAGATACCTTATTATCACTATCAATTAGTTGATAAACATTTGTATCATTTAACCATAAAAAGTAAGGATTTTTCTCTATCACATTAATTTTAATAATCCCTGTAAGGTTTCTATAAATGCTTACCTTATAAACCCACGGCATTTGCTGTAGATATTTTTGTAAATTAATTAAATTAACATTGGTAATATTTTTACCTTGCAAAAATATTAATTCTTTTTGGATAGTTGTGGTTACTTCAGGAGAGGCACCTTGAATAATAATAGTACTTATCGGGATAGTCTTTACAAAATTAGAAAGTTTAAAAAATAAAGCTAAACAGCTTCCTAAAATAATCAATAAGGTAATAAACGTAAAAAACCTTTTTAGTTTTTTACGTTTAAGGCTAAATATTATTGATTTATCTTTTTTTACCATATATTGTCTCTTAGAAAAAACTATAACTAAATAAATGTTTTTGTATTTAAAATAAAAGGTGGCGTTAGTAAATAAAAGTTGATTAAATTATTAATTATCAAATGTAGCTGTCTGCAGTATCATTAAACATAGATCAATATAACTATTCCCCAAGTATTTATACTGGGTGGGCACGGTAGAAAAAGCAGTCATTCCTGGCTGATTATTAATTTCTAATAAATAAGGTTTACCTTTACTATAAATAAAATCTATTCTAATTACTCCTCTAGCATTGATCGCCTTAGATAAAGTTTCGGCGGCTTTGATCATAGCAAGCTGATCTTTTTCAGGTAAATCTGCAGGAATTTTAGATTTAAATATACCTTTAGTATATTTTGCCTCATAATCAAAAAAGCTGTTATCTGAAATAATTTCCATTACAACTAACGCTTTATGATTAAGTACTCCTACTGTGCATTCTATGCCTTCTAGATATTCTTCAATTATTATGGCTTTAAATTTTTGCAGGTTAGGTATGATTTTAGATAAGTCTTCTTCATTTTTTAGCAGGTACACCCCCACACTTGAGCCCTCATCAACAGGTTTGATGATTAAAGGAAAATCTAAGCCTGCTTGATTAATTTTAGCAAGCATTGCTTTTAAATTATAATTTTTATAATCACATACCACATCTTTAGCTAAATCTATCTGATGATAACTGGCGATTTTTTTGGTAATTACCTTGTTCATAGAAATAGAGGAGGTTAAAACGCCTGAGTGGGTATAAGGAATTTTCATTAAATCTAAAAGGCCTTGGATTCTCCCATCCTCGCCAAATTTACCATGTAAAGCGTTAAAAATTACAACACTATCCTTAATAGGCTTTAAATATTCGACAAAAGCAATAATATCTTCACTTAATAGATATTTTTCTACAGTCGTAAAAACTTTATTATTTATGGTGATATTTTTATTTTTTAAAAGGTATTCATTTAAATTATTAAAAACACTTTCACCAGTTAATATAGAAATCTCCTTTTCCACAGAAACTCCTGCCATTAACACTATAATTTTATTTATATTTTCCATTTTTGCCTAATTTATTATAAAAAGTTGATTAAAGTTATTAAATATGAACTAGAAGAAATGCAACTTAAGTGAGTTCTCCTAAAATTTTTATTTCAGTAGTTAAGACAATCTGAAATTTATCTTTTACTGTTTTTATTACCTTATTAATTAATTTTTCAATATCTGAGGCAGTAGCATTATTATAATTAATAATAAAATTGCAATGCAGGTCAGAAATTTTTGCCCCCCCAACACTATAACCTCTAAGACCTGCTTTATCAATTAGTTGCCAGGCCTTTAGAGTATAATATTCTTTATTTAAGTTCCCCTTTTCAGGGTTAGCAAAAGTAGAGCCTCCAGTACGCACCTTGCTGGGCTGATTAATTTCCCTAGTTTTTTTAATATAAGACATTTCTTGAAGAATCAAACTAGAATCTTTAAAATACCCTTTTATTAAAGCTGAGGTAAATATTAAATTTCTTTTTTTCACCTGGGTTGAGGGGCCTTCCGCATTTACTTCATGTAATAAGCCATTATCACGATAGGATAATTTTAAATCCCTAAGCTTAAAAGTATGGTGATTTCCTTCATAATCAATTGCTTTAGTCTCAACTAAAATATCCTTATATTCTCGACCAAAAGCGCCTGCATTCATAGCAATCCCTCCACCTATGGTGCCTGGAATTCCTGATAAAAACTCTAAGCCGCCGATGGAATTATTATAAGCAAAATTAGCCACTGAGATATTTAAAGTTCCTGCTTCAACTTCTAGATAAAAAGCGTCAGCTTCAAGAGTATCAGTCGCTTTAAATGATTTAGAAAGGGTAATTCCAGTAAAATTATTTAATTTTATAACAATACCTTTTATTCCTTTATCTCTAATTAATACATTAGAACCAGCCCCAATAATATAAATTGGCAAATACTTTAATAAACCATTATTTGCATTTTGCAAAAAGCCTTTTAATTCCTTGCTATCATAAGGAGAATAAAAATATTGAGCCTTACCCCCTACTTTAAACCAATTTAAATTTTTTAAAGGAAAATCACTGGCAAATTTTCCTTTTAATATAGAGGTAAAATGCTCGTGGCGAGTATTTTTATCGTTCATTAGGATTTATATTTAGCTGTTTTAATTAATGGCTTTTCATATTCTCGTATTTTATCTCAACTTGCTTATCCTCAATTTTTGGCTCTAAAGCGGGCTCATCAAAATTAATCTTGTTAAAAACTACTTGCGCTATATTGGTAATATCTCCTGCCCCCATAAAAATCACCATATCTAAAGGGCTTTTTTTATGAAGTTCCACAATAGTTTTATTTAAATCATCAAAGTTTTTTAAATATTCCACGTGCTTATGGCCATAATTTTTTATTCCTTGAACTAAAGTTTCAGAATCAAAACCTTCAATTTTATCTTCTCCGGCTTTATAAACATCTAAAATGATTACATGATCGGAATTATTAAAACACTTGCAAAGGTTGTTAAATTGATCTCTTAAGCGTGAGTATCTATGAGGTTGTACAATTGAAATTATCTTCCCCTGATTATCAGTAATATGTTTTGCTCCATTGATTACCGCTTCAATCTCTGAAGGATGATGAGCATAATCATCAATAAATTTAACCCCTGCTTTTTCTCCAATATTAGTAAATCTGCGTTTAATTCCTTGGAAAGCTAAAAGACTATTTTTAATACTTTCCATTTCAATGCCAATATTATCTGCCACAATGATAGAGGCCACAGCATTTAGCACATTATGATGGCCATACATGGGTAAGTAGATATTTTCAATAGTTCTTTCTTTGTCCTTATAAGCACATTCTATATCAAAGTGTACCCCTTTATTATTATAAACAATATTAATCACCCTATAATCTGCTTGAGGGGAAACACCATAGGTGATTAGCCTTCTTTGCCTAATATGAGGTAAAATATCTTGTACTCCTTGATTATCAATACATACCACCGAAAACCCATAAAAAGGTATATTATGCACAAAGCGTACAAAATGATCTCTTAAATTTTCATAATTTTTATAATAATCCATATGTTCTTCTTCAATATTGGTAATAATGGAAATAGTAGCAGGTAAATCTAAAAAAGAACCATCTGACTCATCACTTTCCGCAATAATCCAATTACTTTCGCCAAACCTAGAATTTTGCCCCCAGGAATTTACAATTCCCCCAATTATAGCTGTAGGATCTAAATTATTAAAATGTAAAATATGGGAAACTAAAGAAGTAGTAGTAGTTTTACCATGTGTTCCTGCTACAGCGATACTCCATTTAAATCTCATAAGTTCTGCTAGCATTTTGGCCCTTTTAAAAATCGGCAACCCTAATTCAATAGCACGTTTATATTCTTCATTATCAGCTTTAATAGCTGAAGATACAACCACAATATCGGCATCCTCAATATTTTTAGGATCATGCCCCCAAAAAGTATGAATCCCCATTTTATTTAAATGTTTAGTACTGTTATTAGAAGCAATATCACTGCCTTGTACTTTAAAACCGAACTTAGCAAACATAGCAGCTAACCCACTCATCCCTATACCCCCAACTCCTATAAAATGGATAGTACTAACTTTAGAAAAAGGAGCCTGTAACAAATTCATGATGTTTTTTACTTTATTTTAATATTAAATCCCTATAATCTACAGTTTTGCACTTTGCAATTCTAAGTTGTACAGGGTGATTTTAATTATAACTATATTCTTCATTATATTAATACATATATTACTTTTTAATTAATTGCATTGCTTATAATTTTATAAATGAAAGACAATATTAAGAATAATAAGAAATATTAACTCACTTATTAATTTTTATCTTTAAAAAAATGTGGGGATAAGAACTAATAATTAAAGCCAGCTAAATTTATTAGCCTATAATACTATGGATAATTCCCATTAGTTTATCGTTCGCGTTAGCTTGAGCTACACCACCTTTGCAGTTGTCTTGTTGTATAGATAATAAATTTTCTTTAAATAATGTAAGTTGATTATTTAAATTAGAACCAGGATTTAAAAGCTCATGCAAAAAGACACTTAAAGAGTTTGAAGAAAAATCCTGCTCTAAAATAATTGCTGCCTTATTTTTCTTTTTAGCTGCTAAAGCATTAAAATATTGATGATTATCAACTGCTTTAGCAAATGGCACATAAATTGCAAATTTTTTCAGCATCTCTATTTCTGCCATAATTGAAGCTCCTGAGCGGCTGATTAAAAGATCACTTAGCTGCATAATAGTAGCCATATCAGTAAAAAAAGGTTTAATTACAAATTGCACTTTGGTGGTTTGCCATAAAGCCTTTGTTTGCTCTAAATCTTGTGGGCGACATTGATGATAAACGCTAAAATGTGATTGCTGGGTGGCATTTAGACTTAAAAAGGCTTCAGGAATTATAGTAGATAAAGCTTTAGCACCTTGGGATCCTCCTAAAATACTAAGAGTAATAATTTTTTTATCAATTATCGCTAGATCCTTTGGGATATTATTATTTGATGAGGCAGCTAAATCTAAAAATTCTTTACGCACAGGTAAACCTGTAAACACAGTAGGTGTATTTTTAGGAATCCCCCGTGTTTCTGCAAAGCTTAAGGCAATAATTTTAACAAACTTTGCCAATGATTTATGAGCTTTACCTAAAGCCGCATTTTGCTCATGCATGATTATAGGAATTTTAGTTAAAATGCCTGCTAGTACCACCGGCAAAGAAGCATACGAGCCAAAACTAACTATAGCCCTAGGCCGATATCTTATTACATAATATAAAGATTGGAAAAATCCCAAAGCTGTAAAATATAAAATTTTAAGTATTTGCCAGATTTTTTTGTTATGCAACCCTAAAGAATAAACTGTTTTTAAATTAATCTTCTCATTCCAGCCTTGATTATATTTAGTTGCCCTTTTATCCACTAAAACTACCACCTTATAATCTAATAAAACATTTGCTAAAGCTTGGGCAGGAAATACATGCCCCCCTGTACCCCCTGTAGTAATAAATATACAGAGCTTTTTAGGATTTTTAGACTTTTGAGCTTGATTTAAAGTATTGGTCATGTTCGGTTCTTAATTGATTTTACTTTTTATTTTTTACCTTCAGTAACGATATCTCCTTTTTGGTTAAAGCAAAAATTAAGCCTATAAGAATAGCTGCTGAAATTAAAGACGAGCCACCATAGGAAATAAAAGGTAAAGTCATACCTTTAGTAGGAATTAAATTAACATTAGAAGCAATATGAATTATTGCCTGAAAGCCCAATATACCTGATAAACCACTAATGATTAATACTTTAAAAGGATCTTCTTGTTTATTAGCTATTTTATAACAGCGATAAATAAGCATAAAATATAAATAAACTAAAAACAAATTGAAAACTAGGCCAAATTCTTCTGCCGCTACCGCAAAAATAAAATCCGTATGAGAATCAGGTAGATATTCTTTTATTACCCCTTGCCCTGCGCCTTTACCAAATATTTTACCACTTGCAATAGAATCATTTGCTCTTGATACTTGATAGGATTTTTCCTCAAACAAAAAATTATTTAAACGGTAATTAACATGAGGAAAAACAAAATAAGAGGTTACAAGTAAAAAAATAGTCACAAGTGTTAATAATAATATCCAAACAAAAGAAATACCTGTAAGAAATAAAAGCAAAGTAAAAACCAAAGTAACTAACACAAGCATACCAATATCAGGTTGCAAAAATAATAAGCTGATAATAACTATATATAAAATGAGTAAGATTAAATAAATAGAAAGCTTGTTTCGTTTATGCTCATTAAAATATTGCCAAATAAAGGAAAAGCATACAGGGAAAAAAACTTTCATCATCTCAGAAGGTTGAAAAGAAAATCCTAGCAAGTAAAGCCAACGTTTTGAGCCATTGATCTCAACCCCAAAGGCGATAATACCTATCATCAATAATAAGCTTATTATCATGCCCATAAAGCTTAATTTAATTATTTGATCTTTGTTAAGTAAGGATAAGAAAAAAATTATCCCAAGGCTTAAAACACAATATACCAAATGATTTTTTATAAAATAAAACCAATCAATGCCTATACGCATTGCAACAAATGGAGAAGCTGTTATTACTAAGATTAATCCGCTGCACAAAAGTAAAAATGTGCAAATCATTAAAGTTTTATCATTTTGCCAAAACCATTTGCTAAAAATATTATTTTGCGTTCTGCCTAAGAGCATGCTTTTAAAACCTAATTAATGGTTAAGAAAAAAATAAATTGTAAATAATTTATTTAGTAAAATTTATAAATTGCTAACGATTTGCTTAAAAACTTCCCCTCTATGCTGAAAATTTTTAAACATATCAAAAGAAGCGCAAGCAGGAGAAAGTAAAACCACAGGAGAAGGGCAATTTTCTTGCTGCGCTAAAATAAATGCTAATTGTACTGCTTGGTTTAAATCATAACAAATGGAATATTTAACATTGTTTTCTGTTAGAATTCGCGAAAATAAATCACGAGATTTGCCAATTAAAAAGACACATCTTACCTTGTGAAAAAAAGGTAGCAAAACCTCTAAATTATCAGTTTTTTGGATTCCTCCCAATATCAGATACATATTATCAAAGGTTTTTAAAGCTTGTAAAGTAGACTGGGGATTAGTTGCTTTAGAATCATTGATAAAACTAATATTTTTTACTTGCCTCACATATTCTTGTCTATGTTCTAAGCTATTAAAAAATTTAATAGCTTCAATAATTTGTTGATTTGAGGTATCAGATTTTTTCTTAACTTCTGTAAATAAAGCATATCTAACTGCGGCATAAGCAAAGGCTATATTTTGATGATTATGTGCTCCTTTTAATTTTTCTACTTGAGAAAAATCTAACACTGTTTTGTTTTTTTCAAAATAATTATCAATTAATTGATTAGCTTTAATATATATGGCTTTAGAGGATTTTAAGGCTTCAGATAGCTCATGCTCAGCATAAATAGTTAAAATTTTATGTTTGCCTAAAATTTCTTTATCTTCTTCTAGTTCATCTTTTATCTTTTTTTCTTCTTTATATACACCCCTTAAACAACTTAAAGCTTGTTGAGAAATAATAGTAAGATCATCTTTTACCTGCCCTTTAAGTATTTGGATTTTAGCTTTAATATATTGCTGAAAATCTCCGTGATATTCTAGATGATCAGGCTCTAAATTAAGAATTAAAGCGCATTGTATACGTTGTGTAGACATTAAAGAGAGCTGATAAGAAGAAAGCTCTAAAGATAAATATTTCCTAGCAGCACTTTCATCTAAAAAATCTGATGTTTTAGGGCTTATAATTTCAGAAGAGCTATTTATAATATAATTAGATAAGCCAATATCTTTAGGCAAGGGATGATTAGCAGAAGAATCAGGCTTTACATCCAAACCCTTAATAAAACTTTGAACTCTTTCACTAAAGATAGCAGTTCCCATATTGCCTGCCATGCAAGCATTTTTATTAAGATAATTTAAAATGTGATTAATTAAAGTGGTAGTAGTAGATTTACCATTAGTACCTGTAATTCCTATATAAAAAATATCTTGCTTAGGTAAATTATCAGCAGCTTTACTGGGTGCTTCTAGGTTATTTTTTTTTCTATCAATAGATTCTTTATTTAAATTACCTTTATAAAAACTCATAAAAATATCAATATCACAACACAGCTTGATTTTATATTTTTTAGCATAAGAAATGATAAAATGCTCCTGAGGGCGATATAAAGAAATCCCCGGGGAAACAAAAATAAAATCTAGCTCTTTAAAAGCCCAATTTTCTGGAGATACAAAATTAGAAATTAAATGTTTATTTTTTTCTCTAACATCTAAATTATCATCCCAAGCATAAATAGTAAAGCCTTCTTGATTTAAAAATGTATAAGTAGTAACCCCACTAATTCCTAACCCTAAGATCGCAACTTTTTTATTATTCACTTATTTTTCTCTTTATACTACTGGTTTGATCATTATTTGATCTTTACAAATTTTTATAAGCATCTTAAAAGGTATCTAATAATAATAAAGCCAATAAAGAAGTGAATACTGTAAACACCCATATTCTTTTTACTACCAAAGTTTCTGGTATACCCTTTTTCTCAAAGTGATGATGTAAAGGAGCCATTAAAAAAATTCTTTTTTTTGTCATCTTATAATAGCTTATTTGTAAAATTACTGATAAAGTCTCACAAATTAAGAATATTCCTGCCACTGCCAAAAATAATTCTTGTTTTAAAGCTACTGCTAACGCCCCTAAAGCTGCTCCTATGCCAAGTGCTCCCACATCTCCCATAAAAATTTTTGCAGGGGCTCCATTATACCATAAAAACCCTAGAAGCCCTCCGGCTAAAGCTGCTATAACAATCATTAGTTCTTTAATTTTGGTGTAATAAAATAAAGAGCCATAATGAAAAGTAATATATAAACCTGGGTTTAAAATTATAATAAGTACAACAAAAAATGCTACCAAAATGGTAAATACCACTAAGGAAGCTAATCCATCTAGGCCATCTGTAAGATTAACACTATTTGCACTTCCTAAAATTACCAAGCTACCAAATAGCATGATCATCACAGGCCCTACATAAAAGTAAAAGCCCTTAATAAAGGGAAAATAAATGCTTGAGCTAATATCAACTGGATATTCTTGCATTAATAAATAAGTAGCATAACAAGAAATAGCTAACCCTACTAGAAAGCGTATTTCCCAGGGAAATCCCTTACTATTTTTAAAAAATAATTTCATGCCATCATCAAGCAAACCCATTGCTGCAAAACCTAAAGAAGTTAATAAAACTACTTTCACTACACTATTTAAACTATCCACCCATACTAAAGAAGATACAACAAAGGAAAACATAATTAATATGCCCCCTAAAGTAGGCGTACCTTGCTTCTTTAAATGCTCAGAGGGGCCATCATGACGGATGGGCTGTAAAAAATAATTAAATTTTTTAATTAGATAAATAAAGGGTTTGCCTAGCAAAATAATCATAAGCATAGAAGTTAATAAAGCTAAGGCTGCCCGATAAATTAAAGATAAATTAGAAATACCTTCTAATAAATCATAATAAAGGTTCATATTTTTACTACCTATGTGTGTGCGCTAGTATTTTGTACTTTTAGCGTTTAAAGTGTTAATCTTCAAAAGATAATTAGGCAGATTTTTAACCTATGTTAGTAAATAATTTACAATCTTATTAATTATCAATAAGAGTTTATAAATATAATTTTTCTTTAATGCTTCTAATGATATATTTGGCAATTATATAGCATACTGCCATTGTTGTAAAGCAGTAGATACTTTATGCACCTTAGAACCGTTACTGCCTTTAATTAAAACTATATCTTGATCATCAAGATATAGTTTTAATTCCGCTAATAACATCTCGTGATCTAAAAAAGATTTGATTTCAGGAATTTTGCTTTTTATATCATTTAATAACAAATCTTTATTAGCTATAGGAGTACTAAAAAAATCATTATCCTTATAATATTCTTTACGTAAAAATTGGCTAAATGCCTGCATTTTTTTGCCTAAGAAAAATATTTTTTTAGGTTTTACTTTTTGGATATGCAGCTTTAAAGAGCAATGAATAATATCAGAATTATCCCCTAAATCCAACATATCTCCTAATATTAGTATCTTTTGTTGAGAGCCTATAGCAGCAAAATTGTCAAGTGCGGTTTTCATAGAAACTGGATTAGCATTATAGGAATCATCAATTAAAGTTAGATTAATAATTTTATCTTGTTTTTTAATTTTTAAGGGCTTAATTTGTCCTCTGCCGGCAGGTACAGTAAAATTAATTAATTTTTGAGCGAAAGATTCTAATTCAAACTTAGAAGTTGCATAGTTTTCTATAAAACACTTTACTATACCTAAAGCCAACGCAGAAAGTAATATGTTATGCTGAGCTATAGTTTTTATATTATAAATTAGAGGTTGTTGAAAGATAACTGCTTTAACTTCGGCCCCATGATCTTGTGCATCATTAAAATAAATCTTAAAATCCTTAATATAAATATCAGCTTTATTATCTTTTAAGGAAAAGGAAAATATATTTTTAATTTTTCTTTGTACTGCTTTTTCTTTTAAAAAAGGATGATAAAGATTATCCTGATCAAGGAAAATTATACCATCTGGTTGCATACCCTCTAAAATTTCACTTTTAGCTGTTGCAATATCATCAATCGCTTCAAAAAACGCTAAATGAGCTGGGGCAATTGTGGTAATAACTCCAATATTAGGTTTTAAAATTTGCGTTAAAAATGAAATCTCCCCTGGTGCACTCATTCCCATTTCAAAAATCCCAACTTCATGAGTATTTTCTAAGTGGCTTAAAGAAAGTGGTAAGCCAATATGATTATTAAAATTACCTTTAGAAGAAGCTACCTTAAAATCATCCTTTAAAAGTATGCTCACCATTTCCTTAAGCGTAGTTTTACCTATACTACCTGTAATGCCTATCATCAACCCTTTAAAATATTCTCGGGTATAATTAGCTATTGCTGTTAAGGCCTTTAATGGATCAGCCACCACTAAAAGATTAGAAAATTCAATATTATTTTTGTTATAGTAGGCTTGGCTCACCATTAGAGCTTTACATTTTTTAGCAATAGCATCTGCTAAAAAAATATGGCCATCAAAATTTTCTCCTATTAAGGCAATTAACATATCATTTTCTTTTAAAGAACGTGTATCAATTGAATAACTATCAATTTCAAAATTTCCGTACGCTGTGCCTGAGGTTATTTTAGCAAGTAAAGTTTGATTAATTTTCATTAATATCTCCATAAATTTTAAGTAAAGATTTTTCTACTTCAGCATTATCACTAAAACTTACGCTTTGATCTCCAATAATTTGGGTATTTTCATGGCCTTTTCCGGCAATTAGTAAAATATCCCCTACCTGCAGATCTGCAACTGCTTTTAAAATAGCTTCTGCTCTATTGGCTATATTATATAGAGGCTTGGGCTTTAAAGAGGAATGTAGAGTTATCCCTTGGATAATCTCATTTCTAATAGTCTCAGGATTTTCAGTTCTAGGATTATCATCGGTGATATAAATAGCATCAGCTAGCTCATAAGCTATTTCCCCCATTTGTGGTCTTTTTAATCTATCTCTATCCCCTCCACAACCAAAAACTACCCTTAACTTTTTGTGATTTTCTTTTTTTAAAGTTAATAACACTTGCTCCAAGGCATTAGGAGTATGAGCAAAATCAACAAATATTTTAGCTTTTATAAAATCTTGCTTAATCAAATTTAATCTACCTTGAATCTCTAATATATGTTTAGTTAAATTTGCTAAATTATTTAGAGAAAATCCACATGCTAGCAATAGGCCCAAGGCACAAACTATATTATAAACCTGAAAATCTCCGCTTAAATTAAGCTCAATTTTATAAATTTTATTTTGATATTTTAAATGAATAAGTTGATAGGGTGCAGATTTTGTCTCATTAAAAAGCTGTTCAATTTTTATTATTTGTAAAATGCTTAGTTGCTTGCCGTAAGTTAAAATTTTTAAATTCTGATCCTTACACTCTTTATTTAGCTTTTTGCCATAAAAATCATCAATATTGATGATTGCATAAGTTTTTACTAATTCACTAAATAATCTCTTTTTGGCCTGATAATAATTATCCATATTTTGATGATAATCTAGATGATCTGGAGTTAAATTAGTAAAGCCTGCAGCAACAAAATTAAGGCCTTCTATCCTTTTTTGCTCTATGCCATGACTTGAACTTTCAATAATTACAAAATCAATGCCATTTTTATAAGCTTTTCTTAAGTACTGAGCAATAGTAGTAGCATCAGGAGTAGTTAAAGAGCTAGTAATTTTTTTATTGTTTTCAAAAATACCTAAGGTACCCATAACTATATTAGGAATTTTTAATAAAGTAAGATATTGACCTACAAAAAAACTCACTGAACTTTTACCATTGGTACCTGTGACCGTAATAATGTTTTTAGGTAAAGGAGTATAATTAAACTGGTCAGTAATATTAAATGAGCAATAAGCCACAAAATCCCTGGTATCTTTTACCTCTATCAAGCTAATCAATAAAGTATCTTTTGAAAAATTTTGCAGCTCATCTTGCTCTATGATTTTTTCAATTACCTGCTCTTTAGAACCTTGAGGAATTACACACAAAATTGCCCCTAAAGATAAGGCCTCTTTAATAAAATCTAAACCATTACGATTATTTCCTATAATTGCTATAAAAATATCTCCAGTTTGGATAGAGCTTGAATGGATTTTAAGGCCTTGAAAAAGGTGATTACCTAAAGGATTATTTATTAAATTTATATTTAAATCACCTTTAGCTTGGGCGTATTGTAAAAATAACTCTGATATTTTCATCTTTTAAATTAGTTTGATAATAAAATTGCAACTATTTTTAAGGATAATGCATCCTTAACCTTAGATAAGTATTAGAGAATTCGGTATAGATTAAAGATAATGGAAAATTTTCTTCTTATAAAATTTAACATTGTATGATTAATAGGCAAGATTAATTTTTATAATAGATTTTATGGTGCTAAGTCAGGCATATTTTCCACATATTCAATAATGGCATCCACATCATTGCGTGAAATTAACTCTACAAAATCAGGCTTTTTAGCTACTCCTAAGGAATGCCCCATTTTTTCAATTACCTCCGCAATTACCGGAGCAGAAAGTGAGCCTCCTGTAATATTATAATTATTGTGTAGTAATCTTTTAGGCTCATCAATTGAAATAATAATTGCATATTTAGGTTGATAAACAGGAAATGTGGCCACAAAAGAGGCTATCACTTTATTTTTTTGGTATTTCCCATTAACTTGTTTTTCAGAAGAGCCTGATTTTCCTGCAACTGTATAGCCTTCCACATTAGCTCTTTTACCAAAAGCAGTAGCTACTGTAAGCCTTAGCATTCCTCTTAAAATCCTTGAAGTTTCCTGGGTTATAACCCTTTTTTCCTCAATTTTTCTTCCTTCTTTAATCTTAAGAAAGGTTAGAGGGCGATAAATACCTCCATTTACCAATGCCCCAAAGGCATTAATAAAAGTAGATTGGGAAACCGCTACGCCATATCCATATGACAAAGTTATAGAACCTAACGTAGTCCATTTTTTGGGTACCAAACTTTTTTCTTTTTCTTTCACCTCTAAAGAGGTAGCCTTAAATAGATTTAGATTTTCAAAATATTTTACCTGAGTATCCACTCCCACTTCTTGCATAATTAACGAGGTACCAATGTTTGAGGAATACATTAAAATTTCAGGTAAACTTAAGCTTCTATCCATATAATCAAAATCCACAATTAGAAATGAATCCCTAACAATAGGTGTAGAAACATCATATTTATCGGTAATTTTATGCTTTCCCTCATTTAAAGCGATGGCCATGGTAAATACCTTTGCCACTGATCCTGATTCAAATACTCCTTGCGTAGGATAATTAAACATATCTTGCATCTGAATATTAGAGCGTAAATTAGGGTTAAAATCAGGTAAAGAAACCATAGCAAGTACCTCTGAGGTATCGGTATCTATCACCATACCATAAGCTGCCTTAGCTTGATTATTATCTTTTGCTTTCTTTAGAGCTTCGGCTAAAATTAATTGGATTCTTAAATCCAATGATAGCTCCACATTTTGCCTCATTAATTTGTCGTTAAAGCTATTTTCAATGCCACTTATGCCATTACCATCAACATCTGTAACTCCCACCACATGAGAAAATAATCTACCATAGGGGTAAAACCTTTTTTGTTCTTTTTGGAATTCAATTCCTAAAATACCATAATATTTCAATTTAATTTCTTCTTCTTTGTTTATATTCCTTTTTGCCCACACAAAAGGCGATTTGGAATAAACTGCTTTTTTAGCAAAAGCTTCATCTAAATTTAAGGAGGCAACCAAAGCTTCCACAGCTAGTTCTTTATTTTTTATTACCTGAGGCTTTAAATAAACAGAAACTCCTGGAATATTTAAAGCAATCACATTACCTTCTCTATCTACAATATCCCTTTTTAAATACTCAGCTTTGCCGCTATTATAATTAGGCAGTACTTTATTAAAGCTCTGCAGATAAATATAAGACATTTTAGCTACACAAATTAATAACAAACAAGATAAGCTGCTTAAAACATACTTATATCTATTCATTAACTGCAGTTTTTGCACCTTTATTTTATCTACTTCAGTCCCTTCATTTTCTCCTTGCCCCCCTTGTTCTTCAGAGCCTTCAGCTTTATTAATAATATTTTCTAAAGTATTTTGATCGGCAGGATTTAAAGGGCACTTTGATGTGAGGGAGGAGTTTTGCTTAATAAGATCATTAATCAGCTGATCTTTTATAAGTTGCTGCTTATTGGCTACAGGGGGACCTATTAAAGGATCTATTATTAATTCTGATGGTTGGTCTTGTAATTGATCTAATAATAGCTTTATTAAGGGAACTTTAGAAGGCGCAATATCGCTATTATCTTTATTAGCATCTTTAGCCTTAGGAAGTTTAGAAAAATCAATTTTTTTGCTCATTATTTTAATCAATATCTTTAAAAAATTATTTTTAACAACAGTAGATTTTTTAATTTTACAGCTTAACTTTCTTTAAGCTGTAAAGTCTTTAAAGGAATTTTATCAATCGCCAAAGGATTATTCCTAAAATTACTATCTTTTTTTAAATCAGGAATATGGGTATCTACTAAACTTTTTAAATATTCCTTATTATTTAAATAATTCCACTCTGCCTTTAAATTTTGTAATTCATCGTAGCTTAAACGTATTGCTCTATTGAGCTTATTTATTCTCATTTCTAAAAATTTTTCTCTTAAAGATAAACTTACAGCAAAAATAATTAAAATCGCCATTAAGCTAATGATAATAAATAGGATTTTTTTTAGCATACTTTAACTCTTATTATAATTAATCTTATAAACTTTATATAATAGCTATATAAAGGGTTAAAATTATAATTTAAGCGCCACCCTTAATTTAGCGGAACTAGAGGGCGGATTAATTTTTATTTCTTGTGAGGTAGGAACAATTGGCTTTTTATTAATAATTAATAAATTATCAGAAAGGTAATCCTTTATTTCTAGTGTAGGATCATTTAGTTTATAAAGTGTAAATTTTCCCTGTGATTGGGTAATATTATTAAAATTATCCTTATCAAACTTTTTTTTAACCTTACCATGGTCATTAAAAAAATCTTTAACAATCCTATCTTCTAAAGAATGAAAGCTAACCACTAGCAACCTTCCAGGTGATTGCCCCTGGTGTTTTAAATATTTTAAGCTTTTTTTTAAAGCAATTTGTAATTCTTTAAGCTCATCATTTATATATATTCGTATGGCTTGAAAAGTTTTAGTGGCAGGATGGATTTTACCAAAAGCGCCTTTTCCTGTGATTTCCATAATAACATTAGCTAACTCTTTGGCTGTTTTAATGGGATTAGAGTTTCTTTTTATTACTATATTTTTAGCAATCTGCCTGGCTTTAATTTCCTCACCATAGTAATGAATAACATCCGCTAAGGTTTTTTCATTAGCTTTATTGATAAAATCATAGGCTGGCATTTGATTTAAGCCCATTTCCATGGATAAATAATTATCTTCTTTAAAAGAAAACCCCCTATTCCCATTATTAATTTGCATAGTAGAAATCCCTAAATCCATAATAATGCCATCTAAAGCAGTTATTTTTAATTTTTTTAAAACTTCATCAAAATTTGAAAATTTAGATAACACAAAAGTAAAACGCTTTGGATAAAGTTCTATTAATTTTTGCGCATAAGGTTCCACAGTTTTATCTCTATCAAGGGCAATTACCTTAGCTTGAGTGTTTTCTAAGATAACTTTACTATAGCCACCTGCCCCAAACGTACAATCTAAAAAAATTTGCTCATGATGAGAATTTTCCATGTAAATATTATTGCCTTGGCTATCATCTATAGGCATATTATTTAAATAATTAATGGGGTCTAAAGAAGGTAAAGGCAAAAGCAGATAATTCATAATTTCTTGAATCATTACAGGGAAATGAGGATTATTTTGTTTTAAAGCAAGGAGGTTAATCTTCATAAAAATTTATATTACTAAGGTTATTTTAAATGCCGCAGATATTTAATAAAAAAATGTAAGAAAGTATAGATAAAAGCCTTTTATAAGTAAATATGTCAAGGTAATTTTTTAAGATAATAGTTACTTAATTATACTTAAAAGGCTAAAAGGTGTGCTAGACAATTTATAAGCCGGGTTCTGTACTTAAAATAAAATTTAAGCGATAACTATTCATCTGGGAATATAATTACTTATACCCTCATGCGACCTACCTGAATATACTTTAGAAACAAAGCTTTTTTAAATATTCTTTATAGCTTTCTTTAACAAAAGCAGTTAGTGTATATTTAAAAAGACTATTCTATTTGGTCTTGCTCCAAAGGAGGTTTTCAATGCCTTTTTTGTTACCAAAAAAGCGGTGAGCTCTTACCTCACCTTTTCACCCTTACCTTAAATTAATAAGGCGGTACACTTTCTGTTGCACTTTCTCTTAGGTTACCCTAGCTGGCCGTTAACCAGTCTTTTGTTTCTATGGAGCCCGGACTTTCCTCATAAAAAAGAATAAATCTTAATTATGCAATTATCCAATCGTCTAGCCTTTATAAATTAACCTATTTTATTGTTAACGTCAATATTACAAAATAAGAAAAGCTTTTTAATTAATAGTTGCTTGATAAAGTCATTTGCATATTAATATGGGGAATATTAGCATCCATAAAAGTTGAGCCATAACTTGCAAATCCAAATCTTTCATAAAATTCCTTAGCATAAACTTGTGCAGAAAGAGCAACCTTTTTACATTGAGAATTTTCTTTAATATCCTTAATCATTCCTTGCATAAGGACTTCACCTAAACCTTTACCACGGTCTTCTTTTAACACCGCTACCCTACCTATATAAGCTACTTCTTTATTATCTTGCTCTTTAAAATAAACTCTTCCTGTAGCTACAAAATCATCATTTAATTTTAATAAATAATGTTGAGCTGTTTTATCTAAAGTATCTATTTCCAGAGCTTGGGAAACATTTTGTTCCTTACAAAATACTAGTTTTCTAATTAGAAAACAGATATTTTTTAATTCTTTATTATTAGCTTTTATCAAAAATGTATCTTTTTTCATTAAAGTACCTTGCTTTTATAGTTGCCTTACATTAAATAATATCCTATCCTTAAATAGGATATTATATTGAAACTCATCTAATTAATAATTTATGAAAAAATACGAAACATATAATTATTATTTATATTAAGATCACCTTTGTTTTTAATACTTTTAAACAATTACCTTAAAATCCTTATTTAAAATTAATAGGTCAATTTTAATAGGTCAATTTTTAAACTTATCTATAAGGATACTCTTTAAAAGAAAGTTCTCAAAGAAATTAAAAGAAAGTTGGGTTTTTAAATTAAGTTTTAATGAAAATAATGATCAAATTTCCCTTTGCTTTCTCACATATTAAAGAAAGTCTGCAGAAAAACAGCAGAATAATTTTTATTATTTTATTTAGTTTATATATTGGGGCATTTTTTAATTTAGCTACTGCTAAAAATGTTCTATTTGCGGATTTATTTTTAATTTTTGCAAGCTTATGTGTAATTTTAGGCCTATTTTCCTTTAATAATTTACTTTTAAAAAGTATCACTATTATTTTTATAATATGCAATACTATAGCCTTTTATATCCAATATTTTTTAAAAGTCGATATAGGTTTAAATATGATAGCCTCATTTTTTAATACCAATCAATCAGAAGCTTTAGAGCAACTTTCAATCATTTCGTGGCTAAATTGGTTGTTTTTGCTAAGTATATTTGTAATCCCTAGCCTTATAGTTATTTGCTACCCTTTAAAATTTCATAATTTCAGTTATAAATCTTATATTTACAAATTATTAGGGCTATGGATAATAAATTTTTTAGTAGTTTTCCTTTGGACCCCCTTTAAATTTTATGATAATTATAATAAGTCCTTATTTACCTTTATTGAGAAAATAGGATTTAATTATAATATTGAACTAATACCTGTAAATTATGTTTATAATTTGGTTAAATATCTTACAGTAGTGAACTCTAGTGTAACTTATAAGAATTTAATCACTCAATACCCTTTTAATTTAACTAGTAAATCTAAAGAGCCTTATAATATAGTATTAATTATTGGTGAAACCGCCAGAAATGCCAATTTTTCTTTAGGAGATTATAAACGTGAAACCAATCCTTTACTCAAACAACAAAAAAATTTAGTTTACTATTCTTCCTTTTATTCTTGTAATACTGGTACTATCTTATCGGTAAGTTGCCTTTTAAGCTATAGATCTGGAGAGGAATTTAGAAAATATTTACCCTTTAGTTTAACTAATGAAGTTGCGTCTTTTTCAGAAATTTTCAATGCATTTGATTTTGAAACCTATTTGATTTCAACTAACGCTTATCGTCCAAAAGATCCTATGTTCTCTCATATTAAAGAAGTACAAAATATTTATTATTTTCCTTATAAAATGGGGTTTAAAGATGGAGATTTAATCATAAAATTACAGGAGATAATTTCTAAAGGTAAAAAAAATAAGCTGATTATTTTACATACCATGGGTAGTCATTTTCAATATTCAGCTCGTTACCCAGAGGGGTTTGCTAAATGGAAGCCAGTTTGCAATGAAGCTAGTGAAAAATTAGCTTTTGGTGCTTGTACCTCTGCTGCTTTAATTAATGAGTATGATAATTCAATTTTATATACTGATTTTGTTTTAAATAGTATGATGCAGTTACTAGAAGAGCAAAGCTCTATGCTTTTATATGTTAGCGATCATGGGGAAAATTTAGGAGAGGGAAATAGATATTTACATGGTTCTGACTATGCGCAAGCCTATAAGGGAGAACTAAATATTCCAGGTATTATTTGGTTTTCTGATAAATGGCTAAAAACCTTTGGTGAAGCTCAATTTAATAATGCTTTCGTAAAAAAAACTAGCACTCTTAATCATGATTTTGTTTTTCATTCTATTTTAGATTGTGCCTTTATTAAATCTCCCTTTATAGATAAATCTCTAAGCTTGTGTGCTAATATAAGGGCAAAAGATATTACCTCTACTTTACCCCCCTTTGCCCTGCTTAAAGATGCAAAATAAGCATAATAAAAAATAGATAAATAACTCTGTAAACAAATAATACAAACCTCATCTTAATAAAACCAGAAAAGTAAAATTTAAGACTATTTATCTAACTTTTACCCAATTTATATCTAACAATTTCTAAAAAAAGTTTGATTATCCTGAACAACCTTTGAAATTAAAATAATTTTTTTCACTAAGTTACCCAAAATCAATATCGCTTGCAAAAATCAAAGCAAAACTTTAACAACATTTTTTAACAAGGATTGTTTCTTTTGCTCCTCTTGTGGTGATTAAGATTTCTGTCCCTTGTAACGTTAGTTGCAAACACTGTTAATTATATAAAAAAGGAAAAAAGAATTTTGTAAAATTAGATAATATCCTTTATAATCATAAGGGTGGACAATAATAATATCAATAAAGTGATAACATTAACAATAGCATTTTGTGCTAAAAATCAACAAAGATTTGCACCTTATAAACAACTCTGTGGCTTTTAAATTTAGTAGAAGGGAATCAGGAGAAACAAACTCTCAAAAATTATGGTGGGATAAAATAGCATCTAAGATAGATCTAAGAAGGTCAATATTTTGAAATAAGTGAGCAAAAATAGAGAGCCCAATAAGTGGATGTAGAGAGACAAATTAAATAGATAAAAATATTTTTATTTGTCAACTTTAATATATCTAAAAATTTTACTCAATATAAGATAATTTTTTAATTGTAATTCAATTCTTATAAAAAACATAACTTTATCATAAGAGAATTATAAAATACTACACTTTAAAACATTTAATTATAAGTAAAAATTAGGAAAAGATCTTGAAATCCCTAGATTTAATTTTTGAGGCAGTACTAAATTCATTAGGATATACTCAATCTAAAAAAAGAGTAAATAGAATTTTTACCATCCAAGATCATAATAGAAAGCAAAGTAACTAATTTAAAATTTAATCTAGATGATACTTCTAAGTCTGTGATAGATGCCCTGCTTTATTTAGCAACTAATAAACATAAAAAAGTGTATAAAAGCAAAGATGTTGCTCTTTATTCTAAATTTTACAATATGAGTGTATTACATAAGCTATATTATAGACTGAAATATAAAATACCTTTTAATCTAACCATATTACAAGAAGTCTTTCACTATAAATGTGGATTGCAATTTATTGAGACAGAAGAATTAGATTATTTAAAAGGTAAGTCTTCTATAACTGCAGGTGCTTATTTTGGTGATAGTGCAGTAGTATTGCATGACCTAACTCAAAGCAAAGTATATGGCTTTGAACCTAATAAACATAATTTCTCTTTATTTAATAAAATGATAGATCAAAATAATAAGAATGATATTTATTATTCCCATTAATAAAGGATTATCTGATAATTATGGTATTGCTTATATTAATGATAATAAATCTTCTACTGGTTCTAAATTATCTAATAATACAGATGGCAGTAAAATTGCAGTAGTGTCAGTTGATGATTTTATAAAAGAAAATAATATTAAAGATTTGGGTTTAATTCACTTAGATGTTGAAGGATTAGAAACAAAGGTTATAGAGGGTGCTAAAAATGTTATAGCAGAATATAAACCAATTTTGTTAATTTCCATCTATCATAATCCAGAAGATTTTTTTGATTTAAAACCACTTATTGAAAGCTGGAATTTAGATTATAACTTTAAAATAAGAAAGCTTGCAAGAAATAGGTTCGAATTAATGTTAATTGCAACACCTAAACTCTAATCCTTATTAGATTTATTATTTTATCTTATATAAGTTAAGAAATCATGTATATAGTATAAATCTTCAATATAATGAATAATCTCTTCTTTAGTATAAGTTTTAAAAAATTCTTCTCTTAATCTTCTTTTTATACTCTCAGCTATTTTTATATTTATTCTTTAGATCCTTATTTACTTTTATATAATGAAACATTCGTTTGAGCCTGCAGTTAAGTGTAGTGGAAAGAGCATACTAATATATCTTTCCGCACAACTCTTTAGTTTACGCCATTTTTTATAATCTTTTTTCTGCGATATTGTAATAACTCTTCTAACGATTCAAAGCCTATAAACTCTCTTTTCAGCTAATGGCAAACTATTCCTGTAGGTTCTGAACCCATGAATGGATCTAAAATTATTTGATTTTCTTGTGTGGTCATTTCAAGAAGATGGTCTAGGATTTGGATCGGTTTAACGGTGGGGTTAGTTTCATTGGCTAATACTTGGCGCTTGACTAAAATAAACTAAAAAGCCCTTGTCCTTTAATACCTTATAAGAATTTTCTAAAAAAATTAGCAAAGTTAAAGCCTGTTTCTATTTTATGAGCCCACTTTAAGCTATATGGGGGGGCGAGTATTATAGAATCAATTGAATTTGGTAAAATATTATTAAATAAATTCTCTTAATTGCCTAATTGCAATTGCATTTTTGTTCTCCCTGCTTATTTTAATTACTTTTTGTTTTCTTTATCTTGTTTATCTTTATTACTTAAATGCATTAAGTATTCTTTATGGGTATGTAAGCCTATCTTTTTCCAGATATAATAAAGTCCTAAAAATATAAAGCTGCTACTTAAAGCGTAAAGCAGCATATCAAAATAAGTGTAGCTAACAAAATTAAATGGCAAAAATTTGCTTCCCACAAATTGCTAATTCTAGACAAAAATCTATCTCTACAAACCCTAAAACCTAGGATTTACAAGGCTTTTATCTAAATATTTAC
>JBEULC010000006.1:0-1248 GCA_045504435.1 Candidatus Hepatincolaceae symbiont of Richtersius coronifer
TTATTAGGTAAAGGTTGTATTATTTTTGTTTTTATTATTATCAATTACGATCTCTGAGTTATTATCATCTTTAGTGGTCATCATTTCATCCAGGGCAAAACTCATACTTTCAGTTTCATCAAGTTTATAAGTGTACTCTAAAGCCTCTTGGGGGATACTAATTATATCGCTTAAAGTACTATGATTTTCCCCTAAGTTTTGCTCATTAAAAATACTTTCTGATAAGTTAAATAAATTGGCTAGATCAATTTGCTCAGTATGGCCTATATTATCTTCAATTACATAATGTAAATTAGCATAGTCTAAATTAGAAGTATTTTGCTCTAAAATATTAGCTGTATTATTTTCTAAAGCCGCTCCTGCTAATAAAGTATCAATCATATTTACGTTATTAAAGGCATCTTCAAAACTTTCTGCCATAACTATATCAGTTAACTCAAAATTATCCGCTATTTGTATTTGTAATTGCATTTGATCTACTTTCATACCCTCAGCATCTTCAAGTACTAATAGTTCTACCTCTTCATTAGCTTCTTTATTAAATAATGGTGCTTCTAAAGTTATTTCCAAATTTGGTTCTAAAATTGGTTCCACTTTAGTAGTATCATTAATTAGCTGGGTTTCTTTTGGTGGCTCTGTAAGATCTTGATTTTGTTCATTTAGATTAACTACTAATGTATTAGCGTTAAGAATTATATTATCTTCTGGACTAATAATAATAGCTTCATGATTTAAATTATTAGGAATAAAGTTATTTTGAGCCAATAAAGTAGTAGTAAAATCCTGATTACTATTATCTTGGGGCTTTTTACTGTTTTCTAAATAGTCTTCCCTTGCTTGTTCTAATTGCTTAGCACTTGCTAAAACTACTTGATCATAAGCACTTAAACCTTCATAGCTTCTATGATTAGGCATATTAACTAAGCTGGTCCAAGACGAACCACTGCTAAAGGCTTGGCTTAAAAATTCAAAAGTAACGCTTCGGGATCCTCCTTTTTCGGTTAAAGTTACTTTAATACCGTTGGTAGAAGCATAGCCAGTAGTAGCACTATTAGTAACATTACTTACGGTGCCAATAATAAAATTAGCAGCACTTGTAATATAATATTCCCCCACATCCAGTTCATCTTTAATAATTCTAAAGGTTTTACCATTTAACTTAGAAAAATCTAAAGCCACATCAATAATAAATATAGAATTTGCTGCATCTAATTTTAAATTATCAAAGTTTTTATAAATATAAGATGA
>JBEULC010000007.1:0-1233 GCA_045504435.1 Candidatus Hepatincolaceae symbiont of Richtersius coronifer
TGAAGCAGAGGTTCCTTATAATACACCGATATTAGTTACTAAAGTTCAAGAAATTGCAAGGTTTGGCAAAGGAGTTTTAGTAACTGCACTTGAGGGGATTTACAAACAAGCCAGTCCCTTATGTGTGGTGGTAAGAATTAAAGAAGAGTTGGAAGGATCCCCTCCCATTATAGAAGAGGAGAATTTAGAAAATAGCAACTTAGAAAACGAAAATATAGTAGAAACTGAAGAAGTGGAAAATACTGGTCAAGACAATGCTAGCCAGCAGGCAAAAAAAAGGATAAGAAATAGCAATATAAACCCTCCACATATAATTAACGAGCCAAGCAGTGATTTGCCTAAAACCATAGCCTCTATAGCAGGTAAGGAGCAAGAATATTCTGGGATTTATGCCTTATTAAATGCCGAAACTATTTTAAAGGTAAAACCTAAAATATTAATCTGCCCTTATTGGAGTTCTATTGTGGCAGAAGATAATAGACCTAATGCTATTGTCACAAATTTAATTGATGTAGCCGATAAATTAAGAGCAGTAGCGATTATAGATGGGCCAGATAATGATAGAACAGCGGCAATTAATTTTGTGAGTAATTTAAGTAGTTTTAGGTGTTATGTGATTGACCCTAAATATATTCCAACAAATATCTCTGAAGATGAGCAGGCTAGCCTGCCTTATTCTTCATCCTCTTTAGTAGCTGGAGTGATAGCTAAGGTAGATGCTGAGAAAGGCTTTTGGTGGTCTCCAAGCAATAATGAAATAAAAGGTATTGCTAGTTTAAATCGACCAATCAGTTTTAATTTATCCGATCCAAACTGCGAGGCTAATCTCTTAAATGCCCAAGGGATCGCGACAATAATTTTTACAGGTGGGAGCTTTAGATTGTGGGGCAATCGCTCAACTTCTAAAGATAATAAGTGGCATTTTGTAAATGTAAGAAGAACTGTGGATACAATTTATGATGCTATTGAGCAAAATATGTTATGGGCAATGGATCGCCCCACTTCAAGGGCAATTTTTGGCAGTATAGAAAGTAATTTGCAAGCTTATTTTAACCAATTAATCTCGCAAGGAGCCTTATTAGGGGGTAAAGTTTGGATAGATGAGGAAGAAAATACCATAGAAAACCTTTCTCAAGGGAAGTTAGTAGTAAGTTTTGATATTGAGCCACCAGCTCCTATAGAAAGACTAACCTTTAAGGCTTATAGAAACGGTAATTATTATGAAGAGTTATT
>JBEULC010000008.1:0-41601 GCA_045504435.1 Candidatus Hepatincolaceae symbiont of Richtersius coronifer
TGATGAAACTGAAAGTATGAGTTTTGCCCTGGATGAAATGATGACCACTAAAGATGATAATAACTCAGAGATCGTAATTGATAATAATAAAAACAAAAATAATACAACCTTTACCTAATAAAATCTGATACGTTAAAACTTTGCAACTATTTTACTAGGCTTTTGTAACTAAATAGCAAGCTACCTTACAAAGTAGTTTGCTATTTTTATTTATTTGCCTTTAATAAGTTTAATTGTAATTTCTTTTAAATCTTAATTAAATATCAAGCTCAAATCCTGGAGTAACTTTAACTATTTTAGTAATTTGAGTAGTTCTAATTTTTTTTATAAAAGGTACTTTTGATATGCGTGTGCTAATTAAAATCTTATAATCGTTTAAACTTTTTGTTATAACTTTTAATAAATAATCATTTTGCAGGGATAAAGAGTAAATCTCTCTGATTTCTTTGATTTTAGTCAGCTCCGTTTCAAATTGGTCCTGTTCTTTCTCTGATTTTACTTCAATAGATATTGAGGCAAAAATTAGTACCTCTTGCCCAAAAACTTCTGGATTTAAATCCGCATGAATACCCCTAATTACCTTTTGATCTTGGAGGTGTTTTAAGCGCCTCAAACAAGGTGAGGCAGATATACCCACCAAATTTGAGAGTTCTATATTAGATATTCTGCCATTTTGCTGTAAATGGTAGAGAATCTTAAGATCAATTTTATCTAATTTAATTTTTTTGGTCATTATCTTATTATCTATAGAATAAAGATGATTAAAAATAATATTTTAGTGTGTTCCCAACATTTATATTATACCTTATAAATTGCCTTAAATTTCCAAAAAAACTTTTACAGGGGTGCCAAAAAAGCTTGTAAGAATAACAATTTAAGGAGCTCCTTCAAAAACTCCTTTTTTTAGGGCTAAATAAAAAATATAATAGCTTTAGTTTTAAGCTGCTTGTAAAATAGGGAAAGACTATTCCCTAAATTAACATCGAAAATTTTTACGAGGTATAAAATTGCAATATAAAGTTAAGGAGTCCTCTGATTATAGAGATTTGATAATAATAGGTTCAGGTCCTGCAGGATATAGTGCAGCAATTTACGCTAAAAGGTCAGGAATAGATGTGGTAATGATCACGGGCTTAGAGCAAGGTGGCCAACTAATGGGAACCACTAATGTGGACAATTATCCAGGCTTTACTCATATACTAGGCCCTCAATTAATGGCAAATATGGAAGAGCAAACAAGAGCTTTAGAAGTTGAAATCATTAATGATTATATTAACTCGGTGGATCTTGGAAATAAAATTATTAAATTAAATGGCAATCAAGCCCTATATTCAGCTAAATCCATTATTATTGCCACAGGTTCAGGAGCAAAATGGCTAGGTGCCAAAGGAGAAGCTAAATATAGAGGTTATGGAGTTTCAAGCTGCGCTACTTGTGATGGATTTTTCTTTAAAAATCAGGTAGTGGCTGTAGTAGGAGGAGGCAATGTCGCTATAGAAGATGCTTTATATCTTTCTAATGTCGCTAAAAAAGTCTATATTATTCACCGTCGCAATGAATTTCGAGGCGAAAAGATCTTACAAAATAAACTAGTTAAAAATTATAAAATTGAGATAATATGGGATCATACGGTAGATGAAATTTTGGGGGAGGAAAATCCTTTAAGCGTTAAAGAAGTAAGAATAAAAAATGTTCATAGCGGTATCACAAAAAATCTACAAATAGATGGATTATTTGTGGCAATTGGACATACGCCTAATACCTCTTTTTTAAAAGGCGTAGTGGATTTAGATGAGGATCAGTACATAAAAACTTATAATAATACTTGTCAAATTTTAGTAAATGGTAAAGTGCACCCAGGAGTGTTTGCAGCCGGTGATGTTAGAGATAAAATCTACCGCCAAGCTATAACTTCAGCAGCTACGGGTTGCCAAGCAGCTCTTGATGTTCAGTCTTATTTAGGCCATAACTTCTAAATATTATATTTTTAAATATTCTATACAAAGGTAGCTATATGAATTATAAGGGTAAATTTGAAATATCTGCCAAATATAGCCCCGCAGGGGATCAGCCCCAAGCTATTAAAGAATTAGTAGAGGGCATTAAAAGGGATCATAAAAGAAATCAGGTATTACTTGGTGTAACTGGCTCAGGTAAAACCTTTACTATGGCTAATATTATTGCCCAAACTCAGCGCCCTGCCTTGATTATGGCCCATAATAAAACTTTAGCAGCCCAGCTTTATAGCGAAATTAAAGCCTTTTTTCCTAATAATGCGGTGGAATATTTTATCTCCTTCTTTGATTATTATCAACCAGAAGCTTATTTACCTAGCTCTGACTTGTATATTGATAAGGATTCCTTAATAAATTCTAAAATTGAACAGATGAAACATTCCGCGGTCTATTCTTTATTAGAAAGGAGAGATGTGATCGTGGTGGCCTCTGTATCTTGTATTTATGGTATCGGTGATAGAACCTACTACGAGCAAATGAAATTAAGCTTAGCCACTAAGCAATATATTTCTCTTTCTGCTTTATGCTTAGAGTTAGTAAAATTGCAATATGTAAGGAATGATATTTCTTTTGAGCGCGCCACCTTTAGAGTAAAGGGGGATATTGTGGAAATTTTCCCTGCTCATGCGGAGGAATACGCTTTAAGATTATCTTTTTTTGGTGATGAAATTGAAGCCATGCACTTAATTGATCCATTAACGGGCAAAAAAAATGCCGCTTTAACTAATGTAAGAATTTATTCTGCTACTTTATATGCTACGCCTCCAGAAGTAGTGGCTCAGGCAGTGGCAAAAATCAAAGTGGAATTACAGGAAGTTATTGAGAATTTTAAATCCCAGGACAAATTTATTGAGGCACAGCGCATAGAAGAAAGAACAAATTTTGATATAGAAATGCTAGTAACTACCGGTTATTGTAAGGGCATTGAAAATTATACTAGATATTTATCTAATCGGGCACCTGGTTCTATACCTTCAACCTTATTTAATTATTTACCGCAAGATATGTTGTTATTTGTGGATGAAAGTCATGTATCGGTTCCACAAATTAGAGGTATGTATAATGCCGATAAAAGCCGCAAGCAAGTTTTGGCTAATTATGGATTTAGATTACCCTCTTGTATGGATAATCGGCCTTTAACCTTTGATGAATGGGATGATAAAAGAGGCACTACTATATTTGTTTCAGCTACTCCTGGGGAATTTGAAACTACGCTTACCAAGGGAGAAGTAGTTGAGCAGGTAATTAGACCTACAGGGCTCTTAGATCCTATTTGTATAGTAAGACCTGTGGGCAATCAGATGGATGATCTGATGAATGAAATTAGGAACTTACTACCTCTAAAACAAAAGGTACTAGCTATTACTTTAACTAAAAAAATGGCAGAACATATAACTGATTACTTTAATGATCATGAGATTAGAGCAAAATATATTCATTCAGATATTGATTCCATGGAAAGAGTGCAGATAATTAAAAGCCTACGCCAAGATCAGTTTGATGTGTTAGTAGGAATTAATTTATTAAGAGAAGGTTTGGATATTCCAGAATGTTCTTTAGTAGCTATTTTAGATGCAGATAAAGAAGGGTTTTTAAGATCAAAAACCTCTTTAATCCAAACTATTGGTAGGGCGGCAAGAAATTCAGAAGGGCGAGTAATTTTATATGCAGATAAAATGACTAATTCCTTAATTTATGCTCTAGAGGAAACCAAAAGACGACGTGAAAAACAAGAAAAATGGAACCAAGAACACGGGATCACTCCAACTACTGTGGTTTCTCAACTTATTGAAATTGATTTAGATGGCAAAAATTATTCTTTAGAAAAGGGCAGTAAAGCTACCAAAGCGGTACTTAAAGATAAGGAAAACTTTAATAAGGAATTTAGATTTTTATCAAGTAAGGATTTAGAAAAAGAGAAAGTAAAATTTAATAAAGCTATGAACCAAGCAGCTGATAATTTAGAGTTTGAAAAAGCCATAGAAATTAGAGAAAAAATCAAAAAAATAGATGAGTTAATATTAGATATTATTAATTAATTTATTAATGGGGTTCCTTAGGAAAGGGGTTTTGGCAATTATTCATTATTGTAATCATCTATTTAACTTAAGTGTAGGCAAAGATTAAATAGTAATTACAATAATGGGTAAAGTGAGAATAGATTTATTTATATTCTATTTTAAGAACTTTCCAAGATTTTGTTTTAGTGGGAGTAGTAACATCGCAAATATCTTCTACGGTTTTACTAATTAAAGTTTTACCTAAAGGTGATAAGTAAGATATGAGATTTAAACTAAAATTTGCTTCTTGTTCCCCTACAATTTGAAAAACTTTTATTTCTTCGGTATCTAAATCTTCTAGCGTAACGGTAGCCCCAAAGATAATTTTTGGACTATTAATGGTAGTAGGATCAATCACCTCGGCGTTTGCAATTACATTAGTTAAATTGTTAATCTCGCCTTCAATAAAGCTTTGTTGATCACGTGCAGCATGGTATTCTGCATTTTCTGATAAATCCCCTAATTCACGTGCTGCGGTAATTGCGGCAATAACTTTTCTACGTTCTATGGTTTCTAAATTGCTTCTTTTTTTTTCTAGTACTGCCAAGCCATTTTTTGTTAGTGGAAACTTCTGCATTTTAAATATGGCCTCCTTTATTTTAGTTTTTTATTTGCTTATATTAGATAATTATATATTATTGACTATATAGAGATTAATCCATAATTATCTAAAGGTTAAAATTATATAAGTAAGATATTGACTTTACTTATATAATTTTAAAAAAATGCATATATTTATCAAAGATAATAAGATAAATATAATCTAAAGTCAATCATTTAAAGCAAAAAGTTGTGAGCTTAAAAAATTTTTTAGGCTTATTATTTCTTGAGTTACACTAACAAATTTAGTACTAATATAGGCAATAAAAGTCAACTAATTATGGTAGAAAACGATTATTTAGAGCAAATTAGAAATGCAGTTCCTATTATTGAAGTAGTAAGCGAAAAAACTAAGCTTACCCGAAAAGGCAGAGAATATACTGGATTGTGTCCTTTTCATCAAGAAAAAAGCCCATCTTTTTATGTTAATCCCTTAAAAGGATTTTACTACTGCTTTGGTTGTAGAGCAAAAGGAAACATTTTTAATTTTTATAAAGATATTTATAGAATGTCTTTTAAAGAAGCTGTGGAAGCTTTAGCTAAAAAAGGCAATATTTCCTTGCCTGAAAGTTTTCACATTGGAGACTTTCAAGAGGAAAATAAAAAAAACCCTTATTATGATTTATGTGAGCTAACAAAAAGTTATTTTATTAATAACTTAAATAATAAAGCCTCTTCTAAAGCTCAATCTTACCTAAGCAACCGAGGAGTATCTGCCGCAATTATTAGGCAGTTTGAAATTGGTTACGCTAGCCCCAATAGCACCACTTTGTGGGCTAAATTAGCTAGCCATAAATTTTATGAAGAAGATCTTTTAGAAATTGGTCTAAAAAATTATAATCAAGAAGGTAAAATTTATGATTTTTTTAGAGATAGAATTATTTTTCCAATTAAAAATAATAAAGGCCAAACCATAGCTTTTGGTGGCAGAACTTTAGGCAATGATAATCCTAAGTATTTAAATACTAAGGAAAGTATTATTTTTCATAAAAAAAATACTTTGTATGGTTTAAACTATGCTTTACAAAATTTAGGAAAAGAACTAAATTTAATAGTGGTTGAAGGCTATATGGATGTAATTTCTTTACACCAAGCTGGATTTAATACCGCAGTAGCTGGTATGGGCACAGCTATTACCCCTGAACATATTAATATGATTAATAAATATGATAAAAGTCCCATATTTTGTTTAGATGGGGATCAGCCTGGAGAAAAAGCTTTATTAAGAATTTTAGAACATTATTTAAGCATTTTAGAAATTGGATTAAATCCTCGTTTTGTTTTTTTAGAAGAAAAATTAGATCCTGATAGCTACTTAAAAGCTAAAGGTAAAGAACAACTTTTACTTAAATTAAAAGGGGCAAAAGGTATTTCTGAAGTGATATGGGAGCAAGAGACCCAAGGACACAACTTAGCTTTGCCGGAGGTTTCCCTAATGGTATTTAAAAATATTTATGATAAATTAGGGGCGATAAAAAATTATCAAATTAAAAATACTTTTTTGCAATACTTTAAAAATAAATTAAGTTCTCCTAGCAAAAACGTTAAGTTGCCACTATATAACCAAGGTAGGGGCTTTATTAAAGATAGTGGGGCAATTAGCAAAAGGCAAGAACATAAAGCCAACTTAATAGTTAAATCAGGCGCACAAAGAGATGCAATCTTATTAGCTTGCATTATTACCTTTCCTTCAATTTATGATGAGATTGAGGATAAATTAGGAGATTGTAATTTTCAAAATTTAGAGCTAGAAAAGGTAAGGATTTATATAGTAGATAATTTTTCATATTTAAATAAAGATCAGAATATAGTACAATTAATAAGAGATCTTTTTCCCAAAGAATATCATAATATTTTAAATATGAATCTAGTAAAACCTATTGTAAGTAATTTAAAAAATCATCAAGAAGCTTTAAAACATTTTCAGTCTGCTTATAGCCTAATCACTAAAGAATATCTCCAAGGGGAAAAAATGAAAATTTCGCTACAATTGCAACAATTAGGCAAACTTATGGCGGAATTAAAGGATCAATTTGATGACGAAACTTACCGGATTAAAAAAGACGCAATTGAAAATAAAATCAATATATTGTTAAAACAACAAGCAGAAATTCAAAAAGATATAAATGATATTATTTCAAGTAATTTTATTTGAAAATTTATAACCAATCAGGAGCATTGAATATGATAGTTAAAAAAAATGATAACTCATCTAAGATTGAGAAGATAGGAACTAAGCCTAAGACCACGGCTGCTCCTATGGATTCAGAAATTTTAGATTTATCCTTAGATAAACAATCAGATGATTGGCTAAATACGGTGACGGAAATAGGGCAAAAAAAAGGTTATGTAACCTATGATGATATAAATTTATCTCTACCGGAAAGCAGGATAACTGAAACTGATATGGAAGACACCTTAAGCGTGTTATCAGATATGCGTATAGCAATTTTAGATAAAGAAAAGGATAATTATGAAGATGATTATTCTAAAAACCTCAAACCAGAAATAGAAACAGAAAAAGAAGAGGAAGTTAATAATTATCCTCGTACTGATAATCCTGTAAAATTATACTATAAAGATATTACCTCAATTTCTAAAAGGCTTACTAAAGAAGGGGAAATTGCTATTGCTAAAAGGATAGAAGCTGGTAGAAGATTAGTAATGGAGGGGATTTTTGAAAATCCTTTAACTTACGATTTTATCAAACAATGGCATGATAAATACGAGCAAAATCTTATTTTTATTAGAAACATGATTGATTGGCAATTATTTTGGAATAATCATACTGATAAATTAGGTTTATTAGATGATCTTAAAGAAGAGAATGCTAAAAAATCTAAAGAAGAGCACGAGGAGTTTGGAAAAGATGAGCGTTTAAAAGATGCAGGAGAAGGCCTAGAAGATGAGGACCTACATTTAAGTGAAGGGGAAGATATATTAGATACCACAAGCATAGGAATTTCTTTAACTGTAATTGAACAACACATTAAACCGGTGTTTTTAGAAATTTTATATAAAATTTTAGATTTAAATAAAAAAATTGCTTTATTAAATAAAGAGCAGATAAAATCTATTTTAGAAGATAAGCCATATAAGGTTTCTTCTAAGCTTAAATTTTTAATTAAAGAAAGAACCGAGCTATTAAAAGATTTATCGCTTAATAGCAATACTATTAATAAAATTATTAATAAAACTAAGGATCTTAAAAAGGAGATTACAATTTTAGAAAATAAATTGTTAAGAATATTAATGGATAATAATTTTAGCAAGGAAACTTCTTTAAACTTAATTACTACGATATTGCCTTTTAACGGCATGAAAGATTTAGCAGCTAAAAACTTTAATTTTGCTAAAATAGTCAATAATTTTGGGGAATTTTTAGAAAAATATAGTAATGGCTTAAGAGATATCGTTTTAAACAATGGCCTTACTTTAGATAGAATTAAAGAAATCAGCAAAATCATTGATATGGGGGAAAAACATAAAAATCGCGCCAAGGAAGAGATGATAGAAGGCAACCTGCGCTTGGTAATCTCAATTGCTAATAAATACTTCAATCGAGGATTACAAAGGTCAGATTTAATCCAAGAAGGGAATATTGGCTTAATGAGAGCAGTACACAAGTTTGATTATAAAAGGGGGCATAAGTTTTCCACTTATGCTACTTGGTGGATTAGACAAGCTATTACAAGAGCTATCGCTGACCAAAGTAGAACTATTCGCATTCCTGTACATATGATTGAAACTATTAACAAAGTGGTTAAAACTTCCTCGCAATTCTCTTTAGAAAATGGTAAAGAGGCTATTCCTGAAGAATTAGCAGCTAAGCTAAATTTATCAGTAGATAAAGTAAGAAAAGTGCTTAGAATTGCCAAAGAGCCAGTGAGTTTAGAAACGCCAGTAAGCGATGATGATAGCTTTTTAGGAGATTTTTTAGAAGATAAAAAAGCAGTGCAGCCTTTGGAGATTGCCATTCATGCGGATTTAAAAAAATCTATTAATCAAATTTTAAGTACTTTGACCCCCCGTGAGGAAAGGGTGTTAAGGATGAGATTTGGTCTTGGCACCAATAGCGATAATACGTTAGAAGAAGTAGGTAAACAATTTACAGTAACAAGAGAGCGCATTAGACAAATTGAGGCCAAGGCCTTAAGGAAATTAAAACATCCTAGTAGATCAAGAAAATTAAAAAGCTTTTTAGATTATTAATCTAAATTAATAAGTAATAATAAGCTACTAAAGTGGGTTGCAATTCTTTAAATTTTTTAAAAGAGTTAAATATATAATATGGGCCTAATAAAGATTAATCGCTTTATTAGGCCAATTTGTTATAAACATCTAAGGCTGTATAATTTCTTAAGCAGTGGAACTTTTTATAGAATATTATATCATTTTCCTATAATCGTATTCCATACTCTGCTGTAATTTTTTAATTTCTTTTTGCGCAACATTGCCTGCAATATTCAAGATATCCCAAGTACGAGAAAAAGGCGGAGAATAAGCTAAATCCATCATCCCTATTTCCACCGCCGAAACTTTTTGATCAATAAATATTGATAAAGAATGCGCCCGTAAAATTGCCCCTGATGCTCCTAATATTTGTGCTCCAATAATGACAAATTCTATAGGGCAAATAATCAATTTTATATATAATTTATTCTGATGTGGATAATAACTAGTGTGATCATAATCTTGAACAAATGAAACCACATAAGGGATTTTATGTAACATTGCTTCTTCTTCGGAAATACCAGTTCTGCCGATTTCTAAGTTTAATACTTTAATACAATAAGAGCTTAAAGCCCCTTGAAAGGTATCTTTATTTCCTGAAATAGCATCGGCTATAGCTCTGCCTAATTTATTGGCTAAAGTGGCTAAAGGAATATATTGATTTACCTTAAGAAGTTTATTATATACAGCAGCACAATCACCTGCAGCATAAATATCAGGAATATTAGTTTCCCCATTATTATTAACAATTAAAGCTCCATTGGGTAGTTTATCAAAATTAATATTTTCAAATAGCTCAACTTGCGGCCTAAATCCTAAGGCAGAGATTATTATGTCTGCTTCTATAGTCTTACAACTAAGCTTATCACCTTCTTTACACTCATAAGTGGCAATTACTTTTTTCCCTAGGTTTTCTATCTTTAAGATTTTACTTCTTAGTAAGAGATTAATTTTGTATTTTTTAAGCTCTTCTAATAATAACGGTTCAAATTCTTTATCAATCAAACCCATAGTTATTTTTTCTTTTTGATCAATAACTGTCACTTGAACATCAGGATATTTAGATAAAGCTTCAAGAATTTCTAACCCTATATAGCCTGCCCCTAGCACTAAAATGCTTTTAGCGGTTTTTTCCTGCAAATTTCTTTTAATTATTTTTACTTCATGCAAGTTTTTAAAGCTATACACTCCTTGAACGTTACTTGCTTGAATGCTAGGTGGCAAGGCATTAGGTAGCGCTCCTGTAGCTAAAACTAACTTATCATACGGATAATTAGTAATTCGCTTATTAGTGAGATTTTTTACCTGCACAAATTTATTTATATGATCTATAGACAATACCTTATGTTTAAGGTAAACGTGGAAATTAGTATTTTCCACTTCCTCTTTGGTTCTAGCACATAGAGTACTTTCATCTGAAAAATAATCAGCAACATAATAAGGTAATCCACAAGCACCAAAAGAAATAGTATTAGTTTTTTCAAAGATTTTTATATCATAGTCCTCTTTTGCGCGATTTATTTTGGCAGCGCAAGTCATACCAGCGGCTTGTCCGCCGATGATGATAACTCTTACCTCTTTATTATTTTGTTCCATTTCATCCACTTATAATGTTAATTAATATTTTTTGTATTATCTAATTTTCCCCTAGGAATATTTAATTCCATCTCAGGATTTTTAATTTTTAATTTGCTCTTAAATATTGATTTATTTAAAGTTTTGGCTAACTTAGCCGTTATTACTGAACTGACAACGGTACCATTAACGTTAAGCATAGTTCTTGCCATATCAATTATAGGTTCAATCCCGATAAGCAAGGCTACTATGGTTAAAGGCATATTAAAATATCCTAATACTGCAATTGCAGCAAAAGTTGCTCCTCCGCCAACTCCTGCCACCCCAAAAGAGCTTAATCCTATAATTATTACTAAAGGAATTAAAAAACTAAAAGAAGTAGGATCAATTCCCACTGAGCTTGCAAGCATAACTGCTAATATAGCAGGAGTAATCCCAGCACATCCATTTTGTCCCATAACTGCACCAAAAGATGCTGACAGGGTGGAAATATAAGGAGGAACTCCTAATTTACTTTGGGTTTCTATATTCATAGGAATAGCTGCCGCAGAAGAACGTGATACTAAAGAAAAAATCAATAAAGGAGAAACTTTTTTATAATAAGTAATTAGGTTACCACCAAAGGCATAAATTAAAATGGAATGTAAAATAAGCATTAAAAAAATTGCTAAATAACTAATACCAACAAATTTAATTAATGAAGAAAATGCTTCAAAATTACTGCTAACTACCAAAGTACAAAACAAAGCAAAAATTCCATAAGGGCTTAATTTTAAAACCACACTAACAAGCCTCATGATAATTTTATACAATACATCTACCGCTAACTTAAAATGTTCCGCATACACATATTCTTTTCTTTTTACTCCTAAGTAGGCTATTCCTGTTAATAAAGAGAAAATTACAGTAGCGCCAATTGAGTTTGATCTGCTGCCAGTAAAATCGGCAAAAGGATTAATACTGATAAAATCGGTAATCAAACGGTATATGGGCTGATCCAAAGATATTGCCTTTACCTGCGTATCATTTAAATAATCTTGGCTTGGCACCATTGCGGCTAGATAGCTAAAATCCACATCAAAGTACAAAACCACTCCTATAGAAATAATAGCAGCCATCATGGTTGTGATACATAAGGTGGTAATAATTAAAAATATTATTTTGCCTATCTTCTCATTATCCCCAACTTTAGTAATTGCAGACAAAGTAGAGATGATTAAAATAGGATAAATTAACATTTGTAATAAACGCGTATAACCCACACTAACTATTTTATAAATATCCATACTTTGGTTAGCTACTTCTACAGAAGAAAAGGTTTTAATTAAAAACCCCATTAATCCACCAAGAAATAGACCAAAAAATACCCGCTTATTAAAAGATAAATGGATTCTTTTTAAATAGTATAAAAAACCTAGAGATAAGATTAAAATTGCTATATTAACTACAAACATTATATTATCCTTAACCTTAAGTTTTATAAAATTTTATCTAATCAATTGTAGAATATTTTTATAGTAGATAAACTTTTTTAACCTATAAAATTTTTTCTAATAAAATAAGTTCTTATAATTTTAACACATAATTAAGTTTAACACATAATTAAGGCTAAGATATGTAATTTAAAAAATCATTATGGCTAAAATATTTTTAAGCCTAAGGGCGTCCTAAGGTTTATTAATATATGTATTTAAACACCCATATTAATAAACAAATTTGTAATTACATATAATAGCAATATAGTAGGAATTTTATATTTTGGCAATAATCCTATTAATTATATTGCTTTTATTATAAAGATCTTTTTATAAAATAAAAATTGAATATTTACTTTTATTAAGTTAAGGTATTTAAGTATAAACTAGCAAAATTTTATGCCTATTTAAAGAGGTTTAATTTAAAGAGAATACAATAGCTAGTAAGTCAATTAATCAAATAAATAAAACAATAGTAATTTAAGGTAATTAAAATATTAGGACTGCAATGAATAATATTTCGTTTAAAACTATAATTAAAATAATCCTAGGCTCAAGTTTTTTATTTTTAGCCGCCTGTAATTCTTTTAAAAGTCCCCGTGAAAAGGGGAAACTCTCAAGTGGTGGAGCGGATTCAAACTTAGATGCCCGAAATGCTGCAAAAAACATTCCCAATGAAGATAATCCTAATAATTTTGATGAAATTTTAGTAAATGCTCTAATAGATGACCAAGGCCAAAATATCACAGAAACAATTACGGTTAAAAAACCTATATTAGGAGGAGATGTTAGATCTTCGTTTATCGGTTTGTCTGATCCTAATGATAGCACAGCAGGATTAAGTGGAGAAAGCTTTATTGATGAAGGCCAAACCTCGACTTCTACCACTACCTCAGACTCCCAAAGATCCCAAGCAGAAACAGGTTTATTAAATACAACAGAAGGTAATTTTGACTATATTGATGATAGCTCATCAAGACCTGGTGTACCTTACCCAGGGGCTGCTGGTTCGCAAGTGCGTATGGCATCAGGACCTAGTTCTAATGACAACGTGGGCAATCAAGTAGATAAAGGTAGTCCTAGAATTCCTAATCCGGGGATGGGTATAGCTAACTCTGGCCTTAAAGGCCCGATAAACAGAAATGATAGTCGTAATGATATTAATGATCCAGCTTTAAGTAATCGTGGTCCAAGCAGCCCTTTATTACCGCAAACTGTTTTACCTTATGAGCCTTCTTTAAAAGAAACGGTAAAACCTGCTGTTTCTAATAAGGTGCCCGTTAAAGCAACCCCAAAGACAATAAGCACTCAAGTAAAAGGCAAATCTAACTCAAATTTTACTTCTAAACCTATCGAGAAAAATGCTAAAACTTCTAAGTCAACTAACAAAACTCCTAATAAATCAAATACTAAATCACCAGCAAAAACTACTAACGCTGCAAAAAACAAAAAAGCTCCTGTCAAATCAAGTAGCAATAAAGCTGCATCTGGTAAAGCCCCTACGAAGAAAAAAACTTCAACTACTAAAACCTCTACAAAATCTAACGCTAAAACAAATACGACTAAAGCAAGCTCTAAAGTAAATACTAGTAAAACAGTGAGCTCTAAAGCGGTATCTTAAAGTGCAATTAAGAAAAAAGCCCCCGCTAAGTCTTATAACCCATTAAATAACACTAAAAGCCCCCCTAAAAAGGCGCCATTAACTTAAATATAATTGGTAATTCATCAATCATTGGGAGAAGTTGTATGTTTTTATATTTTTTTGATCTTGATGACACTATTTGCAATACTAAATCAATGGTTAACGCTATTTTAAAAGAGCATAGTTTAGAAGAAATCTATCAAAATTTTAACCCAGGGGAGAGATTTAAAAGTATAGAAGAATTGTATACTTTTGTTGAAGATCAAATCTATATTAAGGGGTATCATAATATAGAGATATTAGAAAATTCTATCTTTAAAATCTTAAGGACATTGTTAGAACATCAAAAACATGAAGTTTATTACATAACTGCTCGTTATAGTAGGCATAGGGATCATACTATTCAATGGCTAAAAAAACATGATTTATGGATTGATGAAGATAAACTAATTATGGATACCCACAATATCAAAGGTTTTACAGTTAATAATTTGCTTAAAGAAAGAAATAAACAGTTTGCTTTTTTCTTTGATGATTTAGCTTCTAATCATGAAGAGGCGGCGGCTTATAAAAATATTATTTCTTGTGTTCCTTATTAAATCATAATTTTTTGCCTATTATAGAAAAGCGTTACCAAGTGGAGTATAATGTATAAAACTATTACCCTTAAAAAAGACAAAATTAATTCTTTACTTACTGGTCATCCTTGGGTTTTTTCTGGAGCCTTATCAAAAATTGATTTTACAATTGAAGAAGGAGAAATAGTAGCTTTATATACTGAATCCCCACATATTACCTCCTTATCTACTGACCCCTTATCTAAGGGCGGTACTTTTTTAGCTTATGGATTTTATAATCCTAAGCAAAGTATTGCTTTTAAAATTTTGTCTTTAGATGTTAAGGCAAAAATTAATCAAGATTTTTTTACCAACCGGCTTAAGCAGCTAGAGGCACTTAAAAAATCTTTAATAAATAATGAAACTAATGGTTATAGGTTAGCAAATGCGGATGCTGATTATTTACCAGGATTAATTATAGATATTTATGATACCTTAGCAGTCTTACAAATATCAAATATTGGTATGCAAAAATATATCCCTATGATTGTTACCGCTTTAAAATCACTAAAATTACATACTATTATAGAAAAATTAAGTAATAAACTTCAAATTGAAAATGCTTTATCCCCTGGGGGGAAGGCAGATATAATATTGCATTATAAGGATTTAGAAGATAAAACTAATTATTCTCAGCATAATTTTACCCCTTTTGCTGGTAATGAGTCTGATTACTTTTTATTTAAGGAAAACTCTTTATTATTTTTAAGCGATCCCTATTATGGACAAAAAACTGGCTTTTTCTTAGATCAAAAGGAGGCCAGATTATGGTTAAAAAACCACTCCAAGGAGAAAAGCATTGTTAATCTCTTTAGCTATTCAGGAGGCTTTGGAGTAGCAGCCTTAGTAGGAGGAGCTAGTAAAATTATAAATGTGGATTCTTCAGAGCAAGCTCTAAACCTATGTGCTACAAATATAGCGCTAAACGATTTAAATCAAGTTTTTATTAATAAGTATGAAAATATTAAAACCGATGTATTTAATTATTTAATTACTGATTTTTCTGCAGATATTATAGTATGTGATCCTCCTGCATTTGCTAAAAATAAGGGTGCTTTAGAAAATGCTACTAACGCTTATATTAAACTTAATTACAAATGCTTATCTAAGCTTCAATCCGGTGGAATCTTAATTACTAGCTCTTGTTCAGGTTTGATTAAGATGGAAGATTTTATCGCAATTGTTAGGAAAGCTGCTTTGTTAGCTAAAAAGCAACTGATGATCTTAGCAGAATTTAAACAAAGTGCGGATCATACCTCTTTATTAGGATTTAAAGAGGGCGATTACTTAAAAACCTTAGTTCTAAAAGTACTTTAATTATTAATAAAAAGGTTTATCATGCAAAAAACAGTTCTAATTACAGGGGGAACCTCAGGTATAGGCCTAGCCTTAGCAAGAGAATATCTTGCACAAGGAGATAAGGTGATTATAACTGGTCGTACTTTAGACAAAGTAAGATCTAGCATAGAAGAACTAAAAGCTAATTCTAACTTTTTAGAAGGTAAATTGATTGATGTAACTGATGAACAAGCGATGTTTAATTATATAAATTATTGCGATGATAAATATATTTTAGATGTGGTTATTGCCAATGCGGGTATTTCAGCGCGTATGGTTGCGCTTTGTGATCTTCAACCACCGCTTTCTCAACAAGCTATTAATGATACTCCTCTTTATAGCTCCCCTTTTCATAGACAAGCTAAAGAAATATATAATATTAATGTGTTGGGAACTTTTAATACTATTCACCCTGCTATTGAAAGAATGAAGCATAGACAAAGGGGAACCATAGTTTTGATGGGTTCCATGAGCTCTTTTTTTGGTATGAAAACTGCAGTTCCTTATGCATCTTCAAAAGCTGCCATTAAAAGCTATGGGGAAGGTCTAAGATTATTATTAAAAAAATGTAATATCCAAGTAACCACAGTATTTCCTGGATTCGTAGAGAGTAATATTACTAAGCAAAACACTTTTAAAATGCCTTTTTTTATGAGTAAAGAGAAGGCAGCTAAAATTATATTAAAGGCCTTGAAAAAGAACAAAGGATATATTATATTTCCCATTAGAATGTATCTTTTAGTATATTTTATTAGTATACTACCTTTTGGACTTAGAGAAAAAATAGTAAATAAATTTCCCGAAAAAAAATAAAATATTAAAATTATTATATATAAACATAATCACTATTTATAAAGTGATAATTACTAAAAAGGATTGTTAATGGCTAATTTTGTTCTAACAATGAAAGACGTTAAAAAGGTTTATCCAGGAGGAAAGACAATTTTAAAAGGTCTTTATTTATCGTTTTTAGATGATGTAAAAATAGGGATTTTAGGCCACAATGGGGCTGGTAAATCCACCTTTTTAAAAATTATTGCAGGTATAGATAAAGATTATTCAGGAGAATTATGGATTAGGGATGGTATTAAAATTGGCTATTTAGCCCAAGAGCCAAAACTTAATCCTGATCTAAATGTTAAAGATAATATTTTAGAATCTCTTAAGGAAACCAAAGATCTTTTAGATAAATTTAATGAAGTTAGTATGAGTTTTGCTACGGTGGAAAATGATGAAGAGATGGATAAGCTTCTAAATTTGCAAGATGAACTACAACAGCAAATTGAAGCTAAAAACGCCTGGGATTTAGATAGACAAATTGAAATTGCTATGGATGCTTTAAGGTGTCCGCCTTCTGAAGCTGATATTAAATTCTTATCAGGAGGAGAAAAAAGAAGGATTGCTCTTTGTAAATTATTATTAGAAAAGCCCGATATATTACTGTTAGATGAGCCTACTAACCATTTAGATGCAGAATCAGTAGCTTGGCTTGAGCGCTACTTAAAGCAATACAAAGGTACAGTATTAGTAATTACCCATGATCGTTATTTTTTAGATAATATCACGGGCTGGATTTTAGAATTAGATCGTGGTGAAGGTATTCCTTATGAGGGAAATTACTCGGCTTGGCTTGTGCAAAAGCAAAAACGCTTAGCTCAAGAAGAACGTGAAGAAACCTCCAGGCAAAGATCTTTAAAAACAGAATTAGAATGGATTTCCCAATCACCAAAAGCTAGACAATCCAAAGGTAAAGCAAGGATTGCAGCGTATGAAGATTTATTATCTCAAGAAAGTTTAGATAAAGCGTATAAAGCTGCTTTAGTTATTCCTCCTGGACCAAAGCTAGCTGATATTGTAATAGAAATTAAAAATGTTTCAAAAAGCTATGATGGTAATTTATTAATTGATGATTTCTCCTTTAATTTACCAAAAGGCGCAGTTGTGGGGATTATTGGCCCCAACGGGGCAGGTAAATCCACTTTATTTAAAATGATAGCAAAGAGAGAAACACCGGATAAAGGAAATATTAGGGTTGGAGAAAGTGTAGTATTGGGCTATGTAGATCAAAGTAGAGATTCTTTAAATGATAGCAACAATGTATGGCAAGAAATTGCAGATGGCAGGGATGAAATCGCAGTGGGAGCTAAAAAAATATTAAGTAGAGCCTATGTAGCTCAATTTAATTTTAAGGGTGCTGATCAGCAGAAAAAAATATCTCAACTTTCAGGAGGAGAACGTAACCGCGTGCATTTGGCAAAAATGCTAAAATCAGGCGCCAATGTTTTGCTTTTAGACGAACCTACCAATGATTTAGACGTGGATACTTTAAGATCATTAGAAGAAGCTATAGTTAATTTTGCTGGTTGTGTTATTGTAATTTCGCATGATAGATGGTTTTTAGATAGAATAGCTACTCATATTATTGCTTTTGAAGATAATAGTAAAGTAATTGCTTGTGAGGGGAATTATCAATATTATGAAGAAGATAAGATCAAAAGATTAGGCTTAGAAGGGGCAGCTCCTAAGCGACTAAAATATAAGCCTTTATCTTTATAATTAATTTATAAATCTTATATTGCAAATCTTAGCAACCTATTTGATTGATGCTTACTTGCTAAGATTTTTTAAATTAATTAAATAATAATTACCTAATTTTAATTACTTAAACTAAGTGCGAATGATCTAAATGGATTTTTCCAAATTAAATAAGCCTCTTATTTTAAAAGATATCCTTAATTGTAAAGTTCCCCAGGATTTTCAAGGGGGAGTATTTGCCATTGGCAATTTTGATGGAGTACATAAAGGACATCAAAAAGCTATTTTTGAGGCGAAAAAATTAGCTTTATTATTGCAGAATTTAGAGCAACAAAATCAATCTCAAAACCTAGAAAATAATAAGATTGGTAAAGAATTAGAAAATTATGGGGCGATTACTTTTTCCCCCCACCCGGTAGCGTTTTTTAAAAAACCTCAAAGCTTTTTCCTTACCCTTGAGGCGCAAAAAATAGATCTTTTATATTTTTATGGCGCTAAAAAAATTATCCTTATTAATTTTGCTGAAATATATCATCTATCCGCAGAGGAGTTTTTTAATAAAATCCTAGTGGATAAATTAAAAATTAAAGGTTTAGTCTCAGGAGCTAATTTTACTTTTGGTAAGAACAAAGAAGGTAGTAAAAAAAATCTTGAAGAATTAGCCTTAAGTAAAGGGATTAAATATAGTATAGTAGAAGAGGTAAAAGCGGAGGGAGATACCATATGTTCTTCTTCATTAATTAGAGATAATTTAAGCCAAGGTGAGCTACAAAAGGCTAAAAAATACTTGGGCCATAATTTTATGGTTAAAGGTGAAGTTGTGCATGGCACTAAATTAGCCAGAACCTTAGGATTTCCTACCGCTAATCTTTTGATTAATGAGTATGTAACTTTAAAATATGGAGTATATGGAGTTGCTGTTATAATTGGGAATACCAGATATTTTGGCATAGCCAACTTTGGCTTAAGGCCTACCTTTCATAAAGATAAGATAGAAGTTTTAGAAGTGCATATTTTTGATTATTCAGGAGATCTTTATGGATTGCACCTTGAAGTAGAGTTTTTAGAATTTATTAGGTCAGAGGTAAAATTTACTTCTATTGAAAATTTAAAAAAACAAATCGAAGTAGATATTATTTCAGTAAAAAATATTTTATCAACAATTAAATAAAAAGAAGTAAAGCATAATAGGAATAAAGTGGATAAAGATACAAAAATCGCTATAGAAGCCTCAATAAAGGCCTCGGTAAGGCTACCTAAAACTAATTTTGAGATGAAAACTAACTTAAGCAAATTAGGGGAAGAGATTTTAGTTAAATGGCAGGAAAAAAATATCTATCAAAAAATTAGGGCTAAGCAAAAAGGCAAACCTAAATTTATTCTACATGATGGTCCTCCTTATGCTAATGGTAATCTTCATGTGGGACACGCACTTAATAAAATTTTAAAAGATATTGTGGTAAGAGGGTATACATTGCTTGGCTATGATAGCCCATTGGTACTGGGGTGGGATTGTCATGGCTTACCCATTGAATGGAAAATTGAAGAGCAATATAGGAAAAAAGGACTTAAGAAAGAAGCAATAGATATTTTAGAATTTAGAAGTCAATGCCGTGAATTTGCGCAAAATTGGATGGAAATCCAAAAAGCTGAATCTAAAACTTTAGGCTTACTGGCGGATTTTGAAAATCCTTATTTTACCATGAATTATAAGGCCGAAAGCTTAATAGTAAAATCTATTTTTGATCTTTTACAAAAAGGAGTTTTATATCAGGGCAAAAGGCCAATTTTATGGTCTTGTGTGGAAAAAACGGCCTTGGCTGAAGCGGAAGTAGAATATAAGGATAAAAAATCCGATACAGTATTTGTGACCTTCCAAGTGCATGCTACTCCAGCAGGTTTTACGCAATGGCAAGACAGTTATGCCGTAATTTGGACTACAACCCCTTGGACCTTGCCTGCTAACCAAGCTATCGCCTATGGTAGCCAGATCTCCTATGGGCTATATGAGATATTGGAAATAGGGGAAGAAAGCTTAGTTAAAGTAGAAACCAAGCTAATTTTAGCAGAAAGCTTAGCAGAGAAAATTTTTGCTGAAATTAAAGTTTTGCAAACAAAAAAAATAGATAGCCGTTTGGGATTACTAGACTTTAATTTTAAACATTGTTTTTATGGGCTCCAAGCTAATGTAGGCTTTAAAGATAACGCGGAACTTAATTATGAATTGCAAGGTATATCAACCCCTATAAATTTAGAAGATTATAATATTATAGTGCCTGCTCTTGAAGCAGATTTTGTAGATATTAATACAGGTACAGGGCTTGTGCATATGGCTCCTGCCCATGGGGAAGAGGATTTTTACTTATGTAAGAAAAATAATATAATCCCTAAACAAATAGTGCAAGAAGATGGTTATTATCTAGGTAATCTACCGCTTTTTGGTTCTAAGCATATTTTTCAAGTTGCTGATAGTATTATTGAAAAATTAAAAGAAAATGGTAGTTTAGTAGGTTGGAATAAAATAACCCATAGTTATCCTCATTCTTGGCGTTCTAAGGCTCCTTTAATTTATATGTTAACTAGCCAGTGGTTTATTTCTTTAAACAAGCTAGATACCCAAAAAAAGGCAACAGAGGTTTTAAATAAGGTGGATTTTATCCCCAAAACTGGACAAAATAGATTACAATCAACTGTGCAACAGCGGCCTGATTGGTGCATATCTCGTCAGCGCTCCTGGGGAGTGCCTTTGGGAATTTTTATTAATAAGCTCACTAAAGAACCTTTAATTGATGTGGAAGTGTTTAATAATATTATTAATGCTTTTGCCGAACAAGGGGCAGACTCCTGGTTTAATAAAGATGCCAGAGATTTTTTAACTACAAAATATAATAAAGAAGATTTTGAGTATACAAACGATGTGGCAGATGTATGGTTAGATTCAGGTTTAACTTATAAATTTGTGTTACAAGAACGTGCAGAGTTGGCCTTTCCAGCGGATCTTTATCTTGAAGGCTCTGATCAGCACCGTGGGTGGTTTCAATCCTCTTTAATTATGTCTATATTAGATAGCGGGGGTGCACCTTACAAAAAGATTCTTACCCACGGATTTGTATTAGATGAAAAAGGCTTAAAGATGTCAAAATCTTTAGGAAATGTTATTACTCCCCAAGAAATTATTAAAAATTATGGGGCCGATATATTAAGGATATGGGTAGCTACTTGTAATTATAGTGAAGATATCCATATAGGCAAAAATATTTTAAATCAACAGGCGGAAATCTACCGTAAAATTAGAAACACTTTAAGATATATGCTGGCTAATCTTACATCTGCCTCTCAAAATTTAGATTATAAAACCGTTGTTTATAAAGAAATAGAAGATATTGATAAATGGGTATTGCATAATATTTATATAATGGATGAGCTATTTACCAACACTTTTACTGAAAATTTTAATTTCCATATTTTTTTCAATAAATTATTTAATTTTATGCAAGTAGAATTATCAGCTTTTTATTTTGATATTAAAAAAGATATTTTATATTGTGATTCTGAGAAATCAGTAAAATTTAAATCTACCTTGCATATTTTAGATATTTTATGTGATTTTATTATGAAATGGCTGGCTCCTTTTATACCTTATACCATTGAGGAGGCTTTTGCTAAAAGATATAATAAAGATTTGGGGGAGTTTTTTCTTAGTGATTTAATAGAAGTGAAAAAAGAATGGCAAAATGATATGGTTTTTCAACAGTGGGAAAAAATCAAAAAAGTTAGAAAAGTTGTAACTGGTTGCATGGAGCAGGCTAGGGCTAAAAAAGATATAGGCTCATCTCTTGAAGCTAACCCTACTGTCTATGTGCAAGATGACTATTTTAATGCATTAAAGGGAATAGATTTTGCAGAAATTTGTATTACTTCAGGGATTAATATTGTTAAATCTACCCTAGAAGAAGACTATAAAAATAAAACAGATATCTTTTCTCTTAATGATACTCCTGAGGTGTGGGTAGAATTTAGTAAATTCCAAGGACATAAATGTATTAGATGTTGGAAATTATATAAGGACTTAGAAAAAGATTTATGTAATCGTTGCGCTAAGGTATTTCCTATAGCTTAACTGTTCAAAGTTAATATAAATAAAAAAGGTGTAACAATGGAAATAAAGGAAATAAAGATGAAAATCCTTACTTTTATTAATAAAAGAGATAGTTTTTTATTATTATTTTTAACAATTTTTGCTTTAGGGCTTGATCAAGCCTCAAAGCTATTAGTAATTAAAAGATTTATTTATAATCCTGAGCCCATTGAGCTCTTACCTTTTTTTAAAATAGTGTTGTTACTTAACCAAGGGGTGAGTTTTAGTTTTTTAAAAGAGATAGATTATAGAGTTTTACTTATAATTTCTTTTTTGGCTCTCTTAATCGCTATTTTAATGATTGCTAGTTTATTTAGGAATAGTCCTTTTAAAATGGTTTTAGCATTATCGTTATTAATTGGAAGTTCGCTTGGGAATATAATTGATAGATTTAGGTACAAAGGGGTTGTGGATTTCCTTCTAGTGCATTATAATGATTTTATGTTTCCTATATTTAATCTAGCAGATATTATGCTAACATTATGCGCTATGATTTTGATTTATGAAATAATATTTAACAAAAAAAATGTCCAAAAAAGTAAATTAAAGTAAATTAAATTATTTAATTAATCAATAAAAGATAGATAAGGGATAATATGCAAAACAATGAGCATCATAACAAGCCATTTTTTTTAAAAGTTTCTTTATTATTAGGCTTGATTTTATTAGCAGGTTGTTCAAGTTCTCAATCATTTAATGTTAATAAAAAAACTTTAGATCCTTTCACCATTTATACTTATCCTCCTTTGGCTTTGCCACCAATTTATTATCTGTCTTCTAAAGACCTGGCCGATGAAAGAAGATTTTTAAGATTAAATCAAGAAAAAGTTCAAAATCTTTTAGGATATAAGGTACCTGCTAAAAGCAAAGCTTCAGCTAATCTTAATGTTTTAAGTGAAGCTGATAAAAGATTTTTACAATTAGCCAATGCTGACAAAGATCTATCTTTCATTAAAGATAAGGTTGATGAAGAAACATTAGGAATTATTAAAAAAGAACAAAGCTTTATTAATAAAATTTTTGCAGGATATAAAGGAGAGGCCTTAGATGCCAAGCTTACAGAATATGTTAAATATAATAAGAAATAAGCTTTTTGCTTTTTTATTTTTACTTTTTAGCAGCAATATCATTTTTTTGAACTCTGCTCAAGCTGTTGCCTATCAAGCCCTTAGATTTTCTAACTCCCTTGAAGTATATCTAATTAAAACTAAAAGTCCTATTGCCACTCATATAATTACCTATGGGGTAGGGGGAGTTGAAGAAACCTCCTCCCAAGAAGGGATAGCCCATTTATTAGAACACATGACTTTTTTAGGTAGTAATCGTTATTCTAAAGATAAATTAATGCGTACTATTAAATCTATAGGAGCTGACTATAATGCTTATGTAAGCTCAGATATTACCCTTTATTATTTTAATTTCCCTGTGGAACACTTAGAGGAAATTATGAGAATAGAGGCAGATCGTATGCAATGGCTTACTTTAAATCCTGATGATTTTAAAAATGAAAAAAAAGTAGTAAATGAAGAAAGAAATAGAAGTAATAATTCCTATGCCAGAGAGCTTTATGCTACTTTAAATCAACATCGCTATTCAACTACTAATTATGGAAGAAACACTTTAGGATGGGTAGAAAATTTTAATGAGATCACTCTGCAAAATTTACAGGATTTTTATAAAAAGTGGTATAGACCCGATAATGCCAAGATTTTTATTATAGGGAATATAGAGTTTAAAGAATTTGAGAGATTAGCTAAAAAACATTATAAAAAATTAAAAAACATGAAAGTAGATAGGATACGTCCAACTTACTTAGAGCAAACTTACAAAGCAAATGTAGTGCTAGATTATCAAGATCCTAGAGTAAAGCTGCAACAGATAATTATATCTTATTTAGTACCTTCTTTAATCTCAGACAATTCAGAAAAGAAAAAAAACGCCTATAGTTTGGTGATTTTAAATCATCTTTTAAATACAGAAAGTGGAGCTTTGCATAAAAGCTTAGTATTAGATAAAAAAATTGCTACATATATTTCTATTAATTACGAAGATGATAAAAAAGGAGATACTTCTTTTAGTTTTAGTTTAATTCCTGCCAATAATATTAATCTTGATAGCCTTTTAACAGAGGCAAAAATTGAGATTAGTAAGATTTTAACCCAGGGCTTTACTAAAGAGGAGCTTGCTAAGGCTATTAAGCAAATTAAAGATGATTTAGAATATCTGCAAGAGCAAGAAGAAAATTATATTAATAAAGTAGCCGTTTATGTTAATGCAGGGATGACTTTTGAAGATTTTATGAAATACGATGAGTATATAAGTGAAGTTACTTTAGATAACTTAAACCTTATGGCTAAGACATTGGTAAACCAAAAAACTGTCACAGTGAAAGTTTTAAAGGAGTAATAAAATTATTTACAAAATTCCCCAACGTAAGTTAAAAGCTGCGCCAAATAAAAATTCATTTGGGAATAAGATTATTGCTTATTTATGTATTGGTTTAGCTGCGACATTACTTATTGTAACGATTTTAGTGAGGGTTAACTATAAGGTAGAACGCGCGCCCCAGAGTTTAGAACTATTAGAGAAAGTTGTAGTTTTTAATACGCCTGCTATTAAAAAAGGTTTGTTTTATAGTAACGATAGTAATGAGGTTATTTCTATAAATATTATCTTTAAAGGGGGAGCGGCTTTAGATTTACCTAATTATGATGGTTTAAGTAATTTTCTTGCAAATGCTATGTTAGAAGGAGCAGGGGGCCTTACCCCTTATCAATTTAAACAGTTAATAGAAGCTTCTTCTCTTAAAATCTCATCCGACGCCTCCAGGGATAATATTGCTATTTATTTAAGTACTTTGCAGCGTTATAAAAAAGAAGCTTTTGCCCTTTTAAACTTGGTGATCAATCAACCTAATTTAGGAAACCAAGAGATTAAGCTTACTCAAAATAAAATCCTAGCTTCACTTGATTTTTTAAGTACTAATGCTAATTATTTATTATCTACAAAATTGCGAGAGGAATTATATCCTAACCACCCTTATTACCGTAGCATAATTGGTGAAAAAAATACGATACAAAGTATTAATAGTAAGGTACTAAAAAACTTTAAAGATAAAGTTTTAACCAAAGAAAATCTTTACCTATCCGTTAGTGGTAACATTACCTTAGAGGAAGTAAAACAAGAAATGGAGTTGATTTTTTCTAATCTTCCTGCAGGGGATCCAGAAGATTTTAAATTACAAGAAGTTGAGCCTAAAATAACCAATAAAGTAGTTGAGGTGCCTTTTCCAGCTGCCCAATCAGAAATTTTGTTAATATTTAATGCTCCTAAAAGCCCTGATAACTATATTTATGCTCAGATATTTAATACCTATCTAGGGGGATTACCAGAAAGCGTATTATTTTCTGAGCTTAGAAACAAAAGCGGTCTTGTTTATAGTATAGCAAGTATATTAAGCAAAGATGAAATTACAAGTTTCTGGAGAGTTTCTTTAGGAACAGCCTTAAATAGTAGTGATGAAGCTATTACTAAAACCAAAAACCTTTTAGTAGAAAAAAAACTAAACTATTCTTTTGATGATATTAAAATAGCAAAGAATTGGATGCTAAATAATCAGCTAAAAGCCTTTGCTACTAATACAAGTATAGCAAGTTACCTTAATCATATTCAATTTAGAGAAGATTCTCTAAATAATTACTTATTAAAAATTAAAACTATACAAAATATTAATAATGATCAAATCAGGAATATGTTAGCAAAAATTGATTTAGATAATATATTAGTGATTAAATTAGTAAGCTTACAAGATCAGCAAATAAATCAAAAACCACTTCAATCATTACCAACTGATCTGCCAAATAAAATTAATTAACCTTTGAGTGTAGGCTGGGAGCTTAACCATTGGAGTTAGCTTTTTTCAAAAGCTAGATTTTTTAACCAAATATGATTTATTTACGCTCTTTCATCTTTTAATTATCCTTTTCATTAGATTTTTACTTTTCTGCAACGGTCTACTCTTAAGGCAATTTTTCTAGGCTTAAGGGAAATATTTCTAGACGTTATCATTAATTTATGCTATGATATTAAATGGAATAATATCGTCCAAGCTGCCGTCGCCAAAAATTCTATGATTACTTTATGCTATAAAAAAGCTTATAGGAAAATAATATTATTAAAGAGGCTGGCATGGAAATTAAAGCAAGAGTTCTCTTACTAAAAGATAGTAACCAAATTACTACTGAAGCTTTTAATTTGGTGAATCAAACAATTGACTTTCTAAAAAATAAGCCAAATTTTTTCTTTGATCCCGGGGCTGAGCAAGGATGTAATCCAAGGGATATTTATGTCTCATTCTTTATGCACTATGCAAAATTTTTGCATAGGGTTTTAGATAATAACCAAGAAGAATATAGTGTTAGTGGAATATTAAAAGATTTTTCTTTTAATATTCTTACTCAAGCTACAGATATGTTAAATGCTATAAATTCCCAAATCTTACCTACTATCCATATAAGCCAAGCAGAAGCCGATTACCTATTGCTTTATCTAGCTTTAATTATACAAGCAAGAAAGTTATAAGGATCAAAGTAAGCTTTGATAGACAATTAACAAAAGAAGAAATCGCCCTGAAATTGATAAGTATTTATTTTATAATAAGCTTAAAGATAAATTAAAAGTAAAAATTTTATCGGATATATAAGTTTTTATAGCAATAAAAAATGGAACAGCGATCATTATTTAGGTGCCTGTATTCCAGAAAGGGACACTTTAACATAGCAATCGCTATTTTGGGTGTAGATCAAAGTATACTCCTAGCCACCACTTCTATTTTTACATGTTCTACCTTAATTAAGCAAGAAATTACCAAGGGAAAATGCGATTTGTGGTATACTATTGCTTGATATTAAGGAAGTTATTTCCCTTATAATGCCTTATTTAATAAAAAATTTCTAAGTAACTAATCTAAATGGAATTATTATATTTTAATATAATTTAAGGCTTAGTTTACCAATATAAGTATTGCAGTATTTCATAATAATTTAAGGCCAATTGTAGCTTAATATTTAGAAGGAATTATAAATAAAAGATCTTTAGCTTATACAAGATTTCCCCTGAGCTTGGGCTCACTTATAGGATTTTCTTCCCCATTTTAATTTCCTTAGTCTTTATGCTTTTGAAGGGTTTACAAGATAAATAAGGTAATAGCTCTATTGATGAAAGTGTTACCTATAACTCTAACATCCATAGTTATTTATATGATCTATTTAACCAGCGTGCTAATAGAATTTAACGTCATAAATATTTAATAGGATTAATTACAGAATTAATAGCAGCAGCTTCAAATTTGGTGGTTGTGGCAGAATAAATAATCTCCCAGGTTCTAATCAAACAATCTTTGGATCCACAATCAGCTGTTTCCTCCTTAATAAGGACTATAAGTTTTATATTAATCACTATCGGAGTTTATAGTCTAGAGGGCATGAAATTCGTATTAGGAGAGAGTTATTAGGGGTAGGTTATCTGATTTTAGCTTCCATTATAGAATTTAAATAGGCCGATTGCCAAAAAAGTGATAAATCTATTAGGTAAATACAGAGCGGTTAACTTTCCGGTGGTGGTAGAACAAAAATAAAATTTGTTTCTTATTTTATCAGGTATACTCAAGCTTTATCCAATGTGATCCTAAAAGGGCTGATTACATGATCAGGATCAATCCTATGAAGGCAGGTGCAAAAACAGTTTTGCCTATATTAACCTAAACTCTAGAACAAATCTTACAAACCCCCTGAAAATAAGCATAGGAGCAACAAGGAGGTAATTCTTTAAATTACAAGTATATACTTATTTAGGTATAGTCTTTATTATTTTCTATATTTAAAATTAATCCAAACCCGATCATATAAGTAAGCATAGATGTACCTCCAAAAGATATAAATGGCAAGGGGATACCTACTACAGGTAATAAGCCGCTAACCATGCCAATGTTCACAAATATATAGGTGAAAAATATAGTGATAATTCCAGAGGTGACGTACCTACCAAAATTATAAGGACAGTGATAGCTAATTAAGGTACAAGTGAAAATGATCCCCATATACAATATGATTAAGAATAGTCCGCCTAAAAGACCAAATTCTTCAGAGAGCAAGGTAAAAATAAAATCTGTATGTTTTTCAGGTAAAAAATCCAATTGCCCCTGGGTGCCACTTAAATATCCTTTGCCTGCAAATCCTCCTGAGCCAATGGCTATTTTTGATTGAATTATATGATAACCCGAATTTAAAGGATCTCTATCAGGGTTTAAAAAAGTTAGTACCCTTTCTTTTTGGTAAGGATATAAACTCATCCAAGCAATAGGAAGAAAAATAATTATTCCTGCCAAAATTACTAAAAAGTACTTTATTTTAAATCCCGCTAAAAAAAACATTGAAGAAGATACAATTAAAATAATCAAGGCTGTACCTAGATCAGGCTCTCTTAGCACTAGCAAAAAAGGGATAATAATTAAAATTACAGGTGAAATATAAAATCGTAATTTCCCCACCTGAGATACCGAAAACTTATGAAAATGCTTAGCTAACATTAAAATAATGGCGATTTTCATGATTTCAGAAGGTTGAAAAGCAAATAATCCTAAATCAATCCACCTTTGTGCTCCTAAACGGGTTGCACCTATGAAGGCCAATAAAATCAACAACAATACGCTAAAAACATAAAAGGCATCTACTAAAATAAAAATTAGTTTTAAATCTATTTTGCTAACAATAATCAGCACAATAAAACCTAAAATAACTTTAAATACATAAGGATAAGCAAATATAAAGGTGCCGCCGCCTGCACTATATTGCATACAACCGCCTAAAGCACATAAAATCAATAATAAAGCCACAAGGATCTTACTTAAATCGCTAATTCTAAAAAAATTAAGTTGAGAAAAAGTAAAATTTTTTAACATTTAAATCTACGCTTTTGTATTTATTTTAACCAATTATTAATTAACTTTCTTAGCTAGCAAATTTTCTAGACGTTTTTTTTCTGCCTCATATTGAGAATGTTTATCTCTTAAAAACAAAGCAATCTCTTTGGCTAAAGGAACAGTAGTGATAGAAGCCCCCCCGCCGTGATCTATTACAACTGAAATTGAGTAAGCGGGTTTATGATAAGGAACGAAACCTACAAATAAGGCATGATCCCTTTTTTCCCAATCTAATAAATGATTAGATATTACGCCTGTTGCTCGTTCTTCCATGGTTATTCTTCGTACCTGAGAGGTTCCAGTTTTACCTGCTAAAGCCCAATCTTTATCACCTGTTCTACCTAATATACCTGTACCTCTAACGGCATTAATAGAATCATAAAAGGTTTTTTTAATTAGCTTTAAGTTAGTTTTATTATAAGGCACATGGTTATCGCTATTAGTATTTTTAGGATAGATAATTTTATCTTCATATTCAATGCTTTTTAAAAGATTTAAGGGCACTTTTTTTCCTTCATTGGCAATAATATTAGTCATATTGGCCAATTGTAAAGGGGTGGTTTGCCATTTTCCTTGCCCAATGATAGAAATAATACGATCACCAGTTTGATATTTGGTAGAGCTTTTTTTATCCACCAATACCCTACCTGTGGCTTCAGCTTGTACCCAAGGCAAATGCTTTTTGCTAAAACCAAAATTTAAGCCGGCTTCACTCATTTCTCTTTCGTTCATTTCCATAGCTATTTTATAAAAATAAACGTCACAAGATTCTGCTAGTGCTTGTTCCATATTCATTTCACCATGGCCATTTCTTTTCCAACAATGGAAACGATCAGGACCTACATCCAGAAAGCCCTCACATTTAAATTTAGTTTCCCGGGTTATATACTTTCTTTCCAAAGCTTCTAAAATCATAATAGGTTTTATAGTAGAGCCAGGGGGGTAAACTCCCAATAAGGGTTTATTAGATAAAGGAGCTTTATTATTGGAAGTTAAATCTTTCCATACTTTAGTGGGGATACCTTCGGCAAATAAATTAGGGTCAAAACTGGGATAAGAAGCCAGAGATAAAATATTGCCTGTTTCTACTTCAACCACCACCGCAGAAGCACTATTATATTGGCTTAATAAAGTATAGATAAAGTTTTGTAATTCCGCATTAATTGTTAAAGAAATATTATGGCCAGCCTTAGAAGGAGTTTGTTCTAGCTGTCTTATTACATGCCCATAAACATTAATTTCATATTTAGAATAGCCGATTTCACCTTTTAAAAAACTATCCATAGTTACTTCTATACCAGCTTTCCCTACTTGCCAATTCGGAACATTACTAGTTTTAGATAAATTATTGCTAAGACTAGTGTATCCAATTAAATGAGCAAATATCTCCTTAAATCTATAATTTCTACGATAAAAAGGTCTAATAAAAATTCCTGATAAATTAGATGATAAAGTCTCAAGAGCTGCAATTTCACTTTGGCTTAGATTTTGCTTAATTAAAATCGGAGTATGAGAAGGATTAGAGCGATAGGCAGTAATAATTCTTTTTTTATCATCTTCAGTAAGATCAATAATAGTGCCTGCTGTATTAACAAATAGCTCAATACTTTGGTTGATTTGAGATTTTATAAATAAAGCTTCCCATAAAAAGAGGTTATCTGCTATTTTTTGCTGTAAGTTATCATAAATTATTCCTCTTTTAGGTAAAATAGGAACTAAGGTCGTACGATTTTTTTCTGAAAGCTTTTCAAAATAGAAATTTTCTTTGATTTGTAAATAAAATAATCTAAATAATAAAATACCAAATAGAAAAAATTTTCCCGCTAGTAAAATAAAAACTCTGCGATTAAATAATTTACTATTCATGTTGATTTTTGGTGTAACTAAACGTAATTTTAACTAAATAAAATATTAGGGGTAAAAATACCATAGAAAATAATATAAACTGCCAAATGCCATTGAAGGACATATCGTAAAACAGGTCTAAGAAAACTATGATTAACCCTAGGATTATCGTATTTATTAGAAAAAACTTATAACAAGAAAAAAAATCCTTGTTTTTTACATATTTTATTTGTAAAGAAATAAAAATGGCAGCCAACATAAATATTAAGGGAGAAACCCCTAAAGTGATATCATTAATAGCATCTGTTACCACTCCATTTAAAAATATTAAGGGTAAAGGCGTGGTTTTTGGATACATAAAGATTAAAAAATATATTAGGGTATAATTTAAACTAAAAAACAGGTAATTATTATAAGAAGTAAAAAATAGCTGTAAAGTTAGGCCTAATAAAATAGCTAAAGAGGGGAAAAAAATAGAAAATCGATAATTTTTCATAATTTATTTCACTATATGAACATATTGTAATTGGGTGATATCATCAATGGGCTTTAGTTTCCAATTACCATTTTTATCTTTAAAAGCTGTACCAATAGGAAGATACTTAGGGAAATTGCCCTCTAAACCAGAAGTAAAAATAGGCTCATTCTCTTGCAAATTAATGTGTTCTGCATATACTTGTAAAGAAGGGTAACGCGTGCCATTACCCAATAAGATCATATTTAAATTAGCATTTTGGGAAATAGCAGATATCTTAAAATTTTTATCATAAAGAGTTAAAATAGTGGCTTCATTCCTATAAACATCCTTAATATATCCCACAACCCCTTTGCTAGAAACTACCAACGAGTTAGGTTGAATATTCTGATTTTTACCAGCTTTAATGTTTAAAAGATTATTTAAAGATAAGATATTTGTATTAACTAAAGAAACCGTAATAATATTAGTTATATTAGGCATAGATTTTATATTTAACAAATTATTTAATTCATTAATTTCTTTTTTAATTATCTGTAGGGTTAGATTTTGCTCATTAAGTAGGGCTATTTGTTGTTTTAGCTTTTGATTTTCTAAGGTTAAGCGGGCGATTACCTTAGAACCATTTTGTATTTTTAAGTAATAATTAATAATATCAGAGCTAAAAAGATATTTGACTTCAGAGGCATATCTTTTAATGCTATATGAGGTAAGATCGCTTTTTTCTCTATCAAACCCGTTAAAACCTAAAAGCATTATGGCAAATAATGTTAAGATAATTAATATAGGTAAAGAAACATTTTGCTTTATAGATCTTGACATAATACGGTAGGAGTTTCTTTAGTAATAATTGATTATATACATTATAAATTTTATAAAACAGGTCTATAAAAAGCTAAATAGAAAGATTTATTCTAAAGCTTTCTATCCAGAATACCCTTAAAAGATTTAATAATAAGTAAACATGGATTTAAATTTGTGAAGATTTTCAATCATTTTCCCTGTACCTCTAGCTACACACTCAAAGGCATTGGGAGCAATAATTACGGGAACCCCTGTGGATTGTGAAATAAATATATCTAAATTTTTTAATAAACTACCGCCACCTGCTAAAACTATGCCTTTTTCCATAATATCTCCCACAAGTTCAGGGGGAGTATTCTCCAAAGAGTCTTTGCATATATCTAAAATAGCTTGAACACTCGGTAATAAAGCCTCTTGAATATTTTCTTCAGTAACTAAAATTTCTTTTGGAAAGCCTGATAGAAGATCAAGGCCTTTAACTAATAAACTATTTTTATTATCTTTTTTGATAATTAAAGCAGATCCTATAGTTTCCTTGATCTTCTGTGCGGTAGCTTCCCCAATTAACATATTATGATTTTTTTTCACATAATTGATAATTGCATCATCCATTTTATCACCTGCCACTTTGGCGCTTCTAGAATACACAATGCCTCCTAAAGACATTACAGCTACTTCTGTGGTTCCACCACCTATATCAATTACCATAGAACCTACAGGCTCCATAATTGGTAGATTAGCCCCAATGGCCGCTGCTATTGGCTCTTCTACAAGGTATACATTATTGGCACCGGCATTATAAGCAGAATCCTGAATAGCCCTTCTTTCAACAGGAGTTGATCCAGAAGGTACACAAACCAAAATCAAAGAGCGGCGTAGATAATTATTAGAATAAACTTTTTTAATAAAATATTTGATCATCTGCTCAGCCGCCTCAAAATCAGCAATTACCCCATCTTTAAGAGGTCTAATTGCCGTGATATTACCAGAGGTTCTACCTAACATTTTTTTGGCTTCATTGCCCACAGTAAGCACCTTATTTGCATTACCAATTTTTTGCATAGCAACTACAGATGGTTCATTAAGCATAATACCTTTATTTTTAATATAAATTAAAGTATTTGCCGTTCCTAAATCAATAGCTATATCAACAAAAAACATATCACGAAGTTTAGCCATGGACAGATAATCCTAAAAATTAATTTATACTCATATACTTTTTATACAAGTATTTTCACATTTATATTTTAATACTTTAATTAGATCTTTTAAACATATTTTTTAAAGTATTTTTATCATCGTGATTATTTATTATAATTGTAGGGGAAATTTTATTATTAAACCAGGTTAACTGCCTTTTAGCATATTGTCTAGTTTTAGTTTGGCTTTGCTCTATGGCTTGCACTAAAGTACATTGATTATTAAGAAAAAGGCTAATTTCATATAATCCCAATACTTTTTTTAAATTTTTTAAAATGCTTAAATTTGATTGCAATTTTACAACTTCTGATGGTAAAGATTTTACTTCAGTAATCGCCCCTCTTTCAACCATTTTTAAAAATCTTTGGTTAATTACTTTGTAAAGTTGTTCTCTTGGTTTACTAACAAAAATATTAATGAAATTCCCAGGAAAAACCTTTTGCTTAGGTAAAGCGTGTAAACTGGAGAGCTTTTGGCCAGTCATTAAAAAAACTTCATAATTACGGAGCAAGCGTTGTGTATCTGTAAATTTTTTAGTAAATTCAGGATCTATACTGGTAATTAATTTTAGGAAATCAGTATACCCTAAGTTATTAAAGACCTCTTGAGCTAGGTTTTTTTCTTTAAAAGAATGGGGAATATCTGATATTCCTTCAAGCAAAGAGCTAATGTAAAGTCCACTACCACCTACAACTATAGGGATTTTGTTTAAGTTTTTGATATTCTCTAACTCATTTTTTACTAATTTTAACCATTTACCCACTGAAAAATCCTGATTACAAAAAGCAGAATTTGGACTAGTTGTGGGGATAGCTTTGCAGGCAAATAAAGGCAAGAAACCAAATAATTTATGGATTATTCCTCCTTGCTCTTGTAAAGTAGGGATATTAGATAAAATAGGGAGATCAAAATACATTTGAGCGCTATCGGCATTGATGATTACCCCATTAATATGTTGGGCTAATTGTACGGCTAGTTCAGATTTGCCAGAAGCAGTAGGGCCAAAAATTACTATAACATCTGTACCTTTGTTTACATCTATAGGATGATTAATCATGTTCAAATTTAATAAAATTCCTAAGAAAAAATAGTTTAATTATTATTATAATACTATAAATTATTAACTATCTTAATTATAATTAAAACTTTTTAAAGGAATTTATTTTGCTTAGTATTGCTCTTTTTGAACCTAATATCCCTCAAAATTGTGGAACGATTTTAAGGATGGCTGATTGTTTTGGATTACGCGTAGATATCATTGAACCTTGTGGCTTTATTTTTGGCGGTATGCATATGAAAAGAGCAGGAATGGATTATTTAAATAGCGTTGATTATCATCTTCATGCTAATTATGCCAACTTTATAGAATACGCAAAATCCAATAATAAAAGGATAATTTTAGCTACTACTAAAGGTAGTATAAAATATACGGATTTTAAATATCAGACCTCAGATGTAATTTTATTTGGGACAGAAAGCTCTGGCTTGCCAGAAAATATCCACAAGGCTAACTTGCATAAAATTTATATTCCTATGCAAAAGGATAAAAGATCTTTAAATTTAGCCCTCTCTTGCGGTATCATTATATCTGAGGCTATAAGACAAGTGCCTGGGCTGTAACACTATTTTTAAAAATTTTATTAAGCAACTTTTTTTAATTAATATAAAATTGATAAAGTTTTTTAAAGGATTTTTAAAGTATAAAAGGAATTGAAAATGAAAGACCTGATGTTTAAGATGCTAAATGACCTAACTATTTTAAAATAATTCGCCTAAAAGGCTGCATTAAGCCTTTATAACTCTATAAAGATAAGCATTAAATTTTTATAGTTTTAATGCCACTTCCTAAAGTATTAATTTTAATATTTTTATTTAAACCATCTTCTTGCAGATATGTAAAGAGGCAAATTAAAGGGAACAAAATTAACGAATATTATTTTAATTTTTCATTAAATTTCCTTATAAATTCTAATTTAGAGAATTTTAAGATGGGGAGATTTTTCCTGAAACGTTTTGCTATTTAATTTCGTTAGCTACAGATAAGTAAAAATTATACTTAAAATTTAATATAAATCCCTGATATTTTATATATTTTAGGACTAAACTGGGAAAGTCCTGGCATTATAGGTAAGGAAAATTAAAGGGGGAATAATAAAATATAAAGTTTTGCTGTAAGCTTTATATTTAAATGTTAATATGGTGCCACCGATATGAATCGAACATACGACCCCACCCTTACCAAGGGTGTGCTCTACCACTGAGCTACGGCGGCCAAATTAAATAATTAAGTATACAAAATGGAAGTATTAATTGCAAAATAAAATTTTCTAAACTACTATTAATTATAATTATCTCACAACGAGATTTTCTTATAAAGCCCTTGATAAAATTGCGCTCTAAAATTATCTAAGATAAAGCTCATCAAGAATTCTCAGAAAAATAAACTTATATACGTGTTATTTTTTAGGAAAATAAGCTTACATAAGTGTTATTTTTTAGGAAAAATTGTTACATTAAGGACCAAAGAAATTTTAGAAAATAACATAAGTAAAATTTCAGCAAAAAAAGCAAGTGCTAAACAAGACTCAGAGGTTAAAGCACTAGCTATTGCTAAGGCACTTAGGGCTAATTTAAAAAAAAGAAAGTTGCAAAAAGAGTTGCGCAATAAACAAAATTTAAATAAAAATAATTCTTAAATTTATAAGTAGCTTTTTAAGCAAATTAGATAAATTAAGGAGATAAAGGTATAAGGAGTTTATTTGGAAAAAATTAAAATTATTGGCGGTTATCCCTTACGTGGGTATATAAAGATTCAAGGGGCAAAAAATTCCGCCTTACCTTTAGCCACTGCCGCCTTATTAAGTGATGAGGGTCTAACTTTATATAATGTACCACACCTTTTAGATATGGAAATTTTGTTTAATATTCTTAGAGAGTTAAATGCGGAAGTAGATTTTCTAGAAGATGGTACTGCTTTAATTAGAACACAAAATGTAAATAAATATACAGCCTCCTATGAATTAGCTAACCAAATGAGAGCCTCAGTTCTTATATTAGGACCTTTGCTTAGCAAATTTCATGCAGCTAAAGTTCCCTTACCTGGAGGGTGTTCTATTGGGGCCAGACCAGTTGATATGCATATTACAGCTTTGCAGCAAATGGGAGCTAACATTGTTTTAGAACATGGTCATATAGTTGCAACTTGTAATGGGGGGTTATATGGGGCTGCTATTAATTTTGATAAAGTCTCTGTAGGAGCAACCGAAAACATTATGATGGCAGCTTGTTTAGCTAAAGGGATAACTACTATTAATAATGCAGCTTTAGAGCCTGAAATTGTGGACTTAGCCAATTGCTTAACCAAAATGGGCGCTAAAATTAAAGGCGCAGGTACTTCTTTAATTGAAATTATAGGGGTTAATAGCTTAAAAAAAGCTGAATATACGGTGATGGCCGATAGAATTGAAGCTGGGAGTTATGCTATTGCCACCTTAGCTACTAAAGGTCATTGTGTTTTAGAAAATGTGGATACAGCTATTTTTGGAGATTTTTTAGACTATTTAAGAAGAGCCGGTGGAGAAGTAAATGTTAGTAAACCTTTTACCCTTGAGATTAGCTATAAAGATGATATAATCCCATTAGATGTAAAAACTGCTTCTTTCCCTAATTTTCCTACTGACTTGCAAGCCCCTTGGATGACGTTAATGTGTTTAGCCGCAGGCAAATCGCATATCCAAGAAAATATTTTTGAAAATAGATTTGGTCATGTTCCTGAATTAATTAGAATGGGAGCTAACATTGAAATTAGAGCTCATAATATGGCTGTTATTAAAGGAGTTAAGGAGTTTAGTTCAGCAGAGGTGAAATCCACAGATTTAAGAGCTGCCTTTGCTTTAATTATAGCTGGATTAACAGCTAAAGGTGAAACTACGGTAACTAAACTTCATCATCTTGATAGAGGTTATGTAAATACAGTAGGAAATTTAGTTAAATTGGGTGCAAATATTAAAAGAGGAGTAAATATTTAATGATCACTGAAGATTCAGATATTAAAAAAAATAACAAAGAGGGAGATCTAGCAAAAACTACCGCTCAAAGTAAAATTAATTCATCTACCAGCACAGCAGATAAAAACCAAGGTGAACAAAGCTCTGCTACTGAAGAAACCTTAGAAAATTCTTTAGGAATGAAAATTGAGGGAGACATTGTGGCTTGCTCAGGAGAGGTAATTGAGGTTTTACCAGCTACTAAATTTAAGGTGCAGCTTATAGGAGGAGCTATAATTTTAGCTCATACTTCAGGAAAAATGAGAAAAAATCGTATTAAAGTTTTAAAACATGATACCGTTAATGTGGAAATTAGTTTATCTGATTATCCTAATTTAAAAAATAAAAATTCCACAAAATTAGTAAACGGCAGAATAATTTTCAGAAATAAAAAATAACTTATTAAATTAATTAAATACTTACGTGCTTTAAAAATCCTAAATAATTTTTTGATTTTTTTAGCATGCTAAAGTAATAATTTTATCTTTAAGCAAATCATCCAATTTTTGATTTTTTTTCAGCTTCTATAATTTCCTTAAAAAACACATTAATATGTTTTTTAATTAGTTCTATGAAATACCAAGATGCATAAAAAATAATTATAGGCTTGATTTTAAATGATAAGCTAGTTTATCATTTAATCATTTATAAGATAATTTTAATAAAAAATCTAGGAAAATAGCAAATTTATGGAAAACTATTTAATTTTAGCCTCTAGTTCACCAGGTAGAAAAGAGCTTTTGCAGAAGATAGGAATTACCCCCAACTTAATAATTGCTCCTAATATTTCTGAAGAGGTTAGAAAAGGAGAGGCTGCTTATGAATATATAAAGCGCTTGGCCCAGGAAAAAGCTATGATCATATTTGATCCAAAAAATTTGCAAAGTTTAGGCACAAGTAATAAAAATATTATCTATATTATTGCCGCAGATACCACCGTGGTTAGAGGCAGCAAAATCATAGGCAAGGCCGAAAATGCTGAATCTGCTAAAGGAATTTTAAAGCTTCTTTCAGGCAATCGTCATACTGTTTTAACAGCTTTTTGCGTGATTAAAGCCATTAAAATCGCCGATAAAAATGAGTATAAAATAGTTAATAAACCTATTATTAAAGTTAATAAAAGCACGGTATCAGTAAAAAAATTATCTGAGCAAGAAATTAATTGGTATCTTGAATCAGATCAATGGCAAGGCAAGGCAGGAGGTTATGAGGTTACAGGAATTTTTGAGCTGTTTATTAAGCAAATTAATGGCTCATTATCTAATATTATTGGTTTGCCTTTGCTTAGCATTTATAATAGCTTATTGGGGCTAGGTTATCCATTTAATTATATTAAAGGTAGGGTAATTGATTAAATAGTTAATAAAGCTAAAGCTTACAAAATAGATACTAAGGCGCAATTTTAATGAATAAAAATTATATTCAATTAGTGGTAATTAAAACTAGTTTTTTGAAAGTTATATACAGAATAAAGAATTCTTTATTGCTCAATGTATTTACAGATGAGATGGCTTCTAATGTGGATTTTTCTAATCCTAAATTAAACAGTATTTATTTAGCTAAAATTACTGAAAAAGCAGAGCAACTAGGTTGCTTTTTTATTAAGCTTGATGCAGCTAATAATGGCTTAATAAAATTTCATAAAAACAATCAACATTTTATCTTAGGGCAAAAAATTTTAGTGCAAGTAATTAAAGAAGCAACTTTGCCTGCTAAATTATGTATATGTAGCGATGATTTAACCCTTACAGGAGCGTTAGTAGTATATAAACCTAAAGGAAAAAATATTATTTTTAGTAAAAATCTTAGTTCTCAACAGCGTGAGGAAATTAAAGCGGAAGTGGTTTTTAAAGAAGGAGAAGGGTTAATTATTAGAAGCCTTTATAAGCACACTTTATTATCCTATTTAGTTGAGGAAATAAAGGAATTAAAGGAGAGGTATACTAGTTTTTTACAGCAACCTAATTTAGGATTAATTTATCAAACAAATATTTTAGAAAATATAATTTTAGGTAATTCAAAGCTATTACCGCAGCAAATTATTACCTCAGATTTAGAAGAAATTAAATTTATTAAAGAATTTAATCATAAATACCATTTTTTAAATATAGAACTATTATATTACACTAAACCGCAAGATATTCTACAAGTTTATACTCTTGATGAGCAAGTAGAGATTGCTAATTCTAGAAAATATCAAGTAGATGATAATTTAAATTTAATTTTTATAGAACATGAATCTTTTACTTATATTGATGTGGATTTTAAAGGCAATTCTTATATTAACAATACTAAAGAAGAAGCTTTTTACAAAAGTAATTTAAAACTATTGCCGATAATTTTTCAACAAATTATGGTTAGAAATTTATCTGGGCAAATTTTGATAGATGTATTAAAAATCACTAATAAACACTATAAAAATCATATTGTGCAGGCCCTACAAGATATGTTTATAGTAGATGAAAATAAAACCTCGGTGTTAGGATTTTCTAATTTAGGTTTAATTGAGATCTCACGACAAAAGCTTAAAGATAGCTTAAGGACATACAATAACGATAGTTTTTATTTAACCGCTTTTTATTTTATTCACCAACTTAAAAGTATAATTAGTTTAGATCCTTTAGTTAAGTTTAATATACAAGCCAACAGTAATGAATTAAACTTACTAAAAAGGATTGCAGCCTATGATTTTCAACACCTTGAGGCTTGCTTATCTCAAAAAATTACTTATACTATTAATGAGGATTTACATACTCCTACTTTTAACAAACTGCCGTAAATATTTTTTGCTAAATTTGTAATATTTTTATAGGATGATAAAATGCTTTGTCCAATTTGTAAACGTAATGCTGAGCAAAAATATGCGCCTTTTTGTAGCTTAAGATGCTCGCAATTAGATTTGTATAAGTGGTTTAATGAAGAATATACCACGCCCGCTATAGAATTAGATGAAATAGAAATTGGGGAATTAGAAAATACTTTAGAGGAAAACCCTTTAGAAGAAAGTACAAATCATAAATAATAAAAAATAACTAGACATCCTTTTGTTTTCTTTTTATACTATGTTAGATATTTAGTTATACTAATTTTATTAGTAAATTTTTATTTAATTAGCCCGGGTAGCTCAGTCGGTAGAGCAGAGGACTGAAAATCCTTGTGTCGGCGGTTCAAGTCCGCCTTCGGGCACCATTTTATAGGCATAATTCTAGGAAAACCTTGAGTTTTTTAATTTAATCCCTTATTTATAAACCCTTGATATGCCTCACTCTTTACTATAGTAGAATATAGCGTGACACAAGTTTGACACAATTTTATTTGGTCTTACTTATTTGATTCTTTAAATCTTCAGTAATTAAATGGGCATAGATCTGCGTCATTTTTACATCACTATGACGCAACCATTTTGATACTCTGTATATATCCATTAAATCATCTTGCCAACTAAACCATCCTTTAATCAACCAAGAGGCACAAGTATTGTGGAGATCATGTCATCTAAATTCTTTGCTTATATTTGCTTCTCCTAAAGTGCGTTTAGATTTAGCAAAATCAATAATTTTATTAAAAGGTTTTGGAAGATTTAAATTCCTACGTTCAAGTAAAATTTTTAAAGCAATCGGGGATAAAGGTACACTTCCTGCTTAACCAGTTTTACTAGTTTTTATATAAATATCTTTATTTTCAAAATTTACCTCATTCCACATTAGACTTGTTTGTTCGCCTTTTCTTAAACCTGTTTCTATGGCAAATTTATGTAATCACGAAATTCTTTGTCTTGAGTATTTTGTAATTGCTTATATTCACTTTGAGTTAAAAAGGTTATTTTTTTATCAAATTTAAAAGCTAAATCAAGGCCAACAAAAGGGTTATCAGTTATAAGCTCTTGTTTAATTCCTTCTTTATTGTAAAGAGAGAAATAAGATGGCAATAAGAGATATAGGGCTTTAAAGTTAGTAATTTAGTATTTTATGCGGGATTTACTGGGATATAACGGGATTTAGCGGGATTTAATATAAGCAAAGTA
>JBEULC010000009.1:0-7891 GCA_045504435.1 Candidatus Hepatincolaceae symbiont of Richtersius coronifer
TATTGCTTAATTATTATGGGTTAAAAGGAATAAGAAGATTGTATGGTATTGAATATGAGACATAGAGTTATTTAATTTTATAATTTTATGTTTATTTTTATTAAATTAGCATAAAATTGCAAAAATACTAATACTGATATAGTTAAAAAAATTAGTTGTTATACTATATTTTAAAAGTTAGAGCTTTAAAATTTATAGGTTTTATGGGAATTATTGTTATTGCAAATATTATTATCAGTAATTAGGCTCACAGGATTAAGATATATGTAAAAGAGGTTATGGGTAATAAGTATTGGATAAAGAGCTTGAATAAGATATAGCCATTAATTAAAATAGAAGATTAATATTATTCACTTTAATTTGGTAACTTAAGGTTGCAGAATATTACAAGAATAAAGAAGAGAGATAGATGGCAGAGGTAAAGTATAGAGTAGGTGGGGCTGATATACAAAATGTAGGTCGTAAGAATGTGGTTATATATGCACATCCTGGAGATGAAATAAAATTTGATTTTGATATTTCTCAACTTCGCAAAGAGATTATTAATGGGGATTTAGTAATTTATACATATTCAGGGGGTAAAATCACAGTTGCCAATTACGCGATTATGATGATGGAAAGTAACTCTCCTGTACTTAATGATAATTGGGGAGCCAATTATTCTTTTAATAGTTTAATTCAAGATAGTAGAGCGCGTTTTAGAGAAGAGCCTGCCTCTAAGTATGTAATTGATCGTAAGATTAGCAGTGCGGATACCCAATTTTCTTCAGGGGAGACATTGGCTTCTTCAAAAAGTTCTACAGAAGGTGAGTTTAATAATCAAATGCTTTCTGGGTATGTACAAGTTGATCAGCAAAGCCCTACGGTTTCTATGGGATCTTCTTTACAAAATTATGTGGTAAGAACTTTATTATTTGATAGTAATTTAAGATATGATGTAAGTTATGTTTATCAATTTACTGGTAAAACCATTTATGATCTAAATATGTCAGGTACCAAATCAACTATAATAATTAAAACTTCTTTAAATGTTGTGCCCCAATATGGAACTCGTATTGTTACCACTAATGAAATTGATGCTTCTGGCAATGTTACCACAGTGCAACAATTTTTTAATGGGGGCGGTAGTTTATCTGATGAAGCATCGGTAGATTTTCAGCATACTCCGCAGATTTTTAATTTTAATAGTACTACCAATGCCATTCATTATAAAGGAGCTACTGAAAAAACTATTCAAAGAAGATTTGTTTTAGAAGTTGAACGTGCTGGGGTAATTATTAGTGACGTTACCTTAAGGGGTTTCCCTCCAGAGGTAACTATTATAGGTAGTAATAATTTAACAGTTACTAATCAAGGCAATGGTAATTTTAGAATAGTTTCTAAATCACAAAATAAAAGTATTGATTTAATTATTGAATATCCTGTAGGCATGGAGGCAGCTAATGTAAAGATAGATGCAGAGGTTAACGGCTTTAGTTATCAGGCCAATGCTATAGCTTCTGGAAGCAAGGTGTTTTTCTTAGATTTTCGCCCAGTTTATAGTGGAAACGATATTTTAAATTTTAGTGAAGCCAATACTTTTACTTATTCTACCTTAATTGATCCTATTGAAGTTATAGGGACGGATTATGATGATATTTTTGATGGCGGGGTCGGTAATCATACTTATAATACAGGTTTAGGAAATGATACCTTTAATGCTGGATCTGGCTCTGAAACCATTAATCTTAATGAAGGCGATGATAGATTTGTTCTGGGAGTTGGAAGCAGCAAAGTAGATGGCGGAGAAGGAAAGGATAGAATTGATTTTGGTTCTACCTTAAATCTTACTACTTCTGGAGCTAATCCAACTATAATAAATTTAAATAACGGTACGATTACTATTAATGCAGCTTTAACCTCAGGTATTACTACAAGTACATTAGTTAATTTTGAAGAACTTTATTTAACTAATAATCTTAATATAATTACAATTATTAATAGTAATAATTTTGCTAATTTAACCGTATATGGTACCAGTGCTAATTTAGACACTTTACAATTTGGCAGTGCTGCTACAATGAATGTGGCTACGGGGATTTTAACTAGTAATGGAACTACCCAGGGTGTTACTTTTACTACCTTAAATGGCTCTGTTGCTACGCCTTTCCTTAATTTTATTGGTTCAAGCGGTAATGATACTATTATTGCTGCTGAATCTAATCACATTTTATCATTTTTATCAAATGGCGGGGTAGATAAGGTTGATTATTCTAATATTACTACTGGAGAAATTACTTACACTGCTATGATTGGCTCTACAGGTTTAATTATTGGACAAGTTACTAAGCCTGTGGGAATAGATAATGTAGGTAATGCGCAGCATATTATCGGTACCAGTAATAATGATACTTTTTATGCTAGTTCTGCAGGATCTACTGGAATGATTTATCAAGGATTTTCAGGTGGTAGTGGGCCAGGTGGCAACGATGTGGTATCTTATGCCGCTGAAACTTTAGGAACAACTATTAATTTAACTAATACAAGCGGTAATATTATAGTTACTAAGCCAAGTGGTGCTGTAGATACCTTAATTAATATTGATCAAGTTATTGCCAGTAAAGGAGATGACGTTTTTGTGGTTGGTGAAACAGTTCCTGGAAACTTTGATGGCTTTGATGGAGAAAATACCTTAAATTATGCGGCTCTTATAGGGAATGTACAGTTTAATATTACAGATGCCGGACCTGGTAATATAAGCGGTAGTGTTACTAAAAGTTTAAGTGTTACAGATACTTTTAATAGATTTACTAGATTTATTGGTGGAGCAGCAGATAATTTTTTTAATATTACGGGTTCAGGATCTAATTTTACCTTTACAGTTTTACAAAATAGGTCTAATACTAACACTTTGCGTTATGATTCTTCAAGCTCTACAGGAAGTACAGCTTTAGATCATGTGAATATAAATTTTGTATATAATACCGCAACTTTAGCTATTTCAGGTACAGTTAATAAATACAACTCTCCTACTTCAGCAATTAATGGAACAGATAATTTTAGTGGTAGATTTACTAATTTTACTACAGGAAATGGAAATGATACTTTTAGTTTAACTTATGATGCTTATCTGGCAGATCAGATTACCTTAGTGGATTTAGGGTCAGGGATTAATACCTTAGAATTTATATTAAATGGTTCTACAATTGCCGATGTTAGTAATGTAAATTCTGTTAAGTTTATAAATATTAATGTAATTAAAACCACAGGTGGTCAAGCTAATATAATTTTACCTAGCGTGGATTGGGTTGGTAGTTTTATAGGCCAAGGCAACAACAATACAGTAGATGCAAGATCTCGTACAAATGCTGCTACTCTTAATATTAACGCTCTTGGCGCTACCCAAGCTTCAAGTATATTAAATGAAGCAGGTTTAACGGCGGTAAATTTTTTAGGTTTTAAAGATTATATGTTAGGTAATGCTGATGATATAATAAACATTAATATTGATACTGGGTTTATCTTGGCGGCTGGCTTTACCCCTTTTAATTTTGCCGGCAGTATTGGAATAAATGCTTTATCTTATACAACTTCTACAGTGGGTATGGTTTTTGATATTCAGGCTAAACAAATTAGCTATCAAACTACACCGACTACTTCATTGGTAATAACTAATTTTACCGATTTTTCATCATTTAAAGGTGGTAGCGGGGATGATAAGTATATTTTAGATCCTAATTTAAACGTGCAAATTGATGATGCAGGCGGTCAAGATACTATTTCCTTTGAAAGGTATATTAACCCGCTTACTAATATTGATTTTACTTTATTTGCAGGTATAGAAAAATTTGATATGACTATGTTTGATGATAGCATAGCTTTACTTATTACTTATAATATCTCAGTTACGCTTAATGCTTTAGGAGGCGATGACACTTTTACTATTTTATACCCAGGAGCAACCGGAACAGCTGCTCCTGCTCTTACTTTTAATGTGGGAGTTAGTACTGGACCATCATCTCCTTTAGGTACTACTTTAAATATCGCAGGCTCTGCAGTTGTGCATAATTTAGTTTCTTTTGAAAAAATCTATGGTTCCTCAGGTAACGATACCTTTAATGTACAAGTTAGGGATAATAGTTTAATTAATAGTGTTAATGCTGCAAGTATAGTTTATGATCTTTACCTTTATGGTAATAATATAGCTTTAAGTGCAGGTGAAAATAATATCGTTAGTTATTTAGGTCTATCTACGGGAACTGGTATTACTTTAACTTTTGATGTAACCGATGTATTTAATGTAGAAAAGTTTGTAACAATTAATAAAGGTGGTACAAATGTTGATTATTTATCTAAGTTCAATACTATAATCACAAGTAATGGAAATGATACTATTAAAATTAATGATGTAAATAGTATAAACTTTGGAATAGTTAACTCTATTGATGCCGCAGGTGGAACCGATACTGTTGATTTTTCTGATAATTTCCAAGCTATCACTATTGATCTTACCAACGCCTCAGGAGCTTTAACTATTATTGCCAATACCACTCAAAATATTACAATTATTAATTGGGAAATTATAATAGGTGGTGGTAACAGTACTAGCTTTTTATTAGGGGATAACATTTTCACTAATAAGCAATTAAAAGCTCCTTCTGCGAACGCTAGCAATACTTTAAATTTTTCAGCAGCTACTCAATTAGTACATCTTGATTTACAAGCAACTAATAATATAGCGTATTTAGATACTTTTGCATCTACAAGAAGCTTTACCTTTGATAATTTTTCTCGCTTTGAGGGTTCTGCTGCAGGTTTAAATATTAGGGGCTCTACTATTGGGTCCTATGAGATGATAGGGAAGGGGGGTAGCAATACTTTAGATTATAGCGCAGTATCAGCTACTGATGAGTTTATTTTTAATCTGGGAAGCACAGGTACTGCTAGTCCAAGCAGTACTATCCAAATTATTAAAGATCAAATTAATGGTTATGTGGATCAAACAACCGGGTTTAATATTATAAGTGGTAATCAAAAGAATGACATTTTTAACTTTAATAATTTTGTTGCACCTACTGGTCAAATCTTAAGCATTGATGGTGGTGGCGGTAGAAATAGTTTAATTTTAAGTAGCACAAGCTATGCTTCAGGACTTACTTTTGATTTTGCTGCAAACCAATTAAAAGATAATGCAACTTCTGCAGTAGTAATGCGTATCGCCAATTTGCAAGTTTTTACTGGTACTACAGCTGATGATACCTTTATAGTAAATGCTAGCTTCTTTGGTGATGATTATAATTTTGGTGACGTACGTGGAAATGGAGGCCTAGATACTTTAACTCTTAATTCCTCTGTAGGTGGAGTAACAGTTAATGTTGATGCCAATATTATATATCGCGGAGGAACCTCAACTATAAACACAGCTGATTATGCCAGATTTAGAGAGATTAATAAAATTATACTGGCCGATGGAGCAGGTATTAATAATTATGTGCTTTTGGCTTCTGCGCCAGTTGGAGGCGTACAGGAAATTGTAGGCGGTACTTTATCAACTAATTATGTATCTTTTGCTAATTATAATAATGCTTTTATAGGTAGTGTAAGTTCATTATCTACAGGTAGTGGTGGGGGATCGGCTTTAACGTTAGTTAATTTTAAAAATTATGACTTAACCAATTATGATGACACCATTAGCATTTCAGATACAGATTCGGCCACAGGTTATGTTATAAATGGCGGAAATGCTACAGATACTGTAAATTATCAAGGAATTACATCAAATATTTCTTTAACCTTTTTAGCCGTAGGCAATACAGTACAAGTAGATGCTAATATGAATAGAAATGGTGCAAATGTAACAGATAGACTTAGCAATTTTGAAATTTATGATTTAAATACTGGCACAACTGATGCTACCATTAATATGAATGTAATTAATGCTTATGCCTTTAGAGCCCATAGTTCAGGTAATAATACTATAAACTATAGCGGCCTTACTAATGCTACTACTTATGCAGATTTAAATACCACTGGCCTAGCGATTATCATTAAATATGGAACAGGCGGTAATATCCAAGTAGATAATTTACGTGATTTTAATATTTACGTGGGTACAGCAGCTAATGACACTATAAAAATCAGGGAAGTTACTAATTTTACTCGTATAGATGCAGGTGGAGGAGATAATATTTTAAACTTTTCTGAAACTGCCACTAACTTTAGTGTAATTTATACTGAACAACTAGCTGCTAATGAGGCAAACATAACGTTTAATGGAACAACTACTAATACCATTAATCTTGCGGGCATAGGTCAGATTTTTGGTCATGCTACCACAGTAGCTGCAGGAAATACCTATATTGCCAGACATAGAGGTACTACTTTCAATGCAGTAGGACTTAACAATACATTAAATTATAGTTTAATAACCGATCGTTTAGAAATCAATTTATTATTAGGTAAAGTATCTTCTATAAATTCAACAGATGCAGTTATTCCAGGTGCAGCCATAGATAACTTTTATAATATAAATAAATTTGTTGGCTCTAATGTCTCCTCAGGGCCAGGTAATAGATTTATTAATGTGGATAGTAATAGAATTTATTCTTTTAATGGGGGATCAGCCACAAACAAAGGAACAGTAGATTATTCTATAGCCTCAGGTATTGCAGTTACAGTAAGTAGGACAGGGGATATTCAGGTACTTAAAGGTACTTTAACAGATACTTTAACCAACATTAACTCAGTTATAGGGTCTGAACTAAATGATACTTATACTATAGATATTGCTGCTTTATCTAATTTAGGCTTATTAGATGGTAAAGGTGGTAACAACACCTTTACCATTACAGGTGCTACGGCAGCTTTAAACTTTACTTATAATTCAACTGGTGTAAGCAATATTAATACTAGTAGTTTAAATATTAAAAATTTTAATATGTTTACTTTAAGTAATAATGCCGATACTTTTAGGTATCACGTTGTTCCCTTTGGCGGTCTGCAAAGAGATATTTTAACAGTTAATGGCTTATCAGGAGAGGATACATTTATTCCTACATCTGCTACAGGTACCCCAGGAGTAAATGGTACCTTAAGTTTACAGGTAAATAATACTAATAATGCTATAATTACCTCAGAATTTGCCGCAAATGGCAGTATTATAACCTTAGTAAATTTTGAGAAATTTAATTTAGGCTCTTATAGCGCCCCAGGACGACTTTATGTGGATCTTAGGGGTTTTAACTTTTCTGCTTCTAAAGGAACTACTGCCGTTGAGCTTTTATCCCCTACCAGAAATAATAATTTATACTTAAACTATAGTGATTATACAGGCTTAAGTACGGCCACCTTTGCTAATAATTTAACTTTAACCGGTGGAGGAATAACTACTAGTCCTTTACAAGGAGTAGCTAACCTTACTTTAAATAATAATAGTGCCACCCCTAATGGGATTATTAGTGTAAATTTAAATGCAGGGGTTACTCCTGCCAATACTCAGATAAATCTAATTAACCAAAGTGCTGTTATCACTATAGAAAATATAGCTACTAATGCTACTGCCGCTGGTAATATTAATTATACTGTAGCTAACGGCTTATCCTTTTTAGGCGCTAGTGGAACTAATACTATCATCAGTAGTAATTCAGTAATACATTCTAGCTCGCTAATTATTGTTGGGATAATTAACAGTTTAAATAACCAATATTTAGCTATTACTGGGGCTAATCCCGTTGATTTTTATGGGGATATAGAGGTGGGCGCTACCAATTTAGGCTTAGATTTAAGAGGATATACAGCTAATAAAGGTGATTTTAATTTTACTGATGCAGGAGGAGGGAAGATCCAGCTTGCTTTAGCTTTTAATGCCAATAAACCTACAGCGGTTAGTACTTTTAATGGAATGAACAAATTT
>JBEULC010000010.1:0-6090 GCA_045504435.1 Candidatus Hepatincolaceae symbiont of Richtersius coronifer
TGTAAAGAGAGAAATAAGATGGCAATAAGAGATATAGGGCTTTAAAGTTAGTAATTTAGTATTTTATGCGGGATTTACTGGGATATAACGGGATTTAGCGGGATTTAATATAAGCAAAGTATTTAAGTAATACAAAAATAGATGGCACTTTGAGAAGATTTAGGAAGTTTATAATGGCAGAAAAATATAATCAAAAAAATTGCCTTTATTAATTATAACTTTAACATAAAAGGCAATAAAATGAAGGTTAAATCTAAACCTCATAAAGTAATTAAGAAGCAGTAGATATTATTACTTATAATAATATCTAAATATCAGATAAAAAGGAATAGAGGCAAGAAGTAATAATTTATTTTCTTAATTTAATAATGAGAGGTTTGAGCCTATTAAATATATTTTTAATAGGCTCTTCTTTATTTTTATTATATTCTTCATTAATGAAGTCATAGCAAGCCATTAGGTAATTACCATCAATAGGAATATCTATTTCATCGGCGAATTCAATAGCATAAACAACGACTTCATTAAATAATTCTAAGTTTAAAGAATCAGTTTCAAAGGTTTTTCCTAATACTAGCCAATCTAGGGATATTTCTGCTTTTTGGCAGATAGTTGCAATAACATCTAAGCTAGGTTTTGTCTTGCCTCTAACCCATTCAGATACATTTGATGGTACGATTCCTAATTCTTCAGCCATTTTTTTTTGTGAGCCAAATTTTTCTTTAGCTATTATTGCTATTTTTTGTCCAAAATCCTCTGTAATCAAGCTATACCCTCTATATTCATCAGTTCAATCAAACTTGTTTTTTATAGTTGACAATTCAGTTTAACTGATTTATATTAATACTAATGATAAATTAATAATAACAAAAATAAGTTAATTAAGGGTAAAAAGATGGATTTAATAGAAATTAAGTACTTAGTAGCAAAGAAAGGCTTAACTTTTGTAGAAATAGATAGAATGAATGGACTACGAGAAGGTAGCATTTGCCTGATCATAGCAAAGCCTCATAAAGCAGGGGAAAAGGCTTTATCTGAAGCTTTAGAGATACCAGCATATAGGTTATTTCCAGAAAGATATGATATTGAGGGTAAAAGATATGCACCACAGCCAAGAGGTAATTATAATTATAAGAATAATGATGATAGAAAGTTTACTAAAAATACAAAACTTTCTATCAAAAATACAGTAACTATTTAACAAGTGATAAAAAGTAAGAATTGCTTAATAAATATAGGGAATTTTAGTACAAATGAGTAAAAAACTTTCTATCAATGGATTCGCAAATAAGGAGTGGCTATCTCTTACAGAGATTCTAAATTTGGAATTAGATACTCTTCCTAATATAGAAATTACACTAAGAAGATTAGCTAAAAAAGAGAATTGGAAAAAGAGAGAAACTCAATCTAATACAGGAGGGAGAAGAGGCTATGAGTACCACATAGGTTCTTTACCTCTGGAGGCAAGGGTAGATTTGCTAAATAGATTGGCGAATATGAGCAAAGATGCAGGAGGTAGTAGGTTCAATGAGGCAAAGAAAAGCAAGAATATAGCTGCAACAACTTTAAGTAAAAGTATTGAAGCAACTACCCCTTTAGATAATATTAACTCTATTGATGAAGTAGATAATAAAGCTAATACAACTAAAGATAGCAAAAATAACGGTCAATTAGATATAGTAAATTGGTTATCAGGTCAAGAAGAAGTGGCCTCAGTATTATCTAAGGCTGAACATTTTGGGTCTGAGATAGATAAAAGGAATTTAGAAAAAGCTAGAGCTAAAGAGCAAATACTATTTAATTTGGTAGCTTATAGAAAAGAGCTTGCCCTTAAAGGTAAAGAAAGTTTTTTAATGCAACTTTATGTGGATAGATATAATAAAGGGCTAATCGTTAATAAGGAATTATACCAAAATATTCCTACTCTTAGCGTAAGAAGTGTAGGTAGGTGGAAAAGTAATTATAAAGCTCAGGGCTTAAAAGGATTGTTAGAAAATTGGGAAAGTAAAGGCAGAAAAAGCACAATGTCTAATTAAAAATATTTAGGTACAGTACTAAAAAGCCTAAAAGAAAATCCTTATTTGTCCACTGCTTTACTCTATAAAATTTTCGTAAATGAACATGGAGGAATACTTACTATTAGAGGTTTTAGTCACTGGATAGGTATTTATAAAAAAGCTCACGTTCAGGAATTAGAATTATTAAGTAATCCAGATGGGTGGAAAAGCAAGTATAAATTAGCTTTAGGTCAAGCAGATGAACAGATAATAAGACTGAACCAGAGATGGGAGATAGATAGCACAATAGCTGACATTATGCTAAACGATAACAAGCGTTGTGTAATTGTAGGAATAATAGATGTATATAGCAGAAGGGCAATTTTACATGTAAGTAGAACAAGCAGTAGCGAAGCGGTTCTAGGAGCATTACTTAAGGCTTTTAATAAATGGGGAAAACCTGAGGTTATAGCTACGGATAATGGTGCTGATTTTGTTAGTATAAGGGTTAAGGATAGTATTAAAGCATTAGGGATAGAACAAGAAATATGTCCGCCCTTTAGTCCTGAGAAAAAGCCATTTATTGAGAGATTTTTTAAAACTTTTTCACATAATATGCTGACAATGCTAGATGGATATATAGGACATGATGTAGCCACAAGAAAGAAAATAGAGAGTAAAAAGAGGTTTGGGGCAAGACTATTTAGGAACGAAGATAAAGTAGATTTAAGATTAAATAGGGAGGAATTACAAGCGTTTTGTGATAATTGGTTAGAGAGTTATTATCATAATAATATACATAGCAAATTAGGAATGAGTCCTAATGAGAAAGTAGCAGGGTATTTGGGAGAAATCTACAAGTTTAAATCAGTTGAAGCCTTGAGCATATTGATGAGCCCAAGAAGTGGGGATGGTATAAGGACTATAACTAAAGAGGGCATAGCAGTAGATAATGGCAAGTATTGGCACGAAAATTTAACATTATGGATAGGTAAAAAGGTAAAAGTGTTATTTGATGAAAGTGATTGGGGAAGGGCTTATATATTTAGCTTAAAAGGAGATTTTTTAGCGCATGCAGTTGATATGAATAGATCAGGGTTTAGTAGAGAAGAAGTATTTAACTCTATGAAAAGAAAACAAACTGAGTTAATGAGTGCTACAAAAGTTGCTTATAAACAGATGGTAAAAGGAGCGACTAGTCAAAAGGAACTAATAAAAGATATGTTACAAGTAAGGAATGAAGAGGATAACTACATAAAAGGCATAGTAGATAGTAAAACCAAACAAGCAAAAGTCAAGGAGACTTTTGAGTTAATAGAGGCAGCAATAGCAAGTAAGGGGGGAGCACAACTTTATGAAGTAGATAAAGATAAAGAACAAAGAGAGCAAGAAGCTACTAATAGATATACAAGGGCTAAAGATTTGGAGAGACAATTAGGCTTGGGTTTAATGATACCGCCCAAACAAGAAGAATGGTTAAAAAACTATCAAGAAACTTCGGAATATAGCAGTAAGAAGTTTATGGATGAATTAGCAGCAGAGGTAGATAGTAATATTAATATAGGAGGTATACAAATTAATAAAGGCTAAAGCGTTTAAACGAAAGCAGAAACTTTTAACTAAAAGCTAAATTAAGAAAATAAAACAAAAATTATAACATATGGAGAATATAAATGAATATGCCATTAAAATCAATAGCATTGTTAAAAAATATAGAGCTTTTAAGTAAGGCAGTAGATGAGGTAATAAAATCTCCAATGCACTTACCCAAGATGGTAAGTTTTAGTGGATTTTCAGGATATGGAAAATCCTTTGCCTGTGCTTTAGTTGCCAATAAGTATAGATGTTTTTATTGTGAAATCGGAAGCTCTTTGAGCATTAGTTATTTATTAGATAATATTTTAAAAGAAATGGGGATAAATCCACCGAAAGCTCTAATTGCTAAAAAAGTTGAGTACGTAATAGAAAATCTGACTAAACAGAAACGTCCGTTGATATTAGATGAGTTTGATAAGCTAGCAAAAGACAGGGCTTTGGAGATAATAAGAGAGATAGCTGATAAAAGTGGAGTTCCGTTAATTTTGGTAGGTGAGGAGAATTTACCAGCTATTTTAGACCGTGTTGAGAGATTTAGCAACAGGATTTTATCATGGGTCAGAGCAGAACCTGTGAGTTTAGAGGATGCACAGAAGTTATCGCAGCTATATTGTACGGTTAATATCAGAGAAGATTTGTTGAAAAAATTAGTTGCTAAAAGCCAAGGAAGAGTAAGAAGGGTTTGCGTAAACTTAAATAATATACAAAATGAGTCCAAAGTAAATGGCTGGAAGGAGGTTGATTTAAAGATATGGGGTACTCGGGAGATATATACAGGAATATATCCTACTCCCAGACGTATTTAGGCAAGAATAGATGGCATAAATAGGAAGAATATAATGGCTAAAACTCGCGAAGAAAAAGCAGCTTATGCTAAGAAAAAATACCAGCGTTCAAAAGAAGATATACATAAAACAAAGCAGTTAATTTGGGAAAGTGTAAGGATTTTAAAGACTTTTACAGTTCAAGATATAAAAGCTGTGGTTGAGGATGTAGATGTAAAGCTGGTTGAGAGATATATAAGAATATTAGAAAGGGCATTGTATTTACAGAAACAAGGTGATTATTACAAAGTTATAGTAACAATGGGTTCTAAGGCTATTTATAGCAAAAGAGCAGGAGGAGGTATTTATGATCCAAATACTGATAAGGAAATTCCGTATTACTACAGGGGATGCATCCAAGAAGAAGTATGGTTTTATGCAAGGGCTAATAAGGTATTTATATTTGAACAGCTTATGGAAAGCTTACAAAGTAAAAATTATTTAATTAAAGCAGGTATTGTGGATAGCTATTTAACTCACCTAATTAAAGTTGGTTATGTAGATAAGGTGAATAAGATATATGAATTAAAGGTGGATACAGGGTACTGGGCTCCTCTAAGATATAGAAAGAAAAAAGGTATTTATGACATGAATTTGAGAAAGATTATTCCTTTTAAGAAAGAATTAGAGCGAACAATAAAAGTCAAAAAGAATATCAAGATTTATAGAGATTTCTTAAAATATATAAGAAAAGGCAAAGAATTTCACTGTTTAGATATTTTTGCTATAACAGATGATTTTAAATTATCAAAAGGCTGGTGTAGAGCTTTAAAGGATAAAGGGATTATTAAAACAATCAGATTAGAAAGATTTAAAAATAACAGAATGTATGCAGTTTACCAATATATTAATGATGATTTAAAAGGAGAAGCAAAATGATTAGGTGGATATTTAAAAGAAGAAAACTACAAAATGAAGTAATAGAGAGTACTAATCAAGCGATATGGGTATTGGAGGAAAATGTAAGGAAAGGGTTATATAGCCTTAATCAGGCTCAGCAAAATGAGGTTTTAGCAAGGTTACAGGTAATTAAAAATAATGTGGAAGTAATTACTTTGCTTAATAATTAATAGTAAAAACAAAGGAAAAGAATAATGAAATTACTTAAAAATGAAATTGCAGAAACCTTAAAATTTGAAAAGCAAGAACTAATGAGATTATTTATATGTTTATCTGGAGTGTCTGAAACTAGAGAATATAACGATCTTGAATGTATTCCTGAGCTATACGAGGCCTCTTTATTATATTTGACTAATAAAATAGGAGGAGAATTAGATAATGAAGAGAAGGAAATTGCAGAGAAATTTGCCAAGAATATTTTAAAGATTAAGTAATAAAGGAATAAAAATGTTTAGTAAAAAAGAAATTGAAAAAGTGGTTAAAGAATATAAAGGCCAAGGAGTTATACCAGAACTTTGGAGTAAAAATGCTGAAGAGTTAGATAATTTTACCAAAATCGCTTTTATTATGATCTGTGAAAAAGGCTTTGATATGGAAAAGAAAGGCTTAAAAGCCTGTGAAGAAAATAATTTTACAAGCAATGGTTATAAAAATGAAATTTTTATAGTTAGTTATAAATCTCCTTATACTTCCACTACTATTAATATTGAAGGTAAAGCTTATTTGGAGGAAAACCTTCCAGGATTTTTGGAAAGAAATAGCAATAGAGGTGG
>JBEULC010000011.1:0-5223 GCA_045504435.1 Candidatus Hepatincolaceae symbiont of Richtersius coronifer
GTGTAGCTAACAAAATTAAATGGCAAAAATTTGCTTCCCACAAATTGCTAATTCTAGACAAAAATCTATCTCTACAAACCCTAAAACCTAGGATTTACAAGGCTTTTATCTAAATATTTACCTAAATCTGTGCCATTTAATTTTGTCATAAAATTTTGGTTAAAGTTATGCTACCTTATTTAATCTATTTTCAGCAATTTTGTAATAATCCTCCATCAGCTCAAATCCTATAAAGTTTCTTTTTAATGCCTTACAGGCAATCCCCGTGGTGCCGCTTCCCATAAAAGGATCTAAAACTATTTGCCCCTTTTGCGTGGTCATTTCAAGAAGACGTTCTAATATGTGGATAGGTTTTACTGTGGGATGTTTAATGTTAAATTCTGGGTTATTATAGCCTTGTTGATTGTGAGATCTACAACCCCATAAGGTAGTCAACTTTTTAGGATTAAGGATATAAGATTGCCTGTTAGTGCTGTATTTCCCTATTTTATAAATATTATCATTAACTTTAGAAGATTGATCTGTTTTTGTATAAACTGCACCGTTAGCTACTTCTTGAATTTCTTCAACTGTAGCTTTATTCCTAATTAGGCTTTTGATATCAGCCATAGTTCGTAATATAGTTTTCTTACTAACATACTCTAATAATTCTTCCTTCTCATCCTCCCACTCTATAGTTGCTTTATTTAGCTTACCTTTACCTTTGGTAAATATCATTATCTTTTCGTGCACTCTTAAAGGAAAAATATAAGGGCTTGAAGGCCCCTTTTTGTACCATATAACTTCAGCTAAATAATTAAATTTCTGCTGTGTTAGGGTATTCCATTGGCTAATACTGGGCTCTTGGCCAAAATAAACCAAAAAGCCATTATCCTTTAGAACTCTATAAGCATTTTCTAAAAAATTATCAAAATTAAATCCTGTCTCAATCCTATGATTCCACTTTAAACCATAGGGTGGATCAGTAATTATGGCATCTATAGATTTTGGTAAAATATTATTAAATAATTTTTCTTGGTCGCCTAAATATATGGTCATATTATTTCTCCTATAAAATGACAGATTAGGCTCTCAATGGGGCTCTATTTTGATAGTTTAGTTATGATTTAGTCAGATAATTTTAACCGCTAAAATATTGCTAGTATAAGAGCTGCTGTACTTATGAATAACTTTTTCTATAAGATATTTACCTGTAAAGTCAGGATAAATAGCTCCTATTTCAATGCAAAATCCAGCTTGTATATTAGCGTTGCCGTGTAAAGTTATATTAATATATTCAGAAACTTTGCGGTCTTTAAAGGCGTTGTTAACATAAAGATTTTCAAGGCTGCTATCAACCTTAAACTTTAAAACAAAGAAAGGCTCTTCTCCTAAGCATGTAATCTCAGGCTGCCCAGTTTTAAAATTCCATTGCTTGTACTGCACCCCCTTATATACCTTGTTTAAGCTATCAACTTTATTGATACTTAAAATAGTATTTTCAGCGATTTCTAGTTTTTTGACATTTTCTTTTAAAATAAAGATCAAATTATTATCCTTGATATTGGCAATTGCACCATAGATTTCTGCTAGTTCTCCTAAAATTTCTAAGGAAGTTTTTTCTTCTTGCAGGTAATAATTAATAATATTGCTGCTTAAGGTAGTATCAATTTGCAATCTTAAATCTAAATCAGCAGCTAAGGTTTGTAGTATTTCCTTTAAGCTTTTATTTTTAAATACTCTATTATGTCTAATTCTTGCTGTAGATAGATCTTGGGAAATAGCTTGGATTTTAATAATATTAGAAGTTGCATCAATATATTGGGCTATAAATTTGCCCATTTTATACTCAGCTTCAGCATTATGAACATCCTTTAAAGCCAATTCTAAAATTGCGTTTTCTTTAGGAATTGCTATTGCTTTATCAGAATTATTGATAGTAATTTCTAAGCTATCTAAGCTTAAACCCATATTATCTATTAGCTTAAAGGATAAGATTCTGTTACTTGCAAGTTCACTAAACTGATCGTTGATGTATAATTTCATATTCTTTGGAGGACTAGTCCTCCACCTATTAAGGGAGTTAAAAAGTCTGCTAAAGCGAGACTTTTTAATCCGTTTTATTAATATTTCTTTTTTGCTTAAAAAACGGGTGAAGGGCTAGCCCTTCTACCATAATTTGGTTCTTTCTTGAGGCTGTTTAGCAACTTCTGGTAAGTAAATAATAAGACCTTGTGGTAGTATAATTTCTTGCTCATACAGAAAATTATTGTGCTGTAGAACTAACTCCAAATAACCAAAACTACTGCCATAATGATTATAAACTATACGATCTAAGGTTTTATTTTGGAGGCTAACAACGTAGTTCATGTTTATTCACTTTGGGTTTTATAGAATTATGATAGTAGATTTAATTCTAAAAGTAATGGGTGAGGGGCTAGCCCTTCGGTCCAGGGTTTAGACCTGGTTAATCCTGCTGATATTTGTTAACTGTGATAGTAAATTCCATTTTCAAGGCTTCTATGCCATTGGTAAAATTACTGGCATTTTGGGAGATATTTTTTACGTACCAAATCCCTTGTAGCTTAGTTTGGGTTTGGTTATTTTGATTATAAATAATGTCCCAATGCGCTCCCGTAGCACATTCATTCTTAAATTTAGTAAAATTTTCAACTCCTGTACCAAGGCCCGAATTTATATAAATAATGCCATTAAAAGTTAATGAATGAGCAGTTTTGTTAGAATTAAAAGCCACTTGGGTTACAGGAGATTGCAGTACACTTTTAATCTCATCACTTGGAGTTTCCCAACCGTAATCTATGCTTTGGTCAATACTACCTATATATAGGTCTTCAGTACGCGCTGAAAACTGGAAGCTAAAACTATTCTTGCCACGAGATTTAAACAATAATTGAGTAGTATGTTTTTGCGTATTTTGAGTTTGTAGCGGCGCTGAGGCAAAAAGATTAATCATATTTTCACCTTGCAAAACTTAAATTATTTTGGAACTCAAATTGCTTCATAACTTCTGCTGCTAAATCTTTTTCATTTTGGTTAGGCAAAGAATTAATGGTTATATTGATCTTTTGGTTATTATTAACCTGCTGACCTGACGATTTTAACAACTGAGTATTAGCAGCTACTTTATTAACTGCCGTATTATCAATAATTGGCTTTTTGCTTTCTGCAATCCCAAAAACCTTAGAAACTACTTTTATTCCACCTTCTATAACCTTAAAAAATCCCGTATTAGAAAACCAATTCCATAAATCTACAAATACTGCTTTTACTTCTTTCCAGTACATTATTAACAAAATAGCTCCACTGGTTAATAACCAAATCGCTGCTCCTATAGGATTGCTTATCATCGCAAGCGTCATTATTCTTATGGCACCTGTGGTAAGCATTATGGCATTTCTTAACCATAAAAATCCCCCTGTAAAGCCAAATAACATATTTAAGAAACCTAAGGTTTTTAAAATTAGAACTTTGGCAGCCCATGCCGCTAAAGCTGCCACTACTCCATAAATCCCCCAAGCCCAAGCATTATTAGCTTCTATAATTTCAGTAATAAATCCTATTCCATCTGCCAATTTATCTATAAAAATAGTTAAAGCAGGCAATAAAACTTTTCCCAAGGTGCCGCTTAACTGGGATATTGACTGGCTTAATTTAGCCATTTTAGTATTATAAGCATCATAAAATTTTAGAACTTCTTTATCCGTAATCCCTTTAGAATTTTTGCTTACATCTGCTAAATTTGCCGACATTTTATCTAAATTAGCAATTAAGGGTAGCAAGCCCTTTTTGCCTTCATCACCAAATAAATCTTGAAAAATTGCTGCTTGTTTATCTAAATTAAAACCTTTGGTTTTATCCTTAATTTTTCCTAAAAAGCTCACCAAATCTAAAGAACCATCAGAGGTTCTAGTAATTTCTATACCTAATTTTTGTGAGGCCGTATTCATCTGCCTTAGAACAGCACTAAGAGCTGTGCCCGCACTACTTCCTGCAATACCTGCATCATTTAGCATTCCCAAGGCTGTGGCAGTTTGCTCAAGTGGTAATTTTATGGCAGAAGCTGAAGCTCCTACTAAATCAAAGCCTGCTCCTAATTGTGCAAAGTTTGCAAATTGGAATTTTAATTGAGTTTTTGCTAAAATATCTCCAACTCTTGCCATATCAAGGTTAAAGTTTTTAGAAGCTGTAGCCATAGTAGAAGCAACTAAATCTGATTGCCCTCCTGTGACTTTTGCTACATTGATTACACTTTGCGTTCCTAATTTAGCTTGCTCACCGCTTAAACCTGCAGATAAAAGGTTATAACCTGTATCTACTATCTCTTGAAAACTTGCAATCCCTGTACGCTCTATTTTTCTGAAGAATTTATCAAAATCTGCTTGCACATTATTACCCATTACTGTGGATAACTTAATACTTAGCATTTGTCGATTGCCTGCTTCCCTGAGATTATTCTTTAACATATTAGATAATTTAGAGATACCTATAATAGGTAAAGCTATATTCCGTAATTCAAAGGCACCTTTCTTAAAGTGTTCTTTAAAGTTGTTAAAATTATTATTATAATTTTGAACTTCTTTAGAGCCTTTTTTAAACTGATCATTATTTTTACCTAAAGCCTTGGATAATTTATTAGTGTTGCCTTCAGATTTTCCTAACATGTTCTGTAATAAAGAAAACTGTTTGGAAAACTTATCTTGAAGCTCTAATAATATGCTTGTTTTTAAGGTAGACATATGTGTACAATATTCCTAAATGATTTATTAATTATTGAGTTAATAATGCAAAAATATACCGCAGACGATTTGGCAAATATTATTATTGTAGGTACTAAGACTATTTATGAAGTAATTATGCTTCATGTAGCCTTTTGCGTTATGTTTATTGTTAACTTAATTATCTCTGCTAGTCTATTTGCTTTGTTTTATTATTTTGGGTTGCATAAAAGCGGAGCTGTTTTAGCAATCTTGGTATTTTCTTTTATTCTGTTTGCTACCCTCATAACTTTTTTACCAAAAGCAGAGTATTGTAAATATCAAAATAGTACCCGTATTTCTGGCTTTATAGTTTTGCCTATTATGATATTCTTAATCTTATTTTCTATAAGCATGATAAATATAGCAAATACTACTGCGCTTTAACTCTATCCACTAATAACTCATGCCACATTATCATATCACTTAGAGTTAAGTTCCATAGATCCTTAGGAGACCAATGAAAATG
>JBEULC010000012.1:0-3845 GCA_045504435.1 Candidatus Hepatincolaceae symbiont of Richtersius coronifer
TGATGAAACTGAAAGTATGAGTTTTGCCCTGGATGAAATGATGACCACTAAAGATGATAATAACTCAGAGATCGTAATTGATAATAATAAAAACAAAAATAATACAACCTTTACCTAATAATTATAAAGAGACAAGTAAATGGCCCTAAATTAGATAAGTTTTTAAAAGTGTAATGAGAACCTATTAAAGGGGGACAAGATTTTTATAAAAATATAAGTAAATAGGTACTTTTAAACAAAGTGCCTATTTTTTTGTAAAAAAGAAATGACTCTTTCTAAAGAAAAAAGAAATTATCAAAAATAGCGCTATTACCCATATAAAATAAAGACTATAGTTGTAAAGACCAATATTAAATGGCAATAGAATATATAAGGTTTTTAAGGTAGTAATTTACTTTTTTATGCGGGATATACTGGGATATAACGGGATTTAGCGGGATAAAATAGTAAAATTTTATGACAAAATTAAATGGCAAATTATTTTTAGGAAAAAATACCTCTACATAAGGCGATATAAGCCTTATAATGAATTTGTTATTTAACTTTATTAAAAAGCAATGTCCCCTTCCTATAAAAATATTTAAAAAGCAAATTCCCTTTAAGGCCAGTAAATTAAAAGCGTTTGAGAAATTTCAAAAAACTAACCTTAAAGAGAGCAATGTCCCCTACATTAAATTTTAATAAAGCAATCAGGAATATTATATATACTTAAAATTTTGCAACGTTTACACTTAATTTTAATAATAAATAACTTTTCCTCACCACCTTTTATCTTTTCTTTTATAATGTTCTTATTGATTATCTCAATTTCCAAAAGCTTTGCTTTACATCTATTGCATCTTATATTCATATTATTACGCTCCTTTTGTTAACGTTAGAGCGTACGCAGAAGTATAATAATACAAATATAGTTGGCAATAAGAAGCGTACGCTTGTATAAAACACTCATGCGTACGCTCTATTAATAATATATTAATTATTGTTGTAAATTGCAATCAAAAATGTTGTTTAAGTATTTGCAATGATCAAAGATGTTTGTAAGTGTTAGCAAATTCAAGCTGTTATAATTATTACTACAAAGGTTGTAATTGTAAATTTTATTATGCTTAGCTAATCTAGATAAGCATAATAAATAATAACATTGAGTGAAAATTTTGTAAGGTTGATGGATGATTATTTTTTTTAATATAACCATTCATCATTAAGTGAAAATAATAGGAATACTTAGAAAAATTTTATCTTATTCTATTTATCTTTTCTTAAAGAAATAATTATCTCTTTATATTTAGTTAAAATTTGGGAGAGAGAGATATCTTGTTCTGCTCTTTTTTCTGCAATAGTTATACGCAATATGCCCAATAATAAATTAGCATCAAACTTAATATTATTTTCTTGAGTAAATATTACAGCTTTATTAAACACCTCATTAAATAAAGTTTCATCTAAGTAAGGCTCCGCTCTCCCTAATACCAGCCAATCCATAGATACGCCTGTGAGCTCGCATATTTGCAATAATATAGTAGCTGTGGGCTTCGAACGTCCTCCCCACCAATCGGTAATATTAGAAGCAGAAAATCCCATTTCTTTGGCCATTTGTTTTTGATTACCAAAATATTTCTTTATTACCTGTTTTAATCGGTAATTCAAATCTTCATGAACAACTTGTATATCTGCCATTATATTCCTATATTTAAATAAATACCAAAAAATGGTATTTTAAAGTTGACAATACCAAAATTACGTATTATATTAATATTAATCCTAAAATAACATTAACATAAACAACATTAAATGAAAAGGTTAAAGGGAATGGATTTAATAGACTTGAAATATCTAGTAGCAAAAAAAGGACTATCTTTTACAGCGATTGATCGATTGAACGGATTACGTGAAGGTAGTGTAAGGCTTGCGGTAGCTAAACCACATAAAGCAGGGGAGAAAGCTTTGGCAAAAGCCTTAGGAATAGAGGCTAAAGATATATTTCCTTCACGTTATGATGAAAGGGGCAGAAGATATGAGCCTCAACCTAGAGCAAATTATAATTATTATAGCGCAACTAATAAATCAGAGAACTTTAGTGCTTAAAAAATATTTATCTGCAGCAGAAATTTTAGAATTAGCTATAGAACGTTACACTTCTCGTTCTAAATTAATAGTGAGAGCAACGTTAGAAGAATGGATTTTTAGATACGCTGAGATAGAAGGTAGTGATAAGCCTATTAAAGAATACCATATAAATAATTTTCCTATTTCTGTGAGAGAAGAGGGAATCCACAAATTAATAGCTAAGAACAGGGCTAATACAACTTTAGGCAATTTAAGCGCTATAGAAAAAGTAGAAAGAATGGCATACGCAAGATTTGAGATTATTCAACATATTTTAACCACAGGAATTACCAAAGAACAATTTGTAGTTGATTATAATTGTAAAAGAGTTGCAATAGGTACTTACGATTTAATTAATGAAGTATCTTGTAGAACTCTTTATAGGTGGATAAGTGATTATCAAGAGTATGGAATAGAAGGTTTAAAAGGAAAAGAAATTAGCAGAAGAGCAGGGAAAATCAAAAATAGTGAGATTAAAGAATTAGTAGAGGGAACTTTATTATAAAAGCCCCATGTTAAAACCTCTTTAATTTACGAGATGCTCCAAATTAAGGCTAAAAAAGAGAATACAAAAATGCCTCACTATAATACCGTAGTAAATTATATGAACAAATTTAAAACTAAGAATAAGTCCTTATATTTACTAAGTCGTAATCCTGATGCTTATAAATCTAAATATAAGTTGGCTTTAGGAAATATGGCGGAAGAAGCCACGGAAGTTAATTACATGTGGGAATTAGATTCAACGCCTGCTGATATTATATTGAAGGAGGGAAGAGTAACAATTTTAGGCTGTATAGATATTTATAGCCGTAGAATAAAGTTTTTAGTGGAAAAAACTAGTAACAGCTTAGGTATATCTAACCTTATTAGACAATGTGTAATTGATTGGGGAGTACCTAAGATTATAAAAACTGATAATGGTAAGGATTATACTTCACAGCAAATTAAAGTTGTGCTGAGCAAACTAAATGTTGAACAAAGATTAACTAGACCTTTTAGTGGAGAAGAAAAACCTTTTATTGAACGTGCCTTTAAAACTTTACCACACGGCATGATGGAAATTCATAAAGATTTTATAGGACACAATGTGGCAGAAAGAAAAGCGCTTAATGCAGTGCAAACTTTTGCTGAAAGGATGTTTAACAAAGATAAAAACTTACCAGAGCTTAGTATTGATGATTTTCAAAGATTTTTAACTGGGTGGAGCGATAAATATTATTTAAATAAACCTCATCAAGGAATTAATAGGCAAACTCCTGCGAGCAGATTAATAGGTTATAAAAAGCAAGAATACTTAACGATCAGAGATTTAGATTTACTTTTAGAACCTTTAGCAGGCTATAGAACTATAGGGAAAAAAGGAATTAAAGTAGAAAATGCTAATTACTTTGAACCTAATCTGGCTAATCATGTGGGAGACAAAGTACAAGTTAGGGTTGATAGATTTGATATGGGCAAAATATATATATTTGATGAAGCCCATAATTTTATAAGTGAAGCAGTTAATTATGATTTGTTAGGAGAAGATAAGCTTAAATTTATTGCCAAAAGTAAAGCGATACAAGGCCAACTTAATAAGCAATTTAAAAATAAAACTAAAAAATTAATTGGCAAATGTAAAGAGAGAAATAAGATGGCAATAAGAGATATAGGGCTTTAAAGTTAGTAATTTAGTATTTTATGCGGGATTTACTGGGATATAACGGGATTTAGCGGGATTTAATATAAGCAAAGTA
>JBEULC010000013.1:0-18472 GCA_045504435.1 Candidatus Hepatincolaceae symbiont of Richtersius coronifer
TAAGGGACTGGCTTGTTTGTAAATCCCCTCAAGTGCAGTTACTAAAACTCCTTTGCCAAACCTTGCAATTTCTTGAACTTTAGTAACTAATATCGGTGTATTATAAGGAACCTCTGCTTCACTTACGCCACTACAAGTTGATACTATGCCAATCGCTGAAGTGCTAGGTGTGGTAATTATTCTACCCCCAACATCAACCTCCATTATCTCCACACCATGTAAAAAATTATTATTTTTATTATTTGCCATTGATTTTATTGCTCCTCGTTGTTAATATAAAATAATTTAAATTTAATTTATTAGTATCATGTCTTCAATTAATATCCTTAATTTTGTATCGTCTTCCTCCCCTAATATTCTTTTAATTGCCTGTATAAGCAATTATGTGCAATCAGGTTATTTTCTTAAATATTTTAAAACTACCCATAATATTTACGTTTTGACCCATGATTTTTCAAATTCACTGCAATATTATTATGATTTACCTTCTAAAGACCAAGAGATAGAAAATTTATTAAATAAATATGATCTTAAGAAGTTTACAGTTTCATCCATATCCTTTGGTGGACTTTTAGCATTTTATTTAATATTCTATTTCTCAGAAAGAATAGAAAAAGCTTTTATTTTTGATTTTCACTACAAAAGCTGCTCCCTTTCTAATAGCAATGATTTGTATAATCCTAAAATAATTACCAAAAATTGGCTTATCCCTAAAAATTTAGATACGCCTATAGTATTCTACCTAACCTCTTCTTATAAAGATTTTAGAAGATCTTATATCTCAAAGCCTTTTATTATTGATCTATTAAATATATTTAAAAATATTAGATTCATCTTAATTGATAGCCCCCATGTTCTTTTGTATAAAATAGATGAGCCTAATAAATCAAAAAGAATAATAAAAAAACTATATTTCTTTGCTTTAAACGGATTCACTTTACAAAGTTTTTGGAATAAGCTATTTAATAAATGGATTATTAATCAGTACCAGTTTAAAAGAAATAACTCTTTAATAATAAAATATTTTATTAAAAAATATTTTTCCTAGGTATTATCTCCTTCTAAAATTAAGGCTCTATAGTTAAAAAGTATACCTGATTGTTTTTCTCCAAATAAGATAGGGTGTATTCTCTTCACATTATAATAATCCATCATAACGCCAAAGTTATTAGAAGGATATATTTGATTGTGAGTATTAGATTTAAACATATTTGTTAAAGAAAAGGCTGAAATTTCTCCGTATTCATTACTACAAGATATCCTAGCTTGATATTCCGCAATTCCGTTGATATCAGTAACGTTAGTAAGCATCTCCAAATCTACCCAAAGATCCAATATATAGGTAGTTCTTGCAGGAATTTTGAAATCTACTAATAGCCTCTGTGTGTTAGTTTTATCCTTATATTTTAGCCAAACAGTATTAATTTTATTAGCTTCTAGATTATGAGCATAGTTTTGCTGCCAGGCAGCAGTTTCTAGTTTTATGTAATTTCTTTCCCATTTATTGGGGTTATAATAATTCATATTTTGTTGTAAAAATTCATCTCTACCTACACTTTCTAGCTCCTTTTGGCTAATTAAGATTTTGATATTATCATCTCCTCTTTGACGATTTGCACTCTCACGCTGCACACTATCTGAGGTGGCAAAGATTTGCTCATTAACCTTGACCGTTATAGATCCTGTATTTTCTAAAGTCACCACAATATTAAAGATATTCTCACTTAAGACCTGCCCTTCAATAAATGCAGGGCGATAAACTTCTGGAACTTTAGCTACAATAATTAAATCCCCAACAGCATCAAATATCCCCAAACTTCTAATATGAAAACCTTCATCTATAACGACTGTGCCGCTGATAACGCATTCAAGAGTTATATTATTTGCATTGCTATATTGGCTATTGATAAAGGTTTTGTACTTTTCTCCTTCAAAATCTGCAGATAGATTAGTAAAATCCACTGCTAAATCTGATACTTCAAATTTTTCTAATTGCAGTGGAGTATCTAAAGTGGCAGCTGCTAATTTTTGTAAGCCAAGGCTAGTTATTATTACGTTATTCATTGTTTCACCTTATATATTGCCTATTTTGAGTTGTTAAACTGGTAGCAACAAATATCTTTCCTTTAATGCTTTGCACCTTATTAATAATTATTTGCAAGGATAAGCGTTTTACTTCATCAATTAATTTGTAAATCATGTCAAACTGCTTTTGGCTATAAATAACACTACCTTCATGCAAGGTTATTGTTGCGGTACCTTTTTGTAGTTTTTGTTTTCTATCCTTTAATGGGTCCAGGGATACTCCCTGGTGCCACCATTCTTCAATGGATGCACTGATTTTTAAATCCCCTAAAGCTTGTTTTAAAGCAAATAAAGTGCCCCTCTTTTTATTCACACTTATAGCATTTTGCAAAACTTGACGCTTTTGCTTTTTTTCCCAAGAACTATCCCACTGGCTTGCCCCTAAATAAAGGGCTAAATAAGGCAACAAATCACCCCTACATTTTTGAGGGTTCCAAAAGTTTTTAATATCTTGTTCTCCTAAATTACTTAAATTGCTATGCATAATTTCTTGTAATATCAGCATTAAAGGAGTTTGATAAGATTTAGGAAGTAAGGAGTGCATTATTTTCTTCCTCAATCACGGTTATACTTATACAAAAAGGGGCTTCATAATTACTGCAAATTATATTACTAGAAGGACTTAAAACTTTTACATCTTCAACCTCTAAAATAAAATCAGATGCCAATATTCCTTCAATACTCACTAAGCTTCCGATTTTATGTAGGCTATTTAGATAAGTAACCAAATTATCTTTAATCATTTGCAATTTTTGTGCTTTATCAATAACGAGGTTTTCCTTAACCTAACTTCTAATTCAATATTAAATTCTTTAATAATTGCACTTTTAACTGTAACTAAATCTCCCATAGGGCGTATATCTTCTCGTGATAATTTCTCTTGAACTGCTTTAATAAGTTCTCCTGAAGCCAGTCCATTTCCTTCATAGCTCAACACTATAATCTCTACTTCCATAGGTTTATTAGAAATTGCCACCACATCCTTAACTTTATCTGAGGCCAATTTCCCATAATGCTCGTAACTAGCTTTAGGGCCTGCCACAGAAAAACCCTTAGGGGCCTCTTTTATCCGTTTGCGCAATTCAGTATCATTTTCAAAGATAGCGGGAACTGTAGGAGTTTTGCTATTATCGGCTTCCTTTATAAGTTTTCTCTCTATAACAAACAATCTACCTAAATTATCTAAATTCTGGCTTTGCGCATAATCAATCATCACTGCATCAATGGATTTATTAATAGTATTGCGCAATAACCCTTATTTATACGCAAAAATTTCTAGCAATCTCATAGCGGGGTCGCTATCTACACGCTCTAATTTCAAGAACTTTTCTTGTATAAATTTTTTATTATTATCTAAGATGGTCTTAAAACTTATATCTTCTATAGATTTAGATTTCAACATTTGTTAAATTACCTGCGTTATAGTTAATCTCCACATTCAAATGGCCGTTATTTAGATTTTGCAAACTCACATTATCAATCTTTATTCTTTTATCATTCTTTTCTAAAGAGCTAATAACCTCTGCAGATAACTGCATAGCTACATAATTAATTGGCTGACTGACATAAGAAAACACCTCGCTACCAAAGTTTCTATTTAAAATGCATTCACCCTTAGGAGTAAGCAAAATTAATTTTATACTTTGATTTAAATCTTCTTGTTTGTTTAAAACTTTACCTGTATATAAATCCATAAGGGCTAGCCCTTAACCATGTTTTTACTTATACCTGCAAGTTTAATTTCTACCAACTTAATAATCCTCTTATAAAGCAATCCACTTGCCTGTCCTTTAGGCAAACTTATTCTTTCTCCTGACTTTCTATATTTTCCTAAAAACCAAAAATCTTTTAAAATGTTGTAAGTTTTATTCATTTAATTTCCTCAATTTAATTTACTAGCTTATTGTCCCTTTACCGTTACCACTAACCGGGTCACCCCCGCTTGGTGCCATTAATCCAGTTCCTGGAACATTTACTGTGGCTTTTTTGACTTCAGATAAAATATTTGTAACAATAATACTAATAAACTCCTTGGTTTTAGGCGCATTACCTAAGCTAAATCCTGCCTCCCTTAGTTCAGCTTCTATTTTAGAAATTGCGCTTTGTTCATTTATTGGCATTTTAACTTCCTATTGTTTGCTAAATCGTGAATTTTGTATTATATTATTGATATAAACTAAGGATAAACTAATGACAATTAGTGCATCTAATTTATATAAAGCCTTAAAAAAAGCTGGAGTAGAAGAAGATCTAGCTGAAAAAGCTTCTTCTGAGGTCGCTGAATCAACCAAAAAGGTTTCTGAATTAGAAAGCCAGGTTAAAATAATTTCCGTTAAACTTAATATCGCTATAACCATATTGATTACTTTTTTCGCTACCTTCATTGGGACTTTAATAGTTAAATAAGATAACAAAATTTAAAGTAAAAATGTCAAAAATGGATACAAAACTTAACATTTTAATAGGGCTATATACGGCTATGTTTTGCTCCACAATTGCTACCTTATTTGCTGTTGTTCTACTATTTGCTAAATAATGCATCCTATAAAGCTCCTTTAATTTTACTGCTGCCCTGGATATGAGGGCCACCTGTAAAACTACAGGTATGCATTTTACATACTACTTCTCCTCCATCTTCACCACCTAAAATTATTTGATCACTATCTATAATTGCTTTTGGCGATTTTATTATCACCTCGCTTTTAGATTCAATATTTAATTTACCCTCTTTATATTTGAGACTACCCTGGGCAAACTCTAAGTGCCATTCATCTTCAACCCCTACTTCATTACCTATGTTAATACTAGGAATAACTACCGCACTTTCAATATAACCGCTTTGCGCCAATATCATCACTTGGTCACCAACTTTAGAACAAAATATACTTTAGCATTACCTGAGGCATTTATAAGATAAGGTAAATTAGGGGTTTCTAAATTATTACCCAAATCTACAATCACGGTATTATCAGATAAATTAACCTGCTTAATTATCCCAAAGCGGATAATTTTGGCCATATTATCTTCCAACTTAGATAATCTTGTAAGTAAATCCATTTACACCTCTTTATATTTCAATTTCTGGGTTGCCAAAACCCCCATCTTCAAATCTGTCTTTTCCTAATAAAACTTTCTGCCTCCAATTAATTTCCCAAAGACACATATCTTTTTTATATAAATCAGGGCCATAAAAGTTTTTACAAGTTATGCTCTCTTGTTCAGTAGGATAGACTTTTAAGATTTTTTCTTTTAATAAGGAGTCAAGGGAGCGCCCTTGCAGGGTTGGCCCTGCCATGATTATTAAATTAAGCTTTTCTAATAACTTATATGCTTCAATCTCTTTATCTTTAACCGGCTTGTTATAGTTGCTGGTAATTAAAAACAAGCTAAAGTTTAAAGTACTATCTAATTGATTAGTATTTGTTCTTCTATTTGTTGGAATTCCTTCTATACCAATTCCTATACAAGAAGTATTTATAGATCTTTGCTGAATATCCTCAATCCCACCAAAACCCCCGCCCATAATAAAAACTTCTTTCAATTCGAGTATCTTACTTTTTAAAGTATCCTGAATTGCTTCTAATATTTCTTAATACATCACGAAGGCCCTTCCTTTGCCCGTTTTTTTAATTATTTTTTTATAAAATTATAAAGCAGCCATACTTTCTAAGTAAGAAATAATTTCTTCTTCAATTTCTTGCTTATTATCTTCATTGATTCCCAAATAAGGGCGAGCTGGAATATTTTTCTTAGGATTTCCATATTGATGGGTGCCTCCATAAATATCCGTACTTCCCACAAGGGCACGCTTCACTTTCCAATAAGCTTTTGCCACTAACCCTTTTCATGGCATATTTGGGGCTCCAGGCTTTCCAAGGTTTACCATCAGGACCTTTTTTACTTTCAAAACGACTATCTGTTTGGCTAACTACTAAAGTGGCAATGTTTTTTAGGATTTGCTTTTTTTGCTATTCGTAAGTTCAGATTTTGTAATGTATTCATTAACACGTTCAAGTTGCGATAAATCTAATTATAAAACTCCTGCCATTTCTTATAATCTCCTTAGACTACGGCGTGTAATTAATCTTTGATTGCTGCATGAAATTTGTATGGTATTTTCTTTACCTTGGGGCTTTAAACTTATATCTTCTTGGTTAATTAGTTCGGGAATTTCAGCATCTCCTTTGACAATATCCTTTAAATACCTAAGAATATCCTCATACCTTTTACGACGCTCTTCAGTCAATCCTGCACCATAATCCGTACTAAGTTTATAAAAATCAATAATACAAACCCATTCTTTTAATAAATTAAGCACATTCAAAAGAGGAGTTTTCTATCTCTTATTTAGATAGCCGTCTATCTCAGAACTTGCATTTTCTATTGCTCTAATTAAAGGACTTATATCTTCTTTATCATGGAGCAACTGCTTAACATTATTATCGCCATACATTAAATAAAGGTCAGAGATCTCTGAATACCTCCTTACTTAACCTTTACGTTGTCTTTATTATCTACCTTACCTTTAGACTCAGCCTTAGTTAAAAAAGGCAAAAATACTATTTCTATTTCATTACTCCAAATATTGCTTGTGCCATCTTGCTGTAATTGCTGAAATAACTTTTTAGCTCTTATATAATTATGTGGACCCACACTAATATGAGTAGGTTTTGCTCCCACCATATTGCCATTGCTCTTTTGAATAGACATCATTTGTGCTACTGCATCTTCAAAGTTCTCACCATTTAAAGGCGCTTGGCTACCGAAAGCCAACTGCCATAAACCATAACCAATTGCTCCCCTACCCCTTATCCCAAATAAATACTCATCTTTTAAAAAGGTATGTTCTGATAAATCAGCTGGCTTTTCCATTTTGTAAGCTGTACGTTCTTGATGGAACAATGCCGGCATATTTTTACTAGCATCAATTAATACCCAAGGTTCTTCAGTTCCTGCTTGCAGATTATTTTGGGGAACAAGTCCAGGATGTGAGCTGCTGAAGAAATTTACATCATCATAAGATTTACCGTTCACAAAGCCTGCTACTAAAGCCTCAGCCACAAGTTTATCAGGATGTTGGGCTGCTTCTTTGCCAAGGGCTTGAGAATTATACATATAAAAATTATAGGCATCATCTTCAATAGCAGTTCTTGGGACCTTAACAGTTGCCTCAAATTTCTTATTAACTATAATATATTTGCTTTCTTTAATAGATTTTAGTTGGCGTTCATCACCCTCTAACCATTCTTTAATCGTTGGTAAATCCCCCAAAGGATAAATATTACTAGAACCATTACTAATAATAATTGGAGCGATGGTTTTATATACTGGTTTATAGTTTTCTAAACCTTTTTGAAATTGTAATATTACGGTAGTGGATAAATCTTGTATCTTTTCAAATGTTATCGCCATTGGTCTTTCCTATTGTTAGGCATCAGATAAATCTGTGCCATTTAATTTTGTCTTAATTTTGATTAAGCTTTTTAAAAAGCTTAGGAAAATAATCTATTCCTAGTTTCTGCAAATTCCTTTTCATTTATGAAATATACTGTAGTAAGTTTCTTTTGCTCGCTATTTAAAGAAACGCCAAAATTTTTATCGTCCAAAGGCTTTTGAATGTTATTTAAAGCTAAGATATTTGGCACTTTTTCCATAGTTTTGGTAAATTCCTCCACTGCTTCCATGGAATTTAAATGCTTGAGATAAAAATCTCGTGTGCTTGGTGCAATTTTGCCGTTTTTTATGGCAATTTCTATAGCTTGCGATTTATTTAGCGCTAAAACACTAGATTTATAATTATTAAACTCTGAACTTATAGCGTTTAGTTCCAAAGCCAATTTTTCAGTTTCTTTTATATTTGCTTGATTTTTTAAATCATGCAACTTTTGTAATACTGCATCTTTAGAACTACCATCTGGAAGCTCTAAAGCTTTTAGTAAATCTTCGTCTTTAATCATAGTTGCTCCTAGTTCTTGATTATTTAAGGTATTTGTATCGGAGATACCTGTATTTTTAATGGTATTTAATGCTGGTAACTTAAAATTAGGTTTATTAGTTAAAGCAACGCTTGTAAGTAAAGTAATTTTATTATTTTTATCTGTTAAAAAAGCTGGAGATATATAACTTACATGTCTAGCTTTGATCGCTTGTGCTTCCTCATTCCATAATACATTTACCCAAATCTTGCCTTCAAAATCTGCTTCTAAAGATTTAATCCAGTCAATCGCTGGAACAAACTGACCGCTATTTGCTTTTAGCTCACTTTCATGTTCAAAATCTATAGGCAAATCTAAATTATTATTAATAAAAGCCTCCATAACTTCTTGTGGATTATAGGTAAATTTACGACCATCAGGCCCCAAAATAGGAGATTTAGGCAAGATTAGGATTTTAGTAGGGATTTCTATATCTAAAGAAGGTTGAATATTAGCCTTGCTATTTTCAGAGATATCATTAGAGGCCGAAATAAAATTTAGTTCTATAAAATTATTTATTAAGTCTGCCATTATTTATCTGTTCTTTATTTCATGATTTTATATTATTCTTTTATTTTATTCCTTTTTTAAAACACTTTCCATGTTAACACTGCTACCCGAGTTTTAAGGGTTTTCTCTATTTAATTTCTAAATTAAATAAGATTATTTATAATTATCCTTGAAATTTTCCTAGACCTATTCTAAAATACTATAAGTAAGACATTGTAGGACAAAATGAAGCTCACATATAAAGGATAATAAAATGGGAATAACACAAACAGTTAGCTTAGGAGATTATTGGAATAGCTTTATTCAAAAAAAGCTAGAAGAAGGACAATATACTTCTATGAGTGAAGTATTAAGAGAAGGATTAAGGTTATTAGAAGGGCAAGAAAGAAATAACCAAAAACTTCAGAAGCTGAGAGAAGCTTTGCTTGATGGGGAAAAAAGCGGAAGCGCAGGAATATTGAACTTAGAAAAAATTAAAAAAGAAGCTATGGAGAAAAGAGGCTTGATTGAGTAAAGTTTTTACAATAGAGATTTCTCAGAGCGCAAAAAGAGATTTGGAAGGTATATGGAACTATACTTATGACACCTTCGGAGTTAAGCAAGCTAATAAATATTATCTAGAATTAGAAGAAGGCTTTACTACTTTATCTATGCATCCTCATATAGGAATTTCTTGTGATTACATAGAAATCGGCTATAGAAAATATTTTATCAATAATCATGTAATTTTTTATCGTATTCAAGAAGTAGATACTATAAAAATAATTAGAGTTTTAAATAAAAATATGGATGTAGAAAGTCATTTAAAAGATAATACTTGATGTATTTTTTATTCTAAAACATTATTAAATATCATTAAAATTAAGGTGTTTAAAATTGAAAATGATATAAGATTAGTCTCTGAAAATCCATTTGCAATTAATTGTAATTTCCTCCTGTTTTCATCAATAGTTTTCTTGTAAATAACCTCAGCTTTTGCAATTTATTTTCCTTGTAAATCGTCTTACATTTTCACCACTTACTTCCCTGCAAAAGCGTTGTATATTAAGGCTTTTACAAGCAATTGCAATTTGCAAATTACATATCTTTTGCTTTGTAAATGGCAATGAAATTTCTAAGCAAATTACAGAATAAAAAGTTTGTAAAAGCAATTGAAAATTGCCTAAGATTTACAATTGGATTTGCACTTCTTATTTGCAAAAGCTATGAGAAAAAGACAACAAAAAAGGGAAGTAATTATCACTTCCCTTTTACTTTAAAAATACAAACTTCAGAACTTACTAATTGCTAAATTCTTTCAGCTCATTATTATTTAAGCGGTAAAAATTAGTAAGTAATAGTTCCCTGTCTTTGGTAAAATTTGCTGCAACTACATAACCATATTTTCCTATTTTTTAATATAAGCTTTATGCTTTTTATTGTAATGGCCACTTTCTATAATCTCTTGAATTAACCTATAATCTTCTATTTTAATATCGGGGTTGATTATTTTTATATTTGCCAAAGTATCTTCACTGAGGCGCATTATTTGAGGCTCTTTCACTATGCCTTTATTTACATAAGCTATAGGAACAAAATTATATTCTCTAAGGGGAACACCCTTAACTTCAGGTTGTAATGTCTTACTATTGTTAAAAAAACTAGTAAAATATTTACTTGCCACTATACTAGCTATTTGACTTTTTGCCATTTTGCTTGGCACTTCTAATAATTTCTTTTCTAAACTTTCGGATAAAATTTTATTACGAAACTTTCCGCTATTACTGCTCCATGCTGGATCAACTCCCTTAAGATGTTTGATTTTAACACCCTGCTTTTCTGTGGTTAAAAAATCTAATTTAGGATTGGGAGACAATCCCCCTTGCAATTCTGCCTGCTTCGTAGTTATCTGTACTACAAAACATTTACAGCCCCAGCCATTGGGTGGCATGGCATAATTCCAAAAAGGATGGTCTATGGGTAATATCATGTTTGCCCAAGCTAAATGTTGGTCTCGATGTTTGCTGCTGGGACCTAATTTATATTGAAAGTAGGGCGCAAAATCCTTGGTATCTTGGGCCTTGCTCCAAGTGGCTGCAGCTCTAGCACTTCTTTTATTAGCATCATAAATTGTCTTTAAACGTCTTGGAGAACCAAGCTGCACTAACTCTTTTTTTCCTGTTAATGGGTTGGGCTAAGCCCTTACCCCACCAACCTTTTTCTTGTAACAAGGGAGTTAATTCTTTTTTAAATTGGTGTAATGTTTTACCACCTTGTAAAGCATCTTCTAAAGCAGTTTTGATATTTAATAAAATATCTGCTTCAGTTGATTTAGCTACGGTAAAACTAGCGGCATGCTCGTTTTGTAAAATGTCAGTCCACTTATAAGTGGCCTCTATACTTTTACTTTTTAGATAACCCACAGATCTTTCTGACAATAATTTTATAGAGTTTGCTGCCATTAAATTTTGTCTTATTTCATTTTTAATAATGATATCTACATTGAAGAATAACTAATTGATGATTTTCATATTTATAAACTAAACGATGCTCTGTATCTATACGGCGGCTCCAATACCCTGATAAATTTCCTTTTAATGGCTCTGGCTTGCCTTCACCTGTAAAGGGAGTTCTAAGGCAATCTTTTATTAAAGAATTTATTTTCTTAAGCTTTTGTTTATCTATACTATACCAATAAAGATAATCTTCCCAGGCTCCTTCTTCAAAACTAATTTGCATCTTCTAATAACTCTTTGGTTATCAATTGCTTTGCTTCCACATTTTCTCTAGCCTTGAGCAGTCTTTGAGCATTTTTTGGAGACTTTAATAAATAATTTGTTTCCTGCCAAGAATTATATTCTTCTAATGAAATTACAACTGCGCTTTTATTATTTTTAGTAATTATAATAGTTTCATTACTATCTACAACATCATCTATTAATTTTGCCAATTGTTCTCTACTTTTACTATAGCTAATTACTTGCATTACTTTTATTCCTCTTAATATATAATGTACATCATATTGTACATTATTACAGTTTAATAAACAATATGATTATACATACTAAAATTATTTAATTTTATCTTTAAAGGCTAGACTTTGAAAACTTTGGTCCATTCTTTAGTACTACTTTTAAGTAAAGAAGTTTCCATTTTTTCTGTATTTAATTTTAGATTATCCATTTTACTTATAGCTTCTTCTATGGATTTAGAAGTATCCAACAGGTTTTCTATTTCTTTAACCATAGGTTCCATAAATTCTTCGTAAGCTTTTAGCTCTTCTTCTACTTCTAAATCTATTTCATCGCTATTGCTTTGCTTTTCAGCATTTAACTCTAGATTTTCATTGCTCCATAAATTTCCATAGCTGCTATTAAGAAAAGTATCCTCACTTGGCGCAGAAAGCTTGTAATGTATTGAAGAATCCTCTTTATCATTATCTCTTGGACCGCTTACGCATATTTTTTCTCTAAACTCACTAATACTAAAAGGAATACCCATATTATGAGTTTTTTCATAAATGTTCATCAAAAGTGATTTATCTTCCTCCTTAGAAAAATCAAATTCTAAAAATGGATAAAATTCCTGTTCACCAAAGTTTAAATCAATCAAAGGCTTTATAAGATCACGATTAATTGTATCTGCTAAATCTAAAGCATCGGCTTTTTGGATGATTTGACGCACCTCATTATGGACTTGGGCTTGCGATAATGAGCTACCACTATGGGTAGTCATTGTCTGCCCTAGAACAATCTTAGATATTTGTTCATCAAGATAATTTATATAATTTCTGTATAAATCTCCATTACTATTTACTTTGGCATCGATGAATTCTATTTGCATTTCTTGGGGAATAATAGCGGCAAAATCCACACCAATATCAGATACAGCTTGCAACAATTTAGTTCTGTCGGTATCTGTAGCACTTTGATCATACTTACCAATTCTAATAGGCATGCCAAATACTTCTATCAAGGCGCCCCAATCTTTTACACCATAGTTTTTAAGAATAAAAATTGAAGCTGCTGCAAAAGCCAAACCTCCTCTGGTTGGTAATCCACTTTTAAGTTGCGGCACATGTTTTATAACTTTTAGATTATCTAAAGTTGTGGTAGCTCCTTGGTCATCAACCCTTAATAATAGATTTTCTAAATTAGTATCAAAGGTAAACCATTGTGGTGGCTTGTGAGAATAGTTTTTCGGATAAATCATTTTATCTTTTTCATTATAAGCATAATTGACTTCCACAACCGAAAATCCCTTACCTAGGCCATCAAGTAAATGAAACATCATCTTCTTAAATTGTGGAGTATTAATTACCTTATTCAAAAATAAAGATATATTTTCATCACTTTTGGTGCTACTGGCACTATTCTTTTCCTCAACACTTTTAATGTAATAAGGGGTAGAAACCACCTGAAGTTTCCGTGTATTTAAAACAGTACGGTACTGACTATCCTTTTCCTCCATTTCTTCTGCCAAGGTTAAATAGGCTTCCATATTGCCATTTTTAGCTTCTTTTAGAATGCTACCTAATCTTGCAGGGCTTAAACTTGTAGCCATACTTTCAAAAACTGTTTTCCTCACCCCTGCTGTTTGTGCGGTGATTTTTTCTTGTTCAAGTAAAGGCGATTTTCCCTTATTACTTATCTTAGTTTTCATATTTGTTGCCTGATTACTATCTGCCATTTAATTTTCAAGGGCTCGCCCTTGACCCATTATTTTTTTGATGAATTTTTATCACTAGGTTAATCTTTATTATAAAATCCCTTTATAACTCCTTAATCCTAATTTTTCCTTATTAGGAATGCTTTTGTAATCATAAGAAATCTGCTTTTGCTTCATTCCCAAAAGTGCTAAAAATATTGCCCAAGCTATATCTCCATGCCCGCCTTTGTTTCTTTCAGTAGTGAACTTTGGAATATTACTGCTTCCATGCTCCTTTTTTATGCTCCTTAAATCAGCACGTATATGCTCATTGGCAAAGGGTAATCTAATCTTTTTATCTTCGAATATTTGCTTAGCATTAATCGCCATTTCTTGCTTAGAAGATAAATTAAATAAAACTCCTTGTACACGCATGTTGCCAAATATTCTTTTATAATCCTCTACCACCTTCTCACCCATTCCAGTTTGGTCTATATAAATACGATAAGGATTATATTTTGTCACTAAATCCTTTAGTACCTGCTCTTGCTCTATAAACTTTTGTTGTTTTAGCACCTTTAAATCTACTAAATGCGCTACATCTCCTATAATTTCAAAAACTACAAATACAGAATTATCTCCCCTTATAGCGATGTCGTGTCCAATAATAGTTTTACCGCCTTTATAAGTACTACTATCTGTAAAAACTTCTTTACTTTCAACATTTGTAATTAACTCCCAAGGCAACCAATAATCAGCATTATTACTCGCAGGGATACACATATATTCTTGTAAAAATGCTTCCTCTGAAATAGTCGTGTTTCTAATCTCTTCTAAAAAAGCATCCTTATCTTTCAAGGTAGCTTTTTTATTTATAATTTTATCCACCAAGCCATCATTGATAGCATCGATAATTGTAGTTTGCTGATAGTAAAATGATTGGTTATTTCTAACTTGCTGGCATAATTCTTCAAAAAAGTGACTTTCACCATTTACCGAAGATAAAACTTGAATATTGCCACCCCAAGTTGTTACAGGGCTTGCAGCCTTCCATAACTCCCTAGCCTCAGCATGAAAAGCAAATTCATCTAAAATTACTGAGCCGCCTTTACTTCTAAAGTTAGTTGGGCTACTACTTAAAGCAAATATTCTTTTATTACTTGCAAACTTAACCGCCATTGCCGTTAAATCTCTTTCATTATCAAGTAAAATCTCCTTCAAGGGTTCTATGGCAATTTTAAGTTTTACCGCAAAGCTTCTTACATATCTAATAAACTCCTTAGCTGCATTTATATCTGCACTACTTAACCATACATCATAAGGATTTTCTTCCCTACCTGCTACTATACAGCTATCTAAGGCTATGGCATAAGTAGCGCCAATCCTACGGGACTTACGCCATACCTTTACCTTTGCTTTGGAGTTTAAAAATGTTTTTTGATATTTAAGGAGCATGTTTTCTTACTGTTAAGCTTGTAAGGCTTTTTTAATGAGCTCAACCGTATCAGGGCTTAAACTCCTTTACGCCTTCAACTTTTTTGATATGTTCAACTTGTAATTCACCCTTTATCTTTTCTCTATCTTTAGTTGAAGACATAATATCTTTCATAGATTTTGCTAAAAAATATAATTCTTTGGTATCTATCTCTTCTTTACCCATGATTTGCTTTAATATAGCTTTAGATAATATTTGTGATACCAGTTTATGAATATCACTTTCCTTATCAAATTTAATAGTTTCAGGCAGCTTTTGTAGCATAAAATCAAGCTCTGATAAATCTTCCATTTCTTTATCAAAAGCTTGCTTATATCTGCCTAAACCAGCTCTACTAATATTTTGACCCTTATTAAGCTCATTAGTATTAATAAATTCCTGTAAATCGCCTAATCTCATCTTATTGCTCAGAAGCAAGCCATTTATTTGCTTAACCAGTTCAGGAGACAACTCATAAATCTTATTCTTACGTGCCATTTAATTTTCCAGGACTAGTCCTGGACCTCTTTATTTTTTAATTATTATTACAATGGCTAGGCCAAAATAATTTGTGCCAGACTAGCCTGTTCCATTTAATTTTGTCTCAAATTAATTTATCTTTAAACTGATTTATTTCTTTTTGTAATTCAAAATATGATCTTCTATTCTTGATAAGCTTTTTTCCATATGACTTATGGTGATTTTTATCTCACTAATCCCACGATCAAAACTATGTACTATCTTGCCCTGAGCTTCTTTATATTCATCAAATTCTTGCTTGGTGACAAACTTCTTTTTTAGTGACCATACATACCAAGAAATTAATATTATAACTAAAGGTATGATTATTCTTATTAGTGATATATCCATGCAATTTCTCTATATTCTTACTTTTTATCAGGTAAAACTTTTTCAGCTAATCTATAACCACCCAATCCTAACATCGCGTACATGCTTCATTAATATCACTACCTATACCTTGAAAATTAGTTCCCAAAACACTATTAATTATTGGAAACACTACAGCAGAAAGTAAAAATCCTGCAACTATGCCACCTTCAAGCCAACTTCTGGGATTTCTATAATTAAAATTATTGCGAGCAATGCTATTTTTGGCATGTTCCACATCTAAATCTTTAGTTGTATCCAAGATCTTAATCGTAATGTTACCACGATCGTTACTTGACAAAAATTTATCCGCGACTTTTCCACCCAACTTAAATAATTGACCAATACCAAACATATCGCTTTCCTTGTATATTGTGATTTATGGAAGATTTTTTGTAGATTAATATTTGCTTTGAAAAAACAAATCTTCTTCAGCATTGCGACGTGCAATTAAAGTTGGGCATACTTCACCATCTTTTCTATTGTAGAAAAGTATGCATTCCCCAAGTTCGTTAATTGCCTTACCTTTAAACCGTTCTAACATTGGCTTTGAGAAAGTTTGTTCTGTAGATAAAAAAGATATTAAAGCATCAAATTGATTTTGATTTAATTCAAGTTTAAAGCTTTGAAGGAGATTATTTAAATACCCTTCAAACTTTGCAATCTTAGCTAATAAGATATCTCCTACTAGCTCATGTGAGCCTTCTATCTCAAATTTCTTAATTAATTTTAAACCTTTTGAGGATATTTGCATTTGATTAATCTACTGAATTATTAATGAATATTGATGAAAAGGGGAGGATTTGCACTACACATCTGCCAATAAGGTCTTTATCGTTGTTTTTACTAATTAAACTACCTTTCCTTATATTAGTAACCTTAACGTGTTTTGGATAAATTTTACATGTACGCAGGTTATACCCGACTTCATAACTTTTTAGATTATTTTTGAATTTTTTATCAAAATTATTAACTAAACCCGCAATAATATTCACTTCAGTTCTAATTGAAGTTGTATATCTTTTGAAATTTTAGCTTTTACACGGCTTACTGCCGTATAATGACAACCAATATTTCTTACAATTTGATTATTACTATACCCCCTTAAGGAAAGAGATTTTATCTGTAGTGATTTACGATTAATATCATTTGTAGGACCACAAGGAATAACTATGCTTTCGCACTGATAATTATGACAAATCCAGTCTCTAAATGGAGCACCAAACTTGTATAAAAAGTGATTTTCTTTGATTTGTTTAGGAATATAGATTTTCTGGCCGCCAAATTCCGCAGCTAAACGCCAAGCGATAGCTTCATCTCCTAGGTCTTCAATTAATTGGGAGTAAAAAAGACTATTATTAAATAAATTATCTTTAAAATTATTACCAAAATGATTAATGGACACTTGATATTTCCTTGATTTTATAGTATAATATTCTTGAATAACATTGTTACTATAAAACATCGGAGAGGCTAATTAATCGCAAAATTAATTAGCCTCTTATTTTATTAAGGCTTTATCCTCTTCTCTCCTCAGCCAATCTTTTAAAGCTTCAATTATTTTATCTTTTATACTATTATTCCAATGAAAAATATTATTTAGGGCCTTATAATCAGTTTTAAACCTTTGAATTAAAAAATTATTTAATCCTTCATTACTACTATTCCTTAGCTTTCCCGCTGTGGATAACTCAGCCCATAATTTAAATATTTTCTTCATTTTAGGGCAACCAGTTTCAATATATTTAAAATTGCTATTAATTTCCTTAGTGCCATAGTTTCCATTAGATAATTTATTAAATTCTTCAATAACTGCTTGCAACTCCTGTATGCTTAACAATCTGCAACTTTCTTTATTTGTTATTCTACGCAAAATATCTCTGTATATTTCATCTTTCAAATACATTTTACTTTTTAATATATGAATTTTTGCCATCATAGCTTGTCTCATACTTAATTCCTTAAATAATTTTTGCCATTTAATTTTGTCAACTTTTCTTCTTTTTTCCACAATGAGAATAACTTTTGTGCCTTTCCCCTTGATATCCCTTCTTTTTTAGCATATTCTAAATAACTCCCCACTTCTTTGAGGTCATCTTTTAGCTCTTCAACTTTATTTATTACCTTAGGCAAAACTTTAATTTTAGATTTGCTGGCTTGCTTAATTGGTTTTACTTGTTTTAATTCTCTTTTATACTTTTGGTTAACTCCTATAATCAACATTATTAGCGCTAACTCTAAGAATAAATAAATACCTATGATTAACCAGTAATCTATCGTTACTTCTTTTATTTCTTGGATATCTGCTTTAATATTTTGAAAAGTAGAAGCCTTTAAGGAATTAGTTTTTAAATAATCAGCTGCTATATTATTCTTCTCTATAATTTGATTATTTTTTAAACTTGTTAACTTATAGGATTGATAGCTACTGTAACTAATCAATCCTACGTTCATAATAAAAACAATTACAATTACCGAATAAATCCTGTTATATATGGCTAATAATCTTATGTATTCTATAGCTACTACTACAAGTGCCATGATAATGCTTGTTTTATAACTAACCAAGATACTGATAATAGCTATTATCAAATAAATTATATAAATACTTAATTGCGTTATTATTTTCATTTTATTAACTTTTTAACTTGTTTTATTTTCATTATTATTTTGGAATTTTAGGAGTATATAAACTTTCTTTCCTTTGGTAAAATATCTTTTTTATTAGCTTTCCTATTTTCCTTAACATATTTTATTCTCCTGTTTTTTCTTTATCTTAATTTCCAGGTGTAACCACCTCTATTGCTATTTCTTTCCAAAAATCCTGGAAGGTTTTCCTCCAAATAAGCTTTACCTTCAATATTAATAGTAGTGGAAGTATAAGGAGATTTATAACTAACTATAAAAATTTCAT
>JBEULC010000014.1:0-17949 GCA_045504435.1 Candidatus Hepatincolaceae symbiont of Richtersius coronifer
TAAGGGACTGGCTTGTTTGTAAATCCCCTCAAGTGCAGTTACTAAAACTCCTTTGCCAAACCTTGCAATTTCTTGAACTTTAGTAACTAATATCGGTGTATTATAAGGAACCTCTGCTTCATTTACGCCACTACAAGTTGATACTATGCCAATCACCGAAGTACTTGGTGTAGTAATAGTTCTACCACCTACATCAACCTCAATTATCTCAACCCCGTGTAAAAAATTATTATTCGCTGCTTTAGTTTGTGCCAAGTGTGCCATTTAATTTTGTCCTATTATTTTAAATTAATATTTTAACTATCATCCAATAAGTTGCTCCTGCGCTTTTAACCCGATTTTCACTTGCTGTTCTTACTACTCTTGCAGAGTCAAAACCCAATACGTTAGCGTAATTATGATCCCAACTATAACCATCCCAAACGGGGGAGTAGCCGTTAGTCTTATTAGTGTAAAACGCTCCGTTGGAACCAGTACCAATCCCCCTATCTTGCCACCATTCCCCTGTTATTCTCTGCATTGCATCTTCTTGGTAGTTGCTATTCATAAAACTACCTCTTCCTCTAAGCACTCTATCTTGTATATTAGGCAAATTAAAATTTACATCTTTAGTGCCACCCCACCTATTGCCTAATACTTGGTACAATTCAGGATAATCTACTACTCTTAAAATCTGCCCGTTACACCATAAAATCTCCACATGTTTCTTTGGCCAAACATAATCATTACCCTGCGCTTGAATAGTACCTAAAAATAGTCGATAAAATGTCCTTAAATTTTCTAAATGTTCTGCCTTGGTAATAAAAGTATTATCCCTACTTTTACTTTCTTCTTCTTTTTGAACGATTAAGGTATTTAAACTAATATCAGAAGCTGCTCTATTACTAATCTCTCGGTTTAAAGCATCTTGAGTGGCAAGGATTTGCTCATTAATCTTAACTGTAATATTTTCGGTGTTTTCTAAAGCTATTGCGATATTAAAAATGTTTTCACTTAGCACCTGCCCTTCAATAAAGGCAGGACGGTAGACTTCTGGAACCTTAGCTACGATAATTAAATCATTATCTTTATCAAATATCCCTAAACTTCTAATATAAAATCCTTCATTTATTGCAGCTATACCGCTGATAACACATTCAAGTGTTGCTGTATTTTCAGCATTATATTGGCTATTAATAAAGGTTTTGTACTTTTCTCCTAGAAATTGGGTAGGCAAATCATCAAAATTAATCTCCATATCTGAGACTGCAAACTTTTCCAAGTGTAATGGAATATCTACAGTAGAGCCTGATAATTTTTGCAACCCTACTGTAGTTAGCTTTACGTTATTCATTGCTTTACCTTATATATTGCCTATTTTGAGTTGTAAGGCTGGTTGCAGTATACATTTTGTCATTAATGCTTTGCACCTTGTTTATTATCACTTGCAAAGACAAACGCTTCACCTCATCAATTAATTTGTAAATTCCTTCAAACTGCTTTTGGCTATAAATAACACTACCTTCATGCAAGGTTATTATTGCGGTACCTTTGTGTAGTTTTTGTTTTCTATCCTTTAATTGGTCCAGGGATAACCCCCGAGGGACTAGTCCCTGCCACCATTCTTCAATGGATGCGCTGATCTTTAAATCTCCTAAAGCCTTTTTTAAAGCAAATAAGGTACCTCGCTTTTTATTAACAGAGATAGCGTTTTGTAATATTTGGCGCTTTTGCTTTTCTTCCCAAGAACTATCCCACTGGCTTGCCCCTAAATAAAGCGCTAGATAAGGTAATAAATCACTTCTACAAAGCGTTGGATTCCAAAAGTTTTTAATATCTTGTTTTCCTAATTTGCTCAAGTTATTATGCATAATCTCTTCAAGAATAAGCATTAAAGGAGTTTGATAAGATTTAGGAAGTAAGGATTGCATTATTTTCTTCCTCAATCACGGTTATACTTATACAAAAAGGGGCTTCATAATTACTGCAAATTATATTACTAGAAGGACTTAAAACTTTTACATCTTCAACCTCTAAAATAAAATCAGATGCCAATATTCCTTCAATATTCACTAAGCTTCCGATTTTATGTAGGCTATTTAGATAAGTAACCAAATTATCTTTAATCATTTGCAATTTTTGTGCTTTATCAATAACGAGGTTTTCCTTAACCTAACTTCTAATTCAATATTAAATTCTTTAATAATTGCACTTTTAACTGTAACTAAATCTCCCATAGGGCGGATATCTTCAGCAGATAATTTATTTTTCACTGCTTTAATAATTGCTTCTGAAGCTGAGCCGTTTCCTTCATAGCTCAACACCATAATCTCTATTTCCATGGGCTTGTTGGATATCGCTACCACATCTTTAACTTTATCTGAGGCCAATTTCCCATAATGCTCGTAACTAGCTTTAGGGCCTGCCACAGAAAAACCCTTAGGGGCATCTTTTATTCGTTTGCGCAATTCCGTATCGGCTTCGTAAATAGCTGGAATCACAGGAGTTTTACTGTTATCAGCCTCTTTTATTAACTTTCTTTCTATAGCAAATAATCTACCTAAATTATCTAAATCAGCTCCCATAGAATAATCAACCATCACTGCTTCAATGGATTTATTAATGGTATTCCGCAATAAACCTTCTTTATAGCCAGAAATTTCTAGCAATCTCATAGCAGGGTCACTATCTGCAAGTGCTAGATTTGTTAGCTTTCCTTGTGAAAGCTTAGCCTCCAAAAGCTTTTTACTGCCATTTAATATTGTCGCAAAATTAATATCTTCTATAGATTTAGATTTCAACATTGGTTAAATTACCTGCATTATAATTAATTTCAATATTTAAGTGGCCATTATTAAGATTTTGTAAACTCACATTATCTACTTTTATTCTTTTATCGTTTTTTTCTAAAGAACTGATAATTTCTGCAGATAACTGCAGGGCTACATGATTAATAGGCTGACCAACATAGGAAAAAACCTCGCTACCAAAATTTCTGTTTAAAATACAATCTCCTTTAGGGGTAAGTAAAATAAGTTTAATACTTTGATTTAAATCTTCACCTTTGCTTAAAGCTTTTCCTGTATATAAATCCATAAGGGTTAGCCCTTAACCATGTTTTTACTTATACCTGCAGGTTTAATTTCTACCAACTTAATAATCCGCTTATAAAGCAATCCACTTGCCTGTTCTTTAGGCAGACTTATTCTTTCTCCCGCTTTTCTATACTTACCTAAAAACCAAAAATCTTTTAAAACGTTATAGGTTTTGTTTTGGGCTTGATTAGAGAATTGATAGCTTATAGAGTTTAAATTCATTTGATTTTCCTTATTTATACTTTTCTTAGAAAAGGGGTGCAGGGCCCGCCCTGCTTAGTTTATTATTCCTTTACCAGTTCCAATAACAGGACCGCCGCCACTTGGAGCAATTAATCCACTTCCTGGAACATTTACCGTAGCTTTTTTTACTTCAGATAAAATATTATTAACAATAATGCTGATAAATTGCTTGGTTTAGGAGCATTACCTAAGCTAAATCCTGCTGCCATTAGTTCAGCTTCTATTTTAGAAATCGCACTTTGTTCGCTTATGGGCATATTTATAATGCTCCTTTTATTTTGTTGCTGCCTTGGATATGAGGGCCGCCTGTAAAACTACAGGTGTGCATTTTACATACTACTTCTCCACCATCTTCACCACCTAAGATTATTTGATCACTATCTATAATTGCTTTTGGCGATTTAATTGTTACTTGGCTTGTAGCTTCAATATTAAGTTTACCTTCCTTATATTTAATACTTCCTTGGGCAAACTCTAGTCTCCATTCATCTTCTACCCCATTAATACTACCCATTCTAATACTGGGAATAACCACAGCGCTTTCAAGGTAGCTATTTTGAGCTAAGATCATCACTTGGTCACCAATTTTAGGCACAAAGTAAACCTTGGCATTCCCTGAAGAATTTATTAAATAAGGTAGTTCTGGGGTTGCTAAATTATTACCTAAATCCACAATTACAGTATTAGTGGCTAAATCTACTTGTTTAATTAGACCAAAACGAATAATCTTAGCCATATTGTCTTCTAACTTAGATATTCTCGTAATTAAATCCAATTTATATCTCTTTATATTTCAATTTCTGGATTGCCAAAACCGCCATCTTCAAATCTGTCTTTTCCTAATAAAACTTTTTGTTTCCAATTAATCTCCCAAAGACAAATATCTTTTTTATATAAGTCAGGACCATAAAAGTTTTTACAAGTTATGCTTTCTTGTTCTGTAGGATAGACTTTAAAGATTTTTTCTTTTAATAGGGAGTCAATGGCTTGCCCTTGTAGCCAGTGGCCGTTCATTATAATTAAATTAAGCTTTTCTAATAACTTGTAAGCCTCAATTTCTTTATCTTTATTAGGTTTATTATGGTTGCTAGTAATTAAAAACAAGCTGAAGTTCAAAGTGCTATCTAATTGATTAGTATTGGTACGTCTATTTGTGGGAATGCCTTCTATCCCAATTCCTATACAAGGAGCATTGATGGATTTTAGTTGAATATCCTCAATCCCGCCAAAACCTCCACCCATAATAAAAACTTCTTTGAGTTCTGGAAGGTTAATTTCTAAAGTGTTTTTAATAGCTTGTAATACCTGATAATACATCACAAGGGCCCACCCTTTGCCCGTTTTTTTAATTATTTTTAAGTAAAATTTTTTATAAAATTATAAAGCAATCATATTTTCTAAGTAGGCAATAATTTCTTCTTCTATTTCTTGTTTATTATCTTCATTAATTCCTAAATAAGGGCGAGCTGGAATATTTTTCTTAGGATTTCCATATTGGTGTGTACCTCCATAAATATCTGTACTTCCCACAAGGGCTTGTCTTTCGCCTATTAATTCGTAAGTTATGCCACTTCTTAAATATCCTTCACTTTCCAATAAACTTTTGCCACTAACCCTTTTCATGGCATATTTAGGACTCCAAGCTTTCCAAGGTTTACCATCAGGGCCTTTTTTATTTTCAAATCTATCGTCAGTTTGGCTAACCACAAGAGTGGCAATGTTTTTTAGGATTTGCTGCTTTTTGGTATTGCTAAGTTCAAGTTTTTCAATATAATTATTAACACGTTGAAATTGCGATAAATCTAATTCTAAAACTCCTGCCATTTCTTATAATCTCCTTAGGCTAAGGCGTGTAATTAACCTACGGTTAGGACAAGAGATTTGTATTGTATTATCCTTGCCTTGAGGCTTTAAATTTGTGTCTTCTTGGTTATTCAATTCTGGAATTTCAGCATCTCCTTTAGCTATATCTTTTAAATATCTAAAAATATCTTCATACCTTTTACGGCGCTCTTCAGTTAATCCTGCACCATAATCCGTACTGAGTTTATAAAAAGCAATTATACAAACCCACTCCTTTACCAAATTAGGTACGTGCAAAAGAGGAGTTTTATACCTTTTATTTAAGTAACCATCTATCTCAGAGCTCGCATTTTCTAAAGCTCTATTTAATGGAGATATATTTGCTTTATCATGCAATAGCTGCTTAAGATTGTTTTCGCCATACATTAGATAAAGGTCAACAATTTCTGCATACATGATTATTTTGCCTTAACAGTTTCTTTATTTTCATCAAATTTAGATTTAGCTCCAGGAGTAACAGCAGGCTTAATCAAAAATGGTAAAAAGACAATTTCTATTTCATTATTCCAAATATTGCTCGTGCCATCTTGCTGTAATTGTTGGAGCAACTTTTTAGCTCTTATATAATTATGTGGACCCACAATAATATGAGTAGGCTTTGCTCCCACCATATTGCCATTGCTCTTTTGCACTGACATCATTTGCGCTACAGCAATTTCAAAGTTTTCACCATTTAAAGGCGCTTGGCTACCGAAAGCCAACTGCCATAAACCATAACCAATTGCTCCCCTACCCCTTATCCCAAATAAATACTCATCTTTTAAAAAGGTATGCTCAGATAAATCAACGGGTTTTTCCATTTTATATGGAGTTCTTTCTTGATGAAACAGTGCTGGCATGCTTTTACTTGCATCAATTAATACCCAGGGTTCTTCAGTTCCTGCTTGCAGATTACTTTGTAAAGTAATGCCTGGATGTGAGATGCTAAAAAAATTTACATCATCATAGGACTTACCCTTCACAAAACCATCTACTAAAGCTTCAGCCACCAATTTATCAGGATGTTGGGCTGCTTCTTTTCCAAGGGCTTGAGAATTATACATATAAAAATTATAAGCATCATCTTCAATAGCAGTTCTTGGGACCTTAACAGTTGCTTCAAATTTCTTATTAACTAAGATATATTTACTTTCCTTAATAGACTTAAGCTGACGTTCATCACCCTCTAACCATTCTTTAATCGTTGGTAAATCCCCCAAAGGGTAAATATTACTAGATCCATTACTAATAATAGTTGGTGCAATAGTTTTATATACTGGTTTATAATCTTCTAAACCTTTTTGAAATTGTAATATTACGGTAGTGGATAAATCTTGTATCTTCTCAAAGGTTATTGCCATTTAATTTTGTCCTTAATTTTATGAATTATTAAATAATTTATTTTTAGTCTCTATAAAATCTTTTTCATTTATGCCATATACAGATGTCAATTTCCTTTGCTCACTATTTAGAGAAACACTAGAATTACTATTTCCTAAAGGCTTTTGAATATTATTTAAAGCCAATAAGTTTGGCACTTTATCCATGGTTTTGGTAAATTCCTCTACAGCTTCTATAGAATTTAAATGTTTTAAATAAAATTCTCTAGTACTTGGCGCAACCTTACCTTGCTTAATTGCGCTTTCTACAGCTTGGGTTTTATTAAGCGCTAAAACACTAGACTTATAATTACTAAATTCTGTGCTAATACTATTTAATTCAGCCACCAATTTGTCAGTTTATTGGGTATTAGATTTTTGTTTTAAATCATGTAACTTTTGTAATATGGCATCTTTAGAGCTTCCTTCTGGCAGTTCTAAAGCTTTAGCTATGTCCTTATCTAAGGAATTTTCAATTATCATATTTTCTCCTGCTTCTTGATTATTTGAGATACTAGTATCCTGCAGATTAATCTGCATATTATTTAATGCGGGCAACTTAAAATTTGGCTTATTAGTTAAGGCTAAGCTTGAAAGTAATAAAATTTTATTAGACTTATCGGTAGTAAAAGCAGGGGAAACGTAACGAACATGTCTAGCTTTGATCGCTTGTGCTTCATCATTCCATAATACATTTGCCCAAATTTTACCTTCAAAATCTGCTTCAATAGATTTAACCCAGCCAACTGCTGGTATAAATTGCCCGCTATTGGCTTTTAGCTCGCTTTCATGCTCAAAATCTATGGGCAGTTCAACATTATTATCAATAAAACGTTCAATAATTTCACTAGTATTATAAGTAAACTTGCGGCCATCTCTTCCCATAATAGGAGATTTAGGTAAGATTAATATCTTTGTGGGAATATCAGAATTAGATATAGGATTTAAATCTGCCTGAATATTATTAATGCTAATAGTTCCTTCATTACAATTAAATGGCCGTGAAACAAAATTTAGTTCTATAGAATTATTTATTAATCTTGCCATTATTTATCTATTCTTTATTTCATACTTTTTTATTATTCCTTTACTTTATTCCTTTTTCTTCAAGCTTTCCATGTTAACACTGCTACCCGAGTTTTATAGATTTTTATTAAAATAATTTAATTTTTACAGTTTGCATTTGCTTAGCGTATTACATTGTGTTAAAATTAACACAATGAGTTTTAATAAACACAATTAAATAACGGAGAAAATAATTATGAAAAGTTTTGGTGTAAGATTACCCGATGAAGTTGTGGTGAAATTAGATAATATAGCTGCCCTAGAGGATAGAGATAGAAGTTATATTATTAATAAAGCTATAAAAGATTATATTCAGCATCATGAATATATTATAGAGCAAATCAATGCAGGACTTGAGGATATTAGAAACGGAGAATTCTATGAAGAAAAAGAATTTAAAGAATTATTAGAAAATAGATATTCCTTAAAATTAGATAAATAAAAATGAAAATCAGATATTCAAAGAAATTTGATAAGAGTTTAGATGATATTTATAAATATATCGCCCTTTATAATCCTATAGCCGCTAATAAGCAAATTGAAAAGTTTTACAATTTAATTATGTTACTAAAAACTAATCCTTATTTAGGAGTTATCGGAAGGGTTGAGAATACAAGAGAACTTTTTATTCCTAATACTAAATATTTTTTAGTTTATGAAATAGAAACAGATTTTGTTTATATCTTAAATATTATTCACACAGCAAAAAATTACTAACTCATTTACTTAAAAACAATAAGAGAAAATCTGAGCGTAATTTTCTCTTATTTTCCTGCAAATTCTCTTAACTTTTACAACTTATTTTTCTTGTAAATGCAAATATAAATCACTTGAAAAACGTCAAACAATTACCTTGTAAATGGCTTTTGCTTTTACCTGATAAATCATGTGTAAAAGCGTTGTATATTAAGGCTTTTACAAGCAATTGCAATTTGCAAATTACATATCTTTTGCTTTGTAAATGGCAATGAAATTTCTAAGCAAATTACAGAATAAAAAGTTTGTAAAAGCAATTGAAAATTGCCTAAGATTTACAATTGGATTTGCACTTCTTATTTGCAAAAGCTATGAGAAAAAGACAACAAAAAAGGGAAGCAATTATCACTTCCCTTCTACTTTAAAAATACAAACTTCAGAACTTACTAATTGCTAAATTCTTTTAACTCATTATCATTTAAGCGGTAAAAATTAGTAAGTAATAGTTCCCTTTCTTTGGTAAAATTTGCTGCAACTACATAACCATATTTTCCTATTTTTTTAATATAAGCTTTATGCTTTTTATTGTAATGGCGACTGTCTATAATTTCTTGAATTAACCCATAATCTTCTGCTTTAATCTTAGGATTGCTTACTTTTATATTTGCCAAAGTATCTTCACTGAGGCGTATTATTTGATGCTCTTTTACTATTCCTTTATTTACATAACCTACAGGAACAAAATTATATTCTTTGGGTTGAATTGCCTTCATTTCTGGCTGTATCTTCTTGCTTTTGTTAAAAAAACTAGTAAAATATTTGCTTGCAACGATACTACTAATTTGGCTTTTTGCCATTGTGCTTGGCACTTCTAATAATTTCTTTTCTAAACTTTCGGATAAAATCTTATTACGAAATTTCCCACTATTGCTACTCCATGCTGGGTCAACTCCCTTAAGGTGCTTGATTTTAACACCTTGCTTTTCTGTGGTTAAAAAATCTAATTTAGGATTGGGAGAGAATCCCCCTTGCAATTCTGCCTGCTTTTTTGTAATTTGAATGACAAAACATTTACATCCCCAACCATTGGGTGGCATAGCATAGTTCCAGAAAGGATGATCTATAGGTAATATCGTGTTTTCCCAAGATTTATGTTGGTCTCGATGTTTGCTACTTGGACCTAATTTATATTGGAAAAAGGGTGCAAAATCTTTAGTATCTTGCGCCTTGCTCCAAGTGGCTGCTGCCCTTGCACTTCTTTTATTGGCATCATAAATAGTCTTTAAGCGTCTTGGAGAACCTAGCTGAGACAATTGCTTTTTTTTTTGTGATCGGATGCAACGTCGCACGTTCCCCCCACCACCCTTTTTCTTGTAAAATCGGAGTTAATTCTTTTTTAAATTGGTGTAATGTTTTACCACCTTGTAAAGCATCTTCTAAAGCAGCTTTGATATCTAATAAAATATCTGCTTCAGTTGATTTAGCTACTGTAAAGCTAGCTGCATGCTCGTTTTGTAAAATATCAGTCCACTTATAAGTGGCTTTTAATCTTTTACTTTTTAGATGCTCCACTGAGCTTTCTGCTAATAATTTTATAGAGTTTTCTGCTATTTAATTTTGTCAAATTTGCTGATATAAGAGTTATGGGAAAAATAATTTGCTAGTAAAGGATAATTTTAGGAAGAGATTTATAATTTGATTTTATATTTAAAGGCTAGCCTTTAAAAACTTTTGCCCATTCTTTAGTACTGCTTTTAAATAAGAATTTTTCCATTTTTTCTGTATTTAATTGTAGATTATACATTTTGGCTAATGCTTCTTCTATAGAATTTGAATTATCCAATAACTTTTCTATTTCTTTAACCATAGGCTCCATAAATTCTTGGTAATCTTTGAGTTCTTCTTCTACTTCTTGGTCTATTACATCTTTATTTTCCAGATTTTGGTAATTTAATTCTAGATTTTCATTATTTGTGAAATTACCATAGCTATTATTAAGTGAAGGTGTCCCAATTTGGGCAGAAAGGTTATAGTGTATTGAAGAATCGTCTTTATCATTATCTCTTGGCCCACTTACGCCTATCTTTTCTCTAAACTCACTAATACTAAAAGGAATACCCATATTATGAGTTTTTTCATAAATGTTCATCAAAAGCGATTTATCTTCCTCCTTAGAAAAATCAAATTCTAAAAAGGGATAAAATTCCTGTTCGCCAAAATTTAAATCTATAAGAGGTTTAATGAGGTCGCGATTAATCGTATCTGCTAAATCGATGGCATCTGCTTTTTGGATTATTTGTCTAACTTCATTGTGAACCTGAGCCTGGGATAAAGAACTACCACTATCGGTTGTCATGGTTTGCCCTAAAACAATTTTAGATAATTGTTCATCAAGATAATTTATATAGTTTCTATATAAATCCCCGTTGCTATTTACCTTGGCATCGATAAACTCTATTTGCATTTCTTGTGGTATAATTGCTGCAAAATCCACTCCAATATCAGTTACAGCTTGCAATAATTTGGTTTGATCAGTGTCTGTAGCACTTTGGTCGTATTTACCAATTCTAATTGGCATACCAAATACTTCAATCAAAGCTCCCCAATCTTTTATACCATAATTTTTAAGGATAAAAATAGATGCGGCAGCAAAAGCTAAACCACCTCTGGTTGGTAAGCCGCTTTTAAGTTGCGGGATATGCTTTATAATTTTTAGGTTATCTAAAGTTGTGGTAGCTCCTTGGTCATCAACCTTTAATAATAAATTTTCTAAGTTAGCATCAAAAGTAAACCACTGCGGTGGTTTATGGGAGTAGCTTTGCGGATAAATCATTTTATCTTTTTCATTATAAGTATAATTGACTTCTACAACTGAAAAACCCTTGCCTAAACCATCAAGGAGATGAAACATCATCTTTTTAAATTGTGGAGTATTAATTACCTTATTCAAAAATAAGGATATTTTTTCATCATTTTGGCTACTAATAGTGCTATTCTTTTCCTCAATGCTTTTAATATAATAAGGTGTAGAAACCACCTGCAGTTTCCGTGTATTCAAGACAGTTCTATATTGACTATCTTTTTCCTCCATCTCTTCTGCTAAGGTTAAATAGGCTTCCATATTGCCATTTTTTGCCTCTTTTAAGATATTGCCTAATCTTGCAGGACTTAAACTTGTAGCAATACTTGCAAAAACAGTTTTTCTTACTCCTGCTGTTTGTGCAGTGATACTAGATTTTTCAAGGCTTGAACTCTTTAATTTATTTTTTTCTTTAATTGCCATTTTATTTTCAAGGGCTCGACCTGCGGACTAGTCCTTGACCTATTATTTTTTGATTGATTTTTATGGCGAGCCTGCGTCATGATAATACTTCAGGCTAGCCTTTACCATACTCTTAGGTGCCATTTAATTACTATAAGCTCCTTAATAAACTAACTCGCTCTATTTTATTGTAAGAATATTATTAATTTTTTTATTAATAATATTCTTTGATTTAATAAATCTTCTATATCTAATTTTCTTTTTTCAAACTCTTTTCTTAACTTTTCTTCTTCTATAGGAATAACATACCGCTTAGTAAATAATGCCTCTAAAAGTAATAATACATCTTCAGGGTTATTATTAAGCGGTATCATTTTTATATGAACTCCTTTTAAGGTATCATCTACAATTTTATGCAAAACTTTTTCTAATTCTTCATTATTAAGATTTTTTATGCTTTTTCTAATATCATTGTTTTCAACTACATTATTTTCTTGATTGACAAATGCTTCTATTAGCGGTCTTACCAATCCCAGCTTTGCTTCTTTAGATAATTGATTATCATTAATTATGGCTTTAACATCTAAATAGGTTCGCTTTAAATCTGGGGTAGGCAAATAATCATCTAATGATTGGTTAAATTCTCTATTTAGTTTCTCAAAATATATTGCAGTGATCGAACCTTCCCCTTGAGTACGTTTTTCTCTTAATCCTCCACCTTGATGTCTATTTACTATTACATTTTCTACTTTAATTTACCAAACACAATAGTATTTTTCATAACAAGTCGGACACTTTGTAAGTCTAGCCGTGTTAAAAAATCTTTTTCTATTATCTTTTTGACTAAATGTGAAATTTAAAGAAACATTATCTATTGTACTATCTTTACGTGCATAGCAATGGGGACAATTAGCAACCATACTTTTTACTTCCATATTATTTTTTAATATAGAAATAACTATATCTAATTTTTGTTGCATAGGGTCCATATTATTAATCCTTACTTTTTTTGTCGATCAAAGATATATGATTTCTTTCATTAGATATCTTGTTTCTCATTTTTTTATCCCATTGCTCTTTACCAGGCTAGCCTGTGCCATTTAATTTTGTTAAAAAATCCCTTTATAACTTCTTAATCCTAATTTTTCTTTATGGGGAATGCTTTTGTAATCATAAGAAATCTGCTTTTGCTTCATTCCCAAGAGCGCTAAAAATATTGCCCATGCAATATCTCCATGCCCGCCTTTGTTTCTTTCAGTAGTGAACTTTGGAATATTACTACTTCCATGCTCTTTTTTGATACTTCTTAAATCGCTTCTGATATGTTCATTAGCAAAAGGTAGCCTTATCTTTTTATCTTCAAATATCTGTTTTGCATTTACTGCCATCTCCTGCTTAGAAGCTAAATTAAATAAAATTCCTTGTACACGCATATTGCCAAATATTCTTTTATAATCCTCAACCACCTTCTCACCCATTCCAGTTTGGTCAATATAAATGCGGTAAGGATTATATTTTGTTACTAAATCCTTTAATACTTGTTCTTGCTCTATGAATTTCTGTTGCTTTAGTACCTTTAAATCTAATAAATGAGCCACATCCCCTATAAGTTCAAAAACCACAAATACAGAATTATCTCCCCTTATAGCGATGTCGTGTCCAATAATAGTTTTACCGCCTTTATAAGTACTACTATCTGTAAAAACTTCTTTACTTTCAACATTTGTAATTAACTCCCAAGGGAGCCAATAATCAGCATTATTGCTTACAGGAACACACATATATTCCTGTAAAAAGGCTTCTTCACTAATAGTAGTAGTTCTAATATCCTCTAAAAAAGCATCTTTATCTTTCAAGGTAGCTTTTTTATTTATAATTTTATCTACCAAACCATCATTAATAGCATCTATAATTGTAGTTTGCTGAAAATACCAGGAGGGCTCGCTCTTTGCTTTCTCGCAAAGCTCCTCAAAAAAATGAGTTTCGCCATTTACCGAAGATAATACTTGAATATTACCCCCCCCAAGTTGTTACAGGGCTGGCAGCTTTCCATAGTTCTCGAGCCTCTGCATGAAAAGCAAACTCATCTAAAATTACCGATCCGCCTTTACTTCTAAAGTTAGTTGGGCTACTACTAAGAGCAAATATTCTTTTGTTACTTGCAAATTTAACCGCCATTGCCGTTAAATCTCTTTCATTATCAAGTAAAATCTCCTTCAAGGGTTCTATGGTAATTTTAAGTTTTACCGCAAAGCTTCTTACATATCTAATAAACTCCTTAGCTGCATTTATATCTGCACTGCTTAACCAAACATCATAAGGATTTTCTTCCCTACCTGCTACTATACAGCTATCTAAGGCTATGGCATAAGTAGCGCCAATCCTACGGGACTTACGCCATACCTTTACCTTTGCTTTGGAGTTTAAAAATGTTTTTTGATATTTAAGGAGCATGTTTTCTTACTGTTAAGCTTGTAAGGCTTTTTTAATGAGCTCAACCGTATCAGGGCTTAAACTCCTTTACGCCTTCAACTTTTTTGATATGTTCAACTTGTAATTCACCCTTTATCTTTTCTCTATCTTTAGTTGAAGACATAATATCTTTCATAGATTTTGCTAAAAAATATAATTCTTTGGTATCTATCTCTTCTTTACCCATGATTTGCTTTAATATAGCTTTAGATAATATTTGTGATACCAGTTTATGAATATCACTTTCCTTATCAAATTTAATAGTTTCAGGCAGCTTTTGTAGCATAAAATCAAGCTCTGATAAATCTTCCATTTCTTTATCAAAAGCTTGCTTATATCTGCCTAAACCAGCTCTACTAATATTTTGACCATTGTTAAGCTCATTATTATTAATAAATATTTGTAAATCGCTTAAGTGCATCTTTTTACTTAAAAGCAAACCATTGATTTGCTTAATAAGTTCAGGGGATAACTCATAAATCTTATTTTTACGTGCCATCATTTATCCCATTTAATTCCAGGAACTAGTCCCTGGACCCATTCTTTTTTATATTAAAAAATAATATGCTCAGCTTCATATATGAATCTATTTCTTTTTATAATTCAAAATATGATCTTCTATTCTAGATAAGCTTTTTTCTATATGGTTTATCGTAACTTTAATTTCGCTAATACCGCGATCAAAGCTATGCGCTATTTTGCCTTGAGCTTCTTTATACTCATTAAATTCTTGCTTAGTTACAAATTTCTTTTTTAATGACCATACATACCAAGAAATTAGGATAATCCCTATTGGTATAAGTGCCCTTATTATTGATATATCCATACCATTATCCTATCTTTTTACTTTTTATCAGGTAAAACCTTTTCTGCTAATCTATAGCCCCCCAAACCTAACATTGTGTACATAAGGTCGTTAATCTCTCCACCCATGCCTTTAAAACTTGTGCCTAAAACACTATTTATTATGGGAAACACTACTGCAGATAATAAAAACCCTGCGACTATTCCACCTTCAAGCCAGCTTCTAGGGTTTTTATAATTAAAATTATTACGTGCAATGGTATTTTTGGCATGCTCCATATCTAAATCTTTAGTTGTATCTAATATTTTAATGGTGCCATTAATTCTGTCATTATCTAAAGCAAATTTATCTGCTACTTTGCTACCCAATTTTAATAGTTGGCCAATACCAAACATAGGTTTTTCCTTATATATTATTATGTTGAGAATTTAGGAAGGGTTTTTCAGATTAATACTTACTTTGAAAAAATAAGGCTTCTTCAGCATTGCGCTGTGCAATTAAAGTTGGGCAAACTGCGCCATCTTTTCTATTATAGAAAAGGATGCATTCCCCAATTTCGTTAATTGCTTTACCTTTAAAGCGCTCAAGCATTGCTTTTGAAAAGGTTTCTTGAGTGAATAAAAATGAGATCAAAGCATCAAATTGATTTTGATTTAAGCAAACCTTAAATTATTGAGAAAGGTTATTAAGATAAATCTCAGATTGTGTTATTCTATCTAATAAGATGCCTTCTTCTAACGCCTGCGCCCTATCTAGATATTCAAATTTTTTGATTAATTTTAAACCTTTTTGCGATATTTGTATTTGAGTAATCTACTAAATTATTGATGAAAAGGGGAGGCATTGCACCACACATCTGCCAATAAAGTCTTTATCGTTGTTTTTACTAATTAAACTACCTTTCCTTATATTAGTAACCTTAACGTGTTTTGAAAAATTTTTACATGTACGCAGGTTCTACCCGACTTTATAACTTTTTAGATTATTTTTGAGTTTTTTATTAAAATTATTAACTAAACCCGCAATAATATTCACTTCAGTTCTAATTGAAGTTGGATATCTTTTGAAATTTTAGCTTTTACACGGCTTACTGCCGTATAATGACAACCAATATTTCTTACAATTTGATTATTACTATATCCTCTTAAAGACAATGATTTTATCTGTAGCGATTTACGATTTATGTCATTGGTCGGACCACAAGGAATAACAATACTTTCACACTGATAATTATGGCAAACCCATTCTCTAAATGATTTACCAAACTTATATAAAAAGTGATTTTCTTTGATTTGTTTAGGAATATAGATTTTCTGGCCGCCAAATTCCGCAGCTAAACGCCAAGCGATAGCTTCATCTCCTAGGTCTTCAATTAATTGGGAGTAAAAAAGACTATTACTAAATAGATTATCTTTAACATAATTGCCAAAATTATTAATAGACACTTGATATTTCTTTGCCTTTATAGTATAATATTCTTGAATAACATTGTTACTATAAAAAACAAGGAAGCTAATTGATTATCAGATTAATTAGCTTTTTCTTTTATTAAGGTTTTATTCTCTTCCCTGCTTACCCACTCCTTTAACGCTTCAATGATTTTATCTTTTATACTATTATTCCAAGGAAAAGTATTATTTAAGGTTTCATAATCAGTTCTAAATCTATGTCTGAGAAAATTATTTAACCCCAAATTGCTACTATTCCTTAGTTTTCCTGCTTGTTCCAAACTAATCCACAACTTAAATATCTTTCTCATTTTAGGACAATCAGTTTTAACATACTTAAAGTTGCTATTAATTCCCTTAGAGCTATAGGTTGCATTAGATAATTTATTAAACTCTTCAATAACCGCTTGCAACTCCTGTATGTTTAACAATCTGCAACTTTCCTTATTAGTTATTCTTACTAAAATATCCCTATAAGTATCTTCATCTAAAATCATATTATTTTTTAATATATGAATTTTTGCCATCATAGCTTGTCTCATAATTAATTCCTTAAATAATTTTTGCTGACGATTAATCCCTATAATCAGCATTAGTAAAGCTAATTCTAAGAATAAATAAATCCCTATTATTAACCAATAATCCACTGTTATTTCTTGAATATCTTGAATATCTGCCTTAATATTTTGAAAAGTTGTAGCCTTCAAAGAATTAGTTTTTAAATAATCAGCCATTATATTATTCTTTTCTATAATTTGATTATTTTTTAAACTTGTTAAATTGTAGGATTGATAGCTACTATAGCTAATCAACCCTACATTCATAATAAACACAATAGCAATAACTGAGTAAATCCTGTTATATATGGCTAATAATCTTATATATTCTATAGCCAATACCACAAAAGCCATGATAATACTCACTTTATAACTAACTAAAGTACTAATTATTGCGATTATTAGATAAATTATGTAAATGCTTAATTGCGTTATCATTTTCATTTTAGTAACTTTCTGCCTTGTTCTATGTTTATTATTTTGGAGTTTTAGGGGTATATAAACTTGCCTTTTCTCTAAAAAACATTCTTTTAATCAGCTTCCCTAATCTGTTAATCATATTTTTTCTCCTAATTAAATCTTATATATTTTAGGAATTTATTTAATCTCTTTTCCCATTATTTCTTCAAAATCTTCTATATTAAAATCATGGTATTTAGGTTCCCAATCTATTGCTTCTTCATCAATAGCTCCTTCTAAAATAGCTTTAATTTCCTTTTCAGTAGCCTCTATAGGATGGGTTATAGTTATATGCTGTGTGCTTTCCATATCGCAAGAAAGATTTACTCTATATTTCTTAGTAATTTCTCCATTTTCATTTCCCTTTAGTAGCTTAGGGTCAATCCCTGTTACCTCAATTACTCTTTTTACGAAAGCTCCTGCAGGGAGATCTTTAGTTTCTTCAGCAATCTTTTTAAATTGCTCTTTACTTAAAATATTCATTTTATTTCTCCTAATTTTTCTTTATCTTAGTTTCCAGGTGTAGCCACCTCTATTGCTATTTCTTTCCAAAAATCCTGGAAGGTTTTCCTCCAAATAAGCTTTACCTTCAATATTAATAGTAGTGGAAGTATAAGGAGATTTATAACTAACTATAAAAATTTCAT
>JBEULC010000015.1:0-2816 GCA_045504435.1 Candidatus Hepatincolaceae symbiont of Richtersius coronifer
TACAGCTAATAAAGGTGATTTTAATTTTACTGATGCAGGAGGAGGGAAGATCCAGCTTGCTTTAGCTTTTAATGCCAATAAACCTACAGCGGTTAGTACTTTTAATGGAATGAACAAATTTTACTTATCTGACATTGCAGATACGGTTAATTTAGGATTTTTCATGCAGAATCTGTATATTTACGCAGGTGGAGGTATAGATACTTTAAACTGGCAATATGCATTAAATACAGCTAATGCTACTAGGGTTGACTTCTATAATGTGGGCTCTGACTTCCAACTTAGCCATTCTCCTACTTCTGGTGGGGCTGCGATAGCGCAGAGGGGGGTCTTAGAAGGCTTTGAGATAATAGATTTTAGCACACTTCGCCTAAATACTACCGATAGCACAAGTAGTTTTGCTATTGGAGTATTTGCTGATAGTGGCTATAATAAGATTCTTGCACCTACATTGGCAGCTGTTCCTTTAACTCCTGCTACCGCGGCAACTAGTAACATTTATAATAATAATCTTCAATTTAGTGCTACTTTTAATAGATTAATAAGTTTTAATGGATTAATAAGTTTTAATATGGATGCTACCAATAACCTTACCTCTAATCTCTTTAACTTTACCGGAAGTTATAATATAACGGGAGGGGTGCAAGGCTTAATCGCTAACTCCTTCCGTCAAATCACATTTTTAGGAGCTAAGGACTCTGCAATCGTTTTTAGTCCTTTATCTGCGGTGCAAATTAATAGTTTAAGCAATAGTTTTGCCGGATATAGGGTAAATACAGCTAGTGATAGCACTATATTATCTAGTACTAGCGACAGTAGGGCTATGATTGCAGCAAGAACTGATGAGGTTACTAAAGCAAATTCAGTAAAAAGCTTTTTTAATGATGCCTCTAAATGGGCTTCAGGATTAGCTTTTATTGAAGATAATGGTAGTTATTATGCTACTGTACGTAACAAAGTAGATCTTAGTGGCTGGTCTAGTGGTACAGCTGCACCTACATTAGATTTTATTACTTTATTTAATGCGGGAAAAGCTGAAGGGCTTGCAGCACAAAAATATGATTTGGTATTAATGGGTGTACAAAGTGGTACCACCCAACGATTTATTTTAGCTAACGCAGATAGTAGAGATTTTTATTCTTACACTACGCGCCCAGGACCTAATCTCACCGAAGGTAGTATAAAGGGTATTTTATCAATTGATAGCAGTATAGATGAGATAATTTTGCCACAAGGGGTAGTGCTTCTATCTAATTATGCCTCAGCAGATTTTTCTGTAAGGATAGTTAATACAACCCCCTCTATCATTAAGAGCCAAGCTAATAATAGGCAAGATAGTTATGTAGTAGAAACTTTACCAGTTTATCAGGATAACTGGGATAATGCCACTAGTAAATTTTTTACCGATAATAAAGGTAGCTCTAGCCTAGTTTATAAGGGAACCTCAGCTACAGTTACACATAAGTATGAAGGGGTAGATGTTTTTGCTTTTGCCAGTAATACCAGAGAAAATACAGTAAAAATCGGTGGTAGCCAGCTTTATTTATCTAATAAAGTTGTAATGGATTTTAATAATTTAAAAAATAGCCGACCTTTTGAGAATAATAATGGGCCTATTAGGGAAAGTAATTCCTTTGATAGCTCCAAGGTAGGACATACTGATAATGGATCATATAGTGGTACACCTACTGCACAAATTATAGATTTTAGTAATATCCCTTCAGGAGATTATAATTTTACTTTTACTATGTGGGAAAATCCTTTATATAAATCCATGCTTTTGCAAGATGTAAATACTATCCCCCTTACAGATAGTTCTGGAAGAGATTTAGCTACCCATGATATGGCTAATACTTTTCACTACCTGTTTCAAAGTTCAGCTCAAGCAGCAAAAGTTGCTGCCGTTGGCATAGGCTTTTCTCGCTACTCTGAGAGGGATATGATAGATAATTATTCTCAACATAAAAATATGAGCTTATTATATAAATTTTCTGGAGTAGATAAAATAATAGGCACCCAGGGAAATGATAGCTTTGATCTAGGAACATTTTATAGTGGGAGGACTTATTATAGTGATATTAGCCCCTTAGGTGTTTCAACTGCTATATCTGATTATAATCCTTTATATGGCAATGCTAATAGATCTTTAACTAAAATAACTTCTTTTGATGGAGGTGGAGGTTCTAATACCTTTATAGATAGAATATGGACGGCAGGGAATTATGAAGCCAAGTTTCAAACAGCTAATGACCTTTGGACTTTAACCATAGATACCGCAGGAAAATCAGTTCTAAGTTCAGCAGGAAACACAGCCTATAACGTTAATATTAATAATGTTATAAAAGGATTTACTTTAGTTAATGTACAAAATTTACTTGTAGAAGATTATAATAACGAACAAGGTAAAGTACATGGTTATTACTATGGTTTAAAAGACGATATAGATGTTACTGTAGCTGTAGGTATTTACTCTACAATAGATTTAGGTGGTAGACAGTTTACTGATAGAAATCTAAACAATTACCAAATAGATGCTTCTACAAATAAAAATAGTATGACACGACAAGTGGTTACACATAAAAGTGGAACCTTTGTTAGGCCAATTATCAGTTGGGGCTCTTCCACTGAAGTAACCACAGATTCAATTATTAATATTAATGATGGTAAAGGAGCGCCCGCAGGCAGTAGTTATCAATCATCTTATATTTATAAAAACTTTGATAATTTAAAATTAGATGCAGCAAATTCTATATTTATTATTGATGTGGCTTTAGATTTTTCTAAGTTAAATGGTAAAACCTTTAGAATTATTAAAG